>NZ_BRVN01000012.1 GCF_026011735.1 Dietzia sp. NCCP-2495 | reverse complement strand
GGTGGTGGGGTGGGCGCGGTCGCGGTGGTGGCGTTGTCGTCGTCGACCTCAGGGACGTCTTCTCCGCCGACCTCGACGATCTCGCCCTTGCCGTCATCCCACACGGCCTCGCCGCGCGCGATCATCCCGGCCTCGTCGCTGAGCTCGACCTGCGGCAGGAACAGCGCGAAGATCAAGGCCGCAGTCAGGACCGGCACCACGAACCACAGCGCCGGGGCCAGCGCGTTCGCGTACGAATCCACGATGCCCTGGTGCAGCGGATCGGACAGGGTCGCCACGAACGCCGGGGTCACGCCGCTCGGGTCGAGGCCCGCCGCCATGGCCTGCTCGGGGTTGGCGGCGACCGTCGCGGTGAGGTTCTCGATCAGGCGGTTCGTGAACAGCGACCCGAACCAGGCGGTGCCGATCGCGGCGCCGATCTCGCGGAAGTAGTTGTTCGAGCTGGTCGCCACGCCCACCTCGTGCGGGTCCACGGCGTTCTGCACGGCCAGCACGATGACCTGCATGACCAAGCCCAGGCCGGCGCCGAAGAACAGCAGCATGGCCATGATCTGCCAGATCGGGGTGGAGCCGGTCAGCTGGGTCATCACCGCGACCGTCGCCGTGGTCAGGGCCATGCCGACGATTGGGTAGATGCGGTATTTGCCCGTCTTGGTGATGGCGATGCCGGAGCCGATCGAGGTGGCCATTAGGCCGATCATCATCGGGAGCATGAGCAGGCCCGAGCCGGCGGCCGAGGTGCCGGTCGACATCTGGAGGAAGGTCGGGATGAAGCCGATTGCCGCGAACATCGCCACGCCCAGGACGAACGCGATCGCGGTGGCCACGATGAACACGCGGCCGGTGAACAGGTGCAGCGGCAGGATCGGCTCCTCGGCGCGGCGCTCGACCAGGACCAGAGCGATGACGCTGGCAACGGTGCCGGCGATCATGGCGATTATGCCCGGCGAGTCCCAGGCCAGCTGGTCGCCGCCGAGGTCGGTGATGAGCACCAGGCCCGAGGTGCTCAGCACCATGAACAGGATGCCGGGCCAGTCGAGCTTGGCCGAGCTGCGCTTGGTGGGCAGCTGCATGTACTTCCACGCCAGGACAAAGGCGATGATGCCGATCGGCACGTTGATCCAGAAGCACCAACGCCAGTGGGCGGAGTCGGTGAAGAAGCCGCCGAGCAGCGGGCCCGCGACGGCCGAGATGCCAAAGATCGCGCCCATCGGGCCCATGTACTTACCGCGCTCGGAGGCGGGCACGATGTCGGCGATGATTGCCTGCGACAGGATCATCAGCCCGCCGCCGCCCAGGCCCTGCACGCCGCGCCAGGCCACGAGCTCCCAGAAGCCGGCCTCGGTGGCAGGGTCGGTGAAGAAGCCGGCCGCGCCGGAGCCGATCGAGCCGATCGTGAAGATCGCGATCGCCGCGAGGAAGAGCTTGCGGCGGCCGAACAGGTCGCCGAACTTGCCGTACAGCGGCATCGTGATAGCCACGGCGAGGATGTAGATCGTGATGATCCACGCCTGGTGCTGGACGCCGTTGAGCTCGCCGACGATGGTCGGCATAGCCGGGCCCAGGATCGACTGGTCCAGTGAGGCCAGGAACATGCCGGCCATGAGGGCGCCGAAGATGATCCAGACCGTACGCGGGGTGAGCGTCATTGGATCGTCCCCGACAGGCGCGTGTGGCGCCGGAGAGGTGCTGGTCATGAGGTGTGTGGTCCTTCTTCTGTGTGCGCGGTGGTGGTGAATGCGGTGTGGAGGAGGTCGAAGTAGTGGGCGACCTGGTCGGCCAGCGCGGTCCCTGTGATGTCGGAGGGGCCTGAGCGGGCGGATTGCAGGGCCGTCTGCGTCAGTCCCAGCGCGACGCTCAGTCCGACCCTGGCCCGGTCGCGCTCGGCCTCGGAGCCGTAGCGCTCGGTCAGGGCGGCCTCGAACTCGACTCCGACTGCGGTCATCGTCGTGTGGAGCGTGCCGTACAGCGACGGGTCCCGCTCGAGCGCCGCCTTCATCAGGTCGTCGTCGGCGGAGTCGTCCGCGTCGGAGTCCGACTCGCGGAGGAAGTCCAGCACGGCGTCGCGGATCCGCAGGATCGGGTCGGTGGAGGGGGCGACGACGACGGAGCCGTGGAACAGCCGCCCCATGAGCCGGCGGAACCGGTCGGTGCTCAGGTGGACCACCGCCTCGTCCTTGGAGTCGAAGTAGTTGAAGAACGTCCGCGGGGACACCTCGGCCCGGGCCGCGATGGCGTCGACGGTCGTGCCCTGCAGGCCCTCCTCGGCCGCGAGCTCCAGCGCGGCGCGGGCGAGCGCGGCGCGCGTGCGGGCCTTCTTGGTCTCGCGCAGGCCGGTGCAGGCCGGGTCTGCGGCGGGGTCGTCGGTGGTCACCAGACGATGATGCGCCGTCAGTTGCAGTCTGTGCAAGTTTGCGCGTCCTGCATTTATGTGGTTCTGGTCACGTACCCCGCCGGGCGGGCGCCACCGTTCGGTCGACCGGCAGCTCGAGGACGAATCGGGCTCCGCGGCCGGGCCCGTCGCTGGACGCACGGAGTCGCCCGCCGTGGGCTTCCGTCAGGGCCCGGCTGATGGTCAACCCGATCCCGCTGCCGCCGTGCCTGCGGTCCCGGGCGGTGTCGACGCGGTAGAAGCGGTCGAAGAGGTGGTCCAGGTGCTGCGGCTCGATGCCCTCGCCGGTATCGGTGACCGAGATCTGCGCGAGCCCCTCACCGTGCCGGCCCGTGACGGTGACGGTTCCGCCGGGTGGGGTGTGTCGGAGTGCGTTCTGGAGCAGGTTGCCCAGCACCTGACCGATCCGGTCGCGGTCGACCGAGACCGGAACGCGCCGATCGATGTCGGTGGCAAGTTCCACACCCTTGGCCTCGTACTCGGGTCGGAGGGCGTCGACCGCCCCGGTGATGACGCTGTGGGTGTCGGTCTGGGTGAGGGAGAGCCGGGTCAGGTGCTCCTCGGCGCGGGAGACGGCGCCGATGTCCCGGGCGAGCCGCCCCAACCGCCCGGTGGCCGTCCGCAGAATGGTGAGTGTGTTCGCGTCCAGTCGGCGGACACCGTCCTCGACGGCCTCCAGGTGAGAGTCGATCGTGGCGAGCGGGGTGCGCATCTCGTGGGCCAGGTCGGCGAGCATCCGGGTCCTCGTGGTCTCGGCGGCGTCGAGACGACGGGCGAGCTCGTTGAAGCTGGTGACGAGGTCGTCGAACTCGCGGCCTATGCCGGGCCTGGCCACCCGGGACCCGTAGTTCCCCCCGGCGATCTCCCGGACGGACTCCGTCACCGGGGAGAGCGACCGGAGGAGGCGCCGCGCGATGTATCCGCTGATGATGAGAGACAGGACGAGCGAGACCGCCAGGGCGACGGCCCACGACACCATCATCGACGACTGGAAGGCTTCCTCCATGTGCGCCGCCTCGGCGGAGTCCTGGGACAGGCCGACCATGTCCAGGTGATCGTGGAAGATGCCGGGCGCGAGAAGTGCACCGACCCCCCAGGCGCAGAGGGTGGCGGTGACCGCCACGAGCATGAGGACCGCGAGGATCCGGGTACCGAAACTGGTGCGGTTGCTCACTGTCCGTCTCCGGTGCGGTAGCCGACGCCGCGCACGGTGCGGATGAAGGTGCCGCGTGACGCGCTGTCGCCGAGTTTGCGTCTCAGATGGCCGATGTGGACGTCGACGAGGTGCGTGTCCCCCACCCAGTCCGGCCCCCAGATCGCGTTGATCAGCTGGTCACGGGACAGGACGACGCCGGGGTCGCGCAGGAGAACCGCCAGGAGATCGAACTCGGTCCTGGTCAGGTGAACCGGCGAGTTTCTGACAGTGACCTCGCGGCCGTCGAGGTCCACGGTCAGCGTGCCGAGGGTGCGCAGGTCCCGCGCGCGGCCGGTGTCGGAAGTCGCGCCCGGTGCTGCGACCGGTGCTGCGTCCGGAGGTGTTCCGGTGCGGGGGCGGCGGAGCATGACCTGGATCCGGGCCATGAGCTCGCGTGGGCTGAAGGGCTTGGTGAGGTAGTCGTCGGCACCGACGGACAGGCCGATGAGGGTATCCACCCCCTCGGCCCTTGCGGTGAGCATGACCACGTAGGCATCGGAGAAGACGCGGAGTCGGCGGCACACCTCGATGCCGTCGAGCCCGGGCAGTCCCAGGTCGAGCACCACCACATCCGGGTCGACCTGCCGGGCGAGGGGGACGGCACTGGCGCCGTCGTCCGCGTGGGTGACGTCGAATCCGTCGCGTCGGAGATAGCTGCCGATGAGGTCGGCGATCTCCGGCTCGTCCTCGACGACCAGTGCGCGACGTGGCTGGGTGCTCATGTGGCCCATTATCCCGAGGGTGGTTTCTAACCAACGACAGGAAAGTTGATCAGACCTTGAGGAAACCGTGACCCGAATCCTGGGGCGGAGTGGACAGAATCGTCGGCGACCACCAGTGCGACCACCAGTGCGACCACCGGCGGTCCCGCGAAGTGCCGACGAGAGGATTCCACAATGCACCAGAAGTCGCTGGCGATGACCGCCGCTGCCGCAGCTGTCCTGCTGGGACTGTCGGCCTGCAGCGGCACCGGAACCGAGTCGGAGACGACGGGCACCACCGCGACCACGACCAGCGCTGCCGAGTCCGCGGCTGAGCATTCTGAAGCTGAGCATTCCGAGGCCGATGTGATGTTCGCCCAGATGATGATGCCGCACCACGAGCAGGCCATCGAGATGAGCGACATCATTCTGGCCAAGGACGGCGTGCCTGCCGAGGTCACCACGCTCGCGGAGAAGATCAAGGCCGCCCAGGGGCCGGAGATCGCGCAGCTGACCGAGTGGCTCGAGCAGTGGGGCGAGCCGGTGATGCCGGCCGACGAGCACGGCGGGCACGGCGGACACGACATGTCGGAGATGGAGGGCATGCTCTCCGAGGAGGAGCTGCAGGAGCTCTCCGACGCGCCCGGGCCTGAGGCCGCAACGTTGTTCCTGGAGCAGATGATAGCCCACCACGAGGGAGCGGTTGCCATGGCCGAGGACGAGGTCGCGAACGGGAGCTACCAGCCGGCGATCGACATGGCCCAGACGATAATCGAGACCCAGCAGGCCGAGATCGATGAGATGAAGAAGCTGCTCGACGGGCAGTAGGCGCGCGCCCCACATCTCCGTGGCTCTTCGTTTGCCGGCGCCAGTCCCCGGGAACGGACAACCCTGGCCGGAATATACCCCCCTGGGGTACGGTTGAAGTCGTGTGGGACACCCGGACCGAGATGAAGGGGAAACGATGACCACCGAGCACGGCCACCACGCTCACGGCCACCATCAGCACGTGGGGCATGCGGAGCATGACGTGCACGAAGCACACGCAGGGCACGATGCGCACGCAGGGCACGATGCGCATGCGGGGCATGACGCGCATGCGGGACACGAAGGCCATGACGGTCGCGGTCATCACGGCCATGGCGGCCACGGCCATCACGACCACGGCGACCACGTCCAGGTGTTCCGACGCCTGTTCTGGATCATGCTCGCGCTGGGCATCCCGACCGTCGCGTTCTCGCCGATGTTCGGCTCGCTGCTCGGCTACGAGGTGTCCGGCTGGGGCCTGTGGGTCGCACCGATCCTGGGCACCGTCATGTACGTCTGGGGCGGCAAGCCCTTCCTCGTCGGAGGATGGGACGAGATCCGGTCCCGCCAGCCGGGGATGATGCTGCTGATCAGCCTCGGCATCACCGTCGCGTTCGTCGCCTCCTGGGGCTCCACGGTCGGCCTGCTCGGTCACGAACTCGAGTTCTGGTGGGAGCTCGCGCTGCTCATCGTCATCATGCTGCTCGGCCACTGGGTGGAGATGCGCTCCCTCGCCCAGACCAGCTCGGCCCTCGACTCGCTGGCCGCGCTGTTGCCGGATGAGGCCGAGAAGGTCGACGACGACGGCGAGGTCGTCGTCGTCTCGCCCGCGGACCTTCGCGTGGGGGACGTCGTGGTCGTCCGACCCGGTGGGAGCGTTCCCGCTGACGGTGAGGTCGTGCAGGGCACCGCCAGCATGGATGAGTCCATGATCACCGGCGAATCCCGCACGGTCCGCCGCTCCGAGGGGGACTCGGTGGTCGCCGGCACCGTCGCCACGGACTCCGGCCTGCGGGTCCGGATCGGCGCGGTCGGCGACGACACCGCGCTGGCCGGGATCCAGAAACTCGTCGCCGACGCCCAGAGCTCGTCCTCCCGGGCGCAGCGGATCGCCGACAAGGCGGCAGCGCTCCTGTTCTGGTTCGCACTCGGCGCGGCGCTGATCACGGCCGTCGTCTGGCTGCTCGTGGGCACGCCGGAGCAAGCCGTGATCCGCGTGATCACGGTGCTGGTCATCGCGTGTCCGCACGCGCTGGGGCTGGCGATCCCGCTGGTCGTGTCCATCGCGACCGAGCGGGCGGCCCGCGGCGGCGTGCTCATCAAGGACCGTCTCGCACTGGAGAGCATGCGCACGGTCGACGCCGTCCTGTTCGACAAGACCGGCACCCTGACCAAGGGTGCGCCCGCCGTCACCGCGGTCCATGCCGCCGGAGGCGCAGGGGCGGATGGTGCCGACGATCAGGGCCGGGACCGGCTGCTGGCGCTCGCCGCGGCCGCGGAGTCGGACTCCGAGCACCCACTGGCCAAGGCCATCGTCGCCGCCGCGCAGGAGCGTGGGCTGGCGGTGCCGCCGGCCACCGACTTCAGCTCTTCTCCGGCGGTCGGTGTCGAGGCCACGGTGGAGGGCGTCAAGGTCCAGGTGGGAGGCCCCTACCTGCTGGAACAGGAGGACGGACGCGAGCTCGCCGTAGCCGACGAATGGCGGCTGGACGGCGCGATCATCCTCCACGTCCTGGTGAACGGCGAGGTCGCCGGTGCCCTCAAGCTGGTCGACGAGGTCCGGGCCGAGTCCCGCGCCGCCGTCGACGCGCTGCACGCGCGGGGCGTCGAGGTCGTCATGATCACCGGCGACGCCGAGGCGGTTGCCGCGTCCGTCTCGGACGAGCTGGGCATCGACCGGTACTTCGCGGGCGTGAGGCCCGAGGACAAGGCCGCGAAGGTCAGCGAACTCCAGGCCGAGGGCCGCTCGGTGGCGATGGTCGGTGACGGTGTCAACGACGCCCCGGCGCTCGCCCAGGCCGATGTCGGTATCGCGATCGGCGCCGGCACCGACGTGGCAATCGCCTCGGCGGGCGTGGTGTTGGCGTCCGACGATCCGCGCGCGGTCGTCAGCGTGCGCGAGTTGTCGGCGGCGACCTACCGGAAGATGGTCCAGAACCTGTGGTGGGCCGGTGGGTACAACCTCATCTCCGTGCCCCTGGCCGCAGGTGTTCTGGCACCCATCGGCTTCGTGATGCCGATGTCCGTCGGCGCGATCCTCATGTCGCTGTCCACAGTGGTCGTGGCGGCCAACGCCCAACTGTTGCGCCGCCTGGACCTACGCCCCCAGACCGTCGCCGCGTCCGGATCGGATGCACCCACGACGAGCAATATCGAGACAGGAGTTCCTGCGTGAGCGCGATTCGGATGATGTTCGCGGCGGTGGCGGCGGTCGCCGTCACCGCCGCCGGATGCACGGCGGAGTCGGTGGGGCCGGCAGGTTCGGCCGGGAACGCAGAGTCGGCCGGGAACGCAGAGTCGGCGGGGTCGGCGGAGTCGGCTGGCTCCTCGATCGCCGACGAGCACGGCCTCGCCGGGCTCGATGCGCGGGAGGTGATCGAGCGCCTCGACGCGACGTCCCTCGCGGAGCGGTCGACCGACCTCATTGCCTCCGTTCAGCCCGACGAACTGGTCCTGACCAGCGGGGACCGCACGCAGGCACTCCCGATGCCCTCGGACGAGTTCTACCTCTCGGTGGCTCCGTATGTGAGCCGGACCCACGAGTGCTACTTCCACAGCCTCACCACGTGCCTCGGAGAACTGCGGAACGAGCAGGTCCACGTCACCGTCACCGACCGGGTCGCGGGGGAGTCGGTGGTCGACGACACCCTGACCACCTTCGACAACGGTTTTGTCGGGATCTGGCTCCCGCGCGGCATGACCGGCGACATCACCGTCGAGCACGAGGGGCGCCGGGCGACGGCCCCCGTCTCGACGGCGAACTCCGACGACCTGACCTGCCTCACGTCTCTGCGCCTCACCTGAGCAGCATGACCGTGCTGCAGCACAGTGGACGCTCTCGGACTCATAGTGCATTTTCAGTGACCTGAGCCATAACGCGGAGCATGCTGGGTGTAGCGGTCAGGCGCGACGTCAGACCGGTTTCGATCCCCGACACATCCCAGGAGGACCCCATGAGCTGCTTTCATAATTCGGACGATCTGTCCTACTTGCCCAAGCTCAAGTAGGCCGCACCCACCGAGTTCGCCGCCTGGGTCGGGCTGGACAGCCAGGTCGGCCGCAAGGACGGTGCTATCCCGCACAAGCATCGCGAGCTCATCGCGGTCGCCTGCGCCCACATCACCCAGTGCGTCTACTGCCTCGATGTGCACGTCAAGGCCGCACTCGGCGCCGGCGCCAGCCGCGAGGAGATCGCCGAGGCCGCACTCATCGCTGCCGCATTGCGGGCAGGCGGGGCCGGGGCACACGCAGCGCTCACCATGAAGCTGGTCGACAAGCACTCCGGCGGCGCTGACGAGTAACCGCCGACGCCGCGCGTGGGTGAAGCGACCCTACAGCGGCAGCGCGGCGACGACAGAGCCCGCGGCCAGTTCCGTGACGTCCGCCGGGATCTCGAGGAGCACGTCGGCCCTCGCCATGGACGC
Source organism: Dietzia sp. NCCP-2495 (assembly GCF_026011735.1). Taxonomy (GTDB): domain Bacteria; phylum Actinomycetota; class Actinomycetes; order Mycobacteriales; family Mycobacteriaceae; genus Dietzia. The sequence goes on along the minus strand of NZ_BRVN01000012.1, from coordinate 83,778 downwards.
GACCAGGTGGGAGCCGGGGCCGGAAACCGGGTCGGCGACGGGGGTGCCGGTGTCGCAGGCGGGATCCGAGCCGGTGGCGACGGGATGAGCCCCGGTGTCGGCAGAGTCCGGGGAGGTCAGCGCCGCTCGCAGGTACTGCACCTTCCCTGCCGGCGAGGTCACGTCCCGCGCCAGCCGCACCCGCAACGGACGGACCGGCTCCCTGCCCACCACCTCGAGGAGCACCGGCCGCAGAAGGACCTCGAACGACACCATCGCGCTCACGGGATTGCCCGGCAGACACACCACAGGCGTGTCCCGCCACCACGACATGCCCTGCGGCCCGCCCGGCTGCATGGCGATCGGCGCGAACCGCGAGCCCTCGCGGGGCTCGAGGACCTCACGAACCACCTCGGCGTCACCCATCGACACCGCGCCCACCGTCACCACCAGGTCGGCGCCCTTGACGGCGGTGTCGAGCGCCGCGGTGAAGTCCTCCCGATTGTCGCTGCAGGTCAGCGTCGCGGTGACCTCGCACCCCGAGGCCTTGAGCGACGCCGCGAGCGTGAGCGAATTGGACTCCCAGATCTGCCCCGGCCCCAGCGGCTGCCCCGGCGGGACGAGCTCCGACCCGGTCGCGATCACCGCCACGTGCGGTCGCGGACGCACCGCGAGCCCTGACTCGCCGAGTGAGGCCGCCGCCGCCAGATGACGCGCGTGCAGCCGCACCCCGGCCGGGATCACCACATCCCCCGCCCGCACGTCGTCGCCGGGGCGACGGACGAACTCCCCGGCGGCCCGCGGAGCGTGGACCAGCACGGTCTCCGGATGGCCCCCGCCGGCGTCCGCGGAGTCGTTCCCGGCCGAGGTGTCCTCCACGGGGACGACACAGTCCGCCCCCTCGGGCACGGGCGCACCGGTCATGACCTTGCAGGCCTCGTCGTCGTCGACCCCGGGACCCGGCGCGTCGCCGGCGTGCACCGCCCCCACCACGGTGAGCCGCACGGGCGCCTCCGCGCTCGCCCCCGCCACGTCCGCGGACCGTACCGCGTACCCGTCCATCTGCGAGTTCACGAACAACGGCAGATCCACCGCCGCGCGCAGGTCCTCCGCCAGCACGGCGTCCGCGCACGCCACCAACGGCAGGCGTGTGGAATGCGAGGCCCGCTCGAACATCGATGCCAGATGCGCGTGCACGATCTCGCGGTACCCGGCCGGCGTGGGGCGGGCGGCGTCGGTGCCCACCGCGGGGTCGGACGGTCGATCGGGACGGTTAGCCATACCCCTACGGTAACCGCGTTGTACTGTGCCTACCGGTCCGCGCGGGGCGGACCGTGACGGCGAGGGGTGGCGGCGAGTAGTGGCCCACGAGGACGAGACGACGACGACAACACCGGCCCGGTCCACACGCGGCGGCCTGTGGACCGTCCACGGCGACGGCAGGAACATCACCCCCGGCGAGGTCGTGGGCCCGACGGAACGGCTGAGTTGGCCGCGCACGATCGGCATCGGCGCGCAGCACGTCGTGTCGATGTTCGGGGCGACCTTCGTGTTCCCCATCATCATGGGCCTCAACCCGCAGCTCGCGATCCTGTTCTCCGGTGTGTGTACGTTGCTGTTCCTCGCGGTGGTCAAGGGGCAGGTGCCCAGCTACCTCGGTACCTCCGTGGCGTTCGTCGGCGCGGTGGCCGCGATCCGCGCGCAGGGCGGCACCAGCGCCGAGGTGACCGGCGCGATGCTCGTCGCCGGCGCCGCGCTGCTCGTCGTGGGCGTGATCGTGCACGTCGTGGGCGGACGCGTGGTGACCGCCGTGCTGCCGCCGGTGGTGACCGGCGCCGTGGTGATGCTGCTCGGGTTCAACCTCGCGCCCGTCGTGGCCCAGACGTACTGGCCGCAGGACCAGTGGGTCGCGCTGGCCGTGATGATCGTGCTGATCGGGATGACCGTGGGTCTCAAGGGCTTCGCCGGCCGCATCGCGATCTTCCTCGCGCTGGTCTTCGGCTACGTCCTGTCCTGGGTCCTCGACCTGGTCTCCGGCCCCATCACCTCGTTCAGCGCCTCCGCCGGCGAGGTCACCGAGCACCTGCGCGTGGACTGGTCCGGCGTCGCCGACGCCGCCTGGTTCGGCCTGCCGCCTATGACCGACGAGGCCGCCGGCGTGGTGGGCATCCACGCGCCCGACTTCTCGCTGGCCTTCGTGCTGCTCGTGGTGCCGGGCGTGATCGCGCTCATCGCCGAGAACGCCGGACACGTCAAGGCGATCGGCGAGATCACCCGCACCGAGACCGACGGCCTCATGGGCCGCGCCCTGGCCGCCGACGGTGCCGGCACCGTCCTGGCCACCTCCTTCGGCGGCTCGGCCACCACCACCTACGCCGAGAACATTGGCGTGATGGCCGCGACCAAGGTGTACTCCACCGCCGCGTACGTCGTGGCCGCGCTGACCGCGATCGTGCTCGGTTGCTCGCCCAAGCTCGGTGCCGTGATCTCCGCGACCCCCGGCGGCGTCCTGGGCGGGATCACCGTGGTGCTCTACGGCATGATCGGCCTGCTCGGCGCCAAGATCTGGAAGGAGAACCGGGTCGACTTCGGCAACCCGCTCAACCTGGTGCCGGTCGCGGCGGGCGTGGTGATCGCCGTGGGCGACACGACCCTGCATATCACGGACTCCTTCCAGCTCGGTGGCATCGCCCTGGGCACGCTCGTCGTGGTGCTCGGCTACCACCTCGGCCGGGTGATCGCCCCGCACCTGCGCGCTCAGGCCGAGCGGGACGAGATCCACGAGATGACCCTGCTCGGGCCCAACCCGGACGTCGAGGACCCGGGCGCGGAGGGGCCCGGGAGGTGAACCGGCGGCGCGGGGCGACCCGGCGGCGCGGGGCGACCCGGCGGCGTTGATCGGGGGCCGCGCCTACACTCGGAGGGAAGTAGGGGGAGCGACTGGAGAACGGAGGCGCGCCCATGACCTCGACGACCGGGACGGTCCCCCGGACGCGCGGGACGCGGCCGGACACACCGCTGCTCATCGATACGTTCGGCAGGACGGCCCGTGACCTGCGGGTGTCGCTGACCGAGAAGTGTTCCCTGCGCTGCACCTACTGCATGCCCGAGGAGGGGCTTTCGCCGATCCCGGACGACCGGCGCATGACCACCGACGAGGTGGTGCGACTGGTGGCGCTGGGTCATCGTGAACTCGGCGTCCACGAGGTCCGGTTCACCGGCGGGGAACCGCTCATGCGGCAGGACCTCGAGAGAATCATCGCCGGCACGCGCGCCGCGTGTCCGGACCTGCCGATCGCCATGACCTCCAACGGTGTCGGTCTCGAGCACCGGATCGGTGGGCTCGTCGAGGCCGGACTCGACCGGATCAACATCTCGCTCGACACCGTCAACCGGGCGGAGTTCGCCGAACTGACCCGTCGTGACCGTCTGCCCTCGGTGATACGCGGGGTGCGGGCCGCGGTGGCGGCCGGGCTGGACCCGGTCAAGGTCAACGCGGTGCCGATGCGGGCCACGCTGCCCGGCGCGCCCGACCTGCTCGAGTGGGCGCTGTCCGAGGGCGTGCAGCTGCGGTTCATCGAGGAGATGCCACTCGACGCGGACAACACGTGGTCGCGGGTCGAGATGGTCACCGCGGCGGAGGTGCTGGACTCGCTGGGGACCCGGTTCGACCTGATCCCGGCCAGCCGCGACGATCCGTCCGCGCCGGCGGAGCTGTGGGAGGTGGCCGGGCACACGCGCTCAGGCGGCGCCCCCGCGACCGTGGGCGTGATCGCCACGGTGACCCGTAACTTCTGCGCCGCCTGTGACCGGACCCGGCTCACCGCCGAGGGGACAGTCCGGTCCTGCCTGTTCAGCGACGCCGAGACGGATGTGCTCGGCGTGCTGCGCTCCGGGGCCCCCGACGAGGAGGTCGCCGACGTCTGGCGCGGCGCGATGTGGGGCAAGCAGGCCGGACACGGGATCGGCGGCACCGCTTTTCACCGTCCCAAGCGCTCTATGGGCGCGATCGGCGGGTGACGTGTCGGAGTCGGGCGTTAGAGTTGGCCGCGTGAACAGCGCACCCAGAGTGATCACCGTCGGGTATTACGCCGCGGCGGAGGACGCCGCTGGCACCGCCCGCGAGCGTCTGCACACTGGTGCCACGACCGTCGGTGAGCTGGCGCGCGAGGTGTGCGAGCGTCACGGGGAGCCGCTGGCCAGCATCGTCACGGTCTCCTCATTCCTCGTGGGCGACGAGACGACGCGGGATCCGCTCGCGTCGATCACCGCGGTGTCGGAGGTCGACGTCCTGCCGCCGTTCGCGGGGGGATGACCGTTGCCTCCTCGTCCGGTGGTCGCAGCGATGTCGGTCGCTCTCGTCTGTGCGGGCTCCGCCGGGTGTGCGGCGACCGACGTGGAACCGACTCCCGAGACCGTCACGATCGGCGTGGCCGCGGCGCCGTCGCTGGCCGAGGCCTTCACCGAGATCATCACCGCCTTCGAGGCGGAGCATCCGAACGTCACGGTGAGCATGGAACTGGGCAGGTCCCACCAGATCGCGGAGGGATTGTCGGAGCGAACGGACATCAACATCTTCGCCTCCGCCAATGAGGAATCGATGGCCACCGCGGAGGCGGAGGGCACCGTGTCCGATCCGACGGTCTTCGCCCGGAACCACGTCGTGGTGGCGGTGCCGTCGGGGAACCCGCTGGGCGTCGCCAGCCTCGCGGATTTCGCGCGCGAGGGCGTGCGGGTCGGATTGTGTGATCCGACCGTGCCGTGCGGTCGCGCCGGGGACACCCTGCTGTCGGAGGCGAACATCGTCCCGACGGACGTGACACGGTCACCGGGCTCCCGTGCCCTCACCTCCCGGTTGGCGGACAATCGTGTCGATGTGGGCATCGTCTACCGGACGGATGTGGCGAGCTCCCGCGGGTGGGTGACCCAGGCCGAAGTGAGCGAAGTGGAGCGCGAGCTCGCCCGGTCGGCTGGGACCACCCGCTATGTGCTGGCCAGGGTTCCGGCCGGAGACGCCGGTGAGGCGGCTCGGTCCGAGGCCACCGCGTCCGACGAGTTCGTCGACCTGGTGCTCTCCAGCAGGGGCCGGACTGCTCTCCTCAATTCCGGCCTCGAGGCGATCCCCGGCTGACGCGGTGGAATACGGCTGACGCGGTGGAATCCGGCCGCCCCGGCGGGGTTTGGCGAGCACACCGGTTCTCTGGTCCGGCGGGCCCCGAAAATCCGCACTGCCAGTGGACATTTAGAGAGTCTTAGACTCGGATGCATGAGCACCGCGGAGTCCCCGAGCCCGTCGCGGCGCCGGACGTCGTGGCACAGGCGGGCGACAAGACCGGTCCAGCTGTGGCTGATCGCGCTCGTGATCATGGGGATCGCCCACCGCTGGGTGCCCGCCTCCACCTGGGTGATCGTCCACATGTTCACGCTGGGACTGATCACCAACTCGATCCGGCGCCTGGCTGTACCACTGCGCGACCATGCCGATGACCGGGCACGTCGCCGCCGGCATGTTCGGAGCGCTGATCGTCGACCCGCCGGACCTGCCGGAAGTGGACGGCGAGTATGTGCTGGTCCAGTCCGAGTCCTACCTCGGTGGCCCCGACGAGGCATTCAACTCCGCCAAGATCGCCGCCCGGCGGCCCGACCTGGTGATGTTCAACGGTCACGCCACCCACTACCGGCGGGACCCGCTGACCGCGCGCGTCGGCGAGACGGTGCGGATCTGGGTGGTGGTGGCCGGGCCGAGCGACGGCACCAGCTTTCACGTGGTGGGCTCGCAGTTCCATACCGTCTATGCCGAGGGCGGCTATCTGCTGCGGGACGGGCGCGACGCGTTCGCGGCCGCGACGGCGGGTCACAGACGCTGGCGCTCGCCCCGGCGCAGGGCGGGTTCGTGGAGATGACCTTCGCCGAGCCCGGCCGCTACACGTTCGTCGACCACTCGTTCGCCGACGCCGAGAAGGGCGCCTCGGGCTACATCGACGCCACCGGCTGAGCCGTCACCGCACGCCCCGGCATCCGCGCCCGCCGCTGCCACCCCAGCATCGATAAGTGGGTTCGGCACGTCGGCACTCGGGTGATGCGGGCCGGAGGCTCTGCTCGATGGGGCGGGGCCTCCCGGCCCCGGCATCGTCCCGCCGCCACGGCCTCGCTCCGCCAACCCCGCTCCGCCCCCGAGCGCGCGCCGGGAATGGGCCGGCGGCCCCGCGGGTTAATCAAGGTGATACATCAAGTAAATGTGGGGTAGCCCTCAACCCAGGAGTCGTCGTGCCCGTCTTTGTCCAGAACCCCGATCCGCGCAGCCTCGTCGAACGCCCCGCCGACCTTCTGCTGCCCGCCGACGCCCGAATGGGTGCCGTGGAACTGCTGGTCCGTGACCTCGACGCGATGATCGAGTTCTACTCCCGCGGCGTGACGCTCAACGTGCTCGAGCAGGTCGGCGATACCGCGGTGCTCGGCCGGGGCGGACAGCCGCTCGTGCGCCTGCGCCGGGCCCCCGGCCTGCCGCCGCGCCGCCGCGGGGAGGCCGGGCTGTTCCACACCGCCGTGCTCTTCGAGGACCGGAAGTCGCTCGCGGTCGCGGTGGCGTCGGTGGCCCGGTTCGCACCGCGGTCGTTCACCGGCAGCGCCGACCACCTCTACAGCGAGGCCTTCTACTTCAATGACCCCGAGGGCAACGGCGTCGAGCTCTACGCCGACCGCCCCCGCGAGACCTGGCGGCGCGACGCCAACGGCCTGCTCCAGACCGCGACCAACGCCCTGGACCCCAACGCGTTTCTGCGCACCCATCTCCCGCAACAGCCGGTCGCGCCGCCGCCGGCCACACTCGGCCACGTCCACCTGCAGGTCGGCGACATCGGCGTGGCCCGCGACTTCTACGTGGACGCCCTAGGGTTCGAGGTTATGAGCGACCTGGGGACGGCGCTGTTCATCGCGGCCGGCGGCTACCACCATCACGTCGCCGTCAACACCTGGGGCACCGCCGGTGCCGGGCCCCGCGCCGCCGCCTTGGGGCTGGGTCAGGTGAACATCGATCTTCCCGACGACGACGACGTCGCCGCCCTGCAGGAGCGCCTGGTCGATCATCGGATCGACGTCCGGCACGACGGTCGCACGCTACGCTTCGACGACCCGTGGGGGACGCTCATCCAGGTTGCTCCCGCGGGGGCCTGAGTCCGAACCGGTCACGGCCCGCCGCCCCGCGCCACCGCAGCATCGATAAGTGGGTTCGGCACACGCGCACGCGGGCGATGTGGGCCGGAGGCTCTGCTCGATGGGCGGGCGGTCCCGGGCGGCGGGTGACGGGGGCGCGGGCGGCGGGTGACGGGGCCGGGCGGCCACCACCCAGATGAACCAGGTGCCGTTGGCCTCGGACAGCACCGAATGGCGCGTCTGTGAGAGCACCCCCACCCGCGGCACGGCGTCGTCCCCGCGCTTGCGGGTGTCGCCGAACCGGTAGTACGTCAGGTACGGGCAGCAGCGGCGGCGCAGGTCGAAGGTCTCCACGTGCTCGGCCTGGAGCTCGGTCAGCGGGGTGGTGCCCACCAGTCCACGACCTCGACGAGGTCGTCGTCAGCCGCCTCGGGGACGAGCGCCAGCGCCGGCGCCCCGACGAGGTCGGCCAGGTGGGCCGTGCGCACGCGGGCGGTCACCGACCAGCCCCCGGCGCCGTCGGGCCGCGCGGGCAGGATCCGCGACCGGCCCGGGGCCGCCAGCCCGGCCACGTCGGGCAGCCGCACGAGCGTCGGGGTCCTCAGGCGGCCGGTGCGGGCGTCGACCAGCGCGCGCCCGGTGGTCGCGGCCGCGCACACCGCCGCCGCCGGGTTCCCGGGCAGGCCCAGCAGCACGCGGCCGTCGGGGAGGGCGGCGACCAGCTGCGAGCCGCCGGGCCGGACCCGCACGCCGTCCAGCACCACCTTTGCCCCGGCCCGTGCCAGGGCCGAGCGCAGGTGGTCGGCCACGCCGCGGCCGGTGGCCCCCACCAGGACCAGGACGTCCTCGCCCGCGCCGCCGGAGAGCAGGGCGTCAAAGTCTGCGGGGGTGTCCGGGCAGTGCCGCACCGCCCTGCCGGCATGGCCGGGTGCCGCCGCGAACCCGGCCCGCGCGAGCACGCCGGGAAGCAGCGGCCCGACGGTGTCGCGGATGCGGCCCGGCGGCAGCGGAGCCCGGGTGGTGGCGGGCAGGACCTCGTCGCCGGTCGTCACCACCGTCGCCGTGAGCGGGCCCCGCACCCGCACGCCGTCGACGCCGCCCGAGAGCGCCGCCGACGCCAGCGCCGCGTCCAGGAGCGCGCCCGCCGAGGCGAGCTCGACACCCGCCGGCCAGTCCTCGCCGACCGGCCGCAGGTCGTTCGTGCCTTCGGCCTCGGGTAGCGCCGTGACCGTCGCCGGGCCGCTTGGGGTGTCGGGGGAATCGGTGGAACCGGTGACCGTGACCAGTTCGTGCCGCAACACGCGGTCGGTGCCGCGGGGTGCGAGGGCCCCGGTCGCGATGGTCGCCGCCGTCCCGGGCGCGAGCGACGCGGGCGAAGAGTCCCCGGCCCGCCGCGCCACTCCGATGAGCCGCCACGGCCCGGGCCCGGCCAGCGCGTAGCCGTCCATCGCCGAGACCCGCCCGCGGGGCATGGGGTCGGCGGCGACGAGCGGCTCTGCCAGCACCCCGCCCACGGCGTCCAGCGGCGCGCGAACCGCGACCCCCGACTCGCCCAGCCCGGCGCGGAGGACCTCGCCGACGTGCTCGAACGCCACGGGTCCGCGCCCGGCCAGGTCGGACCAGGTGTCGACGTCGTGCGCGGGCGCGCCGACGGGGACGCGCACGAATTCGCCCTCCGCGTAGAGCGCGCGCACCGCCCGCCCCGCCACGCCGCCCTCGGCCCGGAACCGGTCCAGGCGCGCGGCAAGGGCGGGGCGGTCCCACGCGGCCAGGAGGTACTGGTCGTGCCCGGCGGCGTCCACGCCGAGCGCGGCCACCGCGCCTGCCCCGCCAGCTGCGCGTGCTCCGCCAGTCGCGCGTGCCCTTGCGGTCACGCGTGCCTCACGGAGTGTGTCGACGAGGCGCCGGAGTGTGTCGTCGTCGAGTCCGGGCAGGTCGCAGGCCACGACGACGACGAGGTCGGCCTCCTCCGGCAGCACCGCCAGTCCCGCGGCGAGCCCGGCGACGGGTCCGGAGTGGGGCGGCTCCTCCCGGGTGTCGCCGCCGGGTCCGACCGTGACCACGGCGCCCGCGACAGCCCGGGCGGCGGCGAGGACCGTCTCGACCATCGGCCGGCCCGATACGGTCAGGCGGGCCTTGTCGACCCCGCCCAGACGGGTCCCCCGGCCGCCGGTGAGCACGATCGCGCCCACGGTGCCGTCGCCGCGGTTCACCGGGCGTCCCCCGGGAGTCGGGCGCGCAGGAAATCGTCGACGAGGCGCTCGACGTCCTCCTGCGTGTACGGGCGCAGGCCGATGAGGCGGGCCAGAACCGGAGGTCCCCCGAGCTGGGCCAAGGCCAGGTCGCGATCGCCGGGCACCAGCGTGCCGTCGGCCTCCGCGGCGGAGAGGATCTCATGCAGCGGGGCGGTATAGGCGTCCACGACCCCGCGCCGGAGTTCGCCCACCTCGTCGTCGTCGGGCACGTGGCGCCCCATCGCCAACCAGCCGAGCAGTGACTGCTGCATGGGCGCCGACTGGAGTAGCTGCGTCAGCGACGTGCACAGGTGCACCAGCTGGTCCCGCACCGGCAGGTCCCCGGGCGGCGCGGCGGGGGCCGGTAGGAGGCGGCGGAACGCGGCCGCGATCAGCGCGTCCGTCGACGGGAAGTTGCGGTACAGCGTGGTCCGGGCGACCCCGGACGCCCGCGTCACCGCCTCCACGGTCACGGCCGCCGCGCCGCCGGAGACGAGCAGGTCCGCGGCGGCGTCGAGCAGCTTGCCGCGGGAGCGGGCGCGGCGCGGGTCGGCGGTGGAGGTCATGCCCCCATTGTGGCCCGATACGGCGGCCGCCCGGGTGTTTCCGCGACGAGAACCGATACCGACGGTATCGTTTCTCCCGAACCGCCCCACACAGCACCCGACCGCTGGGAGACAACCGTGCCCGAACTGACCGCAGGACGGCGGCGCTGGCTGCTGTTCGTCAACATGGTGGCGGTCTCGCTCGTCGTGGCCACCATGTCCGCGCTCTACACGTCGCTGCCGGACATCGCCGTCGCTATCGGCGCCTCCCAGGCCGAGCTCACCTGGATCGTCGACTCGTACACCCTCGCGCTCGCCGGACTCGTCCTCACCGCCGGCGCCCTCGGCGACAGGTTCGGGCGGCGCGCCACCCTCATCGTGGGGCTCGCCCTGTTCACCCTGTCCTCGATCCTGCCGCTCTGGCTCGACTCGCCCCTGTGGCTGATCATCCTGCGCGCGCTGGCCGGGGTCGGCGCTGCCTTCGTCATGCCCTCCACCCTGTCCCTGCTCACGGCCAGCTTCCCGCCGGAGCGCCGCGGCTCCGCCGTGGGCGTCTGGGCGGGCTTCGCCGGCATCGGCGGCATCGTCGGCCTCATCGGCTCGGGGCTCATGCTGCACGTGTGGTCGTGGAAGTCGATCTTCGTGGTGAACTCCGTGATCGGGCTGCTCGTCCTGGCCGCCGCGTTCACCATCGGGGAGTCCGTCGCGTCGCGGCACGGCCGGCCCGATGTGCTCGGCGCCGTGTTCTCGGCACTCGCCGTGGGAGGCGTGGTGTTCGGCCTGATCGAGGGGGCCCAGACCTCATTCTCCGAACCCGTCGTCGTCGTCGCCCTCGTCGTCTCCGCGGTGAGCGTCGTGGCCTTTGTCCTGGTCGAGCTGCGCGCCTCGGACCCCCTGCTGGACGTGCGCTACTTCCGGCGGCGCGGCTTCTCCACCGGCTCCATCTCGGTCGGCCTGCAGTTCCTCGTGATCTTCGGGTTCTTCATGCTCATCGTCCAGTACCTGCAGCTCGTCCGCGGGTACGACGCCCTCGGCGCCTCGATGTCGCTGGCCCCCATGGTCGTGCCGGTCCTGCTGCTGTCGCTGATCGCTCCGTGGCTCACCACGCTCGTGGGACTGCGCGTGGTCTCGGTGGTCGGCATCGGCGCGATCGGGGCGGGCATGATCCTGCTCTCGCGCCTGACCGTGGACTCCGGCTACTGGGACATCCTGTGGCCGATGTGCATCGCTGCCGTCGGAATGGGACTGGCCACCGCGCCCGCCACTTCGGCCATCGTGTCCGACATCCCCGGCGACGAGCAGGGCGTCGGGGCCGCGGTCAACGACGCGATGCGGGAGGTCGGGGCGGCGATCGGCATCGCGATCAGCGGCAGCATCCTCGCCGGCCGCTACGCCGCCGACATCGTGGACGTCCTGCCCGGGGTGCCCGAGGCCGGCCGGCAGGCCGTGGAGAACTCGCTCGCGGGCGCCGTGGAGTTCGGCGCGGCCGCCGGGCCCGCTGCACAGCCGGTCGTCGACGCCGCCACCGAGGTGTTCGTCGGCGGACTCTCCGATTCGCTGATGGCCCTGGGGCTGGTGGCCGTCGGCGCGGCGGTCGCGCTGCTGTTCATCGCCCCGGGGCGCGGCTACGTCCCCCGCGGCGCCGGGTCCACGGAATCCACCGAGCCGACGGAATCCACCGAGCCCACGGGATCCACTGAGGCCACGGAATCAGGTACGTCGGGTTAGGGCTCGCTGCGCGGCTCGAACCGGACGGTGTCTGCGCGCCGGTTGCTCGCCGCTACGCTCCGCTGCGCGGCTCGAACCGGACGGTGTCTGCGCGCCGGTTGCTCGCCGCTACGCTCCGCTGCGCGGCTCGAACCGGACGGTCACGGCCTTGAAGCCGGGGGTGTTGGACTCGCGCGCCACATTCTCGCGGTGCACCAGGCCGTTGGCCTCCGGGAAGTAGGCGGCGCAGCAACCGCGGGCGGTCGGGTAGGCGATGAGGCGGAACGCGTCCGCCCGTCGTTCACTCGACTGACCGTCCGAGCTCGTGAACACACTCACCACATCGACCATCTGACGGTCGGAGAGCCCAAGTTCGAGCAGGTCCTCGGGGTGTACGAGGATCACCCGACGGCCCTCCGAGATCCCCCGGTAGCGGTCGTCCAGCCCGTAGAACGTGGTGTTGTACTGGTCATGCGAGCGCATGGTCTGCAGGATCAGGTGTCCCTCGGGCGCCTCGAGCCACTCGAGCGGCGACACCGTGAAATGGGCGCGCCCCGACTCGGTGGCGAAGCTGCGGCTGTCGCGGGGCGGGTTGGGCAGCACGAAGCCCGACTTCTGCCGGATCCGCCGGTTGTAGTCGGTGAACCCCGGCACGACCCGAGAGATGTGGTCGCGGATCACGTCGTACTCCTCGGCCATCGCCCGCCAGTCCACCTCGTGCTGGTGCCCCAGGATCGCCTCCGCCATTCCGGCGATGATCTGCGGCTCGCTGAGGAGCTGGTCTGAGACGGGCTCGAGTCGGCCCTTCGAGGAGCGGATCACCGACATCGAGTCCTCCACCGACACGAACTGTGCGCCGGAGGGGTGCCGGTCGTCGCGGTCGGTCCGGCCCAGCGTGGGCAGGATCAGCGAGGTCTGCCCGTGCACCACGTGCGAGCGGTTGGGCTTGGTCGAGACGTGCACTGTGAGCCCGGTCCGTTGCATCCCGCGCTCCAGGATTTCGGTGTCCGAGCACGCCTTGGCGAAGTTGCCTCCCATGGAGACGAACACGTCCACGTCGCCGCGCTCGAACGCGGTGAGCGTGTCCGTCGAGTCGTAGCCGTGCTCGCGCGGCGAGACGATCCCGAACTCGGCGTCGAGCCGGTCGAGGAAACCGGTCGTCGGCTTCTCCCAGATCCCCATCGTGCGATCGCCCTGCACGTTGGAGTGCCCGCGCACCGGGCACGCGCCGGCGCCGGGCTTGCCGAAGTTGCCCTGCAGCAGCAGGAGGTTGATGATTTCGCGGAGCGTGTCGACCGAGTGCGGCTGTTGGGTGAGACCGAGGGCCCAGCAGACGATCGTCGCCTCGGAGTTGATCAGCAGCGTGGCCAGCCGCTCGATCTGGAAGCGGCCCAGTCCGGTCGCCCGTTCGGTCACGTCCCAGTCCAGTTCCGCGCGCGCCGCGGCGTACTCGGCGAAGCCGGCGGTGCTGGACTCGACGAACTCGCGGTCCACGACGGACCCCGGCGAGGCCTCCTCGGCGCGCAGGAGCAGGTGGCCGAGCGCCTGGAACAACGCCAGGTCGCCGCCGACCTTGATCTGCAGGAAGTCGTCGGAGATCCGCTCGCCCTCTCCCTCCCCCTGCGTCGCGAGACTCTTGACCACGTCGGTCGGTGATTGCGGGTCGGAGAACCCGAGCAGTCCGGCTTCGGGCAGGGGGTTGACCGCGACGACGTGCGCGCCGCGCGCCCGCGCGTCGGCAAGTGCCGACAGCATCCGTGGGTGGTTGGTGCCGGGATTCTGCCCGACGACGAGGATGGCGTCCGCGTGCTCGAAATCCTCGAGGGAGACCGTCCCCTTCCCGATCCCGATCGTCGGCGACATGGCCGAGCCGGACGATTCATGGCACATGTTGGAGCAGTCGGGCAGGTTGTTGGTGCCCAGACTGCGCGCCAGCAGCTGGTACATGAACGCCTGCTCGTTGGCGGTCCGGCCCGAGGTGTAGAACACGCACCGATCGGGCGTCGTGGCGCGGACGTGTTCGCCGATCAGGGCGAACGCCTCGCTCCAGGAGATGGGGGAGTAGTGCTCGTCGCCGGGGCGGATCACCACCGGCTCGGTGATGCGTCCCTGGTTGCCCAGCCAGTACTCGGTCTTGTCGCGCAGCGCGCTGATGGGGTGCTCGGCCCACCACTGCGGGGTGACGGTGCGGGTAGTGGATTCCTCGGCGACGGCCTTGGCGCCGTTCTCGCAGAATTCGGCGGGCTTACGGGGGCCGGTGATGGACTCGGGCCACGCGCAGCCGGGGCAGTCGGTGCCGTCGCGGTGGTTGAGCCTGGCCAGTGCGCGCGCGGTGCGGACCACGCCGGCCTGGGAGATGCCGCGTTCGAGCGCCACCGACACGGCCTTGACCCCGGCCGCGCTCGTCTCGGGTGCGGTGATCTCGAGATCCGCCTCGGTGATGTCGTCCACCGGCGCGGACCTGCGGATGCGGGGGATCAGGCTCATGGACCCATTGTGCGTCGGAACTCAATTCTGTGCGTCGGAACACAGTTCGGGGTGAGCGGTCTGGTCTGCCCCTGCGGACCGCCCACTACCCGCTCAGGGGAACAGATGCCGTGGATGGCTGGATCCCGTTGCGGGTGAGCGCCCACAACCCTCTCAGAGGGAACAGTTACTCCCGGATGCGCTCGGGGTGGGTGTAGATGGTGGCACGGTCGTCGCGGCTGAACGCGACGAGAGTCACGCCGACGTCGACGGCGAGGTCCACGGCGAGCGACGAGGGGGCACTGACGGCCGCGAGCACCGGGATTCCCGCCATGGACGCCTTCTGGACGAGTTCGAACGAGGCCCGGCCGGAGACCTGGAGGACCGTCCCGCTCAGCGGCAGCCGGTCCTCGCGGAGTGCCCAGCCGACGACCTTGTCCACGGCGTTGTGCCGGCCGACGTCCTCGCGTTGGCAGAGCAGTTCGCCGACTGCCGAGAACAGTCCCGCCGCATGGACGCCGCCGGTCTTGTCGAAGAGCTTCTGTCGGCCGCGGAGCCGGTCGGGGAGGGAAAGCAGCACATCCGAGGTGATCAGCGACTCGGCCGGGTCGAGCGGGAAGTGGGTGGAACGTCGCACCTCGTCGATCGAGTCGACGCCGCACACTCCGCACGCGCTGCTCATGGCGGTCGCCCGCGACGTGGTGGGTTCGGGGACGTCGGGGGAGACGGTGAGGCTGAGCGTGTTGTAGTCCTGTTCGGAGCGGCCGCTGACGGTGGTGCAGTAGCACATCTCGGGCAGGTGCTCGCGCCGCCAGATGGCGCCCTCGGAGACGAGGTGTCCGGCGGCGAGGTCCATGTCGTCGCCGGGGGTGCGCATGGTCACCACGAAGGGGGCGCCGCCCACGCGGATCTCCAGCGGCTCCTCGACGGCGAGGGTCGCCACCTCTCTCCTCGCGTCAGCCCCGGCGATGATCCTGCGCGCGGGGTGACGGGTCGTCCGCCGTCCCATGGTCAACGAGTCTAGCCGCGGTCGCCGACCTGCTGCGGAGGAGCAGTGCGGTGAGGACGACGGTGACCAGCCAGATCAGCGGGTACACGTTGGTGATGGTGGCGAAGACCGCGTGTGGGATGTCGCCCCCGAGCATGAACAGTCCCATCCCGACCCAGCGGTCATCGGGGAAGTTGGTGTCCGGGAAGCTCTGCACCCAGTTCGCAGCGGCGGCCCACAGTAGCGGCGGGAGCAGCCAGACGAACCAGCGGCGGGCGCCGAGGGCGTAGTGCACCGTCAGCACCAGCAGCGGGACCAGCCACACCCAGTGGTGCCCCCAGGTGAACGGCGAGACCATGGTCATGGTCATCCCCGCCAGCGTCAGGCCCAGGAGTCGGTGGCCAGCGCGGTGGGCCAGCAGCGCCACCCCCAACCCGGCGGCGGCCACCACGGCCGCACCGATCAGCCAGGCCCAGGTGGGAGCCATGTCCAGGCCGGCGAGGCGGGCGATGGTGCCCCGCAGGGACTGGTTGGCGACCAGCGAGTCCTGCCCGATCCGCTGGGAGTCGAAGAGGGTCCCAGACCAGTAGCGCACCGCGTCACGGGGGATGAGCACGAATCCCAGAGCGACGGTGCCGAGGAAGGTGAGCCCGGAGACGACGGTCATCCGCCACCGGCCGGTGATAAGCCAGTAGACCCAGAAGAACGCCGGCGTGAGCTTGATGCCGGCCGCGAGTCCGGAGCCGATGCCCGCCCACCGGCGACCCGACCGCCATGCGAGGTGGTCCGCCAGGACGAGCACCATCAGGAGGATGTTGATCTGGCCGAGCCACAGGGTTGTGCGGACCGGCTCGAGGGACAGGGAAATCACGGCCAGACAGAGCGAGACCTGGACCGTCACGCGGTCGTCCCGGTAGCCCAACGCCCGGAAGCACATGCGGATCGCGAGGTAGAGCAGCCCGAGGGTCAGCGCGGTCCAGCCGGCCTCCATGAGACGCGGGGTGACCTGGGTGAGCGGGGTAAACAGGAGGCCGGAGAACGGCGGGTAGGTGAACGGCATCGGGGCGTAGTACCGCCCGGAGTCGCCGCCGGAGAGCAGGCCCTCGTAGAGGGGGATCTGGTTCAGGATCGCGTGGCCGCCCCACCGGTACACGTTGATGTCCAGGAGATTGCCCGAGATCCCCCACCACGGCGTTCGTTCGTCCGGGAACCGGAGCACCATGAACACCGACGCCAGGGCGAGAAGCGAGAGTGGAACGCGCAGTAGGGCGGTGGTGGGCATGGTACGCACGGGACCCACCCTAGGCATTGGGCGTCCACACATGCGTTCCGCCACCCGCCTTCGTAGGAAAGGCAGGTGGCGGAACGCAGGTGACGATGGTCCGGGACGTGGCCGCCGGGACCTAGATGTAGATCGCGGGATCGATGTAGAACTGCGCGTCGCGCAGCTCCTCCTTGGTCGACTTGGCGGGCTTGGCGACGCCGGGAATGCCCACGACGATCGAGTCCGCCGGAGCGTCCTTGACCACCACGGCATTGGCCCCGACCGACGAATCGTCGCCGATCACGACCGGGCCGAGGATCTTGGCGCCGGCACCGACGGTCACGCGATCGCCCAGCGTGGGATGCCGCTTGACCTGCTTGAGCGAGACGCCGCCCAGGGTGACTCCGTGGTAGAGCATGCAGTCGTCGCCGATCTCGGCGGTCTCGCCGATCACGACGCCCATCCCGTGGTCGATGAAGAACCGCCGACCGATCGTCGCGCCGGGATGGATCTCGATCCCCGTGAGGAAGCGGGCGAACTGGGACAGGATGCGCCCGGCGACCCGCCCGGTCCCGCCGCCGACCCACAGGCGGTGGGAGAGGCGGTGGAACCAGATGGCGTGCAAGCCGGAGTAGACGATCGCGTTCTCGACGTCACCCCGTGCGGCCGGGTCGTGGGCGCGCGCCGCGGCGAGGTCCTCGCGCAGAGTGCGCCAGAACCCCACCGGGCGATCGGAAGCTCCTGACATCAGTCGCGGTAGTCCTCGAAGAGCATCGTCGAGACGTAGCGCTCGCCGTAGTCACACACGATCACGACGATGGTCTTGCCCGCGTTCTCGGGGCGCTTGGCCACCTCGAGCGCGGCCCACACGTTGGCGCCCGAGGAGATGCCGGCGAGGATGCCCTCCTCCTTGCCGAGTCGCCGGGCGATTTCCAACGAATCCTCGAGAGTGGCGTCGATGACCTCGTCGTAGACCTCGCGGTCGAGGATTTCTGGCACGAAGTTGGCGCCCAGTCCCTGGATCTTGTGCGGGCCGGCCTTGCCCTCGGTGAGCAGCGGCGAGTCCTTGGGCTCCACAGCGACGACCCGGATATCCGGCTTCTGGGACTTCAGGTAGTTGCCGGCGCCCGAGATGGTGCCACCGGTGCCGATCCCGGCGACGAACAGGTCGATCTCGCCGGCGGTGTCCTCCCAGATCTCCGGGCCGGTGGTACGACGGTGCACGTCGACGTTGGCCGGGTTGGCGAACTGCCGGGCGAGGACGGCGTTCTCGCGGCTGTCGGCGACCTCCTGGGCCTTGGCGACGGCGCCCTTCATGCCCTCGGAACCCGGGGTGAGGATGAGCTCGGCACCGTAGGCGCGCATGATGGCGCGGCGCTCGACGGACATCGTGTCGGGCATGACGATGACAGCGTTGTAGCCGCGGGCGGCCGCGACCATGGACAGGGCGATTCCGGTGTTGCCGGAGGTGCCCTCCACGATCGTCCCACCGGGCTTGAGGCCGCCGGAGGCGACTGCGTCGTCGATGATGGCAGCGCCGATGCGGTCCTTGACGCTGCTGGCGGGGTTCGCGGACTCGAGCTTGGCCAGCACAGTGGCCTGGAGCCCCTCGGTCAGGGAGTTGAGACGGACCAGCGGGGTGCGGCCGATGGTCTCGGTGATGTCTGAGTAGATCTGCGCCATGATGTGTTCCGTTCTGCAGAGAATGAACCGATCTGTCTATTGTGCATTCTACGTGATGCAGCGACAAGGCACGAGGGTCCGATCAGGACAGCCTGATAGATTGCCACGGGCGCTGTGTCCGGTCGATAATCGACTGCGCTCCATTTTCGACGTCGTCCGAAAGGCCGAAACCGGCATGCGCGAGATCTCCGTCCCGTCCACCCGTACCTTCACCGAGGCCGACCTCATCCCGGTGGTGGCGCGGGGACGGGCCACCACGAACCCGCGGGCCACCCCGTTCGAGTACCACACCGGCGAGAAGTGGCAGGGGCTCTCGGGCGCCGAGCTGCGCGAGCGGGTCGACGCGATCGCCGCCGGGCTCATCGCCTCCGGCGTCGAGCCCGGGGACCGGGTGGCGCTCATGGCCGGCACCCGCCTCGAATGGGTCCTCGTCGACCTCGCGGTCTGGACCGCCGGGGCCGTCACCGTGCCGATCTACCCCTCGTCCTCCGCGGGCCAGCTCGAATGGATCCTCGAAGACTCCGCCGCCAAGGTCCTCGTGGCCGAGAACGAGGACCACGTCGTCGTCGTCGGCGACACCTCGGTCCCTGAGACCTGCACCCGGATCCTCTACCTCGACGACGGCGGACTGGAGGCCCTCGAGGCCGACGGCGAGGCCGTCGAGCCCGCCACCCTCGACGCCGCACTGGACACCCTCCGGGTGGACAGCCCCGCGTCGATCATCTACACCTCCGGCACCACCGGACGGCCCAAGGGCTGCGTGATCACCCACCACAACCTCCTGGCGGAGTGCCACGCGCTGCTGGGGCACCCCATCGGGACCATGGCGCAGTCCGGCAAGAAGACGCTGATGTTCCTGCCGCTGGCCCACGTCCTCGCCCGCGCCGTGACCTACACCGTCTTCCTGGGCGACGCGACCGTCGGGTTCTGGGACGACACCTCCACCATCCTCCCGCGCTTCGCCGACTTCCGGCCCCACATGATCCTCGGCGTCCCCCGCGTGTTCGAAAAGGTCCGTGACGGGATCGCCGCCACGGCCGGCGCGAAGGGCGCCCTGCAGAAGGGGATCTTCTCCCGTGCCGAGCAGATCGCCATCGAGGACAGTCGCCTGCGCGGTGGCGACGGACTGGACGACGCCCGCCGCCCGTCGCTCCTGCACACCCTGCAGTTCAAGGCGCTAGACAAGGCCGTGTACTCGACCGTCCGAGACGCGCTCGGCGGGCGCTGTGAGTACGCCATCTCCGGCGGCGGCGCCCTGCCCGACCGCATCTCTCACTTCTTCCGCGGTCTCGGCGTACCGCTATACGAGGGCTACGGCCTCACCGAGAGCACCGCCGCCGCCACCGTCAACGGGCCCGGCTGCCAGCGCATCGGCACCGTCGGCCGGCCGGTGGCCGGCACCAGCGTGCGCATCACCGACACCGGCGAGGTGGAGTTGGCCGGCGAGATCCTCTTCGACAGCTACTGGAACAACCCCGAGGCCACCGCCGAGGCGCTCGTCGACGGCTGGTTCAACACCGGAGACCTCGGCTCGCTCGACGCTGACGGCTACCTGACGATCTCCGGTCGGTCCAAGGAGATCATCGTCACCGCCGGTGGCAAGAACGTTTCGCCGGGGCAGATCGAGGACGCGATCCGCGCGCACCGGCTCGTCGGCCACGCGGTGCTGATCGGCGAGGGCCGCAAGTTCATCTCCGCGCTCATCACCGTGGACCCGGGCGAACTCGAGACGTGGGCCGAGGAGAACGGCCACAGCGGCCGCTCCTCCGAGGAACTGGCCGACGACCCCGCACTGCGGGCCGAGCTCCAGTTCGCCGTGGACGAGGCCAACCGGCTGGTCTCGCACGCCGAGGGGGTCAAGAAGTTCGTGGTGCTGCCGGAGGACTTCACCGAGTCCTCGGGCGAGCTGACCGCGACCTTGAAGGTCAAGCGGCACGTGGTGGCCGAGCACTACGCCGACCAGATCGAGGGCATGTACGCCTGAGGTCGGCACCGACGAGTTCAGTACCTGCGATTTCAGTACCTGCGAGTTCGGCATCAACGCGTGAGCGCCCGACCCCTGAGCCGGGGCCGGGCGCTCACGCGTTCTGTGCCGGTTGCTGCTCTACTTCGCGTAGAGGTTCTCGATCTCGTCGGCGAACCGCTCGTGCACCACGTTGCGCTTGAGCTTGAGCGTGGGCGTCAGCTCGCCGCCCTCGACGGAGAACTCGTCGGCGAGGATCCGGAACTTACGGATGGACTCGGCGCGCGAGACCGTCTTGTTGGCCCGGTCCACCGCGTCCTGAACCGCGCCCACCAGGTCACCGTCCTGGATCAGGTCTGCCACCGAGCCGGTCTTGCCGTGCTTGTCGGCCCAGCTGGAGAAGGTCTCCTGGTCGATGGTGACCAGTGCCGCGATGTAGCTGCGGTTGTCGCCCACCACGACGGCCTGGCTGATGAGCGGGTCGGAGGCGAGCTGGTCCTCGAGCTGCGACGGTGAGACGTTCTTGCCGCCGGCCGTGACGATGAGGTCCTTCTTGCGGCCGGTGATGGACAGGTAGCCGTCCGCGTCCAGCTCGCCGATGTCGCCGGTGTGGTACCAGTCGCCGGACCACGAGTCCGCGTTGGCCTGCGGGTTCTGCCAGTAGCCCTTGAACAGGGTCTTGGCCTTGGCCAGGACCTCGCCGTCCTCGCCGATCTTGATGGTCACACCCGGGATCGGGGTGCCGACGGTACCGATCCTGGCATTGTTGATCGGGTTGACGGTGAGGACGCCGGAGGACTCGGTGAGGCCGTAGCCCTCGAGCAGGTCGAAGCCCGCGCCGCGGAAGAAGTGGCCGAGGCGGGCGCCCAGGGGGCCACCGCCGGAGATGACGCGGTTGCACTCGCCGCCGAGCGCCTCGTGCAGCTTCGAGTAGACAAGCTTGGCGAACAGCTTCTGCTTGATCGCGAGGCCCGCGGGGGCCTTCTTGCCGCCCTCGGTCGCCTTGGAGTAGTCGATCGCGGTCTGGACGGCTGCCTTGAAGATCTTGGCCTTGGCGCCACCGGCGGCCTCGGCCTTGGCGGCGGCGGAGTTGTAGACCTTCTCGAGCACGCGCGGCACGGAGACCAGGAACGTCGGGTGGATCTCGCCCAGGCGCTCGACGACCTTGGTGGCGTCGGGCTCGTGGGCCACGGCGACACGCTTGTAGAAGCAGGCCACCTCCACGATGCGGGCCAGGACGTGGGCCAACGGGAGGAAGATCAAGGTACGGCTGTTCGGGACGAACGCCTCTTCCAGTCGCTGCTCAACGGCCACCACGACGTCTCCGAAACCGCCGTGGGCGATCTCGCAGCCCTTGGGGTTGCCGGTCGTGCCGGAGGTGTAGACGATCGCGCAGGGCGAGTCGTGGGTGGCCGACAGCGATGCCGCCTCGACCTCCTCGTCGGAGACGCCGGCACCGGCCGCCACGAGAGCGTCGACCAGGCCGTCCTCGATCACCAGCACCTCGCCGTCCCACTCGGTCTCCGAAGCGAGGACGTCACGCAGCTCGGAGTTCTCCACGACCGCGTGCGTCGAGCCCGAGTCGGTGAGGATCCAGTTGCACTGGTGCGGCGACGAGGTCTCGTAGATCGGCACGGTCACGGCGCCGACGACCCAGGAGGCCCAGGCGATGAGCGACCACTCGTACCGGGTGTGGCTCATGATCGCGAGACGGTCGCCGGGCTTCACGCCCTTGGAGATGAGCCCCTTGGCGACGGCCTTGACCTCGTCGAGGTACTGCGCGCAGGTGACGTCCTGCCACTGTTCGCCGACGTTGCGGATCACCGCGACGTCGTTGGGGGCTTCCTCTGCGTTCCTGAACACGAGCCGACCGAGATTCTCGACGGGGAACTTCTTCGTGGCGGGAGGGCTAGCGAACTCGGTCGTCATGCTGATCCTTAGGTCAAATGTGGCCTGTATCACCACCGAGTGTAGAGGGTGTCGGTCCGCAGGTGTGGACCACGGTCTATTTGGATTGGCTTATAGCGCCACGAGGTCGGCGGTTATGTGACCCCAGTTACACTGGAGGCATGACTGCAGGTACGGCCGCTCGCGGTGGCGCACTCGTGGCGCAATCGTGGGAGCGCAGCAGGCGTCGGGGAATTGATCCGGACAGGACAGGCCCTCTCGTCGACCTCGAGGGTGCCGACCTCTCCGAGTGGCGGGCGTCGCACCAGATCGCGTCGGTTCTCCCGCTCGTGGAGAAGGTTCTCGTGTCCGGTGTGGTCGACAGTGGGCACCTCGTCGCCGTGGCCGATGTGGACGGTCGTCTCTTGTGGCTCTTCGGGGGGCGTGGAGTCCGCTCGCGCGCCGAGCGGATGGGGTTCGTCCCCGGCGCGCTCTGGAGCGACGAGGTGGTGGGCGCGAACGCTCCCGGGCTCGCGATCCGGCACGACGTCCCGGTGCGGGTCCGGGGTGAGGAGCATTTCCTGGCGCCCGCGCACTCGTGGAGCTGCTCGGCCGCCCCGGTGCACGACCCCGTGACCGGTCGCGTGATCGGCGGGATCGACGTGACGGGACGCGACTCGGCGGCATCAGACGAGATGTTGGCGCTGGTAAAGGCCACCGTGCTGTTGGCCGAGGGTGAACTGAGATCCACCGCCGCCGGGGTGCTGGTGCCGGAGGCCGCCCGTGCGCTCCCGGCCGTCCCGGCGGCTGACCGTCGCGTCGAGGTGCTCGGCACGCACCGGCCGACTCTGGCCGGTGCGGGTCCGCTGACGCTCCGTCACGCCGAGATCCTCGTCCTGCTGGCCGCGCACCCCGAGGGCGTGACGGGCGGTGCGTTGGCGGAGCTGCTCGCCGAGGGCAGGTTGGACGATGTCAGTGTGCGTGCGGAGGTCTCCCGGCTGCGCCGCGTGCTCGGCGGCGAGGCGATCGGGTCGCGGCCCTACCGGCTGGTGCCGGGGAGTGTCGACACCGACGCGGCCGCGGTGTCCGCACTGCTTGCGACCGATGTCGGCGAGGCGGTGCGGGCGTACCCGGGTCCGCTCCTTCCGGCCTCGGACGCGCCCGGCGTCGTCGACCTCCGGGACGAGCTGCACGCGAGGGTCCGGGCCGCTGTGCTCGGTGGGGGATCGACCTCGGATCTCCGGACGTGGACGGCGGGGCCGGGTCGGGACGACCCGGATGCGTGGAACGCGCTCGCCCGCGTGCCCGGACTCGCGCCCGCGGAGCGCGCGACGGCGGAGTCGATGGTGCGGATTCTGGACGATCGTCTGGGGGCGTGACAGGGAGCCCACCGCGCGTATGCAACGTCGTTGCAACCCACCGGCCAATAGTGTCCTGGGTCACAGGGGCCGACCAGTCCGGGTCAGGCCAGTGACGAAGGAGGGGCGCCATGCCCGTATTCTCTCAGCCCGGTTCCGCCGACGCGGTCATGTCGTACGAGAGCCGCTACGAGCACTACATCGGTGGCGAGTGGGTCGCTCCAGTCAAGGGTGAGTACTTCGAGAACGTCTCCCCGGTCACCGGCAAGGCCTTCTGTGAGGTCGGCCGCGGAACGGCGGAGGACATCGAGGCCGCGCTGGACGCCGCCTGGGCCGCCGCGCCGTCGTGGAACACCACCTCCCCGGCCGAGCGTGCGGTGATCCTCAACAAGATCGCCGACCGCATGGAGGCCAACCTCGAGAAGATCGCCGTCGCCGAGACCTGGGACAACGGCAAGCCGGTCCGTGAGACCCTCGCCGCGGACATCCCGCTCGCGATCGACCACTTCCGCTACTTCGCCGGCGCCATCCGCGCGCAGCAGGGCGGCATCTCCGAGATCAACCACGACACCGTGGCGTACCACTTCCAGGAGCCGCTCGGCGTTGTCGGCCAGATCATCCCCTGGAACTTCCCGATCCTCATGGCGGTGTGGAAGCTCGCGCCCGCGTTGGCCGCCGGCAACTGCGTGGTCCTCAAGCCGGCCGAGCAGACCCCGGCCTCGATCCTGTTCCTCGCCTCGATCATTGGTGACCTGCTCCCGGCGGGCGTGCTCAACATCGTCAACGGCTTCGGCACCGAGGCCGGCAAGCCGCTGGCCTCCAACCCGCGCATCCGCAAGATCGCGTTCACGGGCGAGACCACGACGGGCCGTCTGATCATGCAGTACGCCTCGGAGAACCTCATCCCGGTCACCCTCGAGCTCGGCGGTAAGAGTCCGAACATCTTCTTTGCCGACGTCATGGACGCCGACGACGACTACCGTCAGTCCGCTCTCGAGGGCTTCGCGATGTTCGGCCTCAACTCGGGAGAGGTCTGCACCTGCCCCTCCCGCGCGCTGGTGCAGGAGTCGATCTTCGACGAGTTCAGCGACCTCGCGATCGCTCGCACCCAGCAGATCAAGCAGGGCAACCCGCTCGACACCGACACGATGATCGGTGCGCAGGCCTCGAACGACCAGCTCGAGAAGATCCTGTCCTACATGGACATCGGCAAGCAGGAGGGGGCCGAGGTCCTCACCGGCGGTGCCCGCGCCGAGCTCGACGGCGACCTGGCGGACGGCTACTACGTCCAGCCGACGGTATTCAAGGGGAACAACAAGATGCGCCTGTTCCAGGAGGAAATCTTCGGCCCCGTCCTCGCGCTGACGAGCTTCAGCGACTTCGACGACGCCATGACCATCGCCAACGACACCCTCTACGGTCTGGGCGCCGGCGTGTGGTCGCGCAACGGCAACACCGCCTACCGCGCCGGCCGCACGATCCAGGCCGGTCGCGTGTGGACCAACACGTACCACCAGTACCCGGCCCACGCGGCGTTCGGCGGCTACAAGCAGTCCGGCATCGGTCGCGAGAACCACCTGATGATGCTCGACCACTACCAGCAGACCAAGAACCTGCTGGTCAGTTACTCGGGCAAGCCGCAGGGCTTCTTCTGATGGACGGCGTCTGCGGACTGCCCACGGGGGGAAGCGTGCCCATCGCGGCGCGGGCGCTCCCCGGGGACGGTGCGCCGTCTGACCTCCCGCCGCGCGTCGTGGCGACCGAGCCGGCCGTCGAGCTGATCCGTGAGCTCGTCGGCCGGCACGGCCCGGTGATGTTCCACCAGTCCGGCGGCTGCTGCGACGGTTCGGCACCCATGTGCTACCCGGAGGGTGAGTTCAAGGTCGGGCAGCGGGACGTGTTGGTGGGTGAGCTCGACCTGGGTGGGGGCTTCCCGTTCGAGCAGGACGACGACGAGACGGGCGGGAGCTCGCCGTCGTCGTCCTCCCGGATCCGCGTCTGGATCTCGGGCCTACAGTTCGACGCCTGGAAGCACACGCAGTTGGTGTTGGACGCGGTCCCCGGGCGTGGCTCGGGTTTCAGTCTCGAGAACCCGACGGGCAGGCGGTTCCTGTCGCGGGCGCGCACGTTCGACGAGCGGGAGATGGAGCTGCTCGAGGCGCACCCGCCGCAGCTCGGGATGGACCTGGACGTCTGAGGTGAGGTCGAGTCGGGGTGCGGTCGAGTTGAGGTGCGGTCGAGATCCCGGCGCGAAGCAGGCTCACGACCCTCGGCCCGGGTCCGACTTGCCGATTCCGCCGGACCGCGTCGGGCCCGGCGGTAGAGTCCATACATGGATACCGACCGAGTGAACTATGCCGAGCCGCTCGACGCCGAGGTCGAGTTTCTTACCCCCGAACTGCGCGCTGATCTGCTGGAACGCTGGAACGAGCCGCAGCGGCGCTATCACAACGAGACGCACCTGCGGGCAGTCCTCCAGGCCATCGACACTCTCGAGGAGGACGGCGAATCCTTCGACGGGACGGCGGTCCGGTTGGCCGCCTGGTGTCATGCCGCGGTGTTCGATCCGACCGAGTCGGAGAACAACGACAAATCGGCCGGATGGACGCAGCGAGAGCTCGATCCCGCCGCGCCCGTCGACGAGGTCGTACGGCTCGTCAGGTTGATGGGCGGGCACCGCGTCGAGGCGGGCGATCTCAACGGGTCGGTCCTGTCGGACGCCGACCTGGCCGTCCTCGGTTCGGACCCGGACACCTATGACGCCTATACCCAGGACGTCCGGCACGAGTACGCGCACGTGCCGGGGGAGCGGTTCGTCGCGGGCCGCGTCGCCGCGCTGGAGGGATTGCTCGAGCGCCGGTCGGTCTTCCTCACCCGGGCCGGTCGTGACGCCTGGGAGAAGCAGGCGCACGCCAATCTCAACCGCGAACTGGGCTTGCTGCGCGCGGGGGTCTCTGCCGACTGACCGGCCCGCGACACACCGGGATGTCGGGCGCCCCGTCGACTCAGGCGTCGGAGGCAGCCCTGGGCTTGACGCCGGGCGGGAGTGACGCCGCACTGTACTCGGCGATCCCGTTCTCGATCATGATGTCGGTGATCGCCGCGATGTCGGCGTCGCTGGGAACTCCCCAGTTGTCTTCGTAGCCGTACACCTCGGCGAGCGTGGTGGAGGTGCGGGTGCCGTGGGCGAGCTCGACGTCGGTCGGCGTGATCATGGCCGGGTGCGGGACCCCCACGGCTCCGGAGACCTTGATCAGCTCGCGGCGCAGGGCCCGCAGATAGTTGGCGCACCGCTCGGCCATCGACGTGGGGTCGACGCCCCTGGTCAGCCACGGGTTCTGGGTGGCGACGCCGGTCGGGCACCCGCCGGTGTGGCACTTCTGCGCCTGGATGCACCCCACGGAGAGCATCGCCTCGCGGCCGACGTTGATCATGTCGACGCCCATGGCGAAGGCCACCACCGCGTTCTCGGGGATGCCGAGCTTGCCGGAGCCGATGAACACCACGTCGTCGGCGAGTCCGGCCGCCGCGAAGATCGTGTACACGCGCGGGAACCCCAGCCGGAACGGGAGCGACACGGCGTCGGAGAAGACGAGCGGGCCGGCGCCGGTGCCGCCCTCGCCGCCGTCGATGGTGATGAAGTCGACGCCGCGGTCGCGCGGGGCCATCGCCTCGGCGAGGTCCTCCCAGAACCTCGTCTCGCCGACAGCGGACTTGATGCCCACGGGCAGTCCGGTGCGCTCGGCGATCAGTTCGACGAAGTCGAGCATCGAGTCCACGTCGTGGAAGGCAGTGTGCCTGGACGGGCTGGCGCAGTCCTCACCCATCGGGATGCCACGCAGCTGCGAGACCTCCTCGGTGATCTTGGGGGCGGGGAGCAGGCCGCCGAGCCCCGGCTTCGCCCCCTGGCTGAGCTTGATCTCGATCGCGCGGATCGGGTGCTTCTCGGTGAGTGCGACGAGCTTGTCGATGTCGAACTCACCGTTCTCGTCACGACACCCGAAGTAGGCGGTGCCGATCTGGTAGATCAGGTCCGCCCCGTTCTGGTGGTACGGGCTGAGCCCGCCCTCGCCGGTGTTGTGGAGTGCGCCGGCGAGAGCCGCGCCCCGGTTGAGCGCTTCGACGGCGGGTCCGGACAGGGCGCCGTAGCTCATCGCGGAGATGGTGACCAGCGATCCGGGGCGGAACGCACGCGCCCGGCCCCGCGCGGCGCCGAGCACCTTGGCGGGGGGAGTCGGCACGAACTCGCCGGAGTGGATGTGGGCGGACAGGGACACCTCGCTGAAGGTCCGCTGCTTGATGAGCGGGTACCCCTCGAGGAATTCCACGTCGTTGTCCGTGCCGAAACCGAACGTGGTGGCGCGGCCCTCGGCGGACTCGTAGACCCAGTCGCGGTGGTCGCGGGTGAACGGCCGCTCCTCGTCGTTGCTCGCGACGATGTACTGCCGCAGTTCCGGCCCGATCGCCGTCAACGCCCGACGGGCGTGGCCGAGGATCGGGAAGTTGCGCAGGACCGGATAGCGGGTCTGAGTCAGGTCGGAGACCGCGACGGCGGCGAGCGCGGCCAGTGGTGCACCGATGAGCAATGAGCGCACGGGACTCTCCTAATGGGTGGGACGTGTCCGATGACGAGTGGCTCTCATCATGGGCCACCTCTACTACCCGTGTCCGGCGGCTCGCGAGACGGCCCGAAACCCGTCCGGCGACGTGGTCCCGGTTCGCGCACGGTGCCGTTCGCGCCCGCGGCCCGTACCGCCTAGCGCTGAGGGGGCACTGAGGGTGCACTAAAGGGGTGCTGAACGGCGCCTGAGCAGGCGTGCGTCAGGGCAGGATACGGGAGATGACCTCGGCGGTGACGTCCTCGAGCAGCGGTCCGGCGTTCGCTATCGATTTCTCGAGATCGGGTTCCACCTCGGTGAGGGCGGCGGCGGCCACGAAGCCGGCCTCGGCCACCCGGTGGGCCTCGAGGTCCAGGCGACCGCACACGGCCACCACGGGGACGGCGTGGTTGCGGCAGAGCGCGGCGACGCCGAGGGGGGTCTTGCCGTGCATGGTCTGGTCGTCGAGTCGCCCTTCGCCCGTCACCACCACGTCCGCCGCCGAGACCACGTCCTCGAGGCCGGTGAGGGTGCCGAGCACGGTGAAGCCGGGATCGAGCGAGGCGCCGAGCAGTTCGCGGGCGGTGAAGCCCACCCCGCCGGCGGCGCCGGAGCCGGGGGCCTCGGGGTCCACGGCCATGCCCTGGCCCCGCAGGACCTCGACCAGGCGCGTGAGGCCGGCCTCGAGCAGGTCGACCTCCTCGGGAGTGGCCCCCTTCTGCGGCGCGTAGACACGGGCGGCGCCGAGAGGGCCGAGGAGCGGGTTGTCGACGTCGCACGCGACGAGGATGCGTGCGGCCCGCACGGCGGGATCGAGCGCGGAGAGGTCGACGCTGTCGAGGTGGACGAGCGAGCCGCCGCCGTCGGGCAGTTCGTCGCCGCGTTCGTCGAGGAAGCGTGCGCCCAGGGCGGAGAGCATGCCGGTGCCGCCGTCGGTGGAGGCGCTACCGCCGATCCCGAGGTGGATGTTGCCGCGTCCGGACCGCAGGG
This sequence comes from Dietzia sp. NCCP-2495, assembly GCF_026011735.1. GTDB lineage: Bacteria > Actinomycetota > Actinomycetes > Mycobacteriales > Mycobacteriaceae > Dietzia. Next base: position 54,964 of record NZ_BRVN01000012.1, on the reverse strand, counting down.
CCGCGAGGATCGCCTCACCCACGCCGCGGCTGGAGGCCTCGACCGGTCGGGGGGTGCCGCCGGGCAGCCGGAGGAGTCCGCAGGCGTCTGCCATCTCGACGAACGCCGTGTCGGGGTCGATGGCGGCGTAGGCACTGTCGACCGCGTCGCCGGTCGGCCCGGCCACGGTGACGGGGACCCGGCGGGCGCCGCCGGCGACCATCACCTCGAGGCTGCCGCCGCCTCCGTCGGCCACGGGGCGCTCCACCACGTCGGCGTCGGGGTGCGCGCGGCGTGCGCCCTCGGCCGCGTGATGGCAGGCCTCGATAGCGGTGAGTGAACCCTTGAAGGCTCCGCATGCCACGACGATCGTCACGCCAGCATCATCCCTCATGCGTGTCGGCGGACACACGACGACCCGGGAACCGGTGCCGTCCAGGCACCGTGTTCCCGGGTCGTGGGGTGTCCTGCGGACGCCGGAGACCGCTGGTCAGACCGGTGTGTCTCAGCCGATCGAGCCGGTGAGAGCCGCCGGGCCCTCGGAGCTCAGGCCGGCGAGCGAGCCGGTGTCCACCGAGCCGGTGTCGTCGGCATCCGCCTCGGGGGTCTCGGCCGGGTCGGTGGTGTCCTCGCCGGAGACGCTGCCCTCGACGATGCCGGTGACGGTGTCGAGCGCGGAGTCCTCGACCGAGGAGCCGGGGACGACGCCCTCGATCGACTCGGTGGCGGAGCCGGAGACCGACTCGGAGACGGAGTCGGACAGCGAGCCGGTGACGGAGCCGCCCTCGCCGTCGATCACGGCGCTGCCGGTGTTCGGCGAGATGCCGAGGCTGCCGAGCTCGACGGAGCCGGGGTTGGGGGTCGAGGCGTCGAGGACCAGGGAGACGTTCAGGCTGCCGAGGTCGACCGCGAGATCGGTGCCGAGGGTGCCCTCGAGGCTGGCGGCGTCGAGGGGGAGCTCCTCGAGGCTCGCGGAGTCGACGGGCAGGCCCTCGAGGCTGCCGGAGTCGAGGCTGCCCGACTCGGTGCTCCCGGTGGGGGCGGGGGCGTCCTGCGCGGCGGCGAAGCCGGGGAGCGCAATGGCGGCGCCGACCGCGAACGCGCCGACGGTGGCGATCTTGGCGGAGGTGCGGGCGGTGTGCTTGCGGTGGGTGTTCGTCACAGCGTTGGGGCTCCGATCTACATCGACCGCAATGTGTCTCATCGCGGGCACCCTGGCCAGGCGGCACGGACCTTCCCGCGCGTCGTCCCGCGCTCGGGTGCGCCGCTGACCATACAAGCGGGGGCGCCGACTGTCAGTAGTCAGTTCCCGGCGGATTTTCGGCGTAGGTCGCTGGTTAAACGATCTTTTCCGGGTTCGTCACGGCGCCTGTCCCGGGTCACCGTTGAGGCGAGTTCACCATGTCTACACTGGCGTTATGGACACCTCGGACCGGTCCGTTCCCGGGGCGTGGGGGCCACCCTTCGTGGTGGAAACCCACAGCTCGCTCATCTTCCTCTGTGGTGACGAGGCTCATAAAGTCCGCAAGCCGATCGATCTGGGATTCCTCGACAACCGGACCGTCGGCGCGCGTGGGCGGCAGAGCCGCCGGGAGGTGGAGCTGAACAGGCGGCTCGCCCCGGACGTGTATCTGGGGGTGCTGGAGGTCCTAGATCCCGACGACGACGAAGTCGTCGACCACGTCGTGCGGATGCGTCGACTCCCGGACCGTCTCGGTCTCGCCCGCCTGGTGCAGGCCCGGGAGCCCGGCGGTCGCCGGGTCCGCGATACGGATGTCTTCGGTGGCGTGGGCGAGGTGGCCCGGCAGATCGCGCAGCTGCACGCACGCAGCCCCCACTCCCCGGAGATCGACGCGGCGGGGGAGCCGGAGACGATCCACGGGCTGTGGACCGACTCCCTCGAGCACCTGCGTCGGCTCGCCGTGGGCCGGGATGCGCCGGAGATCGTCGACGACATCGCGGCCCTCTCGGATACTTATCTCCGCGGCCGCGGCCCGCTGCTGCGGTCGCGGATCGACGCCGGCCGGATCGTCGACGGGCACGGAGACCTCGTCGCCGCGGACGTCTACCTCCTGCCTGACGGTCCGCGGATCATCGACTGTCTCGAATTCGACGACGGATTGCGGTTCGGCGACGCGATGGCCGATATCGGGTTCCTGGCGATGGATCTCGATCGTCTGGGTGCGCGGGACCTCGCCGTCGTGCTCCTCGAGGCCTACCGCGCGGCGTCGGGCGACGACGCGCCGCCCTCGCTCGTGCACCACTACCTCGCGTACCGCGCACTGGTCCGTGCGAAGGTCACCGCGATCCGCGCCGAGCAGGCAGACCAGGCCGAGCAGGTCGAGAGAGGTGAGGGCCCCGCCGCGATCGCCGACGCCCGACTGGCGCTGCGGCTCGCGGACACGGCGGTCGATTCGCTGCTGCGCGGACGGGTGCGGCTGGTGCTGGTGGGCGGGGTGTCGGGGTCGGGCAAGTCGACACTGGCCTCGGCGCTGGCGGACTCGCTCCGCGCGGAGGTGCTGCGTTCGGACGTGGTGCGGCTCGAGATGCGCGGCGCCGCGAAAGACACGGCCACCCCGGCCGCACCAGGTACCCCGGGCAGTCCGGCGGACGGCTATTCGGAGGCGGCGGTCGATGCCGTCTACGACGAGATGCTGCGGCGGGCGGCAGAGCTGCTCGGGCAGGGGCGCAGTGTGGTGCTGGACGCGACGTGGCTGCAGCCGCGACGGCGGACCGCGGCCGAGACGGTCGCCGCCGACACGCACGCCGAGCTGGTGGAGATCTCGTGCACCGCACCGCGTGACGATCTGGTGCGGCGCATCACCGAGCGGGCCCGCCGTGGCGGGGATCCTTCCCAGGCGACGCCCCGGGTCCTGGACGCGCAGCTCGCCGACCTCGCGCCGTGGCCCGAGGCGCTCGACGTGGACACGACCGAGCTGGATACCCGCGACCCGGATGCCGTGCACGCCTGGGCCGCGCGCGAGTTGGGGCCGCTGCCGTGGGTCTGAGTGCTGCGGGTCAGCGGCCCGGCGGGCGGGGGATCGATCCGACGAACTGCATCGAGCGATACGGCCACCCGGCGGGCCCGGCGGCCGAGTCATGCGTGTTCCACTGACTCACCACGACATGCCACTGCTCGGGAGTCGACCCCGGGACAGGGCAGCCGCAGTACAGCTGCGCCACCCGGGCGGGGCCGGTGGCGGGGTCGATGCCGTTGGACTCGTCTCCCCACGCGCAGCCCGGCAGCAGGGTGGTGTGCGCGGTCACCGAGCGGTCCATCAGGTCGGCGCCGATGAACGGGAAGCTCAGGCAGTCGATCCGGTAGTGCTCGGCGTTGAAGTACGTCAGGGTCCAGAAGTCCTCACATCGGCGCAGGTACATCTCCCCGATGCGCCCCGGCAGCACGATGGTCGTGGGATTGCCCCAGTCCCAGCGGCCGTCCGCGTGACCGAAGGTCTCCCAGTTGCCCGGGTCGGGGTGGTCGAGAAGCTCCTCGGGCACGCGCATGAGGATGACGCCCTTGTCGCGCTGGAACCCGGTCGAGAGGACGTACACGTAGCCGTCGTCGCCCTTCTCCCAGGTCCACAACTGACGGTGACCCCCCTCGAGCCGCGGCGAGAACTCGGCGCCGGTCGGTTCCCACGTGCGGCCGTCATCGGTAGACCGGTGGATCTGCGTGCGGGTCACCGTGCCCAGGCCCTCGTTGACCATGACGTGCAGATACATGGTGTCGCCGATCGTGAGCACGTCGCTGGGCAGGACCGTCGAGCAGCCGCGACCGTGCACGTAGTCGAGGAGCTGCGCCGCGTAGTCCCGCGGACCGGGGCCCGCGGCGTCAGCCCACTCGAGGCCGGCGGCCGGATCCCGGGTATCGGAGAACAAGCCCACCGGTGAGCGCCAGTCCGGATTCCCCGGACCCGGGCGGTCGTCGGTCGTGGGGGAGCACTGCGCGATCCCGGGATGTGGACGCCCGACATGAGGGGCACCCATGCCGGCGCCGGCGAAGGTGTCGCCGAACACGGCGAGTAGTCGCCCGGACGGCGTACGGGCGAGGATTCCCAGGTCTGTGCCCTCCATGCCGAACCCGGTGGTGATCCCGGGGCCGGTCAGGTCGCGCACCTTCCGGGTCCCGGTCGAGGTCGCTGCGGGGGCCTGCGGCGTCTCGTTCATGGGACCGACGCTACCGCGACCTGCCACAGGGGACGTGCAGGCAGACCGGCGGCCCGGGGCCGAGGCCAGGAAAATCCAGGTCGCCCGTTGCCACGTCGTTGCCGGATCACTCATTATTCGGAGCACTCCACACGTGTCTGATCGAGAGGCGTATGGTCGTCAATCGTGACCTCTCCCTTCGCGCGGCCCGGACGAGAACTCGTCCCCGGCCGGTGGCTCGGCTCCGTGGCCGTGCTGGCTCTGGGATGTGCGATCGCCTGGACCCTCGTGGGTTTCGGGCACGGAGTCCCCTTGGCCACCGCGGTTCTCCTCGGCCTGGCGGCGGTCGCACTGTGGAACTCCCCGCTTCGGGCGACCGGTCACGAGCCTCTGGCAGCGGTCCGGAGCCGGGCGGCGTTCGAGAACGCCGTCGTGGTGCTCTGGCGTCCGGGTTGTGCCTACTCCTCTGCTCTGCGTCGACGCGCCGCCCGCGAGGGTCTCAAGGTCCACTGGGTGAACATCTGGCGCGACGAGGGCGCCTACGAGCTGTGCTGCAGCATCAACCGTGGCTCCGAGGAGACGCCCACCGCCGTGGTGCTGGACCCGAGACACGGTGGTCCGATCGTGATCCCCGCATCGGTTCCCGGTATCCGCGAGGCCACCTCGGCCCGCGCTCTACCCGCGCCTCGCGCACTACAGTCGCCGCGCACCTTTCGGCGCTGACCTACTCCGTTCCGCGCTCCTTCCCGCGCTGGCAAGCCCTTTCTGTCGACTCGCTTCTGGCCTGCCCCGGGCGCGTCTTTCGCCTCTCCCCGCAGTCCTGAGTGTCTTGTGCTGTCCCGTGCTGCCCCGCTCGGCTCCGCCTCGTTGACCGGCCCTGACCGCTCGGTGAATCACCGGTGGCGGAAACCAGAACTTGTTGCAGCAAACGCCGATGCGCCCACATTATGAGACGAAAGTGTCTCAATTTGGGAGATTCAGTGAACTGGGAGTTTGTCGGAACCGCCCTGGGAACTCTCACATATTGAACTGAGAATCTCAGCTTTGGAGAAGTTAGTTGACATTCCTCGGTTAGGTCGACCCGGTTTCGTCCCATAGTATTTTCCTGCCAGCGGGCCCCGGCCCACTGAGTGCGGGCGCTCCACCGTGCACGGAGTCCGCCCGCCGATATGCGAAGGCGAACACATGCAGACGACTCCCGGCCCCCAGGGCCTGTACCGCCCGGAATACGAACACGACGCGTGCGGCGTGGCGTTCGTGGTGGACATGTACGGACGTCGGTCTCGAGACATCGTCGAGAAGGCGATCGCCGCCCTGGTCAATCTCGAACACCGCGGCGCGGTGGGTGCCGAGGCCAACACCGGCGACGGCACAGGACTGCTGATCCAGGTGCCGGACACGTTTCTGCGCGAGGTGATGCGCGACGAGCACGAGATCGATCTCCCCGAGGCCGGCGCGTACGCGACCGGACTCTGCTTCCTGCCCCAGTCCCGGATGCTCGCGATCGACGCCGCCCGCATGGTCGAGCGGATCGCCGCCGAGCAGGGCGTGACCGTCATCGGCTGGCGCGACGTCCCGGTCGACGACTCCTCCGTCGGCGCGATCGCCCGAGACGCGCAGCCGACCATCAAGCAGATCTTCGTCAAGGCCGCGGGCCAGGACGGGGCACTGCTCAGCGACGTGGACCTCGAGCGCAAGTGCTTCGTGGTGCGCAAGCGGTGCGAGCACGAGCTCGGGAGCCGTGGCCCCGGCGTGGGCGGCATGGGCTCCGAGACGGTGTACTTCCCGTCGCTGAGCCCCCGGACCCTCGTCTACAAGGGCATGCTCACCGAGAAGCAGCTTCCGGACTTCTACCTCGACCTCCAGGACGAGCGGGTCGAGTCCGCGCTGGGCATCGTGCACTCCCGCTTCTCCACCAACACGTTCCCGGCCTGGCCGCTCGCGCACCCGTTCCGCTACGTCGCGCACAACGGCGAGATCAACACCGCCCGCGGCAACGAGAACTGGATGCGGGCCCGCGAGGCGCTCATGGCCAGTGGGCTCATCGAGGACCTGCCGGCGGCGCTGCCCATCTGTACCCCCGGCGGGTCCGACACCGCGCGGTTCGACGAGGCGCTCGAGCTGCTGACCCTGGCCGGACGTCCGCTGCCGCACGCGGTCCTGATGATGGTCCCGGAGGCGTGGGAGCGCCACGAGAAGATGGACCCCGCCAAGAGGGCGTTCTACGAGTACCACGCCTCGCTCATGGAGGCCTGGGACGGACCGGCTTCGATCACGTTCACCGACGGCACCGTGATCGGCGCCGTCCTGGACCGCAACGGCCTGCGCCCCTCGCGCATCTGGGTGACCGACGACGGGCTCGTCGTGATGGCCTCCGAGGTGGGCGTGCTCGACATCCCCCAGGACAAGGTCGTCACCAAGACCCGCCTGCGCCCGGGCCGGATGTTCCTCGTGGACACCGAGCAGGGCCGGATCATCGACGACGAGGAGATCAAGACCTCCCTCGCCGCCGAGCACCCGTACCGCACCTGGCTCGACGAGGGGATCACGCGCCTTCAGGACCTGCCCGAGGTCCGGTACGAGTACATGAGCCACGAGCGCGTGGTCCTGCGCCAGCGCGTCTTCGGCTTCACCGAGGAGGAGCTGCGGATTCTGCTCACGCCGATGGCCGCCAGCGCCGCCGAGGCGATCGGGTCCATGGGCACCGACACCCCGCTGCCCGTGCTCTCCGGACGCTCGCGGCTGCTGTTCGACTACTTCGCGCAGCGGTTCGCCCAGGTGACCAACCCGCCGCTGGACGCCATCCGCGAGGAGCTCGTCACCAGCTACGGCGTGGTGCTCGGCCCCGAGGGCGACCTCATCAACCCGGGACCCGACTCGTGCCGTCAGGTCCGCCTGGACAACCCGATCCTGTCCAATTCCGAGCTGACGACGCTGCTCGCGGCCGGCGACTCGCGCCCCGGTCTGCAGTCCGTCGTGGTGAGCGGTCTCTACAACGTCGCCCACGGCGGCGACGGCCTGAGGGTCGCACTGAGCCGGATCCGTCGCGAGGTCTCGGACGCGATCTCGGGGGGCGCGTCGATCGTCGTGCTCTCGGACCGCGAGTCGGATGAGCGCAACGCCCCGATCCCGTCGCTGCTGCTCACCTCCGCCGTCCACCATCACCTCGTCCGCGAGAAGACCCGGACCCGGGTCGGCCTCGTGGTCGAGGCCGGTGACGCTCGCGAGGTCCACCACATGGCGGTGCTCTTCGGCTACGGCGCCGAGGCGATCAACCCGTACATGGCGTTCGAGTCGATCGACGAGCTCGTCAAGACCGGGGACCTCACCGGCATCGACTCCGAGAACGGCTACGCCAACTACCGCAAGGCGGCCGCCAAGGGGGTGCTCAAGGTGATGTCCAAGATGGGCATCTCCACCCTCGCCTCCTACACCGGCGCCCAGCTGTTCGACGTCACCGGCCTGTCCCAGGAACTGTGCGACGAGTACTTCACCGGCTCGATCAGCCCCATCGACGGCATCGGCCTGGACGAGATCGCCGAGGACGTGGCCCGCCGCCACCGCTTCGCGTTCCTGCCCCGCCCCGAGGAGGCCGCGCACCGCGAGCTCGAGATCGGCGGCGAGTACCAGTGGCGCCGCGAGGGCGAGTACCACCTGTTCAATCCGGACACGGTCTTCAAGCTCCAGCACTCCACGCGCTCGGGACGCTACGAGATCTTCAAGGAGTACACGCGACTGGTCGACGACCAGTCCGAGCGGATCGCCACCCTGCGCGGCCTGTTCGAGCTCCGCGGGACCCGCACCCCGGTGCCGATCGAGGAGGTCGAGCCGGTCTCCGAGATCGTCAAGCGGTTCTCCACAGGCGCGATGAGCTACGGCTCCATCTCCGCCGAGGCCCACGAGACCCTGGCGATCGCCATGAACCGCCTCCACGCCCGGTCCAACTCCGGCGAGGGCGGCGAGTCGGTCGATCGCTTCACCCCGGACGCGAACGGCGACTGGCGGCGCTCGGCGATCAAGCAGGTCGCCTCCGGCCGGTTCGGCGTGACCAGCCACTACCTGTCCAACTGTACTGACATCCAGATCAAGATGGCCCAGGGCGCCAAGCCCGGCGAGGGCGGCCAGCTCCCGCCGAACAAGGTGTACCCGTGGGTCGCCGAGGTTCGCGGCTCGACCCCGGGCGTCGGCCTGATCTCACCGCCGCCGCACCACGACATCTACTCGATCGAGGACCTGGCGCAGCTCATCTACGACCTGAAGAACGCCAACCCCGAGGCGCGGGTGCACGTGAAGCTCGTCGCCGAACAGGGCGTCGGCACCGTGGCGACCGGTGTGTCCAAGACGCACGCCGACGTGGTGCTCATCTCCGGCCACGACGGCGGCACGGGAGCCTCCCCGCTGACCTCGCTCAAGCACGCCGGCGGACCGTGGGAGCTCGGCCTCGCAGAGACCCAGCAGACCCTGCTGGTCAACGGTCTGCGGGACCGGATCGTCGTGCAGGTCGACGGCCAGCTCAAGACCGGTCGTGACGTGATCATCGCCGCCCTGCTCGGCGGCGAGGAGTTCGGCTTCGCCACCGCCCCGCTGGTCGTGGCCGGCTGCGTCATGATGCGCGTCTGCCACCTCGACACCTGCCCGGTGGGGGTGGCCACCCAGAACCCGCTCCTGCGCGAGCGGTTCACCGGCAAGGCCGAGTACGTGGTGAACTTCATGGAGTTCATCGCCCAAGAGGTCCGCGAATACCTGGCCGAGTTGGGTTTCCGGACGCTCGAGGAGGCGATCGGTCACTCCGAGTGCCTGGACAAGTCCAAGGCCTTCGCCCACAACAAGCGGGTGGCGGGACTGGACCTCGAGCCCGTCTTCGCGCAGGCCGAGTCACCGTTCATGCACCAGGACCTGCACAACACCAAGACGCAGGACCACAAACTGGAGAAGGTGCTCGACCGGACGCTGATCGCGGACGTCGGCGGCGTCGTCGTCGACCCCTCGACAGGACCGGCCACCGGCGCCTACCCGATCGCCAACGTGAACCGCTCGGTTGGCACGATGCTCAGCCACGAAATCTCCAAGGCGCACGGCGCCGAGGGGCTCCCGGACGGCTCCATCGACCTCACCTTCACCGGATCGGCGGGTAACTCGCTCGGCGCGTTCCTCGCCTCCGGCGTCACGCTGCGCGTGTTCGGCGACGCCAACGACTACGTCGGCAAGGGCCTGTCCGGCGGACGGATTGTCGTCCGCCCGGCCGAGGACGCCGCCCCCGACTTCGTGGCCGAGGACAACATCATCGCCGGCAACGTCATCTGCTACGGCGCCACCGCGGGCGAGATCTTCCTCCGCGGCATCGTCGGCGAGCGGTTCTGCGTCCGTAACTCGGGCGTCACCGCGGTCGTCGAGGGCGTGGGCGACCACGCCTGCGAGTACATGACCGGCGGAAAGGTCGTGGTGCTCGGCACCACCGGCCGCAACGTCGCCGCCGGCATGTCGGGCGGGGTCGCGTACTTCTACGACCCCGACGGTGCCCTGGCCGACAACCTCAACGGCGAGCTCGTCGACATCGAGGAGCTCACCGCCGACGACGCGCAGTTCCTCCACGACATCGTGGAACGGCACGTCGCCGAGACCGACTCCGCCCGGGGTCGGGACATCCTGGGCGGTTGGGCCCAGAACGTGAACCACTTCGCCAAGGTCATGCCGCGCGACTACAAGCGCGTGCTGCTGGCCATCGAAGCGGCGGAGAAGGACGGACGCAACGTGGACGAGGCGATCATGGAGGCCGCAAATGGCTGACCCGAAGGGCTTTCTCAAGCACACCGAGCGCGAGCTGCCGAAGCGCCGTCCGGTCGACCTGCGGATCATGGACTGGAAGGAGGTCTACGAGTCCACCACCCTGCCGGAGGCGGAGCTCAAGACGCAGGCCTCCCGGTGCATGAGCTGCGGTGTCCCGTTCTGCCACAAGGGCTGCCCGCTCGGGAACATCATCCCGGAGTGGAACGACCTGGTGCACCGGGGCCGGTGGGACGCGGCGGTCGACCGCCTGCACGCCACCAACAACTTCCCCGAGTTCACCGGCCGGCTCTGCCCCGCCCCCTGCGAGGGATCGTGCGTCCTGGGCATCAACCAGGAGCCCGTCACGATCAAGCAGATCGAGGTCGAGATCGCGGAGAACGCGTGGGCCGACGGCGGCATGGAGCCGGTCATCCCGACCTTCCGCACCGAGCAGACCGTCGCCGTGGTGGGCTCCGGCCCGGCCGGCCTGGCCGCCGCCCAGCAGCTCACCCGCGCCGGGCACTCCGTCACGGTCTTCGAGCGTGACGACCGGATCGGCGGCCTGATGCGGTACGGCATCCCCGAGTTCAAGATGGAGAAGTCCGTCCTGGACCGGCGCCTGGCGCAGATGGAGGCCGAGGGCACGGTGTTCCGCACCGGCGTCAACGTCGGCAAGGACATCACCGCCGCCGAGCTGCGCGCGCAGTTCGACGCGATCGTCCTGTGCGGTGGCGCCACCATGCGGCGCGACCTGCCGGTCCCCGGACGGGAACTCGACGGCATCCACCAGGCGATGGACTACCTGCCCCTGGCCAACAAGGCCGCCGCGGGCGACCCGGTGGTCGACGCCGACGGGCTGCCGGAGATCCACGCGCGGGACAAGAACGTGATCATCATCGGCGGTGGCGACACCGGTGCCGACTGCCTCGGCACCGCGACCCGCCAGGGCGCCAAATCGGTCAAGAGCTTCGAGATCATGCCGCAGCCGCCGGCCACCCGCGCGGCGTCCACGCCGTGGCCGGTGTACCCGCTCATGTTCCGCACCGCGTCGGCGCACGAGGAGAACGGCGAGCGCGTCTACGGCGTCTCGACCGCCGAGTTCCTGGGCACCGGTGGGCACGTGACGGCACTCAAGGGCTCCGAGGTCAAGATGATCGACGGTCGCTTCGAGCCGGTGCCCGGCACCGACTTCGAGTACCCGGCCGACCTGGTCCTGCTGGCGATGGGCTTCACGGGAGCGCAGCGCTCGGGACTGTGCTCGGACCTCGGCGTGGACTTCACCGACCGCGGCAACGTGGGTCGCGATGACGCCTGGGCGACCAACGTCGACGGCGTGTTCGTCGCCGGGGACATGGGCCGCGGACAGTCGCTCATCGTGTGGGCCATCGCGGAGGGGCGGTCGGCGGCCGCCTCGGTGGACCGCTTCCTGATGGGGGAGACGGCGCTCCCGGCCCCGGTCCGACCCACGGACATGGCCCAGCGCTGACATGGCCCGTCGCTGACATGGCCCAGCGCTGACATGGACCAGTGCAGACGGGACCCCGCGCCTGAGACCACACGGCGCCGGACGGAGGAGATCCGTCCGGCGCCGTCGGTCGTCCGCACCGTCCGGGCGGAACCCGCCGTGGCGTCTTACCTGAGGCGAACCTAAGATTGAGGCCAACACTTCTCGAGGTCGCCTGTCCGGCCGTCATCACGGAAGGCATCTATGGTCCGCCGTCGTCCCCTCGCCGTGATCGGTGCACTGAGTGCTGTCATCGCACTGCAGACCGCTCCGGTGGCGACGGCGCAGGTCGTCGACCGGGGCCCGAGCGGGATCGTCACCGAGCTGCCCCAGCTCAGCGAGCTGCCGCCCCTGCCGTCGGCGGGGGCGCCGGTCGAGGAGGAGCCGGTGCCGGAGGACACTCTCGACATGTCGGCCGTGCAGGCGGTGGCGCTCGTGCTGGCCATCGGCGCCCTCGTCGCGGGCGGGACCGGCCTGGCGCTGGTCACGCGGCGTGGGCGGGGGGAACCGCCGGAGGGGCCGTCCGGGCGCGCGGAGACCGTGGCCCGGCACGCCCGATAGGCTCAGCGGCATGAGCCGTCACATCGCAGGACGAGGACGCGTGAGCCGGGCGACGCCGCCGGCCGCCCCGCCGGTCGACGAGGTCGAGTGCGACCTGGAGCGCAAGCTGACCCTGGGGCAGTTCCTCAAACTGGCCTCGCTCATCGACACCGGCGCGGAGGCCAAGGACGCCGTCGCCGCCGGCGAGGTGAGTGTCAACGGTGAGGTGGACCTTCGGCGTGGCCGTGGCCTCATGGACGGGGACGTGGTGTCTGCCCGCGGCCGGTCGGCGCGCGTGGTGGCCCGACGTGGAGTGGGAGGGGACCGATGAGCGAGGGTGCCCAGGGGTCGGTACAGGCCCCGGTGATCCTGCACGACGACGACGCCGGCGCCCGGCGGTATGCCGGGTGGTTGGCGGAGGACTTCTCCACGCGTGCCACGAGGTATGACGAGGCGGACCCCGGCGAGATGGTGGTGGCCGGCACGGTGGTGCTGTTCACGGGCATGCGGCCCGAGGGTGGCCTGGGTGGCTCGGCGTTCATCACCGAGAACTGGGAGGCGTTGGTCGAGGCGGGTCGGCGCGTCGCCGTGGTGATGGTCGGGCCGACCCCGGTGACGGATGACGCCCGCATCGACTTGATGAGCAGTGAGTTCTCCGGGGACCAGCTGGCGCAGCTCAAGTTGTTCCAGCTGCGCGGCGTCGTGACCCCCGACCTGTTGGGGTTCCGTCAGCGGCTGGGGCTCAAGACGGCCATGGCGGCGCTGCGGCGCAAGCCGGACCGCACCCCCGAGGAGGAGGCGATGCTCGAGGTGGGAGGGCTGGACCTCACCGATCGCGTGTCGCTGGGGCCGCTGCTGCGCTGGATCCGCCGCGAGGCCTGACCTCGCGGGGAGGCTCGACCGCGCGACGGGACCTGATCGCGCGGGGCGGCTCGACCTCGGGACGGGACCTGACCTCGCGGGGAGACCTGCACGGGGGCGCCGGGTGTGGATACCATCACAGTTACCCCGCCCCGCCGGACGACGGGGCGATGACCCGGAGGTTCCCCTTGCGTACGACCGCACTCACCACCGCCGCCTCAGCGCTTGCGGCCCTCACCCTTGTCGCCGGGGCCGGTGCCGCGCAGGCGCAGGACACGAGGGACGACCCGGCGACCGATCCGGACGCCCGGGTGTGCATCACGATCGAGACGTTCAACGGCCACCGCGACATGTGCCTGACCCCGGCGGTGGCGGACGTGGTCGGCAGCCTCGGCTACGGATCCCTCGGCACCGGCTCCCTGGCGGACCTGCTCTCCCGGGTGATCAACACCGGGTCGGTGGCGCTGTCAGTGGATGTGCCGAACTCGGTCGGCTCGACCGGCTCGTACGCGCCCGGCTCGACCGGCAGCTACGGTCCGGAGGCGTCGATCGGCGAGCTGGCCACGGCGTCGACCGGCAGCGCCACCGGGGCGTCCTGACCGGCGGCGACCCGGGACCGGGCGCAACCGGAGGGGTCAGCGCACGACGATGCCGTCGGAGTCCGCGTACAGGGTCTCCCCGGGAACGAAGTCGACGCCACCGAAGCTGACGGTGACATCGCGCTCGCCGGCACCGGTCTTGCTGGACTTACGCGGGTTGGTGCCCAGCGCCTTGCAGCCGAACTCCATGCCGGCGACGATGGCGGAATCTCGGATCGCGCCGTTGACCACCACGCCGGCCCAGCCGTTGGAGCGGCCCATCTCGGCGATGAGGTCGCCGACCAGGGCGGTGTGCACGCTGGCGTCGCCGTCGATCACCAGGACGCGCCCCTCGCCGGGCTCGCCGAGCACGCTCTTGAGCAACGCGTTGTCCTGGAAGCACTTGACGGTCGAGATGGTGCCATAGAACTCGGTCCGGCCACCGAGGTCGCGGAACTGGGTGTCACAGCTGCGGACGTCCTCCCCGATCTCGTCGACGAGGTCCGCGGTCGGGATGAATCCGGTGGTGCCGTCGGTCATGCGAGTCCTCCTGGTTGAAGCGGTCGATGCCTCTACGCTATCCGGCCAGCCCGCCGCGGGAGACCGCGCCCGTGGGGGACAATGGCGCACACCGACAATTCGCAGCATCTATGTCCGCAGCACAGGGAGGTTCCTCCGTGGCCCAGTACGAGCTCCTGATCCACGCACGACGCGCCGTCGTCGACGGCCGCCTCCAGCAGGCCGCGGTGACCGTGGACGGTGGCGTGATCTCGTCGGTTCGTACCGGGTCACGGGCACGGGACGTCGGGTTGGCCGGGGATCACACGATGGACCTGGGGGACGACGTGGTCCTCATGCCCGGTCTCGTCGACCCGCACGTCAGCACCGACGACGTGGCCGTGGGTACCCGTTCGGCCGCGCAGGGCGGCATCACCTCGGTGATCGACTACGGCTCGGACGGTGCGCCGGCCGCGACCACGCCCGAGGGCGTCGACGCGTGGCGGGACGCGGTCACGGGGGAGTCCACCGTCGATGTGGGCCTGTGGGGCGCCGCGGTGCCGGACAACCTGGGGCGGCTCGGCGACCTGCTCGACCGTGGCGTGTTCGGGATCTCGGCCGTCGCCCGCGGCAAGGGCGTCGAGGGCGCACCCACGCTGGACCTGCCCGAACTGCTCACCACCGCGGAGGAGGTCCTCGGGCGAGGCGCGTTGTTCGCCGTGGACGCTGGCGTGGACGTGCTGCCGGATCTGCTCGACGTCGTGCGTCGCACGAGTGGCCGCCTGCATGTGCGGTCAGTGGCCGACGCCGAGGAACTGCCCCTGCTGCGCGCGGCGCGTGAGGAGGGACTGGCGGTGACCGCCTCGACCTCTCCGCATCTGCTGGCCCTGGTCTCGGAGCTCACCTACGGCGGTCCCGCCGTGGCCACTCTCGATCCGCCCCTCCGCGACGCCGCGAACCGCGAGCTCCTGTGGGGGGCCCTGCGAGACGGCACGATCGACGCGATCGCCTCGGCACGCCTGGGGCTGTCCGTGGTGTGGACCGAGGCCCGCCGCCGTGGCTTCGACCTGGCGGACGTGGCGCGCTGGATGGCCACGTCCACGGCGGCCATCGTGGGCCTGTCGGATCGTGGTGAGATCCGTGAGGGGCTGCGCGCCGATGTGGTGGCCGTAGCCGACGACGAGGCGTTCGTCGTCCTCCCGGGATCCCGTGACCTCGGCAGGTCGGATTCCGTGTACGAGCAGCGAGCCCTCGCCGGCGTGGTGCGGTGGACGATGCGCACCGGCGGGACCATCGATCCCCGCGCGATGCCCTTCGGAACGGTGCTGACCCGGGCCACCGAGTGAACCCCGGGTCGCAGGACCTCGCGCTGCTCTCGATTCCCGACGGGCTGACCTCGGCGCTGTTGCTCACCGAGTACGCGATCAAGATCCTCGCCCTGGGCATGGTCCCGGAGAACCGCCAGCCCGGATCGTCGCAGGCGTGGCTGCTCGCCATCCTGTTCATCCCGGTCATCGGCGTGCCGCTGTTCCTGCTGTTCGGTAACCCGTACATCACGGGGCGGCGACACGTCATCCAGGCGCAGGCCAACGAGCTGTACGCCGAGGCCCTTCGCGGTCGTCCCACCGTCCCGGTCGGGGTGCGGGTCGCCCCGGGGGTCCACTCGATCCTCGAGATGAACCGCAGACTCACCGAGATCCCGTGCGCATCGGGCGCGTTCGAGGAGCTCCACTCGGACTACGCCCGGTCATTGTCGGCCATGACCGCGGCGGTCGCGGCCGCACAGAACCGGGTCCACGTCGAGTTCTACGCACAGTCCTGGGACGACGAGACCGACGAGTTCTTCATCGCCCTGGTGGAGGCGGCCCGCCGGGGGGTGCGGGTCAGGGTCCTGGCGGACCAGTTCGGATCCGGGAAGTACAAGGGGTACAAGACCCTCCGGCGCCGACTCCGGGACACCCCGGTGGAGTTCCACCTGATGCTGCCGATCAACCCGTTCGTCGGTCGTTTCCGCCGACCCGATCTCCGCAACCACCGAAAGATGCTCATGGTGGACGGCCGGCACGGCTTCGTCGGATCCCAGAACCTCATCGACCGGCACTACGGCAGTTCCCGCAATGCCACGAAAGGCCGCGAGTGGGTGGACCTGATGATGGAGGTCCGCGGGGAAATCGTCCAGTCCATGGAGGCCGTGTTCGCGGTGGACTGGTACTCGGAGTCCGGCGAGGTCCTGGAGACCGTGACCGATCTCGAGGAGGGGGTCCCCGTTCCCGCCCACGCGGCGAGTGGAGATCCCACGGCCGGGGACCCGATGAGTGCGTTCCAGCTCATCCCGTCCGGTCCCGGGTACCGTACCCAGCCCAACCTGCGGATGTTCACCCAGCTCATCGCCCAGGCGCAGGACCGGCTGCGGATCGTCAGTCCGTACTTCGTCCCCGACGAAGCCCTCCTGCACGCGCTCACCTCAGCCGCGTACCGGGGCGTGGTGGTGGAGTTGTTCGTCCCCGAGCACGCGGACCAGTTCATGGTCCATCACGCACAGCGGTCGTACTACCGCGCGCTGCTGGAGGCCGGCGTGATCATCCACAGGTTCCGTTCGCCGGCGGTCCTGCACACCAAGTTGATGTTGGTCGACCACTACGGCGGTGTCGTGGGGTCGAGCAACATGGACCTGCGCTCGTTCAACCTCAACTTCGAGGTCAGCATGCTGGTCCTGGGAGGAGAGGCGGTCGCGGAGCTCGACGCCGTGGTGGACGGCTACGTCGAGGAGAGCTCGACGCTCGAACTGCAAGAGTGGATGAACCGCCCGTGGCCGGGACGTTACGTTGACAACGTCGCGCGGTTGACGTCCGCGCTGCAGTAGTACCCTTTGGGAGCTGAACGGACCGCACGGTCCCCGCGCACGACGAAAGGCCCCAGCGGCCCGCGCACGACGAGAGGCTGTACCTGAGATGACCCAGAGCCGAGTATCCGGATTCAGGGCTACGCGCATCGGCGCCGCGCTCGTCGCCGTCGCCCTGGCCACCGGCGGAGTCCCGGCCGCGGCGCAGGCCCAGACCCTCCCGGGTCTCGGTGGTCTGGATCCGTCCAGCCTGACCGATCTGGTGGACACCGGGAGCGTGGTGGACGTCGCGGGTGCTGCCAGCGAGGGCGGCACCGGTGACGGCACCGACGGGACGGGTGACGGCTCGAGCGGGTCGGGTGGCGGCGCTGACGGCACCGGCGACGGCACCACTGGGTCCCTCTCCCAGGGATCAGTGGACAAGGTGATCGACGCGATCCCCGATGAGATCGAGGTCGGCGGCCCGGGATTCGGCTCAGAGGGACTCCGGAATGCCGGCAGCGGCGAGATCGTGGACGGGGCGTTCTCCGTCGGTCAGGTGCTGGGCTCGGTGGCCCCGGTCGAGGCGCTCGGCAGCAGCGGCGGATCGGCGGCCGCGTCGGTGGCCTCGTCGGGCCTGGTCCCGGGATCGGTCTACACCAACGCGGTGGGGTCGCTCGGATCCGGCACGATCGGCCTGGGTTCGCTGGTCATCCCCGAGTACGTGATCCCGATGCTCGGACTGCAGGCGGCTGCGCTCGTCGTGGCGGACATGGGAGCCCGGCAGGAGACCGGCCGGCTCAGTCCGGACGAGTTGAACTTCTGGCACGGAGTCGTCGAGGGATCCGCCCAGGGCGGCACCATGGTCGAGGACGCCGCCGCAGAGGCCGGCGTCGAGGTCCCCGAACCGCTGTCCGGCAGCATCGACAGCGTGCAGGTGTCGGCCGAGCAGGATCCCCACGCGGAGAACGCGCGGATCCGCGCCGAGGCCGAGGCCGAGGCGGCGGCAGAAGTAGCCGCCGGCGAGACCGCCCCGACCGCAGAGTTCGCCGCGGAGAACCTGGGTTACTGAGCCGATCCGCTCTATCCGCGAGCGGTCATCTCCTCGCAGCGCTCCCACAGTGCTGCGGCGACCGCGCGATCATGAGACGCCCGGTTCGACCCCACGACCGTCGGGTACCCCGTCAACTCGCCCGGCCCGTCCGGGCCCACGTACGCCCCGCCCGGGAGATCCCTGACGGTGGCCGCGTAGAGCTCCGGCAGGGCACCGCGCTCGGCCGGCTGCACCAGGAACGGCACGCGCTCGGCGGCTCTCATCACCAGATCCTGGACCCGACTGCCACTGCGGTACTGCAGGTTCGTGGCCGAGTAACCCGGATGCGCGGCCACGGCCTTGAGCGACGAACCCGCCGCCTCGAGTCGGCGCTGCTGCTCGTAGGCGAGCATGACGCACGCCAGCTTGGTGGCGCCGTACACCGGCATCGGTGAGTACCTGCGGCGGTTCCAGTCGAGATCGTCCGGGTCCACGGAACCGAACCGGTGCATTATCGAGCCGAGCCACACCACGCGGTCCGTGAGCACCGGCTCGAGCACCCGGGTCAGCGCGAAGTGGCCCAGCACATTCACGCCGAACTGCATCTCGTGGCCCTGGGCGGTGCTTCCCCGCGGGATGTTCATGAGGCCCGCGTTGTTGATGAGCACGTCCGGCCGACGCGGCGCGAGGGTCTCGGCGGCGGCACGGACCGAGTCGAGATCGGCGAGGTCCAGCTGCACGACCTCCGCGCGATCCGGGTGGCCCAGGCCCGCCCGGGCGGCCTCGGCGCGACCGACGTCGCGACAGGCCATGAGCACCCGTGCACCGGCATCGGTGAGCGCCCGGGTGGACTGCAGGCCCAGCCCGGAGTTGGCCCCCGTGACGACGACGGTCCGCCCGGACTGGTCCGGCATATCGGCGAGAGTCCATCGGCTCATGCGGGCCAGCGTACGGACGGGTGCCCGCGCCGTGGGGTGCCACCGGGAGCCGCGGCACGGAACGGGGAGCCGCGGCTCGGCACTGGCGGACGGAGCTACTCCCAGGTCGCGGTCTCCGGGTCGACGCCGTGCGCCCGGGCATTGGCCTCGACAGCGGCGACGAGCCACTGCGTCAGGCCGGGCTCGAGCGAGTCGTACGTCTCGGCGAACCGCTGGTCCTGCGTGTACATCCGGGCCAGGCACACCTGCATCGAGTACGTGCAGTCGTAGAACTGCGCGATCGATGCCCGGTGCCGCTCGGCCAACGCGGCCGCCTCGGGGGAGGCCGGGTCGACGCCGGTGCGCTTCGCCGCGGCGAGGTCGGCGTTCAGCGCATCGCCCTCGGCCTTGACCCGCTTCCAGTCCTCCTTGGACATGCGGGCCGTGCGCTCCTGCGACTGCGCCCACTGCGGGGTCTCGCCCCACCGCTCCTCGGCCTCGACCTGGTACTCCTCCTTCCAGTCGGTACCGAAGATCTCCGCCCGGTCCTCAGGGGTCAGGGGTGTGTTCATTCCGATCGCCTCCTTCAGGCGGTCTACTGCGGAGACCATCTCCTGCAGGTGGGAGATGCGGCCGAGCAGGAGCTCTCGCTGCCGCGCCAGATGGGCGGACTCGTCCACCCCGGGATCGTCGAGGATCTCGGCGATCTGCGCGAGCGGAAAACCCAGCTCTCTGTAGACCAGGACCCGGTGGATGCGGGCGACGTCGTCGTCGTCATACACCCGGTAGTCCGACCACGTGCGGCCGCTCGCGGACACCAACCCGATCCGATCCCAGTGGTGCAGTGTCCTCACGGTCACTCCCACCAGGTCGGCGACCTCACCCACGGTGCGGCCCTTGCCTGTCGTCATACCTCCAGCATCTCTCACGGGAACGAGGTTGGGGCCTGACGCGGCGTCAGGGTCAAGCCTTCCGCAACTTCTTACTCGCCGGTAGCCTGGAAACTATGAGCCGACCCACACCCCGCGTGTACGACCGCCTGCGCGACCTCGTCGCGATCCCCGACTTCGTCGCCGACCCGTCGAGTCGTCCCTCCGCGACGATCAACGAGGTGTTCACCGGCGAGCCGCTCGCCGAGATCCCCGTCGGCACCGCCGACGACGTCCGCGCCGCCGTCGCCCGCGCCCGCGCCGCCCAGGTCGCCTGGGCCGAGCGTGACCCCAAGGACCGCGTCGCCGTGCTCGAGCGCTTCGCAAAGCACGTCATGCGGGGACGCGACGAACTGATGGACATCATCCAGGCCGAAACCGGAAAGAGCCGCGCCTCCGCCCAGGAAGAGGTGCTCGACTGCCTCATCACCTCGCGCCACTACGCGCGCGTCGCGCCCGGACTACTCGCACCCCAGCGCGTCCAGGGCATGCTGCCCGGCCTCACCAAGGCCGTCGTGCGCCGCCAGCCCAAGGGCGTCGTGGGCGTGATCGCCCCCTGGAACTACCCGCTCAACCTCGCCGCCACCGACGCGCTGGCCGCCCTGGCCGCCGGGAACGCCGTGGTGATCAAGCCCGCCTCGATCACGCCGTTCTGTGCGCTCGCTGCCGCCGAGATGCTCTACCGCGCCGGCCTGCCCCGCGACCTGTTCCAGGTGGTGCCCGGCTCCGGCGGCACCGTCGGCGGCGCGATCGTCGAGACCGTCGACTACCTCATGTTCACCGGCTCCACCGCCACCGGCCGCACCCTCGGCCGCCAGTGCGGCGAGCGGCTCATCGGCTACTCCGCCGAACTCGGCGGCAAGAACGCCATGATCGTCACCGCCAGCGCCGACCTCGACGAGGTGGCCGAGGTCGCCACCCGCGCGTTCTACTCCAACTCCGGCCAGCTGTGCATCTCCGTCGAGCGCGTGTACGTGGAGAAGTCCATCGCGCCGCAGCTCATCAAGACGCTCACCGCGCGCGTGAAGGCCATGAGCCTGGGCGCCGGGTACGACTTCGAGGCCGAGATGGGCAGCCTCATCTCCACCGATCAGCTCGAGACCGTGACCGCGCACGTCGACGACGCCGTGGCCAAGGGCGCCCGCGTGCTCGCCGGCGGTCGTCCGCGCCCCGACCTGGGCCCGCTGTTCTACGAGCCGACCCTGCTCACCGACGTCCCCGACAGTGCGACCTGCTACGAGGAGGAGACCTTCGGCCCGGTCGTGTCGATCTACCCGGTCGACTCGGTGGAGGAGGCGATCGCCAAGGCCAACGACACCGAGTACGGGCTCAACTCGTCCGTGTTCGCCGGCTCCGACGCGGAGGGCGAGGAGATCGCGGCCAGGTTGCGGACCGGCACCGTCAACGTCGGTGAGGGCTACGTCGCCGGCTGGGGATCCGTCGCCGGGCCGATGGGCGGCATGGGCGCGTCCGGCGTCGGCCGCCGCCACGGTGACGAGGGCCTGCTCAAGTACACCGAGGCCCAGACCATCGCCACGCAGCGCGTGATGCACATGGGCGGACCCGGGTTCCTGCCGCGCACCCGGTGGCAGAAGCTGCTGGCCCCGGCCACCGACGCCATGCGGCTCCTGCCGGGACGCTAGAGCCCGGACGCACGGGGTCCGTACTCACGAGCCCGTACGCACGACGAACGGGTCCCGCACGCCCTCCACAGGGGAGGGGGTGTGGGACCCGCTTTCGTCTGTGGCTCAGTCCTTGCCGCGACGCAGGAGGAAGAACGCCCCCGCGATCAACGCCGCGGCGACCCCGGCCACGACCCAGATCGCCGGGTTGACCCGGTCCTCGGAGTCCTGGGCCTCGGCATCCGTGGAACCGGCATCCGTGGAATCGGTGTCGCCGGAGTCCGCGGGCTCGGTCCCGGTGCCCTGACCGCTCTGCGCCGTCGGTGCGCCCGAGGCCGGAGCCTGGCCAGTGGTGGCCGCGGAACCGCCCTCGGCGTCGTCGTCACCGGCCTCGCCGGCGACGCGGAACGTCGACGAGCCGCTCACGACGTGCCCGTCGGCGGAGGTGACGCGGTACCCGACGGTGTACTCGCCGGCGGCGAGGTCGGAGACCTGCGCCGTCACCGTCGCGCCGTCGACGGTGGGGTCACCGGCGACGCGGTTGGTCGTGTCGCCCTCGTTCGTCACTGCGACGGTGACGAAGTTCGGGTTGATCTCCTCGTTGAAGGTCAGGACGATCTGCTCCGGGGAGCCCGCGACCTCAACGCCGTCCTGCGGATCGATCGACAGGAGCACCGAGTGCGCGGCCGCGACCGGCGCGGTGACCACGGTGGGGACGGCGACGGCCAGTCCGGTGCCGCCGATCAGCGCACCGGCGGCGACGATGCCGCCGAGGCGCCGACGAGCTCCCGTCACGCCTTGACCCCGAGGCGGGCGAAGACGTCCTTGTTGATCCGGTCGAGCTCGCCGGAGATGGACGAGTGCACCTCGCGACGCTGGGCGGTGGGGGTGATCTCGGCGGCCTCGACGGCGGTCCGGAGATCACCCAGGCGCGACCGGGTGGCGGAGATGAAGTCGGTGACCGCGCGCTCACCGCTGCGGGCGGTGGAGAGCTGGTCGAGGGTCTGCTCGAGGCGGACGATGCGCACGCCGAGCGCGGCGCCGGGGCCGGTGGCGTTGATGCCCTCGGACTTGAGGTCCACGGCGGCCGGCGGGGCGGAGGACCCCTGCGCGTTCGAGACGACCTTGTAGAGGATGGGCAGCAGGACCGGGGTGGCGACCTTGGCCAGGCCAAGCCAGCGCTCGAGGTCCTCCTTGCCCAGCTTGGTGCCGTCGAGCTTCTTCAGCTCCATCTCGGCGAGCTGGTACTCGTGCTTGCGGCCGGCGGCCTCGATCTTCTCGGCGGCCTTTCGGTCCTTGGCGGCGAGCTTCGCCTCGCGCTTGAGGGTGGCGCGCTCCTGCTTGGACAGGGCCTTCTCGGTCTGCCGGTCGCGCTTGGCGGCCTTCTGGGCGAGCTTGTCCTGCTTCTCGAGGCGCTTCGCGTCGCGCTTGGCCTTGCGGTCGGCGGTCTTGCTGGCCAGCTTGGCGCGTTCCTTGGCCTCGGCCAGGTCCACGCGGTGCGCCTCCTTGGCCTTGGCGCGGGTCTCCTTGGCGGCGAGCTTCGCCTCCTTCATCGCGGTGGACTTCAGGGCCTTGGCGTGGGCCTTGAGTTCGGCGCGCTTGTCGCGGTAGGTCGTCAGCTTGCCCATGGGCGTCGATCCTTCTCTCGTCGCGATCATCAGGTCACCAGCCTAGGCGAACGGCCGGTGTCATAGGAGGAGGACCGTCGACCGGACGTCGGTGTCGGGCGGGTTCTGGTCCAGAATGGATGCCGATGGAGGATGCCGGGAACGCCACACACGCGTCCCCCGACGAGCGGGTGGTGGGTCCCGCGTCGGGGGCGCGGTGCCTGCACCGTGTGGCCCGGGAGGCCGGTGCGGAGGCCGGATGGTGGCGGTGGGCGCCCGTCGACGAGGGAGTGCGGCAGCGCGCGATGGCCGCCGGTGACCGCCGCGCGGGGCTGCGGGAGCGCGCCCTGAGGGGCGCGGGCCCGGGCGTGCGGGTGGTGGACGTGGTGGGGGACCGGTGGACGGATCTGCCGGGGGATCTTCCCGACGACGACGACGAGCAGCGCACGCTCCGGGCACTAGATGAGGGGGCGACCCTGGTGTGGGGCGCCGCCCTGCCGGCGGATCCGTGCTCGGGCCGTGAGGGCATGCGCTGCACGCTGGCGGCGGTGCCGGGGGGCGGGTACGTGCCGGCGCTGGTGGTCAACCACAAGGTCGTCGACCCCCGACGGGGCGGGAGCTCGTCCCGGGCCCTGGTCACGCGGCTGCTCGACTGGGCGCCGGCTCCGGACCCGACCCTGCGGGTGCGTCGTCACCCGGGGGACCTGGACCGGCTCGTCCACGCGTGGCACCTGCTCGAGGCGATCGGGCACGCGGCGGCCCGGCCCGTCGGGGCGGTGCTCGGCCTGGGGTCGTCGCGCTCGGTGGTGCACGACCTGCACCCGGTGCTCGAGGCGGCGGACCGGACCCACGCGACGCGCCTGGAGGTGGTGAGGGGGACGCTGCCCACCGCGCCGAGCCGGATCGGCGAGTGCCGGACGTGCCCCTGGTGGGAGGGCTGGCAGGGACCGAGAGAGCGTGTTCCGGGGTGTCGGGAGCGGCTCGAACTGGACGACGATGTGAGTCTCGTCGTCGGCGGTGGACAGGTCGGCCCCCTCCACGCGGTGGGGATCCGCACGGTCTCCGATCTCGCCGACGCGGGGACCTCCCGCCCGCCCGACTGGAACGGCGAACCGTTCGCGGACGCGGTGCTGCGCGCTCGGGCGCACCGCGACGGCGAGGTCGTGGTCCCCAAGGTGGCGCGGCCGACGATCCCGCGCGCCGACATCGAGGTGGATGTCGACCTGGAGAGTCATCTCGACGACGGCGCGTACCTGTGGGGTACGTTGCTCACGCTGCGCGACGGGCGACCGCTGGAGGCCGAGGGCTACCGGCCGTTCGCCACCTGGGCGCGCCTGCCGGACGCCGACGAGGGCCGGTCGTTCGCCGAGTTCTGGCGCTGGCTCACCGCGATCCGTGACCGCGCCGCCGGCCAGGGGCGCTCGTTCCGGGCGTACTGCTACTCGCGATCCGCGGAGAACGGCTGGATGCTGTCCACCGCCACGCGGTTCGGCCCCGAGGGCACGCGCGCCGTGGTGAAGGGCGTCCCCTCGGTGGCCGAGGTCCGCGGCTTCATCTCCTCCCCGCAGTGGGTCGACGTACACGAGGCGGTGCGGACGCAGTTCGTGTCCACCTCGGGTCTCGGACTCAAGGTCGTGGCCCCCGTCGCCGGCTTCCACTGGCGCGATCCGGAGGCCGGGGGAGAGGCGTCGATCGGCTGGTACCGCGACGCGCAGATGTCGAGGGGGAGAGAGGCAGAGGCGGGCCGTGGGAGGATTCTCATCTACAACGAGGATGACGTCCGTGCGACTCGGGCAGTGCGCGACTGGATATCGAAGAACTGAACTCATATGTTCACCACCCGCAAGGTTGCAGCCGTCGCGGCCGCCACTGCCCTGACCATCAGCACGGGCGCGATCCTGCGTACCGCCCTGGGCGTCGGCTCGATCGCCGCGATCGGCGCCGGCGTCTACTTCGCGCCGGAGATCCACGCCGCGCTCACCAACGCCGGCATCCAGCTCCCGCCGCTGCCCTGGACCCCGGCCCAGGACGCCGCTCCGGCCGCTCCGGCTCCGGCCCCCGGCCCGGGTGCAGACAACGGCCGCGGCTGAGAGTCTCACCGCACGAACGGCCGCGGCTGAGAGACTCACCGCACGCCGGACGACTGAGGCCCACCCCTGATCCGGGGGTGGGCCTCAGTCATGTCGGCAGGAATTACCAGCCAGGTCTGGCCTAGCGCGGAGATCGCCCAGTGCCGGGATCGCCCACCGCGGGGATCGCCCACCGCCGGGATCGCCCACCGCCGGGATCGCCTACCGCGGGGATCGCCTACCGCGGGGATCGCCTACCGCGGGGCAATGCGGACGCCCCCGCCCCTCAAACACGAAATCCGCTACTCTCCCTGCGGTTTCGCTACCCATATAGGGGTAGCGGATGTGGAGGGAGAGTAGCGGATGCGGGCCCAGGTCGGGCGCGGCGCAGGCCGGGCGCAGGCCGGGCGCGGCGCGGCGCGGGGATGGTCTAGCGCGGGGCCATGCGCAGGGCGCCGTCCATGCGGAAGCTCTCGCCGTTGAGGTAGTCCTGCTCGACGATCGCGTTTGCCAGGGCCGCGTAGTCCGACGGACGTCCGAGGCGCGACGGGAACGGGATCGCGGCCTCCAGCGACTTCTGGAACTCCTCGGTCAGGCCCTTGAGCATCGGGGTCTCGATGGTGCCCGGGGCGATGGTGTTGACGCGGATGCCGAACTGCGCGAGGTCACGCGCGGCACAGATCCCCATCGAGTAGACGCCACCCTTCGAGGCGGCGTAGGCGATCTGGCCGACCTGGCCCTCGTACGCAGCGACCGAGGCGGTGTTGATGATGACGCCACGCTGGCCGTCCTCGTCGACCGTGTCCTGGGTGGACATGGCCTCGGCGGCCAGACGCAGGACGTTGAAGGTGCCCACGAGGTTCACCGAGATGCAGGTCTGGAAGAGGTCGAGCGCGTGGACGCCCTTCTTCGAGACGATGCGGGCGGCCGGGGCGATGCCGGCGCAGTTCACGGCGACGCGCAGCGGGGCGGCCTCGGTGGCCTTGGCGATGGCGGCCTTGACGTCGTCCTCACTGGTGACGTCGGCGGCGAGGAGGGTGATGCCCTCGTCGATGCCCTGCTCGACGGCCTTGTCGATCGAGGACTGGAGGTCGAGGCCGAAGACGAGGGCGCCCTTCTCGGCGAACGAGCGGGCGGTGGCGTTGCCGAGGCCGGAAGCGGCGCCGGTGACGATGACGGATGCACCCTTGATGTCCACGGGTGATGTCCTTTCGTTGAGGGAAGGTACGGGTCTGGCACGTGGGGGTCCAGCACTAGGACGTGCAAGTGACCACGGTCCCAGTATCTCAGGTCACCTGTCAGCGGACGTGGAAGCCCCTGCTCTCGCCCCTGACGGGGAACAGTCGCCCGTCGATCCCGCGGCCGGAGGCGGTGTAGACGATCCGGTACTCACCGGCCGGGGTGTCCTGGGGGATGTCCCAGGTGATGAGGGCGTTCGTCACGGTGAGCATGCCCTCGAACACGATCATGGTGGACCAGTCGCCGTCGTCGTGGACCCTGATCCACCGACGGCCGTCACGCCGCTCGACGGCGAGGTAGGTGTCGTCGCGTCGCAGGTCGGAGTTGGGGTGGGTGCCACTGAAGCGGGCCAGGACGCGCTGGCCGACGCGGTACTCGGCGGCCGGCTGGTCCAGGACGTCGCCGAACGCGCGCAGCGGGGCCGGGGTGTCGACGAGTGGGTTGCCCAGCGGGGAGGCGGGGACCTGACCGGTGAGGTCGCGCTCAGACGAACCGGGGTCGACCGGGCGGCCGTCGCGCAGCGCGCGGGCGAGCCCGGCGGCGATCTGCTGGATCGCGGGCAGGGTCCACGGTCCGAAGATCGTCGCGCCGCCCTCGTAGTTCTGCGCGGAGTACTCCTCGGGCGTGGTGACGTAGTGGCCGTAGGCGTTGGAGTAGCCCTGCACGGTGACGTGGTCCTCGGGCACGCCCAGTTCCGCGGCGATCGTCCGCCGCAGCCGGAGCCCCGACACAACGGTCGGTTCGAAGCCGAGGGCGAACAGGTAGTGCCCGCCGAGCCGCACGAGGTGGAACGGGTACACGCGCTGGATCGCGTTCGGCACCAGGCCCATGGGGAGCAGGATGTCCTTGGGGGCGTGCGCCTCGCGCAGCCAGGCCGGGACCACCACGTCGGCGATCGCCTTGATGACGGGGTTGCCGCCGCGCTCGCCCTCGTTGAAGGGGAGTTCGTCGCCGCCTCCTCCGTCCTCCTGGCTGCCCGAGGCGAACGAGGCGCCCAGGGCGGCGACGGCGGTGCGGTGCGTGCGTCCGTCGCCGGTGAACTCGGGCGCCACCTCGACGTTCGACATGTCGACCCACGTGTGGCGGACGTCGATGCCGGAGCCGAGGCCGCGCACGTCCCGTCCGACCTGGTCACGGGCGGCAGCGAATTGGCGCTCACCGATGATGCGGGTGTTGAGCCACTCGTCGGGGGTCGGGCCCTGCCCGGGCTTCAGGTCGAGGTTGGGGCTCACGTCGCCCGGGTTGGTCTGGGCGAACGCGGTGATCAGGCGCGGTGTGCCGCCGGCGAGGTAGTCCTGTCCGGCGACCTCGCGTTCCCAGTGCCACGCGGCGTAGCCCTTGTTGTCCGACGAGGCGATCACGTTGTGGCTGGTCATGGAGGTGGCGTGCGCGGCGAACCAGTTGAGGACGCCCACGAGTTCGCCGCCGCGGGTGATCTGGAGGGACTGTGAGCGCGGGTCGATGCCCTCGGGGAAGTGTGCGCGCTCGTCGGGGCGGTCGCGGTCGAAGGATTCGCGTGAGCGGTTGACGCCGGAGTCCTGGAGGGTGCCGGTGGTCACGCCGACCATGGAGGGGGCGAGGTCGTGGTGCGCCATGCGGACGGCGTCGACGATGCCGGCGACGTTCGCGTCGAAGGTGACCGGGCGGAACCCGAGCATGGACAGGTCGACCATGGGGTGGCCGGACGTCCCGCCGGGCGCGACGTGGGTGTGCGTGGCGGTGAGGACGACATTCCCCTCGTGGTAGGTGCCGCCGAACTCGGCGGCCAGGCGCCGGAGGACCTCCTGTTGGATGGACTGGAACATGAGGCCGATCTCGGCGGTGACGTGGAGGAACCGGGGTGACGACGACGAGTCGGCGAACACGAACGCCCTGGCGCGCTGCCGCAGATGCAGGCCCACGGACAGTTGCTCGGTGTCGGCGTACCCGTTGAACCCGGCGCCCAGTGGCTCTCCGGTCATGTCACCGATGCCGCGGCCCACGTGCATGGGCGTGGGCTGCGCGGTGGCCAGGGGTGGCAGGAGCGACTGGAGGGCGGCGACCCCGCCGAGGGCCGCCGCGCCGCCGAGTACCGTGCGGCGGCTGACCGTGTGATTCGTGTCGGTGTTCCTGGCGGCGGTCATCGGGGCTCTCCTGTGGCGTCTGCGTCCGGGGGTGACACGTGTCACCACCCGGGCTCGCACGCTACCGAACTGGACAACTGACCGGGGGCCCTCTCCCGCCTGTGTCCTCGTAGTATCCGGGTATGGGAATGATCGACATCAAGAATGCTCAGGACGTGTCCACGGCGACGGTGGTCGCCGGCGGTCTGCTCGGAGGCTGGCTGACGGCCCGCGAGACCGGCGTCCGCCCGCTCGGTGGGGTGGTGCTGGCAGCGGCCGGCGTGTGGGCGGGCCGCTCGTGGCTCGCCACCACCACCGTGCCCACCACGGTGGGGTTGTCGGCTCTGTACGTCGGCGCGTTCGGGGCCTCGCATCCGCTGGCCAAGCAGATCGGGGCGTGGCCGTCGGTCCTCGCGGTCACGGCGGTGGCGTCGACCGCGGCCTACGCCTTGGCGGACCGCTGACCGAGGTCGGGCGGGGCGCAGTGCTTGCCGGCCCGGTCGCAGGGCCGGCAAGCACGGATGGCGCGCCTGAGGGCGCCGTCCCGGTGAGCGGCCGGCAGGCCCGCTGAAAGGCCGACGGGCCCACTGAACGACCGACGGGCCCCCGCGCAATGATGCGCGGGGGCCCGTCCATTCTGTGCCGGGTCGGTGTGGACCCTGAGCTTTAGGTGCTGGGTCAGCCCTTGGCGGCGGCGTAGCGCGCGGCCACGTCCTCCCAGTTGATGACGTTCCACCAGGCCTTGACGTAGTCCGGCTTGACGTTCTTGTACTGCAGGTAGAAGGCGTGCTCCCACATGTCCAGCATCAGCAGCGGGGTGATGTTGATGGAGATGTTGCCCTGCTGGTCGGTGAGCTGCTGGATGACCAGGCGCTGACCGATGTGGTCGAAGCCCAGGACGGACCAGCCCGAGCCCTGCAGGGTGGTGGCCGCGGCGTTGAAGTGGGCCTGGAACTTCTCGAAGGAACCGAACTCGGCGGTGATCGCCTCGCCCAGCTCACCCTCGGGCTGGCCGCCACCGTTGGGCGACATGTTCTTCCAGAACACGGAGTGGTTGGTGTGGCCACCGAGGTGGAAGGCCAGGTTCTTGCTCAGCAGCGGGGCCTTGGCGGCGATGGTGCCGTCCTCACGGGCCTCGGCGAGCTGCTCGAGGGCGGTGTTGGCGCCGGCGACGTAGGTGGCGTGGTGCTTGGAGTGGTGGAGCTCCATGATCTCGCCCGAGATGTGCGGCTCGAGAGCACCGTAGTCGTAGTCGAGATCGGGAAGAACGTACTCGGCCATAGTGGAGTGTCCTTTCGGTTGGGTGACGTTTCGCGTCGGGTCTCGCCCGTGTCGGTCGTCACGAGGTCCACGTCCCACCATAGTGATCTATCCCGACTCGCGTCAGCGTGCGCCCGACACCTGCGGCCACCGGACGACCCCGGTGGCGTCGGCTGCCCGGCTGTGCACCTCGTCGGACCGGCACGGACCTGCCATGATCGGGGACGTGGATCACTCGGATAGGACGAGATTACATGTCATATCAGTGTCGGCGGTGGTGCTGACCCGGCCCGATGGTGCCGTGGTGACCGTCCGGAAAGCGGGGACGGACCGGTTCATGCTCCCCGGCGGGAAGTGGGAAACCGGGGAATCGCCACTGGAGTGCGCGATCAGGGAGGTCGACGAGGAACTGGGCGTCACCCTGCACCCGGACAGTGTCGAGTCGCTGGGCCGCTACATCACGGCCACGGCCAACGAACCCGGGTTCGAGTTGGTGTCAGAGGTGTTCGCGGCCCGGCTCGACGGTCGTCCCGAGCCGCGGGCGGAGATTGCCGAGGCGCGGTGGGTCCCGGACGAGGAACTGCAGGGGATCGCACGGTTGGCGGAGGAGGACTGCGCGCCGTGGGCGCCGCTGCTCGTCCGCGTCGCCCGCGAGCATCTCGTCACCCGGGGTGAGCGGTAGCGAGTTCGGTGCGGGGGGAGCGGACTCGGGCGGTAGCCGGACCCGTGCAGGTCTGAGGGTGAGTAGCGCCAGGTCAGAGGGCGATCAGCGCCGGGTCAGAGGATGAGGAGCGCGAGGAGGATGCCGAGCAGGACGACCGCCGCGACGACGGGCAGCCAGAGGTTGCGGTGATTGCAGTGGTCGCTGCTGCCGGAGCCTTCGAACGGCTGCTCCTGCCGGTGCTCGAGGATGTCACGCAGGTGCTGTGCGGCAGGTTTCGACGTCGTCATCTCGGATTCCCCCTCGGTCGTACTCCGGTTCACCATAACCCCGACTATGGCTTCCGTCACATCACGCCTGCATCTCGATTCCCGTACGGCGCTACCCTGGCGGCATGGGCTGGCTACAGGATTCCATTCGAACCGCCGCGCTGCGCTCGGCGTCCACCGTCATCGAGAAGGACTCCGCTCTCCCGGGCCGGACCGAGTCCGTCCCCGTGGCCGCGGCGAACATCGTCACCGGCAATCCCATGACGGGACCGTACCCGGAGGGGCACGAGGTGATCGTCCTGGGGATGGGCTGTTTCTGGGGCGCCGAACGTGTGCTCTGGGAACTCGACGGCGTGTGGACGACAGCCGCGGTGTATGCCGGCGGCTGGACGCCCAACCCCACCTACCAGGAGGTGTGCACGGGGGCGACCGGGCACACCGAGGCGGTGCTGGTGGTGTTCGATCCGGAGGCGTTGCCGGTCGAGAAATTGCTCGCCACGTACTTCGAGTGGCATGACCCGACCCAGGGGATGCGTCAGGGGAACGATGTGGGGACGCAGTACCGCTCGGCGGTCCTGACCACGACCCACGAGCAGTTGGAGACGGCGCGCAGGATCTCGGCGGGATACGCCGACGCGCTCTCGGCGGCCGGTCGCGGTGCGGTGACCACCGAGATCGGGATGCTCGAGGAGGTCCGGGCCGGGACGTACTACTTCGCCGAGGACTACCACCAGCAGTACCTCGTCAAGAACCCCGGCGGCTACGACTGCCACGTGCGCAGCGGGATCGCCTGTCCGGTCTGATGCGGCTGACCGGGCCCGGCTCAGCGCGGGCGGGTACGGACACGAGAAGAAGGGCCCGGCCGGGAGAATCCCGGCCGGGCCCTTCTCATGCGATCTGAGGCGAGCTGGGGTCTGTCGTGGAAATCACGACGCCCGCGTGCTCGTCAGCACGAGGCTGAAGATCAGAGAACGGTGATGTTCTCGGCCTGCAGGCCCTTGGCGCCCTGCGCGACGTCGAAGGAGACCTGCTGGTTCTCCTCGAGCGAGCGGTAGCCCGAGCCGTTGATGGCGGAGAAGTGGGCGAAGACGTCGGCCGAGCCGTCGTCGGGGGCGATGAAGCCGAAGCCCTTGTCAGCGTTGAACCACTTCACGGTGCCGGTAGCCATATCGGCGTCCTTTCGAGAGTCGATGCTCCGCTTGTCGGAGCATCAGGGTGATGCAGCAGAGAGCGAGCTGTGTTTCCCTGCGGTGCCGCATCGCCCTCGACGAGGACGCTGGTCTACAGAAATACAACGTACTGTTTCAACTACTGGTGAGAACACTACAGACCGAGAGGCGTTCCGTCACCTATTGGTGATGATGCGAACATGAACTATCGGTGACGAGCACCCCCGTCGCGGACGACCTCCGCCAGAACCAGGGCGTGATTTCGTTCGGTGTCCCTGGCCGCGTACGCCAGGACGAGCCCACCATCCGAGGACAGTTCGGCCAGATGATCGACAGCCTCGGCCGCGTCGCCGCTGTCCAGCTCGGCGCGATACCGCTCGGCGAACTCTTCGAAATCGAGCTCCCCGGAATGGAACTCCTTCCGCAGGTCGGTACTGGGAGCGGCGTCCTTGCACCACTCGTCATAGGAGAAGGACTCCTTGCGCACGCCCCGCGGCCACAGGCGGTCCACCAGAACGACGTGGGCACCGCCGGGATCGACCTCGCCCGAGACGAGGTCGTGGACACGAAGACACGTCACAGTCATGTGTCCATCCTCCGCCTCCGGCCACTGCTGTGCCAGCATGGACCGCATGACCACACCGGGACGCCCGCGGCAGTGGCAGTGGGTCGCCCACCCTCCGTGGCGGCAGCCCACCGACACCGCCCGCCCCCCGCAACCGCGGTACCGGTCCGGACCCGCCTGGGGGAGCACGACCCCGCGGTACCCCGCCACCCCCCGTTGGGGTCTGCCGCTGGTCGCTATCCCACGCCGGCTCGAGACCGAGCCGGCCCCGGCCCGGGCCCTACTGGCCTCCGCCGCACCCGGGATCCTCACCTCCGCCTACGTCTGGCTGATCGGCACCGCGATCGCCCACGGCCTGCGGTACCTCGCCCTGGCCGTCTACGCGAACCGGGTCGCGCCCTGGTGGATCGACGCCGTCACCACGGCACTCGTCTGGGTCACCGGCGGGGTCTCCCTCGTCGTGGCGGTGTGCGCGGCCGTCACCGCGACCGCCTGGCTCGTGCGGACGCGCCGCCGGGTGTTCGAGCCCGGGACGGACCCCCGGTCGAGGCTCGACCTGTGGCTGGGGAGCCTCGTCGTCGTCGTCAACTTCTTCCGCCTCCCCGTCTACCTGGAAGAACTCCGCCGGGCGTCCCCCCGCGCCCCCTCCCGATCCGCACTGCGCCGCTGGTGGGCGGCGTGGGCGATCAACGTCGTGGCAGTGGCCGTGGCGTTCTGGCGCAGCACCGGCGACGGACCCCAGGCCGCCGCCGACACCGTCCTCTTCACCGCCATCGCGGCACTCGCCGCCGCCTGGGCCGTCCACCAGACACGGTCTGTCATGCGGAGTTTCGACGACCCTTCCCCACGATTCACCAGGCGGTTGATCGCGGCGGGGATCGTGGACCGTAGATAGTCGCCCGGAAGGAGCGAGACGTGACGGTTCACGCGACCACCCACCTGCCGTCCCCGGTGTCCACCCGGAGCGGGGTCGTGGCCCACCGCGGTGCCTCCGCCGAATACCCCGAGCTCACCCGCGTCGCCTACCAGCGGGCGCTCGAGCAGGGGGCCGAGGCGCTCGAACTGGACGTGCGGCTCACCGCCGACGGCGTCCCTGTCCTCCTGCACGACCCCTGCACCAGCCGTGTCGGAGACCGCGACCTGTGGGTGCACTCCAGCACGCTCGACCAACTGTCTGGCATCGACGTGGGGTCCTGGCACCCCGTCCACTCCGCGCCCGAGTCCGTCCTGACGCTCCGCAGCTTCCTCGTGCTCGCTGAGGCGTACCCGCAGGTCAAGCTGTTCATCGAGACCAAGCACCCCGTGCCCTCGGGCGGCAAGGTCGAGGTCGCCGTGCGGGACGAGCTCGCGTACTTCGGCCTGGACCGGCCGGACAGCTTCGCCGAGTCCCGAGCCGTGATGATGAGTTTCTCCGTGATGGCCGTGCGGCGGTTCCGGCAGCTCGTCCCGCAGGTGCCGACGGTGCAGTTGCGCGAGCGGCGCAACGTCCTCAAGTCCTGGCCCGCCGAGGGGTTCGGCGCGCAGCTCATGGGGCCGAGCATCGGTGCGATCCGGGCGCGGCCCTGGCTGGTCGACTACTGGCGCTCGCGCGGCATGGGCACCTACTGCTGGACCGTCGACGACCCCGCCGACCTGCTGCTCTGCCGCGACCTCGGCATCGAGTGGGTGGGCACCAATGTCCCCTCGCGCGCGCTGACCGTGCTCGACGGGGCCGGGAAGAACGGCGCGGCCGGTGAGACCGGTGAGACCGGCGCCGTCGGCGGCGGTGTTGTCAGCGGCGGTGCGGACGGGGCGACCGAGACCACCGGAACGGCGGGCGCGGTCGGGCTGTGACCCGCGCGTCCGACCCTGGGCGGAAACGCCCGCGCGCCGAAGTCCGTGGTCCGGGCACAGGCGCCCGGAGCGCACCGTATCGTGGTGTACGTGGGTAGACGCAATCGCAGTAACGAGCCGAAGCCGGGCAGTAACCGCCAGGCAAAACTCGCCGCACGCGCGGCCGAACGTGAGCAACTGAGCGTCGCTCCGCGTCCGTTCGCCGGGTTCGCCGGCGAGTGCGACATGGTGGCGATGCGCGAGTTCGTTCCGTCGGCCACCGGGCGCCTGACCACGGTCGGGGAGGGCCGCGACGTCACCATCGCGACCGTCCTGCCCGGGGCCATCGCCGCCCTGGTGCGCGACGAGACGCTCGGTGGCGAGGCCCTGGTGGGATTGCAGGTGCAGGTCCACGGGCCCGATGTGGCCGCCGACCTGGCGTATGCCGTGGACTGGGCCCGGCGCGCCGGTGGCGGCGAGACGTTGACCTCCGCGCACCCGAACGGTGACACCCCGGCGCTGGCCGACATCGTGGTGGCCGACGCTCCGCTGGAGATCGTGGTCCACGACGACTTCTCGTGGTGGGTCGCCGAGGGCGTCGAGGTGGCTCCGGAGATCGCGCAGGCCGTGCGCAACGCCAACGAGGTCATGATGCCCTCGGCGCGCGTCGAGGCCGAGGGCGTCGAGGCGGCGTGGTGGGTCGACACGGGCGAGAAGGCCCACATCCGGTGGGTCCGCCCGGAGGACGAGGACAAGCTGTTCGAGGCCCTGGCCCGCGTGCATGCGGCCGACGGCCTGGATCTGGGCGAGGGCTCGCGTTTCGCGGGCTCCTTCCGGACGCACGGTGTGCTGGTCCCGGTGTTCGATCTCGATCGCGAGATGCACCACCAGGAGTGGGCGGCCGGTCTGCAGGCGCTCGACGCGCGACTGGCCGAGGCCCTGGCGGTCGACGCGCCGCTCACCTCCGAGGAGCGTTCCTCGCGCGACGGGCTCCGTTCGCGCCAGGTGACCCTCCGCTGATCTCCGCTTCCCCCGGCCGTCGCGGACACCGGGGTTTGGCTCCCGGGCCGCGCCGACCTCGATGTCGGCGCGGCCCGCTGTCGTGTCCGGCGGCGGGCGGTGGGAGGTCGACTCCCCGAGTGTGCTCTGTGGCGCTTAGGATTCTCACAGTCACCCGCGTCGTCTGACGTGGGTTGTGGTGACGGAGGGAGTGGGGTTGTGGCGGATCGGACGGGATCTGACGACGACGCCGCCGTGCCGCCTCTCCCGGAGGTGACCGTCCCTCCGTGGCTGCGGACCGGACCGACCACTGATCCGTCGGTCGCGGCCACCCCGCCCGTCACCCCGTCGGCCGCCGATGCCGCGGAGGCCGATGCCGGGCGGGCCGAACAGGGGAGCCGGTCCGACTCGAACCGGGTCCTTCCGACCCGGATCACCCTGGGGGCGCGGCGGCGCAGTGCGCCTGCGGACGGGGCGTCGACCCACGGGGAGCGCCGCGACTCCGCGGGGGGTTCCGACACCGCCGCCGCATCGAATGCCTCCACGGGCGCCGCGACTACACCTTCCTCGGGGCCCTCCACTGGTCCCGTGGCCGGTCCTGACGCGGAATCCGACCTGTCGACACTTCCGCTGCGCCGGGTCCCCGGGACCGCGGCTCGGCCCACCGGGACCGAGCCCGCCGCCCGCCCCGAACCCGCGGCCGGGCCCTCACCCGTGGCCGAACGCTCACCCGCGCCGCCTCGTGCGTCGGCGCCGGTGTCCGAGCCCTCGCAGGCTCCCGCTTCCTCGGCGACTCCGGCGTCACCTCCTGCCGCGTCCCCAGCTGCCCCGGCACCCGTACCGACCACTGCACCCGTACCGACCACTGCACCTGTCGCCGCGGGCGCAGTCGGTTCAGGCGCAGACGCCGCCGCTGCGGCCCGGTCGTCCGAGTCGGAAAGGGCCAGCCCATTGTGGTCGCGTCGACCGGTGCGGATCGCCGTCCTGGCGGCAGCGGGTGCCGCGGTTCTGGGTGGGTCGGCGATCCTCGGGTTCTTCGTGACCCGCTCAGCCACCGCGCCCGAGGCCGCCCCGACCGCCGCGGCGAACCCGGGGTGCGCCGACACGGTCGAGGACGGGCGCGTGCGGGGATCCGGCCCTGGTTCGCTCGACAGCCCGGCCGACACGGTATTGGCGTTTGACCACGCCTACTACGTCGAGCGGTCGGCGGAGAAGGCGTTCGAGGCGGTGTCCCCGTCGAGTCGGATGACCGAGGACCAGTTGCGCAGTGAGGGGATCGATCGTCTCGCGGAGGGAACGTCGCACTGCGTGGAGATCCGCGAGCTCGGCCCCACTCTTCTCGAGGTGGATCTGACGGAGTTCCCGCCGGAGTCGGAGCCGGTCCTCATCCACCAGCGCGTGCGGGTGGCGGAGAACGAGGACGGTACCTGGGGCATCGTCTCCATCACCCCCGCCGGCTGACGCGACCGACCCGGCGGACCGAGACCGTCCCCGTCACGACCCGACGTCGAGGTACTCCGGCCCGGGGGTCCGGCCGTTCGCGACGGCATCGAAGAACCCGGTCGTGGTGGGACCCCACACGAGGTAGGACCCGACGGTCCCGGAGGCCATGCCGTCGTTCGGCGCGGTGACGGTGAGCGGGTCGTTGCCGAGCTTGTACATCACCGAGGCGAGGGTCCAGATGTGATCCCCGGTGTCCACGGTGACGGCCTCTGCACCCGAATCGAGCAGGGGAAGCGCGGTGAACGGGTTGAGCACGTTGCCCGGCGTCAGCACGGTCCGGGTGAGCGAGCCGAGGAACTGTCGCTGGTTCCGCACGCGCTGGAGATCCTGCTCGGCGAAGCCGTGCCGGGTGCGGACGAATCCGAGGGACTGCGCGCCGGTGAGGATCTGACACCCGGGGGCCAGGTCGAGACCGGCGAAGGGATCGACGATCGGCTCGTCGATGCAGATCTCCACGCCACCGACCGCGTCGACGATGCCGGCGAACCCGCCGAAACCGATCTCCGCGTAGTGGTCGATGCGGACGCCGGTCTGTTGTTCCAGCGTCTGGGTGAGCAGGGGCGGCCCGCCGAACGTGTAGGCGGCGTTGAGCTTGTTTTCGCCGTAGCCGGG
Source organism: Dietzia sp. NCCP-2495 (assembly GCF_026011735.1). Taxonomy (GTDB): domain Bacteria; phylum Actinomycetota; class Actinomycetes; order Mycobacteriales; family Mycobacteriaceae; genus Dietzia. The sequence continues at coordinate 17,900 of NZ_BRVN01000012.1, read as the reverse complement.
GATGTCGACGAGCAAGTCGCGGGGCAGCGAGATGAGCATGGTCCGGTCGCCGCCGCGGGGCGTGAACACGAGCATCATCGTGTCGGTGCGCTTTCCGCCGGCGTCCGCCTCCGAGCCGGTGGACAGCTCCGCCTGTTGCTCGGGAGACAGGCCCTCTCGGGAGTCGGTGCCGACGAGCAGGGTGACGGTGCCGGGGGTGTTGCCGATCCGACCGGGGTAGTCGACCAGGGCGTCGATCCGCTGCAACTTGGAATCCGCCCACAGCGCGGTGACGATCCCGAGCGTGAGGATCAGGACGAGCACCAGTCCGACGATCTTCAGCGGGCCGATCCGGCGCGCACGCGGTGCCCGGGCGGGTCGCTGCCGACGGGCGGCCGTCGCGGAGGCGGGCATCCCGGCTCCGTCACGCCGACCGCCGCGTCTCTGGCCCCGGCGATCGACCGGCTGGCGGTACGGATCGCGATCGGCCGCGCGACCGCGCATCTGGCGCGGATCACGCGGATCGCGGCCAGAACGAGGATCGCGGCCGGTGCGGTCGGCGTAGCGCGCCCGCTCGTCCGGCGGGATCGGTTCGGGGGTCTGACGGGGCTGGTAGCCGGTGCGGCCCCGGTCGCGTCCACCGCTCCGGCGCGGATCAGCGGCGTCGCGGGGATCACGGGGAACACCGCCACGGGGAACACCGCCACGGGGATCACCACCGCGGGGATCGCGGGGCAGACCCTCGCGGGGGTCGCGGGCGGCTCCGCCGCGAGGGTCACGGGGACCTCCGGCGCGGGCGTCGCGGGGGTCCACCGACCGTGACGGGCGGGGTGCCTGGGACCGCGAGGGCCGGGGCGCGGACGACCGGGGATCCCGCCGTGGTGCGGGGTCCCGAGGCGCCGCCGGGTCGGCGTAGCCGCGGCGTTCGCGCGCGCGGCGCCGGAGTTCGGCGGCTTCCTCGGGAGTGAGGTGCCGGCGCCTGGGGTCGTCGGTCATGGAATCGGACTCTACTTGTCCGCGGCGCGGGTCGACGGTCCTCGTCGCCGCGTCGAGTCGAGCATCACAGGCGTCACACCGGGTCGGACGGCACCGTCGGGTGTCGGTTCAGAGCCACGTCACATGCGGCGCCACCAGGGCATATCCCAGGAATGCTGCCACGTCCAGGAGCGTGTGGGCGAGGATCAGCGGCCACAGTCGCCGGGTGCGCATCCACCACAGCGCAAAGACGAGTCCCATCGCCAGGTTGCCGGCCCCGCCACCGAAGCCCTGGTACAGGTGGTACGACCCGCGCAGGACCGCGGTGCCGATCAGGGCGATCGTCGGCGGCACCCCGAGTTGGCGCAGGCGGATCAGCAGGTAGCCCACGACGAGGATCTCCTCGGCGGCTCCGTTCCCTGCCGCGGAGAGCACCAGGACCAGGGGCCGCCACCAGGTCTCGGTCAACCCGGACGCGGCGACCTGCAGGTTGAACCCCGCGCCGACGGCACCGAGGTACAGGGCGAGGCCGGGGATGCCGATCACCGCGGTCAGCGCGAGGCCCCACATGACCTGACTGCCGGCCCGGTCCCGGACCAGTCCGACGGCGCGCGCCCTGATCCCGGTGTGGGCGAGCAGGACGAGCGGCAGCAGGGCCCACGCGGTCAGGCGCAGCACGCCGAGTCCCTGGTAGGCCAGGTCGAGCCACGTGTGGGCGGAGCGTGAGGCGTTAAGGGTCGCCGTCTGGTCGGCGAGGTCGGCCGGGGCGAGTAGCGCGGAGACCAGGTCGAGAACGGCGTACAGACCGGAGAGGCCGAAGGTGACGAGGAGGACGACGACGACCTCGGCGAGCAGCACCCGCCTGACCCGCGGGTCGGTGACGGGCTCGAATCGTGCCGCGTACCGGGTCAGGGCCTCGCGGGGGGACAGTGCGGTGAGCACGGGGGCGGTCCGGTCAGTCCTGGTCGTGGATTGAGTTGACGATCCGGCTCATCCAGCGGGGGCCGGGAGCGGACTGCTGGGAGGTCGACATATAGGCCACCCACCATCTCTCCTCGGGCGTGCCGAAGACAGCGGCGAAGATGAGTCCCCCGTCGGCGACCCGGGCGGGATCCTCGGGCACCACCACGTAGGACACCGCCGCGCCCGTTCCGAGTTCGTTCACCACGTCGAAGGTGCGTTTGTCGTCGCGGATCCCGCGGACCCCGAGGATGTACTGCTGGACGGTCTCGGCGAGGGCCGTGGCGGCGCCCTCGTCGTCGGCGATCGCCGCGGCGGGCGTACCGGAATCGAGGGCTCCGGCGAAGATCCTGGTCTCCGGATCGTTCCCCGAGTCGACGGGGACCAGTTCGAGGGAGCCGAACTCGACGTCGTCGACGGACTCCCACCCGACCGGGACGACGATCTCCAGATCCGAGCTCTCATCGGCGACGTAGTTGCCGGCGAGCGTCGAGTCGCGGGGGAGAACCGACTCCGGGCTGTTGATCACGGACACGACGATGAGCAGGGTGAGCAGGCCGATCGCGACGTGGATCGTGCGCGGGCCCCGCTTCTCCTCGGGCGTGAGGTGCGAGGCGTCCGGGGTCTCGTCCTCGGGCGCGGTGTCGTGGGCCTCCTCGCTCGGGGGGCCGGTGGGGTCGTCGGAAGTCATCGCTGGTGAGACTAGCAACGTCGGGGGCGCCGGGCCGGGGCTGCTGAGCACCGCCCGTGATCGGGGTGTAGACCTGTGCTCATGACGGTGTCGTTGGAACTGCTCGGTCGTGGCCCCTCCCGGCCGGATCTGCTCGAGGATCTCGTCGTGGACGACGCCTCGCTCACCGAGATCCTGGGCCGGTGGACGGATTCCGTGCCGGTGGTCGTCGAGGCCGGGGCGGCCACCGGTCTGCCCTCACCGGACCGGGTCGCCGAGGTGTTGGGCAGGGGTGCCCCCGCGGTGGTGAACATCGGTCCCGACCCCGCCGACCCCGCCGGCAGTGCCGCTCCGCTCGCGGATCTCCTCGTGATCGCCGCCCACGCCGGGGTGGGCTTCGGTTCCGGGTTGATCCCCCGTTGCGCGGACGCCTCCGGGGTGTGGGCGGTGTTGTCCGGGGCGGTCGCGGCCATGACCGGTGCCGATGTCGCCGCCGCGATCGTCTCACCCGACCCGGCCGCGATCGTCGGACTGTCCCGATCGGCCCGGGAGGCGATCCGGGACGTGATCACCTGCGTGGTGGTCCCGCGGGACCGAGCGGAGGCCGTCGCCGCCGAGCTCGCGGCAGCAGACCCCGGCTGACGCGAACTAGGGTTGTCGTCGTGGTCACCGTTTCCTACCTTGGTCCTCCCGGCACCTTCACCGACGCCGCCCTACAGCAGTTCGTCGTGGATCCGCACGTCGGAGCGCTGCTGACGGGAGCCCGCCCGAACCCGGTCGAGACGATGGGCGAGGCGCTGGAGAAGGTCCGTTCCGGCGAGGCCGGGTACGCGTGCGTCCCGTTCGAGAACTCGGTCGACGGCACGGTCAACCCCACCAGCGACGCCCTCGCGGTGGGTGATCGGCTCCAGATCTTCGCCGAGACCGAGATCGACGTGGTCTTCTCGATCCTCGTCCGGCCCGGAACGGCCGCCGAGGACGTCCGGGTCCTGCGGACCCACCCAGTCGCTGCCGCGCAGGTCCGGGGGTGGGTCGCGGAGCACCTGCCGAACGCCCGCATCGAGACCACCTCGTCGACCGCGGCCGGAGCGGAGGAGGTCGCCGCCGGGATCGCGGATGCCACCGCGGCGCCCGCCCGCGCGGGGGAGATCAACGGGCTCGTCCCGCTGGCCGAGAACGTCGCCGACGTCGGCGGGGCACGCACCCGATTCGTCCTGGTGGGACGGCCCGCGGTACCCACGCCCCGCACCGGGAACGACCGGACCTGCGTGATCTTCGGGCTGCCGCACGAGCCCAACTCGCTGGTCCAGGCGCTCACGGAACTGTCGATCCGCGACATCGACCTCACGAGGATCGGTTCCAGGCCCACCCGGGTCGAGCGGTTCACCTATTACTTCCACGTCGATCTGGTCGGTCACATCGAGGACCCAGTCGTCGCCGAGGCGCTCGTCGCCCTGCGGCACCGGACCGAGAAACTGCGCTACCTCGGCTCGTGGCCCGTGGCGGGCACCGACGAGGCGGCCGGCACGCCACCGCCGGACCATGCCGACGAGCTGGCCTGGCTCGAGGGACTGCGCCGCGGAGAGGGTGCCGGATGAGTGCCCGCCTCCATCTCGTCCGACACGGTCAGACCCCGTCGAACGTCGCCGGGGCCCTCGACACCGCCCTGCCGGGCGCGCCGCTGACCGAGCTCGGTCGGGAACAGGCCGTCCTGGTGGGGCAGGAGCTGGCGGAGTCGGGGATCGCGCCGACGGTGGTGATGAGCTCCGAGGCGGCGCGGGCACGCGAGACCGCCGGTCTGATCGCCGCCCAGATGGACGGGCTCCCGACCCTCGCGGTGCCCGGGATGTACGAGGTCCAGGCCGGCCGGTACGAGATGCAGACCGGTGCCCGGGCTCTCCTCGCCTACAACAGGCTCATCCGCGACTGGCTTGAGGAGGGTGATCTGACCGCCAGCCTCCCGGACGGGGAGAGCGCCCTCGACGTGCGGGACCGGACGATGCCCCTGGTCGCCGAACTCCGTGAGTCGTACCTCGACAACGGGATCGACGTGGTCCTGGTTGTCCACGGTGCGGTCATGCGGATGATGTCCGTCTTCGCGGGCGCCGTGCCGTCGCAGTGGGCGCTGACCAATCACATCGCCAACTGCGGGGTCATCGAGTTGGCGCCGGACGGCGGCGGATGGTCGTGCGAGCGGTGGGGCGATCACCTGGGACGCCCGACGTTCTGACCGCGGCGCTCATGACCGCGGTGCTCATGACCGAGGCGCTCAGCCCCAGCCGAGCTCGTGGAGGGTCTCCTCGCCGATCCCGAAGTGGTGGGCGATCTCGTGGATCACCGTCACGGCCACCTCGTGGACGAGCTCCTCCTCGGTGGAGCAGAAGTCGCACAGTGCGTCCCGGTAAATGGTGATGGTGTCCGGGAGGAAGCCTGAATAGGTGTCCCCGCGTTCGGTCAAGGCCACGCCCTCGTACAGGCCGAGCAGGTCGTGCTCGTCGGGATTCCGGTCGGCGATGAGCACCACGACGTTGTCCATGGCCCGGAACAACTCGTCCGGGACGGAGTCCAGGGCGTCGTTGACCAGAGTCTCGAACCGCGCCTCGTCGACGGTGATTCCCATGGGTGTGCCTACGGGACGGGAACCGTGGCCGTGCCGAGGTCACCCTCGGCCGGAGGCGCGGATCCGTCCACCGGTGGCTGACCTGCCTGGCCGGGCTGGCCGGGATCGGTTCCGGGCGGCGGGATGATGGTGGTCGTGGGCGCGACCGGGACCTGACCGTCGACGAGGAGCCCCTCGACGGCCGGGCCTCGCAGGACCGCGAACGGACCGGGCTCGGCGGCCTTCATGAGACCGCAGTTGACCGTGCGGCTGCCGGTGCGCCACGAGATCTCCGAGATCGGGTTGACCAGGGTGGAGATGAGGGTGCTCCGGCGCAGTGCCTCGTCGGTCCCGAAGTAGCTGATTCCGGCCTGGAGACACGCCTCAGCCGTGAGCTCGGATTGCACGCGCGGCTCCGGTGGGACCGGTCCCTCCGGGAAGATCCCGGTCACGTCGAGGTCGGACACGATCTCGATCGAGTGGTCCTGCTCGCAGGGGATCGGTGCGCCCGGCAATCCCTCGGCGGTGAACCCGAGGCACGTGCCCGCCTCCCAGCGCCGGTGCTGGTCGGACTCGGCGAAGACTCCGGTCGACAGCGCGGATCGGCCGTCGAGCTCGGATGCCGCGATGCCGCAGAGCACACTGTGGTCGCCCTTGTCCCATCCCTCCTGGGACGGGGGCACGACCAACCCCGTGAAACGGCCGTCCGGGTCCACCTCTCGCCCGGCGTATCGGGTGATCGTCGGCAGGCACTGCTCGGTACCGACGGGGGCGAGCTTCTCGTTCGTCGGCAGAGGGGTGCCGTCTCCGAACCCGGGGAGGTCGGACAGCGGGATCCGGGCCGCGACCTCGAACCGGTGGGGCTGTGCGCAGTCGACCGCGGCGAACGAGGTGACCTGGTCGGATGCGTCCATCGACCAGGTCAGACACGTTCCCGGCACGGCGTCGGCGTACGCCGGACCGGACAGGGTCCGCGGGTCGACCTGCGGGACGACCTGGGCGATACGGCCGGCCCGGGACGAATCGGGGTTGTTGATGGCCGAGGCCATGAGGGCACCCGTCGCCCCTCCTCCGAACAGGATCGCGAGGAGTGAGGCCAGGACCGCGCCCCGTGAACGGAGCAGGGACCGACCTGGACGTGACGATCGGGTGGTGGTGCTCATCGCTCCTATGATGCCGCAATCGCTGCCGTGACGATAAGATCCTGGGCATGAGCGGACACGGCGACCAGCAGCCCGGCGGACCGGACAGCGGCACCCGTTCGCCCCGAGAAGGGGTGGACCCCGAGGTCCTCGAGTTCGCCCAGATGCTGTTCCAGTTGGCGCGAGAGGGCGAAACCGAACGCCTGGCGGCCTACGTCGACGCCGGTGTCACCCCCGACCTGACCAACGAGCGTGGGGACGGATTGCTCATGCTGGCCGCCTACAACGGTCATCCCGGAACCGTGCGCGCGCTGGTAGAGCGGGGCGCCGATGTGGAGCGGGCCAACGACCGGGGGCAGACCCCGCTGGCCGGTGCCGTGTTCAAGGGCTACGGCGAGGTCGTCCGGATCCTCTTCGAGGCGGGCGCCGATCCGTACGGCGGAGTCCCCACCGCCGTCGACACGGCGCGGATGTTCGAGAAGGACGCCTTCCTCGAGCTGTTCGGCGTCTGACGGGTGGCGGAGCGGGATCGTTAGAGTGGATGCGTGATCGATCTCAAGCTGCTCCGCGAGAACCCTGACCTCGTCCGTGACTCCCAGCGCACCCGCGGCGAGGACCCGTCGCTGGTCGACCAGCTGCTGACCGCCGACGAGAAGCGTCGTGCCTCGATCGCGGCCGCGGACACGGCCCGGGCCGAGCAGAAGGCCCACGGCAAGAAGGTCGGTCAGGCCTCGCCGGAGGAGCGTCCGGCCCTCCTCGAGGCCGCGGGCGCGCTCAAGAAGGCAGTCAAGGACGCTGAGGAGTTGGAGAAGGCCGGCGCCGCCGAGGTCGACCGGCTGCAGCGGATGCTCTCCAACATCGTCGAGGAGGGCACTCCCGCCGGAGGCGAGGACGACTTCGTGGAGATCGAGCGGATCGGCGAGATCCCGACGTTCGACTTCGAGCCGAAAGACCACCTCGAGCTGGGTGAGAGCCTGGGCCTGATCGACATGGAGCGCGGCGCGAAGGTCTCCGGTGCGCGCTTCTACTTCCTCACCGGCTACGGCGCGATGCTCCAGCTGGGCATGCTCCAGCTCGCCGCACAAAAGGCGATGGCAGGTGGCTTCACACTGATGATCCCGCCGGTGCTGGTGCGCCCGGAGATCATGCAGGGCACCGGTTTCCTGGGGGCGCACGCCGACGAGGTGTACAAGCTCGAGGCCGACGACCTGTACCTGGTGGGCACCTCTGAGGTGGCCCTCGCCGGATACCACCAGGGCGAGATCATCGACCTCGCGGACGGGCCGAAGCGCTACTGCGGGTGGTCGTCGTGTTTCCGCCGTGAGGCAGGCAGCCACGGTAAGGACACCCGCGGCATCATCCGCGTCCACCAGTTCGACAAGGTCGAGATGTTCTCCTGGTGCCGTCCGGAGGACGCCGCCGCCGAGCACCAGCGTCTCCTCGGCTTCGAGAAGGAGATGCTGCAGGCCATGGGCCTGCCCTTCCGGGTGATCGACATCGCCGGTGGAGACCTCGGTTCCTCGGCCGCCCGCAAGTACGACTGCGAGGCGTGGGTCCCGACGCAGGACGCTTTCCGGGAGCTCACCTCCACCTCGAACTGCACGACGTTCCAGGCCCGTCGACTGGGCGTTCGCTACCGCGACGATGAGGGCAGGACCCAGACCGCCGCCACGCTCAACGGGACGCTCGCCACCACCCGCTGGCTGGTCGCGATCCTTGAGAACCACCAGCAGGCCGACGGTTCGGTCGTGGTTCCCGAGGCGCTGCGCCCGTTCGTCGGCAAGGACGTGCTCGAGCCGATCCGCTGAGCGAATCGCGTACGGGTCAGGGGCGGAACAGCATCATCACGCCACTCGCACTGGCGCACCTGCGGCCGTCGGTGTCGGTGACCTCCACCTGGACCACCGACGTCGAGCGGCCCACGTGTTGCACCTCGGCAGAGATCGTCGCCGGCGTCCGGTCCAGCCGGAGTGCACGGATATAGCGGACCGTGAGGTCGAGCGTGGTGTAGCCGACGCCGGGTTCGACGACCGAGGCCGTGGCGTAGCCGAGGGCGGAGTCGACCCACCCGGAGACGATCCCACCGTGGACCGTGCCGCCGGCGTTCAACGCCCACTGGCCGGGCGTCGCGGTCATGGTCACCGTTCCCTCGGACGCGGCAATGAGCGTGAGTCCGAGAGTGTGCGCGCCAGGGGAGAGGTGACGCTCACCGCGGATGATCTTCTCGAGGGCGTCCAGGCCCGCATGCACGCGTTCGGCGGGGTCCTCAGGGCTCGGGGCCCAGGAGTAGCGGCGGCTGTGCGAATCTGGATCGACGGTGTCTGAGGGGACGTCATTCACAGGGCTGAACCTACATTGACACTCGGTGTCGTACTGGGCCGCTACTCTGTGGGGCGTGGAGCTCTTCTATACGGGGATTATCGGATTCGCACGCCTACTGTTCAGGATCCAGGGGCTGAAGATCAGCATGAGCGGGGAGCAGAACTTCCCGGCGCGAGGCGGCGCGGTCGTGATGATCAATCACACCGGCTACTTCGACTTCGTCTACGCCGGGATCCCGGCGCGCGAGCACAAGCGGTTCATCCGGTACATGGCCAAGGCAGAGGTCTTCGATCACCCTGTCGGTGGCCCCGTGATGCGCAAGATGAAGCACATCCCGGTCGATCGTGCGGCCGGGAAGGAGTCGTTCGACGAGGCGGTCTCGCGGCTGCGCGCCGGTGAACTCGTCGGTGTGTTCCCCGAGGCCACGATCAGTCGCAGCTTCGAGATCAAGGATTTCAAGTCCGGTGCTGTCCGGATGGCCCTCGCGGCCGATGTCCCGATCCTCACGGTCACGATCTGGGGATCGCAGCGCGTGTGGAGCAAGGGGCTGCCCAAGAAGCTGCTGCGTCCCAAGGTGCCCATCATGATGGAGGTCAGTGAGCCCATCACGGCGTATGAGCCCGTGGACGAGTGCACTGCACAGATCCGTTCGCAGATGCAGGCCACGCTGGAGAAGCTCCAGGACGAGTACGCCCGCCGCCACGGGCCCTACCCCGCCGGGGCGAACTGGGTCCCGGTCCGGCTCGGCGGATCGGCTCCGACACTGGATGAGGCCACGGCGCTGGACGAGGCCGCGCACGCCGAGCGTCTGCGACGCCGGGCGGAGAAGGACGCCGCGAACGGGGTCGCGCCCGACGATCGGGCGGCGAAGGCCGGTGGTGCCCCGACGCGGTCCGAAGAGCCCCGTGAGACGGACGACGGCGACCCTGTGACGGGAGGCCCGGACATCCGGTGACCGCATCCAGACCTCTCCTCGTCGCCACGGACGTCGACGGCACGCTGATCGGCAACGATCACCTCGTCCCCGCCGCCAACCTGGCCGTCATCGAGGACATCGCGGCGAGCGGTGCGACCTTCGTGCTGGCCACGGGGCGGCCGCCGCGGTGGATGTCGCAGATCGTCGACCAGCTCCCGTTCGCGCCACTGGCGGTGTGCGCGAACGGCGCCGTGATCATGGACACCGACTCGGGTGAGTTCCTCTCGTCGACACTGCTGCAGACGGACGTGTTGGTCGAGCTCGACCAGGTCCTCGGGGAACGGCTACCGGGATGCGGGATCGCGGCCGAGCGGCTCGGACGGGACGCGGCGGACGCACAGTTCGTCGCGAGTCCCGACTACGAGCACGCGTGGATCAGCATCGAGCATCTCGAGGTGGGGCACGACGAGGTGCTGTCCGAGCCGGTGCTCAAGCTCCTCGCCCGGATGCCGGGTATGTCGAGTGCCGACATGGCGGCTGCGGTTTCCGGCGCCGTCGAGCACCTGGCGGACGTGACCTATTCGACGACCGACGGCCTCATCGAGTTCGCACCCCGCGGCGTCACCAAGGCCAGTGGACTGGGTCTGCTCACGTCCGGAGAGTTATCCGGTGGGTCGGTGCTGGTTCCGGCGAGCGGTGGCGCGGCTGACAGGGAAGGTGTTGGTGGGGAAGGTGCTCGTGGCGCCGCTGCCCCCGTCGTCCCGGTGACCGTGGCGTTCGGCGACATGCCGAACGACGTGGAGATGCTGCGGTGGGCCGACCACGGTGTGGCGATGGGCAACGCGATCCCGTCGGTCCGCGCTGTCGCGGACGAGGTCACGCTCAGCAACGACGACGCGGGCCTGGCCCACGTCCTGCGCCGCTGGTGGACCTAGGCGTGATGGTCGGGGCGGCGGTCACCTCCCGCCGATGTCCTCCGACCACGCCGCAGGGTTCTCGGCGGCGAACCGGGTGAGGAGCTCGGCGGCCACGGGGTCGTCCAGGACCTCGACACGCACACCGCGATCGCGGAGGAACTCGATCTCGCCCGGGAACGTCCGTGCCTCGCCGATCACCACTGCGGGGATCTGGAAGAGGGCTATCGCCCCGGCGCACATCGAACACGGCGACAGGGTCGTGTAGAGCGTGCAGTCCCGGTAGTCGGCCAATCGACCGACGTGGTCCAGACAGTCGATCTCGCCGTGGAGGATCGCGCTGCCGCGCTGCATCCGCCGGTTACGGCCCGCGCCCAGCAATTCGCCGTCACGCCAGAGAGCCGCGCCGATCGGGATCCCGCCCTCGTCGAATCCGGTTCGCGCCTGCTGGAGGGCGGCGTCGTACTCGTTCTGTGTCCGTGTCATGGGAGCCTCCGTCCTTCCCCGGAGTACACCGGACGAGGCAGCACGGCGAGGCGAATCGACCGATGCCGCCGCCGGGATCGGCGACGGCATCGGATGCGCGATGTGGTGTCACATGGGTGCGGACCGGTCCCCACCACTTCCCCGGTGTGCCCGCCTCCCCTACTGGGACGAGGCGGGCACACCTGGTGGGAGCCGATCCGCGGGTCTGGGGTCCGTCAGCGGCTGGGCTCCACGGAGATCTCCTTGGTGGCCGGGTCGAAGACCAGGGTGCCGCCGGCGAATCGCTGCGCGACGGTGCCGTCGGGGCGCTCGGTCTCGGTGGAGGTCGGCAGGCCGAGCGGTCCGTGCTCGAAGCCCTGGGCGGCCCAGGCATCGCCTATCACGCCCCACACGGGGTGCGCACCGGTCTCGGGGGAGGAGTACACGGCGCCGTTCTCGGTCTTGACCAGCGAGACATTGCCGAACTTCTGGATCCCGGACAGGACCTTGCCCAGTGGGCCGGCGAACTTCTTCACGAGATCACCGATGTCGCCTCCGACCATGTCGCCGACCGAGCCGCCGCCGAGGGGGATGTCCTTGAGGGACACGCCACTGCTGAGGATGCTGGTCAGTTCCTTGACGTCGACCCTCTGCCCGGTGAGGGCGCTGCGCAGCGCCGAGGTGACGGCCGTCTGGATGGCCGACTTGGACAGGCCGGGGATGGTCGAGCCGTTGCCGCTGGTCTCGTCACGACCGGTGGACGGCGGAGTGGTGCCGGGCGCGGTCGGCGAGGTGCCGCCGCCACCGCCACCGCCACCGCCGCCACCCTTGGCGTAGGAGGCCGCGATGTCGCGGATCTGGCCCATCTTGGCGTAGCCCGCGTTGCCGGGGCAGCTCGTCAGGCCGACGTCGCGGTGGGCGAAGATGTTCGGCAGCCGGACCCCGGTTCCGTACGAGTACTTCGTGTAGGACGTGCCCTCCGAGTAGTGCATGTCGGTGCCCTTGGGGTCCACGCCGGCCACGGCCAGGCGCCACCCGAGGATCTCGCCGACCTTGCGGATGGTGGCGTCGGGCGGGGACACGGTCGAGAAGTCGCCCATCATCGAGATGCCCCACGTGTTGCCGTTGAAGCCACCGGCGTGGGCGCCCTGTACGTTGCGGGACAGTCCGCCGGCGCGGCCCTCGAAGGCCTGGCCGTACTTGTCGACCAGCACGTTGTACCCCACGTCGCACCAGCCCAGCGTGCGCGCGTGGTACGAGTAGATGCCGCGGACGATGCTCGCCGAGTCGCCCTTGGAGTAGTTGTTGCTGCCCGCGGTGTGGTGGACCACGCCGGCGGCCAGATCGGGGTCGTAGGTCGGTGAGCCACAGCGCATCGACTCATTCGCGCCCCAACCGGAGCGGGTGATGATCGTCGGCTGCTTCACCGCGACGTCGCCGTAGGTGCCGTCGCCTGAGGCGGAGATGTCGGCGAACTGCTCAGGGGAGGGCGTCGGGGTCTTGTCCGGCGAGAGCAGGACGGCCTGAACGGAGTCGGAGGCGGAGTCCGAGTCGAGCTCGGAGGTCTCGGCGACCGGCTTGATGTCCGCGAACCGGGTGGGGATCGGGGGCGTGCCGACCGACTCGCGGGATTCGGGTGCGGCCTCGGCGGGGGCGTCGGAACGGGCGGCGATGTCCTTGTCGGCGGGCGCGGCGTCGTCAGCCCCGGCGGCGTCGGACGCGGTGTCGTCGGCCTCGACCTCGAAGCGATCCGGATCGCCTGCGTCGGCGGCGGTCTCTTCGGAGGCGTCGGGCGCGTCGGCCAGCGAGGAGTCGGCGATGTCGACGCCGGAGAGGGAGATCTGTACCGCCGTGGCGTCCATGCCGAGGTAGATGGGTTCGGTTCCGCCGGTGTCATTGGTGGTCTCGCTCTTGCCGTCGACCGACTCGGCCTCGTACCAGGGGCCCCACGTGCCGTCGGCGCCCTTCGCGCGGACGTTGGCCACGGCGTCCGGGTGGGAGCCCTTCCAGGTGACGCCCATCATCGTGAACGGCGTCTCGGAGGTGATCTCCTTGACGGGGCCTGACCCTGCGGCGACGTCGCGGTCCACGCCGGTGGCGTCGGGCGCGTCGGCGAGCGAGACCTCGACCTCGCCGGTGGGCAGGCCGGAGTTCGCGGTGGTGGCGATGTCCTCCCCGGATTCGGTTGCCTGGTCGGCCCCGTAGACGGCGATCGGGGTGACGACGGACGCCGCGACCGCCACCGCAACGGCGAGGGTCCGGCGTCGACCGCTGTAGTGCAGTGGGCGGCGTCGTGTGCTCAAGGGCTTCTCCAGATCAGGTGTCGGTGCTCCGCGGTGCGAACCACGGGACACTTCTCCCACTCCGCCTCGCCCACCGCGCCGAGGCGCGACAGATGGGACGGATGTGACGAACGTGGTCAATGTTAGCCAAGAAACGTGTGAAACCAAGTGGTGTACAAGTGAATTTTGTGGTGACAACTATGTAGTTTCGAACCGGCGTACGACGACGACGACACCCGACCTGCGGCGTGAGTGGACGCGGGTCCTCCGAGAAGAAGTTCAGAGTTTTTGTCGTCGTCGTCAGTCGGCGCGCCATTAACCACCCCCCGACCCGCCGGATACCCTGGGAACCCGGACCCGCACCGACCGGCGCGGGGACCACAGGCGCGGCCGCGGAGAACAGTCGCGGCACACGAACTCGGGCGTGCACCGGCTTTCCACGGTGCGCACGTGTCAAACGGAGGGAATCGACGATGGCAGGCGAGCGGCAGTGGGGCACCTATGACCTCATCGTGGTGGGGTCGGGTTTCTACGGCCTGACGGTCGCGGAGCGCGCGGCCACCGAGCTCGGCAAGCGGGTACTCGTGCTCGAACGTCGCCACCACATCGGCGGCAACGCCTACTCGGAGGCCGAACCCGAGACCGGGATCGAGATCCACAAGTACGGCGCGCACCTGTTCCACACCTCGAACGAGCGCGTGTGGGAGTACGTCAACAAGTTCACCGACTTCACCGGCTACCAGCACCGCGTGTTCTGCATGTACGACGGCACCGCGTACCAGTTCCCCATGGGCCTGGGCCTGATCAACCAGTTCTTCGGCCGCTACTACTCGCCGGACGAGGCCCGCGCCCTCATCGCCGAGCAGGCCTCCGAGTTCTCTTCCGACGAGGCCGCCAACTTCGAGGAGAAGGCCATCTCCCTGATCGGACGCCCGCTGTACGAGGCGTTCATCAAGGGCTACACCGCCAAGCAGTGGCAGACCGACCCCAAGAACCTGCCCGCCGGCAACATCACCCGCCTGCCCGTCCGCTACACCTTCGACAACCGCTACTTCAACGACACCTACGAGGGCCTGCCGGTCGACGGCTACACCGCGTGGCTCGAGAACATGGCGGCCGACGACAAGATCGACGTGGTGCTCGACACGGATTGGTTCGACGTCCGCGACGCCGTGCGCGCCGCCAACCCCGACGCGCCCGTCGTGTACACCGGCCCGCTCGACCGCTACTTCGACTACGCCGACGGCGAGCTCGGCTGGCGCACCCTGGATTTCGAGATGGAGGTCCTGCCCACCGGCGACTTCCAGGGCACCCCGGTGATGAACTACAACGACGCCGAGGTGGAGTACACCCGCATCCACGAGTTCCGGCACTTCCACCCGGAGCGCAAGGAGTACCCCAACGACAAGACTGTGATCATGCGCGAGTACAGCCGCTTCGCCGACCGCGAGGACGAGCCGTACTACCCGATCAACGAGTCCACCGACCGCGAGCGGCTCGCCGCCTACCGCGACCGCGCCAAGGCCGAGACCGCCCAGAACAAGGTGCTCTTCGGCGGCCGCCTGGGCACCTACCAGTACCTCGACATGCACATGGCGATCGCCTCAGCGCTGACGATGTTCGACAACACCCTGGCCCCGCACCTGCGCGACGGCGCGCCGCTCGCCGACGCCTGAGCCTCCGCCCGCCTCCCCGGCCCCGCCCCGGTGGGTCCGGTCCAGGTCAGGGCATTCGGCGATTCCGGACCGCCGCGGCGTCCTGCGCCGCGTGCACGAGCGCGGGCTTGGCCTCGCCGAGGTGCTCGAGCACCGGCGTGACCGAGTCCCAGAAGCGGCTCAGCGAGCTCAGCCCCTCGTTCTCGGCCACGGCCTGGGCGCGTTCGGCGCGGGTGTCATCCGAGCGCGTGGGGTGCAGGGCCGCGCGCTTGCCCTCGATCCGGTCGTCCTTGCGCTGGGCGATCACGTAGCCCAGCGCGAACGCCACCGTTCGTGGCATCCGTCCGGTGAGCAGCACCTCGGCCTCGGGGTAGTCGTCGAGCACCTGCTCCACCACTCCCGAGAGCTCCTCGACCAGGCGCGCGAACGCCCGCGGGTCCACGCGTCGCCCGCTCGCACCGGGCACCCAGCGCCCGGCCGGCAGCGTCCACGGGACGAGGGCGGCCCCCTCGTCGTCGTCGCCACTCGCGGTGGGACCCGCCACCACGACCACCTCACACGTCTCACGCAGGGGGTGACCCGCATCGATCTCTGAGACCGGCCCGCCGCCCTCGAGCTGCAGCGAGAGCCACACGCGCCGGACGGCCGCCCGGTCAGGGGCTCCGGCGCCGAGCGTGTGCAGGGCGAGCTGGGTGTCGGCCTGCGCGCGGCGCGACCGCCAGCGGCGCTCGGCCCAGGTGTCGTCGCCGTCGTCGAAGTACACCGTCCGCACGCCCGTGTCACCCCCGGGCAGGCGCCGCTTCCGCGCCTCGGCGGGGAGCTCCGCGAGGTGCGTGCGCTCGCGCAGCAGCACGTCGTAGCCCACCGCGAGGGCGGCCGGGAACGCGAGATTGGGCGCCAGGACGTAGCCGGTGGCGTCGTCGTCGTCGTTCATCGCGCGCTCGAGCTCGTCGGACACGTGGTCCACCTCGCGTCGCAGGTCCACCACGTCGCCGTGCGTTCCGAACCACCCGGTCGCCGACCGGAAGTCCAGGCTGCGCGCGTTGGCCACGTCCACCGCGGCGCGGGTGCGGTCGGCGCTCTCCGCGGGCAGCAGCCGCAGGTAGTAGAGGGTGCCGTTGTGGGCGATGAGCCACGAGCGCAGCGCCATGGCCACCACGAGCACCGCCAACGTGCCGAGGAACCACCACAGGCGCGACGGCGACGTACAGTTCTCCGACCACAGATCGGGCACGGCCGAGACGGTGCACGCGGCGTCGCGGGAGATCAGGTCCTCGGCGACGAGCCCGCCGAAGGCGGTCGTCAGGGCGACGGTGATGGCGATGAGCGTTTCGAGCAGGAACACCGGACCACGGTAACGGTCCCGGTCGGGTCGGTCGCCGAGAGGCTGTCGCGGGCGAAGCGCCGCAGCTACCCTGAGGACATGACCCGGCCCGTGCCCCGCGTCCTTATCCGACTCCTCGTGGCACTCGCGGGTGCCGCGGCGCTGCTGACGATGCTCGCGTGGTCGCCCGGCTCCGTCGCGCACGCCCAGGCGCCGGCCGAGGCCCCCGCGCCGACCGCCGACGAGCCGGAGCAGGCGGTGGAGGTGGAGATCACCGACCGGGCCGACGTCCTCTCATCCGGCGACGAGGACCTCCTGCGCACCGAGACCGGGCGGATCTCGTTCCCGCCCCAGGTCCGCCGCGTGGTGTTCCTGACCTTCGACGACGGCGGCGAGAACCTCAACGACACCACCGAGCGTTTCGCGCAGTCCGACCGGCCCGACCTCGTCGCCGGCGACCGCGAGAAGTGGGCGCCGGGCGCGCTGCTCGTGGTCAACGACCCGGAGTCCCGCGACGTGGGGATCTACTGTGGCGACGACGTGTGCGCGGCGCTCGACCTCTTCGAGGGCCGCCACCTCGACGGTTCGCTGGAGGCGATGAAGGACCCGATGCGCCGCGGGAACCACGCGGTGGGTCTGCTCTCGGGCGCGCAGGCGGCGGCCGATCCCACCGTGCTCGCGCCGGAGCGGGAGGGGGCGCCGGGCTGGTTGCCGTGGGCGCTCGGCGGCGCGGGTGTGGTGGCCGTGGGCGCAATCGGCGCGGGTGTCGCCGCTAACCGGAAGAAGAAGGCGGCGACGGCGAGGGAGCGGTACGACCGGGTGTCCCGCGAATACGGGCGGGTCGCCGGGGAACTCGACGGGCTGGACATCCGCGCCAACTCGCTCACCTCCCCGCTGGCCGACGACGAGCTGCGGTCCCAGTGGGCCGACATCCGCGACCGCTTCCTCGCCCTGGACACCGTCATGGGCCGTATCGGTGACCTGCGGCCGGACTCCTCGGACTCCGAGTTCCGCGCCCACGCCGCCGACATCGACAGCGCGCACGAGACGGTGGACCAGATGGAGACGGCCGAGAAGAACATCGACGAACTGTTCCGCATGGAGCAGGGCGACGCCGACGCGCGCCGCCGCCAGCTCGGCGAGCTGCACGAGGACATGCTCGCCGCGGCCCTGGGTACGAAGGACTCCCGGCTCGCGGCCGAGGCCCGGGCGCTGGACGCGCGGGGAGACGAGCTCGCGCGCGACACCGCCGCGCCGGACTTCATGGACCGCTACGCGCGTCTCGTGGTGGACTACCGGATCGTCGTGGAGGCCATCCGCGCCCGCGAGATGGCGGATGTCGAGGAGGCGAAGGACGCCGGCGATCGCCACGCTCCGCGGCTGTACGACCGCGACTGGCGCGCCGGCTACGGATACCAGGGCTTCGTGCCCTACTACGTTGTGTCGAGCTGGCACGCCCACGACGTGCAGGCCGCCCAGTCGGCGGCGTCGAGTGCGACCAACAGCAGCTACTCCAACGCGTCGTTCTCCGGCGGCGGTGGGTCGAGCGGCTACTGAGCCCGATGTCGGGGGCGGGGGCGGGGAGGATGCTCCTATGGATGTCAAGCGGCTTTGGCGAGGTCGGCGGTGGTCGGTGCTTGGGTGGCGGGGTCGCGAGCCTGTAGGTCGTTGATCAGGGCATGGTAGATCTCGCGCGT
>NZ_BRVN01000011.1 GCF_026011735.1 Dietzia sp. NCCP-2495 | reverse complement strand
GGACCACCGTCACCGTCGAGGCGGGGCCCGTCCCGGAGCCCACGTCGGTCGAGCTCGTCGCCGACGAGGCCGTGGCCGGCGAGGAGATCACCCTCACCGCGCGGGTCACCCCGGCGGACGCGGCGGGGCAGGTGCGCTTCACCGTGGACGGCCGCGAGCACCTGGTCCCGGTGGTCGACGGCGTGGCGACGCTGGTACACACCCCCGGCGAGCCCGGCCGCTACACGGTGCGCGCGGAGTTCGTCCCGGCCGATCCCGACGTCCACGCCCCGAGCGAGGAGACCGGGACGCTGGTCGTGGTCGAGGAGGACGACGACGACAACGAGGTCACCGATCCCCCGGCATCGGGCTCGGGCTCGCTGAGCCTCACCGCGTTCATCGGATCGATCGCGCTCGGCTCGGTGCTTCACGGCTCCGGATCCCTGGCCTCCCTCGGCAGCTGACACGCCCTTCGACCCGGGCCGGAACACCCTGGCCCGACCACCCGACCCCCTCACCCACCGACCAGTCCCGCTCACAGGAGTTCTCATGACCATGTCCCGCATCGCCACCCGCATCGCCGCGACCCTCGCCGCCTCGGCCGCCCTCACCGTCGGCGCCGCCGGCGTCGCCTCCGCCGCCACCTCCAGCTACAACGTCGAGGGCAACACCGTCTCGGCCACCTTCAAGGCCGGCATCACCTCCCCGGTCGGCGGTTGCGTGGCTGTGGTGGCCGAGCGTGACGACGCCCAGAACATCGCCGACATGATCTCCAACATCAATCTCGACAACATCGTCGGCACGCTGTCGGGCGAGCGGACCACCATCCTGCGCACGGACACCGGCAGCCCGGTGGCCCTGCCCATCGTCACCCGCCCGGTCACCCTGTCCGCGAACGACGTCCCCACCGGGGTCCACTCGCTCATCACCTACTGCGCGGGCGACACCGTCCCGATCACCCGGACCGTCGCTGTGGGCGGCGCTGAGAACTCCATGGGCAGCGTGGTCACCCAGGGCCCGGCCCTCATCTCCTCGGGGCTGAACTTCTTCTGACGCGGGCGCCGCGGCGGCCGCTGCTGGTGAGGTGTCCGTAGGGCACGAACCCCAGCGCGCCGACCGCGGCCACCTCGCGCACTACAAGATCGGTGCCTTCCCCAACGGCGAGGTGTTTGAGCCGGTGATGCCTCGGTCGGGCCGTTCGACGTGCAGGTAGAGATGGCCAGTCGGCTCGGCACCGGAGCCGTCGTCGCGCCATCTGCCGCGCATGTCCCCACCGTCGAGGCGCCTCGGGAGTTCGTCGACAGCGTGCGCCTGCTGAGCATCATGCTCGAGGCAGAAGGTTATGCCTCTGACGTCAGCGTCGCGGCCTCGGCGAGGGCGGCGGCGAGATACGGTGCCGAAGCGCTGTTTCTCGACGCGGCGACCTCTGCTGGCGTTCCGGACGCGACCACTGTGCCGCCGTTGTCACCGGCTCCCGGCCCGAGATCGATGACGTAGTCGGCTGCGCCGACCACTCGCATGTCGAGTTCCACCATCACGACCGTGTTGCCCGCATCGACGAGAGTCTGAAGGTGGGTAACTAGACGGTCTGCGTCGGCACAGTGCAATCCGGAGGTCGGCTCATCGAGCACGTACAGAGTGTCGCCACGCTGCGCTCGTTGCAGTTCGGTGGCCAGCTTCACACGCTGCGCCTCCCCACCGGAGAGCTCTGTGGCCGGCTGTCCCAAACGCAGATAACCGAGCCCGACATCGACCAGCGAGGTGAGGGAGCGCATCACGTCGTACTCGCCGGCGAAGAACTCGTGAGCCTCTTCGACGCTCATCGCGAGGATTTCCGCGATGTTGCGCCCTCGCCAGGTGATCTCCAGGGTGCTCGATTGATAGCGGGTGCCATGGCAGTCGGGACACACGGTGTAGACCGAGGGCAGGAAGAGCAGCTCGACCATCACGGAGCCTTCACCCTCACAGGTCGGGCAACGGCCGCCTGCGACATTGAAGGAGAACCGACCGGGCTTATATCCGCGTGTCCGAGCTTCCGGCGTCTCGGCGAACCGGCGCCGCACATGATCGAAGAGTCCAGTGTAGGTCGCGACGTTGGAGCGGGGCGTGCGGCCGATGGGTTTCTGGTCGATGCTCACCACACGCCGGACGGTCGTGAGATCGCCCTCGACCGACCCTCCGAGTTCATCGGACTCGTCAGTGAGGAGCAGGGCGTCGGCCTCAGCGCTTTCCTCCTCGACGCGAGGGGCGTCTCCTTGCCTGGCGCCGATGAGGGCAGGCAGGACTTGACTGACAAGGCTGGACTTCCCCGACCCTGACACGCCGGTGACAGCCGTGAGCGTTCCGAGCGGCAGCGCCACAGATAGGTCCCGCAGGTTGTTGCGGGTGACGTGCTCCAGCTGCAACCAGTCGTGGGCGGCACGGGGCTGGTGCGGTGGAAGGCCGCTGCCCCCGAAGATGTATCCGCGCGTCACCGACTCGTCGACCTCCGCGAGCCCGTCCGGGGCTCCGCTGTAGATCACGCGCCCGCCGCGTTCCCCGGCTCCGGGGCCGATGTCGACCAGCCAGTCCGCGTGCCGCATGACGTCGACGGAATGCTCCACGACGAAGAGGCTGTTGCCGCGCTGCTTCAGCCCGTCGAGGATACCCAGCAGCGCGGTGACGTCGTGCGGATGGAGACCGGCTGACGGTTCGTCGAGGACGTAGACGACACCGAACAGTTCTGACGTGAGCTGCGTGGCGAGTCGAAGTCGCTGTAGCTCCCCTCCGGACAGTGTCGGCGTAGTGCGACCTAGCGAGAGGTAACCGAGTCCCAGATCGATGATGGGGCGCAGCCTGTCCAGTAATTCTGCGCCCAGGCGGGCTGCCGCGGCGCGCTTCTCGACAGACTGATTCGGTGTGCGACGGACATCCGGCGCAGCGGAGTGCGCGGAGCCGCCAGCAGCAACGCGCTGCTCGACGGCTTCACGTCTGGTCGCGACGTCTACCACGGCGCCGGAGGTCTCGCCCTCGCGGTCAGACTCGGCGACGACGGACTCGAGGAGCTCAGCCAATTCACGCAGTGGCAAGGCTGAGAAGTCCGCGATATCGAGTCCTTCGAACGTCACCGTCAGTGCTTCGGGTTTGAGCCGCTTCCCATGGCACACCGGGCAGACCGCCGCGCTCATGAACTGGGCTACGCGGCGCTTCATCGACGCGCTCTTCGTGTTCGCGAAAGTGTCGAGCACGTACCGCCGCGCGCCGACGAAGGTGCCCGAGTAGCTCGGTTCGATTCCTGCTCGGATTGCCCGGCGCGCCTCGGCGAGTGTGAGTCGAGAGTGGACGGGAACGGAGGGGGTCTCGTCGGTATAGAGGATCCAGTCCCGATCCTTCTTCGGCAGATCCTTCCACGGCACGTCGACGTCGTAGCCGAGCGCGACGAGCACGTCCCGCAACTGGTGGCCGTGCCAGGCGGTCGGCCACGATGCGATGGCGCGCTCCCGGATGGTGAGTGAGGGATCGGGCACCATCTGCTCCTCGGTGACCGCGTACACTCTGCCGATGCCGTGGCACTCGGGGCACGCGCCCTGCACGGTGTTCGCGGAGAAGTCCTCGGCGTAGAGCATCGGCTGACCGTCTGGGTATTCACCGGCTCGCGAATAGAGCATCCGAACCACACTCGACAGCGTGGTGATGCTGCCTACAGAGGAGCGCGCGCTGCGCCCTCCGCGCTGCTGCTGCAAGGCGACTGCGGGCGGCATCCCGGTGATGGAGTCGACGTCGGGGACACCCGCCTGGTCGATCAGTCGCCGCGCGTACGGGGCAACTGACTCCAAGTAGCGCCGCTGCGACTCCGCGTACAACGTGCCGAAAGCCAAGGAGGACTTCCCGGATCCGGACACGCCCGTGAACACAACCATCGCGTCTCGCGGAACCGTGAGATCGACGTCCTTGAGGTTGTGTTCGCGGGCACCACGCACCCGGACATCGGGCTGGACGTGGGTGGACACTGAGGAAAGGTGATCCATTTCGGAACAGTACCAAGCGGGTCTCGTGGTAAGCAGGTTCATCGACCGTGGGAGGCAAGATGATGCGGCTGTCTACCATCGGGTTACCGAAGAAGAAGGCGCGCGGGTTCTTCGGTCTGCTCTCCGACAACGGCGCGACGGCTCTTGTTGACATACGGCTGCGAGGCAGTGCTCCTCTGCTCAGGGCCTCTCCTGTTCGTAGCTTGTAACAGGTGGCGGTGTCGTCCTCACCCGTCGGATGCGGACGGGTGAGGCTCCGGCTTCAGTCTCGCCGGGAGCGGGAGCGAGCACACGGGGCGGCAGCGCGCGACGTGGCCACGGAAGCAGTACGAGCGCCCGCGCGGGCCCCAATGCGAGTAGCACCCACGGCAACCAACTCGACAACGCGAAAGCCGACATCAGAAGAGGCGCGGTGAGGCTGGCGACGCTGACCGCAAGCCACGCTGAAGGAACCGCGTAGACGGCCGCCATTGAGGCGATCCACCCCAAGAGCAGCACTGCTCCGAGCCGCACTGCGAATGCCCGAGAACGTGAGCTCGTCAGCGCCACCGCGACTCCTGTGAGGGTGCTCGACAGCATGGCCACGCCGTCGATTGCGAGGCTCTGCAACAATGCCGGCGCGCCGAGTTGTTCGACAGCAATCACCGGAGCAGGTGTACCGACGCGCCCCGCGACGCCTGACGACTCAGGA
Source organism: Dietzia sp. NCCP-2495 (assembly GCF_026011735.1). GTDB lineage: Bacteria > Actinomycetota > Actinomycetes > Mycobacteriales > Mycobacteriaceae > Dietzia. The sequence goes on along the minus strand of NZ_BRVN01000011.1, from coordinate 90,891 downwards.
GCGCACTTCCTGGGTTCGTGTGCCTCGGCGGCTGGCTTCGAGGGCTGAGGTGAGCGTTCGAGCGTCGTAGTTACCCAGCAACCGTCGGCCGTCTACGAAGAACGTCGGGGTGGCGTGCGCTCCGCTTGCATCGGCGCTTTCGAGATCCCGCTCCACACGGGCACGTACGGCGGCACTATCGAGGTCAGCCGTGAACTGGGCGACATCCAGGCCCAGCTCTTCGGCGTAGCGGATCAGATCTTCGCGCTCGAGCGCATCTTGCCGCGTGAAGACGAAGTCCAGCCACGGCCAGAAGATCCCCTGATTCGATGCCGCCTCCGACGCTCGTGCGGCTATGGGGCCGTGAGGGTGATGTGGCAGGTGGCGAACGACATACCGGAGATCGTCCCCGAACCGGCTGCGAAGGTCCTCCCAGGAACCCGTTGCGTGCGCGCAATAGGCGCATTCGAAGTCGATGTACTCGACGAGCGTGAGCTGGGCGTCCTCTGGTCCGCGGATGTGGTCGACTTCAGGATCAACGGGTGGTGTGAGCACCATCGGCAGATCTGCCGTCTCCTCTCCCCAGCGTTTCGCAGCAACCCGGAAAATCAGCCAACCAAGCGCGGTAGCGAGCACCATCGCGACCAACACGCCGACGGTCGCTTGCCGACCCAGGTCGGACGTCGGGCCGAACGCGAGGCCGATCACCAGGAGCGACACGGTGAACCCGATCCCCGAAAGCGCCGCGCCGCCAAACACGCTGCCCATCCCGACACCCTCGGGTAGCCGACCGGCTCCGAGCTTCACAGCGACGAAGGTGGCGAGACCGATGCCGAGAAGTTTGCCGAGCACGAGACCCACGATGACTCCCCACGTCACGGAGGACTGGAAGGAATCGACGAGCACGCCGCCGCGCAGGTCGACGCCAGCGTTCGCGAGGGCGAAGATCGGGACGATGACGAGCGCGGTCGGCATGCGCAAGACCTCGTGCATGCGTTCATTTACCGAGATACCTCGCGCCAAGCCGCGATCGACTGCGCGGGCCGATGCCGCGCTCGGCGACTGCCAGAAGTCGCGGAACAGCTGACGAGCCGCGACCACCTGTTGCCGACGCGTCGGGTAGGCGGGGATAAGGAGTCCTGCGACCATGCCCGCGAGGGAGGCGTGGACTCCGGAATCAACGGTCGCGAACCAGAGCACAATGACAATCAGCACGTACGGTGTGGCGCTCGATTGCCGCGAACGACCCAGAAGCCACAACCCGGCGAGGCAGGCAACTGCGATCAGCAGCGGAACGAGCCGGATCTCGTCGCTGTACAATGCCGATGATGGAGACGGCGAAGAAGTCATCGACGACGGTGAGGGTGAGTAGGAACACCCGCAACTGGCCGGAAAGTTTCGGGCCGACGAGTGCGAGGGCACCCAACAGGAACGCGGTGTCGGTACCGACCACCGCGCCCCATCCACCGAGCCCGTCGCCGCCCGCGGCGGCCACGATCAGGATGTAGAAAACTGCGGGCAGTGCCACGCCAGCGACGCCAGCGATCAACGCGAGACGCGCGCGGCTGGCGTCTCGGAGCGTCCCATGCGCGAACTCCTGTCGCACCTCGAGGCCAACGACGAAGAAGAAGACCACCATGAGGCCGTCGTTGATCCAGTGGTGCAGGTTCATGTGCAGTCCGAACCCGCCGACATCGAACCCGATCTCGACATCCCACAGCCCGAAATAGGCCTCGGAGAGTGGCGAGTTCGCCCAGAGCAAGGCGACCGCTGCGACGACGACCAAGAGCAAAGCCGAACCCGACTCCGTGCGAATCGTTCGCCAACTAATGCGCCGTTCCATCTGCCGACTCGTCATGCGGGAAGTTTATCGGAACCCAAGCGCAGCGCCCGGCCGCGAGACTTGTCGACCGTGCAGCGCGCAAGGCGGAATGGAGACGAAGTGAACCGCCCCAGATTTCCCACCGCCTCCTTTTCGAGTCGAGGAGGATGGTTGATTGCCGAAGAAAATCGATCCCGCGGTCAAGGAGCGGGCGCTGCGGATGGTGGCCGAGCACCGCGGTGAGTACGCGTCGCTGACGGCCTGCTGCGACCAGATCGGCCGCCGGTTGGAACTGGGCAAGGAAAACGGTCCGGAGGTGGGCCGTGCAGGCCGACATCGACGCCGGAGCACGTCCCGGCGTCAGCACTAAGGAGAGCGCCGAGATCAAGCGGCTTAGGGCCGAGAACCGGCGGCTGACCGAGGACCTGGAGATCATGCGCAGGGCCTGAAATTCTCTTCGCGTCAGTACCAGAATGAGAGTGGCTCGGTGGAGTTGGCTCGTTTCTTCGCTGCCGTAGGTGGCTTGTCCCCTATGTGCCGCTCCGCCGGGCTACGACGCGGCCAGCCTACACCGTCATCTGAGAATACCCCTGAAACGTCTTCGACGACGACGGGACCGGCGAGGAGGAGGGCGCGGTGAGCTAAAGGAATGGAGCTTGCTCGGCTTCGACGCCGCCGCAAGCTCCGGTGAAACGGTCGGTACTGGTCGGTCGTCGTCGGTCACCACCGGATGGCGGCGTCCCCCACGCTCAGCGTTTGCGCAGGTCAGCGGCTCGTTCGCCCAGTGGGCGCATCAAGCGATAGACGCAAAACCGACGTGATTAGGTCGTCGCTTCGATTCCGACAGGCGGCTCCGGCGAACAGCCCCTGACCTGCGGAAACGCAGGGCAGGGGCGGTTCGGTTCTGGTGGTCGCGCGATGCGCTGGCCTTACGGCTCTGCCCGACACCGGCGTCGCTCTCCTCTGCGACGGTCCCCTCGCCGGCTGAGCGATCGCGGCCGGCATCCTGTCCGTGTGCCGATAGGCCTCGCACCGCTCGGCAACGCAGCATGGCGTTGCGTGGCTACCTGGCGACGGCTCGGCGGGGCGCGATCGCCTCGTGTGTTGGCGGACTACGGGAGCTTGGACGCGAGGACGTCGGCCGCCAGGATCTCGGGTGCTGCGCCGAGGAGGTGCTGGTTGTCCGTCAGGGCTGCGACGATGGCGCCGTTGGCGTGGGCGTCGCGAGCGGCCTCGTCGGGGAATGCATCGAAGATCCAGAAGGTGTCGGCGTGGGTCCTGACCGCGAACCAGACAATCGTTCCTGCTTCTTCGTTGGCGAGTGCGACAGCGCCGGCGAGCAGATCGGCGACCGCGTCGTGCTGTCCATCGGCCGCGACGATCTTGGCGACGAAGGCATACGGAAGTGATGCGGGTGTGGACATGAGGGACTCTCCTTGAAGTCGGGGTTCTTCGTTGGACGAGTTCAGCGTACGACGAGCGAGGGCCGGGGGGAAGTGGCGTATACGGCAGTATTGCTATTGTTTACGTCATGCGTATCGGACTGGTCGCGATCGACGGCTGCTTCGGTTCGGCTATCGCGTCGATCATCGACATCGTGCGGGTGGCCGACGGAGCCCGCGGCGATGTCGACCCGCGGATCGACCCGATCGAACTCGCCATCCTCGGACCGAAACGGCGAGTGACCACGACGGCATCGATGACCCTGTCGGTGGACCACCCGCTGTCGGAGTCCGCAGAGTTCGACGTGGTCGTCGTCCCTGCGCTTGGAACCCTTACGGCCGCCCCTACCAACGACGCCCTCCAGAGCCGAGATGCTCGTTCGGTCATCGCCTCGCTCGGGCGCCTCGACGAGGCGACCACCCGGATCGCCGCGGCGTGCACCGGCGTGTTCGCTGTCGCCGAGACCGGACGGATGCATCATCGGCGGGCGACGACCAGCTGGTTCCTGGGGCCGGAGTTCCTGAAGCGCTATCCGACCGTCGCCCTCGATCTCGACACCATGGTCGTGGTCGACGGGAACCTCGTCACCGCCGGCGCCGCGTTCGCCCACATCGACCTCGCGCTCTCACTCGTGCGATCGATCAGCCCCGACCTGGCCCAACATGTCGCCAAGCTCCTCATCATCGACGAGCGCCCGTCGCAGGCGGCCTTTGTCGCCTACGAACATCTCAGGCACGAGGACCCGATCGTCGTCGAGTTCGAACGCTTCGTGCGCGCCCGCCTGGACGAACCGTTCAACGTCGCCTTCGTCGCGCAGTCGCTCGGCACCAGCCGGCGCACCCTCGAACGACGAGTCCGTGCGGCGCTCAACCTCACTCCGCTCGGCTTCGTCCAACGGCTTCGCATCGAACGAGCTCGGCACCTCTCAGCAACCACGGACCTCACCTCCGCCGAGATCGCGCTACGGGTCGGCTACGCGAACGCCGAGACTCTGCGCTCCCTCCTGCGTAGGGAGCGACGCCGTTCCTGACCTATCGCTTCGCCTGTAGCCGGTGTGCTAGTCGTAATGACCACGGACGTTGTGTCGCAGGTCGGCATGGCGGGCCGACATGGGGAAGACCTCCGTGTGAGGTGTGAAAGCGACCAAGCAACCACATCCACAACGGAGGTCTTCGTGTCCCACGCTAACGCCACCCTCACTCCGACCGGAAGGCTGCGCCTGGCCCGGTGTGTCGTCGATGACGGCTGGGGGCCCACTCGTGCAGCTGAGCGGTTTCCGAGCCCTACACCAGTGAAGCCGACCGCGCGGCACACTTCCCAGCGTTCCTGCACCACTACAATGACCACCGCGGCCACACCGCACTACGAGGCGCCTCACCCGCAGACCGCGTACGCAACCACAGTGGTCAGTACAGCTAGTGCTCGACTGGAACCACCTCTCAGCACGCCGCGTCGACGCTCCTGCGTCGCCCCTGGAGACCCACTCAACACGCGCGCAGCACAGGCCATGTGACGTGTCCCGGCTTCCCGGACGGTCGGGGTCAGACTTCGACGTGTTCAGGCTCGTCCACCAAGGTTGTGCCGCATGCGGCGATCCGGCGGGGGTCATCGAGGGGCAGCGAGTCGATGGGCAGGCGAACTGGATGGGCTGCCGACCCGGTGGTGATGAACTTCTGCCCCGGGCGCACGCGACTTGCCTGCTCAGCCAGGTCGTCCCCAGTCTCGGCGGGCTCTACCTCGCGGCTACTCTCCGTGCCCGCCTCAGGTGAGGTCGCAGTACTGTCAGCTTCATCGAGCGCCTCGCGCACGATCAGACGAGGGTCGTATTGCCGCAGGTTCAGCGATTGCCAGTCGGCGCGCTGCAGGGGTATCCCCATCTCTTTCTCGGCCGTTGTGCGGGTCATGTCGATGAAGGCCCGCAGCGCGCGGACGGTCTCGGCGAGCTTCTGCGCGTAGATCGGCAGATTGTGTGGACCGAGGATGACCCCGGCGATGATCGCGAGCAATAGCAGCTTCTCGAACGTCAGACCGAACATGGTGCAGATCCCTGCCTTTCCGCCGAAAGGTCGGCGACCTCAGCGGTGACAGCTCGGCGGTTCGCCCGGCTGTCCCGTAGTTGGGTGATCGCCAGTGCGCCGGCGAACAGAATGGTCATGGGGACCGCGACCAGGAACATCGACAGCACGTCGGCGGCAGGGGTCACCAGTGCGCTGAACAGCGCGATTCCGACGACGATGAGACGCCAGCTGCCTCGGATGGTCTTCGCCGAGACCAGATCGAGGAAGTTGAGCAGGACGACAAAGACGGGCAGCACGAATGCCACTCCGGTCGCCAGCACGATCTTCATCACGAAGTCCACGTAGTAGGTCGCGGTCAAAATGGTGGCATCCTCGTTGGAGGACAATCCGGCCAGGAGCCGCACCATTTGCGGGAACAGCAGGAATCCGAACGCGACTCCGGTGGCGAACAGGGGGATCGCGCTTAGCGCGAACCCGACGGTGTACTTTTTCTCCCTCGCGGTCATCCCGGGCACCGCGAACCCGAACAACTCGACGAGCCACACCGGGCTTGCCAGCAGCACGCCGGTAAAGAGTGCGATTTTGAGCTTGAGGTCGAACGCCCCGGTCACCGTGTCGTAGTTCAGGCTCGCCTGCCGATACCGGGCGATCTCATCGATCGGGGCTCGCAGCACGTCAAGGATCTGGTCGGAGAGCAGATAGCCGGCGACGATGCCGACGAGCAATGCCACCGCCGCGCGAATGGCGCGGTTGCGCATTTCTCGGACATGGTCGGAGAGAAGCATCGTTCCCCGTGCGGCGGTGGCGGCAGTCACGATGCCCTGCTGACCGGGTTCAACTCCGGGCGACCCGTGACCGGTGCGGCCTGCTGATCCGTGGCCCCGGCCACTGCCGGGGCCACGGTGCTGGCAGTTGGCGCTGTGTCCGCGTCGGTCCCCTCGCGGACTTCGTCTTTGAGGATCCGCATCGACTGCCCGACGCTCTTAGCCAGCGCCGGCAGTTTCGACGCCCCGAAGACCAGAAGCAAAATGGCGAGGATGACCAGGGCGTGCCAGCCCGTGAGATTGTGCAACATGATGTTTCTCCTAGAGATTAAGGGTCAGATCGAGCGGGGTGTGCCACCGAGATGGCGGGGTAATTAGTTGCTCGGCGGGCCGCCGTTAGGTGGCGTACCGCCACCGGGCGGCATCCCACCGCCACCACCGGGCGGCGTCCCACCGCCACCGCCGCCGGGCGGCATCCCTCCGCCGCCGCTGGTGGCTTCGGTCGTGGTGTCGACGCCGACGGCCAATCTGCCGACGTACCCGGAAGTGATGTCGCCGGTGATGGTGGGCACCTGCAGGCTCCAGTCGCCCTCGGCGAAGATGCCGTCATCAGAGATCGCGGCGCCCACACCGGCAAGGTTCTCGGCCGAGCCGGCGTACGCATCGAGGGCGTAGATGTCAGTGAGCATCTCCGGGGGAAAGGCCAGCTGGGATGTCGCGATGACGTTGGCCACCTCGGTCGCGGACTGCTCGTCGGGATAGACCTCGAAGTGGATGTGGGCCCATCGGCCTGTGTAGCAGCCCGGAACGATGGTCTTGAAGGTCAACTCGCCATTGGTGTCAGCGACCTGGATGCCGCGTAGGTACGTCTCGTCCTCAGCGCCCTGGGAGTACATCGAGTAGAGGCCCTGGGCGTCACACTGCCACGCGTAGACCGCCGCACCCGCGAAGGGGACGTTGCCGTTGGCCATGTCAGTGACGACGAACGTGAGCTCAAACGGCACGCCCTCAACGGTCGTTCCCCCATCAAGGCTGGACGTCAGATCACTGCGCACGATTCCGGACTCTTGCAACACGTTGACACCGTTGGTGCCATCAGCCGGATAGGGGCCGTTGGTCTCCTCGGGAATCTCAGCAATCGAGGACCCGGAGGCAGCGGTGGTCGTGGAACCAGATACTGAGCCGGCACTGCTCGAGCTGGAACTGCCCGGATAGCAGGCGGCGAGAGTGACCGCGCCGACTCCCGCGCCGACCAGGCCCAGCATCCGTCGTCGGGTGACCAAGGTCGTGGCGTCGAAAGCCGCGCCCTGATCGACCAGTTCATCGTCTGGGCGGGCCAGCAGACGGCCCTCGTACACCGGCCCATCCGGGGTCCGGTCAGCTTCAGGGACGTGGTTCATGGTGCTTGCTCCTAGCTCGTAGGCGTCGGGGGTGTGAGCACCAATCTGACGGCCGTTCCTGGCAACTGCCTGGACGCGCACTGTAGGTCTAGTGGGAGTACGCCACTACTCGCGAAAGCGCTCGGAATCAGGCGGTCTCGGAGCGAACGACCGGCTCGCCACTCGGGGAAAGCGCTCCTCCACCGCCGACCCCGGCACGGCGGGCCGACACTTCGCACGATCGCTAGCCGCCACTGCGCAATCTGCGCTGAACCGGGCTGCCCATCTACCAGCACTCCCGAATGCCACCCAGATCTACACGGCCAACCGCCCCAGAGAAGCCGCCGGCGCCATTCATGATTCCATCAAGACCAGCCGGACTGCGTAGGACACGAGCTCCTGCGTGCCCGCCGGTAACTATTATTCTGTAAAGTTAACCTTGCCGGAACGGTTAACTACCCCTTGACGGTACCCGTGGCGCACGCGGACACTCAGAGCATGGAGACCCCTCGCCTGGTCGAGCTCATCGACGCCCACAAACGCGCCTACGGCGTCGGCGAGTCCGAGCTAGCCCGCCGAATCGGGATCACCCGCCAGAATCTGCACCTATGGCGCACCCGCGGTCTGCGCCATCGCCCGCAAGCCCGTGGCCGGACGTGGCGTCGGTGCGGCGACTTCTGTCGTTCCGAGCGCACGGGCAGAAGAGTTCATGTCCCCCATCATCCTCGGCGCCACCATATGGGCCACACGCGCGCGGGCCACATGCCGACCCGGACATCTCTCAATGACTTGCGGCTGGAAGTCGAGCGCCGGGTGAGCGAGGGTGCCCACCCGGCCAATGCTGTGTTCGCTCGAGAACGTGGTTCATCGCGTCATCGGGCCGAAATGGGCCAACCGTCAGCTGCAGCAGCAGCCACCCGTTCCACTCGCCACGGGCAAGGAGACACCGACCGTCTGATCTGCGGAGACTATCGCGTATCCGGCGTCGGCCACGGCTTGGGATACGGCCTGGGTAGTCGCGGTTCCGGTCGTTGTCATACTTCCTGCCTGCAAGTTGACTTCGACGCCGATCACGCCGGGCAATGCACCAACAGCGGCTTTCACGGACGAAACGCAATGCCCGCAGGTCATCCCCTGAACTTGGTATGTGGTGGCCGTCATCGTCTTAATCCTTTCGCCGAACGCCGTGGGGCGATCCCACACCAGAATCATATACCCCCGGTGGGTACATGATTCGAGTCGTCAGGTTTCTTCACGAGATCTTGACCTTGGCACCGAGGGAGCGAGGTGGGCGCCCCAGGACACGTTGCCCGAGGCTGGTCGATCGGGCTCGGAGAACCGCGGTTTTCGGACTGGCCCCTGAAAGCACCCTCTGCCGGTGCCCTACAGCGCCCATCATTTCCTGCTGCTCTGCGGAGCCGGCCCCGGTCACGGCTGACCGCCGAGCTGGAACGAGATTATCGATCGCGGTAATCCGTTAAGGTGACTCCCACCGCTCAGCGACCGGCCTCGATGTTCGACCGCGAGAAAGGGGAGAGACCGTCATGTCCTCAGGGATCGTGTCCGTGGCTCTGGTGGCGCTGTCTGTCGTTGCTCTCTTCTATGCATTCCACCGCGTGGCCAGCATTACCTCCGACCCGTTGACAGTCCTGCCGGCCCAATCCGGGTGGGCACCGCAGGAGCACGCCCTGTCGCGGTTCCACGCACGCTGGTACCTCGCCTCGATCGTGTTTCTGGCCTTCGACGTCGAGATGCTCTTTATGTACCCGTGGGCCGTGGTGGTGATCGAGAAGGGGCTCTCTGCGGTGGTGGAGATGTTCCTGTTCCTTGGTGCCCTGCTAGTCGCCGTGGCCTGGGCACGGCGAGAAGGCGCATTCCGATGGGCTTGAGCCCGTTTCTCGCCCGCCTCGCCGTCCAGGCCACCCGGGTGCTCGTCGTCGAGGCCCCGGGCCAGTGGGCGACTCGGATGGAGCTTGAGCAACAGCTACTCCGTCGCGGGTGGCGGATAGCCAGTAGTCCGGCTCAGGGGGACGTGCTCGTCGTGTGTGGTGCGCCGGGCCCTGAGCTGTCGGATCTGGCGAACCGCCTCTGGGAGCAGATGCCCGGCCCTCGGGTGCGCATCGGCATCGCCTCGCCCGGAGCGGTGGTTCCCGCCCTCGACAATGCCACTGCGCTCCTGCTCGACACTTCCCATCACCGGACCGACGCCCGCGAACGGGCGCAGGAGCCCTCGATGTCCGATCACGCGAACAATGCTGATGGCGAAGGGCACGAAGGGCACGTGGGTCACGAAGGACACGAGGAACACCAGGGCCACGGTGGACACTCGGACCACGACGAGCACGCGGATCGCCAGGCGCACGAGGGCCACGAAGACCATGGCGGGCATGGTGGCCACGAGGGCCACGCAGACCACGGCGGGCACGAGGGCCATGAAGGCCACGGGGATATGGACATGGCTCCCGCCGGGATTCCCTTGGCCGAAGGCGGGGAGGACCGCGACGGCCTGGAGATGGATGTTCTCCATCTGCCGCTCGGTCCGGTATTGCCGTTCTGGCCGGCCGGGCTCGTGCTGCACTGCTCGCTACAGGGGGACGTTGTCGTCGACGCCACCGCCTCGGTGATCGACGCGACGGAGCACAGGGCCGGAGCACCCGGTCGGCCCACGGACCACGCGTCTGCCACGGTGACCCAATGTGATCAGGTCATGGCACTGCTGGCACTGGCCGGTGCCGAAGACCTGGCGGACTGCGCCCGCCGTGCCCGGGACGGGATTCTGACGGGCGATCCCGGTGCCGCCCGTGACGCCGTCGAGCGTCTGCACCGGAAGGTTCGCAGGTCGCGGCTGCTGCGCTGGTCATTGCGGGGCGTGCTGCCGCTCGGCCCGGCCGATCTGGAGCGCCACGGCTTGCCGGGGCACTGCCTCGGGGATGCCCACGACCGGTTGCTGGCCCAACTGGAACGGATCCGCGTCGAGGTCGGCGGCGCAACGCCGGACCGGGCGGATGGCGGCTCAGCGCAGGAATCTGCGGACAAACTAACTGTGCCGTGGGCGGTGGTGCCGGACCTGGTGACCGGTTTGGAGCTGGGCACTGTGCGCTTGGCGGTGGCGAGCCTTGATCTGGGCTCGCATCCTGCCGTCCGGGAGGTGGGGCATGTCTGAGACCGTGGTGACGACCGTGTCCGGTGGGTGGGCCGTGCTGGCCGGGGTGATCCTGTGTGGGCTGGCGTTGTTCGCGGTGGCGCTGGACGGGGTGCTCTCGTCGCCGGCGCGGGGCGGCGGTCGTGGCGGGCCCACTCCCCTGGCCCGTGCGGCCCGTCTGTTGCGGCAGCGTCGCCGCACGACGGTCGCCGCGGACACCCTGCTGTGGCGGATCGGCGGCGCGGGCATGCTGGTCGGGGCGTTCCTGATGATCGCCGTGATCCCGCTGGGCCGCTGGACACTGGCGGACCTCGACGTGGGAGTTGTGTGGTTCAACGCCGTCGACGTCATGGTGTGGGCCCTGGTCTGGCTGGCGGGGTGGGGCGCCAACTCCATCCACGGTCTGGTGGGCGGTTACCGCTTCCTCGCGCACGGGCTGGCCTATGAGCTGCCGCTGATGTTCGCATTGGTGGCCCCGGCGATCGCCGCCGGCAGTCTGGCGGTGGGCGACGTCGCGGCCGCGCAGGACGGCGTGTGGTTTGTGGTGTGGATGCCGGTGGCGTTCCTGGTCTTCCTGATCGGCGTGACCGGCTTCTCTGTATGGGGTCCATTCGCCCCGGCCCTGTCCGCGGACATCGTCGGCGGGGTGACGGCCGAACTCTCGGGGGTCGATCGGCTGGTCCTGCAGGCCGGGCGCTACCTGTTCCTCACCGCCGGGGCGGCGTTCTCGGTGCCGCTCTTCCTCGGCGGTGGTGCCGGGCCCGTCCTGCCCGACTGGGCGTGGGTGCTGGTCAAGACAGCGCTGGTGCTGACGGTTCTGGTGTGGGCGCGGCGCAAACTTCCGCTGCTGCGACCGGATCGGTTCATGGAGATCGGCTGGACTGTCTTGCTCCCGGCCGTCGTGGCCCAGGATCTGCTTGTGTCCCTCGTCGTGGTCTGGAAGGGCTGAGCCGTGCTGGTCGGGATCGTGTTCTGGGTACTCGCTGTGGTGGCGGTGACCGCGGGGACGGCCGTGTTCGTGGTGGACTCGATGGCCCGGGCCACCTACGCGCTGGCGGCATCGTTCATCGCCGTGGGGGTGATGATTTTGCTGCTGGGTCAGAGCTACCTGGGCATCATCACGATTCTGATGATGGTCATGGAGATGGCGGTGATGGCGGTCTACATGGTGATGTTCATGGGCATGAACCCGGCGCTGATGCCGATGGACATGACCCACGGGAAGAAGACCGCGATCGGCACCTCGGTCGGGGTCTTTGTGCTGCTGGCCGCCGGGGCGCTGCTGATCCCGTGGCCCGAGCGACGTGGCGCCCCACCCGAGGACCTCACCAACGCGCTGGGCCTGGAGATCATGGGCGAAAAGATGTTGGTGATGGCCGTGGTGGGCGCGGTCATGGTGGCCACCATCGTGGCCGGGATCGTCCTGGCCGCCGGGCGCACCCGCTACGACCGGCTCGGCGACGATCTGCGGCGCCGCCCGGCCGACGACCCCCAGCCGGGAGGTGTGGGTCGATGACCCTGGAGGCCGTTCTGGTGGTGGCCGCCGCCCTGTTCGCCGTCGGGCTCTACGGGGCCCTGTCCCAGCAGGTGGTGGTGATGGTGATGATGGGCCTGGAGTTGATGATCAACGGGGTGCTCCTGGCCGCCGCGGGGTTCTGGTGGTTCCTGGCCCCGGGCCCCTCCGGGCAGGTGCTGCTGCTGGTGGTGCTGGCGGCCATGACCGTGGAGATGGCCATGGGCTTTGCCGTGGCGACGCTGTTGCACCGCAAGCGGCAGACCGACATGACCGACATGGCCGAGGATCTCTCCGGATGACCGCCGACCAGACCTTGCTGCTGACCCTGGTGGTGCTCCCGGCTGCCGTGGGTGCGGTGCTCGCGCTGACCCGGGCGGAGCGGGTTGCGGCCCCGATCGCGGTATCGACCGCTGCCGTGACCGCGCTGCTGGCGGCTGTCGTCGCCGTTGCGCGGCCTGCGGTGGCGTTCCCGTTCATCGCCGGCGTCGACGTGGCATTGGAGGTCGACGCCCTGGCGGCGCTAACCCTGCCGATGGTCGCAGTGGTGACCCTTTTGGTGCTGGTTTTTGCGGCCGGCAACATCCGGGCGGCCCGGCCCCGCTTCCACGGGCTGATGCTGCTCTTCGCCGCCGCGGCCCTGATCACGGCCTCGGCCGCCAGCCTGCCAGCGCTGCTGTTTGCCTGGGAGTTGATGGGCGCGACCTCGTACGCGTTGATCGGGTTCTGGTGGCGGGACACCGACCGCGTCTCGGCCGGGCTCACGGCCTTCCTCACCACCCGTACCGCCGACCTGGGTCTCTACCTGGCCGCCGGCGCTGCCTTGGCCGGCGGCGCCGGTATGGGCCTGTCCGAGTTGCCGGCGGCGGAGAGCCCGTGGCGGCACGTGGTGGCGGCCGGGATCCTGGTGGCGGCACTGGGCAAGGCCGCGCAGCTGCCGTTCTCGTTCTGGCTCTCCGGCGCGATGAAGGGCCCCAGTCCGGTCAGCGCACTGCTGCACTCGGCGGCGATGGTGGCAATGGGCGGTTACCTGCTGCTGCGCGTGGAGCCGCTGCTCGCCTCCACCGGGTGGGCGGGCCCGGCCGCCGCGTGGATCGGGCTACTGACCGCGGTGGCGATGGGGATCGTGGCGTTGGCCCAACGGGATCTCAAACAGTTGCTGGCGGCGTCCACTGTGGCGCAGATGGGATTTGTGGTGCTGGCCGCCGGAGTGGGCGCGGTGAGCGGAGGTGCCGCCCAACTGGTGGCCCATGCCTCCACCAAGGCGCTGCTGTTCCTCGCTGCCGGGGCGTGGCTCACCGCGTTGGGCACCGAGAAGCTCACGGAACTGCGCGGGGCGGGCCGCCGATGGCCGGTGGTGGGCGTGACCGCGACCGTGGGAGCCCTGGCCCTGGCCGGGATCGCACCGCTGTCCCTGTGGGCGACCAAAGACGCGGTGCTGGCTGGGGCCCTGGAGACCTCGGCCTGGCTCTACGCCACAGGACTGGTGGCGGCGGCCCTGTCGGCGGCCTACTCCGGCAAGGTCCTATGGACGATCTGGCACCGCGGGGCCCAGGCCCGGGTCGAGGAGCCCACCGCCGGGCGGGAGGTCGGCGCAACGCAAGAGCTCGGCACCGGGCAGGTGGGGGCGCTCGAGCAGGCCCCGCTGGTCGTGCTGGCCGCGGGGGCGGCCGGGCTGTCGGTGTTGGCGCTGCCCCCGCTCAGCGGCGCCCTCGCCCAGGCGATGGGCGGGCACGGCGAGGTGACGGCGCTCGAGCTCGTGGTCTCGGCCGCCATCGCCCTGGCCGTGGTGCTGCTGATGCGACGTCTACGCGCCCCGAAACTCGGGTGGGCCGAGCGGTGGCTGGGGCTGGAGGCTGCTGCGCACGTTGTCGTCGTCGTTCCCGTCATGCGGTTGGCGCACCTCCTGGCCAGGTTCGACGACGCGGTCCTGGACCGCGCCGTGACCTCCGTGGCCGGGGCCGTCCCGATGCTGGCACGGTCCGTGGCGCGGTTCGACGACGAGGTCCTCGACGCCGGAGTCGGAGCAGCCGCACGGGCCGCCCATACGGCCGGGCAGGGCGCGGCCCGCCTCGATGACGCCGTGGTCGACGGCGCCGTCGAGGGCCTGGCCGGTTGGGTTCGCCGACTCGGGCACCTGGCCCGCACCCCGCAGACCGGGGCCGTCCACCAGTACCTCCTGCAGGCCGTCGCGGTGCTCACCGTGGCCGTGGTGGCCTGGACCGTCTACGCAGTGATGGGATGAGCATGCTCAGTCTGATCGTCTTTCTCCCCTTGGCCGCCGCCGCCGTCCTGGCCGCGGTGCCGGCGATCGGGCCGGCGGCCGCGCGATGGGCGTGGATAGCGGTGAGCGTGCTGGAAGTGCTGCTGGTTGCCGTGGTGTGGGCCGGCTACAAGGACCCGGGACCGAACGGGCTGGCGTTCGAGGAGCAGGTGCCGTGGATCCCGGGGGTGGGCAGCAGTTACCACGTGGGCATCGACGGGCTGTCCCTGCCGCTGGTGGCGATGACGGTCGTGGTGTTCTTGGCGTGCGCTGTGTACTGCCTGCGGGATTCGGACCGGCCGCGCGTGCAGGCGGCGCTATTTTTGTTCCTGCAGAGCATGAGCCTCGGCGTGTTCGTTTCGGCCGACCTGATCCTGTTCTTCGTCTTTTTTGACCTGTCGATCGTGGGAATGTACTTCATCATCGCCGGGTGGGGCCACGGCAATGCGGCCCGGTCGGCGCTGAAGTTCTTCCTCTACACGTTCCTGGGGTCGCTGGCCCTGCTGCTGGGTTTCATCGGGCTGTATGTGTTCTCGGCGCCCCACACCTTTGACATCCCCGAGCTGGTCGCCGCACCCCCGCTGGCCGGTGAGCCGCTCGCCGGGGGGCTGGTGCTGGCGGCGATCCTGGTGGGCTTGGCCGTCAAGACCCCCACCGTGCCGTTCCACACCTGGCTTCCCCCGGCCCACACCGACGCCCCGGCCGCCGGCTCGGCCGTCCTGGCGGGGGTGTTGCTGAAGATGGGCGCGTACGGCTTCGTGCGGATCGCCATGCCGATGCTGCCCGAGGTCTGGCGGGCGTGGGCCTGGGTGATCGTGGCCGTGGGAATCGTCTCCGTGCTCTACGGCGCACTGGTGGCGCTTGCCCAGACCGACCTCAAGCGGATGATCGCCTACACCTCCGTCAACCACATGGGCTACATCGTCCTGGCCCTGGGTGCGGCCGGGCTGCTGGTGGAGGGTGCCGAGCAGGCCCGGTCCGTGGCGGTCACCGGCGCGATGGTGCAGATGGTCAGCCACGGACTGATCACCGCCGCCCTGTTCTTGCTGGCCGGGGTCATGCAGAGCCGGGCCGGGACCTACGACCTGGGTTCCTATGGCGGGCTGGCCGGCCCCGCCCCGCGGTACGCGGCGCTGTTCGCGATCGGCGCCTTTGCCTCCCTGGGCCTGCCCGGGTTCTCCGGGTTCATAGCCGAGTTCCAGATCTTCGCCGGCAGCGTGGCCGTGGCCCCGGTGACCGCAGTGGCGCTAGTGGGCATCGTGATCACCGCCGCCCTGTTCCTGCGGGCCCTGCAGCGGGTCTTCACCGGGCCCGCCGCCGGGCGCTCCCCCGGGTTCGCGGACCTGCGGGCGCACGAGCTGTGGTCGGCCGGCCCTCTGCTGGCGCTGTCCGTGCTGATCGGAGTGCTGCCGCTGGTGCTGCTCGGGGTGATCGAGCCGAGCTCGGCCGCCCTCGTGGAACTGGTGGGACGGTAACCCGTGGACGCCTCCATGCAGATGAGCCCCGGGCTGCTGCTGCCCGAGATCATCGTCTTTACCGGCGGATTGGCGGTGCTACTGGGCGGATCGTTCCTCCCCCGGCAGCGCCAGTGGATCGCCCGCGCCGCGGCCGCCCTGGCGCTACTGGGCGCCGCGACCGCCGCCGCGGTGGCTATGGCCGGGCCTGCGCAAAGCGCCTTTGCGGGTACCTTTGCCGTGGACACCGCCACCGGCGCCGCACGGGTGATAGCCACCCTGGCCACCCTGCTGATCCTGGGGGTGGCCTCCGGGGAGCTCAAGGACTCCCCGCGCGAATCCGACACCTACGCCCTGCTGCTCTTCGCCACCACCGGGGTGATGGTCCTGGCCGGGATCACCGACCTGTTGGTGCTGATCGTGGGATTCCTGCTGGCCAGCATCCCGCTGTACGGGATCATCGGACTCACCGGCGGCCGCTTGGGCGCCGAGGCGGCGGTCAAGACCTACCTCATGGGGGCGCTGTCCGGGATCCTGCTGATGCTGGGCGTCACCGTGCTCTATGCCCTGGCCGGAGGCACCGACTACGCCCTGCTCCGGGAGGCGTTGCCCACCGCACCGGACGCCGCCGTGGGGACAGGCATCCTGGGGGTGCTGGCCGGGCTGCTGTTCAAGGCCGGCGGGGTGCCGATGCACTTCTGGGTGCCCGACGCCGCCCAGGGCTCCGGGGTCACCGCCGCCACGTTCCTGACCACCGTGCCCAAGGTGGGCGCGCTGGTGGCCGTGTACCGGTTGGTGGCCACGGTCTCCGCCGAAGAGCATTCCTGGTTGCTCGTCGCCGCCCTACTGGCCACCGCCTCGATGTTCCTGGGCAACCTGGCCGCCTACTGGCAGACCGATCCCCGCCGGCTACTGGGCTGGTCGACCGTGGCGCAGGTGGGGTTCCTGCTGGTGCCCGTGGCCGCAGCCGGGCGCAGCGACCTGGCCCTGCCCTCGCTGTTGTTCTACCTGGCCGCCTACGCCGTGACCAACGTCGCCGCCTTTGCCGTGACCGCTGCCCTGCCCGAGCACCGGACGCTCGCCGAATACCGCGGGCTGGCCCGCTCCCGCCCAGGGTTGGGACTGACCGTGCTGGTGGCGCTGCTGGGGCTGGTGGGCACCCCGCCCCTGGCGATCTTCGTGGGCAAACTGACCACCGCCACCGCCGCCTGGGACGGCGGTCACGGGTGGCTGGCTCTGGTGGTGGTGGTCAACAGCGTGATCAGCCTCTTCTACTACCTGCGCTGGTTCGCCCCCGTCTTCGCCCGACCCGACTCCCAAGCCGCCGAGTTCCCCGGACGCGGCGGGATGGCCGCCTGGCCGGCCGTCACGGCCGCGGTCGCCGCGACCGCGAGCCTGGCGCTGGGCGTCCTGGCCGGTGTCCTGTGGGCTGCCCTCGACGGCCCCGGGATCCTGTAGGGCTGGGAGCGGCAGCCTTCCCCAGCCGGAAGGGGCGTCGAGTAGGTGCGGGAGGGAGCCGGGGGCCGTACAGGAGAGCCCGCTTATAGGAGAGAACCCCCTAGATCGTCGGTTGTCGCCGTAGGACCTAAGTCGCACACCCAGTCGAGCAACGACTACAGCGGCGCCGCGGGTTCAGCCAATGGCGCTGAGGAGGTCGCTGCAGGCCTTTTCGCAACGACGGCAGGCGTCAGCACACAGCTTGCAGTGCTCGTGCATGTCGGCGTGAGCCTCGCAGTCTTCGGCGCAAGTAGCGCACGCGGCACGGCAGGCCTTGAGCAACTCGGTGACCACGGTCAGGTTGCTGCCCGTTCGCCGACTCAGGACGGAAGCGGTGGCGACGCAGACATCGGCGCAGTCGAGATTGGTACGGATGCAGTTCCGCAGGTCGGCAACCGCCTCTTCTGCCAAGCAGGCGTCCGCGCCGTGCGGGGAATCAAGGTAGGTCCGGTGCCAGCGACGCATGAATCGTGGCCCCAGGCCGGGGAAGAAACCGGCCGGTAGCTGTTCAACGTGCAACTGCGCGGTCGCGCCAAGATCAGCGATCGTGGCGTACCGCAGCACGAGATCGTCCTCCGTCGCCGGTCCCGGCCGTGGGCAAGGCGCCGTCCGCGCACGGTAGAGCAGGCGGTAGCGCCACGTCGGTCGACACATAAGCTGACTCCCTTCTTCGGTCAAATCAGACCGGGCCCGGCCACTTGCGCGCCGGAAATGCCAGTTCGGTTAGTGGGAGAGCGGCCAGAGCTCGGAAACTCGACAGTGAAACTTGCATCTCGGCCGGGCCCGTCACTGTGCGCTCGAATGTTCCCGCCGTGGGCTTCGACGAGTGCGCGAGTGATGGTCAGGCCGATACCGCTGCCGCCACTGGGGCGCTCAGTCCTCGTAGACGAAGGACACGGACCATTCGCCGTTGAGGATCGACGGCTCACCGGCTTTGTCATAGAAGATCGGGACCGACCGGATGGCTAGGCCCTCGATCGGGCCATGCTCCGGGGTGCTCACCGGAATGAGTAGCTCGCCGGCACCGCCAGCCTCGACGATGTACTCGTTGGTACCGCCCTGACGCACCTCGTAGACGTTCATCGTCGACTCGCGCAGCTCGGTGGACAATCGGACGGTCAGTGTGTGCTCGCTGCGCACCACGAATTCGGGCACCGGGTTGGTGAAGGAGTTGCCGTCCAGGTCGGTCGCGGTGAAGGGCAGAGCCTTGACGGTGCTGCGGTCGGTGGCCACGGTGATCTCCGACAGCACACCGAACCGGGCTTCCGACCCCTTCCACGCCCCCAGGATGGCGGCGATCATGATGATCATCCACGCCAGGATCGCCCAGGTGGCCGGGCGGACACGGCGGCCGGTCAGTTCGGATTCATTGCGGGAGCTCACAGTTTCGTTCTGCCGATCTCTTCGTAGTCGGACTCAGGGAGCCACCGGCTTCCCCGAGGTGCCGCGAACGGTTCCACCTAGCCCAGTGTGGTTACCCGGCTCGCCTCGCACGGTGCCAAAAAGCGTCTCCTGCCCGAGTCGGACCGGGGCGATAGCCGGCCCCGTTTCTTTCATTGCGCGGAGTTGGATGCTGCGCTTTCTAAAGCAGATATCGAGGCTGCGAAGTGCTCCTCAACCGTTCAGTTCAGGCCAGCATAGGAGTGCAGACCGGAGACCACGATGTTGATAAAGAACAGATTGAAGACGAGCACCGCAAACCCGGCGAGGTTGATCCAAGCGGCCTTCTTGGGGCCCCAGCCACTGGTGGCACGGGCGTGCAGATAGCCGGCGTAAAGGACCCAAGAGACGAAGGAGGCAGTCTCTTTTGGGTCCCAGCCCCAGAAGCGACCCCACGCGCCCTCGGCCCAGACAGCGCCCAGCAGGATGCCCACGCTGTAGATCGGGAATGCGATCACAGCGGTGCGATAGGCCAGTCGGTCGAGAGTGTCGGCATGCGGTAGTGGGCGGGAAAGCCCAGAGCTCCAGCCCGTTTCCTGACCCTGCGGTTGCCACACCCGGATCAGGTACATGATCGAGGCGACGCCGGATATCAGCAGTATGGCCGATCCCAGCGAGATGATCGAGACGTGGATGGGCAGCCAGTACGACTGCAGTGCCGGCACGACGGGAGAGGCTTCGGAATACAGGTTGGTGCCGCCGAAAAACAGCAGGATCAGAACCGGTACCAGTACGAATGGCCAGGCCACCTGTAGGGCCGGCTTGCGCAGGAAAATCAGCCCGGCGCCCACTCCCAGCAGCGTGGTGGCCAGAATGAACTCGTACATGTTGCCCCACGGGAAGCGACCTGTGGCCACCCCGCGCAGGATCAGCGCAGCCGCTTGGAAGAGGAAGGCGATGATGATGAATAGCTGTGCGATCCGTGCCCAGCGGACACTGCCTGCGGACTCACGGTCCTCGTCTCCGGTGTCGGTGAGAGAGGTTGATTCTGTGAGCCCGGGCCCACCGGCACCCACTAGGTTCCGGCTTGATTTAGTCACCTTGGCTACCCGGAATCCGGCGTAGTAGATCAACGATGCGACAAGCGCCAGCACGTATAGACCGAACGCGGACCTATACGCCAGGTCGCTGTAGGTGGAGAGCGTCTCGTTGACAGGCAGTCCCTGCGCGAGAATTACAGTGTTCACCGGATGTTGTCCTTCCACGAAGCGTCGGGGTCGTCGCCTCGACTAGATGCAGTGTCGCCAGGTTCGGGAAATACGGGTGTAGCAGTAGCAATGGTGACCAGCCGGTCCCGGAGGTCATCGAATTCCCGGCCCCAGCCCGATCTGTCCGTCTTAGCGAGGCCACCCAGGTCGACGCGGGTCGCCTGGGCCCCGTCGACGATGATCCGTGCCCAGATCCTTCGGCGACGGACCAACAGGACGAGTCCACCCACCATGACGGCAGCGAACACGCCAACCCAGATCTGAGTAGGGTCCTCCGAGATCTGGATGTTGATGAACTCGTCGGCTCCGTCGAAGCGAACCTCGGTGCCATCGGGCAAGGTCGTGGATTCGCCGGGCATGAGGTTGACGCGGGCCCTACGCTCCAACGCGCCCGACTCCATAAGGTCGGGGTCCAGCGAGAAGATCGACTGTGCGCCGCCATTGTCCAGGCCGGCGTTGCCCTGGTAGACGTCGATCGCCACCGCCGGGTCGTCCATCCGCGGGAAACGGGAGCTGAGTATGGTGCCGTCGAACGAGGCGGTCGGTGCGAACAGCCCCTGGATGGCGATCTGCTGCTCAAGGCGGTCGTCGATGTCCGGGTACATGCCGGCTGGCGGATCAAAGCGCATGATGCCGGAGGAGAGAAAAGTCAACAGGTCCGTCGGTTGCCATTGCACTGTGTCTGTACGGGTCTCGCCGTTGGGGAACGTGACCGTGAACGTGGGCGCGAAGCCGTGACCTTGGAGGTAGACACGGGTGCCGCCGATGCGCAGCGGGTGGTTCACCTGCAACGTGTAGGGATCCCATGTGTCTGGATCGGTGGTAGTGACCTCCTCGCTGAAGCGAATGTTGGAGGTGAACATCTCCGCCTGGCCATTAGGTAGATAGTCGGTACGGAAGTCTTCGACCTTGATACAGAACGGCGCCAAATCAGTGCCGTCTACCAGCAGACCAGCCCGGAAGGAGTCGTACGCACTAGGCGTGGTGTTGCAGAAGGCTGGCGATTCCTCGTTGGCGATGATCACCCGCATGCCCTCCGCGTACACGAACTTGCCGGCCGCGAACGCGATGAGCAGGAATAGCAGGCCGAAGTGGAATAGGATGTTGCCCACCTCGCGCGCATATCCGCGCTCCGCGGACAGCTCGATGCTGCCCGACACGCGACCGTCCCCGTTGTTGCGACGGACCCGCCAGCCCTTGAGGCTCTTTTGGACCTGGTCCGCGGCCTGCTCCGGCGTGGCCGTGGTCCGGTACGCCGCATGATGCGGCAGGCGTGCAAGGTTACGCGGGGCGAGCGGCGGCGGGGCCTTGAGTTGTTTGACCAGATCAATCGACCGCGGTGTCAGGCAGCCCACCAGGGATATAAACAGCAACACGTACACGGCTGTGAACCACCAGCTGGAGAACACGTCGAACAGCTGGAGCTTGTCGAAGAACTCCCCCAGCCAGCCGTTGTCCGCGATGTACTGATTGACGTTTCCCTGGTTGAGGCTGCGCTGCGGCAGGAGTGCCCCCGGTATCGCCGCCACCGCCAGCAGAAATAGCAGAATCAATGCCGTGCGCATCGCGGTGAGAGTGCGCCATGAGTTGCGCAGGAACGCGGTGACCGGAGCTATCCTAGGCACTGATTTGAGTCCCCTCTGCCGTTCCCGGTGCGACGAGCCGGATCGAGGGGCAGCTCCGGTGGGGCGTCGCCGGCTTCATAGCATCATCAGCACCGCTCTAGCACGCATAGTCACATCTGGAGATTGTCCTTCGCTGACCCCATTGATCCGGTCGGGGTTTGATGAAGGTCTGATCAAGATCGAGCACGCGGTAGGCGCCAGTGGCAGACCTACGACGATGATTGGCCTTATGTCCACATCCGATTCTCGAGACGCCGGACCTGAAGGTGAGTCACCGACCACTCGCGCGACCGCAGGGTTGCGGGCGATGGTCATCGAAGACGAGCGTGAGCTCGCCGACCTCATCGGTACCTATCTGACTCGTGACGGCTTCGACCTCACGGTCGTTCATGACGGGCAGGACGCAGTCGACCTGATCCGGCAAGTCGATCCCGACGTCGTCGTGCTAGACCTCGGCCTTCCGCGACTGGACGGCGTCGAAGTGTGCCGCCAGTTGCGCACCTTTTCCGATGCGTATGTCGTCATGCTCACCGCCCGCACCGAGGAGGTCGACACCCTCATCGGACTGTCCGTGGGAGCCGACGACTACATGACCAAACCGTTCAGCCCACGAGAGCTCATGGCCCGCATCCAAGTCATGCTGCGCCGTCCTCGATCGTCTACAGCCTTACGCTCCCCGTCCGCGGCCTCCGAACACAGAGAGCTGCGAAGGATTGGGGCACTGGCGATCGACGTCGAAGGCCGCGAGGTCACCGTCGACACCACCCCGGTTCAGTTGACCAGGACCGAGTTCGACCTCTTGGCGGCACTGACGCGAGACCCCGGCTTGGCGCTGTCCCGGACGCAGTTGATCAGTGCCATCTGGGGGTCTGACTGGGTCGGCGACACGCACCTGGTTGATGTCCACATCGGGCACCTGAGACGCAAGCTCGGAGACACTGCGTCCCGGGGCGCATACATCCGCACCGTCCGCGGTGTCGGCTACCGCACCGGAGATGGTCAGTGAGCCGGATCGACCTGGGTGACAACGTGACGCGCCTCAAGCGGTGGTTCACCACTGCCACCTTCGGTACCCGGCTACTGGCGGCGCTCGCTTTTGTGATGATCGGTTTCGCAGTCAGTGCCTGGGTCGTCGCCGCAATACTTGCCCCCGGGATCTTCCACGAGCATCTGGAGATGGCCGGACTGTCACAGAACTCCTCCGAAGCAGCCCATATGGAGGAGGCATTCAACTCGTCAATGATGCTGTCTTGGTCGATCGCACTGGCGGTATCGGTGATCTTGTCGCTGGCTGTCAGCGGCTACATCGCCCGCCGCGTTCAACGATCGATCACCCCGGTCACCCGATCAGTCCAGCAGATCTCCGGTGGACAATACGACTCACGAGTGCACGAGCCGAGAATAGGTCGTGAATTCGACGATCTTGTCGTCAGCTTCAACGAACTGGCACGACGACTAGATGCCACCGAAACCACACGCCGACGGATGCTCTCAGATCTTGCACACGAGTTGCGGACTCCCCTGGCCACGCTCGAATCCCACCTTGAGGCGATCGAAGACGGTGTCCGTGCACTCGACGACGACACGCTGCGCATTCTGCGAACCGCGACTGGTCGGCTAGGCCGGCTCGCTCACGACGTCAGCGCGGTGTCCCGAGCCGAAGAACACCTCACGCGTCTCATCCCCATCGGTACCGACACTCGCAGCATCATCGCGGCCGCGATCGACGCCCTGCGCCCCGAGTACTCGCACAAGAATGTGATGCTCCAAGCGCGTATTGATCAGGCAGTACCGATCACTGTCGACAGTGATCGAATCAACCAGGTCCTGACCAACCTTTTGCACAACGCGCTCCGCCACACCGATTCAGGTGGGATGGTCACCGTCACCAGTCGCCTACACAACGGGAACGTGGAGATCACTATCGCCGACACTGGTGAAGGCATCGCAGCGCAGCACCTCGACCACATTTTTGACCGCTTCTACCGCGTCGACACCGCACGCGACCGGGCACACGGAGGAAGCGGCATCGGACTCACCATCACCCGTGCACTCGTCGAAGCCCACGAAGGCCATATCCGCGTTCACAGTGACGGGCTCGGCCGCGGCGCCCGATTCACGATCTCCTTACCGCAGACCCCGGCTCATTCCAAGGGCTGACTCAGTTGGTCGCGATACCGTTTTGCCGGAGCCACTCGATGGGGTCGGCGCGCTCCCGTCCCTCGTTCAACCACACCTCGAAGTGCAAGTGTGAACCGGTGGAAAAGCCACGACTTCCCATGAGGGCAATCGTCTGTCCAGCCTGTATACGCTGGCCCGTGGACACGAGAACCTCTTCCATGTGTCCATAAACGGTCATCGTGCCCTCATCCGACAGCAGTCGGACCCAATTGCCGAACCCTTGCGCCGGGCCGGCATCGATGACGGTCCCGTCAGTGGCCGCCACGATCGGGGTTCCGATCGCGTTTGCGATATCGATGCCGCCGTGGAGCGAGCCCCAGCGTTGGCCGAACTCAGACGTGAGGGTCCCGACTGTCGGCATCGCTGCTGTTGGACGGCGCGCGGTCTCCTCGGCAACTTGCCGGCGAGCGTCGATTTCGGTGCCTGCCGCCAATGACGACACCATGGCGGCAGCGCTCTCCAGCGGGAGGTCGCCTTGCACCGCAACGGGCCCAGGCAGTTCAGCCGGGGGAAGGGCTATGTCTCCAGACTGGCCAGCAGGACTGATCGACTCCTCGTGCGCGATTAGGTGAATGTGCTCACCACCAGCCTCTGTGTGCTGGTCCACTAGAAAACTTATCGAGGACACGATGGCCCCGGCGGCGACCGTGACGACGACGACCTGATCGCGTAACTCGGGCCGGGCGGAGGGTTGGCGATGCGTACCGCCACCTCGAGGGCGACCAGAACTCGCCCAGATGTCGACAGTTGAAGGGTGTTCCTTGCGGTGTGCACGTCTTCGCTCCACTGCCGCCGTGTCTCCCCTGCCGCTATATCGTGATGGTTTCGTGATGTGACTTCTGCTCGAACTTAGACGAGCAGAGTCCCCGTCGCAAGAAGTGGGGGCCTCGTCACCCGTGTCGAAGAACGACCGGGAGCGGCCCCCACCAGCGTGCATCGTGCCTAGAGTCTCCCTCTGACCACAGCCTCTGGCAGCGTTCATCAAGCTGCCTGTTGCGAGTGTCAGGGACTACGTGGGCGACATGGGAAGGCCTTCGGAGGCTGGACGTCCTGACAGGCTTCACCCAGGTTCACCCCAACTGGCCGCGCACCAAATCAGCACCGCGTCAGCGACCGTCACGTCCGGGATCTTGATCAGACCTTCATCAAACCTCGACCGAATCAAGAGGTCAGCACAGCACAATCTCCAGATGTGACAGTGCGTGCGGCATTGGGGGACAAGTGGGGCGGGTCGCCGGCCGCCTCCCACCACGAAGAAGTGGACGAGCAGCTCGAGAAAGGGAAAGTGTCGCGATCACAAGATTTACAGATTTCCGGACGATTGTTGTTGCTCGCACGAGCGGTGGCGTTAGTGACAGTCAGCGCCCTCGGACTCCTCTTCACTTCGGCAGGGGTGCTGGTCCAGGACGGCACCAGTCTGGACGTCCACAGCTCGGCCGCCATCGCCCTTCATGTCCTCACCGGCGTGCTGGCTCTGGTTCTAGGGTGGCGCGCGTGGGCTACACGGCGAGGTCGCTGGGCTGCAGTCGTCGCCCTCGTCCTGTTCGGGGCCACGTTCGCCCAAGCGAGCTTAGGGGGCAGTTCGACCTTGGCATTCCACATCGGCGTAGCACTGGTGCTCACGGTCCTGTGTACGTGGCTGGCCGCCTGGACTTTCGGTAGATCACTATACGAGGAGATCGAATGAGACTGCGCAGGACACTCACCGCCTCCGGCTCCACCGCCGCCCTGCTCCTAGCTGTGGGCTGCGCCGGGAACGACACGGGCGCGCCAGAGCAGGCAGAGCAGCTCCAGACGGGCGAGAGAGCCGAGAAACAGGTCACGATGGCCGAGGTCCAGCAGAACGATTCGACCGACTCGTGTTGGACCGTGATCGAGAACATCGTCTACGACCTCACCGCGTGGGTCGACCAACACCCGGGCGGGCCGGACCGGATCGAGCAGCTGTGCGGCACAGACGGGACAGAGAGTTTCACCGACCAGCACAGTGGAGCGTCCGGGCCACAATCGCGGCTCGCCGAGTTCCAGATCGGGCAGCTCGCCGGGTGACCCGGCAGATATGCTTCCGATCCGCTCTGTGCGTCCCGGTCGGAGGCATGTGCCGGGCCCCGCTCCGGGGCCGCGCGTGTGGACTCAGCGAGGCCGTGAACGGGTTCGATTCGCTCCCCCCGCGACCTCTGCGGAAGACGAGAGCGCACCTCGCGAGCGTGACATGACAACACGACAGAAGAACCGTGGGCCGCAATCGGTGGTACTGCCAGCAGTCGGCCTCAGGATGGGCGGGGCCACCCCGAATCACTCGCGGTCAACGTCTTCTCGGCGGTGGCTAAATAGTCACCCCGTCGGCCGTGCGCTTGGTCGAATGGTGTCGTCATTGGGCGCAGGAGTACTGCTGTACACCAGTTTCCCGCCTCTATCCTTGTGGTTTCTCGCCCCGGCCGGTCTTGCCATTTTGGTTCTGTCGGTCCGAGGGATCGGCGTGCGCGGCGCGTTCGGATTGGGATACCTGGCTGGTCTCGGGTTCTTCGTACCTTTACTGCCCTGGGTGGGGGTTTATGTCGGCGCTGTCCCCTGGCTAGCATTAGCGGCGCTACAGGCCGTGGCAGTCGCTGTCTTCGCTGGGGCCACCGCGCTGGTGGCGCGGCTGCCCGGGGCTGCACTGTGGATCGCGTGCTGCTGGGTGGCCACCGAAGCGGTTCGAGCGCGCCTGCCCTTCGGTGGGTTTCCCTGGGGCCGGCTGGCGTTCGGTCAGACTGATGGACCATTGCTGGCGATCGCTCAGATCGCTGGGGCGCCAGGGGTGAGCCTGTCCGTTGCACTGGTGGGCAGCGCGACGGCTGCAGTGGTCGTCGGACTTGCTCGGCGCTCCGCCTGGCGCTCGGTGTCGCTGCTCGGGTCGATGCTTGTGACCGCCTCTGCACTCGGCTCGATGCCCGTCCCTACCGCAGCGGTCACCACCCCCTCTAAAACGGTTGCCCTAGTCCAGGGCAACGTGCCCCGACTCGGTCTGGATTTCAACGCGCAACGGCGCGCTGTACTGGACAATCATGTGGCTCGTACCGACGCTCTCGCCGCCGAGGTCGCCGCGGGAGTGAAGCCCGCACCAGATCTGGTAATATGGCCGGAGAACGCATCAGACATCGACCCGTTTCGCAATGCCGACGCTGCAGAGCGGATCGATGCGGCCACAGAGACGATCGGCGCTCCGATCCTTGTGGGGGCGGTGGTGTCCACTGGCTCCGGTACCACCCGAAATACAGCGCTGGTGTGGGAGCAAGGAACAGGACCTGGCGATGCGCACGACAAAAGACGACTGGTTCCATTTGGTGAATATCTGCCAATGCGATCGATCGTGAGCAAGCTTTCGCCTTATGCCGCGCAGGCGGGCAACTTCGTGCCCGGTAACGGCGATGGTGTGGTGACCATCGATGAGACACCGCTCGCTGTGGCCACCTGTTATGAGGTCGCGTTCGATGATCTGGTGGCCGAGTCGGTTCGGTCGGGGGCGCAGTTGATCGCGGTACCAACGAACAATGCAACCTTCGGCGATACCGACATGACCTATCAGCAGCTGGCGATGTCGCGGCTGCGCGCTGTCGAACACAACCGCACGGTGGTGGTAGCGGCCACCAGCGGTGTCAGCGCGATTATCGCGGCGAATGGCGATGTCCTCGAGCAGACCGAAATGTTCACTGCCGATGCCCTCGTCGCACAGGTCCCGCTCAATACCGAGTTCACACTTGCCACCCGATTACGTTCAATTCCTGAACTCATCATCACGGTCACCGCAGTATTCGCGATGCTGGTGGGGTGGATTGCTAGCCGCCGTCGGCGGGGCTGAGATCCCCGGCCATGAGTGCGCGCCGATATCGGGAGCGGACCCGTCGTCGGCCGGGCCGGCTGCAGGCGCTCAACGTGAGCATGTCGGGCAGGGCGCCGAGGGCGAGAAATTGATGAGCTCCCGCGAGGTAAGGGCGAGAGCCAGCTCGAGGATTGGACTCAGTAATCGAGCCTATTTCTCGGACGTAGACGCCGTCGGCGTTCAGCCTCAAATCTGGTGCCGTAGCGATCACGAACGGTCATCGTTACGAGGCGGTCATGGGCCACTGCCTCCGTGGCCGCATCCACCTCAGCAATATGACCGGATACGACATCAGGATCGATATCCCTGTCACCAGGTCCCACAGCACCGTCGCCTAGGCTGCCTTGCTCGTCGTTGCCCTGGCTACGTTGGCGGCGCCGCTCCCGGATTTCACTCCACAGAAAGTAGCCAAGCCCAATTGGCGCTAGAACTCCGAATGCAAGCCATTGAAGCCCATAGGACAGGTACGAACCCGCCTCGACTTCCGGTATCGGAGTTGGCTCGAGTGATCCTGGTTGACCTCCGGGGAGCTGGAGATGATAGCCAGCAAGATCGAGATCCAGAACCCGACCGATCGTCGAGGTTTCAATGGAGCGCACCATGTGACGATCGTGCAGAACTATCGGTTCGGCCGGGGTGTCGGTGGGCATTCTGAGCCTGGCGGTGATGGTCACTGGATCGGCTACCGCGGCCGGGTAGGTCGGCACCGTGTTGTTCTCGCCAACGCGAACCCATCCACGATTAATAAGCAGATCATCGCCGCCCTCGGTCCGAAATGCGCTGAGAACTTGGTAAACCTGTTCCCCGTCGACAGCTTGCTGCCGCAAGAGCACTTCGTCTTCGGGCAGATAGCGACCGGTTACTGTGACCCGATGCCACTCGGATTCGTCCAACGGCGCGTCCCGCGCCGTCAATTCCGTCAACGGCACTGGATCGGCTTCGACGCTGTGAAGAAGTTGGGAATTGCGCGTCTTCAAATCCTCGTTCTTGCCTAACTGCCATGGCGCCAACAGTGTGAAGCACGTATAGACGAACAGTGCGACGGCTATGAAGGAAATCAACCACCCCGGCGTCATCACGCGAAAGACCCTCTGCACGCCGTTCACGGTAGGCGTGGTGGTAGGACGGTCGGCATCGGGGCCCTCCTGCCGGCACCAGCTCCGGCGATCATTAATCGTGCCCGCCTCCCGCCACTGTCGGCAGGGATGGTTCCGATCCGGCGAGATCAGCGTGTTGCGTGCCGAATTGTGGCATCCGGGCCTGGATCGGAAGTGTCGAGCAGCAGGTCGTTGTCTACGTCCTCAGATGACGACGCCGTTCGCGGCCAACCATGACACCGAGTCGATCCACTGGCCGGCGGGATTCTGTACGCCGAAGTGCACATGCGGACCAGTCGAGTAGCCACGGTTACCGACTTCACCGATCACCTGGCCGGCGGTGACCTGCTGGCCTTCGGTGACGTAGTTGGCATTGTTGTGGCCATACTCCAAGAGATAGCCGTCATCGGTCTTGATGCGAATCCATAACCCATAACCGGAAGCGGGGCCGGAGGCCACGACCGTGCCGGACTTGGCTGCATACAAGGGTGTGCCGATCGGCGCAGCGATGTCGGTGCCATTGTGGTTAGCGCCCCACCGCGAGCCGAAGCCAGAGGTGATCGTTCCATCAGTCGGCCTGTGAGCTTGGCTGGCGACCGAAAACGCCGAAGACGACGACTGAGCAGTATCGAATCCGAGCGCCTGGCTCAGCCCGGGGGCCTGACTTGCATACTGGCGGACCGCGTCAGCTCCGATGCCATAGCGGGCGGCAGCCTCTTCGACCATCTGTCCGACGTGCTCGGGATCAGACGATTGGGCAGCGGCCACAGGGGCGACACTAAGCGCCGCGCCACCGGCGATTGCGGCGCCAGCCAGCGTGGTGGCGGCGATCCGGCCCACTCCCCTGGATCGGTTGGCGCGATGACGCCCACCAGCAGAGATGCGGTGGCCCACACCAAGCGAGTCCATGAGATCGGCGAACGGAACGCTCTTGGAGGAGCTCGACATGATTGATTCCTTCAACTTAAGCGATGGTCGCAGCTTCATACCGACGACCACTGGAGACTCCCGAAACGGTAACAGTTGCATATCGTCCGGTCACGGAGAGTTTCCTGAGAATCCAGAAATCAGCAGTTCATACGCCATTTGTTATTCATCTACGGCATCGCCCGACCGTTACCCCGACGTGATTTTTGGTTCGAACGCGGGCCGGCCGGAGCCACCCCGCAATCGTCCCGGGTGACTAAACCACGATCAACGCAAGCAGGATCAAGGTCCTTACTCCTGCCCCCTCCTCGTACCCGCCGGACGTGTGATGTCGATCGCTGCTGCCGCAGACTCATCGGGACAGTCGGTCTCCACCTGCACAGTAGAAAAGAAGAAGCCGTACCGATCCTGAAGCAAGTTGGAGGCGGATTGGAGAACGATCTGCGGATCGGCGCTTGCGGAGGTGCGCAGGTGGCCGGAGAACACGAAACGTCCACTGGTTAGTGCCCAAGCATGGGCATGATGGACGTCTTCCACCCCATCTATCGCTGCCAGGTCTTCAGTCACGTCAGACAGGTAGACCTCGTCGGGTGTGCCCTCCATGAGCAGATGGGTGGCGTCGCGCAGGATGCTCCAGCTTGCCCATACAAGCACGAAGCCGAACGCCAAACCGAGCAGCGGATCGATCAGCAAGAACCCGGTGAACTTGATCACTAGTGCGGTGACGATGATGAGCAGGCTGCCGACGAAGGTCTGGATGATGTGCCACAACGCGCCACGAACGTTCATGTCGCTGCGGCTTTGTTTCCAGATCAGGCTCAGAGCGACGATTTCGGTAAGCAAGCCTCCCGCGGCTGCCCACAGCATGGGCGTCGTGGGCAGGTCAACCGGAGCACTCATGCGCATGGCAGCCATCACGATCACCACCATCGCCATGATTAGCAGGAAACCGCCATTGACCAGCGCGCCTACGATCTCGGCGCGGTACCAGCCAAAGCTGCGATTTTCGTCTGCGGGGCGGCGGGCGAGTCGAGCAGCGAAGATGGCGACTAGGACACCACCGACCGCCGAGAAGGTGTGAAAAGCGTCCGAGATCACCGCAACCGAGCCGGTCCACAGCCCGATCGCCAACTCGATAACGAAGTAGATTCCCGTCAGCCAAGCCGAGATAGCCATACCCCACCCACGAGCCTGCACCTCCCCGTGTCCACCATGCCCATGCGCCATGGGGGTCTCCTTTTTTGCACTCGGAATCCGGTTCTCGTGTCAGCTGCACACTATGCATCGGTCTCGCGGTGCCCACAGCTTCTCTTGGGAATCTTGATCAGACCTTCATCGAACCCCGACCGAACCAATGGGGTAGGGGCGGCACAATCGTCCGGTGTGACTGTGCAGGCAAGAGTGGTGCTGATGCTGTGATGACGACGGATGTGTTCGGCAAGGGTGCGCAGCCCGGTAGCTGGGGCAGACGGGCAAGATGCCAACTGGCCGCAGTGGTGGTGAGTTCGCTTGTACTTACTGGCTGCGCTAGCGGCACTGATGCCGTCGCTTCAGGTGAGACGTTCGATTTTGTCAGCCCGGGCGGCCAGATTGAGATCTTCTATGATCCGCCGGCGGACCGCCAGAAGATCGCGCCGATGTCTGGCCCGGAAGTAGTAGATCCGGAGGCCACTGTGGCGGTCGCAGACTTTCCTGGCGAGGTGGTGCTGATCAACCTGTGGGGTCAGTGGTGTGCTCCCTGCCGGACGGAAACCGACGACCTGCAGCGACTACAGGACAAGTACCAGGCGCAAGGGTTCACCAATCTCGGCGTCAACTTGCGCGACCCGAATCGGCAAAAGCCTGTCGACTTCATCAAGGACAACGGGGTCACCTATCCCTCAATTTGGGACCCATCGCAGGCCGCGGTGGCAGCGCTACATGGTTTCCCCACCTCGGTGGTGCCAGCGACACTGATTCTCGACAAACAGCACCGAGTCGCTGCGGTATATCTAGCAGAGGTCACCGACACCCAGTTGGAGCCGGTCATCGAGAGACTGCTGGCCGAGCCTGCTGAAAGCGACGCTGCATGAACACGGTGCTGATCGCGCAATCCATTGGCCAGACGTTCCAACAAACAGCTGCTTCCGGGCCTTTACTTCTCGCGTTGGGAGCATGTGTCCTTGCGGGACTCGTCTCGTTCGCCTCGCCGTGCGTAGTCCCGCTCGTGCCCGGGTATCTGGCATATATGGCCAGCATCGTGGGTGCAGAGCGCCCGGCGGTGACCGTGCAAGCCGCCGAGCAACGCCGCGCCGAAGCCAGCACGCTCACTCTTGAACAGCAGCGTCAGCGGGTGTCATCGCGACGACGAGTCGTCCTCGCCGCGGTGCTATTCGTTGCTGGATTCACGGTGGTCTTCGTGCTGCTGTCGGCGATGGTGCTGGGCACCGTGCAATACCTCGCCCCCCAGCAAGAATTGCTGCAGCGGCTCGGCGGTGTGGTGACCATCTTGATGGGTCTGGTGTTCATCGGGGCCATACCCGCCCTCCAGAGGGACACTCGAATGCAGCCGAAAGCGCTTTCCACCTGGGCGGGCGCGCCGCTACTTGGCGCCGTCTTCGCCCTGGGATGGACGCCGTGTCTCGGACCGACGCTGGCAGCGGCGTTGTCGGTGGCCGCCGGAACCGGACTCGACGCCGCACGCGGAGTACTGCTCATCGTGGCGTACTGCCTGGGGCTCGGACTGCCTTTTATCGTGGTGGCCTTCGGTTCGACGAGAGCCATCCGCACGGTGGGCTGGCTGCAACGACACACGCGAACGATTCAGATCGTCGGCGGCATCATGCTCATTGTCGTCGGAATCTTGCTGCTCAGCGGCATATGGACGCAGTTCGTGTACTGGCTCCGCGACTTCGCCGTCTCAGACACCACTTTGCCGATCTGACAGTGCTCCGATGGTCTCTCCTAACTCGAGTCAAGTCTGTTCGAAAAGAACCTTGATCAGATCTTGACGAAACGATGACCCAGATCTCGCATTTCGCCCCGCAGAATCGAGTTTCTAAGACAGGCAAGGAGTTGAGTCTGATGGGGTGGTTTTACGGTATGAACTGGATAGACATCGTCCTGTTGATCGCGTTCGTACTCGTTTTCTGGGCGATGGTTCTGGCCTTGACGACCAGTCTTTTCGGAGGGCATCGGCACCTACGCGGGTCTCACTCTCCTGCTACTGGGGTCGTCTCTTCCGGTATCTCTTTCGGATCTCACGTAGGGACCGCGACTTCGCGAAACGCCGATCATGATGAACGCTGACGCCACGGGGCGGGCAGGTGCGCTAAGACGTGCGCCGCGCGTGCTGGTCTCCCGCCGGTCTTTCTTGGCCGGATCGCTTCTCGCCGGCGCCGGCGCTCTGACTGCATGTTCTGGTTCCGGAGCAGCCACGGGCAGTCCCGTGGGAGCCTCGTCAGATCTCGTGAGGCGGCTTGAGCAGGAGCGACGCGCCCCCGGACAAACGGTGGTATCTGCGCAGTTGACCCCCCGTCCGGTCGACGTTGATCTGGGTGGCCGAGTCGTCTCAACGTGGGGATACGACCAACAATTGCCAGGCCCACTGGTGCGGGCCCAAGCTGGAGAGCGGCTGCAGATCACCGTGGACAACCAGCTGCCCCAGGAGACCAGCGTGCACTGGCACGGGATCGCCATGAGCAACGACATGGACGGGGTTCCCGGGTTGACGCAGGACCCGATCGCACCAGGCACCACGTTCACCTACGACTTCACCGCCCCAGACCCGGGCACGTACTTCTACCACTCACATTCGGGTCTGCAACTCGATCGGGGCTTGTACGGAGTGGTGATCATCGATGATCCGGGCGAGCCCGGCGACTACGACCATGAATGGCTCGTGGTCCTTGACGACTGGGTCGACGGGACCGGTCGGACTCCCGACGATGTCGCCCGTGATCTGGGCATCGGTGCCGACACCGCAGATGTCGGGATGCAGGGGATGGACCACGACATGATGGACATGCACGGGGGTGAGGGGTCGATGATGTCCCCCATCCTCGGCAGCGCCGGGGATGTCACCTACCCGCACTTTCTGATCAATGGTCGACTCCCTGTCGACCCCTACGTTTGGAGAGCGTCGCGGGGCCAACGCGTGCGCATCCGGTTCGTCAATGCCGGGGCCGACACCGCGTTCCGGGTCGCGCTTGGCGGGCACCGGATGACCGTCACTCACACTGACGGCTTTCCCGTGCTTCCCGAGGACACCGATTCTCTTCTGATCGGTATGGGTGAACGGTTCGATGTTGTGGTCACGCTCGGCGACGGCGTGTTCCCGTTGTTCGCTCAGCCCGAAGGCAAGGATGGCCACGCGCAGGCCCTTGTACGTACAGCAGCGGGCGATCTCCCGACGAATTCCCGACCAGTCGAAGTGGACCGGCGTCCGCTATTGGGTACCGACTTATCCCCCAGCGAGGCAGTACGTCTGTCTAGCCAAAGTCATGATCGGTACCACAGTGTTGACCTGGGCGGGACGATGTCGCCGTACCGGTGGACCCTCAACAGCCAAGTCCACCCGGATTCGGTGCCGCTGGAGGTCAACAGTGGGGAGCGGGTGCGGATGCGGATGCGGAACATGTCCGACATGTTCCACCCGATGCACCTGCACGGACATACGTTCGCGCTCGCGGACAGCGGGCTTCGCAAGGATACCGTCACGATTCGGCCGATGCGCACTATTGAGATCGAGTTCGACACCGATAATCCTGGCCAGTGGGCGTTGCACTGCCACAACGCCTATCACCAAGAGGCCGGGATGATGACCACTCTGTCTTACCTCGCCTGACCGGCAAGGTGATCCACTCGCGGGCCCGAAAGTCCGCAGAAGAAAGGGAACCCAGATGAATCGAAAGAAGCTTGTGATGACCGCCGCTGCCGCCGCGGTCCTGCTGGGGCTGTCCGCCTGCACCAGCGACGAGACCGACACGGCCAGCGAGACCACGACCGCCGTCGAGACCACTGCGACCAGCGGGAGTTCGACCACCGAGCAGGCAGAGGAATCAGCTCAGCATTCCGAGGCTGACGTGATGTTCGCCCAGATGATGATCCCCCACCATGAGCAAGCCATCGAGATGAGCGACATCATCTTGTCCAAGGATGATGTCCCCGCCGACGTCACCTCGCTGGCCGAGGAGATCAAGGCGGCCCAGGGGCCCGAGATCGCGCAGCTGACCGACTGGCTTGAGCAGTGGGGCGAGCCGACGCAGCCCGAAGGCATGGACATGGACATGGACATGGGCGGTGACCATGACATGGCGCAGATGGAGGGCATGCTCTCCGATGAGGACTTGCAGCAGTTGTCCGACGCTCCCGGCCCTGAGGCTGCCGAGTTGTTCCTTAACCAGATGATCGCCCACCACGAAGGTGCCGTGGCCATGGCCGAAGACCAGGTGGAGAACGGCACGTACCCGCCGGCTGTCGATCTGGCGCAAACCATCATCGACACCCAGCAGCAGGAAATCGACACCATGCAGCAGATGCTCGACTCCATGTAAAAAAACGAAGGCTCGCATTCCCGGCGGGGTCGATGGCAGTCCGACCCCGCCGGAGACCGTCTGGACATCAACACATTTTCTTGTCCCTGCCAGAAACGAGATACGCACTCATGCTTTCGCACCGAAAGCGGGCCTGGACCCCAATAGCCATCCTTGCATCGGCTCTCACCGCGACCGCGTGTTCAAGCCCGCAGCAGACGCCAGCACCCGAATCCGGGGACGCCTCATCGACGGTCGGCACCGCATTAACACCCGCGCTTGACCATGTGCACGGACTCCACCTCGATGCTGAGGGAAGGGTGCTGGCCGGCACGCATACGGGGCTTTTCGTCCTCAACCCCGATGGTGCGACCACCCGCGTCGGCGACGCCGACGACGACTTCATGGGGCTCACAGGCGCGCCCGGGACGGATAACCTCTACGCCTCGGGCCATCCCGGCCCGTCAAGCTCCGCCCCCAATCCTCTCGGACTCATCGAGAGTGTCGACGGCGGCCAGTCGTGGGCGACGAAATCCCTCTCCGGCGAAGTCGACTTTCACGCCCTGACCACTGACGGAAACACCCTTGTCGGATTCGACACCGCCAACGGAATTCGAACGTCCACCGACTCGGGCGTCAGTTGGACCGACGGCATCGAGATAGCCGCGAGAGCATTGGCGATTACCGACGAGGGCATCTGGGCCACAACCGCAGGAGGCCTACAACTCAGCACCGACATCGGGCGCACATTCGCATCAGTACCAGCTGCTCCCGAACTCCTGCTGATATCTGCAGCCGAAGACGGCACCCTCTGGGGGATCGATACCGACGGCACCGCCTGGCGCAAGAACGTCAACGACGATGAGTGGCAGCAGGGACCAGTTGTCGGTGATGTCGAAGCCATCATCGCCGCGGACCAGGACACTGCCTACGCTGCTGATGGACGGTCATTTCATACATTAACGATTCCCTGAAACGTCGTCGGCGGCGCAAACCAAGGCCGACCGAAGACGGAATGGAAACTACCGGTCAGAACGCATACGAACTCGAGGGAGAAGTGGTGAGGAAAGAAGCGATGCTCGCAGGCGGAGCCGCACCAGAGCGCACACCGGCGAAACGGCTTGCCTCGGTCGCGGTGGCCTTGGTGGCCGCAGTAGGGCTGAGCGCGTGCACGATCGGAGATACCGAGGACACCTCGACGGCCGCTGCACCGAAAGAAGCCCCCGCCGCTGCGGCCGTCATTCACACCTCGTTCGAAGATGGGACAGTGGCCGCGACGCCGCGGGAACCGATCGTCTTGGATGTGACAGACGGTGCGTTCGACGATGTCACGGTCACAAACGAAGAAGGCCGCGAGGTCGAAGGCGAGTTCAACGCGGAACGCTCCCAGTGGCGCACCACCGAGACTCTGGGCTACAACCGGGATTACTCGATCGAGGCGAGCGCTACTAACGACGACGGTGAGACGATTACAGACTCGTCCTCGTTCAGCACCGTGGTCCCGAACTCGACCACCAGCGCGAGCCTGGTGACCGGTCAGGGCCACACGGTAGGTATCGCGCAGCCGGTCGCGGTGCGTTTCGAGTCCGCCGTCGGCGACCGTAAGGCCGTCCAGGACGCCATCGAGGTCACCACGACCCCCGCCGTCGAAGGAGCCTTCTACTGGGTGTCGCCCTCGGAGGTTCGCTGGCGCCCCGCCGAATTCTGGGCACCGGGCACCGAGGTCGACGTCGACGTCAACATCTACGGCACCGATATGGGCGAAGGCCTTTACGGAGCCCAGGACGCAAACAGCAACTTCACGATCGGCGACGAGGTCATCACCACGATCGACGACAACACCAAGACAATGACGACCCGAATCAATGGCGAGGTCGTCAGCAGTAGCCCGGTCTCACTAGGAAAGGCATCGACACCCACCCCGAACGGCACCTACTACATCGGCGACCGATACGAATCGCTCATCATGGATTCATCGACGTTTGGTGTGCCGGTCGACTCGGCCGACGGCTACCGGCTTTCAGTCAACTGGGCCACCCAGATGTCCTACAGCGGGATCTACGTCCATGCCGCCCCATGGTCCGTTGAACAACAGGGCTTCACCAACGTCAGTAACGGCTGTATCAATGTCACCGACGCCTACGCCAAGTCGTTCCAGAACAGCAGCAACCGGGGCGACGTGGTCAAGGTCATCAATACCGTCGGACCGACGCTTCCCGGGACCGACGGGCTGGGCGACTGGAACATCCCGTGGGAAACCTGGCGTGCTGGAAATGCCGACCTAGCCTAAGAGGCCCTCGGCCAGGGTTCCGAACAATTGGTTGCGGATACAGACATGGCCGGGTGTTGGCCTGCGTTAATACGCGTCGCCCGTCTCTATGACGAACTGCTCGACTGCGGCGGCAAGGGCCTGGTTCGCGCTGCACCGCCAGCACGGTGAGCTCGTCTCCGCGCTTCCAAAGACCTTGCCGCCACGGCTCTTGCGCCCGCCTACTGGTCAATCCATACGGCGTCCGGGCGATCAGAGTGCAGGCGGAGTGAGCCGCGGACACAAGCGAACATCACCCTTGACCAATACCCCTACGGGGTATAGATTCATTGGTGTTCGGATTGATCCGAGCCATCGGATGTCTCAACGAACTACACCCGTCAACGGAAGGAGCCGTCATGGCTACCAGCACCAAGGAGTACACCGTCCAGGGCATGACCTGCGGACACTGTGAGTCGTCGGTCAAGGAGGAAGTCGGCGAAATCGCGGGCGTCTCCATGGTGGAGGCCTCGAGCAAGACCGGAACGGTGTCGGTCTCCGGCGAGGGCTTCACCGACGAGCAGGTCGTCGCGGCCGTCAAGGAAGCCGGCTACACCGTCACCTCTTGACGCGAAGCGATCTCGCCAGCCCCAGCAGCTGGCGAGATCCCTGGCCCCGAGCACACCACCCGTTCACCGTGAAGGATTGATCCTCGATGACCCAGACTCAACCCTCCCAGATGCACCCCGCGGTGGATCTGATCGACATAGATCTGGGCGTCACGGGCATGACCTGCACTTCGTGCTCGGGGCGGGTCGAGCGCAAGCTCAACAAGCTCGACGGGGTGGACGCCACGGTCAACTTCGCCACCGAGTCCGCGTCCATCTCCTTCGACCCGAGCAAGGTCGACACGGACGCGCTCATCGAGACCGTGCGCGGTGCGGGATACGACGCGTTCACGATGAAGAATGACGACGGCGAGGCTGTGGACGCAACTTCCGCAGGTGGCGGCACCGGTCCCCGAGACCAGATCGAGGAGGCCAGGGAACGCGAGACCGCAGACCTCAAACACCGTCTGATTGTCTCGGCTGCACTCACGGTCCCGGTGGTCTTGCTGAGCATGATCCCGGCACTGCAGTTCACCAATTGGCAGTGGGCCGTGCTGACCATGGTCACCCCCATCTTCTTCTGGGGAGGCGCACCCTTCCACAAGGCCACCCTCGCCAACCTGCGGCACGGCTCGTTCACCATGGACACCCTGGTCTCGATGGGCACGGCGGCCGCCTACCTCTGGTCACTGTGGGCACTGTTCCTCGGCAACGCCGGCATGCCCGGCATGACCATGGAAGTGCATCTGCTGCCCACAAACTCCACGATGG
Source organism: Dietzia sp. NCCP-2495 (assembly GCF_026011735.1). Classification (GTDB taxonomy): domain Bacteria; phylum Actinomycetota; class Actinomycetes; order Mycobacteriales; family Mycobacteriaceae; genus Dietzia. The sequence continues at coordinate 52,137 of NZ_BRVN01000011.1, read as the reverse complement.
ACGAGATCTATCTGGAGACCGCCGCCGTGGTGATCTCCTTCCTGCTGCTGGGCCGCTGGTTTGAAACCAAGGCCAAGGGGCAGTCCTCCGCCGCACTCAAGGCGCTCCTCGACATGGGAGCCAAGGACGCCGCCGTCCTCCGCGACGGCGTCGAGGTCCGCATCCCCGTGGGTCAGTTGAAGGTCGGCGACATCGTCGTGGTGCGCCCGGGCGAAAAGATCGCCACCGACGGTCGCGTCACCGAGGGTTCGTCCGCGATCGACGAGTCCATGCTCACCGGCGAATCCGTCCCGGTTGAGGTCACGTCCGGCTCCACGGTGACCGGCGCAACCATGAACACCTCGGGAAGACTGCTGATCGAGGTCACCCGCACGGGCGAGAACACCACACTGTCCCAGATGGCCAAGCTGGTCACCGAGGCGCAGTCCAAGAAGGCCCCGGTCCAACGACTGGTCGACCGCATCTCGCAGGTCTTCGTGCCCATCGTGATCGTCATCGCGATCATCACCCTGCTCGTGCACTTGTTTGTGGTGGGAGCGGGACTGGCCACCGCGTTCACCGCCGCCGTGGCCGTGCTCATCATCGCCTGCCCGTGCGCACTGGGCCTGGCCACTCCCACCGCACTCCTGGTCGGTACCGGCCGCGGCGCCCAGATGGGACTGCTCATCAAGGGGCCCGAGGTCCTAGAGTCCACCCGGCGCGTCGACACCATCGTCATGGACAAGACCGGCACCGTCACCTCCGGAGTGATGTCCGTCAGCCAGGTCACCACTGCCGCCGGATTCGACCGGACGGATCTGCTGGTCAAGGCCGCTGCGGTGGAGGCCGCGTCCGAGCACCCGATCGCCCAGGCCATCGCCCGCGAGGGTGCAAAGAGTCTGGCGGGCGAGGGCCCCGTGGCCGACAGGGAGGCCGGATCCGTCATTCTGCCGGAGGTCACCGGGTTCACCAATACTGCAGGCCGTGGCGTCACGGGCACCGTCGACGGTGCCGTGGTGACCATTGGTCGCCCTGAGGGCTCCCTGCCGGCGGACCTGCGGACCGCGTTCGACGATGCCCAGAAGCAGGGCGGCACCCCTGTGGTCGCCCAGATCGACGGCACCGTCGCGGGCGTGATCACCGTCCGCGACACCGTCAAGCCCACCTCCGCCGAGGCGGTAGCCGGACTCAAAGCTCTCGGATTGACCCCGTGGCTACTCACCGGCGACAACGCCGGAGCCGCACGTGTCGTGGCCAGCGAGGTCGGCATTGATCCGGCCAACGTGATCGCCGAGGTCATGCCCCACGACAAGGTCGCCCAGATCGAGAAACTGCAGGCCAAGGGCAAGAACGTCGCCATGGTCGGCGACGGCGTCAACGACGCGGCAGCTCTCGCCCGGGCCGAGCTCGGACTGGCGATGGGCGCCGGCACGGACGTGGCGATCGAAGCCTCCGACATCACTCTGATGAACGACGACCTGCGATCCGCCGTGGACGCGATCAGGCTGTCACGCCGGACCCTGGGCACCATCAAGGGCAACCTATTCTGGGCGTTCGCCTACAACGTCGCACTGATCCCCGTCGCTGCGATCGGACTGCTCAATCCCATGCTCGCAGGCGTCGCAATGGCGTTCTCGAGTGTGTTCGTGGTGACCAACTCCCTACGCCTGCGCGGGTTCACCTCAAGCCACGCGACCCCCAACCACGACCAGACCAGGAGCCAGTCATGACGGATACCCCGGACCTCGCCATCGACCCTGCAGCCGAGCACGATGCCGAAGCCGCTGGCTGCGAGACCCACAGTCACCACGGCTACATGAAGGAAAAGGACCGCTACAAGGCCCGGCTCAAGCGGATCGAGGGCCAGGTGCGGGGCATCCACCGCATGATCGATGAGGAGCAGTACTGCATCGACATCCTCACCCAGGTCAGCGCCATCAATTCCGCACTGCGCAACGTCGCCCTCGGCCTGCTCGACGACCACATGCGCCACTGCGTCGCCGACGCAGTGAACGAGTCCGACGAGGCCGCAGAGATCAAATTCAAGGAAGTGGCCGACGCCATCGCCCGCTTCTCCCGCTAAACGGGGGCGGGTAGGTGCATGGGAGGCCCCGGCAAGGTCGCGAGCAGGATGCTTCGCGGATGTAGCCGAGCCCCGAAATTCGGTGAACACGCCTCACCAACATACCCCGTTGGGGTATAGTTTGCGGGTGGGAAAGCCAATGAACTCGCACGGCAGAAACCAGAAGAGAACATGACATCTGATCGATTCAGGATCCGGTCGACGCCGCCGGTTAGCTCGACGAACTCGCGGGCCCTATCCCGGGCTGGCAACCCGGTTGTTCCAATCGTCCCAGGCCATCACCGCAGGTCGTCACCGAAAAAGCCTTCGGGTTCGAGCAATGTGGCTACGGAGTCGGGCCAAAGGCAGCTCACCCTGGCCCACGCCCTTGGGCGCCCGAAAGACCAGCAGCGGCGGAGGGTGCTTCCATCGTTCCGAGCGCCCTAGAAGGGAGCCGCCATCATCGTGGCGCCAGCCCGAACCACTCCCCTGACGAACATCTTGAGCAAACCTTCACACAATCTCCACCACAATCCGCTGGCTCACCCACGATCCTGACTGTCGGCCGGACCCCAGAACGCCAGGACGTGCGTCATCACCGACGGGAACGGCGATCCTGGGATGGGCGGTGTCACGAACGTGGTCGGCCGAGCACAGATGTCAGCACGATTCGATACCCTGCGGCGGTATCGGCTCGTGGCCCGGAGCAACTGCTACTTGGCCCCACGGGAAGAGATGTCCATGACCCCTAGAACACATCATGCGCTAGGGCTCACCGCTGTCAGGGAATCATGTTCTTGCTGTTTCACTCCCTCGAAACTCCTGCATATCGAAGCTGCCGGACGCATGCCGCTCGAAGATCACGCCAACCAGGTGGCAATGGACAAGACGGAAGGGACCAAATGAATCAGTCGCACGATCATCATGACCACGCCCACAGTCACGGATCCGGCGGAGCCGCGGCCGGGCACCTCAACGAGCGAGACACGGCGGTAGCTGAGCACCATCACCCGGACGGGCCCCAGGAGACGACGGGCCACGCCCATGCGGGGCAGCATCACGCTGGCCATGAAGACCATGGCGGTCATGCGGGGCACGCAGACCACGTCGGGCAGTTCCGACGTTTGTTCTGGATCATGCTCGTCTTGGCGGTGCCGGTGGTCGGCTTCAACGAGATGTTCGCCGACCTCATCGGTTACCAGCTGCCCGACGCCGGATGGGTGTGGTGGGTCTCCCCCGCCCTGGGCACAGTGATTTATCTCTGGGGTGGTCGGCCGTTCCTGACTGGCGCGGTGTCTGAGGTTCGCGCTCGGCAGCCCGGCATGATGCTGCTCATCGGCTTGGCGATTACCGTGGCGTTCATCGCCTCCTGGGGCGCAAGCCTGAGTTTGCTGAATCATGAGCTGAACTTCTGGTGGGAACTGGCGCTGCTGGTGGTCATCATGCTGCTGGGCCACTGGATTGAGATGCGTTCTCTGGCGCACACCACCTCTGCACTCGATTCTCTGGCGGCGCTGCTGCCTGATGAGGCCGAGAAGGTCGACGGCGACGACGTGATGACAGTCGCACCGGCCGATCTGCTGGTCGGCGACGTGGTGATCGTCCGCCCCGGTGCTTCTGTTCCCGCCGACGGCACGATTATCGACGGCTCGGCCAGCATGGACGAATCCATGGTCACCGGCGAATCCAAGGCGATCCGCCGCGGCATCGGCGAGCAGGTCGTCGCAGGCACCGTGGCCACTGACTCCGGCCTGCGCGTGAAGGTCTCGGCGACAGGGGACGACACCGCTCTGGCCGGAATTCAGAAGCTGGTGTCCGACGCACAGGCATCCTCCTCGCGGGCCCAGCGCATCGCTGACACCGCGGCCGGCTGGTTGTTCTGGTTCGCCCTCGCATCGGCTGTGATCACCGCGATAATCTGGAGCGTTCTCGGGTTGCCGGACGCGGGTGTGGTGCGCACGATCACCGTGCTGGTGATCGCCTGCCCCCACGCGCTGGGTTTGGCGATTCCGCTGGTGGTCTCGATCGCTACCGAACGCGCCGCCCGCGGCGGGGTGCTGATCAAGGACCGCCTCGCGCTCGAGTCGATGCGCACCGTCGACGCCGTCCTGTTCGACAAGACCGGCACCCTGACCAAGGGCGAACCCACCGTCACCGGAATCGAATCAATAGACGAGCACACCGCCAACGAGGTGCTTGCCCTGGCTGCAGCCGCCGAGTCCGACAGTGAGCACCCGCTGGCCAGAGCCGTGGTCGGGGCCGCACAGACCCGCGACCTGACCGTGTCGAAGGCGACCGACTTCTCCTCCTCCCCGGCCGTGGGCGTGAAGGCCACGGTGGACGGCACCGTGGTCGAGGTCGGCGGCCCCTACCTGCTCGATCAGCACGGACGCGATGAACTCCCCATCGCCGACCAGTGGCGAGACGAGGGCGCGATCATCCTGCACGTCCTCGCCGAGGGCCGGGTGATCGGCGCGCTGCGGCTGGCCGACGAGATCCGGCCGGAATCCCGGGACGCCGTCGACGCCCTGCATGCCGCCGGAGCTCAAGTCGTCATGATCACCGGCGATGCTCGCGCCGTGGCCGACACCGTCGCCTCCGAACTCGGCATCGACCGGGTCTTCGCCGGGGTCCGGCCAGAAGACAAGGCCGCCAAAGTCGCCGAACTGCAGTCCGAAGGCAAGAAGGTCGCCATGGTCGGCGACGGGGTCAACGACGCGCCCGCACTGGCCCAAGCCGATGTGGGCATCGCCATCGGCGCCGGGACCGACGTGGCGATCGGCTCCGCGGGGGTCATCCTGGCCTCATCGGATCCCCGCTCTGTGCTCTCGGTCATCGAACTGTCCCGGGCGAGCTACCGCAAGATGAAGCAGAACCTGTGGTGGGCGGCCGGCTACAACCTCGCCGCCGTGCCCCTGGCCGCCGGCGTGTTGGCTCCGATCGGATTCGTGCTGCCCATGGGCGTCGGCGCCATCCTCATGTCCGCCTCCACGGTCGTCGTTGCTCTCAACGCTCAGCTGCTGCGTCGTCTCGACCTGCGCCCGGACACCGTCACCACAGCGATGCAACGAGGATGAATCCGATGAACGCCACCCACTCCACTCGGCGACGAGCCGCGACCGCGTTCCATGCTGCCGCCGCGTTGACTCTCGCCGGCTGCTCGACCGGACCGTCAGGCAACGCGTCGACAGAACCACCCGTCACCTCGTTGGAGTCCTACGATCTCGCCGGCCTCGAGGCACCCCAGATCATCAACACGCTCGACACCATGCCGGTGGCCGACAGGCCGAACGATCTGATCGCCTCGGTGCAGCCGACTGAGCTCGTCTTGACCAGTGGCGATGAGAGCCTCGAGACGATTCCTATTCCAGAGGACCAGTTCTATCTGTCAGTGGCTCCGTATTACACGAGCACCCACCCCTGCCGATTCCACAGCCTGACCACTTGCCTCGGCGAGATCGCCAACGAACAGGTGCACGTCACAGTCACCGATAACGCCTCCGGTGACACCCTCATCGACGAACCGCGCATCACCTACGACAACGGCTTTCTCGGGCTCTGGCTACCGCGAGGCATCACGGCCACGCTCACCATCGACCACGACGGCAGAACGGCCACCGCTCCGATCTCCACGGGCGACGATGACCTCACCTGCCTGACCACTATGCAACTCGCCTGACATCCCCACTCGCGCCAGTAAGGCCACCGACGCGGCAACCACCTGGCAGGAAGGTAGTGCGCCTCAGCATGGACCACAGCACGCAGTCCCAAGACAAGCTCACTCTCACCGGATCCGTCGCGCTGGGAACCGGGGTCATGATCGGCGCCGGCATCTTCGCCCTCGTGGGCCAGGTCGCGGAATTGGCCGGCGGCTGGGTGCCGTGGGCGTTCCTCGCCGGCGCGGTGGTAGTGGCGTTCAGTTCCTACTCCTACATCCGGTACTCGGCCATCAACCCGTCCTCGGGCGGGATCGCGATGCTGCTCAAAGCCGCCTACGGGCCCGGGGTGGTCGCCGGCACGTTCTCCCTGTTCATGTACGTGTCGATGATCCTCGCCGAGTCCCTGCTGGGGCGGACCTTCGGCACCTACGTGCTGCGGCCGTTCGGCATGCAGGACTCCTCCCTGTGGGTGCCGGTGCTGGCGGTGCTCGCCATCGCCGCAGCCGCTCTGGTGAACCTGGTGGGCAACCAGTGGGTCGAGCGGTCAGCCACCGCTACCGCGGCGCTCAAGATCGTGGGCATCGCGGTGCTGGCGATCGGCGGCATCATGGCCGCGGGCGTGTCCTCGCTGGGCCGGCTGTTCACCGTCGCCGACCGCACCCCACCGGGCCACGGTTGGTGGGGATTTCTGGCCGGGGTGACCCTGTGCATCCTGGCCTACAAGGGCTTCACCACGATCACCAACCAGGGTGCGGACCTGCGGGCCCCGGAGCGCAATATCGGCCGCTCCATCATGATCTCCATCGCCCTGTGCACCGTCCTCTATCTGTTGATCACCGTCGCAGTGACCGCCAGCCTGACCGTGCCGCGGATCATCGGGGCCCGCGACTACGCCCTCGCCGAGGCTGCCAAGCCGATGTTCGGATCCTGGGGCGTGACGCTGACCGTGATCATCGCGGTGGTGGCGACGCTGTCCGGACTCATCGCGAGCTTGTTCTCTGTCTCCAAGCTCTACGACATGCTCCGCGACATGGGCCAGGTGCCGGGACTACCCGGGGCTGGCGGACACCAGTCGCTCTACATCACAGCCGGCCTGGCGATCCTCATGGCGGCCTTCTTCGACCTGTCACAGATCGCCTCCCTGGGGGCGATCTTGTACCTGACAATGGACATCGCCATCCACTACGGGATCGTCCGACGCCTCAAGGACGACGTCAATGCCAAGGCGTGGATCCCGTGGGTCGCGATCGTCCTCGACGTCGCAGTGCTCGTGCCCTTTCTGATCCTCAAGGCGCAATCAGATCCGCTGACCCTGGGCATCACCGCCATCGTGGCCTTAGTCATCATCGCAGCGCAGTGGCTCACCGTGCGTCATCGCTCCGAACAATGATCCGACCACTTCCACGAGCAGCGGCAAAGGCGTATTGGACGCTTGTTTTTACAAAGATTCTGCGAAGGTCGAACCGAGGGGCTGTAGCCAGTTCTGCGCATCAGTAGCGTCGGCGTTAGCTGGGCTACTCCAGCGACGACTCGGAGAAGAAGGGAGCACATCGATGTCTCACATCACTTCAATGATCGAAACCCACCCCAACGACGCTTCCGGCATAGACGTACAGAAGCTTGCCGACTGCATCGCCGCGTGTCTCGAATGCGCACAGACTTGCACCTCGTGCGCTGACGCCTGCCTGGCCGAAGGGATGGTCGCAGACCTACGGAACTGCATTCGCCTCAACCTTGACTGCGCCGATCTCTGCGCAACCACTGGCAAAATCCTCAGCCGTCGCACCGGGCAGAACCTCGCCACGGTCAAGACCACGCTCAAGGCATGCCGGACAGCATGCGCAGAATGTGCCACCGAGTGTAAGAAGCACGAGGACATGCACGAGCATTGTCGCGTCTGCGCCGAAGCCTGCCGCAAATGCGAACAGGCCTGCACCGACCTCCTGTCCGCGATCAGCTAACGATCCATGCCCGGCCTGGTCGGTCGTACGACAATCGACCAGGCTGGGCCACCCGCCGATCTCCAGACCTTATGTAAAGTCGAGTACTGCGTATTGCATCAGATGAATCAATCACCACCTCCCCGTGACCGCTGGTCCGTAGCATGCCCTGACCAGGACAAACTCCAGAGCGTCGACCTCCGAACCCGACCGTGAGGCCACGATCGACGGTCTGGTAGGACCTTCGACGTCCGACTGGCGGCGCGTGTTGGCCTGCACCTATTGCCTTTGTGTCGCTGGCCAAACGTGGTCTCGCTACGTCGGAGACGGGAATTTAGACACCGACTGACACATTGCTCCGACGGTGACGGACCGTAGACCATCAGCACACTGCAGTGCACGCCCGCCCCGGACCGTGCTGAATAACACCGTTGTTATTAGCACCAACTAGACTCTTCCCAAGAGCACCGAAGCCCCGAACACTCGGGGTGGAGCGCTCAGGGCCTGGCGTCTAGTTGCGGAAACTAGGGCTCCGACTCTAGCGGTTCCATGCGTAGTGCTCGCAAGGGGGCCCACGGCCCAGAACGGAGGCGAGCCCCATGGCCCGCACCGCAAGTAGGAGCGCCCGGAGCGGACGCTTTGTTAAGGCCTCGACCGCACGTCGGAGTCCCCGGACCACCTCGACCGAGAAGACGGGTCGAGGAACGTCTAACAAGACGACTGTCCATCGCTCAACCATCACGGGGCGGTTCGTCAAGGCTGCAACAGTCCAGCGCCACCCCGACACGACGATCAGTCAGCGGGTCTGAGCGTGGCCGGTTTCAAGATGAATCCCGGATGGGAGAAAGAACTCGAGAAGGCCATCCGGCCCGCCATGAAGAACGTCGCCTCTGACTACCAGAAGATGTTCGACTCCCTCTCCTGTCGCTACAAGGGCCGGCCCGTCTCCGCAATCAAGCCCGTGCTCAAGCGCGAGTGGGCTCGGATCGGCGGGTCCATCTCCGATCCCGAGTTGACCGAGTACGCGACGCATATCAGCGACGGCACTCGGATCCAGATGGGGGTCAAGTAGGTCCGGTGGAGTGCGGCGGCGAGGGGAAGTGGCCGCCGCACTCCACATCCCGGAAGGGCAGGACTTGTCGGACTCGACTACTAAGCATCTATTACGCGCCGAGGTGGTCTCAGCACGCAGAACGAAAGGACGCCGACCATGGCTAAATCAGTGTTCTACTCCTTCCACTACGCCAACGACTGGTGGCGGGTCAATACCATCAAGAGCATGGGAGTCATCGAGGGACAACCAGTGCTCGATTCCCAAGACTGGGAGAGCGTCAAGAGGCAGGGCGACGACGCTATCCAGCGGTGGATCGAGCGCCAGATGGCTGGCAAGGACGCGGTGGTCGTCCTCGTGGGATCCGACACGGCGAACAGACCGTGGGTCCGCAAGGAGATCGCCTACGCATGGGACAACCACATCCCGCTCTGCGGGGTGCGAATCCATGGTCTGAAGGACCAAGACCAGCGCACAACCAGCGCCGGACCTGACCCTTTCGCCAAGGTCTCTCTGAAAAACGGCGGAACTATCGCGGACTACATCCAGCCATACAACCCGATCGGCAGGGATAGCCAAGCGGTGTATGCGAACATCAAGGCTTCCCTTCCCGGGCTGGTTCAGAATGCATACAAGCGATCCTGATTGCCCATTCTGCGAGATCGTCCAGCGGGACGATCCCGATGCTCGCGAGGTCTACCGCGACGAGCACGTCGTGGCCTTCTTCCCGACCGAGCCTGCCGTCCTTGGACACACCATGGTCGTGCCACGAGGGCATGTCCCGGACATCTGGTCCCTGCCCGAGGAGACGTCGGCGCATCTTGCCCGGGCCACCGTTCGCCTCGCGGCTGCCGTTCGCGGGGCCGTCGAGCCCGAGGGGCTGAACATCATCCAGTCCAACGGCGAGGTGGCGACACAGACTGTCTTCCACCTACACGTTCATCTTGTCCCCCGCTGGGCCAGCGATGCGATGGGACCAATCTGGCCGGAGGAGACCGACTACACCGAGCAGGCTAAGGACCAAATGCAAGATCGCGTTCGCCAAGCGTGTCGAGAGATGCATGAGAATGACTGATTTCTCGACGCCAACTCAGCACGATCCCGAGGACCGTCGCAAACACCTCGACTTCATTCAGTCCGTGGTCACACGCATGTCTGCCGCGTCCTCCAACGCCAAAGCGTGGCTCTTGCCCGTGGTCACTGCCGCCTACGGGTACGCCCTGACCCAGAGAGCCGATTCCGTTGCTCTGCTCGGCCTCGGCGCGACTCTGCTCTTCGCCTATCTTGACGCCAACTACCTGCGTCAGGAGAAACGCTTCCGGAGCCTTTACAAGGCCGTTGCCTCCGGGCGCTACAACATCGAGACCTTCTCGCTCCAGCCCGACGACCTACCTTCAAATATTCCAACAAAGGAGACAGGAGACTGGCCACCGGTCATGCCTCGCTGGGTTAATCGGATGCTGCCCGGGCCGAGCGTTTGGCTCTCCTGGTCGGTCGGCGCCTTCTACCTCCCCGTAGCCATTGTGGGCGTGGTGATCGCCTGTGTAGTCCACTAGACTTCGCTATTCCGTCGATCGCCCTATTCAACCGACCAGGCCGCGGCCGGAGGCACTTCTATGGGGTGTCGGCAGCGCTCAACCAGTGTCCGGCGGACCTTCCTGATTCCCTATTGAATGATGACTGAAAGCGCCCCGGCAGTACGCCCACTTCGAATACTCAAACTGTCCATTAGCTCTTTTTGAGTGGTCGGCAGCTGGCGCCGCCACTGAGGCGGAGCTACCGGCCGTGTCTGGCTTCAGTGGCGCTCTGGCCGTCGGGCCGCGTACCGTCTCGGCCAAGGTAGCCCCGCGCCCGATGGATTCGCCCATCGGTCCCTCTAGTGCGTGGGGCATGTATATGTATCCCGGCACCACCGGTCGCACGATGCCCGTGTTCGTTCCGAGCATCAGCCTTGTGCCGGTGTTCGCCGACCTGGTCCCAGCGCGTACTTCTACGGAATGTAGAATTACACGGCGGAGTCGATGATCAATTGCGGTGAACCCCCTGTGAGGACGTGTGTGGATGGTGATGCGCAGGTCGACCACGCGGCCCGCCCAGGGGATCGATCCCTGGGTGCTCGAGGCCGAGCGGACTGTGCAGCGGATTTCCACGCGCCCGGACCTCGGGCCCGCACCGAGATCCTCCCTCGTGGCGCTGGGGCTGTTGGCAGCCCTGCGGGCACTGGGCCTGGTGCTGGTGGCGGAGGCTGTCGCGCGAGGGATCGCGGGACTGGCGGTCGGCACCCTCTCGACCGGGTCGGTGCGGGCGATCCTGGTACTCGGTATGAGTGGTGTGCTGCTGCGGGCCGCTGCCGAATGGGCGACCGAGACGAGTGCACGCAGGGTCGCCATCGCCGTCAAGCAGAACCTGCGGGGTCGGCTGTGGCGCCACATGGTGCAAGCGCACGATCCCCGGGGCGGGACCGCGGTGCTCGCCACGGATGGCTTAGACGATCTGGACGAGTACTACCTGCAATCCGTGCCGGCCATAGTCGCGGCGATCGTGGTGCCCCCGCTACTGCTGGTACGCATCCTCGCCGCCGACTGGGTCAGTGCACTGGCGATTGTAGTGACGATCCCGCTGGTGCCACTGTTCATGGTCCTGATCGGCCGCCACACCGGTCAACGCACAGATGCGGCGTTGCGTGCTCTGGCCAGGCTGTCTGACCATCTGGCCGAACTGGCCCGCGGACTGCCAGTGCTGGTCGGGCTCGGCCGCGTCGAGGAGCAGACGGACTCGCTGGACACCATCCAGCGGATTTACGGGCGCCGCACGCAGGAGACGCTGAGGTGGGCGTTCCTGTCCGCCCTGGCACTTGAGCTCATCGCGACGATCTCTGTGGCGGTAGTAGCGGTCTTCTTGGGTCTCCGCTTGCTTGGCGGGTCGATGGACCTACAGCCCGCACTGCTCGCGCTGCTGCTCGCGCCAGAGTGCTTTACCGTGTTTCGCCGGGTCGGGGTGGCATTCCATGCGTCACAGGATGGCCTCGCGGCTCTGCACCGAGTGCGCGAACATCTCGAGGTAGCACCCGGGACTGACCTGCGAGAAGCCCACGGGGCCACGGTCCGCGTCGCAGGGCTCGAGGTTCGCTATTCCGGTCGCGGGGCCGCGGCATTGACTGGTCTCGACGCAGATCTGAGCGGCATTGTCGCCGTGACCGGGGCCAGTGGAGCCGGTAAGTCCACGTTCCTCTCGGCGCTGGTCGGGGCGCTGCCGGTCGATGCGATAGTGCATGGTCGAGTCACTGGAATCGAGGCTGACCTCGTGGGGTGGTCACCCCAGTCGCCGCGAGTATTCGGTGCCACCCCACGGGCGGAACTCGCGTTGTATGGCGCGGATCCCGCGGCCGCTCTGGCCGAGGTCGGACTATCCCGGGTCGCCGAGTCGGCTGCCGCCGAACTCAGCCCGGGGGAACTCCGACGCCTGTCTGTGGCGCGCGCACTGGCCCGCGTGGACGCCGGCGCCCGCCTGCTGGTGCTCGACGAGCCGACTGCCCACCTTGACCACCATGCCGCTGAGCTGGTCAGGGACGCGATCGTGCGCCGGGCCGAGCGTGCCACGATCGTGCTGGCGAGCCACGAACCGATGACACTTGATCTCGCCACGAGCACTATTCGGATCTCTGGGCAGGCCGGCCGCGCAGACGATGACGCATCCGCGCTCACCGAGGCCGCTCGGGACGGTGATCTCGGCGCCTCCCCGGTCCCCGCTGTGGACGGGAATGCCGATCAGGGTCGTTACGGGCGGGGACCAGAACAGGGAGTCTGCGCGGGGGCGGACGAGCAGGTGTCGGACGAGACAGGCGGCGCCCAGCGTCTGTCACTCGGTGCGCTGATTGGTGCCCACGGCAGGCTCTGGGCGGGGGCGGTAGGCATCTCGGTGCTCGCCACCTCGCTGGGCTTGGCGCTCACCGCGCTGTCGGGATGGTTGATCGTCCGATCGAGCGTCGAGGAGTACATCATGTATCTCCTGGTGGCGATCGTCGGAGTTCGAGCGTTTGGGATCGGACGCTCGGTGGCCACATACGCCGAACAATTACTCACCCATCACGCCGCCTTTCGAACCATCGATGACCTTCGGCTGCGGCTCTGGCGAGCGATCGCAGCACGAGGAACCGGATCCCGGCGGCTGCTCGAGGGTGGGGCGCCCCTGGACTACCTCGTGACCCAGGCCGATGAACTGCGGGACCAACTCCCCAGAGTCGTTACGCCCGTGATCTCCGGAGTCGCCGTACTGCTGGGAGCCACACTCACCACCTGGTTGGTCACCCCCGAGTTCACTGTGCAGGTGGGGGTGAGCCTGAGCGCGACCATGGCCCTCGGCGCGGTCCTAATGGCAACGGTCGAACGTGGGGGCGATGTGGCCAGGGTTGCTGGTCGGTCCCACCTGATACGGGGGTCGGCCTCATTGAACGCGGCAGCGGCGGACCTACGCGGTAATGGAGTGGCAGCGGCGGCGGTCGACCAACTCGACGAGCTGAACCGGAAACAGGCCGCCGCCGAACGGCGCGCCACCCGCGGCACAGGGCTCGGAACGGCGGCGGTGACAGCAGGCACGGGCCTCCTAGCGGTGCTCGTGGCAGTGTCCGATCCGTCGGTGGGTGCAGAACGAGCCAGTGTGATTGCCCTCCTGTGCCTGGCGCTGGGTGAGTCTCTCGCCGCGTGGGCCTCGGCAGTGCACCGAGTGCCGTCCGTGCGATCACTGCTGCAGAGCCTCGGCTCCGTACTGGGCCCCTTCCCGCAGACCGCATGGGGCGTTGGCGCGCCGAACGGCCCCGTGAATTCGGTGACGCTGGAGAAGGTTACTGCTCGGTATCCGCACACTGCGCGACCGGCCGTGGCGGAGGTGGATGCTGTCGCGCGCACGGGGTGCTGGTTGTTCCTCGACGGGCCGTCCGGATCGGGTAAGTCCACGCTGCTATCCGCCGTGATGGGGGCACTGCCCCTCAGTGGCGGCACGATCTGGGCCGAGACCTCTCCGATCACGACGTTCGCCGAAAAGGAATGGCGATCCCGCGTGGCCTGGTGCCCGCAGGACGCCTACGTCTTTGACTCCACCCTGCGCGGCAATCTCCTCCTATCCAGGCCGGCCACCCAGGCCCCCGATGACGCCGCACTGCGGCGGGTTCTCGAGCGGGTCGGTTTGACCGTTCTGCTCGACGCGCTCCCCGACGGTCTGGACACCCGGGTCGGGGCCGGCGGTCGGGCCCTATCAGGAGGGGAGCGTCAACGATTGGCGGTGGCACGGGCACTGCTCACGCGCGCCGACGTTCTCCTGCTCGACGAGCCGACTGCGCACCTAGACGCGCCGACAGCCGACGCCATGATGGAAGATCTCCGTACCGCCGCCCACGACAAGGTGGTGATCCTGGTTTCACACCGCCACAACGACCGGCGGCCCGAGGACCAGGTGGTCCGACTCAGCTGAACGAGCCGGAGCGAGCCGTCAGATCCGCATCGTTCACTCATGGCCGGGGGCCGGGGCACCGAGACGGCGGAGTCGATCGCTCATGCGGCCGCCGCGGCAGGAGGCCTGGTGGCCGCAGCCGCGCTCGTTCCTGCTGCTCCCGCTGCGGTCGTCGTCGCCGACGCTGTCGGTCTCACCGCTACCGTCGGCGGCACCGACCCGCAGGATCGCGCGGGCCACCACCTCGTCGCGTACTTCGCGGCGAGCTTGGTCGTCGGCCAACATCTCCACCATCGCGGCGACCTCCGTCTCCGCGAGGACCGCTGTGGGCAGCCCCGGTAACGCTGACCGCCAGGCCCGGAATGCCAGCTGCAAGATGTCGTGCCGCTGCTCCACGTGCGCGCGTTCGTGGGCGATCACGGCCTCGAGCTCATCTGGATCCAGGTTGTCGAGAAGTCCCTGGGAGAGCACCGTGACAGAACCGGCGCCACGGGGGATGCAATATGCCACTGGTGCGGCCTCATCGATAACCCGCGTTCGCGCGCGGGTCGGGTGGGGCGCTGTGAGTAGTTGGAGCAGCGTCAAATGTCGGCGCCGTTGCCGCGTGACCTGGACGACGGTCGCACCCAGGTGCGCGAGAAGGTAGCAGCCCAGCAGGATTGCGGGGACGACTGCGGCCAGGGAATGGATCGGCGCGACCGCGCGGCCGATCAGCGCGAGCGCCCCGATCATCGAGACCCCGCCGGCCAACCCGATGGCCTGCCAGAGAAGGAGCGCGCGAGCCGGGGCGTGCATCGGCCAGCGTGCGCGAGCCAACAGGACCGGCACCGGCCACGCCAGGGCCACAGCGACCCCAGCCAACAGGAGCCCCACGTCACCGGTGGACATCGCCGTCTGGAGGATCAGCCGTGGCCCTTCAGTAGGGTGCGCAACGCCGCCGCCTCTTCCTTGGAGACACCGCCGACGAATCGTGCAAGTACTGCGTGCCGGTCCCGAGAGTCACCCAGGACTTCGTGCATGAGTTCCGCGATGTACTCCTCCCGCGTGGCCACGGCGCGGTAGCGGTGGGGGCGGGCGGTGCGATCCGAGACGACCAGACCTTTGCGGGCAAGGCGGCTCAAGACCGTGAGCAGGGTGGTCACGGCGGGCGGGCGCTCCCGGGAGCTGTCGAGCACGTCCTTGACGTCGTATGCCGTCACCAGCCCACCGTGGTCCCAGATCACGTCCATCACGGCACGCTCCAACTCGCCCAGGGTCGCCACGGTGATCCTCTCCTCCTGCTGTGTAGCCGGATTCTATCAGCGGCGACAGCATTTCGATCCCCGGTCGAAGTAGTTCGACACTGTGTAGAATATTGATGGCGGGTGAACACGGCACCCGATCCGGCGAAAGGGGTTAGCGTCCTATGGACGTTGTCGAGATCGCACGCTGGCAGTTCGGCATCACGACCGTCTACCACTTCCTCATGGTCCCGCTCACTATCGGACTCGGGGCGATGGTCGCCGTGATGCACACCGTCTGGGTGCGTACCGGCCAGGAGAAATTCCTCCGGATGACCAAATTCTGGGGGAAGCTCTACCTCATCAACTTCATCCTCGGCGTAGCCACCGGTCTGGTCCAAGAATTCCAGTTCGGAATGGCCTGGAGCGAATACTCCCGGTTCGTCGGAGACGTGTTTGGCGCCCCACTCGCCCTCGAAGGCCTGCTCGCCTTCTTCCTCGAATCGACCTTCCTCGGTGTCTGGATATTCGGCTGGGGCAGGCTACGCAAGGGAGTGCACCTCGCGGCCCTGTGGTGCGCGGTGATCGGATCCTGGGTCTCGGCCTACTTCATCATCGTCGCAAACTCGTGGATGCAGCACCCCGTGGGTGTCGAGCTCGGCGAGGACGGCCGGCCGGTGATGACGGACGTGTGGGCCGTGCTCACCAACAACACCGCACTCGCAGCGTTCACCCACGCCGTCTTTGGTTCGCTCGTGGTGGGAGGAATGTTCCTGCTCGGGATCGCCTGGTACCACCTGTGGCGCCGCCGGCATGACGGGATCGACACCGTCGACGAGCGCGGGCACGTGATCGTGGGGCAGGCCAAGGACATACCGGGACGTGACCGCACCGACCATGGCGTCTGGACTTGGTCCCTGCGATTTGGCGCGATAATCGCCATAGCGGGGTTCCTCGGCACAATCGTCACCGGCGACATCCAGGGCAAACTCATGTACGAACAGCAGCCCATGAAGATGGCCGCCGCCGAGGCCGCCTGCCACTCCGGCTCCTCCTTCTCGGTGCTCTCCCTGGGCGATCCGGGATCCACGGACTGCCGCGACGTCACCACACTTATCGAGGTCCCCGGCGTTCTTGGGTTCCTCGCCACCGGGGAGTGGGGCGTCGACATGCCGGGTATCCGCGACCTCGAACCCGAGTATGTGAACCGCTACGGCGAGACGATTCCGGACGATGCCCTGTACAGCGACCGTGCAGGCGCCCAGATCGAGTATGTCCCCGTGATGTGGGTAACCTACTGGGGCTTTCGCCTCATGATCGGCCTCGGTGGCATCGTCGCCGCCGCCGGAGCGGTTGCCCTGTGGCTCACCCGGCGCGGCACCGTCCCCGCCTCCCGCGGGCTCATGCGACTCGCGCTCGCCGGAATCCTCGCCCCGTTCGCCGCAAACATCGCCGGATGGATCTTCACTGAGATGGGTCGACAACCGTTCGTCGTGGCCCCGAACCCCGCCGTGACCGGCGCCGACTCCGTGTACATGTACACCCAGGCAGCCGTATCTCCCGGTGTGACCGCCGGGGAGTTGCTGTTCTCCCTCATCTCTCTGGGTTCCGTCTACGGGGTACTACTGGTTGTGGAGGTGTACCTGCTGGTGCGGTACACGCGCGGTGGAGCCGCCAGTGCAATGCCCGAACTCGTAGGTAAGGACGACGACGTCGACGACCCAGACGGCAAGCACGACGACGTGCTGGCGTTTGCCTACTAGTCGCGAGACGAGGAACAACCATGGAACCCCTGGCAATCATCTGGTTTGTCGTCATCACCCTCCTATGGACCGGGTACCTCCTGCTCGAGGGATTCGATCTGGGCGTGGGCATGCACATGATCTTCTCGGCCCGCAGTGAGCGTGACCGTCGCGTCATGCTCAACACCATCGGCCCCGTCTGGGACGGCAACGAGGTATGGCTGGTCACCGCCGTTGCTGCCCTCTTCGCCGCATTCTCGCCCTGGTACGCCGCACTGCTGTCCGCCCTCTACGTGCCGCTGACCCTCGCGTTGCTCGGACTCATCCTGCGGGCCGTCGGTATCGAGTACCGCGGCAAGGTCGCCACGAAAGCCTGGGCAACGTTCTGGACGTACATGATCGGCCTCGGTTCCGCGGTGGTCGCCTTCTTCATCGGCGCGCTGCTCGCCCTCACCTCGATCGGGCTGCCGATCGACGGCAATGGCGACCGCGTCGGCGGCCCCTTTGCCTGGCTCTCGTGGCCTGCCCTCGTCGGTGGCCTCGCCGTGGTTGGGTTCGCCCTGGCCCACTCCGCCACATTCCTGGCGCTAAAGTCCGACGGGCCAGTGCGGCAGCGCGCATCCCGATTCGCCGTCCGGTGGGCCCCTCTCTACCTGCTGTCACTGCTTCTCTGGATAGTGATGGTGCAGGTCGAGCACGATGCCGGACCGCTGGGGTGGACGGTCGCCCTTCTTGCCGTGGCCTCTGGCGGCATCGGGTGGACTCAGGCACGTGGGGGCCAGGAAGGGCTCGCGTTTACCGGCTACGCTGGCACCGGCCTTTTCGGACTGGCCGCGATCTTCCTGGCCATGTTCCCGGTTCTGCTGCCGTCCACTATCGACAGCGCCTTTGACATCACAGTGCAGTCCGCGGCGCACAGCACCTATACCCTCGGCGTACTGTCCGTCATCACGGTCGTGGCGCTGCCTGTGATCCTCTGCTACCAGGCATGGAGCTACTGGGTGTTCCGGCACCGCGTCACGCCCGGGAAGATCCCCGAGCCACACGTAATTCTGCCGGCGATCCTGCGGGCCGAAGACGCCGGGCGCCAGGTGTAACCACCCATCAGCCGACTGCGACCAACCTGATGGCCGGGTCCGTCGTAGACGGCAGGACCGCCTCGGCAGACTGGCCCCCATTGAATTCGAGACCATCATGACCGACGAGGCCCTTCAGACCGCGTGACTAACCCTGTCACCTAACCGTGCATCAGCTCCCGGCGCTCGGTGGCGGGTTTCTGCCAGTACTGGCTGGCGGTCCGGTGTCGTGCTGCAGTGCCTACCGCGAGCAAGATTCGCGGGAGGCGCTATTGCTACGACTGCGGGAGGTCGCGGGTCAGCGGGACTACTTCCCACTGGGTGTCGCTTCGCACCTCCTCGACCAGATCCGGCCTAGTCGAGTAGACCTCAATCCATCCTGTCTCGGGTTGAATCTCGAGGAACAGTGTCTCGTCGTCGGACCACAAGAAGGATGGTTCGGGGTGGAGGAACGGGTCCATGAGAGCCGCCGTGGAAGCTGATACCAGCTGGTAGTCGTAGGAGCTGCCATAGTCGCCGTCATCGACGATAGTGATAGTGCGTGCGGCGTCGGATGTTCCGATTGGATCGCCGTTCACTGTCCAGATCGCGGCTTTCCACTGCAGGACAGACGCGGTGCTGCAGTAGCGCTGCGCGATCTCGATGGCAGGACCAGCGCTGCACCCGACCAGGCGATCCACATCCATGGCCAGCTCCGGGGTGTTGGCGCTGTCGATCATCGATGTCAATCCACGGCGGGGCGGATACTGCGCACCTACACGCTCAGCGACCTCATGCCATGAGCTCCACCCGGCCACGTCGCGGCCCGTATGGAGCGTGATCGGACACAGGATCCGCACCCCGTAGGGAAAGAGATCTCGGACAGCACCCACGGTCCCGGTCTCGAGCAACGCTGCGATGCGCCCCTTGCCGCACACTGGCGACCACCCATCCATGTCGCTTCCCCTTCCTCGTCTACGTCGTATGTCGTTGGAGGGCGCGGTACAACGTTGACCGTCCGACTTCCAGATCGCGGGCGGTCGGCCATCGAAGAGACCCTTTCGCCCGGAATCTGTATCAGTAGATATTAGACCCGACGGGAAGACGTTTCATAAACGCCGAAGTGGACCCTGTGACACAGCGGCGACGGTAGACGTCATATCGTCCCGCACGGGTGTACCGGCAAATCGCACCGCTTAGAGGCGGCGTCCTAGCGGCGATACCTGAAGGTGGCTGCCTGCATCAGCGTTCCAGTACCTCCAGGGCTCGGGCGGCTTGCTGGTGACGGTAGAGCGTGGCGCGGGACCATCCGACCAAGCTGGCGGCTTCGGCGGCGGTGCGACCCTTTCGTCGGGCGCCCTGGGCGATGTCGAGTTTTTCGGCGATCACCGCAGGGTCGACCGGGGGCCGGCCGAACCTGGTGCCGTTCTGCTTCGCCGCGGCGATGCCGGCATTGACGCGTTCAGTGATGAGCTCGCGCTCGTACTCGGCCAGGGTGGCGAGCATGCCCAACATCAACCGGCCGGAGGTGGTCTCCGGGTCGATGCCGTCCGAGACCGACCGGATCTTCACGCCCTTGTCGCGAAGCAGGTTCACGGTATTGAGGACATCGATCAGGGAGCGGCCGAGACGGTCAATGCGCCACACCACGACGGTATCGCCGGACTCGACGTAGTCCAACAGCCGCTTCATCCCCGGGCGCTCGATCGCGGCCCGGCTCCCCGAGGTGACATCCGCAAACACATCCCGCTTCTGCACCCCGGAATCCACGAGTGCATCCAACTGCAACTGCGCATCCTGACTCGCGGTACTCACGCGGGTGTACCCCAAATGCCTCATAGCGCGATTCTGCCCCATAAACCCCTACCGAAGCCGACCCTGAGACGAATGTCGCCAAGATGACTTAATGAGACACCGGCGGGTTGGCCGTAGAGCCAGGAAAACTGCTCAAAAGTGGTCGCTGTCCTGGACGGTGTCGGGTGTCTTGAAAACCTTTAGATTTTTAAGGCGTTGTCACAACAGTTCAGCAGATGCTGTATAGTTCAACAAGTGCTGACTATTGATTCGCGTGTGGATGTGATGAATCGGTTAGGGCGGGCGATGGCCGACCCGACGCGGTCCCGGATACTGCTGACCTTGCTGCAGCAGCCGGCCTACCCGGCGGAGCTGGCCCGCGATTTGGAGCTGACACGGTCGAACGTGTCGAACCATCTGGCATGCCTGCGCGACTGCGGGATCGTTGTCGCAGTGCCCGAAGGCCGCCAGACCCGGTACGAGATCGCAGACCCGCACTTGGCGCGGTCGCTATCCTCCTTGGTCGAGGTCACCCTCGCGGTCAACGAAAACGCCCCCTGCTTGGAGCCCGACTGCTCAGTGCCGGGTTGTCACGCCACGGAGGTGCAGGCATGATCCTGCCCTCGGCCCTGCAGGCGATCGGCCTGTTCATTGCCACCAACATCGACGACATCATCGTCCTGTCGCTGTTTTTCGCCCGCGGAGCAGGCCAACGCGGCACCACCGCACGCATTCTGGCCGGCCAGTATCTTGGCTTCGTCGGCATTCTCGGCGCCGCAGTGCTCGTCTCCCTGGGCGCGGGAGCCTTCCTGCCCCCGGGGGCCATCCCTTACTTCGGGCTGATCCCACTGGGCTTGGGACTGCGGGCCGCGTGGCAGGCCTGGCGCGGGGACGATGATGACGACGACGACGCAAAGATCGAGGGCAAGAACGTCGCAGTATGGACCGTGGCCGGCGTAACCTTCGCCAACGGCGGCGACAACATCGGCGTCTACGTCCCCGTCTTTCTCAACGTGGGCACGGGAGCCGTAGTTGCCTACTGCATCGTGTTCCTGGTGCTGGTGGCGGGACTGGTGGGCCTGGCCAAGTTCGTCGCCACCCGCCGACCGATCGCCGAAGTCCTAGAGCGCTGGGAACATATCCTGTTCCCGACTGTCCTGATCGGCCTGGGCGCCTTCATCCTGATCAGCGGCGGAGCATTCGGACTCTGACAAAACCGACGCAAACCCCACCACGCACCCGTGAGCCGCCGACTCGCTCTAATTCTTCCGGCCAGAACGCCCGATTGGTACGTCGCCGCCAAGAAGTAGCCACAGAAGACCGCCACAAAGCGATCAAGTCCACATGAGAAATGCGTTCCAAAAGTAGAGTCCATTATCGCGTCCCAACGGAGCAGTTCGGATGCAACTTTCGGTACGCTGACCGCATGGAGTTGGGGTACGCGCGGGTGTCAACAGCCAAACAGGACCTGGATCGGCAGATCGACGCCCTGCGCCGAGAAGGCATCGACACCGATCGCATCTATGTGGACAAGAAGTCCGGGGCCACGGTCGACCGCCCCGGCTTGCGCGCGGTCATGGAGTACGCCCGCGACGGAGACGTGATCGTGGTGCACACCCTGGATCGACTCGGGCGAACCGTGCGCGCCACCTTGAACCTGATCCACGAACTGTCCGAGCGAGGGATAGGGATACGCAACCTGGCGGACCCGATCAGAATCGACTCGACCAACCCGGACGACCCGATGTCCCAACTCGCAGTTGTGCTGCTGGCCCTGTTCGGGCAAATGGAACGCACCTACACCCTCGAGCGAGCCGCACACGCCCGAGCCGTAGCCACCGCGAAGGGACGCCGAGTAGGACGCCCCTCAGTAGTGGACCCCGACAAACTGGCCTACGCCGAGCACTTGAGGGACAACGGACACACCATCGCCGAGATCATCACCAAGACGGGCATCACCCGCACCACCCTCTACCGTCATCTCCCACCACGACCGGAGGAGCCGGTGACCGCTGGACCAGCAACGACGGACAGACCCGAGCCGAAACCCTGACACCGCAAACGTTCCCGGCTTTCCCGGTAGTAGTGCAAGAGTCATCGAGTCTCGGCTGCGGTGCTCGCATTCATCACAGTGACAACCAGGAAATGAACCGCTCCCCCTGAAAGGCTGTCATCTAATGCGATCAGAGAGCTTCAGACCTTCTCCGGGCAATCGACGTGGCTCGACGCCGTGTCGACCCGCAGGCGAACCCGATTTCATCGCAGTGGATTGAGTCTCTACACAACGAGCTGAGGCAGCTCAACGAAGCAGGGCTCCCGTTCACTGTCGACAATCTCACGGTTTCTCTGATCAATATGCTGGTCCGGGTCGAAACGGGGTGGACCGGGGGCACTAACTCCAAGCAGGGCAAAGAGGTGTAACCACCGTATTCCCCCCTCCCTGTCCGCCAAAGCGGCCCGCAGTGCGTCGTCGACCCGCCCTAGGCTAGCGTCATGACACCGACCTGGTCTGATGTCGGCGGGTTGCTCGCCCGCGGTGCCGATACCGCGTTCGAGGCAGATCTGGTGGTGCGGCCCCGAACAGAGCCTGCCCCGTCGATCCTGTCTTGGGTGATGGATGATCCGCGGGCCAATCTGCACGCCGGCCCCGGCCGGAGCCGGCTCACACGAGCCGGGGCCTCTCGTGTCCGCCTCGACCACGCGGACGGGCGACGGACGCTGTTCAATGACGGGACGGTGTGGCAGGTCGCCGCCGACGACACCGCCACCCGGTTCGACGTCAGGTCTCTGAACGCCTCCGGGTACGCCGCTCTACTCATTGATCAGCCGAACAATGCCGAGCAGGCCCTGGGCTACGGATTCCCGTCTGGCCCGCTCACCGATTCCACGCACCTGGGCCGACCTACCGTGGTGGCGGCAGGTGACCCAGGTGACGGATTCGGAGCCGTCGAGATCTCGGTCGACGTACACACCGGAGTGCTCGTGAAGGTCGCTGCCGCCGACGGGACCTGGGAAGCCTGGCTCGAGAACCTCACCTTCACCCAGTGCGAAGAGTCGGCGTTCTGCTGGGAAGGCGAAACTGGCCCACCTGAGCCGATCCCACCCAACAGCGAGTGGATCCCGACCCGGTTCACCGGCCAGCTCGTGGCAGACCCCGATCCGGAACCTCTGCCCGCCGATCGGCGCGGGCGGCACCTGCGTGCCCGGCTCGATGAGCTAGTGATCGCCGACGGTCAGCTCCCGCAACCGCGAGTAGGCGACACCGTCGAGGTGCATCTGACGTTCTTCGAAGACCCCTCCCCGATGGGGGCAGAACCTGCCGAAGTCCGCGCTACCGCCGAACCCATCGGCAAGGGCTCCCCACGACCCGACCATCACGGGGTTCTGCGCTGGCCCACCATCCTTCGTGGCGATGGGTGGTACGCCAAGTGGTCCTCACCGCGACCGATGATCGGACACGTCCTGGTAACAGGACACTTCGCGGTCCTTCACGACGCCGCGGCCGTCGACGCTTTTCCTCCGACCCGGGCGGCGGTCACCGGGATCCGAGTCAACCGCCTCACCGGACCGATGCCCGCCGACCTCGAGCGAGGACCGCTCCCAGGTAACGCCTGGTCCAACGAGCCCGTGTGCCCCGCCGGGTTTGCTGCCCACATGGTGCGGCGCAGCACCGCCGACTACGCCTACCCCATCGCTGTGGCCCTCGACCTGGACATCGACGCCGCCGACCCACCGCACCTGCGCAAGGATTTCGAGCCCGGAGGGCTGGCCGTTCTCGATGACGAACTCTGGGCCAGCGACCGCTTCCGACCAATCCTGCAACGACGCCGTGCCACGGACTCAACACCGGCGGAAGAACTCCTCTTGCCGCTGCCGGTGAGTCGCCACCCCAGCAGGTTCACGCCTCACGTCGGCGCACACAGACTGTGGCTCCAAAACGAACACACCCTCTACTCAGTCGACACCACCGATGCCGGGGCGGCGCAACTCCACGACCTCGGCCCGGTGCGATGGAGGTCCGCGGTAGCGATCGGACGCCACCTCGTCACTGGTGGCCAGCGCCTCAGGCGCTTCGATGCCGACGGCGAGATCGATCCTGTCCCACTTCCTCCAGAGATCGCCTACGTTGGCTCACTGGCCCGGGTGACGGAAGGCCTGTTGGTGGTGGGACGTGAGCTGAGCTGGGACGACATGTCCGACGCCGTCAACCACAGGACAGACAAAGCATCTCTCAACCGTTTCCGGCTGGCACTGTACGACCATCACGGCCACTGGGCCGTCGGGCCGTCCTTCGGACTCCCCCGCCCCGAAAGCGCCGTCGGGCGCACCGAACAGGGTGCATGGGTTCTCTGCGCCAATCTTCTCATCCGCTTCGATGCGTCCCTCGCCAAGACAACCGCGCATCGACTGCCCTACTGCCCCGGTACCGGCGGGGCCACAGAAACTGGAATGTGGCTCACCCTCGACCCCACCGAACTCGGCCAGCACCTCCAAGATCCGCAGACACCCGACCCGTGGCATCTGCGGGACCTGCTCAACACTCTGGGCCCGCGAGACCACCGGAAAGGCCTGGTGGTTCGGCTCGACAGCACCTTCACCCCGGTCGCTGCGGCCCTGACCGAAAGCCCTCGGCCCTCAGCTGTCGTCACCCCCGGCGACATCGTCTGGTTCTCGGGGCGATCCTGGCGAGGTATCACCACCGACGGCAACATCATCGACGGCCAACCCGCAACACCCCGCACCGCACATGAAGGGTGGAATGAATGAACGAAACTGAGTTTTTCGCAGAGGTCGCAGACGGTTTCAGAGCCACTGCGGAGCAGCCACGCATTGCAGGCGCCGAGGCCGCCGACGTGCTCTTGGTGGGCCACTTTGAAGACGTGCTCATAGTCCTTCTGGAGCTCCTGCCGAACAGCTACCCGGGTGTGGTGCGCCCTCCTGGGCAAGCAAGGCGATCGAGGCGTCTTCATCACCACCTCTTCGTTCACCCGCGGCGCCCTACTGGAAGCCGAGCGAATCAACGCCCGCATCGAACTCATCGACGGAGCTCGACTGGCTCGCCTCCTGGTCCAGTACGGCGTCGGGGTCCAGGAATCGCATACCGTGGTGCTGCACCGGATCGACGAGGACTTCTTCGAAGAAATTTAGAAACCGGCCATCGCGGATGCCCTCCGCGGTAGCTTTCCATGTGAACACCCCTCCGGAACCTCAAGGGGACGCATGGACTACCTCCCGCCCGTGGCGTGCGTCGAACTGTCGGCAGATTGCTTCTACATCTGCCTCATCGACGTCAACGGCGCCGCCGACTTGCCCCGCCAGCTCGGCGGCTGGACAGTCGAACGTGACGACCGCGAGCTACTCCAGAGGCTTCTTTCGGGCCGGCTCGTCGTCAAGACGACGGACGACCCGATGCCCGAAGTGGACCAGGCGGAGATCGCCGGCTACTTCACCGTGGACGACACTCTCGGCAAAGTTGAAGCCGAGATCGCCGAGCTGAAGAACCGGTTCAACGCGGTTCTCGAATCGCCTGAGCGGCAAGGACTGGGCGCACTGACCGAACCACGATGGCCCGACCTTGAATTGCTCACCACCCGAACCCCCAACCCCCGGGCCTCACGGGAAGGCCAGGGGCGCGCAGCTTTCGCTCTCGGAGTCACCGTCAAAGATCTGGCCACCGGGTGGGGCAAGCTGGAATCGATTCGTCTCACCGCGGCCTACCCACTGCCTCGAGACCCAGGATCGCCGAAGAATCATCCCCGACAGTTCAGGTACTACCTCAACGATGATTCCAGTCCGGATGCTCGGCCTCTGCCGGTGGGTGGCCGATGAGCTCCGAGATGACCTTCGTCGCCTTCGACACCGAAACTGCCAACTCCAGCCGTGCCAGCATCTGCTCGCTTGGCGCGACAGTGGTCACTAACGGCGTCGTCACCGACGAACGGAGCTGGCTGGTCCGTCCCCCCGAGGGGCACGACGAGTTCTTTGCCCGCAATGTATCCATTCACGGCATCACCCCGGAGATGGTCCAGGACAAGCCCCGGTTCGGTGAGCTGTGGCCCGAAATCTCGCAGTATCTCGACGGCAAGACCGTCGTGGCGCACAACGCCTCCTTCGACACCAGCGTGGTGCGCTACGCATGCGAAACATCTGGCCACCCGTGGCCGGAGTGGACCTACGGATGCACGTACGTCATGGCCCGGCAGGCCCTGGACCTGGTGTCCTACCGACTGCCGATCGTGGCCTCCCACCTGGGCGTGCCGCTGGAACGCCATCACGACGCCCTGGCAGATACCCGCGCCTGCGCCGGTGTCCTGCTCGCGCTCGCCGACCGCAACGAGTGTGCAGACCTGACCCACCTGACCACCGCGCTGACGGTGAACCTCGGTCGCCTCTTTGCCGGCGGCTGGGACCCCTGCAGGCAGACACGCGCTCTCCGCTCCACCAATCACGCTGCTCGCGGCCCATTAGTCATTCCCGAGGCGTCCATCGACGCCGATCCTGACCATCCCCTCTACGGGCAGGTTGTGGTCTTCACTGGAGGCTTGGGCAGCATGTCGAGACAAGACGCGTGTGACGCGGTCGCACGCGTCGGGGCCACACCCGCCAAAGGGTTGACGCGAAAAACCACCGTGCTGGTGATCGGCGATGGATTCCGCGGCGACGACCTGGCCGAATTTCAGACCGGCAAAGCCCGCAAAGCCCTCGAACTGCGGGCCAAGGGACAGCCGATCGAAGTCGTGACCGAGGACGAACTGCTCGAACTCCTGACCATCGAGCGCAACACCACTGCATCAGTTCGGGCCGTATGACCGGGACTTGCCAGAATTGACCAAGCGGGCGCCGGCAAGCGTGCCCTACGGAGCCTCCGCCTGCGCGGGGAAGTGCCGATAATGTTGCATTCCGTCAATTACGCAGATCAGCGGGGTGCAACTGTGCAGAGGATCGACGTTTCTGGCCCCTGCGACGTGAACGGATCGCCCTCAGCGCTCGTCGACGCTCGGGCGCGCCATTAGCTGATCGAGGATGAGATGTGACACCCCCTGAGACAGGCCCCGCAGGCCGGGCGGACCTCACTGTTCGACGCACAATCGAGCCACACGGCGTGATCGTGCCGGCGCGAATGACCGGCGACGAGCCCCTCACCGCTGACGGCAGCAATCTCCCAGGCGGGCCGGTGATCGACTTTTGGCAATGGTCGATGTCGAGCCTGCTCGACAACACCGTCCGCGGCCTGTTCGCCGAGTATCTCGTCGCTCGCGCGCTCGGAGTCACTCACGCCGGCGTACGCGTCGAATGGGACGCCGTCGACATCGTCACCGAAAGCGGACTGCGGGTGGAGGTCAAGTCGGTCTCGTTCCTGCAGAGCTGGGCGCAAACACAGGCCCCCACCCCCACCGTGAGCATCCCCGAGACCCTCGCGTGGGATGCACACACCGGCCGGTACGAGCCTGCGTCTCGGCGTCAAGCCGATGTGTACGTCGTCTGCGTCCTCGACGTCACTGACATGGCTGACCTGGATCCGCTGAACCTGGATCATTGGCGCTTCCTCGTCGTACCTACACGCGTTCTCAACACAGAAGTCCCGGGCCAGAAGTCGATCGTCCTCCACCGCCTGGCCGCCCTGCCTGGTGTCACCGAGTGCACCTACACCGACCTCCGGGACACCGTGGAAACAGTGGGAACGCCCTAATCTAAGGCGAGGGGCGGCCCGTAATTCCCAGGCCACGGGGCCACGCCGATAAGTTGCGTTTCGACAAGCTGCCGCGGTCGCCCTCCCCTGGCATCGCCTCGGGGCCCGGGGCACGTTCGAGTGCGTCTACGGCCCCACGCTGACAGCCCTGCCGCGACCAATGTGTTCCATCGGCAGAACCCCCGCGCGCGCTACGCGGTTCGGTGGTCCGACGGGACCGGCTCTTTTCGGCTGCCGAGCGTTCGCTCGTAGGGAAACCAGAGGGAAAGCACGGTCGCCACCACTCTTGCGAGCTGAAGCCGTCGGCTCACGCCTAGCATCTCGCTCCTCGCCCGCGGCCTGGGCTTTGCGGACCCAGGTCCTAAGTGCTTCGCGGTGCACGCCGAGCTCTTCGGCGGTCCGCATGATCGCACCGCGCGCCCAGCCGGGGTCGGCCAGTGCTTCCAGCGCCATCCGCGCCGCTCGTTCAC
Source organism: Dietzia sp. NCCP-2495 (assembly GCF_026011735.1). Classification (GTDB taxonomy): domain Bacteria; phylum Actinomycetota; class Actinomycetes; order Mycobacteriales; family Mycobacteriaceae; genus Dietzia. Next base: position 24,030 of record NZ_BRVN01000011.1, on the reverse strand, counting down.
GAAGCTCATCCGGATACTTGCGAGGTGCTCCCATAGCGTTGATGACCCCTTCCCGGGTAATCGATGTCTCCATCAAACCCGGGGCGCTTCACCAACGAAGCGGGAGCGGCCCCCTAGCCTCCCACCCAGTTGTCAATAGAGCCCCTTCATCCCCGAAAAACAACGTAGCCGCAGGTCACGACTTTGTGACCTGCGGCTACGATTGGGCTTAACCGCCCATGGTGGGCGAAGGGGGACTTGAACCCCCACGTCCCGAAGGACACTGGCACCTGAAGCCAGCGCGTCTGCCATTCCGCCACTCGCCCGAGTAACGCTCAGATACGGTAACACGCCGCGCTCTACCGTCACTAATCGGCAGGTCGGAGGGGGTGTGCGCCGACACCGGGCGTCAGGCGGGGAGAACGGGACCACCGCTCAAGCGTGCTTAAGGCCGTCTCCACCTCTATGATCGACCGGATGCCGTTGTCAGACGGTTCGGCCTGTCGTGCCCGCCGGGTAACGACGCCGGAAGGCACAGCCGCAACACCCAGTTGACATAAGGAACCCGACCCGGAGTGTGAGGTCTGAGAGAGGAGGCGAGGCGTGGGAATCGTCGGCAAGTTCGAGCGAACACTGCAGGGCGCCGTGGGCGACGCGTTCGCCCGCCTCTTCGGCGGCAAGGTGGTCGCAGCAGAGGTGGAGTCGCAGCTGCGGAAGCAGGCGGAGGCGTCGCTCAAGGTGGTCGACGGCCACCTCCTGGTGTCGAACAGCTACACCATCACGCTGGCGCGCTCGGACTACGCCTCGTTCACCGAGGACGAGGCCCTGGCGGTCAAGACCTTCTCCCGTCACCTGTCGGACCACATCACCGAGCAGGGGTGGGAAACGTACGGACCGGTCGCGGTGACCTTCGTGGAGCGCGACGACCTCCACACCGGTCAGATGCGCATCGACGGGGTCGTGGACCCCGACGCCGTTCCGTTCCACATCTCGGCCGCCGCCCCGGCGCCGGACCGGGACCACCCGGCACCGTCGTCGCCCGGCCGGGAACCGTCGAGTGCGAGCGAGGAGAGCAACGACATGCAGGCACCCGCCTCCAACTATCCCGTCTCCGCGCAGTCGGCCGGCCATGACGCCGGCCGGGGAGCCGTTTACGACGCTGACCAGGGAGCCGGCGCCGGTCACGATGCCGGCGCCGGCCGCGAAGCCGGCTGGGGCGGGCCGTCGGACGCGCCGACCCGCATCACCCAGGGCCGCACGTCACTGACCGTGACGCTGCACCTGGAGGACGGCTCGGGTCGCACGTTCCGCCTGCAGCGGGGATCCAACCTGCTCGGCCGCGGCCAGGACGCCGCCTTCCGTCTGCCGGACACTGGAGTGTCCCGTCAGCACGCCGACATCCACTTCGACGGCCGGGACGCCCTGCTCACCGACCTCGGATCGACCAACGGCACCAGCGTCAACGACGGCCCGGTTCAGGACTGGCAATTGGCGGACGGAGACGTGATCCGCGTCGGGCACTCCGAGATCACGGTCCGTTTCGACTAACCTCTACGTCAGCGAAGAACCCCGGAACCACCGGGGGCGGTCACGCGTTGGTCTACCGTGGCCACGATGACATGAGGTGACCAGACCGACGCCCGAGAGGAGGCCCAGGTCATGCAGGGACTTGTTCTGCAGCTTTCCCGTGGGCTCCTGTTGGTCCTGCTCTGGCTGTTCATCTACCTCACGCTGCGTGCGCTCAAGACCGACGTGTTCGGCAACGTCGGCATGCGCTCGGGCGGCCGCGGCGAGAAGCGGGGCGGGTTCCTGGCCCGCGGTTCCAAGGCGATCCGCTACCTGGTGGTGACGCAGGGGGCGCTGGCCGGCACGCGCATCACGCTGACCGAACAGCCGGTCCTGCTGGGCCGGGCCGACTCGTGCACCCTCGTGATCGACGACGACTATGCGTCCAACCAGCACGCCAGACTGTCGCCACACGGTCCTGACTGGTTCCTCGAGGACCTGGGTTCGACCAACGGAACGTATCTGGACAGATCGAGGGTCACCACGCCCGTGAAGGTGGAGGCCGGCACGCCGATCCGGATCGGCAAGACCGTGATCGAGCTCCGCGCGTGACCCCCGCGCTCGTCTACACCGCGCGGTCCCACCTGGGGATGGTGCGGGAGAACAACGAGGACTCGGCGTACGCGGGTCCGCGTCTGCTCGCGCTGGCCGACGGGATGGGTGGCCACGCGGCGGGCGAGGTCGCCAGCCAGTACGTGGTGGCGGAGCTCGCGAAGCTGGACGAGGACGATCCGGGCCAGGACCTCACCGGCGCACTGAGCGTGGCGCTGACCTCGGGCAACGCCTCGATCGCGGCGCACGTGGACGCGCATCCCGAGACCGAGGGCATGGGCTGCACGGCCACGGCGCTGCTGTTCGACGGCCGCCGCATGGGACTCATCCACGTCGGCGATTCCCGCGCCTACCTGCTGCGCGACGGCTCGCTCTCGCAGATCACCAAGGACGACACGTTCGTCCAGTCGCTCGTCGACCGCGGCGAGCTCTCCGCCGACGAGGCGCATTCCCATCCGCGCCGCTCACTCATCCTCAAGGCCCTCACCGGCGAGCCGGTCGAGCCGACGGCCGTCACCCGCGAGGCCCGGGTGGGCGACCGCTACCTGCTGTGTTCCGACGGCCTGTCCGACCCGGTGAGTGCGGACACGATCTCCGAGACGCTGGCCACGGGCACGGTCGAGGAGGCGGCCGACCGCCTGGTGCAGCTGGCGCTCCGTTCGGGCGGGCCGGACAACATCACCGTCGTGGTGGCCGACGTGGTGGAGTCGGCCAGGGACACCCCGGTGGTCCCCGTGGTGGTGGGTGCGGCGTCGGAGGATCCGGCGGTGGTCGACCCCGCGACGGATCCGCTCGCCAACACCGCGGCGGGCAAGGCCGCGGCGTTCTCCCGCGCCCAGCTGGCCTCGCACTCCGGCGCCGCGGGTGGCGGCGCCGCAGGTGACGCGGCGGGCCACGGGACCGGACGTGGCGGCGGGTCGGCCGGGGACGCCGGTCGACCGGGTGGTCCGGGGGGAAGAGGGCCCGGAGGCCCGGGGAAACCGGGAGGTCCAGGTCAGTCGGGTCGGTCGGGAAGTACCGGCCCCGGGGGCGACGACGACGAGCTCGACGCCGCCCCGCCCCGCGGCAGCCGCTGGCGTTTCGCCCTCAGCGTGGTCGGGGTGCTGGTCGTGATCGCCGGGGTCGTGGGCGTGTCGACGCTGCTCATCCGCAGTAACTATTTCGTCGCCGAGCAGGACAATCAGGTCGTGGTCAAGCGCGGCATCTCCGGTGACATCTTCGGCATCTCGCTCGCCTCGGTCAGCCGCGTCGCCTGTCTCAACGAGGAGGGCGACCTCACCCTGCACGAGCCGGACTCAATCCCCGGCGGCTGTAATGTGTTCACGCTCGGTGACCTGCGGGAACCCGCACGGGAGTCCGTGCGTGCCGGGATGCCGTCCGGCAGCCTGTCCGAGGCCACCGGGCAGGTCGTCCGGCTGGCGGCGGACAACCTCCTGCCGCCGTGTGAGACGTCGGACCCGAAGCCCGCGGAGGGGACGGACGAGAAGGCGACGCCGTCGTCGTCCCCCTCCCCCACACCCACCACCGGTCAGCCCGGTCCCGCCGAGGGTGACACCCGCACCACGCCCACCGACCCCGCCCCGCGTGAGGGCTCCGACCCCGCCACGCGAGAGGGTTCCGACCCCGCCACGGAGGAGGACCGCGCCACGCCGTCCTCCCCGGCGCGCCCCGCTCCGCCGCAGGTACCCGGGGAGAACTGCCGGGCGGTGAGCTGACATGACCGGTCCCGCCACCAACCCCCGCGGACAGGCCCTGCCCGACCGCCCCCGGCGCGGCAAGGAGCTCGTCCTGCTCGTCGCCGCGACGGTGATCGTCGGGTTCGCCCTGCTGCTGGTGCAGCTCGCGCAGGAGCAGCACCTCGCGCTGGAACTGCTGTGGATCACGCTCGCGTTCTTCGGCCTCACCGGCATCGCGCACCTGCTCATCCGCTGGCTCGCCCCGTTCGCCGACCCCGTCCTACTGCCGTCGGTCGCGCTGCTCAACGGGCTCGGGCTGGTGCTCATCTACCGGCTCGACCTGGCGTACGCCTCCCGCGCCGTGGCCGCCGGCACCGACCCGCCGGGCATGAACGTCACCCGTCAGCTGCTGTGGACCCTCATCGGGCTCGCCGTGATGGCCGTGGTGCTGTACTTCCTGCGCGACCACCGCGTCCTGGCCCGGTACGGCTACACCACGGGCTTCGTCGGTCTGCTCCTGCTGGCGATCCCCGCCGTGCTGCCCGCGCGGTTCTCCGAGATCAACGGCGCCAAGAACTGGATCATCCTCCCCGGCTTCACCATCCAGCCCGGCGAGTTCGCGAAGATCCTTCTCATCGTGTTCTTCGCGTCGATCCTGGTGGAGAAGCGCGAACTGTTCACCACCGCCGGCAAGCGCGTGCTCGGCGTGGACCTCCCCCGCGGCCGCGACCTCGGGCCGATCCTCGTGGCCTGGTTCCTCTCCCTCGGCGTGCTGGTGTTCAACACCGACCTCGGCTCGGCCCTGCTCATCTTCGCCACCGTGCTCACCATGCTGTACGTCGCCACCGAGCGCGTGAGCTGGCTGCTCATCGGCGTGGTGCTGGTCGGTTTCGGCGCCGTGCTCGCCTACGCGCTGTTCGGCCACGTCAGGGTGCGGTTCCAGATCTGGCAGGATCCCTTCGCCTACTTCGACACCGGCGGCTACCAGAGTTCGCAGGCGCTGTTCGGGCTCGCCTCCGGCGGGATGGGCGGCACCGGGCTCGGCAACGGACGCCCCGACCAGGTGCCGTTCGCCAACACCGACTTCATCACCTCCACCATCGGTGAGGAGCTCGGCCTCATCGGCCTGGCCGCGGTCCTGATGGTGTACCTCATCCTCGTCCTGCGCGGCATCCGCGTGGGACTGACCATCCGCGACAGCTTCGGCAAGCTCGTCGCCGTGGGGCTGGCGTTCACCATCGTGATCCAGGTGTTCGTGGTGGTGGGCGGCGTGTCCACGCTCATCCCGCTCACCGGCCTGACGCTGCCGTTCATGGCGTACGGCGGCTCGAGTCTGCTCGCCAACTACGCGCTGCTGGCCATCCTCGTGCGCCTGTCCAACGACGCCCGCCGCCCGCTGCCCGCGCCGCGTCAGGCACCGGCCCTGGCCGACGCCGCCACCGGCATGATGCGCACCCCGCGCCGGCGCCCCGGAAAGTCCGGGTGAGCGCGACGTGAACACCGCCATCCGCAGGGTCGCGGTCGCCGCCATGGTCATGGTGGTGGCCCTGCTCCTCCAGCTCACCTGGGTGCAGGTCTTCCGCGCCGACGAGCTGCGCTCCGACCCGCGCAACACCCGCATGCTGCTCGACGAGTACTCGCGCCAGCGCGGCCAGATCACCGCCGGCGGGCGCGTCCTGGCCCTGTCCCTGCCGACCGAGGGCCGCTTCGAGTTCGAGCGCACCTACCCCACCTCCCCGTACGCCTTCGGTCCCACCGTCGGCTACTACTCGCTGCAGTTCGCCACCTCCGGCATCGAGCAGTCCCAGAACTCCTTCCTCAACGGCTCCGACTCCCGGCTGCTCTCCCAGCGGATCTCCGGGCTCATCTCCGGCCGCACGCCCCAGGGCGGTTCGGTCGAGCTGACCCTGAACCCGGTCGCCCAGGAGGTCGCGTACGCGGCACTCCAGCGCGGCGCCGGGCAGGGGCCGTTCGTCGGCTCGGTCGCCGCCGTCCGCCCGTCGACCGGCGAGGTCCTGACACTGGCGTCGAGTCCGTCGTACGACCCGGCGGCCCTGTCGAGCCACGACCAGAACGTCCGGTCCGGGGCGATGGAGCAGATCGAGGCGAGCGGAGACCGGCCCCTGCTCAACCACGCCACGCAGCAGTCGCTCCCGCCCGGCTCCACCATGAAGGTCATCACCACCGCCGCCGCGCTCGAGCAGGGCCTGGGCCCCGACACCCCGGTCTCCGGCGCCGACCGGATCCTCCTGCCCGGCACCAGCACCTACCTGGAGAACTACGCCGGCCAGACCTGCGGCGGCCAGACTGTCACGCTGCGGACCGCCTTCGAGTTGTCCTGCAACGTTCCCTTCGTCGAGCTCAGCCAGCAGATCGGCGACGAGGGGTTCACGGAGATGTCCGAGAAATTCGGCGTGGACGGCACCGCACCGGAGGAGTTCGGGGTACCAGTGTCGCCGTCCGGGCTCGGGGAGATGGAGGACGCCGCGCAGCTCGCGATGAGCTCGATCGGCCAGAGCGACGTCCGTATGACCACCCTGCAGAACGCCATGGTCGCCGCCACCGTCTCCAACGGCGGCGTCCGGATGGAGCCACAACTCATCAAGACGCTCACCGCGCCCGACCTGTCCGTGGTCGAGGGCTTCACCCCGCACGAGGCCGGGCGCGCCCTCACCGACGAGCAGGCCGGCACCCTCACCGATCTCATGATCGGCGCCGAGGCCCACGCCGGCGGCGGTCTGCCCGGTGTGACCATCGCGTCCAAGACCGGCACCGCCGAGCACGGCGTCGACTCCTCCGAGTCCATCCCCTACACCTGGTACATCGCGTTCGTCCCCGGTCAGGATCTCGCCGTGGCCGTGGCCGTGGAGTCCGGCCCGGGCGTCAGCCGCGACACCGTCGGTGCCACCTACGCCGCGCCGATCGGCCGCGAGGTCCTGGGCGCGCTGCTGGGAGGTGCGCCATGAGTCTGGGTTCCGGCGCGATCCTCTCCGACCGCTACCGCCTGCTGCGGCTCATCGCGACCGGCGGGATGGGTCAGGTCTGGGAGGCTGGCGACACCGTCCTCGACCGCAGGGTCGCGGTGAAGGTCCTCAAGCCCGAGTTCTCCTCGGACCCCGAGTTCGTCGAGCGGTTCCGCTCCGAGGCCAAGGTCACCGCCCGCATCTCCCATCCGGGGATCGCCACGGTCTACGACTACGGCCAGGTGCCCGATCCCGCCTCCGGCAATCCCCTGTCCTACCTGGTCATGGAGCTCGTCGTGGGCGAGCCGCTCTCCGACGTCCTCGCCCGCGAGGGCTCGCTGCCGCTGCGGCACACGCTCGACATGCTCGAGCAGACCGGCCGCGCGCTCAACGCCGCGCACGCGATCGGTCTCGTGCACCGCGACGTCAAGCCGGGCAACATCCTCATCACCCCGACCGGGAAGGTGAAGCTCACCGATTTCGGCATCGCCAAATCGATGGGCGCCTCGGCCGTCACCCAGACGGGGATGATCGTCGGTACCGCGCAGTACCTCTCGCCGGAGCAGGCGATGGGCCACGAGACCTCCCCCGCCGGCGACGTGTACTCACTCGGCGTGGTGGGCTACGAATGCCTGGCCGGTCGTCGACCCTTCGTCGCGGATTCCCCGGTCTCCATCGCGATGATGCACGTCCGCGAGAAGCCCGCTCCCCTGCCGGACTCCGTGCCCGAGCCCGTCCGCCGCGTGCTGGGCGAGGCGATGGTCAAGGACCCGACCCGTCGCTACCCCGACGGAGGCGCGTTCGCCGACGCGATCTCCGATGTCCGCGCCGGCCGTGACCCACGCCCGGCCGGCGCGTTCCTCGCGGCAGCCGGCGCCGCAGGTGCCGTCGGTGCTGCTGGTGCCGCCGCCGCAGGTGCTGCCGCGGCGGGTGCCGCGGGCGGGGCGCACGGCGGCCAGCAGGGTCCCCGCACGACCCGGATGTACACCCAGAGGCAGCCGGGACCCGATACGGCCCGCGGCGGGGCACCCGGCCACGCCGGCCACACCGGTCGTCAGGCCGCCGGGCAGCAGGCGGCACGGCAACAGCCACCGACCGGTCGTCATCTCAACCCGCCGGTCACGTCCCGCCCGTCCTCGCGCCGCTCGAACAGCGGCTGCGCCGGGTGGTTCCTCGTGGTGTTCCTCCTGGTCGCGATCATCGCCGTCGCCGGCGTGATGGCCCTGTCGAACGCCGGTGTCTTCGGCCAGAACGGTCTGTTCGGGAACTCCCCGACCACCTCCACACCGCGGACCTCCGCACCGGTGACGGTCACCACCACGCAGCAACCCACACAGCAGCCGTCACCCACCCCGACACCCACCCCGACCACGGAGCCGACCCCGACGTCCCCGACGACCTCGGAAGCGCCGCCCGAGACCGATCTCAGTGAGATGCTCGACTCCATCACCTCCGAGTTCAGCTCCCTCATTCCCCAGCCCGGCCAGGGTCAGGGGCAGGGGCAAGGGCAGGGCGCCGGGGCAGCACCTCTGGAGTTCCAGGGCCGGGGCGCCGCGAACATCGACCAGGGCACAGGAGGCGAGCGCGGATGACCACTCCGAACACCCTGGCCGGTCGCTACGAGATCGGTGCGACCCTCGGCTTCGGCGGGATGTCGGAAGTCCACCGGGGCCGCGACACGGTCCTCGGACGTGAGGTGGCCGTGAAGATCATGCGCCCCGAGCTGGCCCGGGACGAGACCTTCTACCAGCGGTTCCGGCGCGAGGCCCAGAACTCTGCCTCGCTCAACCACCCGTCGATCGTCGCGATCTACGACCAGGGCGAGGAGCCCACCGCCGACGGCTCGTTGCCGTACATCGTGATGGAGATCGTCGAGGGCGACACCCTCCGGGACATCGTCAGGATGGACGGTCCGATGGAGCTCGAGCGGGCCCTCGGAGTGATGGCCGACGTCTGCGGTGCGCTCGACTTCTCGCACAAGAAGGGCATCATCCACCGCGACGTGAAGCCCGCGAACATCATGATCTCGCGCGACGGCGCGGTGAAGGTCATGGACTTCGGCATCGCGCGGGCGGTCAGTGACTCCAGTTCCACCCTCACCAAGACCTCCTCAGTGTTGGGGACCGCCCAGTACCTGAGCCCCGAGCAGGCCCGCGGCGAGACCGTCGACGCCCGGTCCGACCTGTACTCGGCGGGCTGCGTGCTCTACGAGATGGTCACCGGCGCCCCGCCGTTCACCGGTGAATCGCCGGTCGCCGTGGCCTACCAGCACGTCCGTGAGACCCCGAAGCCGCCGTCGTCGGTCAATCCGGACGTCAGCCGCTACGTCGACGCGGTGATCATGCAGGCGATGGCCAAGAACCCGGAGAACCGGTATGCCTCCGCCGGCGACATGCGCACCGACCTGATCACGGTGCTCTCCGGCGGGCGCCCCTCGGCGCCCCTGGTGTTGTCCGACGACGACCTCGACGCCGATCAGCGCCCCGAGGCCCACCACGGATTCGCCGGTGCCGGCTACGGTTCCGGCCGGTCCGACTGGTCCTCGCCCTCCGATGCCGTCACCGAGGCGCACGATCTCACTGCCATGGGCGGCGCAGCAGCTGCTGGCGGGGCCGCGGGCGCGGCCGCGGCGGGTGCCGCTGCGGGCGGGGCACCGAGCGGGGCGACGGGCGGCCGCCGCTCAGCGACGTCACCACCGTCGACGACCGGGGCCGGGAACAGCAGGCCCCCGACGCGGCGCGCCGATCGCGACTCGAAGGGCCGATCCCGCGCCCTCACCATCGCCCTGTCTGCGCTCCTGGTGCTCGGCACGATCGCGGGTGTGTCCTTCTGGCTGACCAGCGACAGCGGCAAGGAGTTCACCCAGGGCCGCCAACAGCAGCAGGAGGTGACCATCCCCGAGGTCGCCCAGCGGCCCGTGGACGAGGTCGTCGACGAGCTGACCGCGCTCGGTCTCACACCCGTGCAGTTCCCGCAGACCGATCCCCAGATCCCCGTCGGTCATGTGATCTCCTCCGACCCGATCGCCGGGAAGCGACTCGCCGTGGGCTCGGAGATTCGCGTCGTGGTCTCCACCGGCAAGCCGATCCTCACCGTTCCCAACGTCATGGGGATGCCCCCAGCGGACGCCCGGAAGGTCCTGGAAGAGGCAGGTTTCGTCGTGGCTCCGGAGACCGTGGCCGAGCCCTCGACCGAGGCCGACCAGGGCAAGGTCGTGGCGACCGATCCCGCCCCCAGCGCGCAGGTGCCCTCCGACGTGCCCGTCCAGCTGAAGGTCGGTTCGGGCCCAGAGCAGGTCCAGGTTCCCAACGTGGTCGGTCAGAACGTCGACGCAGCGCGCTCGGCACTCGAGAGCGCGGGCTTCCGCGTAGACACCCGTCGTGTCGACGGAACGGCACCCGAGGGGCAGGTCATCGACCAGTCCACTCCGGCCGGCCAGTCGCAGATCAAGGGCGCGACCATCACCATCCAGCTCTCCGCGGGCAACCGCTTCGAGATGCCCAATCTCGTGGGCGACACCGTCGACGAGGCCCTGCGCAAGCTCGAGGCCGCGGGGTGGCGCGGTGGACGCGGCCAGCTGGTGGAGCTTCCCCAGAACGATCCGGACCTCACCCGGGTCGGGCAGATCTTCTCGCAGCAGCCGCCGGTCGGTGAGGCCGGGGTGAACGACCAGGTGGTCGTCCGCGTGATCCGCTTCGGTCTCGTCGCCGGTCCGGCGTAGGCGCCGGCCGGTCGTCACTTCCCGCGACGGCCCCGCTCCCCGGACCCGGCCTCCGGGGTTAGGCGAGCGCGGCCCCGCGGGTCCGGTCCAGCTCGGTCTCGAGTTGCGTCACGAGCGACTCGGACGGGCGCTCGCCACAGATCCCCAGCCAGTTGGCGAGCATCCGATGTCCGCCCTGGCTCATCACGGACTCCGGGTGGAACTGCACGCCGTGGATCGGGAGATCGCGGTGGCGCATCGCCATGAGCAGTCCCGATTCGGTGTGGGCGGTGGGGATCAGGACGTCCGGCAGCGTCTCCGGCAGCACCGTCAGCGAGTGGTAGCGGGTCGCGGTGAACGGACTGGGGAGCCCGGCGAGCACGCCCGTGGCCTCGTCCTCGTGCGTGACCTCGCTCGTCTTGCCGTGCATGAGTTCTGCGGCGCGGTCGACGGTCGCGCCGAACGCCTCGCCGATCGCCTGGTGGCCGAGGCACACGCCGAGGACCGGAACCCCGGCCCGCCCGCACACCGCGATGAGCGGGATGGTGGCGCCGGCCCTGTCGGGCGTGCCCGGTCCGGGGCTGAGCAGGACGCCGTCGAACTGTGTGATCACGTCGCGGAGCACGGCCGGGTCGAAATCACCGGCCGGTCCTGCGAGTCGCGGGTCGTCGTTGCGCCAGACCTCGCACGTCGCCCCGAGCTGGCCCAGATACTGGACGAGGTTGTAGACGAAGCTGTCGTAGTTGTCGACGACGAGGATGCGCATAGATGCAGCGTACTGCGATTCGTCGACATGAACCCCACGGGTCGTCCTTGGTACGCTGTCGCAAGACATCCCCCAGTAGTTCGAGGATTCCATGCCCAAGTCAAAGGTCCGTTCAAAGACCGAGTTCACCGACGCCGCAGTGAGCCGCACGCCCGTCAAGGTCAAGGGCGCGCCGACCCCGCGTTGGTATCTCATCGTCATGCTCGGACTGATGCTTCTCGGCCTGGCCTGGCTGGTCGTGTACTACCTGGCGGGCGAGAGCATCCCGTTCATGATGGCGCTGGAGACGTGGCAGAACTTCGCCATCGGCTTCGGCCTGGCCGTCATCGGTCTTCTCATGACGATGGGCTGGCGCTGACCCCGTACCGGTACTGACACGGGTCCGGAGCCAGCCCCGTGGTAGTGCCCGCCCGGTTACCTCCCGGTATCCCACAGGCTTCATCCCACAGACTCAGGCGTTCACGACGTTCCGGGTCGACCGTGATCGGCACTGTGTGATCGACCCTGTGTGATTCACACAGATCGCTTTGGGAAACCCTCAACCCATCATCCACAGTTTTATCCACAGCTCACCCCCCGTATCACACGGGGGGTGACCTGCATTTTCACACCCATACCTCATACATGCAGGTCAACGTGTGTTTATTTGGGAGATCGATGCCTCTACCGGCACATTTCCCAACCCTCACACGCTGTGGATAACTCCCTCCACACTGTGGAAGAACAGAAGACGACGACGACAACGACGACACCGCAGGTCGGACACCCGTCCAATCGAACGCGGATCGAACTCCACCCTTGTTATTCATTCACAGTGTGGATAAGGCCTGTGGATAGGGGAGGATGAACCAGATGAACGACGATGCGATTTCTGATGCCGGGCCACGGGCGGCGACGTGGTCTCCCGGTCTTGTGTGGCCGAGCGTGCAGATCGCACTCGGAGTCGGGTTCGTGGTGATCGGGATCCTGCGCCGGGACCCGCTCGCGCTGGTGCTCGCGGGGCTGGCAGCAGTGCTCCTGATCGCGACGGGCGTCTCCCACCTGATCCGTCGGCCCCGTATCGAGGTGGTGGACGGGTCGCTGGCCATCAAGAAGTTGAGCGGCACCGTGTTCGTGCCGAAGGAGAGGGTCGTCGAGACACGCTCGCTGGGAGTGGCCCGCTGGGGCGCGCGCCAGCACCTCATGCGACTGGAATACATCGACGATCGCGAGCGTGAGCAGCTCGACGTGTTCACCCGCACGGACCTGGGGACCGATCCTCGGGACGTGGTCGACACACTGATCCACCTCGGATACGGACGCGCACCTGCGGCCGACTGACCGTCGTCACGCCGTCACCGTCACCGTCTGGCGCCCTTAGCCGGCCGCACCGCCGGATCCAGCGCGGTCAGCCGGCCGCACCGCCGGATCCAGCGCGGTCAGTGGCCCGATCCAGCGCGGTCAGTGTCCCCCGCCGACTGCCATCACAAGGTCGGAGAGGAGCATGTCGCCGGAGAACCAGGCCAGCACCCCGGTGGCCACGACCACCACGGCATAGGCGAGCCACGACGTGAGTTCTCTGGCCCGGCGTCCCGCGCGGGCGGGCAGTCTTCGGGGAAGCACCACCAGCGCCACAGCCCCGATCGCACCGGCGGCGAGTCCACCGAGGTGAGCGGCGATCGAGACGCCGGGGACGAGGAAGCTCAGGCCGATGTTCAGGGCGAGGAGGACCGCGACTCCCTTGATGTCCAGGCGGAGCGACATGGCGACGATCGCGTAGGCGCCCATCAGTCCGAAGATCGCCCCGGATGCGCCGGCGGTGAGCGCCATCGGGTTGAAGTGCATCACGGCGACGGATCCGCCCACCGCCGAGACGAGGTAGAGGCCGAGGAAACGGAGATGGCCGATGCTGCGCTCAATCCCCATTCCGAGGATCCACAGCATGTACGTGTTGAGCAAGAGGTGCACCGGACCGAAATGCTGGAACGCCGAGGTGAGCAGCCGCCACCACTCGTCCCACACCACGACGACCGGTGGGAAGAGCGCGGTCGCCTCGAAGAGTCCGGACTCGTGATTGCTCATGAGACTGCGGGATCCGAGCACGGTCGCCAGGAATACGGCGAGGTTGGCGGTGATCAGCCACGCCGTGACGGGCTGGAGGCGGAAGAAGCGCGCTACGGCGCCTCCTCGATGGGTCTGAGTGCTCATGATGTCCGGTCGTCGTCGAAAGGAACTGTCGCAGATGAACAGCGGCGCGGGTCCGGAGATTCCGGAGCCCGCGCCGCTGGTCTGTGAGGTGGTCGGTCAGGCGATCTCGATCGACTCGATCACGACGTCCTCGGTGGGCCGGTCCATCGCGCCCGTGCGGGTGGTGGCGATGGCGTCGACGACCTTCTGGGAGGCCTCGTCCGCGGCCTTGCCGAAGATCGTGTGGCGGTTGTTCAGGTGCGGGGTCGGACCCACGGTGATGAAGAACTGCGAACCGTTGGTGCCCGGGCCGGCGTTGGCCATGGCCAACAGGTAGGGCTCGGTGAACTGCAGCTCCGGGTGGAACTCGTCCTTGAACTGGTAGCCCGGGCCGCCACGGCCGGTACCGGTCGGGTCTCCACCCTGGATCATGAAGCCGGAGATGACGCGGTGGAAGATCGAGCCGTCGTAGAACGGGCCCGACTGCTCGCCCTTGGCGTTGGCCGACGCGTACTCCTTGGATCCGTCGGCCAGGCCGACGAAGTTCTTGACCGTCTCCGGGGCATGGTTGCCGAACAGCTCGACGACGATGTCACCACGGTTGGTGTGGATGATTGCCTTCTGCGTTGCGATGCTCACGCGACCCATCGTACCCGCGGTTCAGCGGCAGGCGCCGTGGCCGACGACGCACCGGATCGGTGATCATCTGGTGGTCGCGGTCGGAGCGCTGTGCCACCATCATGGGTATGAGCAAACGAAGCGATCGTGCCGCCGAGCGTCGGGCCGTCAAGCAGGCCCGCAAGGACATGGAGCAGGCCGGTACCGCTGCGCGTAAGGCCTTTGACCTGAAGGACCCCCGTTTCCTCGGGGAGGCCGCACTCGCCGCGACACGTGGCCCGGCCGGCCTGGCACTCTTCGGTGCCAGCCGTGGCGTCAAAGCACTCAAGGAGCATCGGGCCCAGAACGCCGAGATCCTCAGCGACCTGGCCGCGGACGCCAAGCAGCACGCCGACGCGATCCGGGAGCAGACCTCTGTCCTGGCCGCGCCGAAGGACCGCCGGAGTCCGCTGCGTCGTTTCGCACCCCTCTGGATCACAGGCCTCGTGGGCGGTGCGGCGATCGCGGGCGCGACCGCCTACTTCCTGCGCCCGGGGTCCTCGGCGCCGGCAGCCACTCCCCCGTCCACCCCGGCCACCGCCGGAGTTTCGACCGGCACCACGGCAACCGCCGACGAGGCCTCCGCTGACGCGACCGCTTCGCAGGACGACGAGGCCCAGTCCGCGGCAGGTCAGGCTCCGGCGGGGCAGTCTCCTGCCGCCGACACCGCCGCACCCGGACCGGCCGCCGGCTCCGCACCGCAGCCTTCAGAGAACGAGTGAGCGAGTCCCCTTCGCCGACGGGAGGGCCGGAGCTGCAGGTCACGGCCTCCACACTGGCCGGGCTCGGACCCCTCGACGTCCACGCGCTATACAAGCTGCGCGTCGATGTGTTCGTCTCCGAACAGGATTGTCCATATGCGGAGATCGACGAGACGGACGCGGATCCGGGCACCACGCATCTCCTGGCCCGCGCTCCGGGCCAGGGTCCGACCGAACTCGCCGCCACGCTGCGGGTGTTCGGTGACGACGTGATGCACCTCGGTCGCGTGTGCACCGCCCCCGAATGGCGCGGACGGGGCATCGCCGCACAGCTCATCCACCGGGGTCTGGAGCTCTACGGTGATCGACCCGTCGAGATCGGGGCCCAGTCGTACCTGGAGGAGTGGTACGAGCAGTTCGGCTTCGTCAGATGCGGGCCCGAATACCTCGACGAACGGATCCCACATATTCCGATGCGACGCGACCTCCTACTATGAGGCGTGAGTCACCCTCTTCATCTGACCCGAGGACCATCCATGACGTCTGACGCCCCCTCTGCCTCCATGGTCAAGGCACTGCTCCCCGAGAGCGAGATGCCGACGCACTGGTACAACATCCAGGCCGACCTCCCGGAGCCGATGGCGCCGCACCTGCACCCCGGAACCAAGGAGCCACTCGGCCGGGAAGACCTGGCGCCCCTGTTCCCGATGGCTCTCATCGAGCAGGAGGTCTCCCAGGAGCGCTACGTCGAGATCCCCGAGGCTGTTCAGGAGATCTACCGACTCTGGCGGCCGGCGCCGCTGATCCGCGCCCGGCGACTCGAGAAGGCCCTCGGGACCTCGGCCCGGATCTACTACAAGTACGAAGGCACGAGCCCCGTCGGTTCGCACAAGCCGAACACCGCCGTCGCGCAGGCGTACTACAACGCCTCCGAAGGCATCACGAAGCTCACCACCGAGACCGGCGCCGGTCAGTGGGGCGCGTCGCCGGCGTTCGCGGGCCAGGCATTCGGCATCGAGGTCGAGGTGTGGCAGGTCAAGGCCTCGTTCGAATCCAAGCCGTACCGCCGGATGCTCATGGAGACCTTCGGCGCCTCGGTCCACCCGAGCCCGTCGGACCTCACCGAGTCGGGTCGGGCCTTCCTCGCCAAGGACCCCGAGACCCCCGGTTCACTCGGCATGGCCGTCTCCGAGGCCGTCGAGGTTGCCGCCGGCGATCCGGAGGCCCGCTACTCCCTCGGCTCCGTGCTCAACCACGTCTGCCTGCACCAGACCGTGATCGGCGAGGAGACCATCAAACAGCTCGCGATGTTCGGCGAGGGCGCGCCGGACTACCTCTACGGTTGTGCCGGTGGCGGCTCGAACCTGGCGGGCCTCGCGTTCCCGTTCATCCGCGAGAACCTCGCCGGTGCGCAGACCCAGATCATGGCGGTCGAGCCCGCGGCCTGCCCGTCGCTGACAAAGGGCGAGTTCCGCTATGACCACGGCGACGTGGCCGGACTGACCCCGCTGATGAAGATGTACACCCTCGGACAGGACTTCGTCCCGGACCCGATCCACGCCGGTGGTCTCCGCTACCACGGCATGGCGCCGCTGGTCAGCCACGTCAAGCACCTCGGTCTCATGGACTCGATGTCCGTCGAGCAGAAGGTGGCGTTCGAGGCGGGCGTCGAGTTCGCCAAGGCCGAAGGCGTCGTTCCCGCTCCCGAGTCCACGCACGGCATCGCCGGTGCGATCGGCAAGGCCCGCGAGTTCACCGGGGAACCGGGCTCGGGCCCGTCCATCGTCATCGGACTGTCCGGTCACGGTTTCCTCGACCTGCCCGCCTACGAGTCCTACGTCCACGGCAAGCTGGACTGAGATCACCGACCCCCTTACCCCCTCCTCGGACGCGCCCTCCAGGGCCGATCCGCGTCCAGATCAGAAACCCCGAACAGGAGCACCCTAATGACCAAGATCGACTTCACCGACCGGGTCGCGATCATCACCGGTGCCGGCGGCGGTCTCGGCCGCGCCTACGCGCTCGCTCTCGCCGAGCGCGGCGCCAAGGTCGTCGTCAACGACCTCGGCGGAGACGTCCACGGTGAGGGCGGCACCGCCTCCGCCGCCCAGCTCGTGGTCGACGAGATCACCGCCGCCGGTGGTCAGGCCATGGTCGACGGCAGCGACATCACCGACGAGGCCGCCGTGCAGAAGATGGTCTCGACCGCCATCGACACCTGGGGCAGCATCGACATCCTCATCAACAACGCGGGCATCCTGCGCGACAAGTCGTTCGCCAAGATGGGGACGGACGACTTCCGCAAGGTCGTCGAGGTACACCTGATGGGCTCGGTCAACTGCACAAAGGCGGTCTGGCCCCACATGGCCGAGGCCGGCTACGGCCGGATCCTCATGACCACGTCCACCTCCGGCATCTACGGCAACTTCGGCCAGGCCAACTACGCCGCCGCCAAGTCCGGCCTGGTGGGCCTGATGAACGTCCTGGCCATCGAGGGCGCCAAGAAGAACATCAAGGTCAACTCGATCGCCCCGACCGCCGCGACCCGCATGACCGAGGACCTCCTCCCGCAGCAGGTCCTCGACATCATGGGTCCGGAGACCATCGCCCCCGGCGCCCTGTTCATGGTCAGCGAGGACGCCCCCACCAAGACCATCCTCGGTGCGGGAGCGGGTGTCTTCGCGGTGTCGCAGATGGTCGAGACCCGCGGCGTCTACCTCCCCGAGGGCGCCCGGACCCCCGAGGTCGTCGCCGAGCGGTGGGCCGAGATCTCCGACGTCAACGACACCACCCCGCTCGAGTCGGCCTTCGAGCAGACCTCCAAGTACGCGGCCCTGGCCGCTCGTGAGCTGGGCCTGCATCTCGAGAGCTGAGCCTCTGCGCTCGTCGCCCGAGCCACCGCGCTCGTCAGCCGAGCCACCGCGCTCGTCAGCCGTCACTCCGGTCAGCGTTTCCCCAGGACAGATTCTCGGGAAACGTACCGGACTGACGGCTGACGGCGTTCTGCGCGGTGGCAGAGCTCCGGACGGCGCGGCGGTCCACTCGGAGACGTCTCCCGGGGCCGTGTCCTGGGCGCGAGCGCCTATTCCTGATCGGCGAACTGGGTCTCGTACAGCTCGCTGTACCGACCACCCACCGCGAGAAGCTCGGCATGCGTGCCGGACTCCACCACGCGCCCGGCCTCGAGGACCAGGATCCGATCAGCGGCCCGGACGGTGGACAGCCGGTGTGCGATCACGAGCGAGGTACGATCCGCCATCGCCTCACCGAGCGCCTCCTGCACCGCCGACTCGTTGGTCGAGTCCAGCGCGCTGGTCGCCTCGTCGAGCACCACGACCGAGGGCGAGGCCAGCAGGAGCCGGGCGATGGTGAGACGCTGCCGCTCGCCGCCGGACAGCCGGTAGCCGCGGTCCCCTATCACTGTGTCGAGTCCGTCGGGCAGTCCCCGGACGAGCTCCTCCAGTCGCGCCCGGCGCAGCGCGTCCCACACCTCGTCGTCGGAGACCTCGGGCCGCGCGAACGCCAGGTTGGCGCGGATCGTGTCGTGGAAGAGGTGGCCGTCCTGGGTGACCATCCCCACCGTCCGACGGAGCGACGACGACGTCACCGTCCGCACGTCGAGTCCGGACACCCGGACCGCGCCCGAGTCGACGTCATAGAGACGCGGCAACAGTGAGGCGATGGTGGACTTGCCCGCGCCGGACGAGCCCACGAGGGCGATCATCTGACCCGGGTCTGCCCGGAAGGAGATCCCGTGCAGCACTTCCTGACCGCCGCGGGTGTCGAGGACGGCGACCTCCTCGAGCGAGGCCAGGGAGACCTTGTCGGCGGAGGGGTAGGAGAAGTGGACGTCGTCAAACTCGATGGTCACCGGTCCCTCCGGCACGTCGACGGCATCGGGGGCGTCGGTAAGCAGCGGCTCCAGGTCGAGGACCTCGAAGACCCGCTCGAAGCTGACGATCGCGGTGACGACGTCCATCGGCGCGTTCGCCAGCGCGGTCAGCGGGCCGTACAGCCGGGTGAGCAGTAGGGCCAGCGCGACGACCGAGCCCGCGTCGAGCCCGCCGTTCAGCGCGAACCAGCCACCCAGGCCGTAGACCAACGCGAGTGCGAGCGTCGAGACGAGGGTGAGCGAGTTCATGAACACGCTCATGAGCAGCGCGGTACGGACGCCGATCCCGCGGACGCGGCCTGCGCGGTAGGCGAACTCCGCCGATTCGGCGTCGGGCCGACCGAACAGCTTGACCAGGGTGGCACCGCCGGCGTTGAAGCGTTCGGTCATCTGGTCGTTCATCGACGCGTTGAGGTCCGAGGCCTCTCGGCGCAAGGAGGCCAGACGACGGCCGACGTACCGGGCCGGGAACAGGAAGATCGGGAGCAGTAGCACCGCCAGCACGGTGAGCTGCCAGTTGATGCCGGCCATGACGATGAGTGTCAGCACCAGCTGGACCAGGTTGGACACGACGCCGGAGAGCGTGTCGGAGAACGCGCGCTGGGCGCCCATCACGTCGTTGTTCAGTCGACTGACCAGCGCGCCGGTGCGGGTGCGCATGAAGAACGCGATGGGCATGGTCTGCACGTGGTCGAACACCGCGCTACGCAGGTCGACGATCAGTCCCTCACCGATGCGGGCGGAGAACAACCGGGTGATGACGGCGGTGACGGCCTCGACGACACCGATCACCGCGATGGCCGCGGCCAGGACGACGACGGTTCTGACCGCCTGGTTCTCCACGATCGCCGTGACCACCCGACCAGCCAGCAGCGGCGTGAGAACAGCGAGTCCGGCGCCGAAGACCGACAACAGCAGAAAGACCACGATCCGCCTGGTGTGCGGTTTGGCGAACCGCCCGATCCGGCTGAAGTTCTCCCTGGTGAACACACTGCGGTCGAGCTTGATGTTGTTGTTCTCCGCGCGCATCAGAGTGCGCATCGCGGCCTGCTGCATCGTCACGTTCGACAGCTCCTCTCGGCGCCGATCGAGGGACCTGGCGACCTGCCGGTAGAACCACTGCCCCGGCTCGGATATTCCTGTGCGCCCGCCCCACTGTCGGAAGGCGTCATCGACCGTGAGCCAGTCGTGGCCGTGGACAAATTCCCGGCGGATGTCTAGACACATCCGCGCAGTTTGTCTAAAGTCGGTGCCAGAGAGTGGCATATGCCACACATCAAGACACTGGGAGGTCGTCAGCGATGTCGAGCACCGAGTACATCCGGCCCACCGACGGGGACGATGCCGAGCAGACCGGCCGGTCGCACGCGCACGGCCACCAGCACGAGCACGGCCATGTCGACAGGCACGGCCATGTCGACGGGCACGGCCATGCCCACGCCCACGCGCATGCCGAGGTCGAGCCGTACCCCTGGACCGACGCCAAGCGCTACCTCTGGTTGCTCGGCCTCATCCCCGCTGCGGGCCTGTTCCTCTCGCTGCCCCTGGTGGCGGGTTTCAACGCGATCGGCTGGGGCATCGCCGCGACGGTCTCCTGGTACCTACTGCCGGTCCTGGTGTACGTGGCGGTTCCGCTCGGCGACTACCGCATCGGCGTCGACGGGGAGAACCCGCCGGACGAGGTGATGGACCGGCTCGAGGCCGATCCGTACTACCGCTGGTGCACCTACCTCTACCTCCCGTTCCAGTACGGAGCACTGATCCTGGCCTGCTACCTGTGGAGCGCGGATGACCTGTCGTGGCTCGGCTACGACGGCGGACTGGGCATCGCGGCATCGATCGGTGTCGCGTGGTCGGTGGCGATCACCGGCGGTATCGGCATCAACACCGCTCACGAGCTCGGCCACAAGATCGCCGGCAGCGAGAAGTGGCTGTCCAAGGTCGCGCTGGCCACCACCGGCTACGGTCACTTCTTCATCGAGCACAACCGCGGTCACCACGCACGTGTCGCCACCCCGGAGGACCCGGCCAGCTCGCGGTTCGGTGAGTCGTTCTGGCGGTTCCTGCCGCGCAGCGTCTGGGGCTCCCTGCGCTCGGCGTGGGCCCTGGAGTCCGAGCGCCTCGGCCGCCAAGGCAAGGGACCGTGGACTCTGCGCAACGACAATCTCAACGCCTGGCTCATGACCGTCGTACTGTTCGGCGCGCTGATCGCGATCTTCGGCTGGCAGGTCGCGCCGTGGCTGATCGTCCAGGCGATCTTCGGGTTCTCCCTGCTCGAGGTCGTCAACTACCTCGAGCACTACGGTCTGCTCCGCCAGAAGACCGCCGCCGGCCGCTACCAGCGCTGCCGCCCGGAGCACTCGTGGAACTCCGACCACCTGGTCACCAACATCTTCCTGTACCACCTGCAGCGTCACTCGGACCATCACGCAAACCCGATGCGCCGCTACCAGGTCCTGCGCAGCTTCGACGAGGCTCCGCAGCTGCCCTCGGGCTATGCCGGAATGATGATCGTGGCCTACATTCCACCGCTGTGGCGCAAGGTCATGGACAAGCGCGTCCTGGCGCACTACGACGGTGACATCACGCGCGCCAACATCCAGCCCTCCAAGCGGGAGAAGATCCTCGCCCGGTACGGAACGGCCGTCCCGTCCGGCGGCGGCAGCGAAGGGGCGGCGACGGTCGTCGCGGACACCGACATCGTGCCCGCCCAGGTGTCCCCGACCGGCGAGTACGTGTGCCCCAACTGCGGGAACCACTACACCGAGTCGGCCGGACTCCCCCGTGAGGGATTCCCTCCCGGTACCCCCTGGTCGGCCATCCCCGAAACGTGGAGCTGCTCGGACTGCGGGGTGCGCGACAAGGTCGACTTCCTCCCCGTCCTCTAGTCCGTGTCGGCGTCCGGGGTGCCATCGGGGACAATGGTCACCATGCCGCGTCTCCGTCCGACTACCAACCGCCGTCCCGCGGGACGGGACCGAACCGAGCGACGGTCCCTCCGCGCCACAGTGTTCGACGCCATGCACGAACTACTGGAAGTGCGTGACTGGTCCGCAGTGACAATGTCCGACGTGGCCAAGGCCGCCGGCCTCAGCCGTCAGACCCTGTACAGCACCTTCGGCAACAGGCAGGGCCTCGCGCAGGCCTACGCCCTCCAGCTGGCGGAGCGGTTCGCCGGGGAGATCCGTGACTCGATCAACAGGAACCCCGGCGAGATCGAGACCGCCCTCCACGAGGGGATCAACGGCTTCCTCCTGGCGAGCAGCCGTGATCCCCTCATCCGCGCACTGCTCACCGGAGAGATCAAGCCTGACCTGCTGCGCCTGATCACCACCGAGGCCGGCCCGCTTATCGAGCGGGCCACCGAGGTACTGACCCCGGCCCTGTCCGAGAGCTGGATGCAGATCGCGCCCGAGCAGGCCCGGCTCGCCGCCTCGATCATCGCCCGGATCGGAATCAGCTTCGTCTCGCTGCCACCCGAGGACCCGGACCAGCTCGCCGGCGGTCTCACCGACGTCGTCGCCCCCTACCTGCAGAAGGTCGTCAACCTCGACATCCAGTCCTGAGGATCCAGGCCTGAGGTGACCGGAACGGCGCCGGGTCAGGTGGCGTCGCCCTTGTTCCACTTCACGTCGGGTCGACCGGGGACCGGGACACTCGCCTCGAGGAACAGGCCCCGAGCCTCGACACACAGCCGGTCACCCGCGTGGATCGTGGCGTGCGTCCACGTCTTGCGGCCCTCCGTCTCGTGGACCCAACACCGGAAGGTCAGGGGCACGAGCAGCGGCGTGGGCGAGCAGTAGTCGAGCTCGTAGTGGGCCGTCATGCCGTAGCGGCCGGCCCAGTGGTTGGCGAGACCCATCATGTGGTCGATGATCAGCGCGCTGATGCCACCGTGAACGCACCCGGGAGGCCCCTGGTACGCCGGGCCCAGGGTCAGCGTCGCCATCACCGACCCGTCGTCGCATCCCACGAAGTCCACGGGCGGCGCAATCGGGTTCTCGGGCCCCGCCACCGGATTCGACCGACGGGTGCCGTATCCCTTCCACAGGTTCTCGAGCCGTTTCTCCGGCGACGGGACGCGTGATTCGAGCAGTCCCGCCACCTCGCCCAGGCGGTCGGCGATGTCGCCGAGCTCGACCTCCGAGTTCGCGAGCGCCGCCGACGCATCGCGGAGTCTGCGGAGTTCCGCCACGACCCGATCGAGGTCGGGGTCGGTCGCCGGGAGCGGCGGTACGGGCAACGGGTCGAAGGACTCCCCCAGCTGTTCGCGGGCCTGGGCGAACGAGAACATCTCGTCGTCGCTCATCCCCGGGAGGGGCACTCCACCAAAACCTGGCCTATCGGCGTCAGTCGTCATACTCTGAAGGGTATGTCGACACCTGTCAATACGAGACCTTTTGATCCTTCTTCCTACGGTCCGTGGGCTCTCGTCGTGGGCGGAAGTGAGGGAGTAGGCGCCGAGATCGCCTTCCGTCTCGCCGATCAGGGGGTTTCCTCCGTCCTCGTCGCCCGCAAGCTCGAGGCCCTCGAGGAGACCGCAGAGACCGTCCGCGCCAGGGGAGTCGAGTGTCGCGTTGTGTCCGCGGACCTCACCGAGGCCGACTCGACCGACCGGATCGCCGAGGCGGTGGAGGGCCTCGATCTGGGCCTGCTCATCCTCAACGCCGGCGCCAACACGTACGGCTCGGAGTTCGTCGAGTCCGACATGGAGCAGGTGCAGAAGGTCATCGACCTCAACATCACCTCGCCCATGCAGATCATCCGCCGCTTCGGCCCCGGCCTCAAGGCCCGCGGCAAGGGCGGCATCGTGGTGATGGGCTCCATGGCCGGCTACCTCGGCCACGCCGACATGAGCATCTACTCCGCCGCCAAGGCGTTCAGCCGCGTGTTCGTGGAGGGTCTGTGGCTCGAGATGCGTGAGTACGGCGTCGACGTGGTGGAGGTCATCCTCGGTGTCACCCGGACGCCCGCCATGATCCGCGCGGGCCTCGACATGGACCTGCCCGGCATGACCGTGAGCGAGCCGCACGAGGTGGCCGACGAGGTCATGGAGTCCATCGGCAACGGCCCGGTCCATGTCCTCGGAGGCGAGGGCAACGTCAAGGGCGTCGAGTTCTCCTCCGGTACGAACCGCGGCCGCATCGTCGCCGGTGCGCACAAGCGCATGCAGGCACTGCGCGGCGCGTAACCGGTCTGCGCACCCGGCCGGCTACCCGCTCCGCACCCCGCCCGTCCGGCCCCGAGCGACGCCATCCCGAGCGCCCCCCGAGCACTCACCAAGCGCCCCCGTCCATAAGTGGGTTCGGCACAGCGGCTCTCGGCCGATGCGGGCCGGACCCACTTATCGATGAGGCCTGGGCGGGCGGCTCGGGCGGGTCCTGCGGCGGCCCGGAGGGTGGGGCGTGAGGG
>NZ_BRVN01000010.1 GCF_026011735.1 Dietzia sp. NCCP-2495 | reverse complement strand
GACGCCGCGGTCGCTGTGGTGAATGAGTCCGCTGAGGTCGCCGCCGGCGTGTGTGCGCTGCCAGATCGCCATGTTCAGCGCATCAAGGGCCAGGTCGGTGTAGAGATTCTTCGACAGCTGCCACCCGACGACCATCCGCGAGTAGACGTCGATGATGAACGCCGCGTACACCCACCCGGCATATGTGCGGACGTAAGTGATGTCGGCAACCCACAGCTGGTTCGGGCGCTCGGCGACGAACTTACGTTCCACAAGGTCAGCGGGCCGTTCGGTTTCGGCCTTCGGGCGTGTGGTCCGGGTAAGTCCCGTGGAGTGGTGGGGTTTCGGGGCCGGGGTTCTGGCTGACGAGGGCGTGGCGGTCCGCTGAAGAGGGCGGGCCATCGCGTAGTGGTCAATGAGTTACCGCCAAGTAGCTCACAGAAAAGGACACACCACGCGATGACCCATTCCCATTCTGGCGTACACGCCCAGCTCGACGCACTGCTGGCCGCGGATCCGCAGGCGATGTTCGCTGAGCTGGTGCGGGCCGGCTTGCAGGCGCTGATCGAGGCCGAAGCCGCGGCGAAGATCGGCGCCGACCGCTACGAGCGCACCGAAGGCCGCACGACCCACCGCAACGGCCACCGTGCCAAGACGGTTTCGACCCCGGTCGGAGACATCGAGGCGCAGATCCCGAAGCTGCGCTCTGGGTCGTTCTTCCCGGCGCTGCTCGAGCGCCGCCGGCGGATCGATCGGGCCCTGTACGCGGTGATCATGCAGGCCTACGTGCACGGCGTGTCCACGCGGGCGGTGGACGACCTCGTCCGTGCCCTCGGGGTCGATACCGGCATCTGGAAAGTCTGAGGTTTCCCGCATCTGCGCCGACCTAGACGCCGAAGTCGAGGAGTTCCGTACCCGGACCCTGTCCCACACACAGTTCCCGTACGTGTTCGCCGACGCCACCTTCTGCAAGGTCCGGATCGGGGCGCACGTGGTCTCCCACGCCATGGTCGTGGCCACCGGGGTCTCCATCGACGGCACCCCGCGAAGTCCTCGGCACTGCCGTCGGCGACAGTGAATCGTACGAGTTCTGGAGTGACTTCCTGCGCTCGCTCAAGGCCCGTGGCCTGACCGGGGTGCACCTGGTCATCTCGGACGCTCACGCTGGTCTGAAGGCCGCCGTGGCGCAGCAGTTCGTCGGCGCCTCCTGGCAGCGATGCCGGGTGCACTTCATGCGCAACCTGCACGGAGCGGTCGCCTCCAAGCACGCCCCGGCGGTGACCGCGGCGGTCAAGACGATCTTCGCCCACACCGACCCGGACGACGTGGCCGAGCAGTGGGACCAGGTCACCGCTACCTTCGCCGACTCGTTCCCGAAGGTCACCACGATGATGCGCGAGGCCAAGACCGACGTGCTGGCGTTCACCGCGTTCCCGCAGACGCACTGGCAGAAGATCTGGTCCAACAACCCGATCGAGCGCCTGAACAAGGAGATCAAGCGCCGCGCCGACGTCGTGGAGATCTTCCCCAACCCGGCCGCGTTTCTGCGGTTGGCGACCTCGGTGGTGATCGACCAACACGATGAGTGGCAGGTCGGTCGCCGCTATCTCTCGGAGACGTCGATGACGGAGCTGCGGCGCGTCATCGCGGCCAAGCAGCAAGCCCTCGACAGCGGTAGCGACTACACTCAGTCAGGACTCGTTGATCACCGCGCCTGACCAGACGCCGATCCGAATCCCACCACCACGCGGGACGCTATCTAGAACTGACCGAACCGTCAGACATCCTGGTCCTTGCACAGGTCGGCATCGGCGCCCTCGTCGACGGCAACGGTGGACACCTACTGGCACCGGTCATCGAGCAGGTCCGAGTACTCAAGCCCGACGTTGTAGACCCCCGCTACCTGGCCGCGATGCTCGGCGGATCCTGGAACACCCGGTTCCTTGCCCGGCGGCACCATCCAACGTGCCAAACTCACCGATCTCGAAGTCCCCCTGGCCCCCATGGAAGACCAGGAACGCCTGGACGCCGCGCTCGATGAAGTCGAAAGACTCCAGTCAGCTGCGAAGACCATCACCGGAGCGAGTGCGACCCTCGCGTCGAGCCTTAGGGACGCCGTCCGATTCAACATCAACCTCGACACCGGCGACCTGAGAGATAACGGCCAACCCGCGTGGGGCAGGTTCGACAGACACCTGCCCCACGAGGGCGAAGTGCAGGACAGGACTCCATCGGGGTCTGACCCACCGGTTACATTACTGACAAAGCTCTATTATCTAGGGCTCATCAGCCCCCGCGCTCAGCCCACTGGCGCGGTGCCAAATGCCTTCGCCCGCCGATCACTTAGGACGGTAACGCCCACCATGACCGAAGACGAAGCCATGGACTTGGCCAGGTCATACGCCGAGCCGGCGGTGCCCTTTTCATTGTCCGAGTTGGAGAACTATCTGGCCAGGGCTGCGGATATGCTCCGAGGGAGCATCGATCAGGCGGACTTCAAGGCGTACATCTTCCCGCTGATGTTCTTCAAGCGAATCTCCGATGTCTACGCCGAAGAGTTCGCTCAGGCGCTCGCGGAGTCCGGCGGCGATTTCGATTTCGCCGAGTTCGACGAGAATCATCGCTTCGTCATCCCCGACGGCCACAGCTGGGAAGCTGTCCGCGAGCGTACCGAGAACATTGGTGCGGCGCTCCAGGCGGCGTTCCGTGAGATCGAGAACGCCAACCCCGACACCCTCTACGGGGTGTTCGGCTCCGCGAGTTGGACCAACAAGGAGAAGCTGCCCGACGCCAAGATCGCAGATCTCATCGAGCACTTCTCGTCCAAGACCTTGTCGAATGCCGCGGTTTCCCCTGACGTGTTCGGCAACGCCTACGAGTATCTCATCAAGCGGTTCGCGGATCAGTCCAACAAGAAGGCCGGTGAGTATTACACCCCGCGCTCCGTGGTGGCGTTGCTGGTGAGCATCCTGGACCCGCAGGAAGGTGAGAGCATCTACGACCCGGCCTGCGGGACCGGCGGAATGCTCATCGAGGTCATCAAGCACCTCGAGGAGACCGGTGGCAACGCCAAGACCCTTCTCGGTAAGTTGTACGGGCAGGAGAAGGTGCTGACCACCTCAGCGATCGCCAAGATGAACCTGCTCTTGCACGGCATCGACGACTTCAATATCGCCAAGGGCGACACCCTCCGCGAACCGGCCTTCTTCACGGGAAGCCGACTGGCCCAGTTCGACTGCGTCGTCGCCAACCCGCCGTTCTCACTCAAGAAGTGGGGTCACGATCAGTGGGCAGGCGACAAGTGGGGGCGAAACAAGCTCGGTGGTGTCCCACCGACGGGATACGCGGACTGGGCGTGGGTGCAGCACATGATCACGTCCGCGACGCCGGATGCGGGCCGGATCGCCGTCGTCCTTCCGCAGGGCGCACTGTTCCGTCAGGGTGCGGAAGCCAAGATCCGAACCCACGTCCTGAACTCTCGGAAGGTAGAGGCAGTCATCGGTCTAGGACCGAACCTCTTTTACGGTACCGGCCTGGCAGCGTGCATCCTGGTCCTGCGCAATCAAAGGGACGAAGAACAGCGAGATCAGGTTCTGTTCATCAATGGCGAGAAGCTCTATCGGCGGGACCGGAACCATAACACCTTCGAGCCGGAACACGCAGATACGATCCTCGCCGCCTACCGCGACTACGAAGACGTGGAGAACCTCACCAAGCTCGCCACCATCGACGAGATCAAGTCCAACAACTACAACCTCAACATCCCGCTGTACGTTCAGGCCGACACGGGCCGCGATGGGGTCTCGCTGGCCGATGCCCTAGCGAATCTGGAGGCGGCGCATGAGCGGGTTGCCCAGACCCGCGCCAAACTAGAAGATCAGCTCGCCCAGTGGGGCCTGTCCCCCGACGACATCGCCAAGGAGGTTTCGCCTTGAGCACCCGCATCACCCAGCGTGAGTTGGAGACATACCTGTGGGAGGCAGCGATCATTCTGCGCGGACTCATCGACGCCGGGGATTACAAGCAGTACATCTTCCCGCTGGTGTTCCTCAAGCGGATCTCCGATGTCTATGACGAGGAGTTCGCCGAGGCCATGGCCGACTACGGTGACGAGGAGTTGGCGGCTCTACCAGAGAATCACCGATTCGTCGTTCCGGACGGCTGCCACTGGTGCGACATCCGCCAAGTCACCACGAACATCGGGACCGTCCTCCGCACCGCGATGCGCAGGATCGAGGATGCCAATCCGGATACCCTGCCGGGCGTCTTCGGGGATGGCGACTGGGGGAACAAGAACCTACTGCCGGATTCGACGCTTTCCGAGCTGATCGAGCACTTCTCCTCCCGCACTCTGTCGATCACCAACCTGCCCGAGGACGAATTGGGCAACGGGTACGAGTACCTGATCAAGAAGTTCGCCGACGATTCCGGCCACACCGCGCAGGAGTTCTACACCAACCGCACCCTGGTCCACCTAATGACCCAAATGCTGGAACCGGAATCTGGGGAATCGGTCTATGACCCAACCTGCGGCACCGGCGGGATGCTCATCTCCGCTGCCGCCGAACTCAAACGTCAGGGGAAGGAATGGCGAAACCTGCGCCTGTATGGCCAGGAGCGCAATTTCGGAACCTCCGCCATCGCACGGATGAACCTATTCCTCCACGGAATCATCGACGGTCGCATCGAGCACGGCGACACCCTGGCCGAACCTAAACTCCTCGACGCCGACGGCAAACTCCAACGTTTCAACGTGGTGCTTGCGAACCCGCCGTACTCGATCAAGGACTGGAACCGGGGAGCGTTCGCCTCCGACCCCTACGGGCGGAACATGTGGGGCACCCCACCTCAGGGCCGCGCCGACTACGCCTTCTTCCAGCACATCGCGGCCAGCCTCGATCCCCGGTCCGGGCGTGCGGCGATCCTATTCCCGCACGGTGTGCTGTTCCGCCGCGAGGAAGCCGCACTACGGAAGAAGCTTATCGAGTCAGACCTCGTCGAATGTGTACTCGGCCTGGGCGCGGGACTGTTCTACAACAGTCCAATGGAGGCTGTGGTCATCACGCTGCGTGCCAACAAGCCGGAAGATCAGACAGGCAAGATCCTGTTCATCAACGCGGTCAACGAGGTGTCACGCGAACAGGCCCAATCGTACCTCCGCGCGGCACATCAGAAACAGATCCTCGACGCCTACCAAGGCTTTGCGGACGTCGAGGGGTTCGCCACTGTGGTGGACCTCGACACGATCAAGTCCAAGGACTACAGCCTGTCGATCCCGCTGTACGTCACCGGGATCGCCACCAACAGTGCGACTGTAAGCGATTTTGAGGCCCTAAAGGTCGCCGTCGCCGTCACGAGATGGCGCGGGGCGTCCCAGTCCGCAGACGAGACGAGCAGCGGCGTTCTCGACATGCTCCGTGCCGCCGTCGAGGCCGAGATGGCAGACGAGGTGGATGCGTGATGCTCGACCTAGACAAAACCACCTGGAAGCGCGTCAAGTTCAGTGACGCCGTCAAGAACGTCAACACCAAGTCCTCCAATCCCGCGTCGGACGGAATCGACCGCGTCATCGCCATGGAACACCTCGACCCCGGTAAACTCGCAGTTCGCGGGTGGGGCACGCTGGAATCGGGCACGACCTTCACTCGCCGGGTCACACCCGGCCAGACACTTTTCGGCAAGCGCCGTGCTTACCAGCGGAAGGTTGCGTTCGCCGAGTTCGATGCGATCTGCTCAGGCGACATCCTGACCTTCGAGGCAATTCCAGGAATGATGCTCCCCGAATTCCTGCCCTTCGTCGTTCAGTCCGACCCGTTCTTCGAGAGGGCTGTCGGCACATCGGCGGGGTCGCTCTCGCCTCGGACGAACTGGCGCGACTTGGCCAAGTTCGAGTTCGACCTGCCGCGCCTTGACGAGCAGAAGCGCATCGCCGACCTACTGTGGGCGGTCGAGCGGCACCGAAACGCGCTTACAGGTAGGTCGGAAGCCGCTGCAATCTGCCGAACTTCGCTCGTTGAAAGCCGTCTTTCATCGCTTGACAGCTCCTTATCGCTCGCCCAAGTGGCGGAAATCTCCTCCGGTGTCACACTTAGCCCGAGGCGGCGGGAGCTGGAAACTACGGCACCATATTTACGCGTGGCGAACGTTCAGCGAGGTGCACTTGACCTTTCAGAGGTGAAGGAAGTTGGGGCGACCTCTTCCGAAGTAGTTTCGAAGGGAGTTCGCCAAGGCGATGTGTTGGTAGTGGAAGGCCATGCCTCTGTGGAGGAGATTGGACGCGCCGCTGTCTGGGACCGGGAGGACTCGCCGCTTTTCCAGAACCACATTTTCAGGGTCCGCGCGAGTGAGGGATTTCGACCACGCTTCATACTGGAATGGATTAATAGTGCAAGCGGTCGTGCTTATATTAGGACAGTGGCGAAGAGCACAAGCGGCCTCTACACGATCAATAGCACGGTACTCAAGTTGATGCCCGTACCCGACGCCCCACAGGCGTATCAAGATGCCTTACTTGAAGAACTTGAGAGATTTGATTACTCCGCGGCTTGCGAAGCGAAAGACCGATTCGCTACTGCGGAACTCCAATCTTCTCTTCTTGCCTCAGTCTTCGGAGACTCCTGATGTCAGTTTTTAATGAGGCCAACTCCGTCCGAGATCTGATCCGGGACGAGGTCGTCAATCTGGGCGTGGCGTTCACCGCCGGAGCTGATCTCGACCGTAAGACCGAGGACGTGTTGCTCACCGGGTCGGTGCGAGCCGCCCTGGCCCGGTTGAACCCGGACATCGCCGCCAATCCAGACAAGGCGGAGCAGGTGCTTTACCAGCTCAGCGGCATCATCAGGGAGGCACGGCAGAACCCCCATCCAATCACGCAGAACGAGGAATTCATGTCGTGGTTGTTGGAGGACAAGTCAGTGCCCCTGGGTGAGGACGCCGAGCACGTCACCATCCGGTTCTTCGACTTCGACGACCCGGCGGCGAACGAGTGGATCATCTCGACCGAGGTGACGTTCGCCCGTAAGCAGGTGAGCAAGCGGTTCGATCTCGTCATCTGGTGCAACGGCTTCCCTCTCATCGTCGGGGAGGCGAAGAATCCGACACGCCCCTCTGAGTCGTGGCTCGACGGGGCGGCTCAGATCCATGACGACTACGAGCAGACCGTCGCACCGTTCTTCGTACCAAACGTGTTCGTGTTCGCCACCGAGGGCAAGGAACTGCGCTACGGGTCGGTGGGCATGCCCATTGAGAAGTGGGGTCCCTGGCGAGACGAGACCGCCGCCGGTGACCGCCCCAAGTCTGGTATCGCGGCGGTGCAGGAGGCTGTCCGAGGTCTGCTGAACCCTGTGTCGGTGATGGATTTCCTCCGCTTCTTCACCACGTTCGCTACCGACAAGAATCATCGCAAGATCAAGATCATCGCCCGGTTCCAGCAATTCCAGGGCGCGAACGCCATCGTTGAGCGGGTCCGTGAGGGCACGGTGAAGACCGGTCTGATCTGGCACTTTCAGGGGTCGGGCAAGTCATTGCTCATGCTGTTCGCCTCGCTCAAGCTCAAGTCATTGCCCGAGGCCAAGAACCCGACGATCCTGATCATCGTCGACCGTACCGACCTGGATACCCAGATCACCGGGACGTTCAATGCCTCCGATGTGGCTGGGCTGGTGTCCACCGACTCCCGTGCGGAGCTCCAGGAGCTGTTGCGGGCGGGTGCACGCAAGATCATCGTCACGACGATCCAGAAGTTCCAGGACGTCAAGCTCGACGCCACACCGCCGGATGTGTGGGATGACAAGCACAACATCATCGCTCTGGTCGACGAGGCACACCGCACCCAGGAGGGCGACCTCGGTGCCCGGCTGCGCACGGCACTTCCGAACGCTTTCCGCTTCGGACTCACCGGTACCCCGATCAATAAGCGTGACCGGAACACTTTCGCCTTATTCGGGCATCCCGGTGACGAGGGCGGGTACCTGTCGAAGTATTCGTTCCAGGACTCGATCCGTGACGGTGCGACACTCCCGCTGCATTTCGAGGTCCGCCCCTCGTCGATGAAGATCGACCAGGACGCCATCGACACAGCGTTCGCCGAGCTGGCCGACTCAGAGGATCTGTCCGAGAAGGAGCGTGCAAACCTGTCTAAACGGGCCGCAAGTATTGAGCGGCTCATCAAGGCCCCGAACCGCATCCAGATGATCGCCGAAGACATCGCGGAGCACTTCACCACCAAGGTGGAGCCGGAGGGCTTCAAGGCACAAGTCGTCGCCTACGACAAGGAAGCGTGCGTCGCCTACAAGACCGCCCTCGACAAGATTCTCGACCCTGAGATCTCGACTATCGTGATGTCCAAGAGCCGGGACAGTAAGCCCGAGTGGGCCAAATGGGAGCCGAATCCGGACGAGCAGAAGGTGATCGTCGACCGGTTCAACGACCCGTCCGACCCACTCAAGATTCTGATCGTCACCGCGAAGCTGCTCACCGGGTTCGACGCGCCGATCCTGTACTGCCAGTACTTGGACAAGACACTTAAGGAGCACACGCTGCTCCAGGCCATCTGTCGCACGAACCGCGTGTACCCACCGCGGAAGACACACGGCCTCATCGTCGACTATCTCGGTGTCTTCGACGACACGATGAAGTCACTGGACTTCGATGAGAAGAGTGTCCGGCGGGTCATCACAAATCTCGACGAGCTCGAAGGCCAGCTCGAACCGGCCGTGCGTGACGCCCTTGGGTTCTTCCCTGGTGTAGACCGCACTATCCACGGATACGAGGGCCTCATCGCGGCGCAACAGGCCCTGGCGGACGATGAGACGAAAGACGAGTTCGCGGGCACCTACAGCGTCGTTTCACAACTATTCGAGGCCCTGAGCCCTCGTCCGGTGGTGAACCCCTACCGTGCGGACTTCGTGTGGCTCACCGATGTCTATCGCTCGGTGAAACCGCCGGACAACAGTGGCTGGCTGCGGTGGATCGCGCTCAGGCCGAAGACTCTCGAGATCATCAACTCCAACATCCAGGTCGAGATCCCGGCGAAAACCGACACGATTGTCCTCAACGCCGACACCATCGAGGAGTACCTCAGCGGACACAGAAGCGACATCGACGCCGAGGAGATCGCGAAGGCCATCACCGCCCGAATCGCAAAGCATCGGGGCAACCCGAAGTTCGTCGCGCTCGGCAAGCGGCTCAACGCCTTGCGTGAGAAGTACTCAGACCTCCAGCAGGCGAACCTCGACTTCCTGCGCGAGCTCCTCGAGCTGGCCAAGGACACCGTGGCGGCGGAGAACGAGATCGAGGAACTACCTCCCGAGGAACAGGGCAAGGCCGCTCTCACAGAACTGTTCGAGGCGGTCAAGACCGAAGAGACTCCGATCATCGTCGAAAACGTCGTCCACGAGATCGACGAAGTCGTGCGGGCTACGAGATTCACCGGATGGCAGGGCACGCACGAGGGGGAACGGGAGGTCCAGAAGGCGCTTCGGAGGACGCTCTACATCAAGTTCAAGATCCGCGACGCTGATGTCTTCGACAAGGCGTACTCATACGTACGCGAGTATTACTGAGAACCACGGACACCTAACTGCCACCCTGGTACCACGGCAGATAATCGCGACAGCCACCGCCACCGCATGGTCGCCATCGCAAGCGGACGAACCGTCTAACACACCCACACTTAGATGCGAGGAGCTCCATGAGGTTGACGACGTGCATATAGATCGAGTGAGTGTCGAACGATTCCTCGGATTCAATCGTGTGAGCATCGACCTGGACCCACACCTCCAGCTAATCGCGGGGCCGAACAATGCGGGCAAGTCCTCGTTGTTGCGCGTCCTCGAGACCTTCTTCTCGGATCCCTCGAGAGAAGAACTGCAGCGGATGAAGCCCCAGAACGACTACTACGTGAATGGGGGACCTCGGATGATGTCCAGCATCGAGGTTCGATTTGCGGGCCTAACGGACGACGAGGCCGAGTACTTCGCCGAGGCGATCACCGACAACTCGTTCTCGATTAAGATCGCCTGCTCTCGAGCCGGAAACGTTACGTATCATGCGAGTCACGGGGCGACGCGTGCACGCGAGCTCTACGACCAAGTGCTCGAGTCATTCAGCTTCGTCAACATCCCATCTGTGCGTGTGAGTGGGGTTGGCCAAGCGGGAGGCGATCAGTCCCTCGTGCGTCTCTACGAGACACTCGAAAGTGTACTCGTTCACGCGGGCAGATCGCGTCGCACGCAGATACAGCGGGAGTTCGAGGACGCGATAGCACCGGTCGAGACACTCGTCCACAAGGTTCTGGCGGAGTCGGTGGCCGCAGTTGCGACGGAACTTCCCTTCCGTGAACGCGAGTTGGGCATCAAATTGCCAAGCTCACGGCATGCCCTGCGCGGCATGCTGGAGCAAGCCGTGATCACCAGCAAAGACGAGATCGAGGTGTCAATCGGGGAGCGTGGCACTGGGTTCCAATCAGCCCTGGTCCTCGGAATCCTGAGGTACGTTGCATCGAAGAGTGGACAGTCGACAGGCAAGGTCGTATTCGTGATCGAGGAGCCCGAGGCCTTCCTTCACCCCCAGACGCAGCGAGCGATGGCTAAGATCCTGAGTGACATCTCCGCCAATGCGCAACTCATAGTGACGACACATAGTCCAGTCTTGGTGGACTCGTTTTCCGTGAGTCGGATCGTTCGACTTCCGTTTAGTCCAAAAGGGATGACTTACGCAGCAAGCCGTCGGAATTTCACAGCAGCGGATGAAGGCCGCCTGACTCGCTTCTGCGACGCAACTAACAGTGAGTTGGTTTTCGCTAACGCGGTGATCATCGTCGAAGGTTACGGCGACCAGTTGATGGTCGACTACCTTCTGGAACGGATCACGGGCGGAGCTGGTGGGCACTACGCCATGGGAATCTCCGTGATCGAGGCTTCCAGCATCGACTCCATTCCGCATCTCATAAGCCTTGCTCACCTTTTCGATGTTCGAGCCTACATCATCACCGACAAGGATGGCGTACATAAGCGCGGTGGCAAGCGGAAACTCTTTGAGATTCTCAAGTTGCGATCCGACAAGCCAACTCAAGAGCAACTTCGTGGTCTCATCGAGCTCGCCGACCAAATCGTAACCAATCTAACAAAAGCTATAAACCAGCAGGCTCAATTAAATGCCGCGCTCCAGTCGTGGGACGCGTTCGTACTGTCGTCTGACCTTGAGGGACTAGTGCTCGACAGCATCGGTCAGAAGAAACTAGCCTCCCTTCTTGGACCAGACAATCTAGGTGAAGTAGATAGATCAACGGCAGAGCGATTTGCGGACGGGAAGAACGGCTACGAGGAACTGGCGGCGAATCTCGGGTCAAAAGGATGGAACTCCGCTCGTAAGACGACGAATAAGACCAAGCCACACCTTCCGACCGAGTTGCTGCGCGCCCACCTTAGCCCTTCCCGAAGTGCGCCGCGCGCCCTCCTGCCGCTCGAAACCTGGCTCCGAGGGATCGTCGCGAACCATCAACGATCTCCCCTCTGACTGGCCGGTCTAGTGGTCCGCATTTGAAGTCTTCTTACGGTTGGCTTTCTTGAGGACTTCGTCAGCGGTTTTCGTCCAGACGAAGGGGTGGGATCGGTGGTTCCAGCCGTCGATGAAGGCGCGGATCTTCGCGTTGAGGTCCTTGACGGACGTAAAGACCCCACGGCGGATGGCCTGGCGTTCGACGATGCCGAACCACACCTCAACCAGGTTCATCCACGACGCGTGGGTGGGTGTGAAGTGGACCTTGAACCGGGGATTTTCGGCCAGCCAGGCCTTGACGTTTGCGTGCTTGTGGGCGGCGTAGTTGTCCATCACCAGGTGCAGCGGGGCTGGCTGTGAATATTCGTCTCACTGGGGGCCATCGCTATTGCCTTCGGGGGCCAGCCCTGCGTTCCGCAGAATTGGGGTGCGGACCGTACGAGCGCGGCTTCGGGTTCGCCTGCCGATGGTGTGTGGCCCGGGACCGGCCGACCAGGGCGCATGCCCGCACCACGCCCAGCAGCGCGGTCAGCAGCTGCGCCGTTTCGGCCTGCCAGGTGCGCCAGGCGGCCCGGCTCACCCCTTGTTTTTCTTCGAGAGTGCCTCCAAGAACGCGACACCTTTCCCCATGACCTCCAACGCGGCGTCACGGTCGGCGATGACCTTGTCCTTCCGGGCGGCGTCTGACTCGAGCTTGCTGATCTGCTTCTCCAGCTCAGCGATACGCGCCTGCTCCGGCGACTGGCCAGCCCGAGGCCTTCTCTTGGACACGGTGCCCAGTGTTCCCGCTTCGATCTGGGCACGCCACTGCTTGACGCTGGAATCGTAGAGACCCTCCCGGCGCAGCACCCGACCCTTCTCACCTGTCGGGGCCTGCTCGTACTCGGCGACAATGCGCCGCTTGTACTCGGCCGTGAATGTCCGCCGGGCCGGCCGCCCGGCCCGCGGGGCCCGAGCTGGATGCTCTGCCGGGGCCACCGTCGGCGTCGTCTGCGAGGCCTTCATGGCCGTGTCAGTGGTCGCAGTGATCGTCATGCTGGGTTCTCCTTCTGCTCGCGCCCCAGCCTCTCAACCAGCCAGCCCGGGTGTCTCACCTCAGTCTGGCGGATAGGGCACGAGCGACATGAGTACTCGAGCCGAGGCTTACCTGAGAGCGAAAACCGGCGCGTGCGCGCAGCCCAAGCGCATAGTGTCCGAGGCATGACTGACGACACTGGTGTCTCGGAGAGACCGAACGCCGACTGGAAACGCTTCACCGAATACCTCACAACACGGATCGTCGAACTCGAGCCCGGAGCTGTCTACACCGTCGAACTCACCGACACGGGCACCCATGGCGCACCGTTTGTCCAGATCGTGAGGTCGATCGACGGCGACCAGGTCGGCGCTGAGGTCTCGAGCAATCAGTACCTGAGTGGGTCACACAAACTCACTAGCGACCAAGAGCAGAGTTTGCTCCAAGTCGGCTGGTTCGCTCCCACCGCGCCAGCGGATCCCGATGGAAGCCCTCACTTCCATGCCGTCGTCGACATCACGTTCGCCGCCGAGATGGCCGAGGTCATCACCACAACCGTTCAGAAGGTCTTCGGGATTCATCACCCGAGTGAGCTGTTCGAGGATGCCGATCTCGATGCCGAGGAAGGAACCATCTCACCGGGCGATTCTGACGAAAGACAGATCAGCGGCGCATGGGAAGAATTCGGCGATGGGTTTGTCGGACGTGTTCTCTCACTCGACGACGACACCTACCTCTCCCTATGCATTGACAATTCACTCGGCGACGCCTCGCCGTTCATCAATGCGTTCGTGATTGACAGAAGCGAGACCGTTCTAGTCGAGGTATCGAGCAATCAAGAGTTGCCGGCCGCCTCCCGGTTGTCCGCAATCCAGATCGGCGACCTGCTCGCTCTGGGGTGGAACCCTCCGTCCGCACCTGGCGAGACACCCTCGATCCAGAACTTCTACGTGTCGGCTCCCGTAGACGCGATCGACGCGGTCGCCGTACTCGTGGTCGATACGCTCCGCCGGGTGTTCGGGATTCCCCACCCGTCGTTCCTCAAGCCCGCTCCGGTCGAGGACGAGCTCCACGCACCCCCGCCTTCCGCTGACCCCCACGAGGACGAGGAGCTTCTACCGATCGACCAGCCCTACCTCGCAGGGACGCTGGAAGAGCTGCAGTGGGCCGTCTCGCATGTGTTGCGAAATATGTACGGGATGTATGTTCCTCCAGACGACGACGGCGTCATCCCTATCCGTGCCGGGAGCGCCGGACTACTCATCCAGGTGCGCGAACCCATGGCCGTTTCCGTCACCGCTTTCGCCGTCACAAAGATGCGGCACCCCGAACGAGCCTCTGAGATCCTCAAGGATCTGAACTCATGGTCGCTGTACGTCCGCTTCCATGTCCATGACGACGACGTGATGGCCACCTGCGACTTCCCCGCCAAACCGTTCATCCCGGCGCACCTCATCGACGTGATCGTCACAGCGAGCAGAATCATCGACGAGTCCGACGAGGAGATCGCCTCCCGGACCGGCGGCACCGTCCTCTTCGGCGGAAGCACGGACGGCGACGACAACGTCGAACCTGGCGAGGACGAGTCCGGCGACGACGACCTACCCGAAGAGCTCTTGGCGCTGATCCATATGGACAACGAGCCCGACCTCGTCGTGGACCCGGAACTGGCGGCACGGCTGATGCGGCGCGACCGGTCGCTCATTCTCACGTGCATCCGATTGAGTGAGGAGCAAGCGATCAGCTGGCACCAATCCGCCGAAGGCGAGGAGGACGAGGAGACGGCACAGGTCTGCAGAGACGAATCCGCCGCATGGGAGGACATGGCGTCGCTACTCCGGCGAGCGCTACCGTTCACCATCGAGTAGCGGTACCCCCAGTCGGACTCGAACCGACACTGAAACGGTTTTAAGCCGTCTGCCTCTGCCAATTGGGCTATGGGGGCTAGACCCCGCCTGAGCGGGACCGGGTTGCGCGGGGAGCGCCGAGCCTGACTAACCGGCCAGGCGGGTCAGCACCGACATCGCGATGCCGTCCAAGATGTCCTTCTCACTCACCGTGAGCTCGGACAAACCCGCGCGCTCCATCACATCACACAGCGCCTGCACCACGATGGAGCCTCCGCCGATCACGTCCGCGCGACCGGGGTGCATCGGCCCCAGGCTCCGCCGCTCGGCCACCGACGAGGCCACCAGGCGGTCGCACACCTCGCGCATCCGGTCCAGAGAGATCACGCTGCCGTGGATTCGTTCGGGGTCGTACTCCCCCAGGTTCTGCGCCAGCGCACTCATCGTGGTGAAGGTGCCCGCCACGCCCACCCAGCGGGCCGCGCGGCCCACCGGCACGTCGCCAGCCTCAGCCAGCGCTGCCGACACCACCCCGCGGGCCTCGGCGATCTCGTCAGGGTTGGGCGGGTCCGAGTGCAGAACCCGCTCGGTGATTCGCACGCAGCCGATGTCCAGGCTGCGGGCGCCCAATAGGCGCACCTCACCACGGACGAGCTCGCCCACCACGATCTCCGTGGACCCGCCGCCGAGATCGGTCACGACGAACGGGCCGTCGGTCGGCGACAAATCGGACACGCCACCGGCAAAGGTCAGCTCGGCCTCGGTCTGCCCCGAGATCACCTCGGCGACAGCGCCCGGGAAGTGGGCGCCCAGCACCTCGGCAGTCATGTCGAAGAAGTCGTCCTTGTTGGCCGCATCGCGGGTCGCGGAGGTGGCGACCATCCGCACCGACTGCACGCCGAGCTCGGCCATAGTCGCCGCGTAGTCGGTGAGTGCGGTGCGGCAGCGGGAGATCGCTCCCTCGGACAGGCGGCCGGTCGCGTCGACGCCCTCCCCGAGCCGGATGATCCGCATCTCGCGCACCACGTCCACGAGCCCGGCCTCGCCGGAGACGCCCTCGGCCACCAGAAGGCGGATGGAGTTGGTGCCGCAGTCGATCGCGCCGACACGCACCGCGCCGGAGCCAACCGAACCAGCGGCGGTCACTGCTCGTCCATCGCGCGGTAGTCGGGCACGCCCAGCTCCTCGGGCGTCGGCCAGTCGCCGGGCAGGGCCGTGCCGCGCAGCCCGGCCTCGCACGCCAGCGCCACCGACTCGTCGCCGAGCCGCACCACGCCCGGCCCCTCGGCCAGCGCGTACGCCATGAGCACGTGCAGGCACTTGACTCGCTCGGGCATGCCGCCGCCGGAGAAATCGGTACCCAGGTCCTCGATCGCGTTGCGCTTGGACAGGTATCGCTCGTGCGCGGCGTGGTAGTTCGCCGCCAGGTCCGGATCGGAGGCCAGGCGCGCCTGCATCCCGCGCATGATCCCCGCCGACTCCTGCCGACTCGCCTCGGCCGTGAGCCGCGGATCGGTGAGGTAGTACAGCGTGGGGAACGGGGTGCCGTCCTCGAGCCGCGGGGCGGTCTTGACCACGCCGGGCCGCCCGTCCGGGCTGCGGTAGGACACCTCCAACACGCCACGCGGCGGCCGGCCGAGCTGGGCGGCGATGGCGTCGAGATCGTCCTGGGAAACGCTTGGGTCAGCGCTCACGCTGGGGTCCTCCTGTGCGAAGTTACGGAGCCGGTTCGGCGCCGGGATCGGCCGCGCCGGACTGGTCGGGGTTCTGCTCGGCGGGGTCGGTGACGCCGCCCGGATCCGGCATCACGGGGACGGGCGGGGTGTCGGGACCGCCCGGGATCGACGTGCCGTCGAGGATCGACTCCTCCGGCATGACCGGATCGGCAGGCACGGAGATCGAGTTCCACACTCGCGTCTGCCACGGCAACGCCGCGATCTCCGCCGCCCGCTGCTCGGCCGCCGCCTGCTCCACCGGGTCCACCGTGCTCACGCGGTACGGGGTCTCCCCCGGCTTGACCGCGCCGAACCGGATGCGGGCCTGCTGCTCGATGTACGCCGGGTCGGACAGCATCTCCTGCTCGGCCTCGAGCTGGGCGATGGTCCGCTCGAGCGCGGCGCGCTCCTGCGCCACCGCCTTCTCGTCGCGGAGGAACTGGTAGTGGTTCCGGAGCGGGAAGGAGACGGTGACGAGCAGGATGAGGGCGACGACGGCGAGGAGTCCGATCCGCCGGGGCGTGTAGTTCTTCGGCCCCAGGACCGTCTCGGACAGATCCGTCCGGGTGGTCAGCCGATGGGCCTCCGGATGCGCGGTGGTGCCGACCCGGCCGGACCTGGCGGATGCCGGCGCGGGCCGATCCCGTTCGCGCGAGGGCGTACGCCGCTGCGGCACGCCTCGGCGGCTGCGGTCGGCCCCCGAGCCGGAGCCGGCCCCGCTGTCGCTGGCTGTGCTGCCGCCCGACCCGGTGGTGCGATCTGCGCCACGGCGGTCCGTAGTACGACGGTCAGTGCCACGGCCGTCGGGACTGCGGCGGTCGGGACTGCGGCGCCGGACAGGACCCGACGCCTCCCCGGGCCGCCGGGACGACGCGCGATCGCGTCCGCCACCCCGGCGGTCCGAGGGGCGCGGTGGGCGGGCCATCAGCCCTCCTCTCGACTACCTGTCCGTCTCGCCGTGACGTGTCTACCGTCAGGCCTTACTGCGTTGCTTGCTCAGGCCTTGAAGCGCGGGAAGGCACCGGCGCCGGCGTAACGGGCCGCGTCCCCGAGCATCTCCTCGATGCGCAGGAGCTGGTTGTACTTGGCCACGCGCTCGGACCGGGCCGGGGCGCCGGTCTTGATCTGGCCACAGTTGCAGGCCACCGCCAGGTCGGCGATGGTCGTGTCCTCGGTCTCGCCCG
This sequence comes from Dietzia sp. NCCP-2495, assembly GCF_026011735.1. Lineage (GTDB taxonomy): Bacteria > Actinomycetota > Actinomycetes > Mycobacteriales > Mycobacteriaceae > Dietzia. Next base: position 116,262 of record NZ_BRVN01000010.1, on the reverse strand, counting down.
AGCGGTGGCTCATCATGGTGGCGTAGCGGTTGCGGTGGGCCAGGTCCACGGCGTCCAGGGTCTCGGTGAGCGTGCCGATCTGGTTGACCTTGACCAACAGTGCGTTGGCCAGGCCCTTCTCGATGCCGTCGGCCAGGCGCTGCGGGTTGGTGACGAACAGGTCGTCGCCCACCAGCTGGACCTTGTCGCCGATCATCTCGGTGAGGGTCTTCCAGCCGTCCCAGTCGTCCTCGTCGAGCGGGTCCTCGATGGAGACCAGGGCGTAGTCCTTCACCAGGCCCGCGTAGACGTCAGCCATCTCGGCGGCGGAGAGCTGCTTGCCCTCGAAGTGGTACTTGCCGTCGGAGTAGAACTCGGTGGCGGCAACGTCCAGCGCCAGCGCCACGTCGGTGCCCAGCTCGTAGCCAGCCTTCTTGATGGCCTCGACGATCAGGTCGAGGGCGGCCTTGGTGGAATCGACCGACGGCGCGAACCCGCCTTCGTCGCCCAGGCCGGTGGACAGGCCCTTGTCCTTGAGGACGGCCTTGAGCTGGTGGTACACCTCGGTGCCCATGCGTAGCGCCTCGCGGAAGGTCGGGGCGCCGATGGGGGCGATCATGAACTCCTGCACGTCCACGCCCGAATCGGCGTGGGCGCCACCGTTGAGGATGTTCATCATGGGCACGGGAAGGATGTGCGCGTTGGAGCCGCCGACGAAGCGGTACAGCTCCAGGTTCGCCGACTCTGCGGCGGCGCGGGCCACGGCCAGCGAGACGCCGAGCACGGCGTTGGCGCCGACCTGGGCCTTGTTCGGCGTACCGTCCGCATCCAGCAGGGCCTCGTCGACCAGCCGCTGATCCTCCGCCGGGATCCCGATGACGGCCGGCGCGAGGACGTCCAGAACGGCCTCCACGGCCTTGGTCACACCCTTGCCGAGGTAGCGCTCGTCGTCGTCACGCAGCTCCACGGCCTCGTGGGCACCGGTCGACGCGCCGGACGGCACGGCGGCACGGCCGAACGAGCCGTCGTCCAGAAGCACCTCCACCTCGACGGTGGGGTTGCCTCGCGAATCGAGGATCTCCCGGGCTCCGACCTGCTCGATAAGCGCCATCTGTACTCCTTGGGGAAGTTCTTAGGTCCTGAATGTGGCTGTGCCTTGTGGGCCGGCACCACGCTCCGGCGGCGGTACCGGGGGCCATTGTTCCATGAGCGGCTCCGACCCGCGCCGAGGCAGCGCCGGGCGGTGGATTGCCAGGCCGGCCGAGGTCGACGCAGGAATGACTGTGACGACCACCTCGACCGGTAAAATCAGTGCGGATGGATGAACTCACCCCTCGCGAGGACCACACTGGGCAGGCCCGGTCTACGAGGGCTGAAGCGAGCAGCCGGGGCAATTGGTTCCAGCAGCACCCCCGGTTCGTGGACCTTGTCGTGGTGCTTGTCGTTTTTGCCTACAACCTCCCGATCCAGTTCAACTCGGTACCGGATCATCTCTGGTCTGGCACAGGGATCGTGCTGTCCGTGGGGTTGTGTGCCCCGCATCTCCTGCGACGGCGGTATCCACTCGGCGTGTACGCCTGTATCCAGGTGGTCGCCTTCCTGCAGGTCCTCCTCGGAGTCGAGTTGCTGGTCGCTGACGTGATGCTGCTGCCGGCCGTCTACACCCTGGCTGTGCGTGCCAGGTGGTCCGTCTCTGCGGCTGCCGCGGCGCTCGTGGTGGCCTGGTTGATATTCACCGTCGTGCCCGCCATGGACCACAACAACATGAGCATCGGTGACCTAGGGGTCCTGGTTGTCGTCGTCATCTGGATGTGGACGTGGGGGCGTCTGGTCCGGACACGGCGGCACTACATCGTCTGGCTGCGCGAGCGGGCCGTTCAGCTGGAACGTGAGAAAGCGGCCGAGGCTGCTCTCGCTGCGTCCTCCGAGCGCACGCGCATCGCGCGGGAGATCCACGACATCGTCTCGCATAGCCTCAGCGTCGTGGTGGTCATGTCGGACGGTGCGGCGGCGACGATCGACACAGACCCCGCCCGGGCCAAGTCCGCCATGGAGGGGGTGCGCGACACCGGACGCACCGCGATGGCCGATATGCGCCGCATGCTGGGCGTGCTGCGAGATGATGAACCGGGATCCCACGCGCCGCAGCCCGGTATCGCCCAACTCGAGAGCCTCGTCGACGAATCCACCTCGGCCGGGCTGCCCGTCACGCTCGCTGTGGAGGGCCACGCCGAGCAGGTGCCGGCGAGCGTGGACCTGGCGGTTTTCCGCATCGTGCAGGAGGCTCTGACCAACGCGCGTCGGCACGCGGGGCCCAACGTGACACGCGTCGACGTCCGCATCAGCCGCCGCGTGGACGCGATCGAGGTGAGCATCGTAGACGACGGGAGGGGTACGGTGGAGGACGCGGATAACGGCAGAGGCCACGGCCTGATCGGGATGAGGGAACGCATCGCCGCACACGGCGGGACGCTGCGCACCGAGTCCCGGCCCGGCGGCGGTTTCGAAGTCAACGCGATCGTGCCGAAGGGGGCTCGGTCGTGACCATCCGCGTGGTGCTGGTCGACGACCAGGAGATGATCCGGATGGGTTTCCGGATGGTCCTGGACTCCCGCCTCGAGATCGAGATCGTCGGCGAGGCAAGCGACGGCGATGCCGTGCTCGATGTCCTCGGGCAGCATGAGGCCGACGTCGTGCTCATGGACGTGCGCATGCCTCGGATGAGTGGCATCGAGGCCACCCGGCTCATCAGCGACCTGCCCTCCCCGCCGAAGGTGCTCATCCTGACGACCTTTGACCTGGACGAGTACGCCTACGCGGCCCTGCGGGCTGGCGCGTCAGGATTCCTTCTCAAGGACGCGCCGCTGGAGGAGATCGCCTCGGCGATCGGGCATGTCCACGCCGGCGACGCGGTCGTGGCCCCCACCACCACGCGGCGGCTGCTGGAGCACTTCACCCGGCCCGAGCCGCGCCGTGGTGACGCCCACGCCGAGCCGCGCCGTGGTGACGCCCACGCCGAGCCGCGCACGCCGGGCTTCGAGGAGCTCACCCCCCGCGAGCACGAGGTGCTGCGCCACGTGGCCCGCGGGCTGTCCAACGCGGAGATCGCCCGCGAGCTCGTGCTGACCGAGGGGACCGTCAAGGTCCACGTCGGTCACGTCCTCGCCAAGCTCGGCCTGCGTGACCGGGTGCAGGCCGTCGTGCTGGCGTACGAGACCGGACTGATTCAGCCCGGCGACCGCTGACCGGGTTCGGAGCATGATTCCGCGAAGGTATCCCTCACAGCCTAGATAGCGCGCATCTATGCCTTGAAAAGTACGCGGAGGTTATGCCTCTGGCCAGATGATTCCGGTCGCCGATTCCGGAATCGTCTCCGGCATGACGTACGCAGTGACCACCGAAAACCTGACCAAGCGCTACGGCGAACGCGCCGTCGTCGAGAACCTCGACCTGCGCATCCCCGAGGGGAGCGTCTACGGGTTCCTCGGCCCCAACGGGTCCGGGAAATCGACGACTATGAAGATGCTGCTCTCACTCATCCAACCCACCAGCGGCGAGGTGCGGATCCTGGGCCAGTCCATGAACCGCACTACGCGTCGAAATCTGCTCGGGAACATAGGTTCGCTCATCGAGTCCCCTCCCGGCTACGCCCACCTGACCGGCGCGGAGAACATGCGCGTGGTGCAGCGCCTCCTGGGACTGGAGACGCACCAGGTCGACCACGCCGTGGGCGCAGTGCGGCTTCAGAACCAGATGGGCAAGAAGGTCCGTGACTACTCCCTGGGAATGAAGCAGCGCCTGGGCATCGCCATGGCCCTGGCGAGGCAGCCGCAACTGCTCATCCTGGACGAGCCGACCAACGGACTGGACCCGGCCGGGATCGAGGAGATGCGCACCCTGCTGCGCCGCCTGGCGCACGACGGGGTCACCGTGATGGTCTCCTCTCACCTGCTCGGCGAAATAGACAAGACCGCCACGGTGCTCGGCATCCTCAGCCAGGGCCGGATGATCTTCCAGGGCAGCCGCTCCGAGCTCATGGCAGCCTCCACTCCGGACGTGGTCATCACCTGCACCGACCCCGTCTTCGCTGCACAGAATCTGATTTCATTCGACGCCCGGCTCACCGATACCGACGAGGTCGCCGTCCCCGGTCTGGACGACCGGCAGACCGCCGGCGTCGTCTCCACCCTTGTCCGCGAGCGGATCGGCGTGTACGGCGTGCGCCGCCACGAGCAGACGTTGGAGGACGTGTTCATGCACCTCACCGCTGGAGGCGGACTGTGAGCGCCCGGGCAGTGGCGACAGAGTTCGCCAAGATGAAACATTTGCGCATCGGCATGGTCGCGGTCATCATGGGCGCCGCCGTGGTCCTCCTCTCCCTGTACGCGGTCGTCTCCAGCCCGACCTTCTCGCCGGAGGACCCGGGAAACTGGAACGCCCTACTGGCGGGAATGTCCCTGGGCTTCCCGCTAATCTCGCCGCTGCTGCTCGCGGTAGTCGCCTCTCGGACCACCGACATCGAACACCAGGGCAGAGGCTGGGTCCTGCAGTCGACGGCGGGAATCACCTCCGGTGTGGTGTGCCGGGCCAAGCTCGTCGCCCTCGGAACCGTCGTCGCCGCCACAACCATCGGCACCAGCCTGGTCGTGCTCGCGGCCGGGGAGCTGCTCATCCGGATCGGCGCGTCTGTCCCTCTGGGGCATTGGGCCGGGTTCACGCTCTGTGTGCTCGTGGTCAACCTCACGATCCTGGCGCTGCACATCGTGCTCTCCGCGACGGTCGAGAACCAGCTCGTGGCCCTCGGGGTCGGCGTCCTGGGCTGCGTGGTGGCGGTCTTCTCGCAAGGGCTCCCGCCTGCAGCGGCGCATGTCACCCCGTGGGGCTACTACGCCCTGGCCACAGCCGCCGACCACCAGGGAGAGCGGTTCGTAACGCTTCCGCTGTCATACCCGAGCATCGCTGCCCTCGCCGTCGTCGTCGGAGCGCTGTTTGCCCTGATCACCACCCGCTTCAACCGACAGGAGGCCTGACATGGGCGCGATCTCCGCCGAACTCATCAAACTCAAGCGCGGTCTCGTCTGGCCCATCGTCGTCCTGCTTCCCGTCGTGCTCGTCCTGGCGGGCGCGGCAACCCAGCTGGCCCAGGGCACCCGACCCGACGACGGCTGGGACACCGTGTGGCTGCAATCCGTGGGCTTCTACGGTCTGTTCCCGCTCGCGATCGGCATCGCCATCCTCGGATCACTGGTCTGGCGCGCCGAACACCGCGGCAGCAACTGGAACGCCCTCATGAGCGGACCCACCCCGTCGCTCCACGTCGTCGTCGCCAAGACGCTCATAGTCGCCGGGCTCACCGCTCTCATGCAGATCGTGCTCGTGCTGGCCGTCATCGTGATCGGCACGCTCGCGTTCGGACTCCCGGGCACGTTGCCGAGCCGGTACTTCGGCATCGCGGCCCTGCTGATGCTGGCCACCGTCCCCGCCGCATCGCTGCAGTCGGCCCTGTCGATGTTCCTGCGCTCCTTCGCTGTGCCCGTGGCCGTGGCACTCGCCGCCGCCGTGACCTCCACCGCGGCGCTCAAGGCCCTCGGTAGCGCGGCGCTCGTCTCTCCCTACGCGCTCGCGACGGCGACGGCGCTTCTGGGCACCGGCTCGTTCGTCGACAGCGGAGACGTCACCGACGGAGACGTCCTGTCCATCGTCGCGGCCGCGTTCGGACTGACTGTGCTGATCATCGCCCTCACCACGACCGTGCTCGATCACCGCGACACCCACACCTGACGATCCTCAACGACGGAGAAGGCACCATGTCCTCCCCGGATCGATGTGCCGGCCCACGTCCATCGCGTCTCGCCGAACAGACGATGGGCCGCGCACATCGGAACCATCAGGTCTGCGCGTGGTCGCTCCTCGCCGCGGCCGGCACGATCGAAGAACGAGCAGGAACAGTGATGCTGTCACGCCTGATCGCGTCCGCCACCAGCACCGACGCGGACGCCTCGACCTTTGCCGACGTGGCCCGCGTGTTCGGCATCGACTGGATCCCCGCCTCCAGGCTGGCTGACGAACTCAGCTGAGGTACGCGCTCGCAGTGCATTCCTGCGAGCAGCACGTGCACCCCAACCCCAACCCGACCCCGACCCCGACCACTTGACCTTGTCACAGTGTCAAGGTTGATGATCGAGGCATGAGAATCAGCGAGGTCGCCGCGATCGTCGGGATCAGCGCGCGCAGCATCCGGCACTATCACCGGCTCGGCGTGATGCCCGAGCCCCCGCGCACCTCAGGCGGGTACCGCAGCTACACCGTCGCCGACCTCGCCCGGATCGCCCGTATCGCGTTCCTCTCCGATTCCGGTGTCCCGCTCCGCGAGGTGGGCGCGCTGCTCGAGCCCCAGGGTGACGCCTCGGCCGACCTCGCCGCCCTCCGCGACGGGATCGACCGGCAGATCTCCCAGCTCACCCGGCAGCGGGACCGGCTCGACGTGATCGCCCACCGAGTAGCCGAGGGACTGCCGCCCGGACTCCTGCCCGCGACCGTCACCCGTGCGCTCGAGGTCTGTAGAAAAGACGCCGACGACGACCCCTCCCTGGCACAGCTCCTCGACCGCGAACGCGACATGCTCGACCTGCTCGCCCTGGCCGGCGAGTTCCCGGAGGTACTGGCCGCGAGTTACTCCGCGATCGCCGCCGACCCCGACCGCCGACACGCCTACCTCGAGATGCTCCGCGGATTCCACCACATCGAGGGCCGACGACCGGCGGACGTCGAGGGCGAGATCGCCCGGCTGTCCGATGCCCTGCTCGCGGACCCCGACATCCGGGCGCTCGTGGCAGGACCTCCCGCCCCTGCCGAGCACACCGGGCCGACGCTCGAGCAGCTCCTCCCCGACCCCGCCCAGCGCGAGGTCGTGCGACGCACTCTCTCCGCGTTGGACGTGATTCCGTGATGCGGCGGGTGTTGCCGGTGATCGCGATCGTTGTCGTCGTCATCGACGCCACGTTGCTCGCCACCGGCGTCATCGGCCCCGCGGCGGCGCTGGCCCTGTTCCTCGCGGTGGAGGCCCCGCTCGGCGCGGCCGTGGTGACCGGCTACGTTCGGCGGTACCGCGCGCACCGCGCCAGCACCGACTCTCGCCGCGACGCACTCCGCGCCCTCGCCGCCGACGACCCCTACCTGCGGATGATCACCTTCGAGCTGGGAACGCTCGCCTCGCTCGGACGCTGGATCGCCCGCCGCCCGGACGTGCCCGGCGGCGCCGTGCCGATCGGCTACTCCCTCGGCACGCTCGGCATGCCCGCCGCTCTGGCCGTGGCCGCGCTGATCGAACTCGTGGCGCTCCACCTGCTGATCCCGTGGCCCACCGTGCGGCTCGTGCTGGACCTGCTCGGTGTGTACGCGCTGCTCGTGGTTCTCGGCATGCTGGCCGGGCGCATCGTGCGACCGCACCTGCTGACCAGCGACGAGCTCGTGCTCCGCAGCGGGCCGCACGGCTGCGCGCGAATCCCGCTGGACGCCCTGGCCGCCGTGCGGCTCGATCGGCGACTGTCGCCGACCAACGCAGAGCTCGTCAGCGAACCGGGCCGCGAGATCCTGGCCCTACCCGGCGCCGACGGAACTCGCCTCACCCTCGCCCTGGCACGACCGGTCGCCGCGACCGTGCCCGGTATGCCGTGGAGCTCACCGCCGGCGCGGGAGGTCACCGAGGTGCGCCTCCATGTGGACGACGACGCCGCCGACCAACTCCGCGCAGCCGTGCCCTCACCCGCGGGCCGGACCTGACTCCTGCTGGCCGACCGTCAGATACCCCCGGCGATCGAGGAGACCCAGCCGCCGGCCATGTCCAGCGATCCGAGGACCGCGTCCCACGGGGTCGCGGGGCGCGGCGGCGGGTACGGGTACAGGTGCGAGCTGAGGGTGAACACGTCGATGAGCGCGTCGTTGACCGCCAGTCCGGCGGCATCGAGAGAACCCACGGGAATTTCCTCCTGTCGAACGCGGCCAAGGGACCACGCGAGTGCGGTTGTGACACTTCATAAATCGCTGATCGCGTCTACGCCGTTACTCACGTCACATCCCGAAGCTCACGTCAACTGATGACCGGCAGCGCGGCACCCGCGAGAGCCTCCGGCCGCTGACCCAAGTCGTGGTCGGCGCGGTAGGCGGCGAGCGGGACGAAAACCCGCTCAGGCCAGGGCCACCACACACTTTCCGGTCGTCCGCCCGGAGAGCATGTCCACCACTGCCTCCGGCGCGGACTCCAGCCCCTCGTACCGCGCGAGGTCCAGCGTCAGTCGGCCGGACTCCCACAGGTCCGCCAGATGCCGCCGGGCCTCGGGCAGCTTGTCGGCGAAGGTGCCCGCGAGGAACCCGCGCAGGTTGAGGTCCTTGGTGGTGGCGGCGAAGAGGTTGTCCGGGGCCACCGGCGGCTGACCGTCATAGCCGGCAATGGCCCCGCACAGCGCCACCCGGCCGTACGGGCGCAGGTGCGCGAGCGCGGCCCGAAGATGGTCGCCGCCGACACTGTCGAAGTACACGTCGATGCCGTCCGGCGCGAGCTCGGCCAGCGACTCGTCCAGGCCGTCACGCCAGTTGAACGCCCCGTCCAGGCCCAGCTTCTCGGTGAGGTAGGCGACCTTCTCCGCACTCCCGGCGCTGCCGATCACCGTGCAGCCGTACGCCTTGGCCACCTGCGCCGCGACGCTGCCCACCGCGCCCGCCGCGGCGGAGATCCACACCACGTCGTCCGGCTTCAGCGACGCCACCTCGAACAGTCCCGCCCATGCGGTCAGCCCGGTCATGCCGAGCAGGCCCACCTGCAACTCCGGAGGGCCGAGCTCACGGTCCAGCTTGGACAGGGACCCGGCAACACCGAGTGCCTGGTTTCCGGGGTCGACCAGCGCGTAGTCGCGGTAGCCGAGGTCGTGGTGGACCAGGTCGCCGGGCTCGAAGCCGGGCACGTCGGACTCGACCACCTCGCCCACCACCATCCCGGCGAGCGCCTCACCCGGCTTGAGCGCGGGCAGATATCCGGGAGGCGAGACGGGGTCGAGCCGCAGGCGGGTGGCCGCGTCCACCGACAGGAGCAGGTTGCGGATGAGGACGTTCCCCGGGGCCATGACCGGCATGTCGACCGGCACCACCTCGAGATCGTCCACCGCGAGGGCACCGTCGGGGTGACGCACGAGTCGGACCTCGCGATTGACCCGGTCCCGCCCTGCGGTCGTCGGTGCGTGTGTAGCCGTGCTGGCCATCAAGGACCCGCCTTCCGTCGTGAGAGGCAGCCCGGCAGGGCCGCCGTGTGTGGGACAGCTCACATCATGGTAAATGAATCGAGTTCAATTAGGGCGTAATTTGGCGAGATTCGCCTCTACCCGGAGCCACCGGTCCCCGCCTCGGCCCCGGTCCCCGCCTCAGCCCCCGAACCACGCGCGGCCGAGCTCGGCATACCGGCCGCCGGCCTGCAGGAGCTCGTCGTGCGTGCCGGACTCCACGATCCGCCCACGCTCCATCACGAGGACACGGTCGGCCGTGACCGCCTGGCTCAGCCGGTGCGCCACCACCAGCCCGGCGCGCCCGCGCAGCACGGCGGCAGCCGCGGTGTCCAGACGGCGGGCCCCGGCAGAACCGGCCTCGGCGGTGGCCTCGTCGAGGATCACCACGTCCGGGTCGGCGAGCTCCACCCGGGCAAGAGCGATCATCTGGGCCTGCATCGGATCGAGTGGGTGTCCACCCTCGCCCACCACGGTCTCGATCCCGTCGGGCAGGTCGTCCACCCAGTCAGCGCCGACGGTCCGCAGGGCGGCGCGCACGTCGTCGTCACCGGCCTCGGGGCGGGGTGCCCGCACGTTCTCGGCGATCGACGTGGCGAAGGTGTGCACCTCCTGGGAGACCATCGTGATGTGCTCGCGCAGCGCGACCGGGTCAACCTCGGCGATCGGTACCCCGCCCAGGCGGACGGCGCCGCGGGACGGTGCCACCGACCCGGCCGCTACGAGCGCGAGCGTGCTCTTGCCGGCGCCGGTGGAGCCGACCACGGCCACCACCTCGCCGGGAGCGAGCGAGAGGTCGATGTCCACCAGTGCGGGGATCTCCCCGCCGTAGGAGTGCGAGACACCGGACAGCTCGAGCGGGCCAGGCCGCGGTACGGCCGTCCGCTCGGGGACGTCCATGGTGATCACACCGACCATCCGCACCAGCGAGGCGCCGGCCGACTGGACCTGGTCGGCCATTCCCACCAGAGCACCGATGGGGTTAAACAGCCGGTGGAACAGCAGCGCGGCGGTGGTCACGGCGCCGGCGGTGATCTGTCCCCCGTCCACGAGGAAGAACCCCACGACCAGCAGCAGTGCCAGCACCGTCGCCTCGGCGCGGTTGTTGCGACTGAAGGCCCGGGTGATGAAGTAGAACACCCGAATCGACAGGTCACGGGCCAGCCCGGAGGCGGCGGTGATGCGCTCAAGCTCGGAGTCCTGGGCATCGTAGGCGTGCAGGGTCCGTGAGCCGGAGATCCCGCCGAGCAGTCGGCTGGCCCGCGTGCCGAACGCGGCCCGCTCCTGGGCGTAGATCGGGCCGGACCGCGGCAGGTACCAGCGCAGCGTCGTCCAGTACATGGGCAGCGCCACCAGCCCCACCAGCCCCAGCCGCCAGTCCACGGCGACCAGCCCCACGCCGGAGACGACCACCGTGAACAGCGACTGCACCACCAGCGGGATCACCGTGGTGGCGGCCTGGCTGATCTCGCGGGCGTCCTCCGCCACACGGGAGACCAGATCGCCCGTCTCGGTCCGCTCCATCTGCGCCGCCCCGAGCCGCAGCGACCGGTCCATCACCATCTCCCGCAACCGGGCCACCGTCGGCTCGGTCAACCGGGCGAGCCAGGTCTGCCCCGCCCACGTGCTCAGCGCGCCCACGACACCGGCCACCGCGATCGCCCCGGCTCCCACCAGCACCACGGTGCCGTCCCCGGCGTCGGGAAGGACGTCGACCAGCCAGCCGATCACCCACGGCGCCACCAGCCCGGCCACCGAGCCGACCATCCCTGCCAGCCCCACGAGCAGCAGGAATCCGCGACGCTGCCGGAGCAGCGGCCAGAGCACCGCCAGGGATTCGCGGGCGCTCGCCAGGGGCAGCGCCTCGGCGACCGCCGGGGCCTCGTGTACAGATGTAGAGCTCATCGATCAACCGCCGTCCGGTAGGTGGCCGAGCCGGCGCGCAGCTCGGCGTGGGTCCCCGTGCGCGGCTCACCGTGGGCGGGCAGGTGGACCACCCTGTCGGCCGTCGTGAGGAATGGGGGCGACGACGACACGATCAGCGTGGCCTGCCCCGGCCGGCGGGTCCGCATCTCCCGCACGGCCTGCGCGATCTCCCACTCAGTCACGGCATCGACCGCGCTCGTCGGCTCGTGCAGCACCAGCACGTCCGGGTCGGCGTGGAGGGCCCGAGCCAATGCGATCCGCTGCCGCTGACCGCCCGACAGATTTCGCCCGGCCTCCTGAACCACATGGTCGAGCCCGTCGGGCAGGTGCTCCACGATCTCGGCGACGGCGGAGGCGGTGATGACGTCGTCGTCGATCTCCACAGCGCCAAGATCCACAGCAGCGCCGCCGCGGGCGTCGTCGTCGTCCTCCCCGCCGTGCCGCAGCGCGATGTTGGACCGGATCGTCCCCACGAACAGATCGACGCGATGCGGAGCCACCACCAGGTGGCGCGCCAGCTCCGGCACCAGGTCACTGCGGCGGTGCCCACCGACCAGGACCGCGTCGGCGTGCTCGCCGTGGCCGGCGATCGCCAGGGTCACCGCGTCGGCGGCGGACGGCTGCTCGGCCACCAGGGCCACCACCTCGCCTCGCGCCACCTCCAGGTCCAGCGTGCGACCGTCCGGCAGCGGGAGTTCACGCAACTCCAGACGAGTCCCCTCGGGCACCTCGGTTCCCGAGGGGTCCACCGGCGCAGAGGACTGCAGGTCCACCAGGCGCTGCGCGGCGCCGTGGGAGCGCGCGAACACGCTCACCATCATGGTGATCATTCGCACCGGCTCCTCGAAGAACACCGCCACGCCCACCACCGAGACGAGCGTGCCGATCGCCATCTCACCGGCCACGACCCGGTACCCGGCGGCCACCAGGACCATCACCAGCACCGCGGCCATGCCGAGCGACCCGATCCCCGCGACTCGCCCCGAGCGCTCGGCGGTGACGATGCCCGCCTGCGCCGCGCCCTGCGAGGCCACGCGGTACTGCTCGGACGCCCAGCGCTCGCCGCCGCCGGCCTTGAGGACGCGCAGGCCGGTCATGATGTCGGTCGCGCGGCTGCTCGCCTCACCGATCGCGGCCTGCTGCGCAGTGCTGTGGCGCGAGATCGCCCGGCTCGGCAGGGCGACCAGCACCAGACTCAATGGCACCCCCACCAGCACGATCAACCCCACGATCAGGTCGGTCCACAGCAGGTACACCGAGATCGCCACGATGCTGATCACCGCCGACCCGCCCAAAGCGACCTGCCGGAAGATCAGCGCGGCCACGTCGGCGTCGGCCGAACACACCGACAGCACCCCGCCCGAACTCGCCCCCTCCATCGCGCGGCGCCGGGCCAGCGGGACGCGCGTGGCCTCGACGCGCAGGTCGTGGGCCTCCTCGTTCAGCGCCCGGTTGCTCATCCGCGCGCCGAAGCGATAGCTGTAGCTGAGCACCGTGAACAGCACGACGAGCCCCACCACCGACCACAGCATCGCCTGCCGGTCGAGCGGGATGATCGCGGCGTCGACGATCCAGCCGATCGCGATCGGCACCAGGGCCTCGGACAGCTGCCACAGGGTCATGAGGAGCAGGCCGGGGACCACGAGGCGCCAGCGCCGGCCGATCGCACGCCACAGCAGCCCGCCGGCCGTGGTGGGCGTGGCTTGCTCCGCATCGCGCGTGGGCGTCGAGCGCGTCGCTGTGGATACCGCCATGTGTGTCAGCTCCCGCCGCCGTTGGGGTCGACGACCCTTCGCCGCCGACCCTGAAGGTTAGCGCCGGTCCCCGTCCGCCGTGACCCGTAAATGTCGTCAAGGCTGCGCCTTGTGTCGCCGTCACTGCGGAGAAACGCCAAGAACCCCGCAGTGGCGGCGTCGAAATTTATTCCGGCGGCGACCCGGTTAGAGCCACACCATCATGGACCCCACCGGCCCCGCCCTCTCCCGTGAGCCACGCCACCCGCTGCGCCACCCGGGTGAAGCCTCCAGGATTGGCTGACAGATGCAGGACTTCGCTGGAAGCGTGATCATCGGCGTCGCCGGCTCGCTCTACCCGGTGCTCGAAGCCGCGGGCTCGGGCGACCGTTCCAAGTGGCTCACACGGCACGTCGTCGTCCCGCTGTTCCACTCGGTCGCACCTTACGTCGGTGCCATTTCATAAGCCGTCATCTGCCCCGGCGGCCCCGCGGCCCGATGTCCCCGGCGTTCCGGGGAGCCCACACGAGCCCCGCGCCGGAACATCGATTACGGCGCCGTGGTCCCCACCGAGTAGGCCGCGGCCGCGTCGCGCACGGACATGACGTATTCCTGCGAGGCGTTGTAGGCCAGGATCGCCCGCTGCCAGTTTTCGGCCACGGACAGGTCGCCGCCGGTCGCGCACAGCAGGCGGGCCGCCCCGATCGCGGCGTCGTCGATCTGGTTGGGGTCGGCCCGGCCGTCGCCGTTGGCGTCGCGCCCGTATTTGCGCCACGACTCGGGGATGAACTGCATCGGTCCCACAGCGCGGTCGTGCTCGGTGTCGCCGTCCCACTCACCACCATCGGTGTCCGGGATCTCGGCGAATCCCGGGGAACCGTCGAGTTTGATACCGATGATCGGTGGGAGCGCGTAGCCGTCGTCATTCAGCGACGCCCCCCGGTACCGACCGTGCCGGGTCTCCACGTGCCCGATCCCCGCCAGCGTCGTCCAGGCGAGATTGCACTCGGGCTGCGTCTGCCGCATGGTCTCGGCGGCGTTGCCGTAGGCGGCGAGCGCGGCAACGGGGATGTCCATCGGCTGGTTGATGCCCTCTGCCCACGGCCGCAACTGGTCGGACGTGCGACCGGGCGCGTGGATGTCGATGGTCGGCACGGGCGCGCCTGCCGCCGGCGGGATCCCGGGTGGGATCGCCGGTGGCGCCTCGCGGGTGGGTCCATAGGAGCACGACGACGACAACACCGCCGCCACCAGCAGTCCCGCAGTCGCGGCGGTGGCACGGCTCAGGCGTGGGGATCGAGTGGTCATCGCAGTTCAGTCTGCCGGAGCCCGGCCCGGCCGTGCCTCGGGGTCTCCCCGGATTCCGGGCCGGCGGGCGGTGATCTCGGACACTCACCGGTCGCTCCCGGCTGCGACACGCCGCGGCCGCGCTCGAGGGCCGTGGCCGGTGGCCGCGCTCACGGCCACGCCCGGCGGTCGCGCTCAGCGTCGTCGTGCCCCGAACCCGCCGGCCAGCGCGCTGAACTCGTCGAGCAGTGCGTCCCGGCTGATGGCGGGACTGTCCAGCACCCAGCGCACGGCCACGTTCTCCACCGCCATGACGATCACCCAGGCCCGCGCCCTCGGATCACCGGAGGTGACGCCCGCGGCGCTCAGGTAGACGGCGAGCAGTTCGCGGACCCGCGTCTCGAGCGCGTGCTGTGCGGCCCGGTGGCGCACCGCCGGCAGCTCCTCCCAGACGATGCGCAGGAGCCCGGCGTCGGCCTCCAGCGCGGAGAGCAGAGCGTCGGCGATCGCGCGGATGGTGCCGGGGTCGTTGACGTCCACCGGCCCGGCCGCCGCCAGGGAGGCCGCGACCCGGTCGGAGATCTCCGTCGACCACCGGTCCATGACCACCGTGACCAGCGTCGATTTGTCTGGGAAGTACTGGTACAGCGAGCCCGGACTGACCGCGGCCTCGTCGGCCACCCGGTTGGTGGTGAACGATTCGTAGCCGTCACGCACGAGCACGATGCGAGCCGCCTCGATGATTCGCTCGACCATCGCCCGGGATCGGGCCTGCTGGGGAACCTTTCTCACAAACGCGAATTGTATGCGAGTAAATGCTCGCGTCATAGTTGAACCCATGACCACCACCACTTTTCCCGGACGACACCGTGCGGCGCCCGACCGTTCAGAGCGCATGGGGCGCACGCTCAAGCGCGTGGCCAGGGTCGAGGACCTCGACGAAGAGTTGATGGACCGTATCGGCCGCGGGTACATGGAGAAGGACGAGCTCGGAGCCCGCTTGGCCGCCGCCATGCGCAAGCGCAAGGGTGAGCCCGGGGCGGTCACCCACCGCCAGCTCAACGAGGCGCTCGAGGTCGGCTCGGTCGAGCTGCGCAAGCGGGACGACGTCCCGCCCGTCCTCCTCGAGTACGTCGAGACCCTGGAGGCCACCCCGGACTGGGTGGACTGGGAGCGGATCGAGCGCGGTCAGCGCGCCTACCTCCGGCTCGGCCAGAACGCGGCCGACGTCCTGCTCCAGCTCTCCCTCATCGGCGGCTACCGCTTCGGCGGTCCCGCCGACCTGCTCGTGCAGACCGGCGGCCTGGCCGGCAACACGGCCCTGCGTCGCCTGGCGGAGACCCAGCACTGGGCCATGAGCCTGTCCATCCCCGACGGACTGAACCCGCACGGCGAGTCGTGGCGGCTGACCGGTCACGTCCGGGCGATGCACGCCGTGGTGAACCACGCCATCGAGCCCCGCTGGGACATCGAGCAGTGGGGCCTGCCCATCAACCAGACCGACCTCGCGTCGACGCTCGGCCTCTTCGATGCCGTGGTGCTGCTGGGCTCGCGCGCGATGGGCGTGCCGATCACCAAGCAGGATTCGGCCGACATCATGCACGTGTGGCGCTATGTCGGCTGGCTCCTGGGCGTGGACGAGGACATGCTGGTCGAGCGCGAGCGCGAGCGTCACCGCATCAACTACCACATCCTGCAGGCCCAGGCCGACCTCACGCCGGCGGGCCCCGAGCTCACGCAGGCACTGGTGAAGGCGCATTGCGAGCGGTTCCGGTCGGGCCCGCTCCCCCGCGTCCAGGCATGGTTCGCCTATGAGCGGCTGATGAGCATGCTCACCGTGTTCCTCGGCCGCGAGTCCATGAAGGAGTTCGGCCTGCCGATCCGCCCGCCGTGGGCGCACTTCTACATCGCAGGGCTCAATGCGCTGCGCTACCGCACGCCGTTCGGTCGCGCCCGACTCGAGGCGTGGGGCCGCAAGGTGTACGCCCGCCAGCAACGTGAGACCTTCGGCAAGGCCAAGGCCGACATCGGCCGCCCGATGAGCAACTGACGCTCGAGGCCCCGCGCACCCGCGCCCGCCCCGCCCCGTCCCGCCTCCGCCGGCGAGGCGGGTGCGGCGTGAGGCGCCTCCACCACATCCGGACAAATGAGGCTAAATCGCCACATTTCTGAATATGTGTCTTATTCACCTCATGTCAGGGAAGTGTGGCACCATCGCCTCATGTACGTGCTGACGATCGACCAGCGACACAGTCGCACCAGCCGGGACCGCGTGCCCCGCCTGCTCGAGGCCCTCGCCGAGGTCCCGTGCGTCGCCGCGTTCGAGCGCACGGCCGGCGACGAGGTGCAGGGCCTGCTCGACGACCCGGCCGCCGTTCGCGCCGCACTCCTCATCGCACTGCGCGACGGGGAGTGGCACTGCGGGGTCGGCGTGGGAGAGGTCGACGACGACTCCTTTTCCACCGGCACCCGAGCCGGCCGCGGGCCCGCCTACCTGGCCGCGCGTGAGGCCGTGGAGGCGGCCAAGTCCCTGACCGGATCGGTCGCGGTCCGCGTCCCGGCCGACCCCGGCGAGGGCAGCGGCACCGGCAACACGACCCCAGACAGCGCAGCCGAGGCCACCGGCGGGGACTCCGCCGCCGCGTGGGCCGCCGACTGCGAGGCCGTGTGGACCCTCGTCGCCGGACTCGTGCTGGAGCGGACCGAGGCGCAGTGGCGGGCCGTGGACGCGGTGGACCGCTCCCCCACCCAGGCCGCCGCCGCCGAGGAACTCGGCATCACGCCCACCTCCGTCGCCGGGGCCCTGCGCCTGTCGCACATCCGCGAGGAGCGGGCCGCCTACCCGGCGCTCGACCGCCTCCTCGCCGGGGCGCACGCCGCGGCCACCGGCGCGGGCAGCGCGACCGGCACCGCCGCGGCCGCCAGCACCGCCACGGGCAGCGCCACCGGCACACCGCGCGCCGGGAGGGCCGACCGATGAGCACGTGGCCGGAATGGATCCTCACCGCCGTCGTCGCGGTGATCGCACTGGTGGCGTCGGCGGCGATCGGCTCGCCCATCACCTCACTAGTCCTGCGGTCGGCGCGCGTGCCCGAGCCCCCGACCGTGGAAGTCACCGGCGACAGCCGGAGCCCCGTGGTGAGCCGGCGCGAGCACCCGCCCGCCGACGGCGACGTCCGCGAGGTCCTGCGCGGCGGCATGTGGATCGGCATCCTCGAACGCGTCGGACTGACCGCGGCGATCCTCGCCGGCCGGTTCGAGCTGGCCGCCGTGGTGGTGGCCATCAAGGCCCTCGGTCGATACCCCGAGATCCGCGAGAACCCGGCGGTGAGCGAGCGGTTCATCATCGGCACGCTCACCTCGCTACTGGTGGCGGCGGCCTGCGGCGCGGCCGGGGCGGCCGTGATCGCGGCACTGCCCGCCGGCTGACCGGTCCGCCCCCCGCCGCTGGCCGGCGCGACGGTGCCCACCCGGCCCTCCCGATCCTTGATTTATACCCATAGGGGGTATAGGTTTGGTGGTGTCCGGGCAGACCAGCCCGGCAGCGACGTGCACACCCACGATCAAAGGATTTGAGACATGGCCACCAGCACCAAGGAGTACACCGTCCAGGGAATGACCTGCGGGCACTGCGAGATGTCGGTTAAGGAAGAGGTCGGCGAGGTCCCCGGCGTCTCCGCGGTGGAAGCCTCCCACGAGACAGGCACCGTGTCCGTCTCCGGTGAGGGCTTCACCGACGAGCAGGTTGCAGCCGCGGTCGCCGAGGCCGGCTACACCGTCACCGCCTGACCCGAGGTGCCGCGGCGCCGCGGCTCCTCGGGCCCCTGCACCGCAGGCCCTCCCCCGTCACCTGTAAGGAATGACTCCCATGACTCAGACCCACCCCGCAGTCGACCTGGTCAAGGTCGACCTCGGCGTGACCGGGATGACCTGCACCTCGTGTTCGGGGCGGGTCGAGCGCAAGCTCAACAAGATCGACGGCGTCGACGCCACGGTCAGCTTCGCCACCGAGTCCGCCTCGATCTCCTACGACCCCGGCAAGGTCGAGCAGGCCCAACTCATCGACACCGTCAAGGCCGCCGGCTACGACGCCTTCACGTTGGCCGCCCCCGGTGGCGCGGACGAATCTGCCGGCGACGTCGTCGTCGACCCCGGCACCGACACCACCACCGACGTCTCCGGACCGCACAACCGCATCGACGCCGAGCGCGAGCGCGAGGCCGACGACCTACGACACCGCGTCACGGTCTCCGCGCTGCTCACCGTGCCCGTCGTGCTGGTGAGCATGATCCCCGCCCTGCAGTTCACCAACTGGCAGTGGGCGGTGCTCACCCTGGTCACCCCCATCTTCTTCTGGGGCGGCGCCCCCTTCCACCGGGCGACGTGGGCCAACCTGCGGTACGGCGCGTTCACCATGGACACCCTCGTCACGATGGGCACCGCCGCCGCCTACCTGTGGTCGCTGTGGGCCCTGTTCCTCGGCAACGCCGGCATGCCCGGCATGACCATGGAGATGGCGCTCCTGCCCTCGCACACCTCGATGGACGAGATCTACCTCGAGACCGTCGCCGTGGTGATCACCTTCCTGCTTCTCGGGCGCTGGTTCGAGACCCGCGCCAAGGGCCGCTCCTCCGAGGCGCTGCGCAAGCTCCTCGACATGGGTGCCAAGGACGCGGCCGTGATCCGAGACGGCTCCGAGGTCCGCGTCCCCGTCGGCCAGCTCACCGCCGGCGACATTGTGGTGGTGCGCCCCGGCGAGAAAATCGCCACCGACGGCCGGGTGGTCGAGGGCTCCTCCGCCGTGGACGAGTCCATGCTCACCGGCGAGTCCGTCCCCGTCGAGGTGACGGTCGGCGACGTGGTCACCGGCGCCACCATCAACACCTCCGGCCGCCTGCTGTTCGAGGTCACCCGAACCGGCGAGAACACCACGCTGGCGCAGATGGCGCGGCTGGTCACCGAGGCCCAGTCCAAGAAGGCCCCGGTCGAGCGGCTGGTCGACCGCATCTCCCAGGTGTTCGTGCCCACCGTGATCGGCATCGCCGTGATCACCCTGCTCGTGCACCTGTTCGTGGTGGGCGGAGGCCTGGCCCCGGCGTTCACCGCCGCGGTCGCCGTGCTGATCATCGCCTGCCCCTGCGCGCTCGGGCTGGCCACGCCCACCGCGCTGATGGTCGGCACAGGACGGGGCGCCCAGATGGGACTGCTCATCAAGGGCCCCGAAGTGCTCGAGTCCACCCGGCGCGTCGACACGATCGTCATGGACAAGACCGGCACCGTCACCGCCGGCGTCATGTCGGTCACCGACGTCCACGTGGCCGGCGGGTTCGCCCGTGAGGACGTGCTCGCCAAGGCCGCCGCCGTCGAGTCCGCCTCCGAGCACCCCATCGCCCGGGCCATCGCCCGCGCCGGCGCCGAGGCGGGGACCCTGCCCGAGGTCAGCGATTTCGTGGGCACCGCCGGTCAGGGCGTCACGGGCACCGTCGACGGCGCAGTGGTAACCGTCGGACGCCCGGCCGGCGACCTCCCCGCTGACCTGCAGCAGGCCTTCGCCGCAGCACAGGAGCAGGGCGGCACCCCGGTGATCGTGCGGATCGACGGCGCCGACGCCGGCGTCATCACCGTCCGAGACACCGTCAAGACCACCTCCGCCGAGGCCGTGGCCGGACTCAAGGCGCTGGGGCTCACGCCCTGGCTGCTCACCGGCGACAACGCCGGCGCGGCCCGGGTGGTGGCCGCCGAGGTGGGGATCGACCCCGCCAACGTGATCGCCGAGGTGATGCCCGAGGACAAGGTTGCACAGATCGAGCGCCTGCAGAACGAGGGACGGACCGTCGCGATGGTCGGCGACGGCGTCAACGACGCGGCTGCCCTGGCCCGCGCCGACCTCGGCCTGGCGATGGGCGCCGGCACCGACGTGGCGATCGAGGCCTCGGACATCACCCTGATGAACGACGACCTGCGCCCCGCCGTCGACGCGATCCGCTTGTCCCGCCGGACGCTCGGCACCATCAAGGGGAACCTGTTCTGGGCGTTCGCATACAACGTCGCCCTCATCCCCGTCGCCGCGATCGGACTGCTCAACCCGATGCTCGCCGGCGTCGCGATGGCCTTCTCCAGCGTGTTCGTGGTGAGCAACTCGCTGCGGCTGCGCAGGTTCAGCTCCACCCACGACCAGCCCACCCACGCCCAGACCGGGAGCATCGCATGACCGAGTCAATCGCGCCGAACAGCGCCCACGCCGACGGGGTCGCCGGGGACGACGACGACAACGCCACCGCCCACGCCCACCACGGGTACATCCAGGAGAAGGAACGTCTCAAGGCCCGGCTCAAGCGCATCGAGGGCCAGGTGCGCGGCATCCACCGGATGATCGACGAGGAGCAGTACTGCATCGACATCCTCACACAGGTCAGCGCCGCGAACTCGGCCCTGCGCAACGTCGGGCTCGGCCTTCTCGACGACCACATGCGGCACTGCGTCAAGAACGCCGTCATGGAGGGTGAGGAGGCAGCCGACGTGAAGTTCAAGGAGGTCGCCGACGCCATCGCCCGCTTCGCACGCTGACACGAGCTCACCCACCCGGCCGGCTCCCCTGCCTCGACGCCGGGTGGGCCAGCGCATAGCGTGAACGCCATGGTGACCATCCGCCCCGCGACCTCGGCTGATGCCGAGGTCGCTGCAACGGTTCTCGCAGAGGCGTTCCGCGACGACCCCGCGTGGTCCATGTCGCTGCCGGACCCGGCCACGCGCCCACAACGCCTCGAGGCGTACTACCGTCGCCAGGTCCGCCGCCACCCCGAGCGCATCGACATCGCCGAGGACGCCGGCCGGGTGGTGGGCGCCTTGATCTGGGCCGCCCCAGTCTCCGGATCCCGCGCCGCAGCGGTCCAGCGCACGCTCCGCCGCGGCCTCCGCCGCATCGCGAGCAGACTGCCCGGCGGGCAGGGCATCCGCCACGAACTCGCGGTCGCCGAGCTCAAACCGACCGAACCTCACTGGTATCTGGGCGACATCGGCGCCAGCCCGGCCGCCCGCGGCAAGGGCGTCGGCTCCGCGCTGCTCACCCACTTCGTCGGCCGCGCCGACGCGTCCGACACACCGCTCGCCGCACTCGAGGCGACCAGCCAGGGCAGCCGACGCCTGTACGAGCGCTTCGGGTTCGAGGCCGTCGGTCAGGTTCCCACCCGGCCGGGCGAGGCCTCGACCGTGATGGTCCGCCGACCGGATTGATCCACCGACCACACTGACACGCAGCTCGCGACCGACCCCGGACACGGCCCGGATACGACAAAGCCGGGCAGCGATCGCATCCTCACCAGGTGAGTTGCGACGCCGCCCGGCTAGCCGGACCTCAGCGAAGCGATCTAGATGATCGGCACGCCCTCTTCCTTCGCCTCGAGAGCCTCCTTGACGAAGCCCCGCACGATCACGGCGAGAGTACCGGCCACGATCACGGGCCAGATGAGAACATAGATCGTCAGCAGAATCGGTGACATGAGTAGTCCGCCTTCCTTCTTCTAGACGTTGATCTTGTCGTCGTCGTCATCACTTGACCGGCGCGCATCGCGCCCGGCCGACACCGACTCGGAGTGCTCCTCGGACTCCTCCTCGAGAGCCTCGGCCACCTCCTCCGTGTCGTAGTCGGCGGTGCGACGGGCGATCTTGGCGAAGTCGAACTCCATCGAGCTCCGCACCGACATCGCGTAGCAGACGATCGTGCTCACCGCGTACGCGACGAGCGACGCAGTCAGCGTGTCGTAGTCGCGCAGGAAATCAAACACGAACGGCGCGCTGACCACCGCGGCGATCCCGCCGATGATGAGCGCGGCGCGGGTGCCGAAGAAGCCGAACACCATCAGGCCCAGCACCACTCCGACACCGACGACGGCCAGCGCCTCGATGATCCACGGCGCCACGCCCGTGTCCGGGATGAGCCCGAAGCGCGTGGGCAGGAAGACCGCCAGCGCCACCAGCACGGACACCGTGAACGCCGAGTTGGTGACTTTCTTCCAGTAGAAGCTCGCGATCACCGGGAACACCAACGCGCCCCAGAGCGCGCCGACGAACACCAGCAGGTCGAGGATGTTGAACTTCGCATTGGCGAAACCGAGCGCCGCGACAGTCGCCACGATCATCGTCACCCGGCCGATCGTGAGCATCGTGCGCGGATTCGGGATCAGACCCCGGCTGCGCATGCTCTGGCCGTAGACGTCCGTCATCGCGATCGACGACATGGCCGCCAGATCCGAGTCCGCGGTCGACGACAGCGAGCCGATGATCATGATGAAGAACACCGCGACTAGCAGGCCCGGGAGGTACTCGGCCGCGACCTGCGGGAGCAGGTTGTTCGGGTCGCCGTCCATCGGCGCGATACCGGCATACAGAGCCAGCACACCGACCATGCCG
Organism: Dietzia sp. NCCP-2495; assembly: GCF_026011735.1. Lineage (GTDB taxonomy): Bacteria > Actinomycetota > Actinomycetes > Mycobacteriales > Mycobacteriaceae > Dietzia. The sequence continues at coordinate 93,656 of NZ_BRVN01000010.1, read as the reverse complement.
ATACCGATGATCGTCGCGCCGTAGCCGATCGTCGCGGTGATGAACGTCGGCTTGATGAGATCCTCGCGCACGGCGAACAGCCGCTGGGCGATGGTCTGGTTACCGATCGCGTACGCGAGCACAGCCGCGATGTATGGCGCGCCCTGGTTGAGGAACGCGTCGGAGGAGAAGAACGACTGCTGCTGCGGCGTCAGGTTCTGGGCGCCGGAGACGAACAGGTCAGTGCCGCCGAGGAAGAAGAACATGGCGGGCACGATGATGACCACCGCGCCCAGCATCGCCAGCACCTGCGCGAAGTCCGTCAGCACCGAGGCACGGAATCCCGACCACAGCGTGTACAGCAGAACGCCGGCGGCGATTACGATGACGCCCTGGATGAAGGAGAACGGGCTCAGCATGGCGATCAGTGCGCCACCGGCGATGAAGTTCGACGTCAACGAGATGACGGAACCGAGGATGTTGGATCCGGCCAGCATGAGCTGGGAGGACCGGCCGTGGCGGGCGAACATGACCTCTGCGAGCGTGTGCGCCTGGGGCGCGACCTCACGAATGCGCTTGCCGAAGGGGTAGATGAACAGGATCATCAGGGCACCCCAGAGCCCGTAGTGGATCGGGCCCGACACTCCATAGAGGTAGCCCGAGTTGACCGAGGCGTACATGGATGACGCCCAGATCCACGTGGCGGTCATCGAGGCCGCTGAAATACCGAAACCGATCTTGTGACCAGCGGTCATATAGCTGTCGGCGTTCTCCTCCTTGCGCGCGATGCGCATGGACATGTACACCGTGCCGCCGTAGAACACCAATAACAGAAGCACGACAGCTGTCGCGCTCAACGCAGTGGAAATTCCGAGCAAATCCATCTGTCCCCTTCCCTTTTTTGTTGTAAGACCAACGTTCAGATCATAGGACAGAACCTGTAAACCTGAGAATCAGGTCAACAGCAGCCGTTGGCGAGTCCTCCAAATAAGGTCAATATTAACGGGGACACGGATGTGCATATCCGCACGTCAGATGTGGACTTCGGCCAACGAGGCCGACCACGCCGAGGCGCCGACACAGACCGACGAGGACGGCTTCTCAGGATTGATCAGATCGCAAGTTCATGCGGTCGGGCCGGAAATGATGCAGCGGGTCGACGGCGCGCGAACGGGCTCGGGCAGGGCGGGTCAACGGCCCCAGGCTGCGCGCCACTCGGCCGCGGTCGCGTCGCCGGCGGGCCGCGGGAGGCGGGATTCGGCGGCACGGATCCGGTCGGCGAACGCGCGGACGACCGAGCGATAGGCGACCTCCGCCGAGCCGGACGCGTGGAACACGCCCACCGGGTCCACGCGGACGATCCGCATCTCCTCCGGGATCAGGTCGTCGGGAAGGCCGGCCGAGCGGGCCCGACCGAGGACCTTCTGCCCCAGCGCGAGCGCTGGCTGGTCCCACGAGATGTCGTCGATGACGCCGCGGGGCGGGCGACCGGCACGCTCGGCCTCCCGCTTCTCTGCCGCCTTGGCCTCCTGCCAGAGGCGGTCCTGCTCGGCGGGGTCCAGGTGGTTGGTGCCCTCCGCGCCCGGATCGCTGAACCAGTAGGGCGCACGACGACGAAGCTTGTCGAGCAGTGCTCCGGCCACGTCCTGGACGTCGAACGCTCCCTCCGTGCGCTCAGCCCCGATCGCGGCGTGGAACAGCACCTGCAGCAGCAGGTCGCCGAGCTCGGAGACCAGCTCATCGCGATCGCCGTCCGCCACTGCGTCTACCAGTTCCCAGGACTCCTCGATGAGGTACGGCAGGAGCGTTTCGTGGGTCTGGGCGGACTCCCAGCCCCCGTTGCGCCGGATGCGGGTCATGAGGGCGACGGCCTCGGCCAGGCGGTCCCGGTCGGCACCGCCCGAAAGGGCCCCCTCGTCCCCCGTCACGCGGGCGCCGTCTCCGGCTGAATCACCGGGTTCGATCCCTCCGGATCCCCGGCCATGGCCGTGAGGAAGTCGGCGGCGTACTGCAGCATCTCGTCGTCGCGGGCCTTCTCGCCCCCGGCACCCGCGCGGGCACCGGCGGCCTTGGGCAGCGGCAGCAGCACGGTCTTCTGCGTGGCCCGGTACTGAGCGGACGGGTACATGCGCTTGAGCCGCATCTGCTGCGAATCCAGCAGGTCGAGCGGACCCACGCGCAGTCGCGAGCCGGCCAGGACGATCTCCCGCACCCGGTACTTCTGCGCGACGAGCCGCAGCCGCGCCACGGACACCACGCGGCGGGCCTCCACCGGCAGGGGCCCGTAGCGGTCCAGCAGTTCCTCCACGACGGCGTCGATGTCGCCGGGCTCGCGGGCCTGCGAGAGCTTGCGGTACGCCTCGAGCCGCAGCCTGTCGCCGTCCACGTATTCGGGCGGGATAAAGGCGTCGACGGGCAGCTCAATGCGGATCTCACCGAGCTCCTCCTGGGTCTCGACCTTCTCGCCGTCGGCGATCGCACGGTACGCCTCCACCGCCTCGCCGACCAGACGGATGTAGAGGTCAAACCCGACACCGGCGATGTGCCCGGACTGCTCGGCACCCAGCACGTTGCCGGCGCCGCGGAGCTCGAGGTCCTTCATCGCCACGGCCATGCCCGCGCCGAGATCGTTGTTCTGCGCGATGGTCGCGAGCCGGTCGTAGGCGGTCTCGGTGAGCGGCTTCTCCGGGTCGTAGAGGAAGTAGGCGTACCCGCGCTCGCGCGAACGGCCCACGCGCCCGCGCAGCTGGTGCATCTGCGACAGTCCCAGCTGGTCGGAGCGGTCCACGATGAGCGTGTTGGCGTTGGAGATGTCCAGGCCGGTCTCGACGATGGTCGTGCACACCAGCACGTCGTACTCGCGGTTCCAGAACCCGCCGACGGTCTGCTCGAGCTGCTCCTCCCCCATCTGCCCGTGCGCCACCACCACGCGCGCCTCGGGTACGAGGTCCCGGATCCTCGCTGCGGTGGAGTCGATGGTCCGCACCCGGTTGTGAACGTAGAACACCTGGCCCTCGCGCAGCAGCTCGCGCCTGATGGCGGCGGCGACGTGCTTGTCCGAGTACGCGCCCACATACGTCAGCACGGGCAGCCGCTCTTCGGGCGGGGTGAGGATCTGGCTCATCTCGCGGATACCTGCCAGCGACATCTCGAGCGTGCGCGGGATCGGTGTGGCGGACATGGTGAGCACGTCCACGTGGGTGCGCAGGGAGGTGATGTGCTCCTTGTGCTCCACGCCGAACCGCTGCTCCTCGTCCACGATCACCAGTCCGAGGTTCTTCCACCGCACGCCGGTCGCGAGGAGCCGGTGCGTGCCGATCACCACGTCGACCGTCCCGTCGGCCAGTCCCTTGAGGACCTCCTTCGCCTCGGCGTCCGAGGTGAACCGGCTGAGCCCCTTGATGGTGACGGGGAACCCGGTCATGCGCTCGGTGAACGTCGCGAGGTGCTGCTGCGCGAGCAGCGTGGTGGGCACGAGCACGGCGACCTGGGTGCCGTCCTGGACGGCCTTGAACGCGGCGCGCACGGCGACCTCGGTCTTGCCGTAGCCGACGTCGCCCACCACGACGCGGTCCATGGGGGCGGACTTCTCCATGTCGCCCTTGACCTCCTCGATCGCGCTGAGCTGGTCGACGGTCTCGGTGAACGGGAACGCGTCCTCCATCTCCCGCTGCCAGGGCGTGTCCGGCCCGAAGGCGCGCCCCGGCGCGGACTGCCGCTTGGCGTAGAGCTGGACGAGCTCGGTGGCGATCTCCCGGACGGCCTTGCGGGCCTTGCGCTTGGTGTTCTGCCAGTCGGCGCCGCCCATCTTGCTCAGCGTGGGCGACTCACCGCCGACGTAGCGGCTGAGCTGGCCGAGCGACTCCATCGGCACGTACAGCCGATCGCCGGCCGCGCCGCGCTTGCCGGGTGCGTACTCGATCACCAGGTACTCGCGCCGGGAGGAGCCGTCGCCGCCGCGCACCTGCCGCTCGACCATCTCCACAAACCGGCCGATCCCGTGCTGGTCGTGCACGACCAGGTCCCCGGCCTTGAGGGCGAGCGGGTCGACCTGGTTGCGGCGCTTGGAGTGGCGGGCCTTGGGGCGCGCGGTGTTGCCGAGCCTGTTGCCGGTGAGGTCGGTTTCGGAGACGACGACGAGGTCGCCCATCGCCCCGGCGGCGCCGCCGGTGAGCGTGAACCCGCCGTGCAGGACGGCCTCGTAGACCGTCACTAACCCGTCGGCGGGCTCGGATCCCGCCTGCGCGGCGGTGGCGGGGACCTCGGCTTCGGACAGGCGGTCCAGGATGCGGGTGACGGTGCCGTGACCCGGGACGACCATCGCGGCCCGGCCGCCGGCGCCGACGAGCGCGCGCAGCCGCACGAACATGGCCTCCATCTCGGAGTCCTTGCCGCGCGGGGCGGGCGGGTCGCCGGACTCGACTGTCACCACGAGGCCGTCCTCGGGGTCGGTGAGGAATCCGGGCGGGACGAGCTGCCACCAGGCGCGGCCCGCCTCGGTGGCATCCTCGCGCACGGAGGAGAAGGTGCGGTAGCCCGAGCCGGACAGGTCGAGGGTCTCACTGTCGACGGGGGCGTCGCCGCCCATGGTCGCGGCGGTCCACGAGGCCTCGAGGAACTCACGGCCCGCCGAGGCCAGGTCGGCGGCGCGGCGGCGCACCTTGTCCGGGTCGCACACCACGACGCGGGTGCCCTCGGACATGAGCATCGGCAGGGTGGCCATCTCACCCGGCACGAGCACGGAGGTCAGGGCCTCCATGCCGTCGCGCGGGTTGCCCTCGGCCAGCGAGTCCAGCAGCTCAGCCAGCGTCGGGTTGGCGCGGTGCTCGGCGGCCAGCTGACCGGCCCGGGTGCGGACGTCGTCGTCGAGCAGCAGCTCGCGGCACGGGAACAGCACCGCCGAATCCAGCTCACCGTCGGACAGCGAACGCTGGTCGGCAACGGAGAACTCGCGGATCTCGGCGATCGTGTCGCCGTCGAACTCGATGCGCAGTGGATGGTCCGCGGTCGTGGGGAACACGTCCACGATGCCGCCGCGCACCGCCATGTCCCCGCGACGGGCCACCATGTCCTCGCGGTTGTAGGCGAACTCCGCCAGCTCCGCCATCAACTCGGTCGGATCCAGCTCCGCACCCGTGACCAGGCGTACCGGATCGCGACGCGCCGCCCCTGGAGAGACCGGCTGCACCACCGAGCGCGCCGCCGCCACGATGATCCTCGGCGGGGTCCCGCTCATCACCGCGTTGAGTACTTTCAGGCGCCTGCCGATCGTGTCGGCCGCCGGCGAGAGACGTTCATGGGGCAGTGTCTCCCAGCTGGGGAACTGCGCCACCTCGTCGTCGTCGACAATCCCCGCCAGCTCGTCCGCCAGCTCCTCACACTCCCGCTCCGTCGCGGTGACCACCAGCACCGGCGCGCGCTCGGCCAGCGCGCCCACCAGGAACGGCCGCAGCGACTCCGTAGCGCGCACCACGGCGGTGTCGCGGCCCAGGCTCTCGCGCAGATCGGCCAGCGCCGGGTTGGAGATGACCGCACCGGCCAGACCGGACAGCGCAGCGGTCGTGGAGGTGACGGCGGGAACGGTGGAGGTCACGCGTGCTGGTCCTTCAGGGTAGGGGCGACATCGGCAGGCGGGGTCGTCTGCGCGGCGGGCTCGGGGCGGGCGACCTCGCGCGTCGGGGCGCGACGCACTCTCCCCTGCCAGGTGCTCCACTCTAATGGCGCGGGGGCACCGGTATCCTGTGCGCATGCGCGAGACCACACACGCCTTCGACCCCAGCCCCGCCGCCGGCACGCCGGGCGGCGGTTCGCGGGTGTTCACCGACCGGTGGATCGGTGTGCTGCTGACGATCGGCTCGGCCATCGCCCTGGTCGCGTCGTTCCAGCTCAGCCTGGACAAGATCCGGTTGCTGGAGAACCCGGACTACACGCCGGCCTGTAACTTCTCCATCCTGATGAGCTGCAAGAGCGTCATCAACTCCGAGCAGGGCGCGGCGTTCGGGTTCCCCAACCCCTTCATCGGGCTGATCGGCTACGGCATTGTGATCGCGATCGGCGTGGCCGCCGCGTCCGGCGTGCGGTTCCCGCGCTGGTACTGGATGGGCGCGCTGCTCGGCCTGACGTTCGCCGCAGGGTTCGTGCACTGGCTGGCGTTCCAGTCGATCTTCGAGATCCAGGTGCTGTGCCCGTGGTGCATGGTCGTGTGGGCCACCACCATCCCCATGTTCTGGTACACGCTGCTGCACGTGCTGGGCAAGCTCACCCGCGCCGGCTGGGTGCGGGTACTGCAGAGCTGGCACCTCGTACCCGTCGTGATCTGGTACCTGGCCATCGCCGGGGTCATCCTGTGGGCTTTCTGGGACTTCTACTGGGCGGACTTCTTCGCCAACCTTTGATCCGGCGGCCTCGCCCTGTGCCCCCGCCGGCGTCGGCGGTCACACCCAGGCGCCGGCGCGCGCTGCCGGCACCCGCGCACACCGGCGGATACATACTAGAGTCCAATGCCTCACAGTGGACTGCCGTAGATCCGAATTACGGGCATGATCACTAGGCGTACGGGCTGAGAGCCCGCTGACAGAGAGGTGGAAGCAATGATCACGTCCCTCACCCGGAACTGGTGGGTCCAGCTGATTCGCGGTGTCCTGGCGCTCGTACTCGGCATCACCGCGCTGGTCGCCCCCGGCTCGAGCCTCGTGCTCGCGGTCTTCCTCGTGGCGGCGTTCGCGATCGCAGACGGCGCTATGACCATCACCACGGGCCTGGGGCTGCGCGGACACAGTGGCGCGTCGAGCCTGTTCATCGGAGGCGGCGCGCTCTTCATCGTGCTCGGCCTGGTCGTGCTGTTCTGGCCATCTATCACCGTGACAGCGCTGGTGCTGCTCTTCGCGATCTGGCTGATCGCCTCCGGTGCGCTGCTGGCCTACGGCGCCTCCACCCTCCGGACCGCCGTCGCCAACGCGTGGATCATGGGCGCGGTCGGCGTTGTGATCGCCGTGGTGGGGCTCGGCCTGGCGCTGTTCGGGCCGTCGACCATCGAGAATTTCCTGCCGTTCGCCGGCTGGTTCGGTGTGCTCGTCGGCCTGATCATGATCGCCGTATCGCTCCGCCTGCGCAGCGATGCCTCCAAGCTCTCGAGCACCCCGGTGGCCGACGAGGTCTGATTCTCGGACCAGTCGTTCAGGCTGGCCGTGGCCGGCGAACCTGCTGACACGGATGCCCCCCCGGCCCGCTATTCGAGGGCCGCGGGGGCTTCGTTCTTTGCGCTCAGGGCCGAGCCGGCCCCGGGCGCAGATCGCGCCCGACCGAGTCGCCGGCCGGATGACTACGGCCGGAGTACTTCGCCATGACATCTGACTCGAGCGACGGCGCGGGATCGAGGTGCGACAAGCCGTTGAAACAGAGATTGACGATGTGCGCGGCCACCTCCTCTTTGGGCGGCGTGCGCTCATCAAGCCACCATTGCGCCGTGCCGGAGACCATCCCGACCAGGGCCTGGGCATAGACGTTGGTGGTGATCGGGTCGAACCCACGGGCCACGAACTCCTCCTCGAGGATGTAGGTGACACTGGCCGTGGCGTCATTGAGCAGCGTCGAGTACGAGCCACCGTTGTTCAGCGACGAATCACGCACCAGGATCCGGAACCCGTCGGTGCGCTCCTCCACGTAGCGAAGCAGCGCCATCGCGGCGCGCTCGATGCGGCGGCGCGACCCCTCGCCCTCCAACGCCTCGGTGATCTCGGCGCCCAGATAGGCCAGCTCGCGGTCACACACCACCGCGTACAGGCCCTCCTTGCCGCCGAAGTGCTCGTAGACGACCGGCTTGGACACGCCTGCGACCGACGCGATCTCCTCGACAGTGGCCGCGTCATAGCCGTACTCGGCGAAAATCCGGCGGCCCACCTCGACCAACTGCTGCCGGCGTTTCGCCGCTGACATCCTGGTACGCGGCGCCGGCGTCATTTCCGACTGACCTGTCATGTGGTGTGTCCTCCCTCGACGGAAAAGCCTAGTCGGAGCGTTAGACGCGGCCGACCGATCAGGGGTCGGACTACCCCGTGTGGGCCTGGCCACCCATCCGGGAACAGGTAGGCGGTAGTGGGGCCGTGCTCGTGTGCCAGACTGGGGAGTAGCCCGCCTGCGGGCCGTTCCCCCGTGGTGTAATCGGCAACACTCCTGATTTTGGTTCAGGCATTCCAGGTTCGAGTCCTGGCGGGGGAGCAATTCATTACCCGGCCAACAGCGAACCTCGACCTTCGCCGGCAGGTTTCCCGTCAGTACTCCATCAGAGCCCGCCACTCCATCAGATCCCGCCGTTGATCGCCACGGCCAGCACGAGCAGGATGATTCCCAGCAGAACCAGCACGGTCAGCACCGGCTGTCGGCTCCTCCTCGGCCGCTCCTCCATCTCGGCATCGGGCCCGAGATCCGGGTCCTCGCCGTCGCAGTCGGACACGTTTCCTGTCATCTGACTCACTCCTCGAGCGCGCGTGCGTCTTCCTCCAGCATCGCCCGTCCGGCCGCGGTCGGCAGCAGAAGTGGCATAACGTGGCCCGCCGTTATCGTCGGCCTCGGGTAATGATCGACAGGGATTCGACCGTGAGGAGCAGCTAGTGAACCCAGTTCCCGGACACACCCCGGTGATCGTCGGCGTAGGGCAGTCGTCGGACCCGCTCGACTCCCCCGACTACCGCTGCTGGTCGTCGGTAGACCTCGCTGCTGCGGCCGGACGTGCGGCGATAGACGACGCGTCCGGCTCACCGGAGCGCCTCGCTGCCGCCATCGACGTCATGGTTGGTGTCCGCCCGTTCGAGCTGTCGGGACCGGTGGATCCACCGCTGGGTGCCGCCTCGAATCACCCTCGAGCCGTCGCCACACGCATCGGCATCGATCCGCCGCACGCGGTACTCGAGATGATCGGCGGGCAGAGTCCGCAGCGTCTGGTCACCGAGTTCAGTGGGCGGATCGCCCATGGCGAGCTCAGCGCGGCGCTCATCGCAGGCGGCGAAGCACTGTCCACTCAGGCCCACTTCCTCTCCCGTGACGATCGCCCGGATTTTACCGACACCACCGGCGGCCAGTTCGAGGACCGCGGACCCGGGTGGGACTACTACCTCGACGACAACCTCCTCAGCCACGAACTGTTCAGCGCCCCTGCCGCCTACGCCCTGATCGACACCGCCCGCCGCGCCGCTCTCGGGTTGACCGAGCCGGAGTACCGCCGCTCGATCGGTGACCTCTTCGCGCCGTTCACCGAGGTCGCCGCCTCCCATCCCCTCGCGTCTGCCCGGCGGGTGTTCACCGCCGACGAACTGGCCAGCGTTGCCGCGGACAACCGTCGCGTGTGGGACCCGTACCCGCGTCGCACCATCGCCCGGGAGAAGGTCAACCTCGGAGCGGCGGTCCTGGTCATGTCCGTCGATGCCGCGCGGGCAGCCGGCGTGCCACAGGACAAGTGGATCTACCTACACGGCCACGCCGACGTCACCGATCTCCCGCTGCTCGAACGCCCCCACCTCGACCGCGGGACCGCCGCGGTCGAGGCCGTCACCGCCGCGCTCGGGGTCGCCGGGATCGACGACGACGACGTGACGACCTTCGACCTCTACAGCTGTTTTGCCGCGCCGGTGTTCGCCGTTCTCGACGGATTAGGACTAGCGGTCGATGACCCGCGCCGCTTCACCGTGACGGGCGGTCTCCCGTTCTTCGGCGGTCCCGGCAACAACTACAGCACGCACGCGATCGCCGAGACCGTCACCGCCCTCCGCGCGGCAGGAAGCGGCTACGGGCTGGTCGGAGCCAATGGCGGAATCCTCGACAAATACTCTGTCGGGATCTATTCCCCTTCCCCGTGTCCGTGGCGGGAGGCGGTGTCGACGAATGGCGGGGCCACGACCAACCGAGGAATCTCGACGGGCACCGGTGCTCCCGTTCACCGACTGCCGGTCACGCGTCACGCCTCTGGCGCCGCCCGCATCGAGACGTACACGGTGCACCACGACTCGGATCGTCCGGATCGCGGAATCATGATCGGCACCCTGCACGAGGACGGTTCGAGATTCCTCGCCTATCTGTCCGGTGAGCTCTGTGAGATGTCCACCGACGAGGACCTGGTCGGCCGCGACGTCGTCGTCCGCGCGGACGGACCGCGGAACGTGGCTTCAGGCGCCTGAGCGCAGCCACGCTCAGACCTCGCGGCCCCGCTCCACCGCACTGCGCACGGTGTAGCGCAGGAACGTCGGGAATGCCACGGCGCAGATCACCACCCCGATCACCACCAGCACGCCACCGCCATAGGCGGCCACCGCCGTACCGACGGACGCTGCCGCCACACCGTGGGCCACGTCGCCGATCCGCGGGCCTCCCGCCACCACCACGATGAACACGCCCTGCAGCCGTCCGCGCATCTCGTCGGTGGCGGAGTCGAGAAGGATCGCCTGGCGGAACGCGGCGGAGATCATGTCCACGGCACCGCCGAACGCCAGGGCGGCCAGTGCGAGCCAGAGCCACACCGCGGGCCCTCCCGGCGACGCCGCGGCGACGAAGAGGCCGAACGCCACCATGGACGCGCCCCACAGCGCCACGCACACCAACACCGCCAGGCCTTGCCGCCGTACGCGCGGGATCCATCCGGAGAAAACGCCACCCACCACGGCGCCCACGCTCATCGCGGCGAAGAGCATTCCCAGCGCAGTGCCACCGGTGACGGGATCGCCGAAGGATTCGGAGGCCATCTGCGGGAACAGGGCCCGCGGCATGCCGAAGACCATGGCGATGATGTCCACGAGGAACGAGGCCAGCAGGATCCGCCGCGTCGCCAGGTAGGCGAATCCCTCGATCACCGACCGCAGACCCATCGACGGACGAGTACCCGTCACGGGCTGCGGCGACAGCCGGAACACCGCGTAGAGCGTCGCCAGGAGCGCGATCGAGTCCAGCAGATAGAGGGTCTCCAGCCCCAGAACGGGGATGAGGATGCCCGCCGAGACGGGGCCGACGATCGCGCCGAACTGCATCACCGTCATGTTGAGCGCCGCCGCCGACGCCAACTGATCGGACGGCACGAGCCTGGGGACGATCGCCGACCGGGTCGGCTGATTGATCGCGAAGAACGCCTGCTGCACGGACAGCAGCCCCATGACCAGCCACACATTCTGGTTTCCGGCGGCGGCCTGGAGCCAGAACAGCAGTGCGGTGACGATGAGGCCGACCGTGGTGAACATGAGGAGCTTGCGCCGGTCCAGCGCGTCGGCCAGCGCGCCGCCCCAGAGTCCGAAGACGATGAGGGGCACGAGCGCGAACACGCCGGTGAGCCCCACGTAGGCGGAACTGCGGGTGATCTCGAAGACCTGCTGCGGCACCGCGACGATCGACAGCTGCGCGCCGATCACCGTGACGATGTTCGCGACCCACAGTCTGCGGAAATCCGCTTCGCGGACGGGGCGGGTGTCCGCGAGTTGCCGCCTGAATACTGACACGTCACTCGACGCTACCCCCGGAGAATCCCGCTGGTTGTCGTGCCCACCCTCTATCCTTGGACCCGGCCCGGTGACGGGCCGCCAGACGTCGACCCCACCACAGGGCACTGCCTTGCCCGAGGAGACTTGATGACGACACCCCAGACCGATCGTGCGACGACCGCGGTCATCATCCTTGCCGCCGGATCGGGTACCCGGATGAAGAGCGACACCCCCAAGATGCTGCACAGCGTGTGCGGGCGGACCATGCTCGGTCACGCGCTCCACGCGGCCGCGGGGATCTCGCCGGATGCGATCGTGGTGGTGGTCGGTCACCAGCGTGAGCAGGTCTCCGAGGCGGTGACCGAGATCGCTGCCGATCTGGGTGTGCCGGTCTCCACGGCGGTCCAGGAGGAGCAGAACGGTACGGGTGACGCGGTGCGTGCCGGCATGTCCGGCCTGCCCGAGGGTTTCGAGGGAACGGTTCTGGTCACCACGTCCGACATCCCGCTGCTCGACGCGGAGACGCTCGGCGAGGTCGTGACGCGCCACGACATGCGTCCGCGCGCGGCGGTCACCGTTCTCACGTCCACGGCGCCCGACCCCACGGGGTACGGCCGGATCGTGAGGAATGACGACGGCGAGGTGCTCAGGATCGTCGAGCACAAGGACGCCACGGAGGATGAGAAGAGCATCACCGAGGTCAACTCCGGGATCTACGCGTTCGACGCCGAGGTCCTTCGGGACAAGCTCGGGCAGTTGCAGACGGACAACTCGCAGGGCGAGCTGTACCTCACCGATGTCATCCAGTTGGCCCGCCGGTCCGATGGCCTCATCCGCGGCCATCGCCTCGAGGACGCGGAGCAGGTGGCGGGCGTCAACGATCGTGTCCAGCTGGCCGCGATGGCGGGCGAGATGAACCGCCGCCTGTGCGAGTCGGCGATGCGCGGGGGTGCCACGGTCATCGATCCGTCGAGCACCTGGATCGGCGTCGACGTGACGATCGGTCGGGACGTGACGATCCTCCCCGGCACGCATCTGTCGGGCAGGACCCGGATCGCCGACGGCGCGACGGTCGGCCCGGACACGTCCCTGCAGGACACCACGGTCGGCGAGGGCGCCACCGTGATCCGCACGCATGCGATCGGCGCGACCATCGGCAGCGGCGCCGAGGTCGGGCCGTTCGCCTATCTCCGGCCCGAGGCCGAGCTGGGCGAGTCCAGCAAGGTCGGCACGTTCGTGGAGATCAAGAAGTCGACGATCGGGACCGGGACCAAGGTGCCGCACCTGACCTACGTCGGCGACGCCACGATCGGTGAGCACACCAATATCGGGGCATCGAGCGTCTTCGTCAATTACGACGGAGTGAACAAGAGCCGTACAGTGATCGGCGATCATTGCCGTACGGGATCGGACACCATGTTCGTGGCTCCGGTGACCGTTGGTGACGGTGCCTACTCCGGCGCCGGTACGGTGATCAAGGACGACGTCCCGCCGGGAGCTCTCGCGGTGTCCGGCGGACGGCAGAGGAACATCGAGGACTGGGTGATCGAGAACCGGCCGGATTCCGGCTCGGCCGCGGCCGCCCTTCGAACCCGGAACGACTCTCAGAAGGACGGGCGCACGCAGTGAGCGAGTGGATCGACAACCAGAAGAACCTGATGTTTTTCGCGGGACGGGCGCACCCTGAGCTCGCGGAGCAGGTAGCCGCAGAGCTGGGTGTCGAGGTCACCCCGCAGACGGCCCGAGATTTTGCAAACGGCGAGATCTTTGTCCGTTTCGAGGATTCCGTCCGTGGCTGTGACGCCTTTGTTCTGCAGAGCGCCCCGGCTCCGCTGAACAAGTGGATCATGGAGCAGCTCATCATGATCGACGCGCTCAAGCGCGGTAGCGCCAAGCGCATCACCGCCGTGCTGCCCTTCTACCCGTACGCCCGCCAGGACAAGAAGCACCGCGGACGCGAGCCCATCTCGGCCCGACTCGTGGCGGACCTGCTCAAGACCGCCGGTGCCGACCGCATCATCACGGTCGATCTGCACACCGACCAGATCCAGGGTTTCTTCGACGGCCCGGTCGATCACATGCACGCCCAGGGGCAGCTGTCGGATTACGTCCGGCAGAAGTACGGCACGGACAACATCGTGGTGGTCTCCCCCGACGCCGGTCGCGTCAAGGTGGGCGAGAAGTGGGCCGACGCCCTCGACGGCGCCCCGCTCGCGTTCGTCCACAAGACCCGCGACCCGAACGTCCCCAACCAGGTCAAGTCCAACCGTGTCGTTGGTGACGTCGAGGGTCGGACCTGCGTCCTCATGGACGACATGATCGATACCGGCGGCACCATCGCCGGCGCCGTCAAGGTGCTCAAGGACGCCGGCGCGGGTGACGTGATCATCGCCACCACCCACGGTGTGTTCTCCGATCCGGCCGCCGAGCGTCTCGCCAACTGCGGGGCCCGGGAGGTCATCACCACGGACACGCTGCCGATCCCGCCGGAGAAGCGCTTCGAAAATCTCACCGTGCTGTCGATCGCGCCGCTGCTGGCCCGCACGATTCACGAGGTGTTCGAGAACGGGTCGGTCACCAGCCTCTTCAACGGGTCGGCCTAGTCCCGTGGCCGAGGCGCGGATCTACCACAATTCCCGCTGCTCCAAATCGCGGGAGGCCCTGGCCCTGCTCACCGAGCACGGCATCGAGCCGGAGGTCGTGTACTACCTCGAGACCCCGCCGTCGGTGGAGGAGCTCCGAACGCTCATCACCGACGCCGGGGTGTCCGTGCGCCAAGCCGTGCGCACCAAGGAGGCGGAGTACAAGGAACTCGGTCTGGCGGATGCGTCGGACGACGAACTCCTGGCCGCGATGGTCGCCCATCCTCGGCTCATCGAGCGTCCCTTCGTGGTGACCGCCAAGGGCACCCGCCTGGGTCGTCCGACCTCACTGGTGGAGGAGATCCTCTGAGCACCGTGCGGACCAAGATCTGTGGCATCCGCAGCCAGGACGACCTGCGGATCGCGCTCCGGGCGGGCGCGGATGCCATCGGCCTGATCTGCGGTATCAATCACCGCAGTGAGGACGAGGTGACCCCCGAGTTCGCCCGGAGCATCACCCGCGCTGTTCCCCCGTTCGTCTCCACCGTCCTGGTGACCCACCGGGACACCCCGGAGGAGATCCTGGAGCTGGCCGACCTCACCGGCGTCAGCACCATCCAGGTGCACGGCATCGTCACGCTCGACACGCTCCAGCAGGTCCGGGAGCGCGCGGGTTGCCGCAAGGTCCTCAAGGTCATTCACGTCTCCGGTGACGACGCGATCGAGGAGGCCCTCGAGGCCGCCGAGCACTGCGACGGGCTGCTGCTCGATTCGCGCTCGAAGGATCGGCTCGGCGGAACCGGTCAGACCCATGACTGGTCGATCAGTCGTCGCATCGTCGAGGCCGTCGAGGCCATCGGCACTCCCGTGATCCTCGCCGGTGGCCTCAACCCGGACAATGTCGCCGCGGCCGTGGAGCAGGTCCGCCCGTACGGCGTGGACGTCAACAGTGGTGTCGACGACGCCGCCGGCGACAAGTCCCCCGAGCGCTGCCGCGCGTTCGTCGTCGGCGCCGGGCAGGCCTCCGTCTCCTGATCACGGCTCCCGCTCCTGATCCCGGATTTGGGCGGTCGCGTTCGGCGCCGGTAGGCTTATCAGGTCATCTCGGCGAGGGAGGACCCGTGCGGTCACTCCGTTATCGACGCGATCACCTCTGACCTGTTCCGAGGGGCGCGCGTTGCGCCGAGCCGGAATGCAGTCGATACAGAGGTCATCCCATGTCTGAGAACAAGCTCACCGCCGCCGTCCGCAGCGAGTTCGGCAAGGGCTCCGCCCGCCGCGCCCGCCGTGAGGGCCAGGTGCCCGCCGTGCTCTACGGCCACAAGACCGAGCCCCGCCACCTCCTGCTCGGCGCCCTCGAGTTCGCCGCCATCCTCCGCCACTCGGGCACCAACGCCCTGCTGACCCTCGACATCGACGGCGAGGAGCAGCTCGCCCTGCCCAAGCAGATCGACGTGCACCCGCTGACCCGCATCATCGAGCACACCGACCTCCTCGTCGTGCGCAAGGGCGAGAAGGTCACCGTCGAGATCTCCGTCTCCGTCACCGGCGAGGCCGCCCCGGGCTCCCTGGTCACCAACGACGCCGACGTCATCGAGGTCGAGGTCGAGGCCACCCACATCCCCGAGGGGTTCGAGGTCTCGATCGAGGGCGCCGAGATCGGCACCCAGATCACCGCCGCTGACGTGAAGCTCCCCGCCGGCGCCACCCTCGTCTCCGACCCGGAGACCCTGCTCGTCAACGTCATCGAGGCGCCGACCGAGGCCGACCTCGAGTCGGAGGAGGAAGAGGCTCCCGAGGGCGAGGCCGCCGAGGACGCCGCCCAGGAGGCCGAGCAGGCCGCGGAGTCCGAGGAGGCCTGACCCTCCTCCGCGTGATACACGCGGACGCGGCCTGAGCGCTGCACCCATGAGGCGAGCCCGGTACGACACGATGTCGTACCGGGCTCGTCTGTCCCTGCCGTCGGCCGGCACCTCACGAGCGTCGGCACCAACACGGCGGCTGGCGGCCGGCACCTCACGCGGGCAGCCGGTGTCCGCTTACCCGAGGATGAGCCCGATCGCGAGCACGAACATCATCACGGCGATTCCCGCGTCCAGCACCCGCCAGGCACCCGGCTTGGCGAATACCCCTCGCAGGGCCTTCCCTCCGAAGCCGATGAGCGAGAACCACAGGATGCCCGCGAGGAACGCTCCGGCGGCGAACACCCACCGCAGGTCACCGACCTGCTGATTGGCGAACGTTCCGAGGAACACCACCGAGTCCAGGTACGCGTGCGGGTTCAGCCACGTGAACGCCGCGCACGCCGCGACCGCGCCGAGCGTCGAGGGCATGCGGGCGTCGCCGTCCGCGTGCAGTCCGTCGCCGGGCCGGATCGCGCGGTACGCGGCGAACGCACCGTAGGTCAGGAGAAACACGACCCCGATCCACGTCATGACGGTGATCGCCCCGGGCGCCGACTCCACCAGCGCGCCCACGCCCCCGACTCCGAGAAGGATGAGCGCGGCCTCCGACGCCACGCAGAATCCGACGAGCGGCGCCATCTTCACGTCACCGCGGATCGAGCGCTGGAGGATGTAGGCGTTCTGCGCGCCGACGGCGGCGATGAGCCCGAGGCCCATGCCGACGCCCATGAGAAGTGTGGAGGTGGTGGTCACGAGAGATCAGTGTGGTCCCGCCGCACCAGTAGTGCCACTACAGATACTGGAATAGCATTAGTAGCACTTATGGACACACTTCATCTTGACCAGCTCCGCACCCTCGTCACGGTGGTGGATCTCGGATCGTTCGAGGCCGCCGCCTCCTCCCTGCACATCACACAGTCCGCCGTGTCCCAGCGGATCCGGGCGCTGGAGGACTCCGCCGGCCGGATCCTGCTCCGTCGCGACCGCCCGATCACCGCCACCTCCTCCGGCGAGACCGTGCTCCGGACCGCCCGCCAGATGCTCCATCTCGAGCAGTCGCTCTTCGGCGAGCTCGCCGAGGCCGACTCGCCGCAGGACTACGTGACCCTGTCGGTGGCCTGCAATTCCGACTCGCTGGCCACGTGGTTCCTCGACGCCATGACGGACCTGCCCGCGTCCGGGAACGTCGTGTTCGACATCCACCGGGAGGACGAGTCGCTGTCCAGCGAACTTCTGCGCCGCGGAGAGGTCATGGCCGCGGTGACCAGCGTCGCCACGCCGGTCCAGGGCTGCCGGGCGATCCCGCTCGGGTCGATGCGGTACCTCGCCTGTGCCAGTCCCGGGTTCGTGGCCCGGCACCTGCGCGACGGGTCGCCGACCGCGGCTCTGGGGCGCGCACCCATCGTCGACTTCGACCGCAGCGACGCCCACCAGGCCCACCACTACCGCTCGCTCGCCCGCCGCCAGCCGAGTGGACCGCGGCACTTCATCCCCAGCTCCCACGACCACGTCCGGGCCATTGTCGCCGGCCTCGGCTGGGGCCTGCTCCCCGAGCAACTGGCCACGCCGTGGCTGGTGACCGGCGAGATCGTCGAGGTCTCCCCCGACCGACCTCTGGACGTGCCGCTGTACTGGCAGCACTGGAAACTCCAGTCCCCCGATCTCGACGCACTCACCGCCGCCGTGCTGGACAACGCCCGGGCCGAGCTCCGACCCGCGGCCGAGTAACGGCACCGGCGGGGGCCGAGTAGCGGCACCGCCCCGCGGCCGAGTAGCGGCACCGCCCCGCGGCCGACCAACGGCGCCACCCCGCGGCCGACCAACGGCGCCACCCCGCGGCCGACCAACGACGCCACCCCCGGCCGAGTTCGGCCCGGACGCCCGCCGCATCCACCGCCCCCGCAGGATCTGGGATCATGACCGGTGTGACTACTGCTGATCAGCCCGGCCCCGCCCTCATCGTGGGACTGTCCAATCCCGGACCCGACTACGAGGGCACCCGCCACAACATCGGCTGGGACGTTCTCCGGGAACTGGCCTCCCGCACTCTGCCCATGCCGGCGAGCTTCAGCGTCCACAAGAAGACCAATTGCGGGATCGCGCAGGCCAGGCTCGCGGATCGTCCGGTCGTCCTGGCCCGCCCCCGCAGCTACATGAACCTCTCCGGCGGACCGGTCACCGCGGTGGCGAAGTACTTCTCCGTCAAGCCCACCGACGTGATCGTGATCCACGACGAGATCGACATCGACTTCGGCCAGGTCCGCCTCAAGCGCGGCGGCGGCGAGGGCGGACACAACGGCCTGCGCTCGCTCTCCCAGTCGCTCGGCACGCGCGACTACATCCGCGTCCGCGCCGGGGTCGGCCGCCCGCCCGGCCGCATGGCGGTGGCCGACTTCGTCCTCAAGCGCTTCTCCAAGCTCGAGCAACCCGACGTCCCGTTCCTCGTCCAGGACGCCGCCGACGCCGTGGAGCTGCTGCTCAAGCACGACCTGGAGACCGCCCAGAACCAGGTGCACTCGGCGTGAGCCGGTCTGAGCCAGGTCCCGTCGCGTGAGCCGCCCCCATCCAGGAGCCGTCGCGTGAACCGAGCAGGTCTCCCCGCCCGATGGCCACGCCTGCCCGGCGCCCGCACAGAGCGGCACTTCACGCGATCCGCCGACCTCGGCCGCGGCGCCGACCTGTTCGACCGCGCGGGACGGGCGCTGAGCAACTGGGACATGCACCGTCGGGCGGGCCTCGTCGTCGTCGTCGACGGCCCCGCCACCCTGGGGCGCAGGGTGACCCTGCGCCCCACGTCGGGCCCCGCGGCGTGGCTGCGACTGTCGGCTCCGTGCGAGGTCACCGCCGTGGTCGACGACGACAACACCCGCGGATTCACCTACCGGACCCTGCCCGGACACCCCGAACACGGCCAGGAGACCTTCCTGGTCACCCGCGACCCGGCGACCGACGTGGTGCGCCTGACAATCACCGCCTGCTCCCGCCACGCCACGTGGCTCGCGCGGATCGGCGGCCCGGTCGCCCGCGCCGAACAGGACCGGCTCACCCGTCGCTACCTGGCCGCGCTGCGCGACCCCGAGACCGGGTAGACCGAGTAAGCCGGGGGCCGGGAACGCCGGGTAGGCCGGGTAGCCCCGCGCCGCGTCAGTTCTCGTGGCGCCCGGTGACCTCGAGCATCGCCTCCGCGACCTCCCCGATCGCCCCGAGCGGAAGGGCCGTCCCCATGTCCTCCACGACGAGCAGTCGCGCGCCGGGCACCTCCGCCGCGATCGCCTCGCCGTTGCCGACCGGGAAGAACGGGTCGTGCCGGCCGTGCACGACGAGCGTGGGCACGGTGAGCTCCGACAGCCGCTCCCGCCACCGCGGCGTGCAGTCGATCCGCGCGAACACGGTGCCGCCCTGGTTCGCGCGCTGCACCGATGGATCGGGCGAGGGCGTGCGGTCCCAGATCGCCGCGGCCGTCTCGCGCGCCCGATCCGGATCGTTGCCCAGGAGCAGGCCCCGCCGCGCGGCTTCCTCGGCCACCGCCGCTCGGTCCGACCAGTCCGGCTCGGGGCCGGAGAACATCTGCTGCATCACGGCCATGTCATGGTCGGGTAGGTCGTCGTCGACGGGCCCGGGCGCCACCGACCTCGTGCCGACGAGGGTGAGTGCGCTGACCGCCTCGGGGTGATCCAGCACGGCGACCTGGGCGACCATCCCGCTCACACCGATCCCCGCCACGTGAGCGGATCGGTCAGGGGTGCGTGTCGCGGGTCCTCCGGCGGACTCGATGCTGTCGGGTACGGCGTCGTCTGGCGTGGCGGTGTCCGATCCGGCACCGAGCGCGGCCACCAGAGCCGCGGCGTCGGCGGCCAGATCCCGCAGCGTGTACCCGGGTGCGTCCGGATCGACGAGGGTCGAGCCGCCCACGTCGCGCAGGTCGTACCGCACCACCCGGCGCCCACCCGCCGCGAGCAGCCGGCACAGCTCTACCGGCCAGGAGAGCATGGTCGGTCCGCCGATCAACACCACCAGGGGATCGGTGGCCGCACCGAACTCCTCGATCGCCAGCTCGACCCCGTTCACGCGCACGCTCGTGGACATGCTCGCGACGCTACGCCCCCACCCCGTCCCACCTGCCCGGATTGGGCGCGGCCCCCGGTGCGGACGTACCCTGGGAAGGATCAAGACGACCACCACCAAGGAGATCGCGTGACCGAGACCGCCCAGGACGCCGCTGCCGCCGGAGGCTCGAGCGGCACAGGATCCGGCGGCGACGTGGTCACCGAGGCCTCGCGCCGACGCACGTTCGCCGTGATCGCCCACCCCGACGCCGGTAAGTCCACGCTGACCGAGGCGCTCGCATTGCACGCCCGGGTGATCAACGAGGCCGGCGCCGTCCACGGCAAGTCCGGCCGACGCTCCACCGTCTCCGACTGGATGGAGATGGAGAAGGCGCGCGGCATCTCCGTCAGCTCCACCGCCCTGCAGTTCACGTACGCACCCGAGGGACATGATCCCGACGAGGAGCCGTTCGTGATCAACCTCGTCGACACCCCCGGCCACGCCGACTTCTCCGAGGACACCTACCGCGTGCTCACCGCGGTCGACGCCGCGGTGATGCTCATCGACGCCGCCAAGGGCCTCGAGCCGCAGACGCTCAAGCTGTTCCAGGTGTGTAAGCACAATGGACTGCCGATCATCACGGTGATCAACAAGTGGGACCGTCCGGGGCAGGCACCGCTCGAGCTGCTGGACGAGATCACCGAGCAGATCGGCCTCGTGCCCACGCCGCTGTTCATGCCCGTCGGCATCGCCGGCGACTACCGCGGGCTGCTGCGCCGCGGTGAGGACGGCGCGCCCGAGGAGTACGTGCACTTCACGCGTACCGCCGGCGGCTCAACCATCGCGCCCGAGGAGATCTACACCCCGGACGCCGCACTCGAGCGCGAGGGTGACGTGTGGGAAACCGCCGTCGAGGAGTCCGAACTCCTGTCCGCGATGGGCCAGGACCACGACCAGGAGCTGTACCTCGCCGGCGAGACCAGCCCGGTGATCTTCGCCTCGGCCATGCTCAACTTCGGCGTGCACCAGATCCTCGACGCCCTGGTCGAGCTCGCCCCGGCGCCGCGCGCGTGGGACACCGTGTCCGGCACGCAGCGCGAGCCGTCCGACCCGTTCTCAGCCGTCGTGTTCAAGGTGCAGGCCGGCATGGACGCCGCCCACCGCGACCGCCTGGCGTTCATGCGCGTCGTGTCCGGCGAGTTCGAGCGCGGCATGGTCACCACCCACGCACAGACCGGCAAGCCGTTTACCACCAAGTACGCGCTGACTGTGTTCGGCCGCGACCGCTCGACGGTGGAGACCGCCTACCCCGGTGACGTCGTGGGTCTGGTCAACGCCACCGGTCTGGCCCCCGGGGACACCCTCTACACCGGTAAGAAGGTGCAGTTCCCGCCGATCCCGCAGTTCGCGCCGGAGTTCTTCGCCGTGGTGCGCGCGCAGTCGCTGGGCAAATACAAGCAGTTCCGCAAGGCGATCGACCAGCTGGCCGCCGAGGGCGTGGTGCAGATCCTGCGCAACGACGCCCGCGGCGACGCCAACCCCGTCATGGCGGCGGTCGGCCCGATGCAGTTCGAGGTGGTCACGGCCCGGATGAAGACCGAGTTCAACGTCGAGGTGCTGGTCGACAACCTGCCGTACTCGATCGCCCGCCGCACCGACGCCGACTCCGCTGCCGAGCTCGGACGCCAGCGCGGCGTGGAGGTCTTCGAGCGGACCGACGGTGAGCTGCTCGCCCTGTTCGGTGACAAGTGGCGCCTGCAGTACATCTCCAAGGAGATGGACCACCTCACCATCGAGCCGCTGGTGGCCGACACCAACTGAACCCCGCGGCTCGGCCCGGTCCGGTCTCCCTCGGCCCGGTTCAGCCCACCCGGCTCCAGCCCACTCCCGTTTACTCGACAGGATATGCGACAATCACCCGATTATCGCCACTTGTGTCTAGTAGATGCGCTGGGGACGCCCGTGGGAGTGCCCCGCCGCTGGCGTCAGGAAACCCGCCGCGGGCATCCTGGAAAACATGTCAGTAAGCAGCTCTTCTCACGCGTCCCCGTCCGTCTCCCTCCGCGTGTTCGTCGAGCCCCAGCAGGGCGCGACGTATGACGATCAGCTCGCCGTGGCCAAGGCCGCCGAGGACCTCGGCTACGAGGCGTTCTTCCGGTCCGACCACTACCTGAAGATGGGCGACGTCACCGGCATGCCCGGCCCGACCGACGCCTGGCTGACGCTGGCCGCCCTTGCTCGCGAGACCTCGAGCATCCGCCTCGGCACAATGCTGACCTCGGTCACCTTCCGCCACCCCGGCCCGCTGGCCATCTCAATGGCGCAGGTCGACCAGATGTCCGGCGGGCGACTCGACATCGGGCTCGGCGCCGGCTGGTACGAGGACGAGCACACCGCCTACGGCATCCCCTTCCCGCCGCTGCGCGAGCGCTTCGATCTCCTCGAGGACACCCTCGGCGCACTCGAGACCTTCTGGACCACGCCCGCCGGCGAGACCGTCACCGTCGAGGGTCGGCGCGTGTCGATGACCGACTCCCCCGCCCTGCCCAAGCCCACACAGCAGCGCCCGCCGGTGATCGTCGGCGGCCACGGCAAGAAGCGCACCCCCGCGCTCGCGGCCCGCTTCGCCGACGAGTTCAACGTCCCGTTCGCCGATCTCGACACCGTCGCCACGCAGTACCAGCGCGTCGACGCCGCCTGTGCCGACCGCGGCCGGGCCCCGGAGGAGATCATCCGCTCCGCCGCACTCGTGCTGTGCTGCGGCAAGGACGAGGCGGAGCTCTCCCGCCGTGCCGACGCGATCGGCCGCGAGGTCGACGAACTGCGCACCAACGGCGCCGCGGGTACGCCGGCGGAGGTCGTGGACAAGATCGGCCGGTACGCCGAGCTGGGCGCGCGCCGCATCTACCTGCAGATGCTCGACATGTCGGACCTCGACCACCTCGAACTGGTGGCGAACGAGGTCGCGCGCCAGCTGTAACCGGCGCAGCGCGCGCCGCATCGTCCGCGCACAGTGCCCGCACTCAGCGCACGCCTCAGCGCCGGGGGCCGCACACTCCGCAGCGCCGGGTGCGAATGGCACCACCGGGCGACTAGATGTGATTAAGGTCACCTTCATGGTGACCCGTGGCGTGACGACGACGAAACCGACCAACTCTGCACTCGGTGCCAGGGCCGGGATGGCGGTCCTCGCCGTTGTCGTCGTGGTCTTCTCCCTGGTCGCGTCCCCGCCCACGGCGCGGGGCCAGCAGGCCCCGATCAACGGCTTCGCCGACACCCACACGCACATCGCCGCGTCACAGGCGTTCGGCGGCTCGTTCCGGTGCGGCGAGCCGTTCGCGCCCGGCGGCCTCGCGGCGGCGATGGCGGACTGCCCGACACACTCGGGCGCCGGACACTTCGCGCTGCTCGAATCGGTCCTCGGCGGCACCGACCTGCCCGGCGGCACCCAGGGCTTCGCCACGTTCACCGACTGGCCCTCGCACGACTCCCAACTCCACGAGCAGGCCTACTTCACCGGCATCGAGCGGGCCTGGCAGTCCGGACTGCGCGTGATGAACAACTACCTCGTGGGCAACCGGGTGCTGTGCGAGGCGCTCGCCGCGATCGGGGCCCCGCCGCGGTACTCGTGCGACGAGATGGACCAGCTCCGCCGCCAGGTCGACTACCTGAACCGGATGGAAGCCCACATCGACGCCGTCAGCGGCGGCCCCGGGCAGGGCTGGTTCCGCATCGCGCGCAGTCCCGAGGACGTGCGACGCATCGCCGCCCAGGGCAAACTCGCGGTGACGCTCGGCGTGGAGACCTCCGAACCGTTCGGGTGCAGGCAGGTCGACGACGTCCCGCAGTGCAGTCGCGAGGACATCGACCGCGGGCTCAACGAGTTCGCCTCGTGGGGCGTCTCGACGGTGTTCCCGGTGCACAAGTTCGACAACGCGCTCGGCGGCACCCGCATGGACGAAGACCTGGCCGGGCTCGCTGTGAATGTGGGCAACAAGCTGGGCACACAGCGGTTCTGGGAGACCGAGCCGTGTGCGGGCCCGGCGGCCGATCACGCGCAGCCGATCGCCGACAACGGCGCGGCCGACGCGATCGGAGCGGCCTCCTCCGGCGCACCCGCCGGCGCCGCACTGCCTGTCTACCCCGCCGACCCGATCTGCAACGTGCGAGGACTCACCGAGCTCGGCGAGTACGCGGTCACCAGCATGATGGACCGCGGCATGCTCATCAACATCGACCACATGAGCGTGAAGACCGCCGGTCGGGTGCTCGATCTGGCCGCTGAGCGCGGCTATCCCGGGTTCGTGGTGGACCACTCGTGGTCGGATCCCGCCATGCTGCGGCGGATGCACGAGCTCGGCGGGTTCGTGGGCGCGTTCGCCTACCCCGCTGATGCCACGCCGAACTTCGACGAGGGCTTCCTCGACGAGTGGCGCGCCAACTCGGCGACGGTCGGTGGGAGCTTTGCCGGCTACGGCATCGGCTCCGACGTCAACGGCCTGGCACCGCTCGCCGAACCGCGGCCGTCCGCCGCATCCGATCCGCTGGTGTACCCGTTCACCGCACCCAGCGGCGTGGTGATGGACCGGTGGCATTTCGGTGAGCGGATTTACGACCTCAACGTCGACGGCGTGGCGCAGTACGGGCTGTACGCCGACTGGATCGCTGACGTCCTGCACCGCGCCGGGCCCGACCGTGCCGAACTCGAGCGACAACTGATGCACGGAGCCGAGTCGTGGACGGCCACGTGGGAGGCCGCCCGGTAAGCGCGCCGGCCGGGCTCTGCAGCGTGCACGCGAGGTGACCCGGCGGCCGCGGTAACAGTACCGCCGCGGTGCCCGACGGGCCCCGCCGTGACGCCGAACAGCACCGGATTCGGACTACGCTGACAGGATGCTCAGGGATCCGGCACAGCACCGCCAATCCGCCCGTCACGCTGCCCGTCGATCGGCTCGTCGACGGTCCACGAGGATCGTCGCGCTCGGTGCCGCGATGGTCTTCACCACCTCGGCGTGCGGCGACGCCCTGCCCGACCCGGAGCCCGGCCAGAATCCGTCCGCCTACTCGGGGACGCTGGTGTCCCCGGACCGCATCGACTTCGCGATCGGGAAGGTGGAGGACATCGTCAGCGAGGAGATGGACGCCGCCGGGATCCCGGGCATGGCGGTAGCCGTGGTGCACGGGGGCGAGGTGGCGCTGGCCGAGGGGTTCGGTGTCCGCGACGTCTTTACGGGTGACGAGGTCACGGCCGACACGGTGTTCCCCCTGGCCTCGGTCTCCAAGCCCGTGAGTGCCACGGTCGTGGCGGCGGAAATCGGCAGAAGCGCGGGCAGCGACGGCGACAAGGCCAGCGACGGCGCGGACGCGGGCAGCGACGAGGCCGACGCCGGGGACCAGGCCGGGGACGAGGACGGGGACGAGGACGGGATCAGCTGGTCAACTCCCGTCCGCGAGCACCTGCCGTGGTTCGCCCTGTCGGACCCGGTCGTGTCGGAGCGGGTGACCGTGGGCGACCTGTTCTCTCACCGGTCGGGGCTGCCGGATCACGCCGGTGACGACCTGGAGGACCTGGGCTACGACCGCGCCGCCGTCCTCCACGGCCTGCGCCACCTGCCGCTCTCGGAGTTCCGCACCTCGTACGCGTACACCAATTTCGGGCTGACCGCCGCCGCGGAGGCCGTTGCCGTGTCGGCCGGGGCGCCGTGGGAGGAGCTCGCGGCCGAGCGCGTCTTCGACCCACTGGGCATGGACCGCACCTCGTACTCCCACTCCGACCTGCTCGAACGCGAGAACCGGGTCACGCCGCATGTCCGGCAGGACGCCGCGGCGTCTGGCGAG
The DNA here is from genome assembly GCF_026011735.1 of Dietzia sp. NCCP-2495. Lineage (GTDB taxonomy): Bacteria > Actinomycetota > Actinomycetes > Mycobacteriales > Mycobacteriaceae > Dietzia. The sequence goes on along the minus strand of NZ_BRVN01000010.1, from coordinate 67,850 downwards.
ACCGGCGAGGCCGGCGGGACCGGCGAATCTGGGGGCTCGTGGGTCCCCGCCGATCCGGAGCGCAATCCGGACGCTCAGGCGCCGGCGGGCGGCCTGAGTTCGACGGTGTCGGACATGGCCACGTGGATGGCGATGGTCCTGGCCGATGGTCAGGGCCCCGGAGGCTCTCAGGTGGTGGCGAGCGAGCCGCTGCGCGAGGCCCTCACCCCGCAGGTGGTGTCGTCTCCCCCGCAGGCGGCGAACGACCGGACGGGCTCGTACGGGTACGGCTTCAACATCGGCGACACCTCGTCGGGTCGGGTTCAGTGGAGTCATTCGGGGGCGTTCGCGATGGGCGCCGCCACGGCGATGCTCATGGTGCCGTCGTTGGACCTGGGGATCATCACCCTGTCCAACGCCGCGCCGGTCGGGGCGGTCGAGGCCGTCAACGCGCGCTTCGCGGACCTGGCGCAGTACGGGGATCCGGCACAGGACTGGGGCACGCTGTACCGCGAGGCGATCAGCCCCCTCCTCGATCCGGTGGGCGACCTGGTGGGTGAGCGCCAACCGTCGGACCCCGCACCGTCGCGGCCGCTATACGAGCTCACGGGCACGTACCGCAACGACTACTTCGGCACCATCGAGGTCCGCCGCGCCGCGGAAGACGAGCTGGCCCTGGCGATCGGCCCGGAGTCGAATCGGACGGTGTGGCCGCTCGAGCACTGGGAGGACAACGTGTTCGCGGCGTCACCGTCTGCGGAGAACTTTCCGGCCGGGAGCCGGGGCAGTGTGATTTTTGACGACGACGACGCCGACACGACGGTCACTCTCTCCCTGCTCGACGAGAACGGGCTCGGCACCTTCACTCGAGTCGGGGGCGAGGGTGGTGCCGACGGTGATGCCTAGGCTCGGTCCGCAGACGCCGATGGTTAGTCGGCCGGCTGCTCCTCCCGGTCCGGCCCCGGAGCCGTGATCGGCGCGGTGATCTCGGTCGTCGGCTCGGCCGCCGCCATCTGTGCCGCCCGTCGCCGACCACGCTTGGCTTCGGCATCCGGGGTGGTCAGGAAGGTGGAGAACCAGCGCATGCGCGGGTCGGCGTCGACGAGGAACGCCTTGACCGCGAGGGTCAGCGGCACGGCGAGGATCGCGCCGAGCGCACCGGCGATCGAGGACCAGAACACCAGCGACAGGAAGGTCACCGTGGGGGTCAGGCCCACGGCGTCTCCCGTGAACTTGGGCTGGACGAAACTCTGCATGACCAGGTTGATGACGCAGTAGACCACCACGACCCAGATGGCGTCGACCGGTCCACCGGTGAGCAGCGCGAACAGGGCGGGCGGGACGAGGCCCAGCACGAACCCGATGTTGGGGATGTAGTTGGTGGCGAACGCCAGGACACCCCACACCAGCGCGAGGGGCACACCGAGGATGAGCAGCGCCACCACGTCCATGACGGCGACGATCACGCCGAAGACGGTGGAGACGATCCAGTAGGACTTGATCCCGTCGCTGAACGAGGTGAGCGAGTCGACGAGGCGGGGGCGCTGGCGGGCGATGTGTCCTCGGCGGCGGGCGATGCCGGGGATGTCGAAGACGAGGAACGTCAGGGCGATGACGAGGACGGTCAGCATGCCGCCGGCTGACGAGAGTTGCCCGGCGACGTTCTGGACCGTGCCCATGATGGCCTGCGGATCGATCCCGGACAGGGTCGAGGTGATCTGATCCTGGCTGACACCGAAGGTCCCGAGGAACTCGATGCTCTGCTCGTAGAGCTCGGTGAACTTGTCCTGGTACTGCGGGATCTCCTCGGCGGCGATCCAGACCGCCCACACGAGCATTCCCACCAGCGCGGCCAGGATGAGGTAGAGCACCAGCAGCACGATGATCATGCCGCCCCAACGCGGCAGACCCGCCCTCTCGAGCAGCTTCTGCAGCGGCTGCGCGGCGATCACGAGGTTGAGTGCCAGGAACGCGGGCATGACCATGCTGGCGTGCTGCGAGATGCCCCACAGCACCACGAACACCGCGGCCAGGGACACCACAGTGACGGCGGCGATCCCCCAGCCCCTCGACTCCTCATGCGGCGCCGGCGTGGTGGCCTCGACGCTGTCGTTCGTGGACATGGCCCCTCCTGACACGTCCCTCGCGCACTCTGCGCCGGACGTCGCATAAACAGTAGTGCGTCAGCTCCCCACGAGAGCCGAACGGATCCCGGCGACGTCAACCGAGGCGAGGTCGGCCGGATCCCACGTGGGGTTTCGGTCCTTGTCGATCACCACGGCGCGCACACCCTCGACGAAGTCCGGGCGGGCGGTGATCCACGCGCCCAGCTTGAGCTCGTTGTCCAGGCACTCGCGCAGGTCGGCGGCGTCGGCCCCGGTCCGCAGCAACTCGATGGTCGCGACGATCGATGTCGGGCAGTGCGCGCGGAGCATCTCAAGAGTCGCGGTGGCCCACTCGTCCTGCTCGCCGGCCTCAAGCGCGGCGATCATGTCCTGCGCGGTGTCGCGGGAGAACACGTCCTCGATCCGGTCGATGTGCTTCTCCACGGCCGACTCCCCCGCCTCGGAGCGGTCGAGGCCGAAGCGCTCGAGCGCCGCGTCCAGTCCGTCGGCGCCGATCGCTGCGACGAACGCCTCCTGGTCGTCATTGTCGATCAGGTGGGTGCCGAGACCGGTGTAGAGGGCGTCAGCCGAGTTCATGCGGACGCCGGTCGTGCCCAGGTAGATGCCCACCGCGACTCCGCGGGCGCCGCCGCCGCACAGGCGGGGCAGGAAGTGGCTCGCGCCGACATCCGGGATGAAGCCGATCGCCGTCTCGGGCATGGCCATCATGACCTTCTTGGTCACCACACGGTGCGAGCCGTTGATCGAGATGCCCAGTCCGCCGCCCATGGCGACGCCGTGGATCACGGCCACGGTCGCGGCGCGGTGGGTGTGGTACGCGAGATCCATCGCGTACTCCTCGGAGAAGAACGTCCGGTTGGTCTCGTGATCTCCGGAGGCCGCGGCGTCCCGCAGGGCGCGGATGTCGCCGCCTGCGCAGAACGCCTTCTCGGAGGTGCTGGTGGTGACCACGGCTTCGACGCCAGAGTCCGCGGTGGCCGCGTCGAGCGCTGCGTGGAGGGCCTGACACATGGGCAGGTCCAGCGAGTTCAGGGCCTTGGGGCGGTCCAGGACGATCTGCTGCATCCGGCCTTCGCGCCGGGTGGTGACGAATTCGCTCATGGCGCCCAGTCTGTCAGGTGCGCCGCTCCGAGTCACCGAGATACTAGGAATTCCTACTTCGCCGCCCCCGTCCCCTCCAAGATCCGCTACGCCACCGCCTGAGGATCCGCTACTCCGCCTCCACATCGGCTACCCCTCTAGCGGTAGCGAATGTTGAGGCGGAGTAGCGGATTTCGCGTCCGCTCACGCGTGGGCTGATATGCGTGCGGAGCGATCAGTCGTCGAGCAGTTGTGAGGCCACGTCGGGGACGTACTTGAACTCCTCGCGTGGCGGACGCTCGTAGTGCGTCCCCTCCGGACGATCGGGGATCTCAAGCTTCGGCGGCTCGAGCTTCTCCCACGGCACGGTCGACAGCAGGTGCGCAATCACGTTGATCCGCGAGCGCTTCTTGTCCTCCGACTCGACGGTGTACCAGGGCGCCTCGGGGATGTCGGTGTGCACGAACATCTCGTCCTTCGCGCGGCTGTAGTCCTCCCACCGGGTGATGGATTCCAGGTCCATCGGCGACAGCTTCCAGCGGCGCATCGGGTCGTTGTGACGATCCCGGAAGCGGCGCTCCTGCTCCTCGTCGGAGACAGAGAACCAGTACTTGCGCAGCATGATCCCGTCCTCCACCAGCAGTCGCTCGAAGATCGGGGCCTGGTGCAGGAATCGCCGGTACTCGTCGGTCGTACAGAAGCCCATCACCCGCTCGACGCCGGCTCGGTTGTACCAGGACCGGTCGAAGATCACGATCTCCCCGGCGGCCGGCATGTGCTCGATGTAGCGCTGGAAGTACCACTGCGTCTTCTGCACCTCGGTGGGCACCGGCAATGCCACGACCCGGGCATGACGGGGGTTGAGGTACTGGGTGATCCGCTTGATCGCGGACCCCTTTCCCGCTGCATCACGCCCCTCGAACACTACGACGAGCCGATTTCCGGTCGCCTTGAGCCAGGCCTGCATCTCCACGAGCTCAGCCTGGAGCCGCTCGAGCTCCTTCTCGTATGCCTTCTTGGGTAGTTTCTCCAGCCCACTGGGCAAGAGATCCTTCGACCCCTTGCCCGAGCCCTTGCCCGCGGCATTGCTGCCGGACTTGCCCCCAGCCTTCTTGTCGGCCTTGCCCTCGCCCTTCTCGTCGGCCTTCTTGCCTGACTTCGTGTCGCCGTTTTTGCTGCCCATGCGCTTCATCCTAAGTCGACGAGAACGGCTGTCCTGTCCAAACCAACCTCTTGACACTTTCGCCGTAAACTGTCTAGCTTCTGCTGTGGCGCGCGTCACCCGGCCCAGCGCTCCCACCCTGACCCGAGGACCGTATGCAGCACATCTCACGTCGAGGCTTCCTCGGCTCCGTCGCCGCCGCTGGCATCGCCACGCTCGCCGCCAACCCGTCCGCCGCCGGCCAGCCCACAGGGTCCGCCGACACCGCTCCCACAGGAGCCGGTGGGAGGATCCCCCACGAGATCGAAGACCACCGGGTACTCGTGGTGGGCAGTGGGTTCGGAGGGGGAATCTCCGCGCTGCGGCTCGCTGAGGCCGGGGTACCCGTCGTCGTCGTCGAACGAGGGCGCCGCTGGCCCACCGGCCCCAACGCCCGCACCTTCCCCGAGATCACCTCCCCCGACGAACGGTTCCTGTGGTTCCGGTCCTCGCCCGAGGCGTTCGGACTCCCCGTCAACCTGCCGCGCTTCACGGGACTCCTCGATGCCTCCGTCGGCGAGAACATGACCGCCGTCTGCGCCGCGGGCGTGGGTGGCGGCTCGCTCGTCTACCAGGGCATGGCGCTGCAACCCAGCGAGGAGCTCTTCCACACCTGGTTCCCGGGCGGCATCGACTGGGCCGAACTCGACCGCGAGTACTACCCGCGCGTCGCCCGCATGCTCCAGCTCGCCGAAGCGCCCGAGGAGCTAGTCGCTTCGCCCACCTACGCCGCCGCACGCCACTTCGCCGCACGAGTCCGCGCCGAAGGATTGCCGCTGCGCAAGATCCCCATGCCCATCGACTGGGACTACGCTCTGGCCGAACTCCGCGGCGAGATGCGCCCGTCGTACACCAACGGCGCCGGCGCTATCGGCGTCAACAACGGCGGCAAGCACTCCGTCGACGTGACCTACCTCGCCCGCGCGGAGGCCTCCGGACTCGTCGACGTACGGCCCCTGCACGACGTCCGCGGCATGCGACGCCTGCCCGACGGCCGCTGGGAACTGGACGTCGAGGTCCTCGACACCTCCGGGCGCATCCTGCGGACCCTGGCTCTCCGCGCACCCACGCTCATCCTGTCCGCCGGCTCCGTCGGCACCAGCACCCTCCTCACCCGCGCCGCCGCGACCGGCGAGGTCACCGACCTACCCGACGGGCTCGGCACCGGCTGGGGCACCAACGCCGACCGCATCTACCTGTGGACCGACCCCGGCGCTGGATTCGGCGTGGACCAGGGCGGACCGGTCGTCTACGGCAGCCTCAACTGGAACAACCCGCACTCCGCGCACACCCTAATCCAGGCATCCATACCGACGGTCGGAATCCCGCCGCACTCCACGATGATGGTCGGCTACGGCGTCAGCGCCGATCGGGGCCGGATCACCTACGACGCCGCCCAGAACCGCGGGATCATCCGCTGGCCGACCGGCGGAGACTCGTGGATCCAGAACAACCACATCGGCCCCACCGCCCAGAGGATCGCCGGCCCGACCGGACATCTCTCCGACTCCAACCTCATGGTCAACTCCACCTGGCATCCGCTCGGCGGCGCTCCGATGGGAACCGTGTGCGACACCGAGGGCCGCGTGCTCGGCCAGCGCGGGCTGTACGTGGTGGACGGTGCGCTCATGCCCGGCACCACGGCGGCATGCAATCCGTCGTGGACCATCGCCGCGGTCGCCGAGCGAGCCCTCGACCGGATCGTCCGACACGACGTCGGCACCGTCCTCTAGCCACGCCACACCCGTACCCACCCGCACACCGAACTCCGCTCGCACACCGCATCCTGCCCACACGCCGCAATCCGCCCGCACACCGCACCCCGCCCGGAAAGAGCCCATAAGTTATGTCGAACCGCAGAATCTCCACCGTGGCCGCGGCCGCGGTCGCGGCCGCGGTCGCCGTCGTCGTCGTCGGACTGCCCGGAACCCTCAGCACCACCGCGACCCCCGCCGCCCACGCCGACCCGGCCGGCTCCGTGGGCACTCCCGCCAATCCGGCTGGTTCCGTGGACCTCCCCGACCCGGCCGGCTCCGTGCGCTTCCACGCCGCCACACCGGACGAGGTCGTCGACCCCTTCTACCTCCCCCCGGCCGACCTGCCGGACGCGCCCGGCACCGTGATCAAGACCCAACCCGTCGGCATCCCCGCCACCCTGCCCGGCTCCGACGGCGCCTGGCCCGCCGACGGCACCCGCGTCATGTTCACCTCGCGCGACGTCCACGACCGGCCCACCGCCGTGACCGCCATGGTCATCGAGGAATCCGGGCCGTGGCAGGGCCCCGGGGAGCGGCCCACCGTGGTGATCGCGCCCGGCACCACCGGCCAAGGCGACCGTTGCGCCCTCTCCCTCACCACCCCGAGCGGACTGTGGGTGGGCGCCAACCCCGACCCCTACTTCTCCGCCAACCAGGAGATCGTCTCCGCCGCCAAGTGGCACGCGCGGGGCGCCCGCGTGGTGGTGACCGACTACGTCGGCCTCGGCACCCCGGGCGTCCACACCTACATCAACCGGGTCGAGACGGGGCGCGCCGTCCTCGACGCCGCCCGCGCGGCCCGAACCCTCGCCGGCGCCGACTCCCCTCTACTTCTGTGGGGCTACTCGCAGGGCGGCGGCGCCACCGGCTCCGCCGCAGAACTCCAGCCCACCTACGCACCCGACCTCGACCTCCGCGGCGCCTGGGCCGGCGCCCCCGTCGCCGACCTCGAACAGGTCATGAAAGTTGCCGACGGCGGACTCATCGGCGGCGTGATCGCCTGGGCCGTCAACGGAATGGTAGACAGGTACCCCCAGCTGCAGCCCCTCCTGGACGAGGCCCTCACCGACGAGGGCACCGCCCTGCTGGAATCCGCGCGCACCAAGTGTATCGGCGACGTGATCTTCAAGGCCCCGTTCGTCCGCTCCGCCGACTACACCGTCGACGGCCGCCCCCTCGGGGACTGGATCAACGACCACCCCGAAGCCCTGGAGATCCTCCGTGACCAGCGCGTCGGCCAGCTCACGCCCGAGGTGCCCGTCCTCGTCACCGCCGCACCCCACGACGACACGGTCCCCTACGGGCAGGCCCGCCGACTCGCCGAGGACTGGTGCGCGGCCGGCGCCGACGTCACCTTCCGCACCACCCCGATGCCCGCACTCGCCCCCGGCTGGACCCTGCCCGACCACTTCGGCCCCCTCATCCGGGACACCATGCTCTTCGACGACGTGACCCCCTGGCTGGTGTCCACCCTCGAGGGCGGGGGCAGCGGCTGCACCCTGGACTGAGCCCGGCGATAATGGGCAGATGCGCTCGCGCGACATCATTCTCGAGGCCACACGGGCCCAGATCGGGGCGTCCGGTTTCGAGGGCGTGTCCATCGCTGGCGTGGCCAAGCGGGCCGGGGTGAGCCGCCAGACCGTGTACTCGATCTTCGGCACACGCGAGGAGCTGGTCTCCCAGGCCCTCACCGATCGCCTCACTCAGCTGCTCGGATCGTTCGAGAAGCTCCTGGCCGCGGCGGACTCGCTACTGGAACTGTTCGTGGAGATGGTCGTCGAGGCGCGCGCGCAGGTGCTCGGCGACCCGATGCTGCAATATCTCACCCTGTCAGGGACGGCCAATCCGATCTTCGACGCCGGGGCGGCCGAGCGTGCACTCGAGTACGGGGTGGCCCTGCTCTCCCCCGCGGCCGACCGGTTTCCCGAGATGGCCGGCCGCGTTGAGAGGGTCGCCGATCTTGCCGTGCACGTCGGCTGGTCGGTGCTGTGCCTGGACCGACCCGAGACCCGCTCCGACGACGCCCTGCGCGAGGTCCTCACCACGTGGGTCGCGCCGACGCTGGCCTCGCTCACGCGATGACCGGCCCTGCGTCGATGCCCGCGCCCCTGTTGGTGCTGTGGGACCTCGACCTCACACTCCTCGACCCCGCCGGCTTCGGTACGCGGATGATCGCGCCGGTCCTCGAGCAACGCCTCGGCCGCGAACCGGTATTGGACGTGCCGTTCGCCGGACGGACCGACCGCGCGATCCTCACCGCACTGCTCGGGTCCAACGGGATGGTTCCTGACGACGACAACGCCACCGTTCACCCCGAGCTCATCACCGTCATGGACGCCGTGGCCGAGCGTTGCGAGAGATTCGGCCACGACCTCCTCGATGCCGGCGGGGGTCCGCTCCCCGGCGCCCGTGAGGCGGTCCGAGCGCTGTCCGGGGACCCGCTGGTCCACCAGGGGATCGTCACCGGCAACATGAAGCGCACCGCCCTGCTCAAGCTGCGTCTCTGTGGATTCGACGGTCTGCCTGATCCCGGGTTGGGTGCGTTCGGTGACGACCATCTCGATCGGGCCGACCTGGTACGAGAGGCTGTCGCGTCCACCCGGGGCCGCGATCTCGACGTGCTGCCGGGGCGGACGGTGGTGATTGGCGACCATGTCCATGATGTCCGCGGTGCCCTGGACGCCGGGGTGCGCTTCGTCGGCGTGGCGACCGGCCGGGTGAGTGCCGAGGACCTGCGCGAGGCAGGCGCCCACGTGGTCCTGCCCGACCTCACGTCTCCCCGGGCCGTGGTGGACGCAGTTCACGCAGCGTGCAGCTGAATGCTGATCATGCCGCCGCTACTGCGAAACTAGACGCCGCAACTCATGCCGCCGCTACTGCGAAACTAGACGCCGCAACTCATGCCGCCGCTACTGCGAAACTAGACGCCTCTACTGCGGAAAATCGCCCGTTTCTCCGCAGGAACGGCGTCTAGATCATGCTCCGCCCAGCGCGTCCCGGCGCACGAGCGCGGAACTGATCTGCCGCAACAACGTGCCCGGGTTCCGCAGCATCTGCGCGGTGACGCGAAACCGTTCCCATCCGAGTTCCGCCAGCTGCGCATTGACCCAGTTGTCGAATTCCCAGTTCGACTTCTCCCGGTGGAGTTCGCTGTCGTAGAAGATCGCCACCTTCTGCTGCTCGTACCCGAGATCGGCTTTCGTTACTCTCGCCCCGAACTCGTTGCGAATGATCAATTGCGGAGTCGGCGACGGCAGACCGGCGCGGATCAGAGCTAGTCGCAGGCGCGTCTCCGGCGGCGAGTCCGCGCGCACATCACACCAACGGAGCAAGGCCCCTACCCGACTCACACCGTGTAGGCCGCCCATCTGATCCAGCACCTCAGGCAGTTCGCGTACCTTGATCTGTCCCCTATTGCAGACAGCGTCGACCTTGGCGATGGCGATGTCGTCGTTGGGTTCCCACCGCGCCACGTCAACGGCGGTCCTGGCCACTGATGTCAGTCGAATCCCCTCCCTCCGCACCAGGTGGCCCGGCGGGAACGCTCTGTCATGGCGGCGGAGTCTGACGCCGGGTGTCGACCTCGGGGTTCCTCTGCAGCAGAAGTCGACCTCCGCTTGGACAGCTTTCTTTGCATACCAGCGTTCCCGATGAAGTAGTGCTGCTCCCGCACCAGCGAGCACAGAGCCCGTCGGCGCCCACAGAGCCGCGGCTCGAACGAGGATCTCCGGCGTGACGATGCAGGTCAGTTCGATATAGACGTCCGGAAAAAGGCGTCGGAAGCGAGTGCGTAGCTGATGCGATGTCAGCCGACCCGATGCCACGGCGGCACTGCCGAGAAATGGTGTCCCCCTCCCGCGATGCGCTCCGCTTGTCGAGGACTCGTCCGCTCTTATTTCACTCACCAGTTCATCGTGCGTGCCGGACGTCATGGACGGAACGGCCGAACACGATGTTGTGGATTCGAGCGACGACCATTCACAGGCGAAGCGGATAGGGGTGACAAACGCGGGGTGACGCGCCGCAGGCAGGCACGCCGCAGGATGACGCGCCGCAGGCAGGCACGCCGCAGGATGACGCGCCGCGGGCAGGCACGCCGCAGGATGACGCGCCGCGGGCACGCACGCCGCAGGATGACGCGGCGCGGGCAGGCGCGCCGCAGGCAGCAGGCAGCAGGCAGCAGGCAGCAGAAAATCTAGAGGCCACCACTGCGGGAAATCGCTTGATTCTCCGCAGTGGCGGCGTCAAGGTGCGCCGTGGTGGCGACCAAACTCAAGGCAGGCACCCGACAGGCCGTGAGTGGCATGCCAGGCGGGACGCGGGCGGGGCGAATTAGCTCTCGAGCTGCTCACCCAACTCCATCCAGCGTTCCTCGAGCTGCTTCTTCTCCGCTACCACGGCCTTGAGCTCTCGGTCCAGGTTGGCGAGCTTCTCGGTGTCCAATGCTTCCGCCGCGGCCGCGGCGAGGTCGGCGAGGAGCTTCTCCTCACGCTGCGTCAGCTTGGTCATCTGCCGCTCGAGCTTGTTCATCTCCTTCTGCATGTCGCGCTGCTCATCGGAGCTGAGGGTGCGGCCGGCGCCAATGCCTGCCGAGGAAGTCATGGCAGATCCGGCGTCCGCGGAGGCGCCGATGTCCACACCCGAGCCAGCCACACCCGAGCCAGCCGCACCCGAGCCAGCCGCACCCGCCACGCCAGGCGCCGCACCCGAGCCAGCCTCAGCCGCCGCTACTGCAGCAGCCCGCGTGACCTTGCCCGTATCGCCCGACGCTCCGGCCACCCGCCGCCGCTCGAGGTACTCGTCGATGCCGCGTGGAAGGTTGGTGAGCCCACCGTCACCGAACAGAGCCCACACCGAGTCACAGATCCGCTCGATCAGGTAACGGTCGTGCGAGATCACGACCATCGTGCCCGGCCACCCGTCGAGCAGGTCCTCGAGTTGGCGCAAGGTGTCGATGTCCAGGTCGTTGGTCGGCTCGTCGAGCAGCAGGACGTTCGGCTCGGCCATGAGCACGCGCGTGAGCTGCAGCCGGCGCCGCTCACCGCCGGACAGGTCCCGTACGGGCGTGCGCTGTCGGGCCGGCGAGAAGCCGAGTCGCTCGGCCAGCTGCGACGCGGTGAGCTCGTCCTTGCCGAACGCGACGCGGGCGGCCACGTCCTCCACCGCGTCGAGAACTCTCTGGTCCAGGGGCAGGTCGTCGAGCTCCTGCCGCAGCCAGCCGATGCGGACGGTCTTGCCCTCCTTGCGACGCCCGGCGGCGAGTTCTGCCTCGCCCGCGAGCGCCCGGAGCAGCGTGGTCTTGCCGGAGCCGTTGACGCCCACGAGACCGATCCGCTCGCCCGGAGCGAGCCGCCACGTGAGGTCGTCGACGAGGGTCCGGCCGTCGGGGGTGTCGAGTCGGACGTCCTCGAGTTCCACCACGACCTTGCCCAACCGGCGCGCCGCGAAACTCGACAACTGTAGAGAGTCTCGGGGCGGCGGCACGTCCTTGATGAGAGCCTCGGCCGCCTCGATGCGATATCGCGGCTTGGACGTGCGGGCCGGCGCCCCGCGACGCAACCACGCGAGCTCCTTGCGGGCGAGGTTCTGCCGCCGCGATTCGGCGGCCGCGGCCTGCCTGTCCCGCTCGGCGCGCGCGAACACCCAGTCGTTGTAGCCTCCCTCGTACTGCTCGACGTGGCCGTCGACCACCTCCCACGTGCGGGTGGCCACCGTGTCGAGGAACCAACGGTCGTGTGTGACGACGACGAGTGCACTCGATCGCCCGACGAGGTGATCAGCGAGCCACTGGACGCCCTCGACGTCCAGATGGTTGGTCGGCTCGTCGAGGATGAGCAGGTCCAGGTCCCGCACCAGTGCCGCCGCGAGCGACACCCGCCTCCGCTCTCCACCGGACAGTGCCTCGACGGGTGTGTCCAGGCCGAGGTCGTGGATGCCGATGCCGTCGAGCACCGAACGCACCCGGGCGTCGCCGGCCCACTCGTGCGTCTCCAGACCCAGTCCGCCGACCACGGCCTCGCCGACCGTCTCCGCGGCGAGTTCGGTGCGCTGGGTGACCACGGCCATCCGCAGGTCACCGACGTGGGACACGCGGCCCGAGTCGGGCTCAGCGATCCCGGTGAGCACCTCCAGCAGCGTGGTCTTGCCACCACCGTTGAGGCCCACCACGCCGATCCGGTCCCCGGCGTTGACGCCCAGGGAGACGTCGTCGAGAACCTGCCGGATCCCGAAGGAGACCGAGCCGTGCTCGAGGTTGATGAGGTTCGTGGGGGCCATTTCCTACTTTCCTTGGGCGCGGTGTACGGCAGCGGGACCGGAGCCCGGGCCGTCGATGATGTGGGCGCCGCCGACGGGACCACTGGTCATGCGGACCTCGCGGGCCACGCCGGACTCGCTCAGTTCGGCGGCGACGGAGATCGCGTGCTCGCGGTCGGAGCAGAAGAACAGGCACGTCGGGCCGGAACCAGAGACCATGCCGCGCAGGGCCCCGGCCTCCTCTCCCGCGCGCAGGGTCCGGCGTAGCGCTGGCATGAGCGAGAGTGCGGCCGGTTCCATGTCGTTGGCCAGGAGTCTCGCCACCGCGGACGGGTCCGGCTCGGCCAGCGCCTGGACCAGCGCCTCGGTGCGGCCCGCTCGGGTCAGCTCTGCCCGCTCGGCGCGCAGTCGGTCGAGCTCGGCGAACACGACCGGGGTGGACAGTCCGCCGTCGGCGAGCGCGACGACGATGTGTTGCTCGACGCGTGCGTGCAGCAGCGTGGCGAGCTTCTCGCCGCGGCCGGTGCCGAGCGCGGTACCGCCGCGGACGCAGAACGGGACGTCACTGCCGAGACGCGCGGCCCGCTCCTCCAGCGCCGCCCTGCCGAGTCCCAGGCCGAGCAGCCGGTCGGTGGCCACCAGAGCGGCTGCCGCGTCTGCGCTGCCACCGGCCATCCCGCCGGCCACGGGCACACCCTTGCGGATTCCGATGGCGATCCGGGCGTCCGAACCGGCTTCGTCACGGAGCAGGTCGACCGCCCGAGCTGCGAGATTGGTCCGGTCCGCTGGCACCTGACCCGCCCCGGGCCCGGACACGGTGACGGTCACGTCGTCGTCGCCCCCGCCGGTTTCCACCACCTCGACGGTGACCTCTTCCCACAGGTCCACGGCGCGGTACACGGTGAGCAGGTCGTGGTAGCCGTCGGCGCGCAGGTCGCCGACACCCAGGTGCAGGTTGATCTTGGCGGGCGCGACGGCCGTCACGGCGCGGGCACCGGCGAGAACAGAGGACACGCCCCCCAGCCTAGTCGTGACGGCCACCGGCCCCTCCCGTGCGGCCGCGCGCGACCGGACGCGCTGGTCGCCCGGTCACCCCTCCGCCCCGGCCCAGAGCACGCCCACCAGCGCGATCCCGGCCACCCACACGGTCGCGACGGCGGCGAGCAGGAACGGCTTCGCGCCGACGCGCCGGAGCGAGGCCACGCGTACACCGGTGCCGAGCGCGAACATTGCCGCGGCGAGCAGCCCCGTCTGCGCTCCCCCGGCGACCTCCAGCGCGCCGGGCCCCACGAGTCCGGTCGAGCGAGCCGCCACGCAGGTGAGGAACCCGACGATGAACAGGGGCACGAGCGGTGGCCGACGCGTGCCGGTCTCGGCGGCGATCCGGCGCTGCCGCAGGCTCACCGCGGCCACCACCGGGGCGAGCGTGAGCACCCGTGCGAGCTTGACCACCACCGCGACCCCCAGCGCCGTCCCGCCGAGCGCTCCGCCGGCCGCGACCACCTGCGCAACCTCGTGGACAGACGCTCCGGCCCAGATCCCGGCCGCCTCCTCCGACAGTCCCAGGGCGTGGGCCACCAGGGGTGCGGCCGGGATCATGAGTGTTCCGAAGATCACGACGAGTGCGACGGCGGTCGAGACCTCGTCCTCGTCGGCCTCGACGACGCCGTCAACGGCCGCCACCGCCGCCGCGCCGCAGATCGAGAACCCGCACGCGATCAGGACCCGCTGCCGCCAGCCGATGCCCAGCGCGTGCCCGGCGTAGAGGGTTCCCGCCACCCCGAGCGCGACAACGACCACGACGACGACGATGACCCGCCACCCCAACCCGAGGATGTCGCCCAGCACGAGGTTCAGTCCGAGCAGGGCAATGCCGACCCGCAGCAGCGAGCGCGAGGCTACAGCGACTCCCGGGCCGGTCGCAGCGGGGACCCGGGCCAGGTTGGAGAGCACCGCCCCCAGAGCGATTGCGATGAGGAGCGGACTCACCGCGGGCAGGAGCTGGCCGAGCCCGATCGCGGCGGCCGCTCCCGCCGCGGACAGGGCGAGACCCGGCAGCGGTGTGGAGCGCCGCTTGGCCTGGGGCGCGGAGAGTCGCGCGTCGGCACGGTATGTCATGGTGCCCAGCCTCGGCCCCGCCGGCGCGTCCCGGTAGCCCCAAGTTCAGCATCTACCCATATCGTCTCGACATGGCCAGAGACTGGGGCATATGCTTTGCGCATGGCACAGAAGTGGCCCGACCTGCTCATACTCGAGCTGCTCACCGGTGTGGACGACCACGGAGGGCTGAGTGCCGCCGCCCGCGCGGCTGGTGTGGCGCAGCCCAATGCCAGCCGGATGATCAAGCAGCTCGAGCACCGACTGGGCACCCCGTTGCTCGAGCGACGCCCGACCGGGGCCACGCTCACCCCGCACGGGCGGGTGCTCGTGCACTGGGCGAGGCGCGTCCTCGAGGACGCTACTCGGCTGATCGAGGTGGCCGAGGGCCTACGGAGCGAGCGCGCCGCGGAACTGACGGTGAGCGCCAGCATGACCGTCGCCGAGCACCTGCTCCCCCGGTGGCTCGGGCGTCTGCGGTCCGAGCAGCCCGAGGTGGGGCTGCACCTGAACGTGCGGAACTCGGTGCGGGTGTTCGAGGACGTGTCCGAGGGGGCGTGCGCCGTGGGGTTCGTGGAGTCACCGACCGTCCCGGCCGGTCTGCACTCGACGACGGTGGCCGCAGACCGACTCGTCGTGGTGGTACCGGAGGGTCATCCGTGGACTCGGCGACGCAGGCCGCTCACCGTGGCCGAGCTGGCGGCCACGCCTCTCATCGTCCGCGAGCCCGGGTCGGGGACCCGCATCACCCTCGACGTGGCGCTCCAGGAGTACGAGCGGGCGGCGCCGCTACTGGAGCTGGGGAGTTCGGCGACGGTCCGCACGAGCGTGCTCTCCGGGATGGGGCCGGCGGTCATGTCGACGCTCGCGGTGTCCGGCGACGTCCGCGCGGGCACGCTCCGGGTCGTTCCCGTGGAGGGACTGGACCTGTCCCGCCAGCTGCGGGCGGTCTGGCGGCCACCTCGTCAGCTCTCCGGCCCGGCCGGTGACCTGGTGACGATCGCGCGGCGGGACCTCCGCGTCGCGGATCCCAAAGCGGACTGACCGCCGCGACGCCGCCGCGCGACCCGGCGCCGACCCCGCGACCGACCCCGCGATCCCACAGGCGTCAGGCCGGCGCCCCGAGCCAGGTCAGACTGCGCCAATCCCGCGCTTGCGCGCCGCGGCGGCTACCGCCACGAAGTCGGCGGTGGTGAGCTGCTCGCCGCGTGCCTTGGGCGAGACGTCGGCGGCGACCAGCACCTCTTCGGCCCGGGCACCCGACCCGGCCCAGCCGGACAGGGCAGCGCGCAGGGTCTTGCGTCGCTGGGCGAACGCGGCGTCGGCGATCGCGAACACCCGACGCCGGTGCTCCTCGCTCATGTCCCACGGCGGGTCGTCGTAGCGGTCGATGCGCACGAGTCCGGACTCGACATTGGGCACGGGCCAGAAGACGTTGCGGCCCACCACTCCGGTGCGACGGACGGTGCCGTAGAAGCCCGCCTTGACGCTCGGCACGCCGTACACGCGTGAGCCGGGTGCGGCGGCGAGCCGGTCGGCCACCTCGAGCTGCACCATCACCAACGCGGTCCGCAGGGTGGGCACCTCGGCGAGGAGGTGGAGCAGGACGGGCACGGAGACGTTGTAGGGCAGGTTGGCCACGAGCGCGGTCGGCGGCGGCGTGCCCAGGTCCGCGGCGGTCACGGTGAGCGCGTCGGCACCCACGATCTGAAGCGACCCTGCCCGCTTCGGCGCGCGCTCGGCGACGGTGCGCGGCAACAGCTCGGCCAGGACGGGGTCGATCTCCACAGCCACCACGCTGCCGGCGGCGTCGAGCAGCGGCAGGGTCAGCGAGCCGAGTCCGGGGCCCACCTCGACCACGCGGTCGTCGCGTCCCACGCCGGAGGCCACGACGATGCGCCGGACGGTGTTGGCGTCGTGGACGAAGTTCTGCCCGAGAGTCTTGGTGGGCTTGATGCCCCGTTCTTCGGCGAGGGCGCGGATCTCCGGCGGCCCCAGGGGCTCGGACTCGCCGCGGAACTGCTCCGCGATCCCGGAACCCTCGGGCTGGGATCCCGGGTCGACGATGCTCAGCGGAGGCCCAGCTTCGAGGTGCAGGCGGGCCAGGCGCCCCAGCCCTGCGCGGCGAGGACCTTCTCGGCCACAGCGATCTGCTGCTCGCGCGTAGCCAGGTGGGCGCTGGGCGCGTACTGGCCACCACCGAGCGCGGTCCAGGTCTGCGGGTGGAACTGGAGGCCGCCGGAGAAGCCGTTGCCGGTGTTGATGGACCAGTTGCCGCCGGACTCGCACTGCGCGATCGCGTCCCAGGTGCTCTCCTGCGAGGACTGCGGGACGGCGGGCTTGGGCTTGGTCCCGACGGTCACGACGGCGGGCTTCGGCTCGGTGAGGACCTTCTCGGCGCCTCGGACGCGCTCGGTCTCGATGCCGTTGACGCGGGTGACGGAGTAGGTGACCTCGCGCTCGCCGGGGACGCCGGGCTCGGTCACGGTGCGGTCGCCCTCGAGCATCTCCGGGTCCTCGGTGACGGTCTCGGGAGCGTCGAACGGCTCCACGGCGGTCTCGTCGGCCGTGGCGATACGGGTAACGGTGATCCGCGTGTCGGGGCCGACCGGCGTCTCGGGGGCGGGCTCCACGGTGTCCTGTGCGCCCAGCTCCACGCCGAGTCGCTCGAGGAAGTCGCCGACGGTGCTACCGGGCGAGGAGAACGGTGTGTGCGGGCCGCCGTGGTCGGACAGCAGGACCTCTCGCGGGGTCTCGACGGTCACGGTCGCGCCGTCGAGCGGCACCTCGGAGTCGATGCGGGGGCTGACGTAGCTGCGCGGGGGGACGTCGCCACGCTCGGCCACGAATTCGGCGACGGTGGTGGCCGTGGTCCAGACCTGCTCGGTTCGGCCGTCGACCTCCAGCGTGACGGGCCGCGCGCGGTGCAGGGTGACGGTGTCGCCGTCGCCGAGCTGGTCGGGTGCGGTCACCACGTCGCGCTCGTCGACCGAGTACCCGGCCTCCGCGAGCGCGTCACGGACGTCGGACCGGAAGGTCACCAGCTCGACGCTCGAGCCGTCCACCTCGAGGGTGAACTGGGTACGCTGGTCCAGCGCGGCGACGCCGCCCACCACGAGGGTGCTGAGCATGCCGGCCACCGACCACCGCAGGAGTGCGGAGCGGGACTCGTGGATCCGCTTGACGGGGGCGAGCAGTCCCTTGGTCGCGGCGGTGGGATTCCCCTCCGCCGGGGTGTCGGTCCGTGCGTCGTCAGCCACTGGTCGGTTCTCTCCTCGCGTCGCGCACGCCCGGATTGGGCGTCAGCGTTTCATCACGATAGCGTAACGAGACGGCGCGCAGGGGGCAACGTGAGTGCCCTGACATGCGACGACGACGAAGTGGCGTGATCACAATTTGTTACCTAAATCCCGTGAGTCACATCAGTCACACAGCTCGCCGGGTACCAAAAGTGGCTACCGGACCCGCTCGTCAGACCGTCAGACCGAAGATCTCCCGCGCGGTGTCGGCGACCCCGGCGACGAACTCATCGGGCTCCTGCCCGCGCACCTCGGCGATCGCCCGGGCGGTGTAGCCCACCAGCCCCACCTCGTTGCGGGCACCGCGGAACGGCTCGGGCGCCATGTACGGGGCGTCCGTCTCGACGAGGATCTGCCCGGCGGGGGCCAGTCTGGCCGCCTCACGCAGGTGATCGTTGGCCTTGAAGGTCACGTTCCCGGTGAACGAGAGCACGTAGCCGCGATCCAGGGCCTCCTTCGCCACGTCCAACGGCGAGGAGAAGCAGTGGAGCATCACGCTCGGGACGCCCGAGCCCGGACCCGCCACCTCGTCCAGCACGCGCATGAGGTCGTCGTCGGCCTCACGGTTGTGGATCATCAGACACTTGCCGAGCCGCGCGGCGAGGCCCGCGTGCCAGCGCAGGGACTCCTCCTGCTCGGCCGGATCCGCGCAGCCCTCCATCGTCCCCACCCAGTAGTGGTCCAGGCCCGTCTCCCCCACCGCCACCACGCGCGGATGGGCGGCGAGCTCGGCGAGCCGGTCCCGCACGGCGGGGCCGGTCTCGGGGTCGGTGACCTCGCGGGCCCGGGTGGGGTGCACGGCCACGGCCGCGTAGACCCGCTCGTCGGCCTCGGCGGCGACCACCACGGCCTCGGACTCGGCCAGGTCGTCGCCGACGGTCACGATTGCGGCGACCCCGGCCAGCGCTGCCCGGTCCGCGGCGGCGCGCACCTCGTCGGCGGTGCGGTGGCCACACGAGTACAGGTGCGTGTGCGCGTCGACGAGCCCGGGTAGCGGCTCGGGCAGGACCGGGGTCGGGCGGGACTTGCGCTTGCCCACGACGCTCAGGCCTCCTGCTCGCCCTGCGGCTGGATGGGCGCCCACTCCGGGCCGGTCTCGGCCAGTTCCGTGTCGAGCTTGGTGAAGACCGGGGTGGGCTTGCTCAGCGCGGTACCGGGGGCCATGTCGGTTCGACCCCAGTGGGCCTGCTGCGCGGCGTAGTCGCCGGTGATAACGGGGTAGCTGCGCCCGGCCTCGGGCACGCCCGCACCGACGGGGTCGACCGGCATGTCGTCGGCGACCTCCTCGATCCGCGGCATTGCCGCCCACTCGCCCGTGCGGCCGAGAGTCTCGTGGATCTTCTGCGCGGAGGCCGGCAGGTACGGGGTGAGCAGCGTGTTGGCGTCGGAGACCACCTGCAGGGCAGTCCACAGGACGGTCGCAAGACGCTCGGCCTGCTCGGGGTCCTTGGCGAGCTTCCACGGCTCGGTGGCGGCGATGTACTGGTTGGCGCGGTTCACGATCCGCATGGCCTCGGTGATGCCGGCCCGGAACCGCGACTGCTCCAGCGCCGCGCCCACCACGTCGTACGCCGCGAACGCCTCGTCGAGCAGCTCGCGGTCCTCGGCGGCGAGCTCGCCGGGCGTGGGCACCTCGCCGAAGTTCTTGTGCGCCATCGAGACCGTGCGGTTGACGAGGTTGCCCCAGGACCCCACGAGCTCGTTGTTGATCCGGCGGACGAACTCGTCCCACGTGAAGTCGGTGTCGTTGTTCTCCGGCCCGGCCACGGCGATGAAGTAGCGCAGCGGGTCGGGCCCGAACTCGGCGAGGAAGTCCTCGACGTAGATCACCACGCCCTTGGACGAGGAGAACTTGGAGCCGGACATGGTGAGGTACTCCGAGGAGACCACCTCGGTGGGCAGGTTCAGCGCACCGAACTCACCGGGCTCTCCCCCCGAGGCGCCCCGGCCGTCGTAGCCGAGCAGCTCGGCGGGCCAGATCTGGGAGTGGAAGGTGATGTTGTCCTTGCCCATGAAGTAGTACGAGAGCGCGTCGTCGCCCGTCCACCAGCGGCGCCACGCCTCCGGGTCGCCGGAGCGGTGCGCCCACTCGATCGACGCCGAAAGGTAACCCACCACTGCGTCGAACCACACGTACAGCTTCTTGGCGTTGTTCTCCGACCAGCCCTCGAGCGGGATCGGCACGCCCCAGTCGATATCGCGGCTCATCGCGCGCGGGCGCAGGTCCTCGAGCAGGTTCAGCGAGAAGCGCAGGACGTTGGGTCGCCAGTCCTTCCGCTCGCGCAGCCAGTCCCCCAGCGCCTCGGCCAGCGCGGGCAGGTCCAGCAGGAAGTGCTCGGTCTCGATGAACTCCGGGGTCTCGCCGTTGATCTTGGAGACCGGGTCCACCAGGTCGGCGGGGTCGAGCTGGTTGCCGCAGTTGTCGCACTGGTCGCCGCGCGCGCCACCCGCACCACAGATCGGACAGGTGCCCTCGATGTAGCGGTCCGGGAGCGTGCGGCCCGTCGACGGACTGATCGCGCCCATTGTGGTCTCGCGGATCATGTAGCCGTTCCGGTACAGCCCCAGGAACAGCTCCTGCGTCACCGCGTAGTGGTTCCGCGTGGTGGTGCGGGTGAACAGGTCGTAGGTCAGCCCGAGTCCGGCGAGGTCCTGGACGATCTGCCGGTTGTAGCGGTCGGCCAGCTCCTGGACGGACACGCCCTCCTTCTCGGCCTGGACGAGCAGCGGGGTGCCGTGCTCGTCGGTGCCCGAGACCATGAGGACGTCGCTGCCGACCATGCGGTGGTAGCGGGCGAACACATCGGAGGGGACACCGAAGCCCGCCACGTGTCCGATGTGCCGGGGGCCGTTCGCATACGGCCACGCGACCGCGGTGAGGACTGTCTTCGCCATGGGATACAGACTAGGGGGTCGCGGGGGCACCTCCCGATCAGGTGGTGCCCCCACTGTCCCCTGGCTAGGCCTCGGCGCCGCCGGACGCGGCCTTCCGGCGACCCTGCTGCGACTTGGGCAGCATGTAGGTCCGCTCGGTGATGAACGGGTCCGCGGACAAGGCCTTGAAGATCGACACGCACAGTGCCGTCAGGACGAGCACGAACGGCGACGCCGCGATGATCGTCAGGTTCTGCAGACTCGTCAGGGCACTTGAAGGATCACCCTCGCTCAGGCCCGGGAGCAGCATGAGCACCGCCACCGACGCGGTGAGCACGCCCCAGAGGATCACGAATGGCTTGCGCGGCTCCTCGGCACCGAACTGGGACATTCCGGCCATGATGATCGACGCCGAATCGGCGCCGGTGATGAAGAAGATGCCGACGAGGATCATCGCCACCACGGCGAGCACGCCGGTCATCGGCAGCTCACGGAACAGGTTGAACAGCTGCGCGGTCGAGTCGCCGTCGCCGTAGATGCTGTGGCCGTCGAGCTCGAGCTTGAGCGCGGCGCCGCCGAAGATCGCGAACCAGACGATGCTCAGCGCACTGGGGACGATGATCACGCCCACCACGAACTCGCGGATGGTGCGGCCGCGGGAGATGCGGGCGAGGAACATGCCGACGAAGGGCGACCAGGAGATCCACCAGGCCCAGTAGAAGACGGTCCAGCCCGACAACCAGTCGCCGGCCTCACCGTTGGCGCTGGCGCCGGTGCGCGAGGCCATCTGGAAGAAGTTCTGGAAGTACCCGCCGATCGAGGTGGGGATGAGGTCGAGGATGAACACGGCGGCACCGGAGGCCACCAGGACGAATATCGCCAGGAGCACGGCCAGCACCATGTTGATGTTGGACAGCCACTGGATGCCGCGCTCGATGCCACTGACGGCGGAGGCGACGAAGCACAGGCCCAGCACCACGATGATGCCGATCACCACGGCGATGCTCTGCCCGCTCACCGCGCCGGTTTCCTGCAGGCCGGTCTGGATCTGCAGGGCGCCGAGGCCGAGCGAGGCGGCGGTGCCGAAGACGGTGGCGAAGATCGCCAGCACGTCGAGGACCTTGCCCATCCAGCCCGCTGCCCGCTCCTCGCCGATCAGCGGAGTGAACGCGCTTGAGATGAGGTGGCGTCCACCGTATCGGTAGGCGGTCAGCGCCAGTGCCAGGCCGACCACCGCGTAGACGGACCACGCGTGCGCGGTCCAGTGGAACGTGGTGGTGGCCATGGCGGTGGTCACACCGGGACGGGAGCCGGGCGGTGTGGTGAGGAAGTGGGACAGCGGCTCGCTCACGCCGTAGAACATGAGCCCGATGCCCATGCCGGCGGCGAACATCATCGAGATCCAGCTCGACGTGCGGTACTGCGGCTTCTCGTCGTCGCCGCCCAGTCGCACGGTGCCGTACTTACTGAACGCGAGCCACAGGACAAACGCCACGAACGCGGTGCCGGCGAGCACGAACAGCCAGCCGACACTGTTGGCGGTCCAGGAGAAGGCAGCCTCTGCTGCGGAATTGAAAGAACTAGTGAAGACCAGTCCCCAGATCAGGACGCCCACCACGAGGGCCAGCGCCGGGTAGAACACCCCGTTACTGATGCGGGTCGGAGGCGCCCCCTTCCCGGGCGGGCCCGGCTGAGAAGGTGGTGAGGACCGTTCTGCGTCGATGGTCATGAGTCCAGCATTAGCACGTCACACCCCGCCCGTGGGGTGAAACTCCCTTTCACCATTGGCCCCATCGGCCCCGTCGGTCACGTGCACTACCTCGGGAAACGCAGGCTTACCCGCATTCGCCTGACCCGCGCCGATCGTTCGACTGTCCCGGGCCGACGGCGTTCCCCTGCGCCCCCGTGCAGGGGCGCCGGCCCCCGACTGGACCACATGCCCCCGGTTCTGCCACCGTTGTCTCCGTGCACACATGGGCGGACCTGCCGCCGGATCCGCTCCGCGTCCTGGACGCCCTCGCCCGCCGCGCCACGCACGAGGGTCTGGCGCCGCCGGCCGCGCTGCTCGGGAACTGGTTGGGGTCGGCCGCCGTGATCGCCCCGTCCGTGGCCCTTCAGACCGTCGATCCCGGATCCGCCTTCGACCGCCCGTCCGGCGACGGGTCCTCCCGCTACGTCCTCGGTTTCCGTTCCTTCCCGGACGTCCCGCGCGGCGCCACCTCGCTGCTGCCCGAGGCAGTGTCCGGGCGCGCCGAGGGCCTGCTCGTCCTGAGCCACGACGGCCGGTGGTCCACCCGTGGCGCGGTGCCCTCCCCCGCCGCGCTCGCCCTGACCTCTCAGACCCCGGGCCTCGACGACGACAACGCCGCCTCCCTCCTCTGGTCCGCACCGGACCGGGAGGCGCATCAGGCGGCGGTGGAGGACTGCCTCGAGGCGATCCGGGCCGGCGAGATCTATCAGGCCTGTCTGTCGACGCGGCTGGACGGGCGGGTGCTGGGCGAGCCGGTGGACCTGTTCCTCGCGCTGTGGCGCCGGACCGGTGCGCAGCGCGCGGCGTTCCTCCAGGGTTCGTGGGGGGCGGTCGTCTCGCTCTCGCCGGAGACGTACCTGACCCGCACGGGCCGGGACGTGTTGTCAGCCCCCATCAAGGGAACGCTCCCCCGCAGCGCCGACCCCGCGCTCCTGCGTGCGTCGGACAAGGACGTGGCGGAGAACATCATGATCGTCGACCTCGTCCGGCACGATCTCGGACAGACCGCCGACACGGGTTCGGTGACCGTTCCCGACTTGCTCGCGGTCCACGAGGCCCCCGGGGTGTGGCACCTCGTCTCGACCGTCGCGTCGCAGACCGACGTCACGCATCGGGAGCTCGTGGAGACCACGTTCCCTCCGGCATCCGTCACCGGCACTCCCAAGCTGCGAGCCCGGGAACTCATCGCCGGCTGGGAGCCCAGGGCTCGCGGGCTGCACTGCGGCGCCATCGGGATCTCGGGCCCGGACGAGCTGGACCTGTCGGTGGCCATCCGCACGATCGAGATCAGCCCGGACGGCCGTTGTGAGTTCGGCGTCGGCGGCGGCATCACCATTGACTCCGACCCGCAGGCCGAGTGGGAGGAGTGCCTGCACAAGGCCGCGTTCACCTGGGGTGGCGGCCCGGCGCCGTGGTGAGCTGACCGCCCGCCGGTCAGTCGTCGGCGGCGCGCGAGTCGAGTACCGCCTGGTAGAGGTCCCGCTTGGTCACGCTCGCCCACTCGGCCACCGCGGCGCCGTGGCAGCGGGGCTGGGCGAGTCCCTGGTAGCGGGGCTGGGCGGAGCCCGCGTGGCGGTGTTGGCCGGCACGTCGACTCTCCCGGCACCACATCTACCGCCCGCGTGGCCTGCATTCCCCCGGTACGTCGCCCACCAACCTCAACACCCACCACCCTCAAATTTGGACATCACCAGCGAGATGACACGCCGTCAAAGTCTCGCTGACTACTTCCAAATTGAGGTTTGAGCCTGGTTGGGCCGTCGTAACGCTGCGACCGGCCCCTGAGGCCGCGAGATTTCATCTGAGACAGGACCTGGCGGCATCGATGCAGGTCGGCGGGCACTCGAGAGACGGCACAAGCGCAGGAGACCGCGTGGCTGTGAATGGTCGTCGCACTGATCCACAGGTGGCCTCTCTGAGAGGAATTCCGGCTCCGCGACGCCCGACAGTGGAGGCGTGTCTCCGACCAGAATTCGTGCCGCCGCAGATTCCGACGCGTTCGCCGACGCCGTGTTCCGGGGCCGTCCGTTCGTCGGCGCGGCCGCGCAGGCAGCCGGTATCGTCACCGAGCACGAGCTGCGCACGCTGTTCAGGCGAGTCCTGCCCGGCATCTACCAATTCGAAGGCTTCGACTGTGACGTCTACACGCGTGTCCGGTCGGCATGGCTCTGGGCACCACGTGGTGCGATACTCGCGGGACCAGCAGCGGCGCTCCTCCACGGGGAGTATCAGGTCGCGCCGGTACACGCTTTCCGCAGTGTCGACCTGTGCCTCCCGCACTCCGTTCGTGCTCCGAATGGAATCCGGATTCGACGCCTCCGGCAGCCCTTGACCTCGGCAGATATCAGCGAGAGGCACGCGATGCGGTGCACCTCGCCCGAACGGACCGCACTGGACCTGGCGCGGTGGACGCGGGATCCGCTCGCGGCCACCATCGCCGTGGATGCCCTCTGCAACGTCACCGGGACTCCTGCGACCGATGTCGAGCGCATCGCGCACTCCACATCCGGGCTCCACGGTCGCAGGCGCGCGCTGTACGTGCTCGGACGCAGCGATCACCGTGCTGATTCACCACGCGAGACCCGGGTCAGGCTGATCATCGCCGATTCGTCGCTGCCTCAACCTGACCTGCAGGTGAATATCGCAGACTCCGCCGGACGCCACATCGTCAAGGCCGACCTGGCGTACCGCAAGTACCGGGTGGCCCTGCTCTATGACGGCGAGCACCACCTCGACCGTGAACAACGAGACTGGGATTCCGCCATGACTGCGCGACTGTTCGACGAGGGGTGGCTGGACCTGAGAATCACAGCGGGCATGCTGCGAGATAGTGACACGCTGTTGCGGCGGATCGCGGAGAAATTGCGGCGACAGGGCTGCCCCGATATCTGACCCCGGCACCTGACCACGCTGACTGACCACGCTCCGCCCCACCCCCACGGTTTGGACATCATCAGCGAGAGGACACGCCGACAAAGTCTCGCTGATTACTCCCACATCAGAGAAGTCGGCGGCCGAGGCTGCGGCTGCGGCTGCGGCTGCGGCTGCGACGCCACCAGCCACCACCTCCCGATTGGCAGTCACCAGCGAGACGACACGCCGAGAAAACCTCGCTGAGTACTGCCAAACCAGCAGATGTAGCTGCGAAGGTGGCGTCTAATCGTTCTCGGCGCGGGCGTCGAGCACCGCCTGGTACAGCTCGCGCTTGGTCAGCGACGCACCCTCCGCCACCACCCCGCACGCGTCCTTGAGTCGCTCACCGGCAGCGACGCGCTCTTCGACGATCTCGACCAGGTCCTCGAGCGAGGCCTCGGTATCCGCCGCGGAGGCGCCCTCGAGCACCACGACGATCTCACCCAGCACCCCGCCGGCAGTGAGCTCGGCCAGCTCCGCGAGGGTCCCGCGCAGGACCTCCTCGTAGGTCTTGGTGAGCTCCCGGCACACCGCGGCGCGGCGATCCGGCCCGAGCACCTCGGCGGCCTCGGCCAGGGTGTCGGCCACGCGGTGCGGCGACTCGAAGAACACGCAGGTGCGCTCCTCGGCGACCAGCCGGGCCAGCCACGTGCGACGACGCCCGGCACGGCGCGGCGGGAATCCGTCGAAGCAGAAGCGGTCCACGGGCAGTCCGCTGAGGACGAGCGCGGTGGTCACGGCCGACGGCCCCGGCAGGCACGTCACCGGCAGCCCCTCCTCGATACAGGCCGTCACCAGCGAATACCCCGGGTCCGAGACCGCGGGCATACCGGCGTCGGTCACGACCGCCACCACGTCACCCGACCGAACGCGATCGAGCAGCTGCGGCACCCGCCCGGCCTCGTTGTGCTCGTAGAAGCTCATCACCCGGCCGCCGATGCTGACCTCCAGCGCCGCGGCCAGTGAGCGCAGGCGCCGGGTGTCCTCCGCCGCCACCACGTCGGCGGTCTCGAGCAGCTGACGCAGGCGGCCCGAGGCGTCTGCCGGGTTCCCGATGGGGGTGGCCGCCAACACGACCCGTCCGGACGTCATGCGGTCCACACTATCCCTGCCGCCCTGCGGGACCTGCGGACCCTGTGGCACCCGGGTGCCTCTGCCGACCGCCGGTAGTGGTCATGAGTCTGATCGCGACCAGCAGATCCTGCAGATCAGCGAAACCGCGTAGGTCGCACCCGGTGCGCTCGGCGATGCGCTCGAGCCGGTAGTAGGGCGCCGAACGTACCGGCCTACCCGGTGCACCTCTTCGGGGTGCTGCTGGCCGGGGGCGTCGTCGTTCCGCTGAATCCTCTGCTCAAGGCCCGCGAGGTCGGGTATCACCTCACCGACGCGGGTGCCACGGTGGTGTTCACGGTGCCCGAGGCGGCCGACGAGGTGCAGGCGGGCGCGACACCGGCCGGGTCGAGGGTCGCCGTCGTCGCGGGTGACGGTGGTCCCGCACCGAGCGCCCCGGGACGGTCCCCGATCGCCGATCGTGACGACGACGATACCGCCGTCATCCTCTACACCTCTGGCACGACCGGCCGCCCCAAAGGGGCCGAGCTGACACACGAGAACCTGCGCAGCAACGCTGCCGTGACGCGCGAGACGCTGATCGAGACCGGGCCGGACGACGTGGTCATGGGCTGCCTGCCGCTGTTCCACGTCTTCGGCCTGACCTGCGGGCTGCTCGCCTCGGTCCAGGCCGGGTCCTGCCTGAGTCTGATCCCGCGGTTCGACGGCGCCAAGGCCCTCGAGGTCATCGAGCGCGACGGCGTGACCGTCTTCGAGGGCGTGCCGACGATGTACGCGGCGATGTTGGCCGCACGGGACGCCGACGGCACCCTCGGTGGGGATGTGGCGACGATCCGCACGTGTATCTGCGGCGGCGCCCCGCTCCCGGTCGAGTTGCTCAACCGGTTCGAGGCCACGCTCGGGTGCGTGATCCTCGAGGGGTACGGGTTGTCCGAGAGCGCCCCGGTGGCGTGCTTCAACCACCCGCACCTGGAGCGCAAGCCGGGCACGGTGGGGGTCTCGGTGGCGGACGTGGCGTTGCGGGTCGTCGACACCGAGGGCAACGAGGTGGCCGACGGCGAGGTGGGCGAGATCGTCATCAGCGGCCCCAACGTCATGAAGGGGTACTGGCGCCGTCCCGAGGTCACGGCCGAGACGGTCGTCGAGGGGTGGCTGCGCACCGGGGACCTGGCCGTCCGCGATACCGAGGGCTGCTTCACGATCGTGGACCGGAAGAAGGACATGATCATCCGCGGCGGCTACAACGTCTACCCGCGCGAGGTCGAGGAGGTGCTGTACGAGCACCCGGGGGTCGCCGAGGCGGCCGTGATCGGCATCCCACACGAGACGCTGGGTGAGGAGGTCGCCGCCGCCGTCGCCCTCAAGGCCGGTCATGAGGCCAGCCCGGACGACGTGCGCGAGTTCGTCAAGGAACGCATCGCGCCCTACAAGTACCCCCGCGAGGTCTGGATCGTCCCGGAACTGCCCAAGGGCCCGACCGGCAAGATCTTGCGTCGTGAGGTCCACGCGCCGGTCGGGACCTGACGCCCCGCCCGATTCGGGACCACGGCCGTCCCGGTCCGGGCAGGGCCCCACTATGCTCGCCGTGTGACCTCGACCCTCGGTGCGCGCCACCCCGGAGGCCCGCCCTCAGCCGGCGTGCCCCCGGTCGGCGAGCGCTCCCCGGTCAGCGAGCGCTCCCCGGGCCGCACGCTCCCCGCCCCCGACACCGGGCCGGTCGAGACCGTCCGCGATCTCATCGCCACCAGCGTGGTCCTGGTATTAGCGTTCGTCTCCAGGTTCTGGGGACTGAACTCGGCCACCGACGGCGGCACCCCGATCTTCGACGAGAAGCACTACGCACCCCAGTCCTTCAACATCTCCCAATTGGGCATCGAGGAGAACCCCGGCTACGGACTGGTGGTCCACCCGCCGGTGGCCAAGCAGATCGAGTCGATCGGCGGGTTCCTGTTCGGCTACACCCCGCTCGGCTGGCGCGTCACCGCCGCGATCTGCGGCGTCCTGGTGGTGCTGCTGGTCATGCGCATCACCCGCCGGCTGACGCGGTCCACGCAACTCGGGCTCATCGCCGGATTGCTCCTCTGCCTGGACGGGGTCACGTTCGTCACCTCCCGAATCGGCATGCTGGACATCTACCAGGTCCTCTTCGTCGTCGCCGCCGCCGGTGCCCTCCTGGTGGACCGCGACCAGATGCGCGGGCGGATGCACCGCGCCGCGCTCGCCGGGCGCGTGCACCTGACCGATCTCGGGCCCCGCCTCGGGTTCCGCTGGTGGCGCTTCACCGCGGGCGTGATGCTCGGCCTGGCGCTGGGCGTCAAATGGTCTGGCCTGTACTTCATCGCGTTCTTCGGCCTCATGACCGTCGCCTGGGACTGGGCGCTGCGGCGCCGCTACGGCGTCGCCCGCCCGCTGGCCGGGGCGCTGGTGCGTGATGCGGTCCCGGCGTTCGCCAGCCTGGTGATCTGGCCGCTCGTCCTCCACCTCTTCTCGTGGCTGCCGTGGTTCGCCGACGAGAACGCGGTGTACCGCCACGTCGTGGGGACGAAGGTCCAGGACAACTGGCTGCCCGACTCGATCCAGTCGTGGCTGTACTACCAGTCCTCGGTCCTGGACTTCCACGCCGCGCTCACCACGTCCGCCGGCAACCGGCATCCGTGGGAATCCAAGCCGTGGGTGTGGCCGATGAGCCTGCGGCCGATGCTCTATTACATCGAGCAGGGCGAAGACGTCGCCGGCTGCGGCCAGGACTCCTGCGTGCGCGCGATCATGCTGCTGGGCACGCCCGCGATCTGGTGGTTGGCGATCCCCGTGCTGGCGTGGGCGTTCTGGCGTGCCGTGGTCTGCCGCGACGGGCGGTACGCGTTCGGGCTCGTCGGCTACTGCGCGGGCTACGTGCCGTGGTTCTTCCAGCACGACCGGCAGATGTATTTCTTCTACGCCGCGGTGATGATCCCGTTCTTCGTCATGCTGCTCGCGTTGGTGCTCGGCGAGATCGCGGGCAAGTCCACCGACTCCCCCCGGAGGCAGATCGTGGGCCGCTCGATCGTGGCCCTGTACCTGTCCCTGGTCGTGGTGAATTTCATCTACATCACGCCGATCCTCGCGGGCCTGCCCATCACCCCCGCCGAGTGGTCCCTGCAGCTGTGGTTGCCGTCGTGGCGCTGACCGCGGCGCTCCCCTCCAGCGCTCGGGCCCCGGCGCTCCCCTGCAGCACTGGGGCCTCGGCGCTGAACCGGCCCTGATCTGGGGCTGAGCATGGCCTGAATCGTGGGCGAGGTCACCGCATCGCCCTTCGCACTCCGGGCAGGTGATCCGTACCGTCGCGGACGTGAACGAGCTGACTCTTCCCCTTCCCGATCTCGCGATGTCCGACGTGATGCAGGAGTGGCTGGTCAACAAGCCGGTCATGATCGTCGTGTACATCCTGTTGGCGTTGGTCGTGCGGTGGTTGCTCCACCGCGGCATCGACCGCGTCACCACACCCGCCCCGGACGGCAGCACGCGCCGCCTGTGGCCCCGACGCCGCGCACGGTCCGAGGGCGGGGCCCTCACCGATGTCGACGGGGCCGGTGACGAGAGTGACGACGACACCGGGGTAAGCGCCGACGAGAGCGGTGGGCTGACCGCCGAGAGTCTCAACAAGAGCAATCACCGGAAGCCGGCGGAGCAGGCAATCGCCGACCGGAAGCGGGCCGAGCGGCGGGCGCAACGGATGCTCACCATCGGCTCGGTGCTCAAGTCGCTGGTGTCCTTCGTCGTCCTGGTCTGGGTGATCCTGCAGACGCTGGCGATCCTCGGCGTCAACGTGGCGCCGTTCATCGCCTCGGCCGGCATCGTCGGCGTGGCGCTGGGCTTCGGCGCGCAGGCACTGGTGCGGGACTTCCTGTCCGGGCTGTTCATGCTCTTCGAGGACCAGTACGGCGTGGGCGACTGGGTGGACCTGGGCGACGCCGAGGGCACCGTGGAGAACGTCGGCCTGCGCATCACGTCCGTCCGCGACCTGCACGGCACGCTCTGGTACTGCCGCAACGGCGACATCCAGCGCGTGGGCAACTACAGCCAGGACTTCGGCGTGGCGTTCCTCGAGATCCCGGTGTCCTACGGCGCGGACATCGACCGTGCCTGCACCATCGCGATCGACACCGCCAAGCGCGCGGCGGCCAGGGAGCCGATCAGGTCCAACCTCATCTCCGGGCCGGAGCTGGCCGGTGTCAACGAGCTGGGGGCGGATTCGTGGTCGCTGCGGATGACCGCGGTCACCCACGCCAACATGCAGTGGGCGACGGAGCGTGAGCTGCGGCGGCGCATCCGCAACGCGTTCGCCGAGGCCGG
Organism: Dietzia sp. NCCP-2495; assembly: GCF_026011735.1. Lineage (GTDB taxonomy): Bacteria > Actinomycetota > Actinomycetes > Mycobacteriales > Mycobacteriaceae > Dietzia. The sequence continues at coordinate 37,116 of NZ_BRVN01000010.1, read as the reverse complement.
GATCGACGCCCCCTACCAGCAGGGTCTTCCGGTGTCGCCGATGAAGGCCCTGTCCCCGGCCGAATAGTCGGACAGCTGCGGGGGCCTAGCCGGTCGGTGGCCGCCCGGTCGGAGGACAACTCAGGCGGTCGCCGCCCGGTCGGAGCCTGCCCGGTCAGCCGCCCAGCGCCCGGTCGACGCTGAACCGGCCGGCCCCGACTGCTGCGACGAGCAACGCGCCCACTCCCAGCGCCACGACGAGTTCCCAGCCGTTCTGGGTGACGAACGGGCCGTTGGTGGCGTGGACGAAGTAGAACGCCCCGGCCATGTCCACGCCGAGCAGGATGCCGGCGAGAGGGGTGAGGATCCCGGCGACCAGCGCAATCCCGGCCACCAGTTCGACACCGGCGACGATCGCGGCGGTGACGAACGGCTGGGGGACGCCGTAGGTGGCGAACTGCTCCCCCACCCGCGTCACGCCGAGCGTGAAGAACTTCTGCCATCCATGTGCCACGAACACCACACCGAGCCCGACCCTCGCCAGGAGGATCGCGGCGTCGGTGAGGGTCTCCATCCCCCTCACGGGAGTCGGCCCGCGGCGGCCTTGTTGATCTTGCGGGAGATGAGCTTCATCGCCAGGCGGTACGCGGGCGGCGCGAACTTCTGGGCCGCAAACGCCAGTCGGATGTCGGGCGAGGTGTAGATGAGGTAGCGGCCCTTACGGACGCCCTCGAGCATTGACTCGGCGGCCTGATCGGGGGTGACGGCGTGCCGCTGGAACTGCGCGGCGGTCTTGGCCACCTCGGGATCGGACCGGTCCACTCCGGCGATTTCGATGGTGCCCACGAGCGGGGTGTCGACGGCGCCCGGGCAGACCAGGTGTACGCCGATGTCATAGGGGGCCAGGTCGAAGCGCAGGACCTCGGCGATCCCGCGGATGCCGAACTTGGCGGCACTGTAGGCGGCGTGCCAGGGCAGCCCGAGGAGCCCGGCGGCGGAGGACACCATCACCAGAGCGGCAGGCTTGCGGGCGACCATCATGGCGGGGATGAACGCCTCGATCACGTGGATCGTGCCCATGAGGTTGACCTCGACCATGGACCGCCACACGCGGTGTTCGAGCACGTCCGGCCGCCCCCAGGCGGAGTTCCCGGCCACGTGGAGGATCGCGTCGGGGGCACCGTGCTCGGCGATGACCTTCTCGCCGAAGGCGGTGACCGCCTCGTGGTCGGTGAGGTCGAGCGCCTCGGACACCAGCACGGCCGCGCCCTGCACCTCGCAGTCCCGCGCGGTCGCCTGCAGGCCCTCGTCCTTCACGTCGGTCAGCACGAGCCGGGCGCCCTCGCCGGCGAGCCTGATCGCCGTCGACCGTCCGATCCCGCTGGCCGCCCCGGTGACGACGCACAGTGTGTCCCGGTAGTCCTTGATCCGTCGCTTCGGCATCTGCTCCCCTGTCCCGGCCCGCGAAGTCGGATCGGACCGCTGGTGTCCCACCGTAGCGGTCGGCGGGCCCTCGTGACCGGACGTCTCGCGGCGTGGGTCAGGCGCGGTGCAGAGCTCAGTCGTGAGTCCCGACGGCCTCGAGGGCGGTCCGGACCTCGTCGCGCTCGACCCCACTGAGCGGCAGAACCGGGTGATGGAGTCCCTCCGGACGGACCAGTCCGATCTCGGCAGCGATCGCCGACACCGCGCGGTAGCTGCCGTAGGAGTCGAACAGGTCCCACACCGGGTTCAACTCCGCGGACAGTTCCAACGCCCGCTCCCGGTCCCCCTCTTGGGCGGCGACGGTGATCGCCTTGCACGTCTTCGGGAACACGCCCGCGAGCACGCTGTACCAGGTGTCGCACCCACCGAGCAGCCCCTGCGCGCCCACCCGGTCCCCGCTGATCCCCAACGACACGTAGCGCGACACCGCCTCGCGGAGGTCGGCGAGTTGTTCGTGCGACCGGTCGGGGTCGGCCGTCACGGGTGGGATCTTGACCGAGACCACTCGGGGCAGCGCGGCCACCTCGGTGAGCACTTCGCGGGTGAAGGTGTAGCCGGTGGTGACCGGGTTGTCGTACACCACCACAGGCAGGTAGGTCTCGCCGGTGACCGTCCGGTACAGGGACACCACCTCAGCCGGGCGGAGTCGCTGGTAGCCCAGCGGCGGCACGAGGATCCCGGCCGCTCCCGCGTCCTCGGCGTCCGCCACGTGCTCGAGGATCTCCCGCGTCGTGAGCGCCCCCACCCCCACGATCACCGGGCGGGATCCGGCCGCGCGCACGGCGACCCGGGCGAGGTCGCGTCGATGATGCCGCGGAAGGTACGGGTAGCCGCCGGTCGAGCCCAGCGCCCCCACGGAATCGACTCCGGCGGCGACCAGCCCGGCGATCAGGCGGGAGTAGGCGTCGAGGTCGGGCTCGCCACCGTTGTCGGGTCCCCCGCTGGTGAACGGGGTCAGGGGGAATGCACTCAGTCCACTGAACACGCCGACCACTATGCCTCGTCCGCACAGCGCCGTCGACATCACCAGCGCCACGCGGAGAGCGACTCCGGGGGCAGGCCAGGAGTCAGTCCGGGATCACGCCGCGCGACTACGAGGCGAAGGATCGTGCCGCGTCTCTACGACGCGGAGGATCGCGCCGGGATCGGCCGCACGTACTCCCGCAGGACACACCGGCTGCCGGAGTAGATGGTGGCCATGCAGCGGTTGCAGTGCACGCACAGCGACCGGCGACGCTCGTCCTCCTGCAACTTGAGCGGCAGGTCGGGCTCGCGGAGCAAGCCGCGGCCCATGGCCACGAAGTCGAATCCGGCGCCCGTGGCCTTGTCCATCGACGGGCGGTCGACGATGCCACCGAGCAGCATCATCGGCAGGTCGATCGCCTCGCGGATCTGCCGCGCGTCGTCGAACATGTACGCGTCGGTGTACGGGTATTCCTTGAACATCTTCGGGCCGATGACCTTCATGCCCATCTTGATGACCGCAGGCTGCGTGGCGGCGAACTCCGCGAGCGGCGCGTCACCCTTGAACAGGTAGATCGGGTTGAGCAGCGAACTACCGACCGTCATGACCAGGGCGTCGGCGGCCTTCGGGAGAGGTGGCGAGGTAGGCGACGGTGGTCATACCCACCCCACCGCGCGCGTATTCGGCGTGGAACTCGATCAGCTCGTCGGTCACGCGTCCGTTCGGGCATCTGCCTTCGAAGGTGGCGGCCTTGACGATGCGGTTACGCAGCGTCACATTGCCGATCTTGCCGGGACTGAAGACGTCGGGCGCGGGGGTTCCAGGCGCGAGAGACATGCCGGAACTATAACGTGTTCCACCAATCGCCGGGGTGCCTGCCAGCAGTTTTGCACCTGCAAGCGCCGTTGTCGTCGTCGTCGGGACCCAATCCCTCCGCCTACCTGCGCGGCATAGGGTCACCTCTCCCGCACCCACCACGCACCTCAGGCGCCGGATCCCATCTCGACGAGCAACACGCCCGCGGCGATCAGCCCGATCCCGGCCACCATCAACGGCGTCAGCGCCTCCTTGAACAGCACGCGGCTCAGCAGCGCCGTCAGGGCCACGCCCGTCGCCGTCCATACCCCGTACGCCACGCCGAGCGCCATCCCCGCCGCCAACGTGAGCGAGAGCAACACGAACGACGCCAGATACCCGGGCACCACCAGCGCGTACCAGCGCGGCACCTCCACGGCCCGGCGCAGCGAGAGGGTCGCGGCGACCTCGCAGGCGATGGCCGACGCGAGGTACACCCACGCGATCACGAGCGAGCCTCGCGGGTCGGCACCGAATCCGCCGCCCGCTGCGACCCCAACTCGACGCACAGCACACCCGCGATGATCACGGCGATCCCCAGCGCCATCAGCCCCGTCAGCGGCTCGCCGAAGATCCACGCCGACAAGACCGCGGTCATCGCCACGCCAGCCGCGCCCCAGATCCCGTACGCGACGCCCAGTGGCAGACCGGCCCGGAGGGTGCGGGCGAGAAACACGAACGAGCCGAGGTATCCGCCGACGACGACGACGTACAGCACCGGCGTCTCGAGCGCCCCCTTCAGGGACAGCGATCCGGAGACCTCCAGCGCGATGGCGCAGGCGAGGAAAAGCCAGCGGCGGGCCGGCGAGGCGATCCCTGGGGCGGATGCGGAGATGCCCGGGGCTGCGGGCGTGGAGCTCGACGTTGCCAGCTCGGCACGCGGATCAGTCGACACCGCGTCGATGCTACGGATGCCGCCAGGCCTCGACCCCATTGACACCGCCCCGCAGCAGGAGAATCGTTGGCCGCGTCGACTCCGCGCGCACGACTCGCGACCGCGCCGGAACCGACCTCGAGGAGTTCTCGATGATCTTCGTCAACCTCCCCACCATGGCCCGTGGCCTACGTCGCCGAGCACGGCGCCGGGCCGGATCCGGTTCCCGGGAGCTGAGGGTCGAGACTCGAGCCCGCCTGCAACGCCAGCACCCGCTGAATGCTCAGAGGCCGTCCCCGCTTTCCGCGGGAACGGCCTCTGACCTGTCTCTATTGTGGAGCTAAGGGGAATCGAACCCCTGACCTTCTCGATGCGAACGAGACGCGCTACCAACTGCGCTATAGCCCCCCGCAACTCTTACGAGTCGCGGTTGCCACCCTCTCGAGCAGCGGGGATTACCTTACCAGCACCCCTGGGCCGCAAACCAAACCGGGAGGGTGGAGGGGCCCCGATGCCGCCCGCCAGAGCCGTTTGCCCATGTCCCGTCGCTCGCGTCCCACCGCCCGTCACTCGCCCGCCGTGTGCGTGTGCATCCGCATGCCGTCGTCGTTGAAGATGCTGATCACCTGAGCCGGCTTCGCCCCGGCGGCGGACATGCTGTGCGGCACGCGCGTGTCGAACTCGGCGGCCTCCCCGCGCACGAGGATCAGCTCCTGATCCCCCAGCACCAATCGGAGCTTGCCGGACAGGACGTAGATCCACTCGAACCCGTCGTGCACGCGCGGCTCCGGCGTCGTCGGGGCCGGTGGATAGGTGATCTTGTAGGTGGATACGGGAGATCCCTCTGGCGCGAGCGGGGCGATCGTCATCCCGTCGCGATAGATGACGGGCCGCCGCACCCGCGGATCGGCGACCTCGGGCGCCACCAGATCGTCGAGTCGGATCCCGAGCTGCCGGACCAGTGGGAGCAGGAGCTCGAGACTGGCTTGACGCTTCCCCGATTCCAGTCGGGAGAGCGTGCTCGCCGACATCTCCGCCCTCTCAGCCAGCTCGTCGAGCGTCCAGCCACGACTGTGCCGAAACGCCCGGAGCCTCAGTCCCACCTGCTTGAGGTCATCGGCCACCACACATCAACTCCTTGCCAATACTGCAAACTGCCTTGCAGTATAAGCACGGTCGCGGACACACTACATCCATGAGAGAAAACCCCACCACCCCACTGACAGACCGCTGGGATGCGATCGTCATCGGCGGTGGCGCCGCCGGACTGTCCGCAGCCCTGATGCTCGGCCGCGCCCGCCGCCGCGTCCTCGTGGTGGACGCAGGCGAGCCCCGCAACCGGTTCGCCGCCCACATGCACGGCGTCCTGGGCGACGACGGCACGGACCCCGCCGAACTCCTCCGCCGCGGCCGCCACGAACTGTCGGCGTACCACGTCACCGTCCGACGTGGTGTGGTGACGAGCGTGGAGGAGGGCGACGACGACGAGGCCGGCCTAACCGTCCGGTTCGCTGACGCCGCGCCCGCCGTCGCGCGGGCCCTGATCCTGGCGACGGGAATGACCGATGGCCTTCCCGAGATTCCCGGGCTCCGCGACCGCTGGGGCACCAGCGTCCTGCACTGCCCGTACTGCCACGGGTGGGAGGTCCGGGGCCGCCGGCTAGCAGTTCTGGGGACGAGCGAGATGTCGCTCCACCAGGCGCAGCTCGTGCGCCAGTGGAGCGCGGATCTCGTGTTCTTCACCGCCGCACTCGGCGAGATCGACCCCCCGGTCGCGTCACGGCTCGCCTCTCGCGGCGTCACGCTGATCGACACTCCAGTCCGTGAGGTCGTCTCCCGTGACGGCGAGCTGCGCGGCGTCCGGCTTGCCGACGGCTCGATGGTGGAGGTCGACGCGATCTTCGTCGCCTCGCAGGCGCAGCCCCACGACGATCTCGTCGCGCACTTCGATCTGGAGCGGGCGAGCACTCCAATGGGGTCGTTCCTCGCCACGGACATCGTGGGACAGACCAGCCACCCGCGGATCTGGGCAGCCGGGAACGTGTCCGACCCGAGCGCGACCGTACCCGTGGCCATGGCAGCCGGCGCCAGGGCCGGCGGCATGGTCAACATGGCGCTCGTGACCGAGGACTTCGACGCCGCCGAGCGCGCCGCTGCCGGCGACTCCTCAGCCGACTACACGACCTCCGCCGACTCCCCCGCCGAGCACGCCACCTCCGTCGACTCCCCCGCCGACCACTGGGAGCGCCGGCACTCCGGTGGCGAGATCCGCTGGTCGGGCAACGTCAACGAGTCCACCGCCGCGGTGGTCCGCACGCTCGAAGCCGGAGACGTCCTCGAGCTCGGCTGCGGTGAGGGCGGCGACGCGGTCTGGCTCGCCGAGCACGGTTGGCAGGTCACCGCAGTGGACATCTCCCCCACCGCCACCGCTCGCGGGGCCGACGCCGCATCCGCGCGTGGAGTCTCCAGCAGCATCGAGTGGGTGGCGCACGACCTGACCACGTGGCATACCGACAAGCAGTTCGACCTGGTGACGGCCAGCTTCTTCCACTCCGAGGTCGAGCTCCAGCGCATCGACATCCTTCGTCGCGCTGCCGACCGCCTCCGCCCCGGCGGACATCTACTGCTCGTCACGCACGTCCACGGCCGCTCTCACGGACACGGGAACGGCCACGGCGTGCACGCATTGCCCACCCCCGCCGAAGAGCTCGAGCAGCTCGCCTTCGACCCCGCGGCGTGGGAGGTCGTCATGCAGGAGATCCGCCCGCGCGAGATAACGTCTCCTGACGGCACGCAGACGGCCACGATCAAGGACGGCGTTCTTCTCCTCCGTCGCCTCACCTGAGAGGCGCCCGCGCCAGCCAGCTCCAGTCTTGAGGCTTCCGGCCCAGCCCCCACGGAAATGACTCACGCCGCGACCGGATCTCCGGTCGCGGCGTGTGTCGTCGCGTCAACAGTGGCGGGCGCGAATCTCCCGATCCACCGGCTCGGGTGCGTCTCAGCCGACCGCCCTGCGCAGCGGCTCGCGGCGGAAGCCCCGGTCGTCGTGGTGGCCGGGATCGCTGCCCTCGTACTGGTCGACCGTGTCCAGCACGTCGAATGCGGGGTCCTCGTCGTCGATCTCCAGCACCACGGCACCGGGCCGGCGCAGGCGCGGCGGTACGATCGACAGTTCGTCGTCCTCACGCGACTCGACGCCCAGCCGGGCGCGACGCATGCGCTCGACGCGGCGCCGACGCAGACTCTCCTCGAGCCGCACCTGCCGACGCAGGTAAGTCATGTAAGCGGCCAGCAGCAGGATCGAGCCGCCGGCGAACCACCAGACAGCCGGAACGGTGAGCAGTGCGGCGATCACCGCGACCACGGACAGTCCTACGAGGATCAGCGCGGTCCGCTGACGGGCATGCGCACGCTGCTCGGCGGCCAGCCGGTCCGCCATCGGGTCGTAGGCCCCGCGCCCACGCCGCCGCTCGGCGAACGACAGATCCGCGTCGGTGAGCTCGACCTCGGGCTCGGGGTGGTGACGACGACGACCACGGTGCAGGTGCACGGCCTCGGCGTCGATCCCGGCCGCGTCCTCGGCGTGATCGATGTCCTCGGCTGACTGTGCGTGGGCCGGGCGCTCGACCAGCTCGCCGTCGACCACCTCGGGTCGTGAGGCCTCGACGGACTCGGCGTACTCCGCGGCATCGGCCGACTCGGTGGCCTCGTCGAACTCCGCATCATCGATGCTCCGGTTGGCCCGCACGCCGGCGTCTCCGGCGGATGCGGCGGCCGGCACGGCACGGCCCCTCCGGGACGCCCCGTCGACACCGGCCCCGCTGCCGGCCTCGGACACGGTCGGGATCTCGGTCGTGATCTCCTCGGAGGACGCCTCGTCGTCGGCGGCCGCCGCGCGACGCTCCTCCATCGCGCGACGGACGGCCTCGCCCCGACGGCTGGCGGCCTCGCGGCGCAAGGTCTGCTCGAACATGTGCTCCCACGTCTCGGTGTCGAGCAGTTCGGCGTCGGTGGCACCGGCCCCTGACGGCAGCCCGAAGAGCGACTCCTCCGGCTCGACCTGCACGGGGTCCGCGGCCGCGCGCCCACGGCTGGGCACGAGGCGGCCGGAACCACCGGAGTACAGCGTTCGCGTCTGGGCCAACGCGTCACCGGTGCGGCGGATCGGATTGCGCGACCGGATGAGCATCGGCGCGAGGACGAAGAGCCAGACCACCACCAGTAGGATGATCAGCAGCGAGCTCGACATCGATCAGGCCTCCTCGAGCGTCTACCCCGACTCGGGACGTCGTGGTGAGAAACCAACCGTAACGGCGCAGACCTCGCAGTTCGCGGCGGCGCGCCGCCGGTCACGATGCTCAGGAGTTACTCAGACGCGGGTGGCCAGACCCGCACCGACGAGAGCCGCCACGGCACCCCGCCCGTGCTCCTCGCGGGTGCGCGCCACGAGCAGGTGATCCCGCCAGGCACCGTCCACGTGGAGGTAGCGCCTGAGCAGTCCCTCTTCGCGGAAGCCGCAGCGTTCGAGCACCACCCGGCTCGCGTGGTTCTGGGGTCGCACGGTGGCGTCGACCCGGTGCAGAGCCCCCGCACCGAGGGCGTGATCCAGCCCCAGCGCCAGCGCCGCGGTGGCCACTCCGCCACCGGTGAAGGGCTGACCGACCCAGTAGCCAATCCAGCCCGAGTGCAGGGCTCCACGGACGATGCCGCCGACCGTGATCTGCCCGGCGTAGCGGCCGTCGACCTCGATGGCGGCCGGGATCGTCGCGCCGGCCCGTGCAAAGCGACGCAGCTGCCCGTGGATCGCGGGCCAGGCGCGAGGCGAGTTGTTCTCGTGCCAGCGTCCCTCGACAGTCGGCTCCCACGGTTCGAGGTAGTCGCGCTCCGTCAACCGCAGTGCCGACCAGTCCCGCGCGTCCCGGCGTCGCACCGGCCGGAGCGTGACCACCCCGGCTCGTACGCGCAGTGGCCCGGCCTCGATCGGCCAGCCCGGGTGGTCGGCGCCCTCCCCCAACAGCGCGTCGAGCATGTCGTCCGGTGTCCGGTCGTCTCAGCCGCGCTGGGCGAGGAACATCACGTCCACCTCGTCGCCGGCCCGGACCGAGCTGATCTCGGGGTCGATCACCACGAGGCAGTTCGCCTCGGCGAGCGACGCCAACAGGTGGGTGGAGGCGCCCTGGGCGCCGCCGAGTGCCCGGACCAGGTATTCGCCGGTGTCCGTGTCACGCATGAGCTGTCCACGCAGGTACCCGCGGCGCCCCTCGACCGAGGAGATCGGTGCGACGGTCCTGGCCCGGACGGTGCGCCGCATGGGCTGCCGCTTGCCCAGCGCGATGCGGATCAGGGGACGCACCATGATCTCGAACACCACCAGCGCACTGACGGGGTTCGACGGGAGCAGAAAGGTCGGTACTTCGTCGCGTCCGAGGCGACCGAAGCCCTGGACGGAGCCGGGGTGCATGGCGACACGGTTGACCTCGATCTCGCCGAGTGCGGCCATGACCTGCCGGATTCGGGTCGTGGCCTCGCCGCCGGCGGCGCCGGAGACCACCACGATCTCGGAGCGCACGAGTTGGCCCTCGAGGACCTCCCGCAGGTGGGCGGGCTCGGTGCTGGTGATACCGACCCGGTGTACGTCGGCGCCGGCGTCGCGGCCAGCGGCCGTGAGGGCGTACGAGTTCACGTCGTAGACCTGCCCGGTCCCCGGCGAGGCGTCCACGTCGAGCAGTTCGTCGCCCACCGAGATGACGGACATGCGGGGCTTGGGGTGCACGAGCACCTTCGCGCGCCCGACCGAGGCGAGCAGCCCGACCTGGGCGGGGCCGATGATCGCGCCCGCACGCACGGCCACGTCACCGGGCTGCACGTCGTCGCCGATGCGGCGGACGTAGTCGCCGGTCCGGACGCCGCGTGTCGGGGTGATGTTCCGGCCCGACTGGTCGGCCCAGCCCACGGGCAGGACGGCGTCGGCGAGAGTGGGCAGCGGCGCTCCGGTGTCCACCCGGACGACCTGGCCGGGTTGGAGTCGGGTGGGCTGTCGCGAGCCGGCGGTGATCTGTCCGACCACGGGCAGCGTCGTCGGCCCCTCCTGGTCGTCGCTGCCACGCCCGTCGCCGACGCGGATGTCGACACTGCGCACGGCGTAGCCGTCGATGGCCGCCTGGTCGAAGGACGGGAGCGGGCGCTCGGCCACGACCTCCTCCGCGCAGAGGAGTCCCTGCGCCTCGGAGATCGACACGCGAACGGGGCGCGGCGCGACGGCCGCTGCCGTCACCAGCGCCAGTTGTTCCTCGACGGAGCGCACCAGGGCCCCCTTCCCGTACCAGTTGCCGCCCGGGCCTCATCGGCGCCCACAAGTGCAGGCGCGCGAGGGACCTCGGGTCTGTAGTGGAGAGACTAGCGGCCGAGCGGTCCGGTGCCGCGGCGGCAGCGCCGGGTGCGGTCGGGTTCGCCCCGCGACGGCGTTCGGCCGCCGCGTCCCGGTGTCAGGACCCGAGCCGGTTGGTGAGCCACTCTCGCAGGTCGTCGGCGTATGCCGATTCGCCCAGCGCGAAGTCGACGCAGGCCTTGATGTAGCCGCCGGGGTTGCCGAGATCGTGCCGGTCCCCGTCGTGCACCACGACGTGCACGGGGTGCCCCTCGGAGATGAGCAGGTCGATCGCGTCGGTGAGCTGCAGTTCCCCACCGGCACCGGGGGTGATGCGGCGCAGGGCGTCGAAGATCGCGCGGTCCAGGACATAGCGTCCGGCGGCGGCGAGGTTCGACGGCGCGTCCTCGGCCGCGGGCTTCTCGACCATGCCGAGCACGCGCTTGACCGCCGGGTCGTCGGTGTCCTCGACGTTGAACACGCCGTAGGAGGAGACGTTCTCCGGGTCCACCTCGAACGCGCAGAGGACGCTACCGCCGCGGGCTGCCCGGACCTGCGCCATCTGGCCGAGGATCCCCATGGGGAGCACCAGGTCGTCGGGCAGGAGCACGGCCACGGCCTGCTCGTCTTCGCCCAACACGGACTCGACCTGTGCGACGGCGTGGCCGAGCCCCAGGGGCTCGTCCTGGCGCACGTCCACGACCTCGATGAGGCCGGGCGCGCGCCGCACCTTGTGCAGCAGCACGTCCTTGCCACGATCCTCCAGGGTGCCCTCGAGCACCGGATCGTCGGCGAAGTGCGCCATCACGCCGACCTTGCGTTCGGAGGTGATGATCGCCAGGCGCCCGGCTCCGGCCTCGGTCGCCTCTTCGGCGATGAGCTCGATACCCGGAGTGTCCACGACCGGGAGCAGCTCCTTGGGGACCGTCTTGGTGGCGGGCAGGAACCGGGTGCCGAGGCCGGCGGCGGGCACGACAGCGGTCCGGAACTGCGCATCGGACGAGGAGGTGGACGTCATGCGCCCCACTGTAGACGGCATGCCACCGTCGTCCATGGCGTGCCTCGCCGTGTTCGTCGCCCGCGGTGCTCCCGCCGAGTCCGCTCGACCAGCCCTGCCGGCCACGCTCGTCCTGCAGGTCGCGCCCGCCCCGCCGGTCGCTCTCGCCACTCATGCCGCGCTCGCCCCGCCCGTCCGGACGCGGCAGACTGTCGCCGTGGACAAGTCAGATCTCCGGCGGGTGGTGCTGGCCCGCCGCGCGGCCGTACCGGCGTCGGTGCGTGCGGATCGGGACCGCGCGATCCTCGGCCACCTGGCGGGGATCGTCACCGCCGGGTTGGTGGTGTGCGCCTATGTCCCCGACGACGACGAGGCCGGCGGACCGGGACTTCTCGACGCACTCTCCCGAGTCGGGGCCCGTGTCCTCCTGCCTGTCTCCCCCTCGGTGGGGCCGCTCGGATGGGCGGAGTACACCGGGCCGGCGGACCTGATCCCGGGCAGGTTCGGCATTCCCGTCCCCTCGGCGGAACCAGGAGGTCCGGAGCTCATCGCCGACGCCGATCTCGTCCTGGTTCCCGCGGTCGCCGTGGACCGAGCCGGACAGCGACTGGGACGCGGTGGCGGTTACTACGACCGGTCGCTCGCCTACGCGGGACCGCGCACACGATTGATCGCGCTGATGGATGCGGAGAACGTCCTGGACCGCGTGCCCGTCGAGGAGCACGACCGTGCCGTGGACGGGGTGATCACCGAGGAGGGGGTTCTCGACTTCGGAACCTGGCACTCATCCGAGTAGAGTGCCAATCGTTGTCCCTTCTCTCCGGGAGGCCCCATGCCCACCTACTCGTACCGGTGCCGTGACTGTGACGTCGCGTTCGACATCCAGCAGTCGTTCGACGAGGACACACTGACGGTCTGCCCGCAGTGCGAAGGCTCGCTGCGCAAGCTGTTCAACACCGTGGGCGTCGTGTTCAAGGGCTCCGGCTTCTACCGCACGGACAGCCGCTCCGGCTCGGGGAGTTCCGGCAGCTCGGGTGGCTCAGGCGGCAACGGGGGCTCGGGCTCGTCGAGCAGCACCTCCTCCAGCGGTAGCTCGTCGAGCAGCGGGTCCACCTCCGGTTCGTCCGGCGGCTCGGGCGGTTCGTCGTCGAGTGGTTCCTCCTCGAGCAGCTCATCGTCGAGCGCCTCGTCCTCGAGTGCCTCGTCTTCCGGCGGCTCCTCCTCGTAGCCGGTGTCGACGGCGGCGTCGGCGTCGTCGTCATTCCACAGGCGCTCGGCACCGTCCACAGGCCCCCTCCCTCCGGCTGCCGTCGGCCGTTCGGCGCGGCGGGTGGCCGCTAGCGTCGTGTCGCACCACCCGGATCCCGGGTGCACCGACACGACGGAGGGGCCCACATGCGCCGGACGATCGCCAGCCCGACCACCTCGGGACGATGGCGGCGTCGGCGCATCGCACGGATCGCGGCAGCCACCGCGCTGATCGTCGCCGCGCCGTTCGCCGGGCACTCCGGCAGTGAGAATTCCCACATCGCTGACCAGTCAATAACCAGCGCCGCTCGACTCGACTCTCACATTGGCTCAGGCACGCCACCCGCGTCCGCGGCACCCGGCTCCCTGGCCGCCGCTGCCGGCGGCGCCGCACCGGACTCCGCGGCGCCGGGAGGAGTCGGGGCCGAGGAGATCCGCGTGGTCCCGGTGCCCCTGGCTGATCCGGCCGTCGCCGATGCGCTCGAGGCCGGCGACATGGTTGACCTGCTCACTCTCGCCGACACGACGCCCGATCCCGACCTGCCACCCGAGGCGTCGACGGCCCCCACGGGACCGGTCATCGTGGCCCGGGCGGCGCTCGTGAGAGCTGTCCCGACAGGTCGGTCCGGTGGGCGCTCGATCCTCGTGGAGGTCGGAGAATCGATCGCCCCTCACCTGGCGGCGACCGCCGCCACGAGCCCGCTCGCGGTGGTTGTCCACGGCTGACCGGGCCATGGTGATATCCGTGCTTATCTGACTCCCGTGCTGGTATCGTCCGTCCGGTTCAAATAGAGAACGCACGGACCCATGTCAAGTGGGCCGGGCCATAAAGAGAAGGGGGACTCGATGCTCAAGGGCTTCAAGGACTTCATCATGCAGGGCAACGTGATCGACCTCGCCGTCGCCGTCGTTATCGGCTCGGCGTTCGCCTCCATCGTCGACGCGTTCACCACCGCGATCATCAACCCGCTCATCGCACTACTCGGCGGCAACAAGGAGATCGGCTTCGCCGTTCAGCTGCTGCCGGACAACCCCGAGACCGTCATGGACTTCGGGCTGCTCATCACGGCCGCCATCAACTTCCTGCTGATCGCGGCGATCATCTACTTCGTCCTGGTGGCGCCGATGAACACGATGAAGGAGGCCGCCGCCAAGCGCAAGGGCATCGAGGCCCCGGCCACCGACAACGAGCTGCTGGTCGAGATCCGCGACCTGCTCGCCGGTCGTCCGCTCACCCACCCCTCCGACCCGCAGGCCTGATAGCCGACGGGTCCGCGGGCCCGATGTCGCCCGGGCTCGCACCCGGTGGCCGGTCGCACGGACCGGCCCACCACGCACAGGACCCCGCCTCCTCCCTCTGGAGAAGACGGGGTCCTGTTCTGTGTCTGACCACGAATGCACCTGACGACGTCTGCACCTGGCGGTCAGCCGTGGTGCGGAGGCCGCTGCTCCCGCCACCAGTCGTCGTCGATCCGGCTATCGCGTCCCCTGGCCTCGTCCGACGTGGTCTCGGGGAGCGTCTGACCGAACACGGCGTCCACCCGAGCCTTCACGGCCGCTCGCTCGGCGGCCGACTGATCGTCGGAAACCGGGTCGGCGGTCCCCGGGTCGTCGGTCCCCGTCACAGCTCGTCGAGGTCCGACAGTTGGCCGACGACGTACGACACGAGCGGGCACAGCGTGGCCATGCCGTCGCGGATCGCGGCGCGGCTCGGTGCGAGGTTGGCCACGACCGTGCTGCCGGATACCCCCACGAGCCCCCGGGACACGATCGAGTCCACGGCTCCCGCGGTCAGCCCGGAGGACCGGATGGCCTCGGCGATGCCGGGGAGTCGCTGGTCCAGGATCTCCTCGGTCACCTCCGGGGTGATGTCACGAGGGCCGACACCGGTTCCACCGACGGTCACCACGAAGTCGAACCCGCCGACCACCGCGGTCTCGAGGGCCTTACGGACCTCGGCCTCCTCGGAGGCCACGCCCACGACGCCTCCCACGAAGAAGCCCTCTTCCTCGAGCAGCTCGGTGACCAGTGGCCCGATCGAGTCCTCGTGCTCACCGAGACGGTCGGTCACCACCACGACCATCGCGCGGCCGACGACATGCGGCTCGACCAGATCGGTGCTGTCCGGATCGAATTCGACCGTACTGGGCAGCGTGCGGCCTCCGGGCAACGTCGTCGGATCAAATCTCGTGGTCATCTCGCCTCTCCCAGTACTACGTCGACGGTGCTCGGCTGCTCGCTCTCCTGTGCAGCATAGGTCACGGAGATCGTGTCCCCCGGGGCAAGCGAGCGGATCGCGGCGACAAGCGAGTCACCGCCCTCGATCAGACGGTCACCGACCTTGGTGATGACCGCTCCGTCCTTGATGCCGGCGCGCTCCGCCGGGCTACCGGGCTCGACGGAGTGGACGAGGGCCCCGTTGCCGTCGGGACTGTCGGTGACGGACACGCCGATCACCGCTCGGGTGGCGTACCCCTGCTTGATCAACTGGTCAGCAATCCGACGCGCCTGGTCGACAGGGATAGCGAAGCCCAGTCCGATGGATCCGGAACTGCCCGAGCCCAGCGAGGCGATCGCGGAGTTGATTCCGACGAGCTCGCCGTTCATGTTGACGAGCGCGCCACCCGAGTTGCCCGGGTTCACCGCCGCATCTGTCTGGATCGCGTCGATGACCGTGCTCTGGTCGGACTGCTCACCACCCGCGCGCACCGGCCGGTTCAACGCCGACACGATGCCTGTGGTGATGGTTCCGGACAGCCCCAGGGGGGAGCCGACCGCAGCGACCGCCTGGCCCTCGTCCAGGTTCGCACTGGTCCCGAGCGCGATCGGCGTACGGGGCGTGGACGACTCCGCCTTGATGACGGCGATATCGGTTGTCGGGTCGGTGCCGACGATCGTGGCGGGCGCCGTGGTGCCGTCGTCGAACCGGACCTGGATCTGGCCACCGGCCGCGGCCATCCCGACCACGTGGTTGTTGGTGATGATGAGGCCGTCCTGGGTGAGGATCACGCCGGAGCCCTCACCGCGACCCTGCTGTGCGCGGACATCGATCGAGACCACGCTCGGCAGGACCTTGTCCGCCACCGCCTGGAACGTTCCGTCCGGCGCCTGGCCCTCCGGTTGGTCGACACTGATCGGTGCACCGAGTCCACCGGAGCCGACACCGCCGGACCCGCCGGCCACACTCGCACCGACCCAGCCGCCGAGCCCACCGGAGAGCAACATCGCCGCGACGATCCCGGCGGCGAGAAGACCTCGACCGGACTTCCCCTTCCCCGTGTTCTGCTGCTCCGACGGGGCGACCTGGTGAGGAACCGCACCCATCGGAGGGAAGGTCGTGGTCGGCTGTGGACCCGTCGGCGGGAACGCCGTGGTCGGTTGGCTGCCCGGCCCGTGGGGTCCGCCCTGCTGGGGTCCGGGGTACTGCTGACCCGGCTGAGGTGATCCCGGGTAGGGCTCACCCGCCTGCTGTGGTCCGGGCTGGTGTCCGGCCCCCTGGAGGTACGGGTTCTGCCCGGAGGGCGGGTACTGTCCGCCGGGCCGCTGCGCGCCCCCGCTCCCTCCAGCACCTGCACCTGCACCTGCACCCGTCGACCATTGCTCGCCTGACCCGGGCGTACCCGGAACGCGACCGTTTTCGTTCTCCATGACCTCTATCGTCCCCCACGGTCCTGTGTGCTGGCTGAAACCGCTGCCGACCGGGACAGACGAGTCCGTGGATTTCAGTCGGTCGGCTCGCCACTCCCGGGAAGCGTCATCCGTACCTCGGCGCCGCCGCCGTCGGCATCACCGATCTCCACGGTGCCGCCGTGCCGTGTCACCACCTGTCGGACGATCGCCAGTCCCAGTCCCGAACCCGGCATCGCCCGGGCCACGCGCGAGCGGTGGAACCGCTCGAACACCAGCTGTCGGTCCTCTACCGGCACGCCGGGCCCCTGGTCCGAGACGATCAACTCCATCACCGAGTCGGAGATGGTCTGCATCCGCACCGTGACGATCCCGCCCTTCGGACTCCACTTGGCCGCGTTGTCGCAGATGTTCAGGACAGCGCGCTCGATACCTGCCGAGTCTCCGAACGAGAACCAGGGGATCAGCTCCACCCGGAAGTCCACGTCGTGAGACCGGCGACGGACCCGCTCGAGCGCACGCTCGATGGCGTCCGCCACCGCGACGGGCTCGGGCTCGACCTCACCTGAATCCTCACGCGCAAGTTCCACGAGGTCCCCGACCAGCTGACTCAGCTCCGAGATCTGCCCCACCACGTCCTGTTCGAGCGCACCGCGGTCATCGTCGGGAATCGCCGGAGCCCCCGGTTTACTGGCCGCGATGAGCAGCTCGACATTCGTCCGCAGACTCGTCAGCGGGGTCTTGAGTTCGTGTCCCGCGTCCGCGACCAGGCGCGCCTGTCTCTCCCTGCTCTCCCGCAGAGCGACGAGCATCTGGTTGAAAGAGGCGGTGAGTCGGGCGATCTCGTCGTCCCCGGTCACGGGGATGGGCCGGAGTTCATCGGTTCTCGAGATGCGCTCGACCGCCCGCGTGAGTCTGGCGACGGGCGCCAGGCCCGTCCGGCCGACCGCGGTGCCGGCCACCGCCGCCAACGCGATGCCGGCTGCTCCCACCAGGGTGAGCACGATCGCGAGTCTGTTCAGGGTCTCCCGCGTCGGCCCGAGATCCTGCGCGAGGATGAGCGTGGATCCGTCGCGGACGCCGACCGCGTAGATCTGCTTGCCCCCGGAGGTGCGCAGACTTGATTCTGCGGCCCCGCGCACGACGTTGATCTCGGGGGCACCGATCTGGAAGGGCTCGCCGGTGGCGGTACGTCCGCCGGTCGGCACGACGATCTGTGCGTCCAGGTTGGGATTGAACGCCCGGAGTGCGATGAGGGTACTACGTGACTGCAGCGCGAACTCCGAGGCGAGCTGGCTGTTGATCAGTTGGTCAGCCTGCTGCTGGAGCCGATCGTTGACCTGCTTGTACAGGGATCCGGACACGACGAAGTAGGCCGCGACGGCCATCAAGGCCACCGCGACCCCCACGGAACTCGCCGCCAGCAGCGTCACCCGCCGGTGAAGCGAGATCGGGGCGGGTCTGCGCCCCCTCTCGCGCACCACCACTAGGGCGTCTCGCGCAGCACGTATCCCACACCACGGACCGTGTGGATCAGACGGACCTCGCCCTCCCCTTCGGTCTTGCGTCGCAGATAGCCGATATATACCTCGAGTGCGTTACCGGAGGTCGGAAAGTCGTAGCCCCACACCTCTTCGAGGATATGGCTGCGGGTCAGCACCCGACGCGGGTGATGCATCAGGAGCTCG
The DNA here is from genome assembly GCF_026011735.1 of Dietzia sp. NCCP-2495. Classification (GTDB taxonomy): domain Bacteria; phylum Actinomycetota; class Actinomycetes; order Mycobacteriales; family Mycobacteriaceae; genus Dietzia. Next base: position 19,032 of record NZ_BRVN01000010.1, on the reverse strand, counting down.
AGCAGGGAGAACTCGGTGCGGGTCAGCTGGATCCGCCGCTCCCCGCGGGTCACCTCACGGGTCGCGAGGTCCATCCGCAGGTCTTCGAACTCCAGGATCTCCTCCGCGACCTCCGACTCCGAACCACGGCGCCGGAGCAGCGCGCGGAGCCTGGCGAGGAGTTCTTCGAGAGCGAACGGCTTCGGCAGGTAGTCGTCGGCTCCGGCGTCGAGTCCCGCGACCCGCTCGGAGACAGCGTCGCGAGCCGTGAGCATGAGTACCGGAAGGTCGTCCCCGCGACTGCGCAGGATCCGGCACACCTCGAGGCCGTCACGCCTCGGCATCATCACGTCCAGGATCACGGCATCGGGACGGTCCTCGTCGATGTGCTCGACCGCCTCCACGCCATCTCCGGCCAGCTCGACCTCGTAACCGTTGAAAGTCAGTGAACGGCGCAGCGACTCGCGCACCGCCTGGTCGTCATCTACAACGAGGATCTTCATGACACACAGTCTCGCGTACCCGCCTGAACCCCTGCTGAGGAATCGACCCCGACCCCACATACGCCGACGAACCCGGTGGTTCCCCCGCTCACGGGGGATCCACCGGGTTCGTAACCGGGCGTGTGCGTGCGACGCACGAGGCGCCGCCGCCCTCAGCTGATCAGTCGATCAGCGGGAGGAGGGTCAGCGGTCGAGGTCGACCAGACCGAGCTTCGCGGCCTTCACCAGGCGGCGCGGCAGAACGACGGAACGACCATCGATCTTGGTCTCCTGGATGGCGACGTCGTCGGCCTTCCACTGCGAACGGCGGGAATGGGTGTTGGCGCGCGAGAGGCGGCGCTTCGGAACTGCCATGATGTATGTCCTCGGGTCTGTGACGGTGGAGTCGGGGCGCGGTGGCCCCGAGTCTCACTTGGAGCGGCGGGTACGGGTGCCGTAGCGGCGCTGGAACTTCTCGACGCGGCCGGCGGTGTCCATGACACGCTGCGCGCCGGTCCAGAACGGGTGCGACTCGCTGGTCACGTCCACGACGATCAGCGGGTAGGTATTTCCGTCCTCCCACTCGACCGTGCGGTCACTGGTGGAGGTGGAACGGGTCAGGAACTTGGTGCCCGTGCCCGAGTCCTGGAAGACCACCGGGTGGTAGTCGGGGTGGATGTCGTTCTTCATAACTGGATCCCTCTAGCTCGGTAGAAGTCTGTGGGTCTGGCGCCCGTCCCCTCACGAGGCGGGCTGTGGCCAGTGGCCGAACCGGGGATCCCGGCTTCAGCACACGCATCGGTAGATGTTACCCCTATGATGGTCGAGCACCCAATCGACGAGACTCCGCGGACGGTGCCGAGCGCTCCCGAGGCCGCAGATTCCGCCGTTGACGTGCCGATTACCGTTTCAGGCCACCTAGTCGTAAACTAGAACACCGCTGTTGTCTGCACGTTTGCAATCGCCTCTCGGGGTGTTCGCGACGTGGCGATCCATTCTGTTCGGCCCGAGGGTCGACCGGGAGTGGTCATCCGCCGCGCGCCACCCAAGGACGAGGCGGAAGGAGAACCACGCCATGTCGGCGCATTGCCAGGTAACGGGACGGAAGCCGGGTTTCGGCAAGTCCGTCTCGCACTCACACCGCAGGACCAACCGTCGCTGGAACCCGAACATCCAGCGTCGTAGCTACTTCCTGCCCTCGGAGGGACGTCGCGTCACGCTGACCGTCTCGACCAAGGGCATCAAGACCATTGATCGCGATGGAATTGAGGCCGTCGTGGCCCGCATCCGCGCCCGTGGGGAGAAGATCTGAGATGGCCCGTAACGACATTCGTCCCATCATCAAGCTGAAGTCCACGGCCGGTACCGGGTTCACCTACGTGACCCGTAAGAACCGTCGCAACAACCCGGACCGCATCGTCCTCAAGAAGTTCGACCCGGTCGTCCGCAAGCACGTCGAATTCCGAGAGGAGCGCTGACCCGTGGCCAAGAAGTCCAAGATCGCGCGCAACGAGCAGCGCAAGGCGAAGGTCGCCCGGTTCGCCGAGCGCCGCGCCGAGCTCAAGGCAATCATCAAGAACCCCGAGAGCACCGATGAGGCACGCATGGATGCCCAGACCGCTCTCAACAAGATGCCGCGTGACGCCTCGCCCGTGCGGGTGCGTAACCGCGACGTCGCCGATGGTCGCCCCCGCGGCTACCTCCGCAAGTTCGGCCTCTCCCGCGTCCGCATGCGCGAGATGGCCCACCGTGGCGAGCTGCCCGGTGTCACGAAGTCGAGTTGGTGAGTAGGAAACATGGCTAAGGCACGTAGCACCCCGTCCAAGAAGGCCCGGGCCCAGGAGGGCCGCCGGCCCAAGAAGAACCCCTTGAAGGTCGCCGGCATCGAGACCGTCGACTACAAGGACGTCAACACCCTCCGTACGTTCATCTCCGATCGCGGCAAGATCCGTTCGCGTCGCGTCACCGGCCTGACCCCGCAGCAGCAGCGTCAGGTCGCGGTGGCCGTCAAGAATGCACGCGAGATGGCTCTGCTGCCCTTCACCAGCCGCTGAGTCCCGCTCGACGCGCCTAGCGCCGCGTCGGCTCGACCCTGCGCGTGCCCACCGGGCCGCCGACTCAAGGCAACAGCACCCTGATCGGGGCCGTGTCTCCTGTACAAGGAGCGCACGGCCCCGATTGGCGTTCCGCTGACCTTCCCCTCACTTCTCTCCCACCTGCCGATCCAAGGAGATTCCCATGGCCGGTGTCCTGAGCGGCTTCGCCGTCATCGTGGCTCTCGTCGCCCTGGGCTGGATCCTCGCCCGCACCGACGTGCTCGGGGACAACGCCCGGATCGTCATCAACCGACTGGTCTTCTACGTCGCCACACCGGCACTTCTCCTCGACTCCCTCGCCCGCACGACGCTCGACCAGGTGTTCACCGGGGTGTTCGTGGTGTCTACGGTCTCGGCGATCATCATCGCGGTCCTCTACGCGGCGATCGCCCGGATGTGGTTGCGGACTCCGGCGGCCGATCTCGTCGTGGGCGCCCTCTCCGCCGGCTACGTCAACTCGGCGAACCTCGGGATCCCGATCGCCCTGTACGTGCTCGGCGACCTCGGCTTCGTCATGCCGCTGCTGCTGTTCCAGGTGGTGGTCATGCAGCCGATCGCCATCGCCGTCCTCGAGAAGGCCGCGCGGACAGCCCGCGCCGGCGATCCCGACGGCGGACACGGCGGTGACGGCGGACTCGGCTCTGACGGCGACGACGGTCACGGCGGCGCCATCGGCGCCCTGGCCCAGGCGGTCAAGCAGCCGATCGTCCTGGCCGCCCTCGCCGGCGTGGTGATCGCCGCGAGCCCGTGGACCCTTCCCGAGACGGTGCTCGAACCGGTCAAGCTCGTCGGACAGATCTCCGTTCCCGGCGCCCTGTTGGTGTTCGGCATGTCGCTCTACGGGGTCAAGGTCCTCGAGGCCGGCGCCTCACCCCGCCGCGAGATCGCGCTCGCGAGCGTCCTCAAGCTCGTCGCCCACCCGCTGATCGCCTATGCGATCGGCGTGTGGGTGCTCGGCATGCGCGACCACGAGCTGCTCACCGTGGTGGTGGCCGCGGCCCTGCCGACCGCCCAGAACGTGCTCGTGGTGGCGACCCGCTACGGCCGCGGGATGCTGCTGGCGCGAGATTCGGCCGTCCTCACGACCCTCGGGGCGCTACCAGTGCTCCTGCTTGTGTCCGCGCTCCTGGCCTGACGCGTCAGACCGCTCCCCCGGCGGTGATCACGGCGAGGGTGACCAGTGCGTTGTTCACGCCGTGCAGCACGATGCCGGGCACGATCGAGCGGTACCACTCCGCCATTGCGCACAGGGCGATCCCCAGGACGAGCAGGTACGGCAGCGCAGGCGGGAGTAGGTGCACGGCCGCGAACACCACACCCGCGAGCGTGATGCCCGTGACCGCGCGGTAGCGCGCCCGCAGTGCCGGCAGGACGATTCCGCGAAAGACGACCTCCTCGGCGATCGGGACGAGCACCGCGACACACGCCACCCCGAGGACTGCGAGCACCGGGCCGCCGGAGACCAGGTCGTCGATCACCTCGCCCGCCGGGTCCTCCCCCGCCGCACCGCCGAGTCCGAGCGGGATCAGCACGAACATGGAGGCCACCGCGCCGGCGCCCATCACCGCGGGGATCTGCCACACGAGATGGAGGAGCGAGCGGTCGGGGCGTCGCAGCCCGACGTCCGCCCAGCGCAGCCCCCGTCGCCGGAGCAGGTGGACGCGCACGGCGACGAGGACCGCCAGCGCCGTGCCCCCGAGGACCGCCAGCGCGAGCGGGGCGGTGGGTGGTCGCCCGGCGCCGAGCGCCCGGGCGACGAGGAGAGCTCCGATGATGACGACGACGACAACGGCCGCATACGCCAGCACCCAGGCGAACGCGAAAAGCGCCACCCGGCCCCGGACCGGGGTGGTCCAGAGGCCGGGTGGTCCGGGTGGTCGGGGTGAGCCGGGATTCGGGGGCGGCGTCGTGTGGCTCAGACGAGCCCCTCGGCGACGGTGAAGGGGGCGTCGGTCGCGGCGGTGATCTGCTCAAGCGTCACGCCCTCGACGAGTTCGATGAGCACCAGCCCGTCGTCGGTGCGGTCGAACACACCGAGCTCGGTGATGACGCGGTTGACGCAGCCGAGCCCGGTCAGCGGCAGGGTGATGTCGGAGACGATCTTCGACGAGCCGTCCTTGGCGACCTGGTCCATCACCACGACGATCCGGCGGGCGCCCACGACGAGGTCCATCGCTCCGCCCATGCCCTTGACCATGGCGCCGGGAACCATCCAGTTGGCGATGTCGCCGGCCGGGTTCACCTGCATCGCGCCGAGGATCGCGACGTCGATTTTGCCGGAGCGGATCATGCCGAAGCTGGTCGCCGAGTCGAAGATCGCCGAACCGGGAAGCGTGGTGACGGTCTCCTTGCCGGCGTTGATGAGATCCGGGTCCACGTCGTCGGGATGCGGGTAGGGGCCGATCCCCAGCAGACCGTTCTCGGACTGGAGGGTGACGTTGACATCCTCGGGCACGTAGTTGGGCACGAGGGTCGGCAGGCCGATTCCGAGGTTGACGTACTGGCCGTCGGAGAGTTCCAGTGCGGCGCGGGCGGCCATCGCCTTGCGGTCCCGGCGCGCGGGTGCGGGGGCCTGCGCGGAATCAGAGTTCGAGGCGTTGCTCATCAGCGCTGTCCTTCCGAGGGCGGGTTGGTGGTCATCTTCTCGATCCACTTGGTCTGCTCGACCTGCCCGGGGGTGAGCTCGACGATGCGATGGACGAAGATTCCCGGCAGGTGGATGTCGTCGGGCGCCAGCTCGCCCACCTCGACGACCTTCTCGGCCTCCACGATGCAGGTCCTCCCGGCCATGGCGGCCAGGGGCGAGAAGTTGCGGCCGGTCAGGTTGAACCGCAGGTTGCCGCTACGGTCGACCACGGCCGCGCGCACGAGCGAGTAGTCGGCCTCGATGGCCTGCTCGAGGACATAGGTCTCGCCGCGGATCTCGCGGGTCTCCTTGGCCGGGGAGGACACCGCCACGCCACCATCCGAGTCGTACTTCCACGGCATCCCGCCGTCGGCGACGTAGGTGCCGACGCCGGTGCGGGTGAAGAACGCTCCGATGCCCGAGCCGCCGGCGCGCATGCGCTCGGCGAGCGTGCCCTGCGGGGTGAGCTCCACCTCGAGCTCCCCGGACAGGTACTGGCGGGCGAACTCCTTGTTCTCCCCCACGTACGAGGCCACGATCCGGCGCAGCTTCCCGTTCTCGAGCAGGATCCCCAGTCCCTTGCCGTCGACGCCCGCGTTGTTGGAGAACACCTCGAAGTTCCCCACGTCGCGGGCGGCGAGTGCCTGGATCACGATCTGCGGGATCCCGCACAGGCCGAACCCGCCAGCGGCGATACTCGCTCCGTCCGGGATGTCCGCCACGGCCTCCGCCGCGGTCATGAGCTTGCTGGACACGCCCTCTCCCTTCTCTGGTCTCCGACTGTCGGCGTCCACTGGATGGCAATCCGGTGCCGACCCCGTCCGTCCTGACTCCAGTCAACAATGGTGCAGGTGGCACCCGCAAGGAGTTCGGACAATGCACTGCGATCCGGTCACTCTCCGGAATGCGTGGCGCTTCGACGTCCACTGAGTGAACGCAGCTATCCTCAGGCTCATGACCGAGAGCTCCGGAGTGATCGCGAGGACCGGGGCACTTCTGCGTGCGATCGGATCGAGTGGCACAGACGGCGCCACCACCACGGAGCTGGCCCGCTCGACCGGCCTGGCGCGCCCGACCGCGCACCGGCTCCTCACCGCGCTGGCGGACGAGGGCCTGGTCGATCGCGACAACCAGAGCGGGAACTGGTCCCTCGGGCCCGAGTTGTACCTGCTGGGCGCGACCGCGGCCGGGCGGTACGACGTGACCGGACGCGCTCGCGACCTGGTCCGCGAGCTCGCGCGGGCGACCGGGGAGAGCGCATTCCTGTCGGCACGTCGCGGGGACGAGACCGTCTGCCTGCTCAGCGAGGAGGGCAGCTTTCCCCTGCGGTCCCACGTCCTGCACGAGGGGATCCGGTTCCCGCTCGGGGTGGCCTCCGCCGGGCTGGTCATCCTCAGCCACCTGCCCGCCCGTGAGGTGGACGAGTACTTCACCCGGTCCCCCGTCGACCCGAAGTGGGGCGCCCAGAACAGCGAGGCCGCGATCCGTTCGCGGATCGCGGCCACCCTCTCCACCGGGTATGCGGTCAACCCCGGGACGATCGTCGAGGGGAGCTGGGGGCTGGGCGCCGCGGTGTTCGACCGCGCCGGCCAGCCGGCGTGGGCGCTGAGCCTGACCGGGGTCGAGACGCGCTTCCGGCCCGACCGGGAGCCGTCCCTCGGGGCGGCGCTGCTGCGGGCGGCCCACGAGATGACGCAGCGCCTCCGGTCCTGAGCGGACCCGAAGGCGCTGCGCGGCGTGGACGGCCCGACCCGGCCCGGCACCGCCCGGATGATCGACGTCCGGACGATCTACGTCAGAAACGGCGACGTCCGGATGATCAACGCCGGCGGGGCCGTCCGTCAGACCAGGCCGAGGATCTCCACGGCGGACTCGCGCATCTCGACCTTGCGGACCTTGCCCGTCACCGTCATGGGGAACTCGTCCACCATGTGGACGTACTTCGGGATCTTGTGGCGGGCCAGCTTGCCGGTCGCGAACTCGCGCACCTGCTCGGCTGTGAGGTCATCCCGGCCGGGCTTGAGGCGGATCCACGCCATGAGCTCCTCGCCGTACTTGGCGTCGGGAACACCGATCACCTGGGCGTCGAGGATGTCCGGGTGGGTGTAGAGGAACTCCTCCACCTCGCGCGGGTAGATGTTCTCGCCGCCACGGATCACCATGTCCTTGATCCGGCCGGTGATCCGCACGTAGCCCTCGTCGTCCATCTCACCGATGTCACCGGTGTGCATCCACCCGGCGTCGTCGATCGCCTCGGCGGTCTTCTCCGGCTCGTTCCAGTAGCCCACCATGACGCTGTAGCCCTTGGTGCAGAACTCGCCGGCCGCACCACGCGGCAGGGTCTCGCCCGTGGACGGGTCCACGATCTTGATCTCCAGGTTCGGGCCGACCCGACCCACGGTGGACACGCGCCGGTCGAGAGTGTCGTCCGTCCGGGTCTGGGTGGACACCGGCGACGTCTCGGTCATGCCGTAGCAGATCGAGACCTCCTCCATGTTCATCCGGTCGATCACCTGACGCATGGTGGTCTCGGGGCACGGCGACCCCGCCATGATCCCGGTGCGCAGCGTGGACAGGTCGTAGGAGTCGAAATCCTCCAGGGCGAGCTCGGCGATGAACATCGTCGGCACTCCGTAGAGGCTCGTGCACTTCTCCTGCTCCACGGCGCGCAGCGAGGCCACCGGGTCGAACGCCGGGCCGGGGATGACCATGGCCGCACCGTGCGTGGTACACGCCAGGTTGCCCATCACCATGCCGAAGCAGTGGTAGAAGGGCACCGGGATGCACACGCGGTCGACGTCCGAGTAGTTGATGAGCTCGCCCACGGAGAAACCGTTGTTGAGGATGTTCGAGTGCGAGAGCGTGGCCCCCTTCGGGAAGCCCGTCGTCCCCGAGGTGTACTGGATGTTGATCGGGTCGCCCGGGGTGAGGCCGGCGCGGATCTCCGACAGTTCCTCGGCGTGGGTCGGCCCCGACATCATGGACTCCCACTCCTCGTCACCGAAGAGCACCACGATCTCAAGGTCCGGGCAGTTCGGCTGCACCTGCGAGAGCATGCCCGTGTAGTCCGAGTCCTTGAACTGGGGCGCGGCCAGGACGGCCTTGATCTCGGCCTGCTTGAGGACGTACTCCAACTCGTGCACCCGATAGGAGGGGTTGATGTTGACCAGGATCGCCCCGATCTCCGCGGTGGCGTACTGGACCATCACCCACTCCCACCGGTTGGGCGACCAGATGCCCACCCGGTCACCGGCCCGGATGCCCAGGCGGTGCAGGCCCGAGGCCAGCCGGCGGACGCCCGCCAGGAACTCGGAGTAGGTCCAGCGCCGCCCGGCAGGGACATCGACCAACGCGTCGCGCTCGCCGAACTCCTCGACCGTGGCCGCGAGATTGTCGGGGATCGTCTGGGTGAGAAGGGGGACGTCGGACTCCCCGCGGGTGTGGGACACGGCGGGGTCGAGCGGGGTGGAATCGAGAGAATCGATGGACATCTCGGTGCTCCTTGAGGGTGGGGCCGGCAGCCGACCCGGGAGGTGTTCTACACGGGGAAAGCGGTGGTTCCTTCGGCCGCGGCGGCGCGGCGCATCGTCGACTCGGCCTGACGGAAGACCGGACCGTCGACCATCCGACCGTCGAGCTGGAACACGCCCTGGTTGTGTTCCGCGGCGGCGAGGACCTTCCGGGCCCACGCGACCTCGTCGTCGTCGGGCGCATAGGCTCCCCGCACCACCGCCACCTGGGACGGATGGATGCACGCGGTACCCACGTACCCCAGGGCGACGGCGTCGAGCGCCTCGGCGCGCTGACCCGCCTCGTCGGCGATGTCCAGGTGGACCGAGTCCACCGCCCACCGACCGAACGCGGCCGCGGCGAGCGCGACCCGGGCTCGGGCGTGCCGCGGCACGTCGCGGTACTCCCCCGCGACCCGCGGCCCGCCGGCCTCCGCGGTGGAGAACCGGCTCGTGGACCCGCCCATCGCGGCGAGCAGGTCCTCGGCGCCCCACATCAGGCCGGCGCAGCCCGGCGCGGAGGCGATCTCCTCCGCACGGACCACGCCGAGCGGCGTCTCCACCAGCGCCAACACCGCGGCGCCGGTCGCCGAATGGACGTCCGTGACCTGCGCCGCCGACTCCGTCTTGGCCAACATGACGCAGCGGTACCCGGTGGCGGCGAGCGCCTCGAGATCCAGCGCGTGGTCCTCCGTATCGACGGGGTTGACGCGCACGATCGTCCGGTCCGGGTCCAGGTCCGAGGCCGTCAGCGCCTCGCGCGCCGCCGGACGGTCGGCGGGGGCGACCGCGTCCTCGAGATCAACGATCACCACGTCCGCGCGCTCCGCGGCCTTGCCGTACCGCTCCGGGCGGTCGGCAGGGCAGAACAGCAGCGCCGGACCGGGCGGGATCCACGCGGGCGCGCCGCTCATGACGTGGCCTCGTCGGCCGGGCGCATGCGGACCAGCGTCTTGCGGACGGCCTTGGCGACGATGTCGCCGTGCTGGTTGCGGCCGATGTGCTCGAGGGTGACGATCCCCTCGCCCGGGCGCGACTTCGACTCACGCTTCTCGGTGCAGATCGTCTCCGCGTAGAGCGTGTCGCCGTGGAGGACCGGCTTGGGGAAGCTGACCTCGGAGAAACCGAGGTTGGCGACGATCGTGCCCTGGGTGAGCTGTGCGACCGAGAGTCCGACGAGCGTCGACAGGGTGTGCATCGAGTTCATGAGCCGCTCGCCGCCGAAGCCCGGCTGCTCCGCCGACCACGCCGCGTCCAGGTGCAGGGACTGGGTGTTCATGGTCAACGTGGTGAACAGGACGTTGTCCGCCTCGGTCATGGTGCGACCCGGGCGGTGGAGATACGCGGTACCGACCTCGTACTCCTCGAACCACAGGCCGCGCTGGACGACCTCCTTGCGCGCCTGACCCGCGTCGCCGGCGTTCTCCGCGGCGCTCACAGCCCCATCCCCCGGGCGATCAGCATGAGCTGCACCTCGGTGGTGCCCTCGCCGATCTCGAGGATCTTCGAGTCGCGGTAGTGGCGCGCCACCGGGTACTCGTTCATGAAGCCGTACCCGCCGTGGATCTGGGTGGCGTCGCGCGCGTTGTCCATCGCCGCCTCGGAAGAGACCATCTTGGCGATCGCGGCCTCCTTCTTGAACGGCTTGCCGGCCAGCATGAGGCGGGCGGCCTCGTAGTAGGCGCAGCGGGCGGTGTGGGCGCGGGCCTCCATGCGGGCGATCTTGAACGCGATCGACTGGAAGGACCCGATCGTCTGCCCCATCGACTCGCGTTCACGGGCGTACTTGACGGACTCGTCCACGCAGCCCTGCGCGGCACCCGTGGCCACCGCGGCGATCGCGATCCGGCCCTCGTCGAGGATCGACAGGAAGTTCGCGTAGCCGCGCCCCTCCTCGCCCAGCAGGTTCTCGACCGGGGCCCGGGCGTCGGCGAAGGTCAGCGGGTGGGTGTCGGAGGAGTTCCAGCCGACCTTGTCGTATGCCGGCTCGGCCGTGAAGCCGGGGGTGTCGGACGGCACGATGATCGTCGAGATGGCCTTCTTGGTGGTGCCGTCCGCGGCCTCCCGCACCCCCGTCACGGCGGTGACGGTGACCAGCGAGGTGATGTCGGTCCCCGAGTTGGTGATGAACTGCTTGTTGCCGTTGATCACCCACTGGTCGCCGTCGCGCTTGGCGGTGGTCTTGGTGGCACCGGCATCCGACCCGGCGCCGGGTTCGGTGAGGCCGAAGCCCGCGAGCTTCCGTCCCGCGGCCAGGTCCGGCAGCCACTTCTGCTTCTGCTCCTCGTTTCCGAAGTGGTAGATCGGCATCGCGCCCAGCCCGACACCGGCCTCGAGGGTCATGGCGGTGGACTGGTCGACGCGGCCGAGCTCCTCGAGCGCGAGGGCGAGCGCGAAGTAGTCGCCACCCATGCCGCCGTACTCCTCCGGGAAGGGCAGGCCGAACAGGCCCATCTGACCCATCTGGGACACGACCTCGTACGGGAAGGTGTGGTTGCGGTCGTGCTCGGCCGAGGCCGGGGCGACGACCTTGTCGGCGAACTCGGCGACCGTCGACTTGAGGTCTGCGTAGTGCTCTTCCAACTCAGGCATCGGATTCTCCTTCGGATTCCTCGGTGGAGGGATGGGGCTCGACGGTGGCCAAAAGGTGGTCAGCGGGGACCTGCTCGCCTTGGCTGACGTGGATCCGGACGACTCCGTCGATCGGTGCGGTGAGCGCATGCTCCATCTTCATGGCCTCGACGGCCAGGATGTTCTCTCCCGCGGTGACCTCCGCGCCGTCCGCGGCGAAGAGGGCGATGACCGAGCCGGGCATGGGGCTGAAGATCTGCCCGTCGGCGGCGCCGGCGTCGTGGATCCGCGAGTCGATCAGCGGCAGCAGCCGCAGGTCCCATGCGCCACCGTCACCGGCCACCCAGTAGGTGTCGGCGGACTGGCGGTCGGTGGAGCGCACGACGGTCCACCGCTGCTGGGTGGAGTCCACGGTGAGCCGCAACGAGGCACCGTCCCGGGCGACGCGCGCCCGGCGGGTCGAGGACACGGTCGGCTCGTCGGTGGAGCCGATGGTCGCGTCGGTGATGGTCACCTCGGCGTCGTCGGGAGTACCCCTGAGCCCCACGGTGACGGCCTCGGTCCCGGGCCCGGCGTCCAGCCGGGTCCAGACCTCGGCGCGGCCGCCCACCCGCCAGCCGTTGGGCACGTCCCACGGCCCGCGACGGGTGGCGGGCACGCGCGCCCACCGCTCCTCGGTACGGTGAATGGCGACGGCCACCAGGGCGCCCTCCGGCGCCGCGGTCGCGGTGTAGTCGTCGACACTGCGGTCCAGCAGGCCGGTGTCCAGGTCCCCGGCCACGACCTCGGGGCGGGCGAGCAGGAAGCGGCAGAAGTCGACGTTGGTGCGCAGGCCCAGGATCTGGGTGCCCGCCAGCGCCGCGTCCAGGCGTGCCAGCGCCTCGGCGCGGTCGGCACCGTGGGCGATGACCTTGCCGAGCATGGGGTCATAGTCGGAGCCGACGACGGTGCCGACCCGCAGCCCGGAGTCCACGCGGATTCCGCTGCCCGTCGGCTCGGCGAGCCCGAGCACCGTGCCACCGGTGGGCAGGAAGCCCTTGGCCGGGTCCTCGGCGTAGACGCGGGCCTCGATCGCGTGGCCGGTGAGGGTGATGTCCTCCTGGCGGAGGGTCAGCTCCTCGCCGGCGGCGATGCGGACCTGCCAGTCGACCAGGTCCACGCCGGTCACCATCTCGGTGACGGGGTGCTCCACCTGCAGGCGGGTGTTCATCTCCATAAAGAAGAACTCGTCCGGAGCGTGGGCGGACACGATGAACTCGACGGTGCCGGCGCCGACGTAGCCCACCGAGCGGGCGGCGTCGCAGGCAGCCTCGCCGATGCGGGCGCGGGTGGCCTCGTCCAGCAGGGCGCTCGGCGCCTCCTCGATGACCTTCTGGTGACGACGCTGGAGGGAGCACTCGCGCTCGCCCAGGTGGACGACGTTGCCGTGGGTGTCGGCGAGGACCTGCACCTCGATGTGGCGCGGGGTGTCGACGAAGCGCTCGAGGAAGAGCGTGTCGTCGCCGAAGGCATTGGCCGACTCACGACGCGCGGACTCCAGCGCGGCCCGCAGGTCGGCGGGCTTCTCCACCCGGCGCATGCCCTTGCCGCCGCCACCGGCGGACGGCTTGACCAGAACCGGGTAGCCGACCTCCTGGGCGCCGGCGACGAGCTCGTCGTCGGTCAGGCCCGGCCGGGAGATCCCCGGCACGGTCGGCACGTCGCGCTCGGACACGGCCGCCTTGGCGGTGATCTTGTCGCCCATCGTCTCGATGGACGAGGCGGGCGGGCCGATGAAGATCAGGCCGGCGTTCTCCAGCGCGCGGGCGAACGCCGCGTTCTCCGACAGGAAGCCGTAGCCGGGGTGCACGGCCTGAGCACCGGTCTGGCGGCAGGCGTCGATGACCTTGTCGATGTCGAGGTAGGACTGCGTGGCCTGCGCCGGACCGAGCCGCACCGCGGCGTCGGCCATGCGCACGTGCAGCGCGTCGGCGTCGGCATCGGAGTACACCGCCACCGAGCGGATCCCGGCGGCCCGCAGCGAGCGGATGACGCGGCACGCGATCTCGCCGCGATTGGCGACCAGGACTGTGTGAAGTTTCTGCGACATGGGTTCTCTCACATCCGGAAGACGCCGTTGTTGACCGGCTCGAGGGGTGCGTTGGCGGCCGCGGCGAGCGCGAGGCCGAGGACGGTGCGGGTGTCGGCGGGGTCGATGATCCCGTCGTCCCAGAGTCGGGCCGTGGAGTAGTACGCGGTGGACTGCTCCTCGAACTGCTCACGAATCGGGGCGGTGAACTCGGCCTGTTGCTCGTCGGTCCACTCCCCGCCCGCCTTGGTGACCTGTGCGGCGCGTACCGAGGCCAGCGTGTCGGCGGCCTGCGGACCACCCATCACGGCGATGCGCGCGTTGGGCCACATCCACAGGAAGCGCGGCGAGTAGGCGCGGCCGCACATCGAGTAGTTGCCGGCGCCGAACGAGCCGCCCACGACGATCGTGAACTTGGGCACGCGGGCGCACGCCACGGCGGTGACCATCTTGGCGCCGTTCTTGGCGATGCCGCCGGCCTCGTACTGGCGGCCCACCATGAAGCCGGTGATGTTCTGCAGGAACACCAGCGGGATCTTGCGGCGGTCGCACAGTTCAATAAAGTGCGCACCCTTGAGGGCGGACTCGGAGAAGATCACGCCGTTGTTACCGATGATCCCCACCGGGTGACCGTGGATGCGGGCGAACGCGGTCACCATGGAGGTGCCGTAGTTCTCCTTGAACTCCGTGTACTCTCCGCCGTCGACGATCGTTCCGATGATGTCGCGGACGTCGTACGGCGTGCGCGAGTCAGTCGGGACGAGGTCATAGAGATCGCTCTGCTGGCGGGCGGGCTCGCGCGGTTCGAGGACATCCCAGTCAGGAGCGGGGGCCGGCGGGCACGTCGCGACGATCTCCCGGACCTTCATGAGCGCGTCGTAGTCGTCGTCGGCGAGGTGGTCCACCACACCTGACGTCTTGGCGTGCAGGTCGCCGCCACCCAGCTCCTCGGCGGTCACCTCTTCGCCGGTGGCGGCCTTCACCAGCGGCGGCCCGGCGAGGAAGATCGTGCCCTGGTTGCGGACGATCACCGCCTCGTCGCTCATCGCCGGGACGTACGCGCCACCGGCGGTGCAGGAGCCCATGACCGCCGCGATCTGCGGGATGCCCTTGGCGGACATGGTGGCCTGGTTGTAGAAGATGCGGCCGAAGTGGTCGCGGTCCGGGAACACGTCGTCCTGCTGCAGCAGCATGGCACCACCCGAGTCGACGAGGTAGATGCACGGCAGGTTGTTGGCCAGCGCGACCTCCTGGCCGCGCAGGTGCTTCTTGACCGTCATGGGGTAGTAGGTGCCGCCGGAGACCGTCGCGTCGTTGGCGATGATCAGGCACTCGCGGCCCGACACGCGGCCGATGCCGGCGACGACACCCGCCGCGGGCGCCTTGCCGCCGTACATCTCCTCCGCCGCGAGCGGCGAGAGTTCGAGGAACGGACTACCCGGGTCGAGAAGAACGTCCACGCGCTGACGGGCCAGGAGTTTGCCCCGCTCGAGGTGGCGGGCGCGGGCCTTCTCACCGCCGCCCAGCGCGGCGCGGTCGAGGCGGGCGCGCAGGTCGGCGAGGAGTTCCTCGTGAGCCTGGCGATTGGTTGTCGCGCGGTCGGTGGTCGCGGATGTCATCGGCGCCGCTCCCTTTCAGTTAAGTCGGATTAACTGAAATCGACATTAGTGCCACGGCTCACAAATGTCCAGAGCGGGAATCGACGAAATTCTCCCCGACTTCTCGGCCACATTCCCGCCACGCCCGTGGGGCGTCGAGGAGAACGGCACCGCCGGCACGGCCACCACCTGCTCAAACGCGGCTCACCGACCGGCCGAATCCCGATCGCGCGTGAATTAGCACAGCCTTGCTTTGGTTGCAAATCGTCTGGGGTCGGAGTTAAATCTTGAGCACCCACCCGACGCGACGCGAGGAGCGATCGTCATGGCCACTCTCACCGGAATCAGCACCTGCACGGTCACCGCGTGCTCGTTCAACACCGAACAGAACTGCAACGCCGGGGCGATCACCGTCGCCGGCTCGCCCGACCACGCCGAATGCGGGACGTTCATCGCCCTCGACGTCCGCGGAGGCCTCCCCACCGCCGCGGCGCACGTCGGCGCCTGCCAGCGCGTCGAGTGCTCGCACAACTCGGACCTACTCTGCACGGCGGACTCGGTCACGATCGGTGCCGGCGCCGACACCGCGGACTGCCTGAGCTACTCCCCCGCCTGAGCGGCTCCCCACCCCCCTACGAGACGAGGCCTCCGACCATGCCGGTCAGAGGCCTCGTCTCGCGTGGTAGCCGGCGCCGCGCGCGAGGGCCTGATGTCGTCGACGACGACGAAGGCCCCCGTCAGCTCACCCGGGCGATGTACCGGCCCATCTCCCGGAACACGTCCCCCACGGTCCCGGCCCGGTCCTCGAACGGCACGTGAACCACATCGGCGTCCACCCCGAGTGCCGTGATGAGGTGCAGGCCGTCGGCATCCACGCCCAGCACGAACGGCGGGGTGGCCGGATCCCCGGACCCCGCGACCGTCGACAGTTCCCCGCCGAAGCGTGCCCGGATCTCGTCGGCGAGCCCTGCGGTGTCGCCGGCCAGCGGATCCACGGGCACCGCGTCGAGCAGTCGGGCGTCGACCGTGCCGGTGTGGCCCAGCCGCTTGATGTCGACATCTCCGAGCTGGATCTCGATCTCCACGATCCACCCCTCGCCCTGACGCGCCTCGCGGGCGACGCCGAACCCGTAGAGGCTGGCCACGTGGACCTTGGCTTCGACGATCGGGGCGAACTCGTCGATCATCACCACCACCTCGACGGACTCTCCCGGCGCGACCATCAGCCCGGACCACGGAGCCGGCGTCCCGGTCACCACGATCCGGCCGTCGCCGATCCACCGGTGCCCCGCGGAGACGAGCACGTCCGAGCGGTTCTTGCTGCCGCGAACGGCGATTGTCGCGATGCCCGCGCCGTCGAGGAGCCTGCGTGCGCCCGTGGTGACGGGGGTCGACGTGACGGGATGCTCTGACATGAATCCTCCGGAGTGGCCCCCTCGCCGTACTCGACAGCGCGTCACTACGTCCGCACCGGCTTCAGCTTTAGGCGACCCTAGCCTTACTTAGGTATCCCTAAAATGCCGGACGTCCTCGGCCCTGTCAAGGGTGGAGCCCCACCGCCCGGCCAGCGTCCCTACTGTGGGGAATGTGATCGACGCCGCAGACGACAACACCGGCACCACCAGCCCCGGCCGCGTGCACGCCTTCCGTGATGACGCCCTGGGGTACGACGACGCCACCGCGCTCGTCGAGCGGATCCGCCGACGAGAGGTCTCCCCTGACGAAGTTCTCGAAGCCGCGATCGCGCGCTGCGAGGCCGTCGACCCCACGCTCGGCGCGCTGGCGTTCACCGACTTCGAGGGCGCCCGCGCCCGCGCCCGAACGGACCGCGACGCACTCGCCTCAGCACCGCTGGCGGGCCTCCCGACGGCCTTCAAGGACAACGTGCGTGTCGGGGGCTCCCCCATGACGATGGGCTCGCCCGCGGTCCCCGCGACCCCGTCCGATGCCGACAGCCCGCATGTCCGCGCACTCCGGGCCACCGGACTCAACCCTCTCGGCACCACCGCGATGCCGCCGTTCGGATGGACCGCGGCCACCGAACGCCAGGGCGGCCTCATCACCCGCAACCCGTGGAACACCGGCCGGACCAGCGGCGGATCCTCCGGCGGCGCGTCGGCGCTCGTCGCGTCCGGGGCGCTGCCGATCGCGCACGCCAACGACGGCGGTGGCTCGATCAGGATCCCGGCCGCCGTCACCGGCCTGGTCGGCTTCAAGCCGAGCCGGGGCCGTCACCCTGACGAGGTCTTCTCGCGCTCGATGCCGATCCCCCTCATCTCGCAGGGCGTCGTGACGCGATCCGTCCGGGACACGGTCGCCTTCGTCTCGGCCTTCGAGTCCGCGCATCCTCCCGTCGGACTCAAGCCCCTGACCGGCGCCCCTCCCGAGCCCGGCCGTCGCCTGCGCATCGGACTGGTCGAAGAGTCCCCCGCGGGCGGTCCGCCGGACGCCGCCACCAGCGCGGCACTGCGCCAGACCGCCGATCGTCTCGCCGAACTGGGACACGAGATCATCCCCACCACTGCGCCGGTACCGGCGAGCTTCCGGGACGACTTCATCGCCTACTGGTCCCTGCTCGCGATGAGCACCGCCGGGTCAGGGAAGAAGCTGTTCCACCCGGAGTTCGACCCTGACCTGCTCGACCCGTTCACCGTAGGCCTGTCCCGCCGGGCCAAGCGGAGACTCCACACGCTCCCTCTACACCTGCTTCGGCTCGAGCGGGTCCGTCGCCAGTTCGACTCGAAGTTCGGCGATGTGGACGTCTACCTCAACCCGGTGGTCGCTGCCGAGACCCCGGAAGTCGGGTACCTCGGCGCGGATCTGCCGTTCGAGACCCACCTCGAGCACGTCAGCCGGTGGGTGACGTTCACCCCGCTGCAGAACGTCACCGGCTCTCCCGCGATCTCGCTACCCACCGGGCAGGCGCCCGACGGGATGCCGATCGGGATGCACCTGTCCTCCCGCCGCGGTGAGGACCGGCTCCTCCTCGAGCTGGCCGCCCAGTACGAGGCCGCGTTCCCGTTCGCGCGGATCTGGGAGTAGTGAATCCGAGAGCAGCAGTGGGTCCGGCGGCATAGAGTCGCGGGTGCCCCACCCGATGTCCCCGGAGGCTCCCGTGTCCGTTGAATCCGTTCCCACCGACATGATGCCCGCCGCCTTCCTGGGCCACGGCAATCCGATGAACGCCCTGGAGTCCAACCGCTACACCGCCGCCTGGGCCGCCTTCGGGCGGGCCGTCCCGCGCCCGCGCGCGATCCTCGTGGTCTCTGCGCACTGGTACACCAATGCCACCGCCGTCACCTCCATGACCCGGCCCCGGACGATCCACGATTTCTACGGCTTCCCGCAGGACCTGTTCGACGTGGAGTACCCGGCGCCGGGCGACCCCGAGATCGCCGACCTCGTGGTGGACGTGGTCAAACCCACCTGGGTCGGCCACGACGTCGACAGCTGGGGGATCGACCACGGCACCTGGTCCGTTCTCGTGCACGCGTTCCCGGACGCCTCGATCCCGGTCCTCCAGCTCTCACTCAACGCGTTCAAGGAGCCGGAGAAGCACCTGGACCTGGGCCGGAAGCTGGCCGAGTTGCGCAAGCACGGCGTGCTGATCATCAGCAGCGGCAACGTGGTGCACAACCTGCGCGCGGTCGACATGTCCAAGCCGGATACCGGCTTCGACTGGGCCCGGCGCTTCGACGACTCCGCCCGGGAACTGCTCATAGACGATCCCAGCCGGATCCTCACCCTCGACGGCCACGGCGACTTCACCAAGGCCGTCCCCACGCCCGACCACTACCTGCCGCTGCTTTACCTCGCCGGACTCGCGGACACCACGCCGCTGGACGTGCTCGTCGAAGGCTACGCGGCCGGATCGCTGTCCATGACCTGCTACTCGCTCGGCCTCGATCCAGCGAAGGTGGCCGAGGTCGCCGCCGCGGGCTCCGTCGGGAACGCCGGCGGCCCGGGCGACGCCGCTGCAGGACTGCCCTCCAGCTTCCCGGCACTGGACTCGAACATCTAGCAGGGCGAGGCTAGCGGCGCGGGGACATCTCGACTGCCGGAGCTCACCAGCCGCGGTCAGCTGCGGTAACCCGAGCTCAGCC
>NZ_BRVN01000009.1 GCF_026011735.1 Dietzia sp. NCCP-2495 | reverse complement strand
GTGGGAGTTGCACGTCCCATCGTGTCCGGGCGTCCAGCCCTGACAGGAGGCCACATCGCTCGACAACGCGCAGCTCGATCCTGTTCGGCGGGGCCTGCACGAGATCCCGGCCGTCCCTGCCGCTCCCCGTTGAAGGCGGGCGGCAGGGTCGCCGAGTTCCGGGGTCCCTGCAGATCGGGGACGGCTACTGCGTGTCGCCGGTGAGCATGACGGGCGTGACCTGGAGGTTGGCCACGTCGGCGGAGAGCGCCTGCCCCTCCTCGCTCGCGAGGGCGGAGCCCATGGTCTCGGCGTCGGCGAACTCGAGTTGCGCCATGAGGTGGTACTGGGGCGCCGAGCCGTCGGGGCCGGGGTGGAACCGGGTGACGCGGGCGGCGTCGAGACCGGGGACTTTGCCGGCCAGCGGGATGTGCGTGTCGAAGTAGTGCGCGTTGAACGCGTCCACGTCGCCGGGCGTGGGGTACAGGACGGTGAGGGTGACCATGCGGACTCCTGGGGGCTGGTGACAAGGGGTGCGCTCGACGCTAGCCGCCGAGGTGGTGACCGGCGTGTGGAATCAAGGATTCCCGGCGCGGGCGAGGAGAGAAGAACCAGAACGACGACGACAACGACCCTTCTCCCCGCCGACCATCCGCCCGACGGTGATCATGGGCCGGGTGGGCTGGCCGGATGAAGGCGTTCGAGTATGAAAGCAGTCGAAGCCATCAAGTCCCAACGGCAATTTCCCAGCGAGTTCGATGCCAAGTAATGGCATGCCCTTGAGTGGAAGAATCGACTTTGGCCAAGCGGAGCTTGGTGGGTTGCTGCTAATCAATCACGCTCCAATGACAGATGCTTGAGCCAGCACTTCAGCTGGCATCGATCGATCGAGCCGCCAACGGAAACGGATCGGTCGCTCGCCTTCGTAAGATTCGAGCTGTGAGGTCCCGAGGAGAAGAAAAGGAGCGGTGCCTAACTCATCTTTGGGGGCATTACGAACGGCAAGTAGAATATTTGTGCCATTCTCTCGATGGGTTATGTACCTTCTGCCGGTCGGTGAAGCCTGCCTTGTTGTTGACTGGGACTCCCAGTCGAACAAATCCTTCGTAACCGGAATATCGCGATACCTCGTCGTCTCTGAGAAGGTCTTCTCGTCCTTATGTAGGTTGATGAGGAACAAGTCCGTGTTGACCTCGGGCGCCCAGAGAACTCCTTCCCGGTGAATACCGGGACGACGATCCAGCGTCGCCCATTTTAGCCCCGAAAGGAGTTCCTCTCGCTGGTAACGGGCATGAGACCTCAGTGGAAGAGACTCGAGCCCTCGTCCAAGTGGGAGTGGAAGCATCTCTATGTTGTTGCGGGCAGCCTCCATCAGTTCTGGAATCTCTTCAAGCACGCTTGGGTACCCAGAAAGCTGCTCGACCGGTTCGTCGAAACTAGAGAACTTATCTTTTGGCAGCATGAAGTCAATCAACATTCTGGCCCATGCATCTGTCTGGTCAATCTCGACACCGTCGCGAATAGCAGTGGCAACGCGTGTGTAGTTCTCAATTCGATCGAGATCATCAACAGTACGTAGGCGATGCAGTCGCTTTAGTAACGCATGCTCTTCCTTCGGTGCAGGAGCTTGTCCCTTCGCTTTCAACAGAATGGTGTGCCAAGAGCGATCTGCACGGTATACCTCGTCTAGAGTGCGTCCAGAAGCTTCGAGGAATGCGACGAGAGTCTTCTCAGCTCCGACCGAACGTACGTCGGCCACAAGTGCCGGCATGTTGGAACGCAACGTGGCGCGTTGAACAGAATCGAGGATTTCTTTGCGTGCGATTTCATCGAGAACTATGCGGGATGCGCCGGGGAGAGTTGGATAGCCAACCGCGAGGTCGTCTGCGAGCTCACGACGTGTTTGTCCGGTCATCATCATGTAGCGAGCAGACAGGTCAAAATCGGCTCGATGATGTCCAACAAAGTCGAGGACAGTAAGCAATGGCTTGCCTGGTGAGCGTCTCAATCCTCGGCCTAGTTGCTGAATATAGATTGTAGAACTGTATGTCGGCCGGAGCATAAGTACAACGTCGACTTCAGGTATGTCGACACCTTCATTGAAGACGTCGACTGTGAAAATACACTTTATGCGGCCTGACTTTAGATCTGCGACGCCACGTTCTCGGTCTTCCCGTGATGTTCCAGAAGTTATGGAAATCGCGGGAATGTCATGGTCAGCAAACCAGCGCGCCATATATTCAGCATGTTCGATGGTGACGCAAAACCCAAGCGCGCGCATCGATTGTGGGTTGAGGACCTTCTCGTTGAGAGCCCGAAGGACGAGGACTGCTCGAGCGTCATTGCCGGTGTAGAGGTTTGAAAGCTGAGTTGTGTCGTATCCTTGCCCGCTCCACTTGATCGAGGTGAGGTCGGTTTCATCCGATATGCCATAGTAGTGAAATGGGCACAGTAGATCCTGGTTCAGTGCATCCCAAAGGCGGAGCTCCGCGGCAGCCTTTCCGCCAAAGAATTTGCTCACGTTTACGCCGTCGGCCCGCTCGGGAGTTGCGGTGAGGCCAAGTAGCTCATCTGCCGAGAAGTTCTGCATAAATCGCTGGTACGTTTCGGCTTCAGCATGGTGAAACTCGTCGACAACGATGACTTCCCACTCGCTTGAAAGAAGTGCATCTTTCATTCGAGTGATCGACTGGATGCTCGCAAATACGTGAGTGCCTCTGACTGGCTTTTCTCCACCGACGAACAGTTCGCCAAATGACGGATTGCCCAAGACTGCACGGTATGTATAACGCGCTTGCGAGAGGATTTCCTTGCGATGTGCGACAAAAAGCAGAGTTGGTTGGCGGCCAGTCTCTTCGCTTAGGCGTAGATAGTCCAGGGCCGCTACGACCGTCTTGCCTGTTCCGGTAGCTGCAACAATCAGGTTTCGATGCCGGTTGAAAATTCGGCGTTCGACTTCCAGCGTCTCCAGCATGCGACGTTGGTGTGGGTAGGGGGTGAAGCGGGCTACCGGTAGCTCATCAGGCTGGACAAGCTCAAGCCGGGGTGGGGCCGACTCGCTACCGGAGTGTAAAGCGCCGGCAGGGTAGCCTCCCTCTCCGTGGTAATAGGCCGGTGGATGTGGTGCCTTATCGGCAATACTGGAATCACCGGTGGGGGACTGTGATGGGATTGCCGAATGCTCCCGACGCGAAAAAATATCTGCGGTGCCCAGGGCGGCGGTTAGGCGGTCGGCGTCTCGGTCAGGGTCGTACTCTTCGAAGTCCTGTGAGCTCCAGTACGAGTCGTAGACTTTTGAGAACTTCGCTATTTCCGTACCATTTGTTGCTTCCGCAAGCCTGACGTTCCATTCGAGTCCGTCGACAAGTGCGGGCTTTGATAGATTCGAGCTACCGATGTATGCAGTGTTGAATCCGCTAGAGCGGTGAAACAACCAAGCCTTTGCATGGAGTCGGGTCGAAGATATTTCGTAGCTGACCCGAACCTGGGCGCCAAAATCGCGGACAAGGACGTCCAGTGCGCGTTTTTCAGTTGCGCCCATGTATGTTGTGGTAATTACTCGTAAAGGTACTCCGCGTCGTCGAAGTGCGGATAGCTGATGCTCAATTACGCGGATCCCAGAATATTTGACGAAAGCGCAAAGCAGATCTACCCGGTCGGCGGATTCCATTTCCAGGGAGATTTCATTTCCGAGGTTTGGTTCGTCTCGGGAGTTGGTGAGAAGAGCTCCGGCAGAAAGTGAATGAGAGGGCCGGTTTGGTCGACGATTTCCATGGGCGGTTATGGCGTGAAGTAGCTTGTTGGTTGCTATTCGTTGATCATCGTCAAAAGTCTTTAGAAGTTCTTCAACGATGGCGAGCTGCTCAGCGGAAGTCTTTCCAGAAAGCCGCTCATGGACGAGATTCTGAATGTGGCGCGACAGGAGGAGGGGTAAGTCATCGTCGTCAGGTGACGAATAGTGTGCTTCGGCCTCGGTGGCCGTAAGTCGACGTGAGTACTGCTGGGTCAGTAGAGTCTCGTATAGTCCGAGCGGAAGTGGCTCTGTCATTTGCGCGCTTTCAAGAGTTTTTCAATTGTCGGAAGGTCTGGCTTTGCCCAATCTAGTTGGTCGATCTTGTTAAGTGGCTGCCAAACGATCTTGTCGTGGTCCGAGCTTTCGGTTGGATACTGATCGGTGCTTACGTGATAGCAGGCAAGGTCGATAGTGTTCTCGCCAACGACAGTGCTTGATCGGTCAATCAGAGGTCCTACAGTCACGTCTAGGCCGAGTTCCTCAAGGATTTCTCGACGCAAGGCCTCTTCCGGGGTTTCGTTTGGTTCTACCTTGCCGCCCGGAAACTCCCACTGGCCGCCGGCGGAGCGGTCAGCGTTGCGGCGGAACGCAAGCACCGCTTCGCTGGAGCTGAAAACTGCGCCAACTACTGTGATCGTCTTTGACATTGCGTCCTTGCTCGAGTGATGAGGCTTCGGCTTGTCGCTTTATTGATACCTCATGGGTGCGACAGTGAGTGGCGGGACTTGTGCTCCCGGGGATGCGGGATGGGCGGGCTTCATCGGCTGGCCCTTGTCGTCCCGTTATGCCGTGATCCCCTCAGCGTGGCCGATAGCCTTGCCCGCAGGCGCGGCTCGGCCGTGCAGCGCCGGGTCCGCCCGGTGCTGCGCGTCAGTACGCCAGGGTCCGAGCGCCGGCCCGCCGGGTAACCAGGAGGTACGTGGGGATGGATCCGAACACCGCGATGCCGCGGACCGAGCTGACGGTGCGCTACCACGAGTGCGACCCCTCCGGGATCGTGTTCAACGCCAACTACCTGGCGTACGCGGACATCGCGAGCCTGCAGACGCTGGAGACGGTGGTGGGACCGTAGACCGAGCTCGCCGGGCGGGGCTACGACATGGTGGTGGCGGAGTCGAACCTGCGCTTCCTGCTGCCGTGCCGGCCGGGCGACAAGCTGGTGATCACCGGCCTGCTCGTCCGCCTCGGCACCACCTCGATGATGCTGCGCTTCCAGATGCACCGGGGCGACGAGCTCGTGGCCGAGGTATCCAATCGCTACGTGTGGGTGGACTCCGAGGCCAAGAAGCCCATTGCGCCGCCGGAGGACGTCCGGCAGGCCCTCGCCACTTACGAGGTCGCGGCATGAGCGCCCCCACGCCGACCGGCCGGCTCGTACGCTCGGGCGCCGGCCACGACCTGGTCCTCACCCGCTCCCTGCCCCTGCCGGTCGCCGACGTCTGGGTCGGCCTCACCGACCCTGAGCGCACCGCGCGCTGGTTCGGCCGCTGGGAGGGCGAGGGCGCCGTCGGCGCGACGATCCGCGTCCAGCTCGGGTTCGAGGAGACCGCCCCGTGGGTCGGGATGACGATCCTCGCGTGCGAGGAGCCCCGCCTGCTTCGGGTGCTGTCGGTGGAGGAGGGCAACGAGGCCGGAGCCGACGGCACCGCCGGGAACGACGACGACAACGACGACGGCACCGACTCCGGCGGCGGCACCTGGGACATCTCCACCGAGTTGACGGCCTCGGCGTCGGGCACCGAACTCCGCTTCGTCATGCACGGCATCGACCCGGCCGCGGTGGGCGAGATCGGGCCGGGATGGGAGTACTACCTGGACCAGTTCGAGGCCTCGCTGTCAGGCGGTCCGCTGCCGGACTTCAGCGATTACTTCCCCGCCCAGCGCGACTACTTCGAGGCGCAGGCTCGCTGAGCAGCCGCGGTCGCGGGTGATGTTGTCGTCGTCGTTGTCATGGGCGCCGCACCCCGCACCTACTCGGACTCGCGGACCTGCTCGTCAAGCTCGGGCCGGCCCTTGGAGTCGGTGATGAAGAACGCGCCCACAAAGCCGACGGCCGCGATGACGCCCGAAACGAAGAACGCGACGTTGGCGCCGTGGATCGGCCCCTCGAGGCCGTACACCATCGGGTCGCGCGCGGTGCTGACCATGATGGTGACCAGGATGGCCGTACCCATGGACGTCACCCACTGCGCGGCACTGGCGGTGATGCCGAAGTCTTCCATGAACGCCGGCAGCGCGGTGTTGAGGAGCGTCTGGTTGAGGATGATGACGAACGCCCCGGAGATCAACACGGTCATCAAGATCTTGCGGTTGATCGCCGGGGGTGCGGTCTCCTCGGCCTCGGAGCGGTCAGTCATGCGTGGAAAGTCCTCTTCCGTAGGGCGGCGTGCGTCGACGGGCGGCGTGGGTCGGAGGGAGGCGCGTGTCGACAGACGGCGCGGGCCTCCCGGCGGGCCCGATCAGAACATTTAGTTACACTAAGTGCAGACTTGCGCAGACTGTAATTTTGCGGGCGGTGGGCTTTATCACGCACTGCGACCGCCGAGGTCACCGTGGCGGGTGAACGGTGGGGTCGTCGTCGTCCTTGTCGTCGTCATCCCGGCGGTCCCCGACGCCACCTCCGCGGCCACCGATGGGGCTAGGTGATCCGTCACCGACACGGGGAAATGAGTAGCATCGGGGCGCATATCAGCGTCAGTCCCGGCGCCGGACCGGCTTCCCCTCCCGTCGGCGCGGACCGTCCCGCGGCCCCGTGCCGCAGAAGGTGAGCCCTCGTGAGCATCCCCCTGAGCATCCTCGACCTGGTTTCGATCCCGGAGGGCTCCACCGCCCGCGACGGGATCGCCGCGTCCATGGAGTCGGCGGAGCTGGCCGACCGGCTGGGCTACTCGCGGCTGTGGTTCGCCGAGCACCACAACACCCCCAACCTCGCCTCCAGCGCCACGTCGCTGCTCATCTCCCAGGCGGCGTCGGTGACCGAGCGGATCCGCGTGGGCTCCGGCGGCGTGATGCTGCCCAATCACGCGCCGCTCATGGTGGCCGAGCAGTACGGCACGCTCGCCAACATCCACGGCCCGCGCATCGACCTGGGGCTCGGACGCGCGCCCGGCACCGACGGGATGACCGCCCAGGCCCTGTCTCGCTCCTCGGCCGAACCGCAGGCCTTCGCCCGGCACATCTTCGACCTGCAAGGCTGGTTCGGCGAGGAGGGGACCGCGCACAGCACGCCCATCTTCTCGTCCGTCTCCCAGGGCATGGACGTACCCATCTGGGTGCTCGGCTCCACCGTCAACGGCGCCTCCATCGCCGGTCAGCTGGGCCTGCCGTTCTCACTCGCTTCGCATTTCGCGCCCGACCAGATCGACGACGCCGTGCGCGTCTACCGCGAGACGTTCAGCACCTCCCAGCCCACCGCGCAGATCGACGAGCCGTACGTGATGGCCGGGATCAATGTCCTCGCCGCCGAGACCGATGAGGAGGCGCAGCGACAGTTCACCACGCTGCAGCAGATGTTCCTCGACATCCGTAGCGGGCGGCAGCGCAAGATCCAGCCGCCCGTCGACCCGTCCGAGTTCGCCGGCACCAGCCCATCGATGCTCGAGATCAGCGCCGTGGGCACGCCCGAGAAGGTCGCGGCGCAGATGGCCGAGTTCGCCGAGCGGACCGGTGCCGACGAGCTGATCACCGTCACCTACGCGCACGATCCGGCCGTGCGGAATCGGTCACTCGAGCTGGTGGCCGGGCAGTGGTTCGGGGAGTAGCAGCCAGGTCAGCGGCCCGACGAGCCGGTTGACCAGCCGCTCGATCATTCACGAGATCGGAGAGACACCATGCACATCGCCCTCTGGGTTATTGCCGTCCTTCTGGCGGGAGCCTTCCTCGTCGCCGGGTTCAGCAAGGTCATGTCCACCCGCGCCGCGCTTGCCGAGAAGGGGCTGACGTACGTCGAGGACTTCTCCGACGGGTCGATCAAGGCGATCGGCTGGGCCGAGATCCTGGGCGCGATCGGCGTGATCCTCCCCGCCTTCGTCGGTGGGCTGCAGTGGCTGGTCATCGTGGCGGCCTTCGCGCTGGGCGTCGTGATGATCGGCGCCGTGGCGGTGCACTCCCGCCGCGGGGAGAAGTACACCACGGCGCTGGTCCTGGGCGCCCTCGCGGTGTTCCTGGGCGTCGGGCGCATCGTATTCGGCTTCTGACCCGGGCCGGGCCGCCGACCCGGGCCGGGTCCGCGACCCGGCGCGCGACGAGAGCACCGCGTCGACGACCAGGACCGCGAACGCGGCGATGCCCGTCATGCCCTGGAGATTGCCGACGAGCCACTGCAGGAGGTGTTCGCCGGGGGAGTCGGCGATCGGCGCGTACGCGTAGTGCGTGCCGATCAGATGCGAGAGCGCCAGCGCCGCCACGGTCCAGCGCACGAGCGGGCGCCGCGGGACCAGCAGGAAGGCAAACGCGATGATCACGCCCGACCAGTGGTGGGTCACCGCCACGGGCGACGCGACGAACACCCCCAGCGCGACCAGCAGCAGCGCGTCGACCGGACGATCCCGGCGGGTGAACTGCCAAGCGCCCCAGGTCGCCGCGATGGCCGCCACCAGGAAGAAGCCGAGGACGGGGATCTCGATCTGCTCGGGCGTCAGTCGGGCCCGCGTCAGCAGTCCGCTCAGCGCCTGGTTGGGGACGAACCAGGGATGGCCGCCGCGGTCGGTCACCCAGAACTCGTGGGTCCAGAAGTGCAGCGACTCCGCCGGCCGTGCCAGGTGGCCCACGACGATCGTCGCGAACACCGCCGCCACCGAGCGTGCCAGCGAGGCCCAGTCCCTGCGGACGAGGAACATTAACGCGAACGCGGCCGGGGTGATCTTGATGCCCGCGGCCACGCCGAGCAGCACGCCGCGGAACCGTCTGGGGGTGAACCCGAGGACGTCGGCGGTGACCATGAGGAACAGGAAGACGTTGATCTGCCCGAACATGAGGTTCGAGCGCAGCGGCTCGGACAGCAGTGCGACCCCGGTCAACGCGAGCGCGATGATCCCGGGACGGTCCAGCTTCAGCCGCACGGCGACCATGGCCAGGATCGCCCACACCGAGGCGATGGTGGCCGCCGACCAGACGACCTGCGCCACGGTCGCGTCCAGCGGTGCGAGTGGGGCGAAGATGATTGCGCCGAACGGCGGGTAGATGAACCGGAACCCGGAGCGGGTCGGGAAGTCTTCCGAGTACAGGTCCTGACCGTTGACCAACGCGCGTCCGACATCCTGGAACACCTCGAGGTCCAGCATGAACTCGGTCGCGGCCTGCACCAGGACCATGACCGTGACAGCCGCGGTGAGGAGCAGACCCGCCCAGGTCAGGACGAGGCGCGGGTGTGTGAGGCGAGGCATTGTCGCTAGCGCCCCTCACCGTGGGCCGGCGATGAGATGACGACGACTTCGCATGTCAGCATGGACCGCAGGGTACGCAGCCGGTCGGACTGCACTCGGTGCCGCGCCGCGAGAGGCCCGGTCGCCGGCGGTCACCAGCCCTCTCCGGGTGGGACAGCGGAGGTCGGCGCCATTCAGGGGAGGTCGGCGCTTTCAGCGGAGGTCGGCGAATCTCTCGGCGTCGCGGACTGCTCCGGAGACGATGACCGTGTCGCCGGGCTGGAGGACGGTCTCCGCGGTGGCGTAGGTGAAGCCGCCGCCCCGGTGCTTGACGGCCACCACCGTGACCCCGTGGGAGTCGCGGATACCGGAGCTGCCGAGGGGCTTTCCGAGCGCGAACTCCGGCGCGGTGGTCTTGACCATGGCGAATCCGTCGTCGAACTCGATGTAGTCGATCATCCGCCCGCGGACCAGATGCGCGACCCTCTTGCCCATGTCGTGCTCCGGCCGCACCACGTGGTGCACGCCAATCTGACTGAGGATCCTCGCGTGCGAGTTGCTGGTCGCCTTGGCCCAGATCGACGGGATACCGAGGTTGACCAGTGCGGACGCGGTCAGCAGGCTCGCCTCGAGGTCGGAGCCCATGCCCACCACGGCGCGGTCGCACTCGTGCACCGAGATCTGGCGCAGGGTCTCCTCATCGGTCGTGTCGGCCACGATGGTGTGGGTGAGTCGGCTGGAGACCTTCTGGATGACGGACTCGCTGGCGTCGACGCCCAGGACCTCGCCGCCCTGCGACATGAGTTCCAGGGCGAGTGAGCGACCGAAGCGGCCGAGGCCGAGAACGGCCACGACATGGGGAGCGGATCGTCTAGCCAATGTGGGGCCTTTCGGTGGGGAGTTCGTAGAGCCGCGTCCGTTGACGTGCGGCGAGAGCGCTGACCATCGTGATGGGACCGATGCGGCCGAGGTACATGAGCAGGATGAGGAGCCACTGGCCCCAGGTGGGAAGCTGCGCGGTGATGCCGGTGGACAGTCCGACCGTCGCGAAGGCGGAGGTCACCTCGAACAGCAGCGCGTTGAGATCGAAATCCGTGCCCGCCAGCAGGACGAGCGTGGAGGACATGACGAGCCCCACGGCGATGAGCGCCACCGCGAGGGCCTGCCGCTGGACGCGGGTGTCGATGCGGCGGTCGAAGATCGTCACGGACTTCTCGCCGCGGACCTCGGCGAGGATCACGAACAGCAACACCGCGAACGTGGTGACCTTGATGCCGCCGGCCGTGCCTCCGCTGCCGCCGCCGATGAACATGAGCACGTCGGTCACCAGCAGGGTCGCGTCGTCCATCTGCCCGTAGTCGACACTGTTGAAGCCTGCCGTACGCGGCATGATTCCCTGGAACGCCGCCACCAGGATCTTGTCGGCGAGCCCGAACGGCTGCAGCGTGTGGCTCCACTCCAGGGCCAGGACGGCGCCGACCCCGGTCACGATCAACGCGGCCGTGGTGCCGAGCGTCAGGCGGGTGGTGAGACTCCAGGGGCGCCACGGTCTGCCGGTGGCCGGTCGTAGTCGTCGTCCTATCTCGAACAGGACAGGGAAACCGATCCCGCCCAGGATCACCGCCACCATGAGGGGCACGCAAATCCAGGGGTCGGTGGCGAAACCGACGATGTTGTCGCTGAACACGGCGAAGCCGGCGTTGTTGAACGCGGACACCGCGTGGAAGACGCCCAGCCAGATCGCGCGCGGCCACGGCTCGTCGTATCCCACGGCGAACCGCGCGGTCAGTGCCATTGCGGTGAGCGCTTCGATCCCGAGGCTGAGCCGGACGACGCCGATCACCACGTCGCGGACGTCTCCGATGCCGGCGGTGCGGGCCTCGGCGGCCGTGTTCATCCGCGCCTTGAGGCCGATCCGGTTGGCGAGCAGGAGCACCACCAGCGAGGCGAGGGTCATGATCCCCAGGCCGCCCACCTGGATCAGCGCCACGATCACACCGTGACCGAACGGGGTCCAGTGGACCGCGGTGTCCACGGTGATGAGCCCGGTCAGGCAGACAGCGGAGGTGGCCGTGAACGCAGCGTCGGTGAGCGAGGTGGGCGCACTGCCGACCGACGAGGCGGGCAGCAGCAAGAGCCCGGTCCCCAGGACGATCGCCGCGGCGAAGCTCAGCGTCACGACGCGCACAGGGCTGAGCCTCAGGCGCTCGACGAGTCGCCGGAGAGTGGGTGAGGGCGTGTGCCCGTACACGATCACGAGCAGTCACAGTAGACCTCGGCGGCGGGTCAGGGAATACCAGGCTCACCGTCGCGGCGTGCCGGGGCAGGCCCGGTGTCCAACCGGGCCTGGCCGTCACTCGTCGGTGCGGATCTCCTCCCACAGGGCCCGCACGCGCGTATCCACGTCGTCGATGATCGCCCGGACCTCGTCCGCGGACGCGCCCTTGGCCGGGGCCACGTCCCAGGTCAGGTACTCCTTGCCCGAGTATCGCGGCGGTTCGTCCACGTCACCCAGGATCACCACGTAGTCGGAGACCCGCACCACGTCGTCGGTGAGCGGCTTGGGGAACGCGCGGAGCAGGGCCACGCCGCGGTCGTTCATCGCCTCGTAGACCTCCGGGTGCACCTCGTGGCCCGGGTTCGTGCCCGCGGAGCGGACCTCCACGTTGCCGCCCGCATAGTGCGTGAGCAGAGCCGAGGCGATCTGGGAACGACCCGAGTTGCGCGCGTCGACGAAAAGGACCTGAGGGACCGTCGCCTCGATCGCGCCGCGAGCCACGGCGAGCGCTCGGATACGGTCCTCGGCGAAATGCTTGGCGAGTGCCGCGAGGTGCGTCTTGACCCGCGCCGAGCGGTGCAGGGTCGTGTACGACTCGTAGACGATCCGCTCGATGGTCTCCTCGGACACCATCCCGTCGAACTTGCGGGCCAGGGCGCTCGCGTCCGCGTTGAGCGCGTGCACATCGAGCGTGGGGGTGTCCGCGGGAGTGTCCGGGACGGGAACGGTCGGATCGTCGGCGGTGGTCGGAAGTGATGTCGACATGGCGGGATCCCTTCACGTCAGCATGGAGCGTTGCGGGGCGGGAAGGGGGCCGTCGCCGGAGGGCACTGGTCGGGCGGGGCCCCCGACCCGGATCGTGGCCGGTCGGGCGGTGTGCCTGAGCTGATTATTACCGCGGCCACGCCGGTGACGGAAGGCATTTGTCGTTCATTTACCGGCTTTTCATGCAGGACCACGCACTCTTGGAGAAACCTCAGATTGCCGGGTTCAGAATGCCGGGGGCGGGAGGAGGTCGGCGATGAGCGCGGTGATGCGCTGCTTGATCTCGTCCCGGATCGGGCGGACGGCGTCGAGGCCCTGGCCTGCGGGGTCGGCGAGATCCCAGTCCTCGTAGCGTTTGCCGGGGAAGATCGGGCAGGTGTCACCGCAGCCCATGGTGATCACCACGTCGGAGGCGCGGACCGCGTCGGTGGTGAGGACCTTGGGCGACGCCGCGGTGATGTCGATTCCGTCCTCGGCCATCGCCGCCACCGCGGCCGGGTTGACTTGGTCCGCGGGCTCCGAACCGGCGGAACGGACCTCGATCCGTCCGCCTGCCAGGTGCTCGAGGTAGCCGCCGGCCATTTGTGAGCGGCCTGCGTTGTGGACGCAGACGAAGAGGACACTCGGGACTCCCTGGGCGTCCACGGCGTCGGCCGCGTCTGGGGCGTTGCTCATGACCGGGCTCCGGTGGTCGAGCGGTTCGGGAGAGTGGGGTCGCCGGGGAACAGGCGCGGGCCGAGCCACAGTGCGACGTAGACCAGGCCGACCAGCACGGGGACCTCTATGAGCGGACCCACGACGCCGGCGAGCGCCTGGCCCGAGGCGATACCGAACGTGCCGATCGATACCGCGATCGCGAGCTCGAAGTTGTTTCCCGCCGCCGTGAACGCCACCGAGGTGGACTTGGCGTAGTTCAGCCCCACGCCACGGGCGAGCAGGAGGCTGGCCGAGAACATCAGGACGAAGTACAGGAGTAGAGGGATCGCCATCCGGGCTACGTCGAGCGGATGCGAGGTGATGGCCTCGCCCTGCATCGAGAACAGCAGGACGATCGTGAACAGCAGGCCGTACAGCGCCCACGGGCCGATCCGCGGCAGGAACGTCTCCTCGTACCAGGTGCGGCCCTTCGCGCGTTCGCCGAGAACGCGCGTGGCGAAGCCGGCGAGCAAGGGGATGCCGAGGAAGACCAGCACGGACAGCACGATCGCCCACACCGAGAACTCCGCCGACACCTTCTCCAGCCCCAGCCAGCCGGGCAGGATCTGCAGGTAGAACCAGCCCAGCGCGCCGAAGGCCACCACCTGGAAGACCGAGTTGATGGCCACCAGGACGGCCGCCGCCTCGCGGTCGCCGCACGCCAGGTCGTTCCAGATGAACACCATGGCGATGCAGCGGGCCAGGCCGACGATGATCAGCCCTGTGCGGAACTCCGGCAGGTCAGGAAGGAACACCCAGGCGAGCGTGAACATGAATGCCGGGCCGACGATCCAGTTGAGTAGCAGTGACAGTCCGAGCAGCTTCCGGTCGCCGGTCACCCGGTGGGTCTCGTCGTAGCGCACCTTGGCCAGGACGGGGTACATCATGACCAGCAGGCCCACGGCGATGGGGACCGAGATGCCGCCGACCTGCACCGAATCGAGGGCGCGGTCCAGGCCGGGGACGAAGCGGCCCAGGACTAGTCCGGCGGCCATCGCCGCGAGGATCCAGACGGCCAGGTAGCGATCGAGGAACGACATCTCCTTGGCGACCGGGGCGGCACTGCGCGCAGAAGTGGTGGCGCTCATCAGTGGCGAGGCTCCCGTCAGATCGATGTATATCTATGGATGAGGCTAGGATGGCATATTGATGATCGTCAATCTGACCTAGCGGGGAGGCGGTGAGGGTATGACGACGACAACGACGACGACGAGTTCAGTGGCAGGCGCGGCGCTGGTCGGCGACCCCGCGGCGGGCGGATGCTGCTCGCTCTCGCGCACGCCCGTTGACGCCCCCACCGCGGAGTCAATGGCCGCCGGGTTCAAGGCGTTGGCCGACCCCACGCGGCTCAGGCTCCTGTCGCATATCGCGGCGCGTGGTTGCGAATCCGTGTGCGCCTGCGACCTTCTCGATGTGGTGGACATCAGCCAACCCACGGTCAGTCATCACCTCAAACGTCTCGTCGACGTAGGTCTGCTGACCCGTGAGCAGCGTGGCAGATGGGCGTACTACACCGTGGCCCGTGGCGCCTTGGAGCAGTTGCGCGGATTCCTCGACCTGTCTTGATGCGCAATTGCTCCCCGGGGCGGAAGGCTGACAGAGGGCTGCCCGTGCGAGATCGGTAGCCGGAATCTGTGCCTCACTCCCGGAGACGGCCCGGGGGATCGCGATCATCGAGGTCCCCACGGCCGGTGACCGGCAGAAGTTCCGGGTGCCGCCCGGGATAAAGGTGCGTTGGGTCCCTCGCGACGAGTCGTCATCGGGCGCCGACAGGCCGGGAGCGGAACGTGGACTTTGTCGGCTACTGGCGTCACGGGCGACCTGCGACGACCTGACCGAGCCCTGCTCCGACCGGCGGAGCGGGCGACGTCGGCTCGATGGCCCCATCCCGCGCTGGAGCCGGTAGAATGCGGTATGGCCATCGACGCACTGGAACCCCACCCACTCGTCCGCCTGCTCGGCAAGCCTACAGCCGACTTCACCGCCGGTGACCTCGCGCGGGCGGTCGAGCAGTTGGAGCTGCACCAGGTCAACCTGCGCTACGTCGGCGGCGACGGGCGCCTCAAGGCGGTGGCTTTTCCCATCAATTCGCGCGAGCACCTCCTCGAGGTGCTGACACGAGGCGAGCGCGTGGACGGCTCCAGTGTCTTCGCCGGCACCGATACTGAGTCCAGCGACGTCTACATCGTCCCGCGCCACCGCACCGCCTTCCTCAATCCCTTCGGCGAGCAACGCTCGCTCGACGTGTTGTGTTCCTTCTACGACGACGCCGGCAAGCCGCTGCGCCACGCACGCGAGCAGATCGTGCGCCGCGCCGCCGAGGTGCTCACGCAGGAGACCGGCATGACGCTGGAGGCCTTCGGCGAGCTGGAGTACTACCTCGTCGACGAGCCCGAGAAGAGCTTCCCCGTGGAGGAGGAGCGCGGCTACCAGGAGTCGGGTCCGTTCTCGAAGCACCGGCGGGTTCGAGAGGAGGTGCTGGGTCACCTCAGTGCGATGGGCGTGCCGCCCAAGTACGCCCACGGAGAGGTCGGCAACATCCTCGAGGAGGACCGGCAGCTGGTCCAGCACGAGATCGAGCTCCAGCCCGTGCCGCTGGAGCAGGCGGCAGACAACCTCGTCCTGGCCAAATGGGTGGTGCGCGAGGTCGCCTACGCCCATGGTGTCGAGGCGACATTCGCCCCGTTGGTGAGCAGCGAGGGCGCGGGAAACGGTCTGCATTTCCACAGTCGGCTGGTGCGCGACGGCGCCAACGCCATCGTGGGGAAAGACGGGCTCAACGACACCGGACGTCGACTGATCGCCGGCTACCTGTCCGCAGCGAGGGCGCTGTCCGCGTTCGGCAACACGGTCCCCACGTCCTACCTGCGATTCGCCGAGGGTGACGAGTCGCCGGAAGACATCTGCTGGGGAATGAAGGACCGCACCGGGCTCGTCCGGGTGCCGTTGGCCTGGGGCGGGGGCGTACTGGACGGCATGGTCGCGCACGCCAATCCCGGCAGCACCGAACCCATCCCCGAGCCCGCCACGGATCACCAGACCGTCGAGTTCCGGCTCGGCGACGGCTCAGCGGATGTGCACTTGTTGCTGGCCGGCATGGCCGTCGCGGCGAAGCAGGGGCTCAGCGATCCGGAGAGCCTGGAGCTGGCCGAGCGGCTCAGCACCCACAACCACGACGACTTCGAGAGTCTACCCACCTCGCGCCAGGAGGCCGCCGACGCACTCGAGGCCGAGCGCGAGATCTTCGAAGCCGACGGCGTCTTCCCCGCTGCGCTCATCGACGCCCTGCTCGCGGACCTCCGCAACACCGATGAAACCGACGACGACGACAACAACGACACCGCAGCGGCCGGAGACGATGCGGACGATCGCGAGGAGCTCATCCGCCGTCACTGGCACGTCGGCTGAACGCCCCGTCAGGTAATCGGGGCCCGGGCATCTCGCTCGTCAGCCCGCCCGGACCACCGAGAGGGCGCCATGGTCGGCGATCGCCCGGCAGGACCGGCGCATGAGCAGGGCGAACATCTCGTCGCCTCGCGTGGTCCGGGTGCCGTACATCCACCCGAAAATTCCGACCACCGGCGTCTGCAGCAGCCCGTAGACATAGTCGTTCCAGCACTCGTCGACCGTGTATCCCGTCACGCCGTGCGCTACCAGGGCGCGGTGGTAGTCGGCGACGATCCCGCGCTCCGCGGCCCGACGATCGTCCACTGTGAGGCTCGAGCCGAGGAACCCGCCGAGGTCCCGGCCGGGCAAACCAGTGGTGAGCGTCTGCCAGTCACACGCCAACGAGGGCAGTCGCCCTTCGGGGTCGATCAGCATGTTGTCGGCCCGGAAGTCGGCGTGCAGAAGTCCGAAGCGCTCGGCGCGGCCGTTGGCCCACTGAGCGATGAGTGGCGCGATCTCGGACAGGGCTTTCCGCTCGTCGGGGGAGAGACGGTCCCCGAGTTCGGCAAGGAACGCCTCCAGTGCTGGCCCTCCCAGGTCCTGAAGCGTCTCGTTGTCGTCGTCAGACGGCACGGACAAGCCCGCGATCTCGCGCAGTGACGGATCGCACCACCGTGGCCCGTGGAGGCCGGCGAGGTTCACGGCGCTGTCACGCGCGTCGGCGACGGACAGCCCGGCCAGCTGGTCGCCCTGCACGCGAGGCGCGACGTCGTCGAGCACGAGCGTGAACTCTCCCTCCCGCTCGCCGAGGGCCGCGAACCGGCAGTGCGGCACCCGCACGTCCAGCGTCGGCGCGAGGTCGCGGTAGAACAACACCTCGCTGCGATACGCGCCGTGCAGCAGTGGCCGCATGCCCTCGTCCGGGTTCGGCAGCTTGACGAACAGTGTCCGTGGGAGCCCGTCGCCCTCGACGTGGGCTCGGACGCAGCACCCGATCTGGCCGGTCCCGATGGTCTCCGTGCGCACCGAGTGCACAGGTGTCGCGAGCGCCGTCGAGAGCCACTCCGCGGTGACCTCCTCTGGAGTGCTCGCGACGGCGGGGCGGGTCGAGTCCGCCTGCGGCGTCTCGGTGATGGTCATGACGGGGAGTCCTTCCGCGAGAGGAATCGACCCGGATTGGGATCGAGGTGAGTGAAGCGGTTGGGGTCCCGCCGGGTTCGCCATAAGTCGAGCACGGGCGCGAGCTCATCCGGAGTGGCTCCGTGCAGGACCACCGAGTCGGCACCGAGCGCCAGTTGCGCCTCGATCCGGTCTGCGCAGTGGCTCGCGCTGCCGACGGCGGCGCAGTCCAGCCACTCATCCGGCAGCACATCGCGGGCATGCCGGAGGATGTCGAGGTCGGCAGTCGCGTCGAGCGCGCCCGCATGGGCGGCCAGCCGCTCGTCGGAGCGGAACGATTCGAGTCCGGCCGGGTCCCAGCCGTTCACTCGAACCAGGACGTCGCCGTACCCGGTCAGGTAGGTGGCCAACCGGCCGGCGAGCTTGCGCAGGCGCGCGGCCTCGTCGAGCGACTCCTCAATGGTGGCCATGACCGACCAGATCCGCACCGATGCGGGGTCGCGGCCGGCCTTCTCTGCGGACTCGCGGACCAACCGCACCGACCGCTCCACAGCCGCGTCCGACATGAAGGTGTGTAACACCACCCCGTCGGCCAGCTGCCCGGCCAGGCGCAGCGAGTTGTCCCCCATCGCCATGAGCAGGATTGGGATGTCCTCGTCGAAGGAGGTGTCTTGTACCAGGTAGGGGTAGGTGCCGGCGGGACCATCGTGTCCGGCCACCGCTCCGCCTCGCCACAGGGTGCGGTAGATGCCGATGGCGTCGGCGAGCTGCGCCGAGGTGACATGGGGCAGCCCCATGATGTCGAACAGGAGCGGGATGCCCCTGCCCAGTCCCAACGCATAGCGTCCGCCCGACATTCTGTGCAGCGTGGTGGCCATGGTGGCCGTGACTAGCGGGTGACGCGTGTTGTGATTGGTCGCGGCCGTGCCGATGCCGATGCGGCTCGATGAGGCGACCGCCGCCCCGGCCATCACTCCTGCGTCCTTGAGCGCGAAGCGTTCCGACAGCAGGATCGAGCCGAGTCCGAGATCCTCGGCGCGGGAGACTTCTGTCAGCAGGTCGGCCGGTGCCGCTGAGTGACCGGCGAGCCCGTAACTGGCGAGCTCGGGCATGAGCGGGGCAGCAGTGTCTTCTTCGGGCATGGGCGCCTTCCGGCGGTGGGGTCTCACGGTTGTCCCTAACGGACTCGCTCGTGATGTGGATCACATGATTTACCCGATCGTACAGCCGGGAGAGTTCGGCGACGGCGATTCGAGGGGCCCACGTTGAAGCCTGTGGGAGTTTCGGCAGAAGGGTAGATCGACACGGCACTCTGTGGCTTCGCGGATACGGTGATCACTGCTGGCAGACCGCCGCATTCGTGAATGCTTGCGCCCGGTCGAGTCGGGGGAGGCAACGAAAGGGACGGGACATGGACATATGGCAGGCAACGCACCGGGCGCGCAAGGACCTGGCCGACGATCTGGCCGGGCTCGAGGCCGCGCAGTGGAAGCACGCGACCCTGTGCGGCGCATGGGACGTCGAGCACGTGGTCGCGCACCTCACCGCTGCGGCGTCGGTCGGTAGGTGGGCGTGGATACGGAGCATCGTCGCGGCCGGATTCCGGCCCGCCGTACACAACGAGCGACGCCTGCGCGAGCACCTCGGCGCTACACCGCAGGAGACCCTGGATCGCTTCCGTGCGGTGATCGACTCGACCGTCGCGCCGACCGGGGACCTGCCCGCGTACCTGGGCGAGGTGATCGTGCACTCCGAGGACATCCGGCAGCCTCTCGGGCTCCCGAGCCGCGCTGACACGGGCGCCGCCACCGAGGTCGCCCGGTTCTACTCCTCGCGCGACTTCACGGTGAACAGCAAGACCACGGTCGCGGGTGTGTCGTTGCGGGCGACCGACAGTGACTTCTCTGCCGGCGACGGCCCCGAGGTCGCCGGCCCGGTGCTCGCTCTGGTCATGGCGATGGCCGGCCGCCGGACCTACCTGGATCAGCTGTCCGGGGAAGGCGTGGCTCTACTGTCGAGTCGATAGATTCGTCAGTCCAGGTCGTCCGACGAGCCCCGGATGCTCCAGCGATGCCTACGACGACTGCCCAGAGGGCGGCGTTCGGCCTGCTGGTAGTAGTCGAACACCGGTAGACCGAGCTTGAAGCGGATCGCGGCCACCCGCAGGCCGAACCCCACGACCAGGGTGATCACAGCGGCCCAGTTCTCCGGGACGCCCGCAGCCGCCAGTCCCATGAACAGGAGCGCGGCCAAGATGGCGATGCTGGCGTACAACTCCTGGCGGAACACCAGCGGGACACGGTCGCACAGGAGGTCACGCATGACTCCCCCGAAGACGCCTGTGATGACCGCGGCGGCGACGGCGATGATGACGCCGTGCCCCATCTCGAGAGCGATCCGGGCACCGATGATCGCGAAAACCGCCAGTCCGAGTGCGTCGAGTCCAAGAAAAAGCACTCTGAAGTGCCGCATGATCGGGGCGACGACAACGGTGAGGACCGCAGCCAGCGCGACCAGGGCGAGGTAGGAAGGGTGTTGCACCCAGATGAGTGGATAGTGACCGAGCAGGACGTCCCGTATTGAGCCGCCGCCGATGGCGGTGACGCAGGCGACGATCACCACTCCGAACAGGTCCATGCGCTCGCGACCGGCGGCCAGCGCGCCGGTCATCGCCTCGGCGGTGATACCGATGAGGAACAGGACGGTGAGGAACTCCACGACTCTTCTCAGTCCGTGTGTGAGGCGAGGTAGGGGATCGGCATAGGCCTATCCTCCCGCGTGTCCGTGGGGGTCGTGCCCGGAGGGCGGATGTGGGTGGTCCGGGTGGTGTCCCCGCGACCCGAACCGGGGGTCCGCGATCAGTGCGATCGACAGGCTCTGGTCGACCCCCGAGGGAGAACCTCAGCGTGGTCGCGAGGGGAGGTGGCCGGGGAGGAGTGCCGCCGTCGCGCCCGCGGAGAACCATCCCGGTGCCCGGCGGGCGAACTCGTCCGGGGCCAGCCCGCCGGCGCCGTGGGGGATCCGCCCGAGCAGCGGGACCCCGGTCAGTCGCGGCAGGTCCTCGAGGTTGCACCGCTCGGCCAGATTCGGCTCGGCGGGCCACGACCCCACCACGATCCCCGCGCACCGCAGGCCGGCGGCCTCGATCGCACGGACCGTGAGCTCGGTGTCCGAGAGCGTGCCCAGCCCGGCGCGCGTGACCACGACCAGCGGGGCCCCGAGGGCGGCGGCCAGGTCGAGGATCGTCAGGTCCGTGCCCAGCCGTACGAGCAGTCCGCCCGCGCCCTCGACGAGGTCCAGCCTCGGCTGCGCCGTCGCGGTGTCGGCCCCACCGAGCCACCCGCGGATCGGGTCGACGAGCCCGGCCAGCGTCGGCTGCGGCTGGCCGGCGACCCGCGCCGCGGTCTCGGGCGCCAGCGGATCCGGCAGCCGCCGGACCTCGAGCGTGCGCGTCACCCCGGCGAGCCGGGCGGCCTCGTGGGCGTCCCCCGGCTCCCCGGGGCCGAGCCCGGTCTGGAGGGGCTTGCAGATGCCCACGTCCAGCCCGGCGGCCCGCCCGAGCGCGGCAAGTGCCGCGGTGGCGACGGTCTTGCCGACGTCGGTGCCGGTGCCGGTGAGGACGGCCTGTCCGAGGCGTGCGGTGGTCATGTGCGCATCTCGACGGCCGCGGCGGCCCCTGCCAGCGCGGAACCGGCCACGTCCGACCAGTGTCCGGTCAGCACGGTGGTCAGCACCTCGCTCGCGGCGTCGAGCTCGGCGTCGGTCAGGTCGGCGCGGGCGGTCAGCCGCAGCCGCGCGGTGCCTTCGGGGACCGACGGCGGGCGGAAGCATCCCACTCGCAGCCCCAGCTCGGCGCAGCGCTGCGAGGCCGCATAGGCGCGGTGCGCGTCGCCCAGGATCACCGACACCACCGCCGAGGTCGGCCGGTCCGCGCCCGTGACCTCGGCCAGGTGTTCGGCCACCTCGAGCACGCGCCGCGCCCGCCCGGGT
Organism: Dietzia sp. NCCP-2495; assembly: GCF_026011735.1. Classification (GTDB taxonomy): domain Bacteria; phylum Actinomycetota; class Actinomycetes; order Mycobacteriales; family Mycobacteriaceae; genus Dietzia. Next base: position 121,617 of record NZ_BRVN01000009.1, on the reverse strand, counting down.
TCCCGACGCAACACCTGTAGCGCCGCGCGGGCCGCGCCCACGCTCGCCGGTGCGAGGCCGGTGTCAAAGATGAAGGGGCGTGCGGTGTCGACGAGGTGCTCGCGCACCCGCGGCGAGGTGAGAACCACCCCGCCCTGCGCGCCGAGCGCCTTGGACAGTGTCGCGGTGACCACCACGTCCTCGTGGCGGGTCAGCCCCAGCTCGTCGACGAGGCCGCGCCCGCCGCGACCGCGCACCCCTAGGCCGTGCGCCTCGTCGACCAGCAGCACCGCGCCGTGCCGGCGGCACGCCTCGTGCAGGCCGGTGACCGGGGCGAGGTGCCCGTCGGCGCTGTACACCGAGTCCGTGACCACCAGCGCGCGCTCCTCGGACCGCGTGGCCAGCGCCCGTTCCACGGCCGCGACGTCACCCCGTTCGACGACGACGACGCGGGCCCTCGACAGCCGGCACGCGTCCACCAGGGAAGCGTGCGAGCCCCCGTCGGAGACGATCAGCGACCCGCGACCCGACAGCGCTACCACGGCGCCGAGATTGGCGGTGTACCCGGAGGAGAACACCAGCGCGGCGGGGTGCCCGGTGAAGGCGGCGAGCTCGGACTCCAGCGCGTGGTGCGCGGCCGTGGTGCCGGTGACCAGGCGGGACCCGGTGGCCCCGGCGCCCCACTCGCGGGCGGCGTCCACCGCGCCCCGGATCACCTCGGGGTGGGTGCCCAGCCCCAGGTAGTCGTTGGAGGCCAGGTCGATCATGCGCTCGCCGGCCACGCGCGGCCGGAGCCTCCGGTCCAGGTTCCGGGCCCGGCGGTCCGCAGCGGCCGCGTCCAGCCAGTCGAGAGCGGGGGAACGGTCGGTCATCAGGCGTGGCCCTTCGCTTGCGAGGCCGCCCCGGCGAGCAGAGCGGCACAGATCGTGGCTATCTCCTCGTCGCTACAGATGTAAGGCGGCATGGTGTAGACGAGGTCTCGGAAGGGGCGTAGCCACACGCCACGGGAGGTGACGGCCGACGTCGTCGTCGTCATATCGACAGGGCTGTCCAGCTGGATCACGCCGATCGCTCCCAGCACCCGCACGTCCACCACGTTCGGCAGGTCCCGCGCCGGTGCCAGGCCGCGGCGCAGGCCGTCCTCGATGTTCGGCACCTGCGTGCGCCAGTCGCCCTGCTCGATGAGGTCCAGAGACGCGCAGGCCACCGCGCACGCCAGCGGGTTGCCCATGAACGTCGGCCCGTGCGCGAGCCCGCCCGCCTCGCCGGCGCTGATCACCTCGGCCACGTGCTCGGTGGTCAGCGTGGCCGCCAGGGTGAGGTACCCGCCGGTCAGGGCCTTGCCCACGCAGAGGATGTCCGGGGCGACGGCGGGCTGGCCGGGGCCCGCGCTGTGCTCGGAGGCGAAGAGCGTGCCGGTGCGGCCGAAGGCGGTGGCGATCTCGTCGAAGATCAGCAGGAGTTGGTGCTCGTCGGCGATCCGCCGCAGGTCCCGCAGGTAACCCGGGTGGTGGAAGCGCATCCCGCCCGCGCCCTGGACCACCGGCTCCACGATGATGCCCGCGAGCTCGTCGGCATGATCGGCAATGGTGCGCTCGAGCTCGGTGACGTAGGCGGGGTCGTAGTCGGCCGGCGGGACCGGGGCGAACACCTGCTCACGCACCACCCCGGACCACATGCGGTGCATGCCGCCCTCGGGGTCGCACACGCTCATCGGGCTCAGCGTGTCCCCGTGGTAGCCGCCCCGCCACGTGGCCAGCCGCGTCCGACCGGTGCGGCCCAGCGAGCGCTGGTACTGCAGGGCCATCTTGGCGGCGACCTCGACCGACACCGAGCCCGAGTCGGCCAGGAACACCTTGGTCAGCTCGCCCGGGGCCATCCGCGCGAGCCGCTGCGCGAGCTCCACCGCCGGCGCGTGCGTGAGACCGCCGAACATGACGTGGCTCATGGTGTCGACCTGCCGGTGCGCGGCGGAGTCGAGGTGCGCGTGGCGGTAGCCGTGGATCGCCGCCCACCACGAGCTCATGCCGTCGATGAGCTCGCGGCCGTCGGCCAGGCGGAGCCGGACCCCCTCGGCCGAGGCCACCGGCAGCGGCTGCGTTGACGCCGGGAACCCGCCGTAGGGGTGCCAGACGTGCTCGGCATCCGCGGCGATGAGGGCGGCCTGGTCCTCGGTGACGTGGGCGGTCGGGTCCTCGGTGACGCGGCTGGACGGGGCCGAGGCGGGGGGAGCGGCCGGGCCGGCCAGGGACGGGGCGAGCGTATGCGGGGCCATGTCAGGCGTTCGCGGGCTCGGAGGTGCCGGCGCCACGCGTGCGGATCGCCACCGGGGACTGCTTGGACCCGGTGGGCTGTGCGGATGCGGTGGACTGCGTGGACGCGGTGGACAGCGCGGACCGGGTGGCCGGTGCCGCCTCCGGGTCCGAGAATGCTGCGACGGCGTTGTCGTCGTCGGAACCATGGCACCCCTGATCGCCGCACCCGGCGCTCCCGGCGCACCCACCCCCGACGTTCTCCTCCATGCGCAGCACCTCGAGGCCGGCGTCGGCGATCATCTGCAGGTCCGCGGCGCCGGGCTGGCCCTCGCTGGTGAGGTAGTCGCCGAGGAACAGCGAGTTGGCCACGTACAGGGCGATCCCCTGGAGGTTGCCCAGGTGGCGCTCGCGGCCGGCGGCCACGCGGATCTCGGTGTCCGGGGCGACGAACCGCACCATCGACAGGATGCGCAGGCAGTCGCGCGGGTTGAGGGTGTCCACGCCCTCGAGCGGGGTGCCGTCGAAGGGCAGCAGGAAGTTCACCGGGATCGAGTCGACGCCCTTGTCCCGCAGCGCCACGGCGAGCTCGGCGAGCTGCTCGTGCGTCTCGCCCATGCCGGCGATGAAGCCCGAGCACGCGGAGAGGCCCGCGCCGTGGGCCTGGGCGACCGTGTGCTCGCGGTCGGCGTAGGTGTGGGTGGTGCAGATCTCCTCGTAGTGGCTCTCGGCCGTGTTGAGGTTGTGGTTGTAGGCGTCCGCGCCGGATGCGCACAATGACTCGGCCTGGCCGTCCTTGAGCGCGCCCAGGCACGCGCAGACCTCGACGCCCGGCGTGTCCGACTTGATGGCCTCGATGATGTCGGTGACCTTGCCGACCTCGCGGTTGCTCGGGCCCGTGCCGCTGGCGACCAGGCACACGCGCGAGGCCCCGGCGGCGATACCTGCCTTGGCCGCCGTGAGTGCCTCCTCGGTGTTCAGCCACGTGTAGCGCAGGATGCCGGCGGTGGAGTTGAGTCGCTGCGAGCAGTAGAAGCAGTCCTCGGGGCACAGGCCGCTCTTGAGGTTGACCAGGTAGTTGACCTTGACCTTGTTGCCGAAGTGGCGGAAGCGCAGGCGCGAGGCGGCGCCGACGACCTCCATGATCTCCGCGTCCGGCGCCTTGAGGATCTGCGCGGCCTCGGCGGCGGTGAGCTGCTCGCCGGCCAGGACGCGGTCGGCAAGGGCGTGCCAGCTGGGGGTGGTCGGGGTGGGGGCCATGTCTTCCTCCTGAACGACGTTCATTGAACGCCGTTCAAGCTAGCGTGGTCGGCGCCACTTGTACAGCGTTCAGGAGTGGGGGTGTCGGGCCGGTAGGATCGGCTATCGTGGCCTTATCCAAGACGTCGGTCGTCGACACCGCCCTCGAGCTGCTGCAGGAGTCCGGGCTGGCGGGGATGTCGATGCGCACGCTCGCGACCCGGATCGGGGTCCAGCCCAGTGCCCTGTACTGGCACATCCCCTCCAAGCAGGCGCTGCTCACCGCCGTGGCCGAGCGCGTGCTGGCCACCGTTCGGTCGAGGGGCGGTGGTGGCTCGACGGGGGGAGATTCGGCGGGTGGCGGTAGCTCGGCAGGCGGCGGTGGCTCGGCATCGGCGGAGCTGCGCTCGATCGGCGAGGGGCTACGCGCAGCCGTGGCCGGGGTGCCCGACGGCGCGGAGATCGTCGCACTGGGGCTCGCGGCCGGGGCGGTCAACCCGGTGGTCGCGGCGGTGGAGGAGGTGTGCGCGCGGCACGGGTTGGCCGAACGCGCGCCGGGCCTGGCCGCCGTGGTGACCGGCTACGTGATCGGGCTGGGGCTCGAGGAGCAGACGCACCACAACCTGCGGGTTGCGGATCCGGAACTGGCGGAGATCGACTTCGGCCCTCGGTTTGCCGCCGGCCTCGACGCGCTTCTGGCGGGCGTCGAGGGCGAGTAGGCACCGGTCCGCCCGGCGGGCCGCGTCCCAGTCACCCGGCGGATTTCGCCTCGTCGAGACGCAGAAAACCCATCTAACCCCGAGTAAACCTATCCAACCCCACGCTGCCTATTGTCTTCGCCAGAACCGCGCGGGTCCCATGGGTTTAGAACAGCAAGATGGGTTTCGTTGGGTTGGATCGGTTTTCTGCCAGCAGCGGCGGCAGCGGTAGGGGCAGAGGCTGCGGAAGGGCCAGCGCCAGCACCAGCGGTAGCACCCGCAGCTGCAAGACATCGCCCCTCAGCTGCCCGACATGGGGTGCGAAAATTTCCCGAATCCTCGCACCGCGTGTCTTGCTACCGAGGGGCGATGTCTTGCAACCGCGCCAGCCAGTGGGGGGCCGGGCGCAGCCTCAGCGCTCGAAGTCGACCACCACGTGGACGTGCCCGTCGTCGGCCGTCGCCAGGCCCACGCCGACGCGGGTGAACTCACCGTAGAGCATCCGCTCGCGCATCCCGGTGTCGCCGAGTTGGGCGGTCATCGCGCTCGTGGGCGTGGCGTCGGCCGGCAGGTCCAGCGTGGTGCGGTCGCTGGTCGGGGACTCCTCGGGCACGGGGAGGTCGCCGGTGGTGGTGTCGCCGGCGGCCAGTTCTTCGGCGCGGGCGGCGGCGCGGTCCGACAGGGCCGGGTCGGTGACCAGCCGCTCGGCGCCGACGGCCGTCCGGGACTCGTTGATTCCGGCCACGATCCGGCCCTTGAAGGCCTCCTTGGCCAGCTCCTCGGGGACCGCGAACGCCGGCTGGCCCTGCGGAGACTGCTCGGGGGTGTCGGCCGCGGCCCCGGTGGCGGGCGCCAGGGAGGCCAGGCCGGGGATCTCCAGCGGGAAGTCGAACGGCAGCGCCAGGGAGCCCTGGGCGGCGGCGGTTCCCGCCCCGGTGGTCAGGAGGAGGGCGGAGGTGCCGACGACGACGACGTTGCGGAGCGTGTGGCGCACGGGAGGTCCTTTCATCGGGTGCCGGCTCTCGCGGGCGCCCGGGGTCTGCTTACGGCCCGCCACGATACTGCGGCGAGTTCACTCACGCATCTTTCGCCACTCTAGTCACATTCGTTACATTTCGATCTCGCGCTGCCGCGGGGCCCACGCCGCTCGCTCATTTTCCTGCACAGTGTCGTCCAACGCAGGATGGGTGGGCGCGAGGTCACCCGGGCTCCGCGAGGTCATCCGGGTGGGCTCGAGGTCAACCGGGGTATACGGCGCACAACCTCGGGTCAGGCGCAGCGGAGCTCGCGGCGGCGGTCCACCACGGAGAACGCCAGCGCCCCCGCGGCCAGAGCGGCGATGATCCCGAGCGCTGCACGGAACGCGAGCAGCCAGTCGCCGTTCGTCGCGACAATCCCGAACAGCACGCCGGGGACGATCGCCGTTCCCACCGCCGTGCCCATGCGCTGACCCAGCGAGATGATGCTGCCGGCCACGCCGCCGTATGCGGGATCCACGGCGCGCAGCGTGAGCGTCTGATTGGGCGAGATCGTCATGCCCTGGGCGATTCCGATGCATGTCGCCGGGACCATGAACACCAGGTAGTGCAGTGCGCCGGTCTCGACGAAGCCCGCCACCACGATGAATCCCACGAGCGCGGAGATGGTCACGGCGAAGCCCGTGATCACCATCCGCCGCCCGAGCCGCAGCACGAACCGGCCCGCCACCTGCGCGGAGATCGCGGCACAGAGCGACGCGGGCAGGCTGATCAGCGCGGAGTCGATCGGCGCGTAGCCCAGGTGGAACTGCAGATAGAGCGGCACGATGATCCACAGCGATGTACCGCCCACAAAGTAGATCGACACGATGATCATGCCGTTGCGAAATCCCGCGTCACGGAAAATGTCCGGATTGACCAGTGGCGGCCGACCGAGACGCGCGTACCGACGCTCCCACCAGGCGAACATGCCTAGGAATGCCAGCCCGGCGGGCACGAGGGCCCAGAGTGCGGTCGGGGTCTCGCGGCCCAGGAACGGCAGCATGATCGTCAACACGGCCACGCCAAGCAGGAGGATGCCGACCGGGTCCAGGTCCAGGCGCCGGCGGGCGGACAGGGCGGGCCGCGTGGCAGGAGCGCGAGCTGCGGTCGAGGCGATCGCACGATCGGACGCGAGTGTGGACGTGTCGTTGTCGTTGTTGTCGTCGGCGTCCTCGTCGTGGTCGTCGTCATTCAATCGCGCCGACGCCCCGGCGCGGGCGCGGGACAGTCCGACGTCGCGCCCGGCGTCCTCGCCCGTGGGGGTCGGGATCCTCCGGTCGTCCGGCAACCACAGGTACCCCAGCACCAACGCGAGCACGCCGAGCGGCACGTTGACCAGGAACATCGCGCGCCACCCCAGGTCGTTGCCCAGCGCCTCGATGAGCAGTCCACCCACGAGTGGCCCGGACGCGGTGGCCACGGACACGGTGGTGGCCATGGTCGCGAACGCGCGCGCCCGTGCCTCCTTGCGGAAATACTTCTGAATGAGGCCGAACGCCTGCGGGTTGAGCATGCCCGAGCCGACGCCCTGGAGCAGGCGGGCGGCGTTGAGCATCTCGATGTTCTGGGCGGCACCGGCGATCACGGCGCCCAGGATGAACACGGCGATGCCGGCGAGGAAGATCCGTTTGCGTCCGGTCGCGTCGCCGAGTCGCCCCGACGGGACGAGCAGGAGACCGAACGACAGCGCGTACCCGGACACCACCCACTGCAGGCCACTCGAATCAGCCTGCAGTGACCCGCCGATCACCGGCAGCGCCACGTTGATCACCGAGATCGCGATGAGGGCCATGAACAGTGGCACCATGAGCGAGGCCAGAATGCGGGCACTGCTCACCGCTGCGGCGCCGGGTTGTCCTGTCACACCGGCGATGCTAGCCACACCCGGGCGGCCGACCCGGTCGATGCGGTCACGGTGCCGGACCCGTCGATGCGACTTCAGATGGTCACGTCGGTGTACGGCATCTGCTGCGACACCCACGGGAACACGACCTCCATGAGCAGCACCACCACCGCCACGAGCAGTGCGACCAGCAGGACGATCCTGACCGGTCGGGGTCCGGGCAGCGCCCGCCACAGGTAGCCGTACATCGCCTACTCCTCGAGTGCGTCGGGCAGTCCGGCCGACTTGCTGGTCGTGTCGGTGAGGACGGCGTGGACGATGAGTCGCTCCGCGTTGGAGTACAGCGGATGGCAGGTGGTCAGGGTGAGCATGCGCTCGAGCCCCGGACCGACGGTCGATTCCGCGCCGCCCGCCCCCGTCACGCCGGGCAGCGGCGCGATCACCTCGACGGCGTCCGGCGTCGTGACGTGCAGCCCGCGGACGTGCGAGTAGTCCCCGACGGCGAACCGCTCGACCTGCTCCGGCGACAGGCACTGACCGGCGGTCGCCCGGCGCGCGGCGGGCTCGACCTCGTCCGGCACGAGCCGGTACGTCAGCCACTGCGTCGCGGTCTCCATCACCACGGCGTCGCACGGGGCGAGCCGGTCGAGGTGCTCGAACACCCCGCCGGAACCGTTACGGTGCCCGGCCAGTGCAATGTTTCCAGGCTCGCCGGGCAGCTGCGTCTCCTCGTAGTGACCGGGTCCGGTCCGCAGGTCTTCCGGGCGGGTGCCCTCCACCACGACGTAGTGGGCATCGGTACCCAGCGCGGGAAGGTGCACGCGGGCGAACGCCTCGCCGAGGACCGGCGGCGGGAGCGGAGCCGGGGTCGCCGCCGCGGCCGGGTCGGTCTGGTCGTGACGTCCGGCCCATCGCTCGTCGAGGTCGGTGGCGGCGCGTGCCTGGAGGCGGGCCGAGGTGAGGTCGGTCCAGTGGAGCTCGTAGACGACGAACAGGGCCAGGATCGCACTGATCGTCAGCAGGATTTCACCGGAGATCTGGGCCACCGACGGCCTGGTGGCGTGACCGTCCCCGTGGCCTTCCCCGCGCGCGTGCACCCCGGCCACCTCCACGTCCTGTGCTGGTCCGACGCGCGAACGGTAGCACGGGCGAGGCCCTGTGACCTCGGGGTTCGCGCGCCTCGGCGCACAGCTCACGCTTATCCGCGGTGTGTAGCCTCGGCGGACCAACGCACCCGTCAACGTGAGGAGAACGAGTGTCGCGAAGGAACTGGAAGTCGGTGACGGTCGCCGTCGGTGCCGTGCTGCTGGTGGCAGGGTGTGGTGCCGGTGGTGGGGGCGACGACGACGCCGTGCCCGCCGCCGAGCAGCAAGCCGCCGCTGAGCAGGACGGGCCCGGCTCGGACTCAGATCCGTCGGCCGGGGAGCCGCAGGGCCCCGGGGCGTCCGGAGAGAAGCCCGGTGAGAAGTCGGCCGCGGAGGCCGAGGGGCCGGACCTGTCGGGCATCCCGGACCCGGTCGCCGTGGTGAACGGCACCGAGATCTCCCGCGACGAGTTCGTGTCGGTGTTCGAGGGCCAGTACCAGCAGATGTCGATGCAGGCGCAGATGACCGGGCAGCCCGTCGACGAGGAGCAGCTCAAGAAGATCGCATCCGACGGACTGGTGGGCACGGTGTTGCTCGAGCAGGAGGCCGGGAAGCGGGGTCTGGAGGTGAGCGATGCCGAGATCGACGCCGAGCTGGAGGAGTTTGCCGAGACCAACCAGGTCAGTCCTGACGAGTTCGTCGCGGCCATGGGCGAGCAGGGGCTGGACCGCCAGGGCGTGCTGGACCAGATCGCCAAGCAGTTGCGCGTCGACAAGCTGATGGTCGACGAGTTCGGGGAACCGGAGATCACCGATCAGCAGGTCGAGGAGGCCTACGCGACGATCGCCGAGCAGCAGGCGTCGGCTGGCGGCCAGCCGGGCGCGGGTATGCAGGGCGGTGGTCAGGTCCCGCCGCTCGAGGAGGTCCGCGACCAGGTCGCCGAGCAGCTCCGGGACGAGAAGCAGGCGGCGAACATGGAGTCGATGTCGCAGAAGCTGCGTGAGGGCGCGGACGTCACGGTCCACATCTGAGCCCATGGCCGCCGGAGTCGTGATGGGATTGCCACATGACTGTGGCGCGGAGAACTCTGGCGGCTCGGGCGACGGCGGTCGTCACCACGATGGTCACCTCGGTCGCGGGGGCGGTCCTGCTGGCCGCGGCGTCACCGGCCGCGCCCGTGGCGCTCGCCGACCCGGGCGAACCTATGGCGCCCGCTGATCCTGCAATTTCCATGACGGCCGCTGATCCGGCCGCCCCCACGGCGTGGCCACCGGGTCTCGGTCCCGCGGGGACGTCCGTGGTCCACGGCGATCCCGCGTCGACGGACACACTGCCGGGTCGCGGCCCCGGTTTGCACCCGGCCGTCGCCTCGTCGCTGACCGGCGCCACCTGCTCGACCGTGTTCCTCGGATCGGACGGGATGCCGGTGGCGCTGTGTACCTCGTACCTGAGTCTGGATCCGCCGACGCCGCTCGCGCCGACGGTCAAACTGTTCCACCCCGACACCGCTGACGTGTTGGCCGAGGTGCAGCTCGCCAAGGGGGCGCTGCTCGGCGGGGTGTACGGGTACCTCGGCGACCGCGACCGGGTGGTGGTGGCCGACGGCAACCGGCGCCTCCTGGCCGTCGGGCACGAGCGCACCGCGGCCGGGCCGTGGCGGATGACCGTCGAGGTGCTGGCCGACCTGTCCCCGGCGGTACCGGTCGGAGACGCCATCACCGGGCTCATGCCCGCGTTCGACGGGCGCGTGTGGTTCGCGACGTCCGAGGGCGTGGTGGGGACCGTGCGGCCGGAAGGTGGCGGCGGATATGACGACGACAACGACCCTCAGCTCCGGTTCCTCGCACTCCCCGCCGGCGAGCGGATCACCAACGGACTCACGGTCCGGCCCGGCGGGGCATCCGTCATCACGTCACGGGCACTCTACGAGGTCGACCTGGCCGCCGACGGGACGCCGACCGTGCGCTGGCGACACGGTTATGAGGTGGGGCCGGGTCGTAAGCCGGGACTGCTCGCCCACGGGTCGGGCACCACGCCCACCTACTTCGGTCCGCGTGGTGGACTGATCGCTATCACCGACGACGCCGAGCATCCCGACCTGATCGTCCTCCGTCAGTCCGACGGTTCCGAGGTGTGCCGGATACCGGCGTTCGCCACGACCCTCCGGCCGGACTCGGCCGCGCCGGACGGGGTGCTGATCGACGGACCGGCCGCGTCGGAGAACTCGATCATCGCGGTGAGCCGCGGCTCGGGTGGGGCTGCCGGCACTGGCACCGGCACCGACAGCGGCACTGGCACTGGTACCGGCACCGGCACCGGCACCGGCGCAGCATCGTCCACCGCGTTGGTGCTGGTCAACACGTACGGGTTCGAGTATCCGCCGTTCGCGGTGGACGGTCCGGCCGTCCCCGCCGGTGCCCCGTACACCGGTGGGATGACCCGGGTCGACGTCCACTCCGACGACTCCGGCGCCGCCACCTGCTCGCGGTCATGGACCAACACCGCCCGCACGGCGTCGTTGCCCAAGCTCACCACCGGCGACGGGCAGATCCACGCGATGGCCTACGGCCCCGCCGCGGGCGACGCGACGCTCGGGCCGGCGGGCTCGCAGGTCGGCCCGCTGCCCGGTCAGGAGTTACTCGACCACGGCCTGGCGCAGAAGGTCGGACCGGTGTTCGTCACCTCGACGGATGTCGAGACCGGCCACGAGGTGGCGCGCACCTTTGTCGGACACGCGCCGCTGGACGAGCCCATGGAGCTCACGGGCACGCTGGCCTCCCGCGGCGACGCCCCGGGCGTGCTGTGGCAGCCGACCCTGACCCGCATGCTCCGCATCGGCCCTACATGACCCGCATTCTCCCCAGTGGCTCACCCCGACCGGGATGCTCCGAATGATCCGCATCGGCCTTACCTGACAGCTGCAAGACATCGGACCCCAGCTGCAAGACATCCGGTGCGACGAATCGGCCCCAGAACGCGCGAGATGTCGTGCCACCGCGTACCGATGTCGTGCAACCGCTGGGCGGGTGGGGGTCGGGCGTTGGTCGTGGCGTTGGTCGTGGCGTTGGCGGTGGTGGTGGGGCAGGGGCTGCGCGTTGGCGGTGGTGGTGAAGGGGTCGCGCGTGTTGGTCGCGCGTGTGGGCCGCGCGTCGGAGGGCTGGCGGCGTGCGCGGCGAGTCAGTCGGTCGGCCGGACCACCGCGACGGCGCAGGGCGCGGTCTGCAGCAGGCGACGGCTGACGGAACCCAGCAGCATGCCGGCGACGCCGCCGTGGCCGCGCGACCCCGTCACCAGCAGCGGTGCGCCGGTGGCTTCCTCGGCGATGGTGACGGCGGGCTCGCCCACGACCAGGATGAGCTCCAGGTCGACGCCCGGATGGCGATCGTCGTGCGGCGACAGGGCCTCGGTGACGTCCTTCTCGTCCTCGGCTAGCACGCTCTCGGCAAGTCTGTCCAGGTCGAACAGGGACGCCCCCGGCAGCTTGGGGACCTCGACCGAGTGCACGGCTCGGACCCCGGTGCCAAGCCGCTCGGCCTCGGCGAACGCGAACGCCGCCGCGGGGTCGTTGGCCGGAGAACCGTCGGCGGCCAGCACGATCGGGCCGTCGCCCGGCTGATCCGGGGTGCGGGGCGTGATGACGATGACGGGGCAGGGCGCGTGCTCGGCCACCCCGGCCGACGTCGACCCCATGGCGAAGTCCTCGCGCGCGGTGAGTCCGCGGCTGCCGACGATGATCGCCGACGCGCTGCGGCCGGCCTCGACCAGGGCACGGACCGGGGTATCGGCGATCACGCGGTAGGTGACGTCGAGATCCCCCACGAGGTCGGCGACCTGATCGCGCATCGCGCCCTCGACATTGGCGCGCGCGGTCTCGTCGAACGCGACCACCCGGCCGACCGCGCGATCCGCGGAGATCACCTCGAGGCCCGCGCCGTGGTCGCGGGCCCAGGAGGCCGCCCACGCCACTGCACGGAGGGAGTCCCGGGAGCCGTCGTATCCACAGATGACGGGTCCCGTGGTGGGCTGCGACGGGGTGCTCGGTGCGGTCTCCGACATGGCTTCCTCCTGCGTGACGGTCGTTTTCTGTCAGCTTATCCCGCCCCGGGAGTGGTGCGTGTCGAGGCGCTCACCGGGAGCGGGCGGTGCCGACGAGGCTGCCAGCTGCGCCGGGAGTTGGTGGCGCGACGAGGCTGCCAGCTGCGCAGAGGCTGCCAACTAAGAGTTCCTAGAACTTAATCTATCGTTTTCTGGACTAATTCCAGATTGCCGACTATGGTCAGTGCCATGACGACGGCAACGGAAGGCCCCGAACAAGCGCTTCGGGACGCGGGATTGAGGGTCACCTCACCGCGACTGGCCGTCCTCGTCGTCGTCGGAACCACTCCCCACATCGCGGCGGAAACCGTCGCCACCAAGGTGCGGGAGCGGCTCGGCACCGTCTCCACCCAGGCCGTCTACGACGCGCTGAAGGTGTGCACGGCCGCCGGCCTGATGCGTCGCATCGAACCTGCCGGCTCACCCGCCCGCTACGAACGGCGGACGGGCGACAACCACCACCACCTCATCTGCCGCCAGTGCGGCCGGATCGAGGACATCGACTGCGCCATCGGGCACGCCCCGTGCCTCACTGCAGACGACGACCACGGCTTCGCCATCGATGAAGCCGAGGTCAACTACTGGGGCGTATGTCCCGAATGTCGGGCGAGCGAGGCCCTTCTCGTCGCAGACTAAGGACAACGACCACTCCCGCCCCGGACCCGGGGCCCGACCGTACTTCCCACCCACCCAGCACATGAGGAGCACGTGACGTGACTACGCATCCCGCAGACCGCGGAGTACGCAACATCGAGCCCAAGGCGCCCACCACCACCGACGGTGGCGTCCCGGTTCCCGACGACGAGAAGAGCGCCCAGATCGGCCGCCAGGGACCGCAGCCGATCCACGACTTCTACCTCATCGAGAAGCTCGCGCACTTCAACCGCGAGAACGTCCCCGAGCGCATCCCGCACGCCAAGGGCTCCGGCGCCTTCGGCGAGTTCGAGACCACCGAGGACATCTCCGACATCACCCGCGCCGCCCTCTTCCAGAAGGGCGTCAAGACCCCCATGGTCGCGCGGTTCTCCACCGTCGCCGGCGAGAAGGGCAGCCCCGACACCTGGCGCGACCCCCGCGGCTTCGCGCTGAAGTTCTACACCACAGAGGGCAACTACGACATGGTCGGCAACAACACGCCGATCTTCTTCATCCGCGACGCCATCAAGTTCCCGGACTTCATCCACTCGCAGCGGCGCAAGAACGGCTCGGGCCTGCGCAACAACGCCATGCAGTGGGACTTCTGGACCCTCAGCCCCGAGTCCACCCACCAGGTCACCTGGCTCATGGGCGACCGCGGTATCCCCAAGACCTGGCGCCACATGGACGGCTTCAGCTCGCACACCTACCAGATGATCAACGCCGAGGGCGTGCGCCACTGGGTCAAGTTCCACTTCAAGACCAACCAGGGCATCGAGTTCCTCACCCAGGACGAGGCCGACACCCTCGCCGGGACCAACGGTGACTACCACCGCGAGGACCTGTGGAACTCCATCCGCGACGGCCAGTACCCGTCGTGGGACCTGTACCTGCAGGTGATGCCGGTCGACGAGGCCGAGGGCTACAAGTACAACCCCTTCGACCTCACCAAGACCTGGTCGCAGAAGGACTACCCGCTGCGCAAGGTCGGCACCATGACCCTGAACCGCAACCCGCAGAACCACCACGCTCAGATCGAGCAGGCGGCGTTCGCGCCGACCAACATCGTGCCCGGCATCGGGTTCTCGCCCGACAAGATGCTGCTCGGCCGTGTGTTCGCCTACCCGGACATCCACCGCTACCGCATCGGCGCCAACTACCAGCAGCTGCCGGTCAACATGCCGCTTTCGCCGGTGAACTCCTACTCCAAGGAGGGTGCCATGGCGTACGAGTTCAACCACCCGGCGATGCCCGAGTACCACCCCAACTCGATCGACGGCCCCACCGCCGACCCGGCCAAGGCCTACGACTTCGGCGCCTGGGACACCGAGGGCTCGGACGTCTACCGCGGCCCCATCAAGAAGCACGCGGAGGACACCGACCAGGTGCAGGCGACGATTCTGTACCGCGAGGTCATGGACGACGCCGCCCGCGAGCGCCTGCACGGCAACATCGCCGGCCACGTCAGCGCGATCGACCCGTCCGAGACCGAACTGCTCGAGCGCGTCTACGCGTACTGGACCGCCGTCGATCCCGACCTTGGTGCGGCCGTCAAGGCCAAGGTCGAGGCCGGACCCCGCGGAAACCACAAGCTGCGCGACTGATCGAGGCGGCTCTCCCGGACTAGATCCGGCTCTCCAGACTGATCCGCTACTCCTCACGCGGATCCGCTACTCCCTTTGGGGTAGCGGATCCACTGGGGGAGTAGCGGATTTCGTGGGGGTGGGGGCGGATGCAGCGCTCGCCGCTACAGTCCCAACACCGCGCGGGCGATGAGGAAGTACACGATCAGGCCCGTCGCGTCGACAAACGTGGAGATGAACGGGTTGGAGAACACGGCCGGGTCCGCGCGCACGGCGCTGGCGAGTAGCGGCATGATCCCGCCCACCGACGCGGCCATCGTGCACAGCGCCACCATGGTCAGCCCGATCACGAGCCCGAAGTCCATGCCGTAGACCAGGCTCGCCACCGCGAACGCGACGCCGCCGAGGATGACGCCGAGCGTGAACCCGGTGCGGGCCTCCTGCCAGAGGACCCGCGCGACATCCCGCTTCCGCACGTCACCCAGGGCGAGCGCGCGGGTCACGGTGGTGGCGGCCTGGTTCCCGGTGTTGCCTCCGGTGCCGATGATCAGCGGGACGAACAGCGACAGCGCCACCACCTGCTCGAGGGTGGACTCGAACACCTCCAACACCTGGACGGTGAGCGTGGCGCCCAGGGCCAGCACGAGCAGCCAGACGACGCGCGAGCGCACGAGGCTGCGCAGCGGAGTGGACAGGTACGGCCGGCGCAGCGGCTCAGCACCACCCTGGCGGGCGGAGTCCTCGGACTCGGCGTCCTCGAGGATCTGCAGGGCGTCGTCAAAGGTGAGGATGCCGACCAGGCGGTGTTCGGCGTCGACGATCGGTAGCACGATCAACCGCTCATCAGCAGATCGGCGGGCCGCCCGCTCCTCCGACTCGGTCGCCCGCGCGGACACCGCGTCGTTCATGAGGTCGTGGATCGGAGTGTCCGGGTCGGCCTTCATCACCGACCGCAGTCCGACGATGCCGACGAGTTTCCGGTCGTGGTCGGTGACGGGCAGCGCGTAGATCGTCTCGGTCTGGTCGATCCGCTGCCGGACCCGCTCGAGGGTCTGCCCGGCCGTGGTGTCGGGGTGGGTGGACAGGTACTCGGGACTCATGCGGCGCCCGACGGATCCGTCCTGATAACCGAGGACCTCGGCGGTGAGGGCCTGTTCCTCGGGATCGAGCTCCCGCATCAACCTGGTGGCGACCCTGGCGGGCAACTCGTCGATGAGTCCGGCGCGATCGTCGGGGTCGAGCTCGGCGAAGATCTCGCGCACGCGCTCGTCGTGCAGGTCGTGGATCAACTCCGACTGCAGGGGCGGGTCGAGGGCCTCGAACGCGGCGTTCGCGGTTTCCTTGGACAGGAGGCGGAACATCACCGCCCGCTCCCTGGCCGGGGTCCGCTCGAGAACGTCCACGACCAGCCACGGCGGCATCGCGTTCAGTGCTCCGGCGGCGGCGTGGAGGTCGCCGGTGTCGATGAGGGAGTCGACGTGGTGTTCCGCGAGCGCGGGATCGCGGAACCCGCTCGGCTGGTCGCTCAAGTCACCCCTCGTCGGCGAGGTCGTCGTACGCGGTCCGCGGATCGAGATGCGGGTCGGCACGGTAGGCGGCGCGGGCCAGGGTGATCGACGCGACGGTGGTCACGACGACCGTCGCGGACAGGGCGACCAGCGCCATGATCAGCCCGATCCAGCGGAAGCCGCCTGCGAGTTCGTGCACGTAGGCGGTCACGATGAACAGCATCATGCCGAGCCCGGTGGCGACGGACAGGATGTTGATGCGCGTCAGCGCATCGCGGGCACGTGTCATAGACATCGCCGCCACCAGGAAACACAGCGACCCGAGGAGTGCGGGGACACCGATGAGCAGGTCCGTGAGGAGCGTCGAGTCCACGGCGGTCACCTCCGGCCTCTCGACAGCAGCCGCGCCAGGGCGACGGTCGACAGCACGCCGATGAGCGAGCCGAGCATCACCACGTCCAGAGCGACGGCCGAGCCCGACCGGATCACGAACATCACGAACAGGGCGACGGCACAGAAGTAGGTGAGGTCGGCCATCACGGCCCGGGTGGCGTCGCCGGGCCCCCGTAAGGCGCGGAACGCGGCGACCAGCATGCTGGCGGCGACGATCACGGTCGACACGGCGAGCAGCACGGTGAGCAACGGACTCATGGGGTGCCTCCTCGGAGCACGGCGAGCGTGCGGTCCTCGGTCTGGGCGAGCATCTCGATCATCTCCTCGCGGGGTCCGCCGAGCACGACGTGCACCCACAGGTCCGTCTCGCCGATGACGGTCACGAGCGTGCCCGGCGTGAACGTGATGGCCCACGCCAGGACGGTCACCTCGAGATCGGTCCGACTCCGCATCGGGTACCGCACGAGGACGGGTGAGCCGACGGGGCCGGGGCCCAGAGTGGCGACGGCCAACGCCCACGACGACAACACGACGTGCCACAGCAGCCACCCGAGCAGCAGGGGTGCCCGCAGGATCCGCATGATCACGACCGACCTCCGATCGTCGTCTCGGTGAACGCGTCGGGGCCGCCGAGCACCGTCTGCACGTAGGTGTCGGTGTCGACCAGTCCCGCGACCGCGCGGTCGATCTCCGGGGCGATCGCGCCGTAGCCGAGGAACATGGCGACCGACACGGCTACCAGCACTCCGCCCGGAACGAGTAGGCGTGCGGGGATCCGCGACCGTTCGGCGGGGTGGGTGTCCGGGCCGACGGTGTCGTCGTCCTCGTTGTTCTTCCGGTCTTCGTCGTCTGGGTCGGCGGTGCTGCCGCCACTGGGCTCGTCCGCGGCGTCGCGCCACATCGTGCCGCGCCACAACCGCAGCATGGCGACCAAGCCGATGAGGGACGACAGGAGGACGACGACGACGGTGACGACCCCCCACGGTGTGCCGGGGTCGAGGGCGGCGGACAGGACCTCGAGCTTGCCGACCAGTCCCGAGGTGGGAGGCAGTCCGACGAGGGCGGCGATCGCGAGGACCAGGAGCACGGCCAGCGGTCGCTCGAGGCGCCACAGGTCCCGCAACCGGCCGAGTCGGCCGCTGCCATAGACGTGCTCTGCGGCGCCGACCAGCATGATCAGCGCCCCCATGGTGACCATGTGGTGGAGCATGTAGACGATCGACCCGCCGGGCGCCGAGGCCACCGCGAGCGCGGCGAGGATCACGCCGATACCGGAGACCATCTGCCAGGCGAGGATCTCGCGGACGTCGCGCGGGCCGGCGGAGGCAAGCGCTCCCCACAGGGTGGTGACGAGCGCGACCACCAGCAGGACGCGGCCCCAGGCCGGGTCGAGGTCGAAGGCCGTGGACCAGATCCGGATGATCGCGTACAGGGCGACCTTGGTGTGCAGCGCGGAGAACAGTGCCATCACGCCTGCCGAGGTGCCGGGGTAGGCGCGCGGCAGCCAGCCGTGGACGGGTACGGCGCCGGCCTTTATGCACAGCGCCATGATCACGATGCCCAGCGCTGCGGCGACCCGGCCGTCCTCACCCGCCGCTCCGGCCAGGGCCGCGAGGTTCACCGCCCCGGCGGTCGCGTAGACGAAGCCCACACCTGCGAGCAGAAGGGTGGAGGTGAGGAGGTTGACCACCACGAACAGTCGACCCGTGCCGAGTCTGCGCCACGTTCCTGTCATGGCGATGAGGGCGTACGAGGGCAGGAGCATGACCTCGACAAAGACGAAGAGGTTGAACAGGTCCCCGGTGAGGATCGCGCCGTTCGCGCCGGCGAGCAGGAGCAACGCGAGCGGGGCAAAGTACCGGTTGCGGGCGAACTCCCCGGTCACGAGGCAGAAGGCGAGGGCCAGCCCTGCCACGAGGCTGGTGGTGATGAGCATGATCGCGGTGAACGCGTCGGAGACCATCGGGATCGACACGCCGGGGATGAACCCGCCGACCTGCGCGACCACCACGGGCTCGTCCCGGTGGAGCAGGAGCAGGCCGAGTCCCGCGAGCGCGGTGGCGAGGGGGACGGCCAGGGCGAGCACCCGGCCGACGGAGCGCCACGGGGACACGGCTGACACGGCCGCGGACATGACCGGGATCGCGGCGAGCAGGGGGAGGAGCAGACCGATCATGCTTCGCCCTCCCTGTCGTCGCGGTGCGTACCCATGGCCACATCAGCGCCGGGCGAGGCGTCCGTTCCGGTGTCCGGGATGAGGTGCGTGTCGTCGTCGCGCCCCACCACCGCCAGCGAGAGCATGAACACCGTCACCGCGAGCGTGATGACGATCGCGGTGAGGACGAATGCCTGCGGTAACGGGTCCGCGGCGACGGCCGGGTCGTTGAACTGGGTCAGCGGCTCGCTACGCCACGCGCTCACCCCGGCGTTGAGCAACAGGAGGTTGACGGCATGACTGATCAGGCCGAGGCTGAACACCACGCGGACCATGCCGCGCTGGACCAGCAGGTAGACGCCACCTCCGGTGAGGATGCCGATCGTGATCGCGAGGGTCATCGGCTCGCCTCCTCGGTCAGGTCGGTCTCGGGCACGGCGTCAGCGGCAGTCCCGCTGGAACCAAGGGTGTTGAAGGCGGTCATGACCAGGCCCACCACGCCGAAGAAGACACCGAGGTCGAAGAACAGGGCACTGCTGATGTGCTGGCCGAGCACGTGCCATTGGGCGGGCTCGAGGAACTCGCCCAGGGCGTAACCGCCGATGCCGGTGAGACCGGCCAACAGGAGCCCGCCGCCGATGTATGCGACGGGGGTGGAGGGCTTGCTCACCGGGGAGTCCGATTCCCGCGAGAGGTAGTAGATGGCGAACGCGCACGACGCGACGAGCGCGGCGATGAAGCCTCCGCCGGGTTCGTTGTGCCCGCGCCACAACAGGAGTAGCGAGACCACGATGAGCACCGGTGACACGGCTCGGGACAACATGCGTAGCGGCACGGTGTTGCGGGTGGCGTCCTCGAGGGCGGACTCGGCCTCACCGGCCGCCCGCGCGATGCCGGGCAGGAAGTCGTCGTCTTGATTGTGTGGCGTGTCCCCACCGGCGCGGCTGCGGACCGAACCGAGCACCGCGAGGATCGCGATGCCGGCCACGCCGAGCACGGAGACCTCGCCGAACGTGTCGAGCGCACGGAACTCCACGAGGATCGTGTTGACGACATTGCTGCCGCCCGTGATCTCCGGTCCTTGCTCCAACAGGTACGTGCCGATCGGCGACCGCTCGCGGCGGCCGCTGAACACGAGGACGGCGGCCGTCGCGGCGATCCCCGAGGCCACACCCAGCACGATCGCGGCGGTGTGCCGGGCCCGCGTCGGTTCGATGAAATCCTTCGGCAGCCGCCTCAGGACCAGCATGAACACGATGATGGTCAACGCCTCGACCAGCAGCTGGGTGAGGCCGACGTCCGGGGCGCCGAGGCCGAAGATCTGGATGGTCACTGCGATGCCGACCGCCGAGAGAAGGACGACAGACGCCAGTCGGGAGCGCGCCGCGCACAGGCCGATGACGGAGACGGTCACCACGAGCAGCAGGACCAGGTCGATCGTGCGGTTGAGGTTTCCGACCTGCGGCGGCAGTACGGTGCCGGTGACCGCGGACCACGCCCCGATCCCGGCGCCGTAGAAGCAGACGGTGGCGATGAGCGCGCCGGCGTGTCGGGCGGGGGAGTCCGACGCGGTGGGGCGGCGCAACTGTCGACCGGCGCGAGCGGTGCCGCGCACCAGGGACTCGAGCAGGCCCGCGCCGGTGAACGGCAAGAGGTCGCGGGCGAGCGCCCGGTCCAGGATGCGGCGCTGCCAGACGAGAAGAGCGCCGACGATCAGAATGAGCGCGGTGAGCCCGAGTTCGAGGTTGAGGCCGTGCCACAGTGCGAGGTGCGGCTCGTACTCGAGTTCCGCCGGGTCGACATCGGCGGGCAGGGCCCGGTACTCGGCGAAGCCTCGCTCGAGAGGCGGCCACCCGAACGGTCCGGCTGCAGCCTTGGCGATGGCCGCCATCGGAGCGTCGAGGATCCCCACGACCAGCGCGATCGGCAGTCCGATGACCGCGGGCAGCGCGGCCGGGAGCCACAACCTGACCGGGGCCTCGTGGACATCGGCAACGGACGCGGATCCGGCGGCACCGTCCTCGCGGCGGTAGAAGCCGAGGAACCCGCCCGTGATGATGCGGGCGCAGTAGAGGAACGTGAGGATTGCGCCGATCACGGCCGCGACCAGCAGTGCGGTGGCGGCGCCGGCATGACCGCCCGCGACCTCGCCGAACGCGGTGAGCATCGACTCCTTGGACACGAACCCCAGGGTGGGTGGGATGCCGGCCATGGCCGCCGCGCCGAGAACCGTGGCGCCGAAAGTCCACGGCATGCGCCGCCAGATCGGACCCAGGTCCCGGATGTCCCGCGATCCGGCTTCGTGGTCCACCACGCCGACCAGCATGAACAGGCCCGACTTGAACAGGGCGTGCGCGAGAGTGTGCAGTGCGGCCGCGGCGAGCGCGGCCTGTGTGCCGATACCGATCGTGGCGATGATCCAGCCGAGCTGGCTGACCGTCGAGTACGCCATGAGCTGCTTGAGGTCGGTCTTCTGGAGCGCGAAGAGTGCCGCCATGACCGCCGTGCCCATCCCGAAGGTCACCAGCAGGACGTTCCACACGGCCACGTCGTGGAAGATCGGCGAGAACCGCATGAGCAGGAAGATGCCGGCCTTGACCACCGCCGCGGCGTGCAGGTACGCGCTCACCGGAGTGATGGCGGCCATCGCGTCGGGCAGCCAGAAGTGGAACGGGAACTGGGCCGACTTGGTGAAGGCGGCCACCGCGATACAGACCGCGATCGCCGAGGTGAAGCCCGGATCCGTCGCCCACACCTCGTGCACCCGGATCTCCGAGATCGACGTGGTGCCGGTCCGCAGCCACATCGCCACCACTGCGGCGAGCAGGACGAGCCCGCCGGCGAACGTCACGATCAGCGTGCGCAGGGACGGCGCGTACGCGGTGCGCCCGGAGTTCGCGATGAGCGCGAAGGACGCCAGCGACGTCAGTTCCCAGCAGACGAAGAGCAAGATCAGTGAGTCCGTGAGGACCAGTCCCAGCATCGACACCGTGAACAGGGTCATGAGTTGGTAGAAGCCGTAGTGGGTGGGACCGCGTCCTCGGTCGCCGCGTCCCCGCTCACCCGGTTCCCGCTCGCCTGGTTTCCGCTCGCCGGGTCCACCGGGTCCACCGGTTCCACCGGCTCCACCGTCGTGATCTCCGGTGCGTCCGGGCAGATACGCGGTGGAGTAGATGAGCACGATCGCGCCGATCAGCAGCGCGAGCATCGCGAAGAACAGTCCGGTGGGATCGGCGAACAGGTCCAGGGTCCAGTCGCGGGCGGGGACCCAGGGGATGCGTTCGATCTCGACCGGCTCATCCATCAGTGCCAGGGAGAGCGGCGGCATCAACGCGAGCGCGCCGAGGAGATACAGGGCCGCGAGCGGCCACCCGGCGCCACGTCCGAGCCACCGCGTCAACGGCCAGGCGAGCAGGGTTGCCGATCCGGCCGAGGCGATCGCGAGGGCGGCGCTCATGAGCTCCTTCCGATGGCCACGTCACACGGGCTCGGACGCCGAGGGCGCGTCAGAGTTGGTCGTGCGCGTCACACCTGGGCGGCTCCGGGGCGAACCGTCCGAGTGTGACCTGTCGTGCAGTAGTTTAACAGGCGGCTCTGACATCGATCTCAGGGCATGCCGGGTGACCTGCGGCGATGCTGGGCAGCAGGCGTTACGCTCCCGGCATGAGCCCCTCGGAGACCCCGTCGACCACGCCGTCCGCGAGCTCCCGCGCCACGGACGCCGGCACAGATCCCGCCTCGGGCGCAGGCACAGACGACGCCACGGTCGCAGGCACAGGCGCCGCCACCGATCCGGCCACGGATGTCCTCCCCGTGGTGGACGCCGGAGAGCGCGAACCCGTGGTGGAATCCGGCAAGCGCGAGCCGGTAGCGGAAATCGGCAAGCGCAAGCGCGAGCACGAGCGCACCGACGCCGGGCCGGCCACCACCTCCCGCTCCGGTCCGGGCATCGCGTCGCGCCTGATCGGACTGGTCCTCATCGTCCTGCCGCTCGCGCTGGCGGCCCTGTGGGCGGTCGTCGGCCCGACCCCGCAGCACGATCCCGGCACCGACGCCGCGAGCAGTCCACTGCGGTCGGCGCTGTCCGAGGCCTCCGCGAACTCCTCGTTCACCGTCGCCGGCACCAACCAACTCCGTGACGGGTCGTCGGAACTCGCCGACGGCAGCGTCCAGCTCCGTGACGGGGCCGCCGAGCTCGCGACCGGCATGGAGCAGCTCCAGAACGGGATGGGGCAGGCCGGCACCGGCGCCGACGAACTCGCGGGCGGCGTCGGCGAGTTGGTGGGCGCGGTCCGCGGCGTCGCCGTGATCCAGGGGCAGGTCCTCACCGCGATCGACGACGCCGTCGGCCGCCTGCAGGGCGATGCCCCCGAGACCGTGCAGGCCCGCGATGCCCTGGTCGGCCTCAAGGGGCAGCTCGAGTCCCAGGGCATGAACCAGGACATGCTCAACAACCTCGACCAGCTCGAGGGCGGCGCCAACGAACTGGCCCGCCAACTCTCCCAGCCGGGCGCCCCGATGCGTGACGGCATCTACGAGGCCACCCGCGGCTCCCGCGAACTGGCAACGGGCGCGGCCACTCTCGCCGATGGCGCCGGCACCCTGCGTGATGGCGCCGCGAGCGTCTCCGACTCGGCCGGCCGCACCCAGGACGCCATCTCCAAGACCGGTCGCGCCCTGGCCGCCGAGCAGGGTGACGTCGGGCTCGAGGCCGCCGCGGCGGCGCGGGACACCCAGCGCCGGACGTCGGCGGGCATCCTCGGCGTGGCCGCCGCCGCGGTCCTCGGGGCGCTAGTGGTCCAGCTGATCCGCCGGCCCGGCTCGGGGCTCGCCGAGCAGGTGTTGGCCCTGGGCCTGCTCACCGCGGGTCTGTCCGCGTGGGCGCTGGCCACCGCGGAGGACCGGTCCGTCGCCTCGGCCGCGGCGGTCGTGGCGGTGGTCGGCCTCGTCGTCGTCGCCTCTTCCCTGTTGTGGCGCGCACTGATCGCCGTGTTTGGGACCTGGCCGGGTCGGATCGTCGCTACGGTCCTCGCGGCCGCATCCGCCGGCGTGGCGTGGTGGGTGTGGGTGTCGGGCGGCGCGCCGTCCGCGGTGGTCACGGCCACTTCGGCGACGACGACGGGGCAGGCCACCGCAGCCCTGGACGCACTCCTGCTCGCCGGTTCGGGCGCCGTCGTGTGGACCGCGGCGGCCGTCCTGGTGGCGGTGGCCGTGTGTTCCGGTCTCGCGGTGCGACTCGCCGGCCGCACCCGCTGAACCGCCGTCCGCTCAGACTCGCCGAAATCCGCTACTCCCCCTGGGGATCCGCTACCGCTCTAGGGGTAGCGAATCCGGAGGGGGAGTAGCGGATTCCTGAGGCCTGCGGGTGGCTCGGGATGCTGGGCGGGGACCGGCGTAGCCAGGGTCAGAGTCCGGCGGGTTCCCCGGGCTTGTCCACGCCGCCACCGTTGAGCATCGGCACGGCAAAGACGAACTCGGGCACCGCGAACCCGTCCACGAGCGTGCGTGCCTGACCGGCGAGCTTGGTGCACAGTCGGTTGTACGCGGCCGTGGCGGCCTTCGTGCGCTCGGTCGTGAGGCGGTTGTGCTCGAGGAACCAGCCCTTGTCGCCGTCGATGATGTCGAGCACGTAGAGATCGCACAACGTCCCGAGGAGCTTCTTGGCCTCCGGGTCCTCGCACTCGTCCACGGCTTCGGCGAACCGGGCGAACACCCAGCTGTCCATGTGCGCGCGACCGGCCGCCAGGAGGTGGTCCTGCGCGGAGTTGAACACCTTGAACGCGGCCGAGGCGTCCTCGCCCTGCGCCTTGCGCAGGCGCCGGGCAACCGTCTCGAGCAGGTGCTCCTCGCGGTCGACCAGTATCTCGAGCTGGTTGCCGCGATCGAGGAAGTCCGTGTGCTCGCGGTCGGTCACCGCGTCGACCACCTTCTGCCACAGCGTCGACGCGCGGACCTTCTCCTGCACCACGTCAGCGACGGTGTTGATGGCGAACCCGACGGTCTCGAGCTGGTCCATGTTGCCGAACTCCGCCGCGTAGGCGCCCATGAGCTCCTTGCCGACGAGCTGGGTCAGCACCACGTTGTCGCCCTCGAAGGTCGAGAAGACGTCGCAGTCCTTCCGCATCTCCGTCAGCATGTTCTCCGCCATGAAGCCCGCACCGCCACACGCCAGACGGGCCTCGGTCAGGGTGTCGTTCGCGAAGGCGGTGACCGTGGCCTTGATGCCGGCCGCGTGGGTCTCCATCTCGCGGCGGCGGACCTCGTCGAAGGCGTCCGGGTCCTTCTCGAACTCGGCCAACTCCGCCACGATCGCGTTCTGGGCGCACGCGTACGCGTACGCACGGGCGACGCGCGGCATGAGGCGACGCTGGTGCTCGCGGTACTCCAGCAGCGGGATGCCGCGGCCGGTCTCGGGATGCTCGAACTGGCGGCGGACGAGGGCGTAGCGCACGGCCAGCGCGAGGGCGGTGCGGGCGGAGGCACCCGAGGCGGCGCCCACGGACACCCGGCCGCGGATCAGCGTGCCGAGCATGGTGAAGAACCGGGCGCCCACCGACTCGATGGGGGAGGAGTAGCGGCCCTGCTCGTCGACCGAACCGAAGCGGTTGAGCAATGCCTCGCGGGGAACGCGGACATTGTCGAACCAGATCCGGCCGTTGTCCACGCCGAGCAGGCCGCCCTTGTGACCGTGGTCCGTGGTCGTCACGCCCGGGAGGGTGTTCCCGGCCTCGTCGCGGATCGGGACCAGCAGGCAGTGCACGCCGTGATGCTGCTCCTCGCCGTCCTCGATCGTGATGAGCTGCGCGAACGTGGCGGCCAGTCGGCCGTCGCGTCCGGCGTTCCCGATGTAGGCCTTCTCGGCGCTCGGGGTGGGGGTGTTGACGACGAACTCGCCGGTCGCGTTGTCGAACGTCGCGGTGGTCTCGAGGTTCTGCACGTCCGAGCCCTGGCCGATCTCGGTCATGGCGAAGCAGCCGAGCAGCTTGAGGGACATGACGTCCGGAAGGTACTTCTGCCGGGTGGCGTCGTCACCGAGATTGGCGATCGCGCCACCGAACAGTCCCCACTGCACGCCGGCCTTGACCATCACCGACAGGTCCAGGTGGCCGAGCATTTCGAACGAGGTCAACGCGGCGCCCGTATCTCCGGTGCCGCCGTCCTCGGCGCGGAAGCCGAGCTTCGGCATCCCCGAGTCGGCGAGACGCTGCAGCTGCTCCAGCGTGTGGTCGCGCTGCTCCTCCATGGTGAGGCCGAGCGGATTGAGCAGCTCCGGGGTCAAGGCCGCACGGGTCTCCGCGCGGGACTCGGACCAGGCCCCGTCGAGAACCTTCTGCAGGGCGGCGGCGAGCGCGGAGTCGCCGGCGTCCCCGGCGGTGATGCGGCCGAAGTTCGGGTGGCGCGAGGAGAGGCCGCCCGCGGCGGCGTCGGCGGATACGCCATCCGTGGACGTCGAGGCTGAGTCGGTGGTTGCGTCGGTCTCAGAGGTCATACCCAGACCTTACGGATGACGCGGGAGGCAGTGGGTCGGAAAACTGCCGAGAGGTGGCCGACGCCACGATGAAAAAGCAGAAGTCCCAGGTCACTGAAGTGACCTGGGACTTCTCATTGTCGGGGTAGCGGGATTTGAACCCACGACCTCTTCGTCCCGAACGAAGCACGCTACCAAACTGCGCCATACCCCGGTGACAACGATGGATACTCTAGCGCCCTCGTCCCTGAATCGCGAAATCGGGTCAGGCTGGTTGCGGGACGCGCTCGTGGATCGGCGGCACCGGCACCTCCGCCTCGTGGTCCCCGCCGCCCGGCACGGCTATCAGTTCGAGCAGCGTGGCCTCGGGCGGGCAGAAGGTCCTGAGCGGGACATACGGTGAGGTCCCGAGTCCTGCCGACACGTGCAGCACGAGGTTCCGGCCCCATGCCGACAGGCCCGACACCCGTGAACGGTCGATGCCGCAGTTGGTGACGATGGCGCCTGTGGGCAGGCACAGCTGACCGCCGTGCGTGTGACCGGCGAAGGCGAGGTCGTAACCGTCCTCGTCGAACCGGTCGAGGACGCGCGGCTCGGGGGAGTGCACGAGGCCGATCCGCAGATCGAAGGCGGGCCCGGCGGGTCCGGCGATCGCGTTGTAGTGATCCCGACCGATGTGGGGATCGTCGACACCGGCCACCAGGATCCGGCGTCCGTCCGCGACGATCTCCGCGCGGCGGTGCGTGGCGTCGACCCAGCCACGCTCGGTGAACGCCGCCTTGAGATCTCGCCACGGCAACGGGACGGAAGAGTGCTTCTTCGTGCCGATTCCGATGTAGGGGAGGGGATTCTTCGGGACCGGCGCGTAGTAGTCGTTCGAGCCGAACACGAACGCGCCCGGCCGGGAGAGCAGAGGGCCGAGAGCCTGGACCACCGACGGCACTGCCTTTTCGCTGGACAGGTTGTCCCCGGTGTTGATCACCAGATCTGGCTCGAGCTCCTCCAACGCGGCGACGAACTGTTGCTTCCGCTTCTGTCCCGGCATCATGTGCAGGTCCGAGATGTGCAGGATCGTCAGCGGCTGCGATCCCGGGGCCAGCATGGGGAGGGTCTGTCTGCGCAGGACGAAATTGTTGCGCTCCCACCCGCTGGCGTACGCGGTTCCGGCCACGGCGACACCGGCGAGGACCGCTGCCGCGCGGGCGGCCGACGACGACGAGGGTGCGGTGAATCGGGACTTTCGAGGCGGGCGCTGCATCTGGTCAGCTTACCGTCGAAGCGCCGACCTATCTGGGCGGCGAGATGGTGATCGGCGCTAGGCCGGGCACCTCGAGCACGATCGGCTCGTCGCCGACCGGTGCGCCCGGGCCCGTCGCGCCCCGGCCACCTGCGCCGGCTCCACCGCCGCCGCTGCTGCCCGAGCCGTCGGCGACCTGCAGCGTGATCTGGGACCCGGGGATCCCGGATCCGCCGATGGTGCCCAGCACCGTGCCGTAGGGGCGTCCGCTCCCGGCCACGAACTGGGTGTCGACGATGAAGCCGGCGTTGGTGAGCAGAGACGTCGCGGCCGACTGGCTCATGCCCTCGACGTCGGGGACCCCGTTACCGGACGTTCCGCTCTGGTAGGCGGGGTCAGGCGCGGGCAGTTGGACGGGGCCGAAGACGTCGGAGATCGGGGAGAAGGCTGAGTACCAGGTCTGGGCCGGTTCCATACCGCCGTAAAGGTTGCCGTACGAGCACTGGCGGAGCGGGCTGGTGCACAGTTCGGTGGTCGTGGTGCCGTCGTTGAAGGCGTAGACGGCGGCGGCGTAGGTGTTCGTGAACCCGAGGAACGCGGAGGAGCGGTTGGCCTCGGTGGTACCCGTCTTGCCGGACATCGGTTGGCCCCAACCCGCACCGGCCGCGGCGTCCGCCGCCGTACCACCGGCTGCCGAGTCCTTGGACATGGCAACGGCGAGAGTGTTGGCGAGGCCCTCTTCCACGACCTGCTCGCATTCCGGCTCGTTGAGTTCGACGGGGCTGCCGCTGCGGTCGGTGATCGACTCGATGGGGCTCGGGGGACACCACACCCCGCCGGAGGCGAGCGTGGCGCCGACGTTGGACAACTCGAGCGCGTTCACCGCGGTGGGGCCGAGAGTGAACGACCCCATGTTGTTCTTCTTGACGAAGTTGGCGAGCGAGTCACCGTCGGCGGCGGTGCCCTTGCGCTCGTACGAGCGCATGCCCAGGCGTACGGCCATGTCCACTGTGGGGGCCACGCCGACGTCCTTGATCAGGTTGACGAACGTGGTGTTGGGGGACTGGGCGAGCGCGTCGGTGACCGACAGGGAGGACGGATAGGAACCGGCGTTCTCGACGCAGTACATGCCGGGCGGGCAGCCGCGCGCGCCGCCGACACCCAGGCCCGAGACCTGGACCCGATTGGGGACGGCGAGGGAGGTGTTGGTCCCCATCCCCTTCTCCATCGCGGCAGCGACGGTGAAGATCTTGAACACCGAGCCGGCGCCGTCGCCGACCATGGAGAACGGTTGCGGCTGCACGGTCTGGCTGTCGCCGAGCTCGAGTCCGTAGTCGCGGCTCGAGGCGATGGCGACGACCTTGTGCGAGTCCTTGCCCGGTCGCACGACGCTCATCACCTCGGCCACACCCTCGGCGCTCGGATTGCCGAAGGTGTCGAGCGCCCGCTCGACGTTGGCCTGCACGTTCTCGTCGAGAGTTGTGCGGATCGTGTACCCGCCCTCCTCGACCATGGTGCGACTGAGTCCGTTCTCGTCGAGGTACTGCAGCACGTAGTCACAGAAGAAGCCGCGGTTTCCGGCGGTGATGCATCCGCGGGGCAGCGACTTCGGCGTGTCGAGGACGCCGAGTGGCTCCGCCTTGTACTGGTCTCCCTCGGAGGCAGTGATCGCACCGGTGTCGACCATCGTCTGGATGACCGTGTCCCGTCGGTTCTTGGTGTCCTCCGGGTTGGTGTAGGGGTTGAATCTACTGGTGGACTGCACCATGCCCGCGAGCATCGCGGACTGGGGGACCGTCAGATCGGCGGCGTTGACCCCGAAGTAGGTCTGGGCGGCGGTCTGGATCCCGAACGCGCCGTTGCCGAACGAGATGAGGTTGAGGTACTTGGAGAGGATCTCGTCCTTGCCCATCTCGCCATCGAGGGTGAGCGCCATCCGGATCTCTTTGAGCTTCCGGGCGGGAGTGGTCTCTACAGCTGCTCTGCGCTCCGCGTCGTTCTGGGCGGAGACGAGGAACTGGTAGTTCTTCACCAGCTGCTGGTCGATCGTCGAAGCGCCCTGCTCGACATCGCCTGAGGTGAAGTTCGTGAGGGCGGCACGCACGGTACCGCGCCAGTCCACCCCGTTGTGGTCGGCGAAGCGCCGGTCCTCGATCGCGATGATCGCCAGCTTCATGTTCTGCGAGATCTCGTTGCTCGGGACGAGCACCCGCTGCTGGTCGTAGAGCCAGGCGATCGGCTCCCCGTGGACGTCGGTGACGGTGGAGATCGAGGGCAGGTCGCCCTTGATGAGGTCGGCTGAGGTCCCGGCGAGGGAGTCGGCCATCTTGTTCGACGCGAGTCCCGCGGCCCCCGCGAGGGGGAACATCGCCCCGGCCGTCACCACTCCGGCCGCGACGCAGGTCGCGACCAGCTTCCCGAGCGAACTCATAGCTGACACGCGCCCAAGGGTACGTGACCACCCCCACGTGGCCACCCGTCGCGGCCGGTTCCGGATCCAACTCTTTACTTCCGTAGTGTGACTGCGGTAACAATATGAGGGAACGCGCGGGTTTTCCCCGGAAATGAGACCGGCATCACAGTGTCGGTCCCGAGGGAGACCCGGCGGACACGGTGGGCCTGCCGCGCCGGGTGGGTCCAGAAGGCCGGAGCCGTGTGCGAGGAGATCGCTCGCGGTTCCATGCAGACAGGGGTAAATCGATGACGGCCACCCTTCCCGGGACTTCCCGCTCCTCCGACAACGGGGTCCGCCCCGGAACAAGCAATCCACTGGGCTCCGAGGAGACGATCATCGGGGAGGGGCGCCAGGAATGGGTCTCTCAGGCCCGGTGTAAGGACATCGATCCAGACGAGCTGTTCGTCCGTGGAGCAGCTCAGCGCAAGGCCGCGTCAATCTGCCGTCACTGCCCGGTACTGCTCCAGTGCCGTGCCGACGCGCTGGACAACCGCGTGGAGTTCGGCGTGTGGGGCGGTATGACCGAGCGTCAGCGTCGCGCCCTGCTCAAGCAGCATCCCGAGGTTCGGTCCTGGGCGGACTTCTTCGCCCAGCAGATCGAGCGTCACTCCACGGTCTACTGACCACCGGCATCCACCGTCGTCGGCGCCAGTGCCGGCGCCAGTGCCGGCGCCAGCGCCGGCGCCGGCGCCGGCCGACTGACCTGTTGTGACCGCACACGCGGTCCGCAGCTGACGCTTGGGGCCGCGTCCGGCATTTCGGCACGCCTCGGGCGGTCAGCCCGTCCCGGGCCGGGCCAGACCCGACCCCGACCATGCCGGGTCAGAACCCAGCCCGGCCAGACTGCCCGGCCAGACCCCGACCCCAGCCCGGCCCCCGCTCAGCCGCAGAGCTGGTCGCCCACCGACCGCAGGGCCTCCAGATTGGAGATGTCGAACGGCAGCGACGGCACACCGACGATCTTCACGTCCGGGTGCGTGTCGGTGAACGACTCGAGCAGTCGCAGCTCCTGACGTGCGGTGCGCGCGCGGTCCTCGTGGATGCGGAGCACCGCCCCGGCCTCGGGATGGGCGTCGGCGATCCGGTCCGCGGCCGACCCCGCCTGCTCGGCACTGAGGTCGGACAGTCGCGGGTGCGTCCGGTTGATCACGACGCCCGAGAGCGGCATGTTCTCCTCGGCCAGTCGCTCGGCGAAGAACGCGGCTTCCCGCAGTGCGGGCCGCTCGGCGGAGGAGACCACCAGGAACTCGGTGCCCTTGCGGCGCAGGATGGCCTGGGTGCGGGCGGCGCGGGCCGTGAACCCGCCGAACGTGGAGTCCAGCGCCACCACCACCTCGGAGGCGTCGGCGAGCATGGAGGACCCCACGACCGTGGACACGCCGCGCATCGCGGTGCTCATCGCGCCGGTCACCAGCCGCCCGACGCCGCGTCCGGGCGCGGACAGCAGCCGCATGAGCCGGCTGTCGAGGAACGCCCCGAGTCGGCTTGGGGCGTCGAGGAAGTCGAGTGCGTTGCGGGACGGAGGGGTGTCGACGACGACGAGGTCCCAGGTCGAATCGTCGAGCAGCTGCCCGAGCTTCTCCATGGCCATGTACTCCTGCGTCCCGGCGAAGGAGGTGACCATCGTCTTGTAGAAGCGATTACCCAGGATCGACTCGGCCTTCTCGGGCGTGGTGTTGGCGGTCACCAGCTCGTCGAAGGTGCGGCGCATGTCGAGCATCATCGCGTGGAGTGATCCGCCGGCCTCGGTGTACTCGGGGTCCAGGTCGACAGGCGAGGGCTCGTTGGACAGCTCGTCGATCCCGAGGGCCTGGGCGAGCCGGCGGGCAGGGTCGATGGTGAGCACCACGGTCTGGCGGCCGAGTTCGGCGGCGCGGAGTCCGACGGCCGCGGCGGTGGTGGTCTTACCCACTCCGCCGGCGCCGGTGCACACCACCACTCGGGTCTTGGAATCGGTGAGCAGTGCGGCGATATCGAGACGGCCGGCCATATCAGCGGACTCCCTGGTCGACGAGGGCGGAGGCGAGGTCGTACAGGTCGGTGACCTCGACACCGTGGGGCAGTGCGGGCAGGACGAGCGTGGGGCATCCGGCCGATGTGAGCGTCTGGCCGGCGTTGAGCTGACCGCGTGCGACGCGCGCGTGTTCGATGGTCTCCACCAGGAGTCCCTGCAGTCCCTCGTCGTCGACCTCGACACCGGCGGCCTCCAGGCCCGCCAGTACGGCTTCGGCGTCGACGTCCTCCTCGGCGACGCGCTCGAGCGCGGCGTCGTCGAGGTACCGGGTCGCGGCGCGGTTGATGATCACCTGGCCCAGGCGCAGCCCGTGGCCCTCGAGCTCGGCGATCGCCTCGATGGTCTCCTGCACCGGCAGCGCCTCCAGGAGCGTCACCAGGTGCACCACGGTGCGCTCGGAGTGCACCAGAGCGGACACCGCCTCGGCCTGGCGACGGATCGGACCACCACCTCCGGCGAGGTCGGCCATCGCGGTGGTCACGTCGAGGAACTTGCCGATCCGGCCGGTCGGCGGGGCGTCCACCACCACGGCGTCGTAGACGACCTCCTTCTTGGACTTCTCGCGGGAGACGACCTCGTAGATCTTCCCCGTCAGCAGCACGTCCTTGAGGCCGGGCGCGATGGTCGTGGCGAACTCGATCGCGCCGACCGACTTCATGACCTTGCCCACCACGCCGAGGTGGTAGAAGGTGTCGAGATAGTCGAGCATCGCGGCCTCGATGTCGATCGCGAGGCCGTAGACCCGGCCACCTCCGTCGACCCGGGCGACGAGCTCCTCGCGGTACGGCAGCGGGGAGCGGTCGAAGATCCGGGCGATGCCCTGCCGCTCCTCGACCTCCACGAGGAGCACCTTCTTGCCGGTCGACGCCAGCGAGAGCGCGAGTGCGGCAGCGACCGTCGTCTTGCCGGTCCCGCCCTTCCCGGACACGTAGTGCAGGTCGGCACGCGCCGCGTCGGCGGACCAGCCGGTCGACAGATCGTCAGCGATGGTGGGCCGGGGCACCTGGCGGCCCGGACTCTCAGTGGTCGGCATACGCTCCAGCCTAAGGTCATCACCTGCCGCGCGCGGGGGACTCCCTGTGTGCGGTCGAATGCTGCTCGGGTCGCGACGCTCGCTGGAGGTCCGGTCCCCGGTCCCGCCGGAGGTCTGGTCGCAGGTCCGGTGCGGCTTACCTACAGTGGTGGGTATGAGCGAAGCCACTGACCGTCCCCGGTTCGAGTACTCGACCGTTCCCCTTCTCACGCACGCCACCAAGCAGATCCTCGACACCTGGGGTGCCGACGGCTGGGAGCTGGTCTCCGTGCTGCCCGGTCCCACGGGCGAGCAGCACGTCGCCTATCTGAAGCGTCAGTTCTGATGGGCGAGACCGAGGCGGGCGGCTACTGGTCCCGCAAGCTCGAGCAGCTGGGTCTGGAGCTGCCGACGGTCGTGCCGCCGGTCGCCAACTACGCGCCTGCGGTGCGGACCGGCGCGTACGTGTACACCTCGGGCCAGTTGCCCGTGATCGACGGTGCGCTGGCCGCGACGGGCAAGGTCGGTGCGGAGGTCACGCCGGAGCGTGCCGCCGAGCTGGCGCGGGCCTGTGCGCTCAACGCGCTCGCCGCGGTCGACGGACTCGTGGGCATCGACGCGGTGGTACGGATCGTCAAGGTCGTGGGCTTCGTGTCCTCGGCCCCGGGATTCAACGGACAGCCGGCCGTGATCAACGGCGCGTCCGATGTGCTGGGGGAGATCTTCGGCGACGCCGGGGTCCACGCCCGGTCGGCCGTCGGGGTGTCGGAGCTGCCGCTCGATGCCCCGGTCGAGGTCGAGTTGATCGTCGAGGTCGAGGGGTAGTCACCGTGTCTGCAGGTCTGTCCCCGATCGAGTTCCCGGCGTACGAGACGCTGCGCCCGGTCACCTCTCTCGCGGGGGTCATCCTCTGCGACAACCCGTCGGAGATGACGTTCGAGGGCACCAACACGGTCGTCCTGCGGGCGCCGGGGTCGACGACCTGTGTGGTCGTGGACCCCGGGCCCGACGACCGCGCGCATGCCGAGCGCATCGCCGCCATCGTGGGCGAGATCGAACTGATCCTCGTCACGCACCGTCATGGCGACCACACCGACGGCATCGACCTGCTGCGCGAGTTCACCCCGGCGCCCGTGCGAGCCGTCGAGGAGCGCTTCTGCCGTGATGCCGAACCACTGGTCGACGACGACGAGGTGCACGCCGCCGGTCTGGACATCATCGTGCTGGCCACGCCGGGTCACACTGCTGACTCGGTGAGCCTGGAGGTTCGCTCCGCGGGGACCGGCTTCACCGCGCCGGCCGACTGTGTGGTGTTGGGCGACACGATCCTGGGCCGGGATTCCACGGTGCTCGACTCGACCGACGGCGACCTCGGCGATTACCTGGATAGCATGGACCGCCTCGCCGCCCGCGCCGACGGGGTCATCGGGATCCCCGGTCACGGGCCGGACGTCGAGAACACCGGCCGCGCCGCCCAGGTCCTCGGCCAGCACCGGCGGGATCGGCTGGACCAGATCATCGCCGCGCGCGCAGAGTTGGGCCGCGATGCCGACGCCGAGGCGATCACGCAGCACATCTACCGCGACGTCTCGCCGTTCCTGCTCAAGGTCGCGGAGCAGTCGACCAAGGTGGCGCTCCGCTACCTCGACCGCCGCGACCCCTAACTCCCTCCCTCCCTCCCTCCCCGAATCCGCTTCCCCGGAATCCGCTACTCTCCCTGCGGATCCGCTACCCCTAGAGCGGTAGCGGATCCGCATTGCGGGTAGCGGATTTTTCAGATCTGGCTGCCGCTGGGGCGCCTGTGAGTCCTGGCGGTGTGCGGCGCTGGCAGTGCGCGGCGCGGAGGCCAGGCGGTGCGCGGTGCCGCGTGCCATTCGTGAGCGCCGTCGAGTCCCGCCCGGTGAGCGTCGCCGACGAATTCCACAGGCCCGCACACCTCCACAGACCAAGGCAAATGCACCCCGATTTGCGCCGAAGCTGTTAGCAGGATCGGGAACACTGCCGACCATGACCGGATCCAACTCTGACGCGCCCTCATTCCCCGAGTTCTCGACGTTCGCCGATCTGGAGAGGGGAGGCCTGACGCACGCTGACATCGCTCGCCTCATCTCCACCGGGGATCTGATCAGGTACCGCCACGGTGTCTATGCGCGCACCGGCCAGGTAATCAGCACCGGCCAGGTCGCCAGCACCAGCACCAGCACCGGCGCCGACGGCAGAAGCGGCGCAGGCCAGAACACCGGCACCCAGGCGGAGGCGGTCTCGGGCGACGGCGTGCCCCCGTACAAGCGGCGTGAAAATGAGTTCCTCGCCCGCACCCGGGCGGCGGCACTGTCGATCCAGCCGGGAACGGTGTTCTCCCATGGCTCTGCGTTGGCGCTGCACGGCCTCCCGCTTCACGGAGTGCCGCTCGAGCTGCCCACCGTGACCCGGCATCGGCCGGGCGGAGGGTCCCGCCGTAGTACGGCGCTCACCTGCTCGAACCTGCCGCTCGACGGCGTCGTGACCGAGGTCGACGGCGTCCCGGTGACGTCGCCTGCCCGGTCGGTCATCGATGTCGCTCGGACCGTAGGCCTGGACAGTGGAGTGTGCGCCGCCGACGCGGCGATCCGAATGCAGCTGTGTACCACGACTGACCTGCGGCGAGAGGCGGAAGCAGCACGCGGCCGGACGGGAGTGGCCCGGGCTCGTCAGCTCCCCGACCTCGCCTCCGGGCTCGCCGAATCGGTGCTGGAATCGCTCCTTAGACTCATCATCGTCCTGGGCGGACTCCCGGCGCCTGAGCTGCAGGTCGGGTTGGGTGTCCGGACCGGGCAACGGTTTCGCGTTGACTTCTACTGGCGCAAGTGGGGATTGATCGGGGAGGCCGATGGGTTCGGCAAATACGGCGGCAGCCCGGAGGAGATCCGCAAGAACTGGATCGCGGAACGGCACCGACAGGCACAGTTGGAAGCGGAGGGCTATGTCGTCCTCCGGTGGACCTGGGAGGACATCTACCGGCCGGGCAATGTCATTCGGCAGGTCAGAGCGGCGATGCGCCAGCAGGAGCGCCTCGGTTCGGTGCGCGCGGCCTGAGTTAACGCCCCGTGTCCGCCCGCAAAATCACGAAATCCGCTACTCGGAATCCAGATCCGCTACGTCAATAGGGGTAGCGGATCCGCAGGGAGAGTAGCGGATTTCGGGGTGGGGCCGGGGTAGCCGGGGTGGAGCCGGGGCTGGGTCAGCGGGCGCGGCGGGCCAGGCGCTCGGTGTCCGAGATGATGACGCTCTTGCCCTCGAGGCGCAGCCAACCGCGGTGCGCGAACTCGGCCAGAGCCTTGTTCACGGTCTCGCGGGAGGCGCCGACGAGCTGGGCGATCTCCTCTTGCGTGAGGTCGTGCGTCACGCGGATGTTGCCGCCCTCCTGCGTGCCGAAGCGCTGCGCCAGCTGGAGCAGTGCCTTGGCGACACGACCGGGGACGTCGGTGAAGATCAGGTCGGCGAGGTTGTTGTTGGTACGGCGCAGACGACGAGCCAGCACGCGCAGCAGCTGATCGGAGATCTCCGGCCGCTCCGCGATCCAGCGCTTGAGGGCCGACCGGTTCATGGCCTGGACCGTCACGTCGGTGACACACACGGCCGAGGAGGTACGGGGGCCCGGGTCGAAGATGGAGAGCTCGCCGAACATGTCGGACGGGCCGAGGATCGACAGCAGGTTCTCGCGACCGTCCGGCGCCTTGCGGGAGAGCTTCACCTTGCCGGAGGTGACAATGTACAGGCTGTCGCCCTGCTCGCCCTCGCGAATGATCACGTCACCCTTCGAGTACTCCTCGCGGGTCAGGTCGTTACGCAGAGCGGCGACGGCCGAGGCCTCGACACCCTGGAAAATACCTGCCCGGGTGAGGACCTCGTCGGCAGACTGGTCCGTGCGGCGATCAATCGTCACAGTCTGTGACCCTCCGTTCGGGCGCGGACATGCTTGTCAGCGCCATGGCGTGCGTGTGGCGAATGCCACTGTAGCCGTATAAGCGTTACCGGTGTAGTCAACGCGCGGCAACAGCGGCCCTCAGGCCTCGATCTTCTCCGGCTCCGCCAGGATCGCGGCCTCGAACCTGTCCATGAGCAGGGCGAAGCCAGCGAGGAGAACGGGGACCAGTACAACGAGGATTCCCTGCATACCCACGATTATCCACGCCCACGCCTCCCGGCGGGCAACCGGTGCGGGAATTGCCCACGCCAGGTGTCCGTGAGGCCGTTCGGTGCCGGATCCGCCGAGCTAGTCACCGTCCCCCCGACGGAGCGTCCCGCGCCCGGCACCATGGGAACACCCGTAATGTGGACCCATGCCCGACCGCGCTCCCGCTTCCCCGAAGCGACGTAGGCGAGGGGCGGCCGCCAGGGGAGTGGAGACCGACCTCGGGCGCACGCGCCGCGCCCGTCGCATGCTCCGTACACTTGAGACCGCGTTCCCGCACGTCTACTGCGAGCTCGACTTCACCAACCCCCTCGAGCTGAGCGTGGCCACCATCCTGTCAGCGCAGTGCACGGACAAGCGGGTCAACGAGGTCACTCCCGCCCTGTTCAGGCGCTACCGCACGGCCGCCGACTATGCGGGGTCGGACCGGGAGGAACTGGAGTCCCTCATCCGGTCCACGGGGTTCTACCGGAACAAGGCGCGGAGCATCCAGGGACTCGGCGCGGCCCTGGTGGAGAAGTACGACGGCGAGGTGCCGCCGCGACTGGAGGACCTGGTCACCCTCCCGGGAATCGGACGGAAGACCGCCAACGTGGTCCTGGGCAACGCGTTCGGGATACCCGGCCTGCCCGTCGACACGCATGTCATCCGGTTGGTCAACCGCTGGAAGTGGGCCGAGGGCACGGACGCGGTCCGCATCGAGCGTGAGCTGATGCAGATGCTGCCCAAGGCAGGGTGGACCGACGCCAGCCACCGCATCATCTTCCACGGACGCCGGGTCTGCCACGCGCGGACCGCGGCGTGCGGGGCGTGTGTGCTCGCCGACGACTGCCCGTCCGCGGGTGTGGCCGGGCCACTCGACCCTGTCGCGGCCGCGTCCCTGGTGGCGGGACCCGAACGCGATCACCTCCTGGAACTGGTGGGACTGGGGGAGCCGGCATGAGCACGTCGATGAGATGGACGCTGGTGGCGTTCGTGGTGCTGGTCGGCGTCGTCGTCGCCCTGTTCTCCACCCTCGGCGGCTCCGACGGCGAGCCGTCGTCCCAGGCCGGGGATGGCAGCCAGGTCCTGTCGCCCCAGGCCGCGCCGCCCGTCGGCGGTCCACCCGCCGACGAGCCGGTCACGGTCGTGGACGACCAGACCCGCGCCACGATGGACCTCCCCGCCTGCCGCGACGCCGGCGCCGCGGCCACCACCGACGGCCCCGTCGCCGGACTGATGGTGCGCTGCATGGACGACGGTTCCACCACCACACTCGGCAAGATCCAGGCCGGCAAGCCCATGGTCGTCAACATGTGGGCCTACTGGTGCGAACCGTGCCGACGCGAACTCCCCGCGATCCGGGACGCCGCGGCCACGCTCGGCGACGACGTGCGGTTCGTGGTCTCCCACACCGACCCGTCCGAGACCAAGGGCTTCGACACGCTCGGCGCGCTCGGCATCGACCAGATGATCTCCGTGTCCGACCAGGAGGAGGAGCTGCCCGGGATCCTCGGCGCGCCACCCGTGCTGCCGTTGACCGTGCTCGTGCGGGCCGACGGGACGGTGGCGCAGGTGCTGATCCAGCCGATGTACAGCGAACAGGACGTGCTGGACGCCGTCGAAGAGCACCTGGGGGTGACCGCATGAGCGCGACGGTTCCGAGGCCGGGTGAGAAGACCGGCGTGCCGTACCCCGGCTGGATGGACTCGCTGCTCGCGGCGTGCACCGACGGCAGCTTTGACGGCCTCCTGCCCAAGCGGCGCCCGCCCGAGGACCGCGGTCCCAACGAGGTCGGTCGGCCGCACCGCGACGCCGCGGTGCTCGTGCTGTTCTCCGGCTCGCCCGATGCGCCCGGTCCGCGCCCGCCGAAGGACGCCCGCGTCCTGCTCACGCACCGCGCGCCCACCCTGAGCAGCCATTCCGGGCAGGTCTCGTTCCCCGGCGGCGGAGTCGACGACACGGACTCCGGACCCGTCGAGGCCGCCCTGCGCGAGGCATGGGAGGAGACCGGACTCGACCCCGAGAGCGTGGACGTCCTCGCGGTTCTGCCCGAGCTGTACATCCCCGTCTCCAACTATTCGGTGGCGCCGGTGGTCGGGTACTGGCGCGAGCCGGGGGAGGTCGACGTGGTGGACCCGGGCGAGACGTCCCGGGTGATGACCGTCTACGTCGACGAACTGCTCGACCCCGCCAACCGCTTCCTGCTGCGGCACACGACCGGCTGGACTGGGCCGGCGTTCCGCCACGAAGACCTGGTGGTGTGGGGATTCACCGCCGGCATCCTCGCCGCAATGTTCCACTCCGCCGGCTGGGACCTGGACTGGGACACCACCGACATCCGCGACCTCGAGACCACCCTCGCTGCCTCCGGGAACGGCGAGCGGCACGGGATCTCCGCCGAGGAGGCCCGACGCGAGCACTCCGATCCCCGGGCCGACCGGACCGTCGCCGGCGTGCCCGGGGTGAGGTCCGGGCATGACGACGACCGTGACGACGACCGTGACGACGACGGTGACGGCGCAGGTGCTGACGCTGATGCCGACGAGTCCCTGGACCTCCCGGCCGACAATCCGCTCCGGGGGTACCGGTGACGGGGTCGCAGTGGCTCGACATCGCGCTCTTCGCCCTCGCCGCGGCCGCGGCCATCTCGGGCTGGATCAACGGAGCGGCGGCGTCGGGCTTCGCGCTGCTCGGCGTGGGCATCGGTGCCACCTCGGGACTGCTGGTCGCGCCGCACCTGGTCCGTGAGATCGACTCTCCGCCCGGCAGACTGGCAGCCGGCCTGGCGATCATCGCGGTGATGGTGATCATCGGGCAGATCGCCGGTGTCACGATCGGTCGCGCCGCCAGGAGGTACATCGCCGGCACCGGCGCCAGACTCCTCGACTCCACGGTGGGCGCCGTCTTCCAGGCCGCCGCTATGCTGCTGGTCGCGTGGCTGGTCGCCGTGCCGATCGCCGCTCAGGAGGGCACCTCCGTCGGCAAGGCGGTCCGCGGCTCGACCGTGCTGGCCAAGATCGACGAGGTGGCCCCCGATCAACTGCAGCGGGTCCCCTCCGCGTTCACCGCGGCGCTCGGCACGACCGGGTTCCCCGACATCCTCGGGCCGTTCGGGACGACCCCGATGCAGGAGGTCGCCCCACCCGATCCGGTGCTCGCCGGGTCGGAGGTCGTGAACCGTGTCGAGCCGTCCGTGCTCAAGATCCTCGGCCGGGCGGAGTCGTGCAGCCGGGCGCTCGAGGGCTCCGGCTTCGTGGCCGCGCCCGGGCTCGTGATGACCAACGCCCACGTCGTGGCCGGCACCGACCAGGTGACGGTGATGTCCGACGGGCAGGAACTCGACGCCGACGTGGTGGTCTACGACCCGAACGTGGACGTGGCCGTGCTGCGGGTCGCCGACCTCGCCGCCCCCGTCCTGCCGTTCAAGGACGAGTACGCGACGACCGGCGACGACGCGATCGTGCTCGGCTACCCGGGCAACGGCCCGTACCGTCCGGATGCCGCCAGGGTCCGCGAGCGCGTGACACTGCGTGGTCCGGACATCTACCGTGCGCAGACCGTCGAACGTGAGGTGTACATCCTGCGTGGCACCGTCCGCGAGGGGAACTCGGGCGGTCCGCTCATCACCCCGGACGGCGAGGTCGTGGGCGTGGTGTTCGGTGCCGCGATGGACGCCGAGGACACCGGCTACGCCTTGACGGTGGATCAGGTGCTGCCGCAGCTCATGGCCGCGGTGGAGTCGTGGCAGCCGGTGGCGACCGGCAGCTGCGTGGGTGCCGGCTGACGGGCTCGGACTGGTCAGGGACCAGCTGACGGGCCGCGGCCCGGGTCCGGTGCGTCAGCCCTCGGTGACGCTTCGCGCGAAGTCGACGATGAGGCGCGAGGTCTCCTCGGGCGCCTCCATCGCCGGGTAGTGACCGGCGCCCGGCACCAGCGCTGTTCGGAAGTCACGCGCCCACGGCGCCGACGCGCGGACGGTCTCGGGCAGGACGAACCGGTCCTCGGCGCCGCTGATGCCCAGCACGGGCTGGTCCAGCACGCCGGCGACGGTGCGGCGGAAATCGCGGCCGTCGGGCCGGAACTGGCTGCGCACCATCCAGCGTCGGCTCTCGAGTGACAGGTGCGCGACCTTGGGGATCAGCATCGCCTCGCGCAGGACGTCGGCGGACTCCCGGAACGCGTCGGTGTCCGCCCAGCCGGGCGCCGAGCGGGTGCGCAGCATGTCCTCGACGGCGACCGCACCGTCCCTCGTCAGTCTCCGCTCGGGGACCCGGGGAGCCTGGTCGGCGAGCAGGCGGGGGACGATCGCGCTGCGTTGGGTGCCGTCGCGGAGCGCCGCGCGGCGCATGGCCAGTGGGTGAGGAGATCCGACGACGACGAGCCCCCGCACCGCTCGTGGCCGGCGGTAGGCGGCGGTCCACGTGACGAATCCACCCTCGCCCTGGCCGATGATCACGGCTGTGGAATGACCGAGCGCACGGATGAGATTCGTGATGTCGGAGGCCAGAGTCCAGGCGTCGTATCCCCGCGGGGGTTTGTCGGAGTCGCCGTGGCCGCGTAGATCCACGGCCACGGCGTGGAATCCGGCGTCCGCCAGGGCGACCATCGGGGCCCGCATCGTCCACCAGATACCACTGAGGCCGTGGACCAGAAGCGCCAGGGGCGGGAGTTCGCCCGGGCGGGTGTCGCCCGGCCGGGTGTCGCGCGGGAACGCCTCGGCGACGTGGAGTCGGATGCCGTTGGCCGAGACATCACGATGCCGCCACGACCCGTCGATCCTGACGATCGACGGGTCGGGCGGCCTGCGTGCGGGAGTCTTCAGAGGTCGTGCCCGTTCCAGGAGTACCGGGTCCTCTACTTCTGCGAGGACGGAACGGGCGTCTCGGTGGTCCGGACGGTGCCCGGACGCGGGCTCGCGCCGGTCGGCATGGCCAGCTTGAGGTCCGACACCGAGTCGATGGTCCGCTGGGGCTTCCGGATCTTCTTGACCTTGAGGTAGCCGAGCAGCGCGAACACCGCCGCCAGGAGCACGAGGACGACGAAGACGACGAGGAAGCCCATCCAGTCCCACGTCTTGGTGCCGAACCACATCGAGATGAGCTTGGCCCACATGAACACGAACGGGAAGAACGACATCAGCAGGAACAGGAGCGCCGCCACGAAGAAGCCGGAGCCGGTCGCGGCCTTCTTCACCTGCTCGGTGACCTCGGCCTTGGCCAGTTCGATCTCGGCACGCATGAGCGTCGAGACATGTGTCGAGGCGTTCTTGACCAGGGTGCCGATGCTGGCATCGCCACGGCCGATCGAATCGGCGTCGTGCATGGGGATAGAGGCCCCGGTCGGCTTGTGGGTTCCCTGGGCGTGGCTCACGGTTGTTCCTCCATTGTCCGGCGACGGATACACCTTCTTCTCAGGCGCGAGGTGCACCGTCGTCTATCGTGCCACGACACGTGGCTGCGTTCACGCGGTACCCGTCAGCCGCGCGTGCCCTTTGACCGGATCTGCTCCATGATGGTCGGGTCGGCGAGAGTCGAGGTGTCGCCACCCTCACGCCCCTCGGCCATGTCCTTGAGCAGACGACGCATAATCTTCCCGGACCGCGTCTTGGGCAGCTCGGGGACGATCGTGATGTCACGCGGCTTGGCGATCGGGGAGATTTCCGTGGACACGCGGGCACGCAGCTCGTCGATGAGGGCCTTGTGGTGATCGGTGTCCTCCGGGGCGCTCTCGCGCAGGATGACGTACGCGACGATCGCCTGACCGGTGGTGTCGTCCGCGGCACCCACGACGGCCGCCTCCGCCACGGAATCGTGACCGACGAGGGCGGACTCGACCTCCGAGGTGGAGATGCGGTGGCCGGAGATGTTCATGACGTCGTCGACCCGGCCCAGGACCCACAGCGCGCCGTCGGAGTCGAACTTCGCGCCGTCCCCGGCGAAGTAGTAGCCCTCCTCGGCGAAGCGGGACCAGTAGGTGTCCCGGTAGCGCTCCATATCGCCCCAGATGCCGCGGAGCATGGACGGCCACGGCTCGGTGATGACGAGGAAGCCCTGGTCTTCGGCAGCGACCTCCTTCGCGTCGCCGTCGACGATCGAGACGCTGATTCCGGCTAGTGCGCGCATCGCGGAGCCGGGCTTGTTCTCGGTGACACCCGGCAGCGGCGAGATCATGATGGAGCCGGTCTCGGTCTGCCACCAGGTGTCGACGATCGGGACGGCGTTCTTGCCGATGTGGTCGTTGTACCAGCGCCAGGCCTCGGGGTTGATCGGCTCTCCGACGGAGCCGAGCAGCCGGATCGAGGACAGGTCGTGGCTCAGCGGGATCTCGCGCCCCCACTTCATGAACGTGCGGATGAGCGTCGGCGCCGTGTAGTAGATGGTGACGCCGTACTTCTCGATGATCTCGAAGTGACGGTGCTCATTCGGCGAGTTGGGCGTGCCCTCGTAGAGGATGCAGGTGGCGCCGTTGGCGAGTGGACCGTAGACGCCGTAGGTGTGGCCGGTGACCCATCCGACGTCGGCGGTGCACCAGTAGACGTCCTTGCCCGGCTTGTGGTCGAACACCACGTGATGCGTGTACGCGGACTGCGTGAGGTAGCCGCCGGTGGTGTGGATGATGCCCTTGGGCTTGCCGGTCGTCCCCGAGGTGTACAGCACGAACAGCGGGTGCTCGGCATCGAAACCCTCGGGTGTGTGATCGCTGGACTGGGAGGGGATGACCTCGTCCCACCACACGTCCCGATCGTCCTGCCAGTCGATGTCGATGCCGGTGCGGCGGACGACGATCACCTTCTCGACGGACGTCGCCGGGCCGTCGACCCCGGGGAGCGAGTCGCCGAGTGCCTCGTCCACGCCCGCCTTGAGGGGCGCGGGCTTGCTGCGGCGGAACTGGCCGTCGGCGGTGATGACGACCTTCGCCTCCGCGTC
Organism: Dietzia sp. NCCP-2495; assembly: GCF_026011735.1. GTDB lineage: Bacteria > Actinomycetota > Actinomycetes > Mycobacteriales > Mycobacteriaceae > Dietzia. The sequence goes on along the minus strand of NZ_BRVN01000009.1, from coordinate 77,864 downwards.
GTCGACACGCGAGCGCAGGGCCTGCGACGAGAAGCCGGCGAACACCACGGAGTGGGTCAGTCCGAGACGGGCACATGCGAGCATCGCGATGTAGGTCTCGGGAAGCAGCGGCATGTAGATGGCCACGCGGTCACCGGCGACCAGGCCGAGGGAGGTCAGGTAGTTCGCGGCCCGGCTCACCTCGTCCTTGAGCTCGGCGTAGGTGATGTCGCGGGCGTCGTCGGTGGGCTCACCGATCCAGTGGATCGCGACGCGGTCGCCGTTGCCGGCCTCGACATGGCGATCGACACAGTTGTAGGAGGCGTTGAGCTTGCCGTCCACGAACCACTTGGCGACGGGAGCGTCGGACCAGTCGAGGACCTCGGACCATTCGTTGGTCCAGTCGAGGCGTCGGGCCTGCTCGTCCCAGAACGCCAGTCGGTCCTCGGATGCGCGGGTGTACTCGTCCGCTCCGACGTTGGCCTGCGCGGCGAACTCGGCGGACGGGGCGAAGGTCTCGTTGGGATCGTGAGCGGTCATGAGCGGCTACCTCTCGGGGAATGACGGGGTCCACGGTGACCGGATCGACACGGAGGTGCCGACCGGTCCGATGCTGTGAGCGTAGTCACATACTCACCGGTGTGTTTGGGAACCCACCCCACCGGGGGACAGGTACTTCACCCCCGAGCGAGACGCTCAGTCGTCCGTGGAAGCAGACGTGCTCCCGCCGTTCTTCGAGGTGGTGGGCGTTCTCGCGCCTGAGTTTCCCGGGGTGCCTGCGGGTGGGCGGGACGGGGAATCGGTGGGTCCGGCGGGGGTGGACGGACTCGTCGTCGTCGTCGAATCCTTTCCGTCTTTCCCCTTCGGCGCGGTGGTGCCCGCACCATCCTTCGGCGCGGTGGTGCCCGCACCTTCCTTCGGCGCGGCGGAGTCCGTGTCACCCTTCGGTGAGGCAGTGCCCGCACCGGTCCTGGGTGCGGTGGTGCCCGCGGCGTCCTTCGGCGCGCTGGCGGTCGTGCCGCTCGTCGACGGGGTCTCACGACGCTCCGTCGGCGCACCGCCTGACGTCGCGTCACGGGAGGCGCTCCCACGTGCGGCGGGGGTGCCACCAGTCGACTCGCCCTTCTTGGCGCCGCCCGTGTCGTCGTTCTTGCCGTCGTTCTTGGCGTCCTTCTTCTCGGGCTTCGACGTGGGCGACTTCTGGGTCGGGGCAGGCGTCGCTGCGTCACCACGACGGCGGGTCTGCGCCTCGATGCCGTAGTACTCCAGGAGCTTGATCTCCTGCTCGGGCGACAATCCGTCCTCGGTGTCGTCGGGGCGGGGAGAGTCGCGGATCACGGCGCGGGTGTGGTCGACGTGCAACTCGCGGTCGAGGAGGCGGGCTCCGTGGAGGGGGACGATCGCGTCGGCCGAGAAGATGCCGGTCGAGACGGTGGCGAAGGTGATCTTCCCGCTGGCGTCGTCAACGTAGACCTGTCGTACCGCACCGACCTTGGTCCCGGTGGAGTCGAAGGCGGTCGCGTCGAGCAGTGCGTCGAGCTGTTCCTTGAGATTCACGGGGCCTCCGTGGGTCGGGGATGGACGGCACCGGCCGACTCGGCCAGCAGCATGGTCCTGATTACACCAGCTCAACAGCAGTCGAGTTGGCTGAAATTTACCTGTGTCGTGCGATTCGTTGACGCGCACACCACGATCCCGGGACGGGAGGACGTGTCGGTAACCTCGACCTCGTGAACTCCCCAGCCGTCGATCCGCTCGCCCCACTGCTGGCGCTGCCCGGTGTGGCCGAGGCCGCCGAAACCGCACGTGAGGCGCTCGCCAAGGTGCACAGGCACCCGGCCAACCGGCGGGGATGGCCCACCACGTCGGCGGAATCAGTTCTTCGTGGGGCACGGGCGTCGGCCGGTGTCGAAGGGGCGTCCGTGCGCCTGGATTCCGACTCGGGTCCGGACGAGGTGCTGTCCGCCACGCTGCGCGTCGCCGGTGAGCTCACCGGCGAGTCGCTGGACCGGGCGGTGGGCGTGTGGACCCGGTCCCCGCTGCAGGAACTCGCGCACCTGCACCTGCTGGCGGCATCCGGTCCCGACGTGGATCCCGAGAGTCTCGGTCGTCCCCGCCCCGATGCGGGCGTCGCGGAGCGGCTGCAGGGGCTGGCCGAACTCGTCACCGGCGGGACCCGTGTGCCGGCGCCCGTCCTGGCAGCCGTGGTGCTGGGGGAGTTGTCCGGTCTCGAGCCGTTCGGATCGGCGGACGGGATCGTCGCCCGCGCGGCTTTCCGGCTGGTGGCGGTGTCGACGGGCCTGGACCCGCACTGCCTCGGGGTCCCGGAGGTGACGTTCTATCGGGATCCGCAGGCGCTGCGGTCCGCCGTGGACGGATACATGACCGGCACCGAGGACGGCGTCGCAAGCTGGATCATCTACTGCTGTAAGGCGCTCGATGCCGGTGCGGTGGAGGCGACGTCCATCGCGGAGGCCGCCGGTACCTGACCGGCTGTTAGGGCCAGCATCTCGGGGGACTCGTCCGGGACTCGCCGGCCCCGGCACAGCCCGGCATGCCCGGGACAAGCGAATGGCGGGCCGACCTGGGGTCGACCCGCCAACTCACTGCGGTTCCATCGAGAGATCCGGGTACCAAGCGTCCTGTGGTCCGCCGTGTGTCCGGTCCGGGACAACCGCCGATAGCGGCTGGCGCGGACCCACGGCTGGGGTTGCCTCTCGGGCGTCATCCGTCGCGTGGGTTCCGGAATGTCGATGTCGATGGATCAGGCGGGGGGCCGTGACTTCTCTTCCGTCCCGGTCCTGGCGTCGGTTCCACCGTGCCTGCAGATTGCCGTTCCGAGGGGTCCGGTAGCGATGGTGGATCCCTCTAAGAATTCCGGCGACTCGTAGGTCGGTTCTTCCATCGCCAAGAGGGTGCCCGGAGGCCGACGATGACTGGTTGGGGCGTGTTACCCCGACGGGCCCGGGAACACGCGTGTCCGCGCGGAAACCTCAGCGATCCACGCCGCGGGCGAAGGCGAGTGCGGATGCCACCACTGCCACGGCGATCGCGCCCACGCCGATGATCGGGCCGGTGGCCCGCTCCAGGGTCGGCAGCAGCGGCGTCGGATTGGAGAACGTGAGGATCGGCCAGCCGCGCTCGAGCGCCTCGCGCCGCAGGACACGGTCGGGATTGACCGCGGTGGGGTGGCCGACCTCGGAGAGCATCGGCAGGTCGGTGGAGGAGTCCGAGTAGGCGTAGCAGGACTCGAGGTCGTACCCGTAGCGCTCGGCGAACGCGCGGATCGCCACGGCTTTGCCGGGTCCCTGGCAGTAGAACTCGATTTCACCCGCGTAGCGGCCGTTCTCGTCGCGGGACATGCGGGTGCCCGCGTAGTGGTCGGCGCCGAGCATCCGGGCGATCGGGGCGATGAGCTCCTCGCCGGAGGCGGAGACGATCACCAGGTCGTGACCGAGCGCGCGGTGCTCGGCGAGAAGCTCCTGGGCCTCGGCGTAGACGGTGGGGGAGACGGTCTCGGTCAACCCCTCGGTGACGATCCGCTCGACCGTTGCGGGCTCCCATCCCTTGGTGGCCGTGGCCATGGCCTGGCGCACCTTCTGCATCTGCTCGTCATCAGCGTCCGAGAGGCTGAACGCCAGCTGCGTGTAGGCCAGGTCGATCACGGATCGGCGCGAGAGCATGCCCTCGTCGAGGAACGATTTGTTGAACGCGAACACTGATGACGTGGCGATGATCGTCTTGTCGAGGTCGAAGAACGCGGCGACCCGGCGACGGCGGTGCGGCGGCCTGGGGCCCGGACGGCTGGGGGCGGACACGTCCCAACCATAACTGCTTGCGCATTGGGTACAGGTCAGCAATAATGATGACGCCCAACTATTGGGCATCCCCCCAAAGGTGCTCAGTTACATCCCCCCGAGAACTGAGACTTTAGAGAAGCCGCGACATCCCCCTGTCGCGGTTTCTCGCATTTCGGGGGTTTTGGGTTATCGGCCAGTAACCCGGGTTCTCCCGCATCGCCAGCGCCCGCCCGGGACATTCCCATCGCACTCCGCCGGTATTCCACACCCCGTTCGCCCCGTCCACAGGGTCGGCCGCCAGCACGCCTTTCCGCAGGGTTTCGGCTCATCGCGTGAGCCAGGGTGGGACCCGTGAACACGACTGTGAGAGCGGCGCGACCCGAATCCCCGCCGTACGGTGCCGGCAGGTCCGGCGTCGGTGCGACGGGGCCGGTGGCGGGTGTCGGCGCGACGGCGACCACGGTCCGGGTCACCGTGTCCGATCCGGAGCTGGAGGCCGACGTGCGCGCCGTGCTCGCGGCCCTCGCGATCGAGGCGGTCGCCGCCGGCGAACCGTGCGACGTGGAGGTGACCGACGGCGCCGGCGTCGGCAGGGGCCCAGGTGGTGCGCGCGTCGTGCGCGTCGTGGCCGACCGGGACGGGGTCGACGACGACAAGGCAATCCCCCTCCCGTCCCGGACCGGTGACCTGGTGGCGCGGCTCATGGCGCCGATCCCGTCCCGCTCTGGCGGTCAGCTGGTCGTCGTGGGCGCTGTCGGAGGGGGTGGCGCCAGCACACTCGCCGCGGCGTTGGCGGTCCGGGCGGCCCGGTCACGGCGTACCCTGCTCATGGAGACGGACCCGCGTGGGACCGGGGTCGACCTGGTCCTGGGCATCGAGGGCGAGCCCGGTCTGCGGGTCGAGGATGTGCGCGCCGAACTCGGCGGGCCGGATCCGGACGCGCTCTGGGCGGCGGTGCCGAGGCCGCTGCCGGAGCTCGGGGTCCTGGCGAGATCGAGGACCCCTGCCGAGACGGGCTCTCCCGGGGCCGGGGATGGCGGTTCCAGGGACGGCGGGTCCGGAGCGGCGCGCTCACACCGGGGAGCCGGGGGACTGGTGGTGGTCGATGCCGGCGACCCCGCTGGCGCGGGGCTTGTGATCGGAGAGGGCGAGGTTGTCGTCGTCACCAGGGCGGACCTCCCCGGCGCGGTGGCGGCCGACAGGGTGGTGCGCGAGGTCTCCGGCGCGGTGCTGGTCGTGCGCACCGGGCGAGGTGACCCGCTCCACGCCGCTGACGTGGCCCGATTCGTCGGAGCTGAGCGGTGGTACGTCCTGCCCGAGCTGGCGGGAGTGCGGCGGGCGGTCGGCTCGGGTGGCCTGGTGGAGGCGCTCGGCCGGGGTCGGGGTGGGCGGGTTCGAGGGCTCGCGTCCGTGGCCGATGCGGTGCTGCGGGAGGTGCTCGCCGGTGAGTATGCCTGAGGCGGATGGTGGCGCCCTTTCAGCCCATTCCGCTCATTCCGCCCTCCCGTCGGACCTGACAGGGCTCGTCGACCGCGTGCGGGACCGACTCGCCGGGCTCGGCGTGGAACCCGAACCTGACGAGGTGGTGCGCGCGGTGCGTGCGGAGTCCGGGGTCCTGCACGGTCACCTCGACCTGCTGCGGACCGCGCGGGTCGTGCGCGAACACCTCGCGGGGGCCGGGCCGCTCGAGGCCCTGCTGGCGAGTCCCGGAGTGACCGATGTCGTGGTCGACGGACCCGGGCCGGCTCTGGTGGATCGTGGTCGGGGGCTCGAGGAGACGAGTGTCGTGGTGCCGAGCGAGGCCGAACTCCGCGCTCTGGCGGTGCGCCTGGCCGGGCGCGCCGGGCAGCGGCTCGACGATGCGCGGCCGTGGGCCGACGGCGTGGTGCGCTCCCGTGACGGCATCTCGTGGCGGCTCCATGCAGTACTGCCGCCGGTGTCCGTGGACGGGACCTGTCTCTCTCTACGCGTGTCGAGGCCGGCGCAGGCGACCTTCGATCACCTCGTCAGCTCCGGCACGGTGCCCGCGGAGTCCGAAGCCCTCCTTCGAGACCTGGTGGCGGCCCGGGTGGGATACCTGGTGGTGGGCGGCACCGGCTCGGGCAAGACCACGCTGCTCGCGGCGCTGCTCGGCCTCATACCTCACGGCGAGCGGCTGCTGTGCGTGGAGGATTCGCCGGAGCTGCGACCCGCGCATCCGCACGTCGTGCGCCTGGTGGTGCGGCACGGGAACGTCGAGGGCGCCGGTGAGGTGACCATGTCCGAGCTCGTGCGGCAGGCGCTGCGGATGCGGCCGGACCGGATCGCCGTGGGGGAAGTCCGCGGCGGCGAGGTCGCCGACCTGCTCGCCGCGTTGAACACCGGACATGATGGGAGCGCGGGCACGGTCCACGCCAACTCACCCACCGAGCTGCCCGCCCGGCTCGAGGCGCTCGGTGCGCTCGGAGGACTCGAGCGGACGGCACTGTCGGCGCAGGTCGCGGCATCACTGCGGGTGGTGGTGGGCATGCGTCGTCGCCCCGACGGCAGCCGTGGCGTCGACTCCATCGGGGTGGTGCGCCGCGGCACCGACGGGATCGAGGTGGATCCGGCCTGGCGTGCGGACGGCGGCGTCACGCCCGGGCGCGCCGCCCTGGCGGCGCTGCTCCGCGACCGGGTGGCGGAGCAGACGCGATGAGCACCGGACTGCTCCTGGCCGCGATCGCACTGCTCACATGGCCGACGTCCGTCGCATCGCAGCGGCTCCGTTACCTCGACGGCGGCAACTCGCACAGGGCGGGGGCGTGGTCGGCCCGGATACGCGGCGTGGTCTCCAGGCTTCCCGTGCGGGTGGCGCTGCCCCTGGGACTCGGAGTAGCGGCCGGGCTCGCCGCGGGCCCGCTACACGCCTGTGCCACGGCACTGGTGTCGGGAGCGGTCATGGAGCTCCGGGTCCGAGCCGGCGCACGTCGACGCACCCTCGCGGCGATCGGCGCATGGGAACGGGCGCTGGACGACGCTGCCTCCGTGCTGCGGGCCGGCGCGGGGCCCGCACTCGCGCTTGAACGCGCCGCAGAGGGTGCAGCGGCTGCTGATCCGGCGGTGATGAGCACCCTGGACATGGCCTCGTCGCACGCGCGTCTGGGTGGTGATGTCAGCTCGGTTCTCGGCACGGCTGCGCGCGCCACTCCCGTGGTCGGACCCTATCGCGGGACTTCTCGCGCGGCCTCTCGCGCGGCCGCAGCCCGGGAAGGCGCTGGGACCGTCGCAGGGACGGCCGCCGATGCAGTTCCTCCCGTGGTGGGCCGGGTTGCCGGCGAGCTCGCCGGGGCCTGGATGCTGTCGACCAGGCACGGGGTGGTCCTCGCCGACGCGGTCGACGGCCTGCGCGCCGACGTGGCGTCCAGGCGCGAGCGCGCCCAGCGCGTCGACGCCACCCTCGCCGGTCCCCGCGCCACCGCCGTGATCCTCACCGCCCTCCCCGGCTTCGGGGTCCTGCTGGGTTCCGGGTTCGGTGCGGATCCTCTCGGCGTCCTGCTCACCGGGACTCTCGGCGGCGTCCTGTGCCTGGCAGGAGCGGTGTTCCTGACGGTCGGGCTGCTGTGGACGGACCGGATCGCGGGAGGTGCACTCTAGATGGCGCTCGCACTCCTGCTCCTCGCCGCGGCCGTGGTCGTTGCGCCGTGGACACCGGTCGCATCGCACCGACTGACCACGATGGCCGAATCGTCGCGACCACCGTCCACCGGGACACACTCACGAGGTTCGACCCTTCTGACGACGGCGGCCTCCGCCATCCGGGCGGCCTCGTGGCTCCCGGCGGGGATCCGGCATGCGTTGATCCGCCTGATGCACGGCTCGGGTGCCGCGCCGGATCCGGGAACTCTCGCACAACTGGTGGACCTTCTCGCAGCGGCTCTGACCGCGGGGCTTCCCGCCGCAGATGCTCTCGCCGCCGTGGCCGACGCGCTGGAGTCGTCCCACCCCGACCTCGCGGACCCGCTGCGGTCGGTGTCGGCGCGGATGCGTCTGGGGGCCACACCAGACGATGCCTGGCGCGACGTGCCCGGGTCCGGCCCCCTCGCCCCGGTCTCGGCGGTGCTTGTGCGGGCCTGCCAGGGCGGAGGGTCGGTGCGCTCGGCACTTCACCATGCCGCTGACCGGATGCGCTCGGAGGCGGATGCCGCGGCCACGGCCCGCGCGGAGCGAGCCGCGGTGATGGTCGCCGGTCCGCTCGGTCTGTGCTTCCTCCCGGCCTTCGTCTGCCTCGGGGTGCTCCCCGTGGTGATGGGACTGGCCGACGGGATGCTGCCGGGATCCGGCGCCGGCCTGGCGCCATGAACCCGCCTACGGGCCCCACGAACTCCGGGTCGGAGACACCGACCCGGTCAACGAAAAAGGAGAACACCGATGATCACCGACACCGCGATCCAGAGCCCGACCGAGATCGAGATCCCGGCGGACACCGAGACAGACACCCTGACCGAGATCCCGGCGGACAACGACACCGAGGCCGAGACCGAGCCCACTTCTGGCGAGATCGCCCCAGCCGGTACGTGGTCCCTGACCTCCCTGATCTGGGCCGCGGTTGTCCTGGCGAGAGAGGGTATCGCCACCTCGGCAACCCGGATCTGGTCGTTGCTCAGAGAGCGTTTTAGCAGGTCAGTAGGGGCGGATGCTGGAATGTCGACGGTTGAATATGCCGTGGGCACGATCGCCGCTGCGGCCTTCGGGGCAGTGCTCTACACCGTGGTCAGCGGCGACTCGATCCCGGACGCGCTCAGCGGGATCATCGAACGCGCCCTCTCCACTTCGGTGTGATGACGCGCAGCGGCGATTCCGGATCGGTGACGGTCGAAACCGCGTTGGGGATCGCCTCCCTGATCGTGGTGCTGGCGATCGCGGCCGCCGGGGTCGCCGCCGCAGCGGGCCAGGTGCAGGTGGTCGATGCCGCGCGCGAGGCCGCACGGGTGGCCGCGATGTCCGATCCGGGCCGGGGGCGCGCCGCGGGGCTGGAGGCGGCGCCGGGCGCGGAGGTCACCGTCGAGGCCACCGGTGAGACCGTCACCGCCGTGGTGAGCGCGCCGGCTCGGGGGCTACCCGGACTGGAACTCACGGCCCGGGCCGTTGCCCGTGCCGAGGCAGGAGCTCACCCGTGAGCCGCGCAGGGCGAGGTGGGGTGAGGCACGACGACGACACCGGCGCCATGACCGTGACCACCGCGTTCACCGTGGCCGCGGTTCTCGCGGTGACCGTGTTGGTGTTGCTGTTGGGCCGGGCGGTGCTGGCATCGCACACCGCCCGGTCCGCGGCGGACCTCTCGGCGCTCGCCGGAGCACATGCGCTGCGCGAGGGCCGGGACGCGTGCACGGAGGCAGGGCGGATCGCCGGCGCGAACGGCGCGGACCTGGCGGTGTGCACGATCGATGGTCAGGACGTGGTGACGCGCACCGACGTGACGGTCCGGCTCGGCGTGCTCGGGGCCCGTTCGGCGTCGTCTGTGGCCCGCGCGGGGCCTACGGACCGGCCGCCGTCGAGAGCTGACCCACCACCTCCATGAGAAGGGCGATCGCCCCCGGCTTGGACAGCGGGTCGTTGCCGTTTCCGCATTTGGGGGACTGGATGCACGACGGGCAGCCGGACTCGCATTCGCACGAGCGGATCGCGTCCAGTGTCGCCCGCAGCCAGGCCTTCGCTCGCCGGTATCCACGCTCGGCGAACCCGGCGCCTCCCGCGTAGCCGTCGTAGACGAACACGGTCGGCAGACCAGTGTCGGCGTGCAGAGCGGTCGAGACGCCCCCGATGTCCCAGCGGTCGCACGTGGCCACCAGGGGCAGCAGGCCGATCGCTGCGTGTTCGGCGGCGTGCAGCGCGCCCGGCCAGTCCGCCTCCTCGAGGCCGGCGACCCGGAGCAGTTGCGGGGTGACGGTGTAGATCACCGCGCGCGTGGCCAGGGTGGTCTCCGGCAGGTCGAGGGGGGTCACGTCGAGGATCTCGCCGCCGCGCAGCCGCCGCTGGTAGCCGGTCACCAGGGTCGTCACCTCGACGTCGGCGAAGGACAGGGTCACCGGACCCGCCTCGACGGACTCGAGGGTCTCGATGAGGTCGATCGACACCTGCTCGCGCGCCGACGTGGTCCACTCCGGCTCCTCGGGGCGGCACAGCGCCAGACCGTCGTCGAGGTCCAGTTCGTCCACCACAAATGACTGCCCCTGGTGCAGGTACAGCGCCCCGGGGTGGACCTGCGAGCGTGCCCGCACGGAGTCGATCGTGCCGAGCATGCGGCCGTCGGTGGTGTCGACGATCATCACCTCGGCGCCGCCCGTGCCGCGGATGTCGACCTCCGCGTGCGGCGCATGGTCGTCGGCGGCCGGGTACCAGCCCGCAGGGCGACGGCGGACCAGCCGGCGCGAGGCGAGATCCTCGAGCACCTCGGTGGCGCCCCACTCCGCGGCCTCGGCATGCGACATGGGCCGCTCGGCCACCGCGCACCGCAGCTGTCCGGCGAGCAGCACGGGGTTGCGCGGGTCGGTGACGGTCGCCTCGACGGGCCGACCGAGAAGGGCCTCGGGGTGGTGGACGAGGTACGTGTCGAGCGGGTCGTCGCGCGCCACGAGCATCACGAGCGCCCCCTGACCTCGACGCCCCGCCCGCCCGGCCTGCTGCCAGAACGACGCGATGGTGCCGGGGAAGCCGGCGCTGACCACGGCGTCGAGCCCGGAGATGTCCACGCCCAGTTCGAGCGCCGAGGTCGACGCCACGCCCACCAGCGCACCTTCCGCGAGGTCCCGTTCGAGTCTGCGCCGGTCGTCGGCGAGGTATCCCGCGCGGTAGGCGGCGATCCGCCCGGCGAGCTCGCGGCCCCGCGCGCCGCGCTCGGTGGCGAGCTTCTCCCGGGCGCGCAGGGCGGTGGCCTCGGCGCCGGCCCGGGAACGTACGAAGGTGAGTGTCCGCGCGCCCTCGGCGACGAGCTGCGCCATGAGCGCCGACGATTCCACGGGCGCCGGCCGGCGCACCGGGGCGCCGTTCTCGCCGGTCAACCCCTCCATGAGCGGTGGCTCCCACAGTGCGACGGTGCGGCCGCCCTGAGGCGAGCCGTCGTCGGTGACCTCGACGCAACCGCGCCCGGTGAGGGTGCTCGCCGCGGCCGCGGCGGCGGAGGTGGTGGCGGAGGCCAGGACGAAGGTGGGGTCGGCGCCCATCGCGCGGGCCAACCGGTCCAACCGACGGAGGACGAGCGCGACGTTCGAGCCGAACACGCCGCGGTAGGAGTGACACTCGTCGACGACGACGAAGCGCAGCCCCCGCAGGATGCGTGTCCACTGGCGGGCACGTCCCAGCAGTGACAAGTGGAGCATGTCCGGGTTGGTGACGATCCACCGCGAGTTCTCCCGTATCCACGGGCGGGCGTCGGTGGGCGTGTCCCCGTCGTAGGAGGCAGGGGCGACGTGGGCCAGGTCCGGGACCGCGTCGACCAGCGAGATCACCGAGGAGAGCTGGTCCTGCCCGAGCGCCTTGGTGGGGGACAGGTACAGCACGCAGGCGTTCTCGTCAGCGGCCAGTGCACTCAGGGCCGGCAGCTGATAGCCCAGCGACTTCCCCGATGCGGTGCCGGTGGCCACCACCACGTCGCGGCCAGCGTGAGCGTGCTCGGCGGTGGCGACCTGGTGGACCCAGGGTCGGTCGACGCCGCGCTTCTTCCATTCGGCGACCAGTCCGGAGTGCGCCCACTGTGGCCAGTCGCTGTGGCGGGCCTGACGGGCGGGCAGGTCCTCGGCGTGCGTGAGCGGGGACGGGCCGGCCGGGAGCTCGGAGAGCAGGTGGTCGAGCAGTTCGCGTCCGTACGTCGTCACCCCTTGACCGTAGTGGTGACAGCCGCGGATCTGCCTGCGGGACCCGTGGTGACGGGCCGGGAAGCAGACCGTCATGTCGACGACTACGTCACCGCGTACCTCACCGTGCCGGACCGTTCGCCGAGAGTAACTCCACCTTCATCTGACAGACCTGCGGAGATCAGTTCTCCGGCGGCTGCTTCCGTGATCTACTGGACGCGGTCGTCGGCGCCCTCCGCGGAATCCACCGCGGCGAGCCGCCGGCCCGACGCGCGTGGTCAACCCGCGAGTCGCACCTGGCAGCACGGAAAAAGGAACACAGAGAACATGGCACAGGGCACCGTCAAGTGGTTCAACGCGGAGAAGGGCTACGGGTTCATCGCACCCGAGGACGGTTCCGCCGACCTCTTCGTTCACTACTCGTCCATCGAGGGCAGCGGCTTCAAGTCGCTCGAGGAGAACCAGCGCGTCGAGTTCGAGGTGGGAGAGGGCCAGAAGGGCCCCCAGGCGCAGTCGGTCCGCGCTCTATGACCCAGTAGGACTTCGTCCGCGAGGCCCCTACCGTCATCCGACGGTGGGGGCCTCGCGGCATGTCGGAGGGCGGCCGTAGTCTCGAGTCGTGACGCAGATGTCGTTCTTCTCCGCGGACGACCATGTTCCGGAACCCGCCGATCTCGAGGGCGCCCTGGCAGCACGCGGTCAGTCCACCCTGACGGCCGCGGCCGGCCAGGTGTCGGTCGCGCTGGATGCCGCCTGGCGCGCGGACGTGTTCGAGACCCTGCTGTCGGAGGCCGGGCTGGATCCGGTCAGGTCAGAGGCCGATCCGGCGGGCAGGTGCACGGTGTCCACGGCCAGGTCCGCGGAGCTCGCGCCGGTGGTCCGTCGGTGGCGGCGCGGGGCGGTCTCCGCGGTGCCCGAGAACTGGACCCCCAGCGCCGGCGCGCTCCGCGTGTGGTTCCTGACCGCCGGACAGATCGCACCGGGTGGGGTCATCGAGCTGGGGATCGACGCGGGGACCGAGCACCACGCTCCCCGTCGCGATGCGTTGCGGTCCGCATTGGTCCGGGTCGGCATCAAGTCGACCTTTGTGGGGTCCAAGGGCGGGGGACCGCTGCTGCGCCTGGGGACGGCCCGCGCTCGTGCGCGGTTGGCCGAGAACCTCGGGGCCGCGCCCGCCGGGATCCCGGAGGACTGCTGGCCGGTCTGACCGCGCAGCCCGTCGGCGCGTCCCGAAGCCATTCGGGTCGGTCAGTAGATTGATGGCATGTGCATGCTCGTCGTGGCTCGTCGGGTCCATCCCCGCTATCCACTCATCGTCGTGGCCAACCGCGACGAGGTCCTCGATCGCCCGACCGAGCAGATGCATGAGTGGCACCGAGCTGGTACCGGGTCGAACGGCGACGGGTACGCAGGTAACAGGACCGTCGGAAACGGGAACTCAGGCGGCGGGATCACCGGCGACGGAGTCGGCGGCATCGTCGCCGGACGAGACGTCACCGCCGGCGGGACCTGGCTCGCGCTGGGGTCGGGCGCACGGTTCGCCGCCGTCACCAACGTGCGCGAGGTCCTCCCGGACCCGCCGCAGCCGCCCAGGTCACGGGGGGAACTGCCCGTCGATGCCCTGACCGGGCCGGTCCCGGTCACCGGGTTCGCTGGCCATATCGTCGATCAGCTCGACCAGTACGGCGCCGTCAATCTCCTGGCCGGTGACCTCGACGAGATGTGGTGGGCGTCCAACAGATCGACCCGCGGGCCGCTCCGGCTGGGAACCGGTGTGCACGCGTTGTCCAACGCCGCGCTGGACACACCGTGGCCGAAGGTCGTGGGTGCCGCCCGCGAGGTCCGCTCTCTCCTCGGGACTAATGCCCTGGAGGGTCCGGGCTGGTCGGGCAGGTTGCTCGACCAGCTCGCCGATCGCCGCAGGGCCCCGCTGACGCATCTTCCGAGAACTGGCGTCCCGTTTTGGCAGGAGTGGCAGCTGTCCTCGAGGTTCGTCCGCATCGGCTCGTGGTACGGCACGCGGTCGACCACCGCGATCCGGATCGACGAGCACGGCACGACCGACGTGGTCGAGCGGACGTGGGACGCGCGCGGCCGCATCTCGGGAACGGTCGCCCGGACTCTGTGACAAGGGCCGCCGCGCAGGAATTCCTGTGCGGCGGCCCTCGCGTGTGCTGGCCGGTTTGAGGTCGGCGTGTGTTGTGTCAGGCGACGGTCCAGGTGTTGGTGCCGTCGAGGAGGGTTTGGAGGTCTCCGGGGGTGGTTTCCTTGGCGTTGGTGACCTGGGCGCGGGCCTGGTCGTCGTAGGTGGGGCGGTGGACCTGGCGGATGACGCCCATGACCGTGTACTCGAGGTCCTGGCTGGACAGGTTTGCCAGGGCGTGGGCGTAGGCGGGGTCGTCGGTGTGGGCGTCGTGGACGATGATGTCGGCGTCGTCTACGTCAGCGGTGGCGGCGACGGTGAGGGAGAAGCCGGACCGGATGACGCAGTGCTGGCCCTCGTCGCCGAAGATGATCTTCTCACCGTGACGCACGTGGATGAGGTGGTCGGCGGCGTTCTCCTTGCGCAGCAGGTCGAAGGAGCCGTCGTTGAAGATGGGGCAGTCCTGCATGATCTCCACGAAGCTCGTGCCCCGGTGGAGCGCGGCGGCTTGGAGGACTTCGGTCAGGCCTTTTCGGTCGGAGTCCAGGGCGCGGGCGACGAAGGTGCCTTGTGCGCCGAGTGCCAGGGACAGGGTATTGAAGGGGTGGTCGAGTGAGCCCATGGGGCTGGACTTGGTGACCTTGCCCGTTTCGGAGGTGGGGGAGTACTGGCCCTTGGTCAGTCCGTAGATGCGGTTGTTGAACAGCAGGATGTTGAGGTTGACGTTGCGGCGCAGCGTGTGGATCAGGTGGTTGCCGCCGATGGACATCGCGTCACCGTCACCGGTGACGACCCAGACCGACTGGTCGGGGCGTGCGGTGGCCAGGCCGGTCGCGATGGCAGGGGCACGACCGTGGATCGAGTGCATCCCGTACGTCTCGAGGTAGTACGGGAAACGGCTCGAGCAGCCGATGCCGGAGATGAAGGTGATGTTCTCCCGCTTGAGCCCGAGCTTGGGCAGCAGGGCGCGGATGGTGGCCAGGATGACGTAGTCGCCACAGCCGGGGCACCAGCGCACCTCCTGGTCGGAGGTGTAGTCCTTGGGCTTCTGCGGAGCATCCGTCTTGGGCACGGACGCCAACGCGTCCAGCGGCAACTCGGTGCCGACGAGTCCGGAGTCTGTACTTGTCATGGGTGATCCTCTCCTCGCTCGTGACGTCAGCGGCGGTTGGCGGTGGTGGTGCCGGTGGCGGTGGTGCCCAGGCGATGATTGCTGGTCGCGGGCTCACCGGTGGTGGTGGCCACGCCGTCGAGTGCGACGCGGTACTTGTCATGCTCGGCATGGGTCAGTCGGCCGGCGAACTCCGCCTCGATGGCCTCCTGGAGCTCCTCGGCGGAGAACGCCATGCCCTGCACCTTGGTGATGGGCTGGATCTCTGCCGGGAACCGGGCCTTGAGCAGCATCGACAGCTGGCCGAGATTCATCTCCGGCACCAGCACACGGCGGTATTTGCTCAGGACGTCACCGATGTTGGCGGGAAGCGGGTTGAGGTGCCGGACGTGGGTACGGGCCACACGGTGACCGTTGGCCCGCGCACGACGGACGGCCTCACCGATCGGACCGTATGACGAGCCCCAGCCGATCACCAGGACGTCGGCCTTGCCGGACGGATCGTCGACCTCGAGGTCGGGGACCTCGATGAGCGCGATCTTCAGGGCGCGGATCCGCGTCATCAGTGCATGGTTGTCGCCCGTGTAGGAGATGTTGCCGGTGCCGTTGGCCTTCTCCAGTCCGCCGATCCGGTGCTCCAGGCCCGGGGTTCCGGGCACCGCCCAGTCGCGGGCGAGGGTCTGTGGATCGCGGGCGTAGGGCAGGTACTCGGTGGCCTCGTCCCCCTCGGCGGGGGCGACGGCGAAGTTCTTGTCGATCGCCGGCAGGTCGGCGACCTCTGGCAGCAGCCACGGTTCGGAGCCGTTGGCGATCGCGCCGTCCGAGAGCAGGATGACCGGGGTGCGGTAGGTGACCGCGATGCGGGCGGCTTCGCGGGCGGCGTCGAAGCAGTCGGCCGGCGACTGCGGCGCGACCACCGCGACGGGAGACTCGCCGTTGCGGCCGAACAGGGCCTGCAGCAGGTCGGACTGCTCGGTCTTGGTGGGAAGTCCCGTGGAGGGGCCACCACGCTGGACGTCGACGACCACCAGCGGAAGCTCGGTCATCACGCCCAGGCCGATCGCCTCGGACTTCAGAGCCAGGCCAGGTCCGGAGGTGGAGGTGACGCCGAGGGCACCGCCGTAGGAGGCGCCCAGTGCCGCGGCAACGCCGGCGATCTCGTCCTCGGCCTGGAACGTCGTGACGTCGAACTGCTTGAGCTTGCTCAGCTCGTGCAGGATGTCCGAGGCCGGGGTGATGGGATAGGTGCCCAGAAACACCGGCATCTCCGCGGACATGCCGGCGGTGACCAGACCGTAGGCCAGGGCGGTGTTGCCCGTGACCTGGCGGTAGCGGCCCGCGGGCAGTGTGGCGGGCTGGATCTCGTACTCCGAGGCGAACGCCTCGGTGGTCTCGCCGTAGTTCCACCCGGCCCGCAGCGCGAGGACATTGGCTTCGAGGATCGCCGGCTTCTTGCCGAACTTGCCGGCCAGGAACTTCTCGATCGACTCGACCGTGCGGCCATACATCCACATCAGCAGACCGAGAGCGAACATGTTCTTACACCGCTCGGCGTCCTTCTTGCCGATGTCCACCGACTCCACGGCGCCGATGGTGAGGGTGCCCATCGCGACCTCGTGGACCTGGTAGGCCTCGAACGCGGGCGAGCCCAGCGGGTTGGACTCGTAGCCGACCTTGGTGAGGTTGCGCTTGGTGAACTCGTCCGAGTTGACGATGAGGATCCCGCCCGAGGGCAGGTCGGCGATGTTCGCCTTGAGCGCGGCCGGGTTCATCGCCACCAACACGTCGGGGCGGTCACCGGCGGTGAGGATGTCGTAGTCCGCGATCTGGATCTGGAAGCTGGAAACGCCATGGATCGTGCCCTGCGGGGCACGGATCTCGGCCGGGTAGTTCGGCTGGGTCGCCAGGTCGTTTCCGAACGCAGCGGCCTCGGAGGTGAACTGGTCACCTGCGAGCTGCATGCCGTCACCCGAGTCACCCGCGATCCGGATGACCACCTTGTCCAGCCTGGTCTTGGACGCATTGCCCACCGCTGCTGACCTCCACTACATCGAAATTGTCGGGCTCGTCACGACACCCCTGCGCTGGCCGAAGTTACGCCGGGTACGACGTAGCCCGCGACCACTAGCCCGCGCGCAAACTGTAACAGGTTGCACTTCCATCTGGGGGTCGCTTCCCCCAACCATAGACCGATCTGTCTATTTGGGCTACTCGTGGATGTCGGGGGTCGATTTTTTTCCACCGGAACTGCTGGTATGAATTACTCATCACCACGCACGCGGTTGTCACGAGGGCCCGGCGCGTTGTCGTCGTCATCGGTCTGGTCGTCCTCGCGCCTAGTGCCTCGTGCCTCGTGCCTTGTGCCTCGTGCCTTGTGCCTCGCGCCCGCTGGCCTGAACGTCGACGCACCGGATCTGTAGCGGCGCCGTGGGGGCAACGGCCATTCCTATAAATGGGGACGTGAAAGGTGACGACGCGCTCGCGGAGACCACGCGATGGACACCTGGCGACACATAACCAACACTGCACGGAACAGGCTCCCTGACCAGCACGGGGACACGTTTCGGTGTGGAGAGCGTTTCTCGCCGCCGGCCGCATGCCTGGTATGAATTCCTATAGAAGGACCCCGGCACGCGTACCGTAACCGGGGATCGAGGGATCGGTGGCAGGCGTCGTCGACGCATCAGCGCAGGTTGGGAGCACTCCAGTGGCGAGCAAGCAGACAGCATCGGGCGGTAAGCGGAGCCTGGTGATCGTCGAGTCCGCCACCAAGGCCCGCAAGATCCAGCCGTACCTGGGCTCCGACTACGTGGTGGAGGCCTCCGTCGGGCACATCCGCGACCTGCCCAAGGGCGCCGCCGACATCCCCGCCAAGTACAAGAAGGAACCGTGGGCGCGCCTCGGCGTGAACCCCGACGCGGACTTCGAGCCCATCTACGTGGTGAGCACGGACAAGAAGAAGAAGGTCGCCGAGCTCAAGAAGGAACTCGCCGGGGTCGACCAGCTGCTGCTCGCGACAGACCCCGACCGTGAGGGCGAGGCGATCGCCTGGCACCTGCTCGAGGTGCTCAAGCCCAAGGTGCCGGTCAAGCGGATGGTGTTCCACGAGATCACCAAACCCGCGATCCTCGCGGCCGCGGAGAACACCCGCGAGCTGGACACGGACCTGGTGGACGCGCAGGAGACCCGCCGCATCCTCGACCGCCTCTACGGCTACGAGGTCTCGCCGGTCCTCTGGAAGAAGGTCATGCCGCGACTGTCCGCCGGGCGTGTGCAGTCCGTGGCCACCCGCGTGATCGTCGAGCGCGAGCGCGAGCGCATGGCCTTCGTCGCCGCCGACTACTGGGACATCACCGCCTCGCTCGCCACCCAGGGCGTCACAGGGGGCGACGCCGGCGAGCCGACGAGCTTCACCGCCCGCCTGTCGGCGGTCGACGGTGCCCGCGTGGCGCAGGGCCGCGACTTCGGCCAGGACGGGAAGCTCAAGGCCTCCGGCGCCGCGAAGGACGCCGTGGTGCTGGGCGAGAGTGCGGCCAAGGCGCTGGCCGGCGCGCTCGAGGGCGCCGACTTCGTGGTGGACTCGGTGGAGTCCAAGCCCTACACGCGGCGACCCTATGCGCCCTTCATGACCTCCACGCTGCAGCAGGAGTCCGGTCGCAAGCTGCGCTACACATCGGAGCGGACGATGCGCATCGCGCAGCGGCTGTACGAGAACGGCTACATCACCTACATGCGAACCGACTCCACGACGCTGTCCGAGTCGGGCATCGCCGCCGCCCGGGCGCAGGCGGCGGAGCTGTACGGCAGCGAGTACGTCTCGCCCTCGCCGCGGCAGTACAACCGCAAGGTCAAGAACTCGCAGGAGGCACACGAGGCCATCCGCCCCGCCGGCGAGACCTTCGCCACCCCGGGTCAGCTCCACAGCGTGCTGGACGCCGAGGAGTACCGCCTCTACGAGCTGATCTGGCAGCGCACCGTCGCCTCCCAGATGGCCGACGCCCGCGGTACCTCCGTGAGCATCCGCATCTCCGGGCAGGCCGGTGCGAACGACTCCGGCTACAGCACGGCCACGTTCGCCGCCTCCGGCCGCACCATCACCTTCCCGGGCTTCCTCAAGGCCTACGTCGAGGCCGCCGACGAGCCCGCCGAGTCCTCTGACAAGCCCATGGCCGACGACGCCGAGCGGCGCCTGCCCCGACTCGACGAGGGGCAGAAGCTCACCGGCACCGACCTCGTCGCCGACGGCCACACCACCAGCCCGCCGGCCCGCTACACCGAGGCCAGCCTCGTCAAGGCGATGGAGGAGATGGGCATCGGCCGCCCGTCCACCTACGCCAGCATCATCCGCACTATCCAGGACCGCGGCTACGTCTACTCCCGCGGCAACGCGCTCGTGCCCAGCTGGGTGGCGTTCGCCGTGGTGGGGCTGCTCGAGCAGAACTTCGGTCGACTCGTCGACTACGACTTCACGTCCCTCATGGAGGACGAACTCGACGCGATCGCCGAGGGCCGCGAGAACCGCGACGACTGGCTGCGTCGCTTCTATTTCGGTGCCGGTGCCGGTGCCGGGTCCGCCGGGTCAGGCTCCGGCTCGGGCACTGCCTCCGACGACTCGGCGTACGCGCTCGGACTCAAGAACCTCGTCGACGTGAACCTCGAGGCCATCGACGCCCGCAGCATCAACTCGATCCGCGTGTTCGACGACTCCGAAGGGCGGCCCGTCTACGTGCGCGTCGGCCGCTACGGCCCGTACCTCGAGCGGATGGTGACGGGCGAGTCCGGAGAAGAGCAGTCGCAGCGCGCCAACCTGCCCGAGGGCATGAGCCCCGACGAGCTCACCCTGGAGGTGGCCGAGAAGCTCTTCGCCACCCCGCAGGACGGGCGTCCGCTCGGCACGGACCCGGCCACCGGCCACGAGATCGTGGTCAAGGACGGCCGCTACGGCCCGTACGTGACCGAGAAGCTGCCCGAGGCCACCGACGAGGAGAAGAAGGCCTGGGCCGAGAAGGTCATGGCCGAGGCCGACGAAGAGAAGAAGCGGATCGACGCCGAGCGCGAGGCCGCGATCGCCGCCGCGAAGAACGACGCCGAGGTGGCCGAGGCCAAGAAGGCCGCCACCAAGGCCAAGGCCGCGGTGACCCGCAAGGCCAAGAAGGACGCCGACAGCCCCACCGGGCCCAAGCCGCGCACCGGCTCGCTCATGCAGTCCATGGAGCCGGCCACGGTGACGCTGGAGGACGCGCTCAAGCTGCTCTCGCTCCCGCGCGTCGTGGGCGTGGACCCGACGAGCGGCGAGGAGATCACCGCGCAGCTCGGCCGCTACGGTCCGTACCTGCGCAAGGGGACGGATTCACGCACGCTGGACTCGGAGGACGCCGTCTTCACGGTGACCCTCGACGAGGCGCTGAAGATCTACTCCGAGCCGAAGCGTCGGGGTCGCCAGGCCGCCGCCCCCAAGGCCCTGCGCGAGATGGGCGTCGACGAGGTCTCCGGCAAGCAGATGCTCGTCAAGGACGGCCGTTTTGGCGCGTATGTCACCGACGGCGAGACTAACGCCTCGCTGCGTAAGGGCGACACCGTGGAGACGCTCACCGATGCGCGGGCCTCGGAGCTGCTGTCCGAACGGCGGGCCAAGGCGCCGGCTAAGAAGGCTCCTGCGAAGAAGAAGGCGCCGGCCAAGAAGAAGGCGCCGGCCAAGAAGAAGGCGTCTGCCAAGTAGGACCCCGGCTCGGCTCGGCTCGGGCTGCCTCCCGCCAAGGGCCTCTGCGGGCTTCCGCAGGCCAGCGTGGGCCGCCTACCGCCGTGGGCTTCCGCAGGCCTCTGCGGGCTTCCCTCGGTCAGCCGTCACTCCGGTCAGCCGTCACTCCGGTCAGCGTTTGCCCAGGACGCTGGCCGCGAAACCGTACCGGACTGACGGCTGACCGGTCCCGGGAGCGGGAGCGAGGGCGCGGGAGGAAGCGACAGCCCCGAGAGGCGCAAGACCCCGGCAAGGCGCAAGACCCCGCGTGGTGCGAGGCCTCGGGACGGCGCGAGGCCCCGGGAAACGCGAGGCCCCGGCGCAGGCTGCTCGCTGCTGGTCAGCTGCTGAGATCGTCGGCCGGCGCGGGCCGGAGCGGGACCTTCCCCGCCTGCCAGCGGTCCGCCAACGTCGGGCGCAGCGGGCGGGCGAGCTGCGTCATGACCCCGCGACCCCGCAGTTCCACGCTCCGACCGAGGACCCAGCGGGCCGCCTCCGTCGCGTCGGCGTGGCGGATCGTCGCCGCGGAGGCCAACACGTGGCCCTGCTCCATCTTGGCCAGGGTGGTGAGTCTGGCGGCTTCGTTCACCGGGTCGCCGATTACCGTGTACTCGAAGCGCTTGGCGTGGCCGATGTGTCCGGCGATGACCGTGCCGTAGGAGACGCCGATGCCGGCGGTCAGCGGCGCGAGCTCGGGGAGCCTGGCCTGGAGTGCGCGAGCGGCGCGCAGGGCCCGGCCGGCCTCGTTCTCCACCTCCAGGGGCGCCCCGAACACGGCGAGCAGGGCATCTCCTTGGAACTTGTTGATGTACCCGCCGTTGCTGTCCACGGCCTCGACGGCGATCCGGAAGAAGTCGTTGAGTACCTGCACGACCTCGGCGGGTTCGTGCGCGGCGGCGAACTCGGTGGAGCCGGTGAGGTCGACGAACAGGACCGCGACCTCACGTTCCTGGCCGCCGAGTTCGGTGCCCCGCTCGAGGGCGTTGCGCGCGACGTCCTCGCCGACGTAGCGGCCGAAGAGGTCCTGGATGGCCTCGCGTTCCTGGAGTCCGGTGACCATCTCGTTGAAGCCCTGTGCGAGTCGCCCGATTTCGGAGCTGTCGTAGATCGTCAGCCGGGTCTCGAGATCGCCCTTCTTGACCAGTTGGACGCCCTCGCGCATCTCGCGCACGGGGTCGGCGATCGAGTCCGAGGTCAGCCCCATGCCGATGGCGCCGGCGATCACGGCGACACTGGCCAGCACGGCGACGGCGACGAGGATGTGGGCGGGGTCTTCGCCGAACAGGCCGAACCACTGTCCGATGAGGATGAGGATCACGCCGGCGATCGGGATGACTGTGGTGAGTGACCAGCCGAGGAAGATGCGCCGACGGATGCCGGGGACGTGCCGGTTGGTCGGGACGCCGCGCGCGAGGGCGCGCACCGTGATGGGGCGCATGATCCGCTCGGCCTGGAGGTAGGAGATCAGGCAGGTGACGACCCCACCGAGGATGCTGGTCACCGCCACGATGAGGGCGAGGCGTGGGGAGTGGCCGACATTGACGACGACGAAGAGGAGAGTTCCGATTCCCCACATGGTTCCCGAGATCAGGGCCTGTTGAAGGGGCAGACGCAGGGTGCGGTTGCGTATCTCGCCGCCGAAATCCCCGCCGGAGCGGTCGGCCCGCAGGACGGGGAACAGGAGCAGGGTCGACGCGATCACGCCGCCGATGAACGCCAGGACGAGGTACCCGATGAACAGGTACTGGTTGAGGAAACGGAACTCGTCCAGGTCGAGAAAGCTGTCGAGCGGGAGGACGAAGCGGAGGAACGCGAACACGAAGACGGCGCCGATGATGTTGGCCTGCACCATCGTCAGTGCATAGACGGGCCAGGGGGTGGCCCACAGCCACCTGAACAACCTGACCCAGTTCTCCATCGACCCCAGCCTAGTTCGCCCCGCTCATCCCGGGTATGCATGTGTGTCGCACCGCGGGGATAAGGTGGGGCCATGCCCGGGGTATTCGATCGTCTGGCCGGCCAGGATGAGGCCGTGGCCCAGTTGCGAGCAGCGGCTGTCGCAGCTCGCGACCGTGTCCCCGGACAGGGTTGGGATTCCGCGGATGCGCGCATGGTGCACGCGTGGCTTTTCACCGGCCCGCCCGGCAGCGGCAGGTCCGTCGCGGCCATGTCGTTCGCGGCCGCGCTGCAGTGCGAGCATCCCGAGATCGTGGGCTGTGGCGAGTGTCGGGCCTGTCACACGGTCCTGGCCGGTACCCATTCCGATGTGCACCTACTGGCCCCGCAGGGGGTCAACATCCTGCTCAAGGACGTGAAGGAGACCGTTCACCGGGCCTCCTCCAGACCGGGGACCGGGCGGTGGCAGATCGTGGTGGTCGAGGAGGCGGACCGGCTGACGGAGCAGTCCGGCAACGCTCTGCTCAAGGTCGTGGAGGAGCCGCCGAGTCGGACGGTATTCCTGTTGTGTTCGCCCACCACGGACCCGATGGACATCATGGTGACCCTCCGTTCGCGGTCGAGAAATGTTGCTCTCCGGCAGCCCGGTGCCGCGGCCGTTGAGTCGGCGCTGCTCGCGGACAGTGGCATCGATCCGGATCTGGCGAGGTGGGCGGCGTCGGTGTCCTCTGGGCATGTCGGTCGTGCGCGGTGGCTGGCCACGGACGAGGCGACCAGGGAGCGGCGCACCACGGTGCTGCAGCTGCCGATGGTCATGCACAACCCGGGGCGCGCGTTCCCGCTGGCGGACCAGTTGGTCAAGACGGCCGAGCAGGAGGCGGTGGCGCGGAACACCGAGTCCGACGAGCGGGAGATCGAAGAACTCCGGACCGCGCTCGGCGCCGGTGGCACGGGCAAGGGCACCGCGTCGGCCGGCAGGGGAGCAACCGGCGCGGTCAAGGAGTTGGAGAAGTTGCAGAAGTCGCGCCGCACCCGGTCGACGCGGGATTCGTTGGATCTCGCGTTGGTCGACCTGGCCGGCTTCTACCGGGACGCGTTGATGGCGTCGCTGGGGGCCCAGGACGTGACACTGGTCCACGCGGACAAGGAGGCGGAGACGGCGCGTCTGGGCGGTCACTATCCGTCCGCGTCCATCCTCGGCGCGATCGAGGCGGTGCAGGAGTGCCGGCGGGCGATCGAGGTCAACGTCAAGCCCAGGTTCGCCGTGGCCGCCATGGTGGGGGCCATCCGCGCAGCCCTGAAGTGAGTGGAGAGAGTCCACCGCGCGGCCTTGAAGTGAGTGGAGGGAGTCCTCCGCGGAGCCTCGAACGACGTGGTGGGCACGGGTGGGGTGACGCGTTTTTTCTGTGGCGGGTCCCGTCGGATATAGTTGCCTCGCCCCACAAGGGCTCGCCGCGTTAGCTCAGTCGGTAGAGCATTTCACTCGTAATGAAAAGGTCGTCGGTTCGATTCCGACACGCGGCTCCACTAGGAGGGCCTCTGACGTGCATCAGCGCGTTAGGGGCCTTTCGAGCATCTGTGCGAAGTCTGCTGTGTGATCACACTATGAACACGAGCGTTCTGCGAAGCGCGACACTGGACGGGTGGCGCGGGGTAAGTTCCCGTGGGTGACGACGACACCAGCGACCTGGATCTGTGACGAATGTGGCGAGACGATCGGCGAGCCCGGACAAGGCATCGTGGTCTGGACGCAGAGTTGGGATGACGATTCCGCAGTTGATCGATTCCGGATTGTTCACAAGGAGACTTCCGGCCGACAGTGCGATCCCGGCGGCAATTCTCGCTGGGTGGACGTTTCTCGCTTGGTCGGAGCAGACGGGCTCGCATACTTGCTGTCGTTCCTCAGCGTCGGGCCGATCCTCGGCGGGGGCGGCCTGAAGATCAGGGACTTCGACAACTATGTGGATACGGTCCGTCGACTCCAAACACCCGGCTACGAACAAGCCCGCTCGAAGTTTGGCAGCCAGGAAGTCGCAGATAATTATGGAGACGCGAATGAGTACTTCCCCTATCTCCCTGAGGAGCTCGAAAAGATCATTCACCTCTAGCGCGCCTGGTTGCGAGGGATGAGCGCGCGCATCGCATCGACAGCTGCGGCGCCCGCATCGTCGTACACGCTCGTGTAAACGTCTGACGTGATCGCCGTGGACGAATGCCCGAGGACGGTCGAGACGACCTTCATGGACGAACCAGAGGCCAGCATCAGGGACGCTGCCGCGTGGCGTAGGTCGTGGAATCGCACAGGCGGTAGATCGGCCTTGAATGCCTGGCGCTGGAACTCCTTCAGGAGCCACGAGGGATCGAGGTCTGTCCCGTCCTCGCGCACGAACACTCGGGAGGTGTGGGAGTAGGCAGGTCCCCAGGCGAGACGATCAGCATTGGTGCGAGCGCGATGGGCCTTGAGGACTTCCACACCCTCCTTGCCGATGGCGACGACGCGACCTGACGCGCTCGACTTGGGCGAGTCCTCCTGAACCTTGCCCACGACGTTGACGAGTTGGCGCTCAATCGTGATCGTGCCTGCGTCCATGTCCACGTCTGCCCATCGAAGGCCGCACACTTCCCCTCGCCTCATGCCCGTGTGCGCAGCGACGTAGAAGAGGGCGTAGAGCCTGTGCTGTTCGACGTGATCGAGGAAGGTTCCAAGGTGATCCCCTCGCCACACCATGACGCTGCTCGGACGCTTCGCCTTACGCCGGGCGAGGGAGGGTGTGGAACCCTCGTTGATCAATCGCTGGACCTCTGCTCGCCACTCGTCCTCACGCCCCCGTGTCCACACAAGGGCCTTCGTGCGAGTCGCAGTGGGCATCTTCACCAGGGCTGCCGGGTTCGTGGAGATGTAGCCCTCACGCACAGCGTCGCTGAGCGCGCTTCTGAGGACCGCTCGCACACGTTGTGTCGTCGCGTTCCCGGTAGACGACGTACGGCGATTCTGGGCGCTGCTGTTGACCTCCTGCAGCATCGCCGTGATGTGATGCGCTCGCAGGTCGGCCAGGGCGATGCCGCCCAGGTGGGGGATGAAGACCTTCTCGATGTAGCGCCTGTAGTGCGCAGCGGTGTTCGCCTTCACGTCGTGCTTGCTGTCGATCCATCGGGTGAGGAAGTCGCCCGTCGTGATGCGCTTGTCTACGCGAATGCCGTTGGCTGCTTGTGCTCGCAGGTCATCCATGACCTTCTCGGCCTCGTCGCGAGTATCGAACCCAGATCGAGAGACCTGTCGGCGCTCGCCTGTGTGCAGCGTGAGGCTGAGCGTAAAAGCCCACGCGCCGTGGTTCGCCCACTGCCCGTTCGCTCGCCTCAACTTGGGGCAGGACCGCCCGAGTTGCTTTCGCTTCCCGGTGCTCGGGTCCAGTTCTGAGCAGCCGCACCGTCGATAGACAGAGCCACGGGCCATTGCTTATTCCTCCATCTGCTGGCGAATGATCTTCGAGAGGCGCTTGGTCATGCCGCCCCGTAGGGTGCGCAGTTCTCGCGGGGACTTGTCGGCGTGCTCGCTGAGGCGCTTGTCGCGTTCGGCGGTGAGCGAGTGGCCCCAGAGGTCCACGGCAATCTGCGTGACCTGCTCCTGGGTGATCCCAAGGACTCGGGCCGCACTTTCGTCTGCGCTGTAGTCCTCGACGGTCGAGAAGTCGACGGACACGACCCGGGAGGGTGTGGGAGTCTCGCCCGCGAGTGCCTCACGGATGACGCTGCGCTTCATGCTCATGTGCTCAGTCACGGCCACATCACCCGTGCCGGCGAACCATGACGAGAGTGGGCACTCGAAAACGATTGAGAGCACGAGCAGTTCGTCAATGGTGATCGACTGACGGCGACCCGTCTCAATCGTCGTGACGTTGGCCTGGGCCCATGAAAGTCCCATCGAGTTGGCCTTGCTCGCTACCTCTGCCTGGCTCAGGCCAGCAGATATGCGCTGCTTGCGTAGGTTCTCGCCGACGATACGACCGGTGCTCGATTCGCTCATGAACAAGACTGTATCACCTTCATGCCACGCGTTTGACTTAGTTCATGAACGCATGGCACATTGTCACCGTTCGATCATGAATCAACTCAGAACGTGACATGAGGAAGGCTAAGTCATGGCTATGACAAGGGAAGAACTGCTGGCATTGCCCGCGACGATCAAGGTGCCGCAACTGGCGAAGGCGCTGGATGTCTCGACGACGTACGTCTATCGAATGATCAAAGAAGACAGGCTGCCGGTGCCGATGCATCAACTGGGTTCGAACTTCAAGTTCCCGACAGCGCCCCTTCTCGACTACCTCGGGATCCGGGACGAGGGAAGTGATCCCACACCTCCCGTGCAGGGCGAGACGATGACTACGCCCAAGGGGACGGTGATCGTCTCTACGAAGCGATACAAGGTCCGCGGTCGATCCATCCTCGGCGCTGATCTGATCGCAGGCGCTCGCCTGTTCGGGGTGGGGGCATGACTGTGGCGATCACCGACGAGGGCGTGGATATCGACCTCGCGATGGAGCACCTGGACCTCATCTTGGGGGAGGCAAAAGGTTATGCATGGCTCGCAAGTTGCGGGCGAGCCGAGGTGGTCAACGGAAAGCCGAAGATGATCAACTGGCAGCAAGAGTCATTCGCGTGGCCAGCAGAGCGAGACGACGTGCGCGAGTACATCGAGACCCACGCGATGACGCGCGAACTGTTCTTCTGTCCGTTCGTGCACAGGAGTGGGGACAGCAAGCGCAAGGGCGCGTCCGTCGAGCGCCAATGGGTGGTTGTCGATCAGGACCGCCCAATGACGAACCCAGGCGCACTGAGGCCCACGCTTGTCGTGAACTCGGGAACGCCGGGTCACTCGCACCTTTACTACTCCGTCCCGGAGGGTGTGGAAGTCGATAAGTACCAAGCGTTCGCGAAGGGGCTGGGTGAGTGCCTTGGGTGTGGGAATGACAAGACGACCGACGAGGGGTTCCTACGGCTACCGGGGACTCGCAACCTTAAACACGACCCGCCGACTCTGTGTGAGGTAGTCGAACGCACGGACGCGACCTACACCCAGCAGGGCCTCAGCGTCGCTGTGAACGTGCGACCGAGTGCACACTCACATGACCGGGTGCCAGGCGCTCAGAATCGCTCTCAGGGCCTTCAATTCGAGCCTGTGAAACCCGCCGTCGTGCCCCGGTCGATCAAGCGAGCACTTCGCGAGGAAGACCCCGGTGACGGGACGGCTCGATTCAAGAGAACCATGCGCCTGGTCAAGGAATGCCAGGAAGCGGGAATGAGTCAGGCGGAAGCGCTGTGGGTGCTCACGAATCACGAGCCGTCCGTGGCGAAGTTCCAGCACGAGGACCGATTGAGGGGCCAGGTCGTCGCGTGCTGGGAGATGAGCACGAGGGACGAGGGGCCGGGAACGCACGAAGACGAGAACGGGCTTTCCCTGCTCGATCTTGACGACCTGCTGAC
Organism: Dietzia sp. NCCP-2495; assembly: GCF_026011735.1. Lineage (GTDB taxonomy): Bacteria > Actinomycetota > Actinomycetes > Mycobacteriales > Mycobacteriaceae > Dietzia. The sequence continues at coordinate 49,906 of NZ_BRVN01000009.1, read as the reverse complement.
GCGAGGCATTGAGCCCGTCGAATGGCTGGTGCCGCAGGTGTTCCAACGGGGCGGGCTATATCAGGTCGTGAGTTACGCGGGCATGGGCAAGTCATTGCTGATGCTCGATATCTCGCAGCGACTCGCACGAGGCATCGAGGCGCTGCCGGGGGCTGTGATTCCCGACGGGGATTCCACACCCTCCAAGGCGTTGACTGTTCTCTATATCGACGGCGAGAACACGCAACGGATCATCATGTCCCGACTTCAAGAGATGGACGTGAGGGGCCTCAATCGCCTGAAGTACGCCAGTATGCCCCCACTCCTTCCGCTGGACACGGAACGCGGAGGGGCTGAGTTCGTCGCACACGTGCGACGGGTACAGGCTGAGGTTGTCGTGATCGACACGCTCTCTCGCTTCGTAGAAGGAGATGAGAACGACGCAGCGACCTATGCGGCTCTGTACCGCTATGCGCTCGCACCGCTGAGGGCTGACGGCGTGACGATCATCCGCCTGGATCACACGGGCAAGGATCAGTCGAAAGGTGCCCGAGGGTCAAGTGCGAAGAATACCGACGTTGACGGGTCTTGGATTATTCAAGGCGAGAAGAACTCGTCAAGGTTCAAGCTCGTCTGTGACAAGGACCGGACGGGCGACCTCGCATCCGTCGTGCCGATACGTCGAACGCAGGAACCACTCGGGCACGCGGCGACAATGCTGGGCGGGGACGTTCCCACACCCTCCGACGGACTCCTTGATCTGGACTTCACGGAAGTCGATGAAGGCATCCGCCCGTTGGTTGAGGCCGTTGACGATGCAGGCCTTGACCACGACGCGGGCAGGGTTCTGGTTGCGAGGGCAATAAACAAAGCGGGCCTCAAGGCCGGTACCGAGAAGACTCAGCGAGTGATTGCGTATCGAAAAGCGCGAGGCCCGGCCTTGTGAAAGGGCGTTCCCGGAGGGCGTACTGGCGAGTGTCCTTCGGGAACGCTCTTCGGGAACGCTCTTGTGTTCCGGGAACGCCGTACCGTACTGGCGAATAACTGCAGGCAGGACATGTCCCGGAACACTCAGTACGGTCGCCCCAGTCGCGTTTCCGGGACGGTGCGTGTGTGTACGTAGTGCACACACCGCCGGTACGCCGATTCGAGGACGTACTAATGGCTCAGTTGAATCCAACTTCTCTTAGCATTAATTCGATCCGGAAAGGAAGGTAGTTCGATGATTCGACTAAGGCATCTGCGAGGCGCTCTATGCGGAAAGCGAGAGTGGGCGCAGTTTCTACACGGCGGACCGGAAGGGTCCCAGGTCTCGGTGATGGTTCACGTGGACGTTATGTGTCCAGACTGCAATACGCCTCACGGGTGCGTAGACGACGTACTGAACCCGACCGTGATGATTCTTCACCACGACGACACCTGTTGGAAGACGCGGGGATATGTCGTCGAGGTCGGGGAAGAAGCAATCACCGAACACTACTTCCGGACCGAGATCGTTGCACCTGCTAAGGCGAGTGCGTGATTGCTATAGCAATCCAGGCCAGAATTTTTGCCCCTGTCGAAAGGAGAATGAGGAATGGATATCGAGGACCTGAAGGACTACATCGACCAGATGAAGGTCATTGTCGAGGATCACGCGACCTACGCTGTGAGCGTCGAGGCTGAGGTGGACGACTCGCGCACACTCACTGAGGCGGGGGGTGTGGAACGCATCAAGGGGTGGGACGCACAGCGCAAGTGGTCTGATCGTCTCGCAGGCATGCGCGATCAGATTGACGCGGCTGTGGACCAGGCGGTGGAGGACGTGCGCGTGGCTGACGCTGCGATCACTTCGCCCAAGGGCTCAACGGATGAGCGCTCGCTCGCAGAGGCCACGTTCTCGCGTCGCAGGGACAGCATCGTGAGCAGTCTCGAGGCGGAGGAGGGGCAGCGACGCATAGAGAGAGGTGTGGAATTGGTCGCCTCGGAGGGCCACGACGACGCGCTCAAGGCGATCATCACGCAGGAGGTCATCGACCGTCTGGAGACACCCGAGGCTGTGCAGGAGTTCAAGCGTCGCGTCTCGCCTGAGTACGTGCGAGCGAGTGACAACCTGCGAGCGACTGAGCGCATCGCTGCTGTGGCCCGGCACGACCTGGCGATGGCGACTGCACGAATCGACGCAGGGTTCCGTCTCCCTGAGTTCTCGCTCAACTGGGTAGAGGCTGACGCCGCCGCTTGATCGTTCGTTCATTCAGTCTCGCTGTGCAATACGCCGGCGAGACTGAGTGCAGAGGGCGCTAGATTCGCTGCTGAGCGCCTGGCGCCGTCCCGCACGAGTGCATACATGGTCACCGTGTCCCAGACGCTCACAGGCGCTGCTGTGTCCGACCCACCCGCTACGCTGCTGGCATGACGGAAAGCGAACAGCCGCAGATCGAGGACGCACCGAACTCCGCGTACGCGCTGAGGGACTTATTCGAGCGTGTACGAACCTCAGGGAAAGATAACTTCCAGAACGGGTGGGCAAGCGCGTTGGGTGCGGGCTTTCCGTCGCGGGAGTTCTCCGAACGCCATTCGGCGATGATGGACCTATTCGGTGAGGTTTCCGCGACGGTTCGCGCCTTCCCGGACGAATCGCGTGAGTACCGCAGGTATTCCCCTTACCTGCAGAAGTGGCATGGTTACGCCATTGGTTACCCTAATTGGAATGGGGGAATCAAGCTCGCTGACCATCTCGATGTGCCTGTACTCGATCAGCTTGAAAGTCTTGGCCAGTTTCTAGAATCGTCTAACTCGTACCCATCGGGGCAGGCAACGTCCTCTGAACTCACTGAGCTCTTGCGAGCGTTGGAGGCTTTGAAAGACGTAGTCGACGCTGCAGAAGTTGCTCCGGCGATCCGTGATCGGATTGCGTATCATCTTCGTCAGGCTGAGTGGTACATGGCTCACGCTTCCACTTTCGGAGCGGCAGCTATAAAGCGACACGCGACCTCAGCCGCTTCCGAGGGGCTGGGGTTGTTTTCGCGTGTAACCAGCCCCGAACTAAAGAAGAAGATTAGCAATGCGGCATTGTGGATATTCGCCGCGCTTGGACATGTCGAGGATGTAACAGGCGACGTTCACGGGATTATCGAGAACGTGACGGGGACGTACTCTGCGATTGAGCAGGTTGTCGCGACTGATGGTAACGACGAGTCTCAGAGCGACGACTGACTACTCCACTGCCCCCGCACGAGGCGAGGGCAGTCGGGAGGGTGTGGGATTACTCGGCGGGCACGCAGTCCTCGCACAGGGACGAGCCGGAGGCTTCGTCGTGGTACAGGTCGACCTTCGCGCCGCAGTTGTCGCACGGGCCTTGGTCGTTGGCTGCTTCTCGCGCGGCCTGTCGCTCAGCCTCCCAGGCGACGAACTCCTTCTTGACCTTCGCAACGTCCTTCGCGGGCAGGGCGTATCGCTTGCCTGATCCCACACCCTGCGAGGTCGCACGCAGGAACACTCGCAGGGTCTTCGGGTCGGTGCCGACCTTCTCGGCGACCTCGCGGGTGGAGAGAGTCTTGGGTTCGGTCATGGTGTCCTCCTGGGCAGCGGGGGTCTGACGTGAGGACGATAAGAGACTTTGCTCGCTACCCCGAAAGACTCTTGTGCATCATCTCCGACATGCGGAACGCTGCATCGCGTCCACCTGTCCCTCGTGCGGGTCCACCCTTGAGGCGAGCGCGTGTGCAGTCGCGTCGTGCGTCGCGGGTGTCGTCGTGATCGCAGTGTCGGTGTGTCAGGCGCTGGTACCACTCGTAGACGCAGGCCTTGCGCTCCTTGTAGGAGTCAGGGTGCGAGCACAACGTGTGGCACGTGGACGTGGAGTAGTTCTGGTGTGAATGATCGCGCTTCATGTGTCGAATGCTATTGCCGTGCGGGACACGTCGAGCCTCTGCAGTGTGATCACAATGTGCACACACACGTCATTGCACGAGAGTCAGTGAAAGCGATAGGAAACAGGCTTCTTACTGGGCTTTTGTGAATCGGCGTGTGATCACGAATCACGACGTGAGTAGGTTCAGACCTAACTCGTAATGAAAAGGTCGTCGGTTCGATTCCGACACGCGGCTCCACGAAGCACCCACAACCCCGGCCCCGGCCGGGGTTGAGTTTTTCCCGGCGCCGGCCCCGGAGTCGGTGGGCAGGGCGGGACTGGCACCGTACAGAGCGATCGTCGCACCGGCGCCCCTGATTCGCGATCTCGGTAGGCTCGTGAAGAAGTACCGAGAAAGGTCGCCCGTGGAATTCCTCCTCATCGCCGCACTGATCGCGATCACCGTCGCTATGGTCAACCGTAGTCAGAACAAGGGGCAGACGCAGCTGCAGGCGCACCAGAACCGCCACCTCGAGGACTACCGGGCCGAGGCGTCGCGGTGGGTCGAGCGACTTGGTGGTCAGGTGTTCAACATCGACGGGATCGACGACGCGTCCAAGCAGGCCATGGCCGACGCCTCGGAGCGGTACACGTCCGCGGTCGCCGAGTTGGAACGCGCGCAGACGCCCGTGCAGGCGCAGCTGGCCAAGGACACCGCGCTCGAGGGGCTCTATTACGTGCGAGCGGCACGGGAGGCGATGGGTATGGACCCCGGTCCCGAGCTGCCAGCCACCCCGGGTCAGAGCCGGGCGGGGCGCGTGACCGAGGACCGGACCGTCGAGGTGGACGGTCGGACCATGAGCGCGGCCACCGGGCCGAGCGACCAGACGCCCCACTACTACCCGGGCGGCGTAGTGGCCGGGCGGCCCGTTCCCGCCGGCTGGTACTCCGAGCCGTGGTGGGCGTCTGCGCTGGCCAGCGGCATGTGGATGATGAGCTCGATGATGATGTTCAACATGATGTTCGCCGGCATGGCGGGGGTCGGGTACTCCGGTGAGGACTTCGCGTCCGGGGTCGGCGAGGGCGGCGCGGACATGGGTGAGCTCGGCGGTGACATGGGCGGAGATGCCGGTGGCGACGACGGTGGGTTCTTCGACGGCGGACTGTTCGGAGGTGACGGCGGCGACGTGGGCGGAGATGCCGGTGGCGACGGCGGCGGCTTTTTCGACGGCGGAATGTTCGGCGGCGGTGACGGTGGCGGCGGGTTCTTCGGCGGCGGTGGCGACGGCGGAGGCTTCTTCGACGGCGGACTCTTCGACTTCTGACCCACCGCTTCACACGCCGGGCCGACCCCGACGAGACACGCCGGGCCGGCCCCACCGATCAGCCGACTGTCACCAACCTGGACGTCGAGTACCTCTAGCAGGTGGCCAGCACCCGGTCGATCGCGTCACGTTCGGCGTGCGTCACCCACAAGCCGTACCGCTCCTTGACCATGACCTGACGCGCGACGTACGAGCAGCGGAACTCGCGACGCGGCGGTAACCAGGTGGCAGCGTCGCCGTCACTCTTGCTCTGGTTTACGTGCCCGGCCACCGCCAGCAGGTTTAGCGGGTCGTTGGCGAAATCGCGCCGCTGATCCACGGTGAGCCGCTGAGCCCCCTTCTGCCAGGCGTCCGACAGCGCCACCACATGGTCGACCTGTACCTGCGATGAAGTGCCCTGACCGCGCTGGAACTCGATGCGCTCCCCGGAATACGGCCCGGTCAGCACGCCCGTGAGCACCACACAGTCGCGGGTCCCCGGCTTGAGCGTGGCCTCCACCAGGTCGCGACGCAGGATGTCGTTACGGGTGTCGCAGCCGTTGTGCCCGAACTCCACGCCGACATCGTCCGACCAGGCCTGACCGAACAGATCCCGGTCGTACCCCGTCTTGGGCGCCCGTCCCTTGACCTCGAGTTGCCCCACCGCCGCGCGGGCGGCCGGGATCAGCGGGTCGGGCGGGGGACCCGGCGCCGGCGGTGCCGGCTCGCCGGGCGGCGGGGGAGGAAGTGCCGCGTCGGTGCCGGGTGCCGGCGCGGAGGGCGGTGTGGATGCGGGCCCGGACGACGACGGTGCCGCCGACGTGACGGTCTGCGAAATGCCGGGTTCGCCACTCGCTCCGGTTTCCCCGGGACCGGCGACACCGCCCTGGTCCGAGCACCATCCGATTCCCGCCACCACGGCCACGGCCAGGGTGATGCCGAAGACCGAACGGGACGTCGTGGAACTCATGCCGGGCACCATAACCCCCGCCTCCGACACGACCGTCAGGGCGCGGCAGTCAGGGCTTGTCGGACGCGGGCGCTAGCCTGACCCGCGATGACGACCACAGACCGGACACCGCCCGAGGCCCCGCTCCCGGGTGCCGCGGGGACTCAGTTCCCGGGTGCCGCGGGCACCCTGCGCGCGCCGTCGGTGCGTGGAACGGTCGCGATGTGCGCGGTGGTCGTGATGGCGGCCGTGGCCGTGCGCACGTGGGTGGCCGCCGCCGGCTGGTTCTACTGGGACGACCTCATCCTCCACGGACTGGCGGCCCGGCACCCGTGGCCCTCGCCGGAGTTGCTGTTGACGGACCACGACGGGCACCTCATGCCCGGCGGCATGGCGCTGGCGTGGATCGCCGCCCACGTCGCACCCCTGGAATTCCGGGTGCCTCTCGTGCAGATCGCGATCCTCCAGACGCTCGCGGGCGCGGCGTACGCCCGCTTGCTGTGGGTGCTGCTCCGGGGCAGGCCCGTGCTCCTGGTCCCGCTCACCGCGGGACTGGCCCTCCCACTGGGACTTCCCTCGGCCACCTGGTGGGCCTCCGCGCTCAACGTGCTCCCTCTCGTCGCCGCGCTGTGCTGGGGTGTTGCCGAGATGGTCCGACTCGACCGGACCGGGCGGCGTCGACATGCGGTCGGGGCGGCGCTGGCGACGATCGTGGGTCTGCTGTTCGTGGAGAAGGCGTTCGTCATCCCCGTGGTCTGTGCGGCAGGGCTGCTCGCCTGCTGGTGGATCGCCGGGGGAGGCCGACGCGAACTCAGTGAGATGTGGCACCGCACGCGTCAGGCCTGGGCCGCACAGGTGGTGATCGTGGCGGCGTGGGCGGCGGTCTTCGTCGTCGTCGTCGGGAGGTTGGGCGGTGGGGACTCCCCCAGCGACGCCGAGGGCACCCGCCCGGGCTTTCTGTCGCTCGTCGACACCGCCTACCACTCGGCCGTGGTCCCGACGCTGGCCGGTGGACCGTGGCGGTGGGAGCGTTGGCATCCGGGCCCGCCCATGGCGGACCCGCCGGTGGTCGCGGTGGCACTCGGCGTGCTCGCCTGCCTCGCTGTGGTCACGTGGTCGCTGGTCACCCGGCGGCGTACCGGTCCGATCTGGGTGGGGGTGGCCCTGTACCCGTTGGTCGCCGTGGTGCTGGTCGCCGTGGGCCGCGCGGGACCGGACACCGCCGCGGAGATCGTGGACACCCTCCGCTACCACGCGGAGTTCCCGGTCATCGTCGGTGCGGCGGTGGCCTTGGCCCTGTCCGCGCCGCGGCGCCGGACCGTGGGCACGCCGGAGATGCGTCGGGCAGCCACGGCGGTGGCGCTCATCGCGGTGCTGGTCTCGTCGGCGGTGTCGACTGTGACGTTCCGCCAGGTGTGGTCGGAACAGCCGTCGCGGGACTACACGATCCCGCTGCTGGAGACCCTGCGCGAGCGGTCCGTTCCGATGCTCGACCAGCAGGTCCCCGTCGAGGTCCTGCTCCCGGTCACCGCGCCCGCGAACAGGGTGTCAGCGGTGGTCGCCGGGGTCCCCGAGATGCCGGAAATGGGGGACTGGACCACGGATCCGGTGCTCATCGACGAGCAGGGACAGCTCCATCCGGCCCAGGTGGCGTTCGGTCGCACCATCGGGCAGGGCCCCGAGCCGGGCTGTGGGTTCCGGATCGGGCCGGGCGGCGACAGGCTCGACCTGGACGGCCCGCTGCTCGGGCGGGAATGGGTGGTTCAGCTCAACCTGTTCGCCGACGCCCCGGGCGAGGTGGCGGTCCGGCTCGACGAGGGTGGGGACACCGTCGCCCCGGTCGAGGCCGGACTGAGCACGGTTTACCTCCGCGTCGAGGGCGCGGGAACAGGGGTGACCGTGACGCCACGCGGAGGCGTCGACGAGCTGTGTATCGGCAGCGGACCTGTCGGAGTCCTCGTGCCGCGATGAGGAGACGGCCGGCGGTGCCCCATAATGGGCGGGTAGGTAGGCACGGGGAGAACGGAGGCGGGTCATCGACATCGCGTTGGTCATGATCACGCTCGTCGCACTTCTCGTGGTGCCCGGAGCGATCGTCGGTCTGGCCGCGCAGTTGCCACTGCGGATGTCAGTGGCCACGTCGATCCCCGTGTCGTTCGGCATCGCCGCGATCGCCGGCTACGTCTACGGCCGCATATCGGTCCCGTGGTCCCTCGGCGGGTACGCGGTGGCCACTGCCGTCACCACCGCGGTGGTCGGCCTCGTGGGGCTGCTGATCACCGGCGCGGGCTGGCTACGTCGACGGCTTCGGAACCGCCGCAAGGGTGAGGCCACGGGCGCCGGTCGCGGCCGAGGTGGGCGTCGCGGCCGGCCCGGCCGCCTCGGCCGCCCACGTCGACACGGTGGCACCGGTCGCCGGCGTCAGCGCCGGCGGGGGGCCGCACGGGTGGGCGGCGAGCCGCGCGACGCAGGCGTGGACACCGCTGGCGGGACCGACGGGCGGTCCTGGTGGTGGCTGCTGCCAGGCGCGGCGGTCGTGGTCAGTGCCTGGTTGATCGGCCAGATGATCATCACCGAACTGTCGGCGACCCCCGGCGGCATGGCGAATGTGTTCCAGGGCTGGGACGCCCACTGGCACGCCAACTACATCCGGTTCATCCACGATCTCGGACTGGCCTCACCCGATCACGCCGGCGAGCTGCGCTACCCGGAGAACGGCGCGACCCTCTACTACCCGAGCACCTGGCACGCGATCGCCGCACTCGTCATGACGCTCCGTGGGATCGGGGCGGTGGAGGCGTACAACCTCGTGCAGATCGGTTCCGTCGCGGTGGTCTTCCCCCTCGGAGTGGCGGCCCTGGCGTGGATCATCACGCACCGCCGGTACTCGCGCGCCGTGGTGGCCACCTCGGCGGCGGTCGCCGCCATGGCCACGCCACTGTTCCCGGGCCTGCCGTTCGTCGAGGTGATGGTCGCCGCGACACCGTCGGCGGTCGCGAACGGGATGGCCGGACTCGGCGCGGCCGTCGTGGTGGCCGCCCTGGCCGATCGCCGGCTTATCCCCGCAGGTGCCCTGGGACTCGTCGGGATCGGCGGGGTGCACCCGTCGGGCATGGTCACCGTCGCGGTGATCGTGCTGTTCTGGTGGTTGTTCGAGGGACTGTGGCGACCGGTCCGGGGCCGCATCCGTGACTTCGCGGTGCTGGCCGGGATCGGACTGGCCGGCGTGCTCACGTTGCTGCCGCAGATCCTCACCGTCTCCGCCGAGGCGGACGACATCTCGGCGTTCGAGTTCCAGACAGGCGCGGACCGCGCGGCCACGTGGGGCAAGGCGGTCGCACTCCAGGTGCGGCACGTGCAGGACTGGGGCGTGCGCTGGGTCCTTCTCTCCCTGGCCGCGGTCGGGTTGATCGTGATGCTGCGCCGACTGGTCTTCTGGCCCCTGCTGCTGTGGGCCGGACTGCTGGTGGTGTGCGTCAACGCGATGAACGTCTTCGGCAACTGGACCGGCGGCGCCCTGCGGGCCCTCGGCAGCGTCTACTACAACGATCCCCGCCGGATCGGAGTCGTGATGGCCGTACTCGTCGCGGCGGCCGTGGGCGTGGGGGTGGGCGCCTTCGTCCAGATTCTGGCCGGCTGGCTGGGCCGCCTGGTGGACCCGATCACCGACCCGAACGGCAGCGGCGTGGCGCTCGCGCGCGTCGCGGTGGCGCTCGCCGCCCTGACGGGCGTCGGCTCGTGGGTCGTCCAGACCTCGCCCGAGTACGCGGTCGCCGCCGGGGTGAACCAACGTTGGGGACGCATGGTCGACGTCCACGACCTGCGTGCCTTCACCTGGCTCTCCGAGCAACCACAGGCCTACTCCGGACTGATCTACACCAATCCCGACGAGGGCTCGGGCTGGATGTACGCCACCGACGGCCTGCCGTCCACGTCCAGGCACTACCTCTACTCCGGGGACACCACACCGCTCACCGACTACCTGTTCCACACCATGGACAGGGCGGGCACCGACCCGGAGGTGGACCGCGCCCTCGCCGACCTGGGCGTCACCTACATCTACGTCAGCCCGCCGAACTACTGGCATTTCCAGAAGGACAACAAGGCCCTGCTCGAACTGGATGCGACACCGGGCCTGGTCAAGGTCTACCGGGACTCGCACGTGCGGATCTTCGCGGTCCGCGCCGCCTTCACCGAGCCGGAACTCGCGCAGATCCTCGCCGACTCCCCGTTCCCGCCCGAGCGTCGCACCCCGCTCACGCTCGCGACCGAGCTGCGCGGACCGGAGTGACCAGCACCGGCGGTGCAGGGGTGACCGCCACCGGCGGTGCAGGGGTGACCGCCACCGGCGGTGCGGGGGCGGCCGGCACCGGCGGCGCGGGGTGACGGCCCGGTAGGACGGCCGTATTCTGGGCGGGGACGTCCAGAGGGGATGCCAGCGGCCGAACCGCCGCACACCGGAGGGGGACCACTTGCGCGCACTGGTGACGGGCGGGGCCGGCTTCATCGGCTCGACCCTCGTGGACAGACTGCTCGACGAGGGCCACGACGTGACGGTCGTCGACGACCTGTCTCGCGGGCGGCTCGAGAACCTCACCACGGCGCGTGAGTCAGGGGACCGCTTCGCGTTCCACCAGGTCTCCCTCACCGACCCGGCGATCGAGCAGATCATCGCCGAGGCCCGCCCCGAGGTGATCTTCCACCTGGCCGCGCAGATCGACGTGCGCCTGTCGGTGGAGGACCCGGTGCACGATGCGCAGGTCAACGTGGTGGGCACCGTGCGACTGGCCGAGGCGGCACGCCGGGCCGGGGTACGCCGGATCGTGTTCACCTCCTCAGGGGGATCGATCTACGGTCCCGTCACCGAACTGCCCGTCGCTGAGTCGAGGCCGGTGGACCCGCTCAGCCCGTACGCGGCGGGCAAGGTCGCCGGTGAGATCTACCTCGAGATGTTCTCCCGGCTGTACGGGATCGAGTGGGCGGGCGTGGCCCCGGCGAATGTCTACGGTCCACGTCAGGACCCGCACGGTGAGGCCGGCGTGGTGGCGATCTTCTCCCAGCGTCTGCTGGCCGGAGAGCCCACCCGCGTGTTCGGCGACGGCGGAAACACCCGCGACTACGTGTTCGTCGACGACGTGGTGGACGCATTCGTCCGGGCCTCGCGGGTCGAGGGCGCGGCGGGGATGCGCTTCAACATCGGCACCGGCATCGAGACCTCCGACCGCGGCCTGCACACGCTGGTCGCCGAGGCCGCAGGTGCGGAGGACGACCCGGATTACGCGCCCGCCCGCCTCGGCGACGTGGCCCGCTCCGCGCTGGACGCCGGCCGCGCCGGTGAGGTGCTGGGCTGGAGCCCCCAGGTGTCGATCCGCGAGGGCGTGGCCCGCACGGTCGACTACTTCCGCGGCTGACCCGCCCGGGGCGCGGGGATCTCGACCAGCTCATCGGGTGCCTCCCACAGCACCTCGGGCTCGGAGTACGGGGCGTCGTCCCGCCGGAGCCACAGCCCGATGAGGTGTCGGCGGACGATCGGCAGCATCCGGCCCTCCTCGCCGCGGCCAACACCCGTGTGCCTGGCGCGGATCTCCCGCTCGCGCCACAGCGGCGCCGTCCCGCCGAGCATCACCGTGAGCATCGCGCGGAACGCCCCACAGTCCCGGTCGAACACCCCGCCGTGGCCGCGCGTGCCGTAGACGAGCTCGTCGTCGTCGAAAAATCCGGTGTCCAGTCGCACCACACCGTCCGCCAGGTCGGCGTGGCTCCCGCGCCGGCGCAGACCGAACCGGACCTGCAGCAACTCGACGGGGTCGGCGGGCGCGGTGAACGAGAACCGCCGCACGGGCCCGGGGGCGCGCCAGTCCGCGGGGCCGCGCACGCCCACGCCGAGGTCCGGTGACTCGGCATAGATGATCCTGTCGGCGCGCAGGCCGAGGCGCTCGGCGGTGCCGACGATCCGGCCGCCGTACGAGTGCCCCACGACCGTCACCTCGGCGCCGGGGCAGTCGATCTCGATGAGTCGGTCGACTTCGCGGCAGAAGCGGACCAGGCGCGGTGCCATCTCGAGCGCGAAATGCGGTCGTCCGGCGTCGGTCATGATGTCCTGCGGGAACTCGCCGTCGAGGTAGGCCACGGCGACCAGGCGGCCGTCGGAGGCGGCGACCAGGTCCTCCACGACGTCGGTGTTGACGTGCGACATGTCGAGGTTGGTGCCGGTGCCGGGCACGTAGACGGCCACGGCCTCGGTCCGCGGCCCCGGGGTGCCCACCACCTCGATCATCCGCCCGCCGCGCCGCGCGGAGAACCCCACGAAGGAGCGACGACGACGAGCCGTCCGCCGCGCCATGGTCTCGAGCCGACCGATTCTCGGGCTCCAGGGGGTGCCCGCGATCTGCTCTCGGTGCAGTGCGCGCCGGACGGACACCGCGTTGGCCCGGGCCCGCACGGCCCACGGGACCCCGTACGTGCCGCCCACGGCCTCGGGCTCGGCCAGCGCCAGCAGGCGCCTGTCGGCGCGGGTCATGTGCTCGATGGTCGAGTACACCTCGTCGGGGTCGGCGTCGGCCCACGCCGCGACGGTGGCCCGGGTGTCGAGGCCGGCGGCGACATCCGCGGGAGGGTGCACGCTCGTGCCGGTCAATCGGGCGAGGTCGGCGAGCGCGTTGTCGACGGCCCGGTCGAGCGTGGCGCGCAGGCGATCACGCTCGGGTCCGGGGAGCGGGTCCGGTCCGTCCACGTCGTCCCAGCTGTCCTCGGCGAGTTCGACGAGCCGGTAGATGCCAGCGAGGACCTCGGACAGCCCGCGGGCCTCGCCGTCGAGTGCCTCGGCGAGTCCGGCCAGGGCGGGGGAGTCGACGGGAGCGGAACAGACGGCGTCGCGTGCGGTGGTGATGCCGTCCCGGGCGGCGACGATCTCGGCGGCCATGTCCAGCAGCCGCGTCACCGCCGGTGGCGGCGGGTTCTCGGGGATGGCGCCGCTCACCGCGGCCGCCGGACGGGCTGGGAGTCCGCGATCGCCCTCGCGGCCTCGGCGACGGCGGTGTCGGTCATCGTCCCGTCCGCCAGCGAGCCGGCGAGTTCGAGCAGGTGTGAGACGCGGTCGGCGGAGGGATGGAGAAGGGCGCGCAGCCGCGGGTCGATGTCGTCGTTGTCGTCGTCATCCCCGCCCGGTCGAGGACCGCCGGCGGTGAGGGCGTCGAGGCGGTCAGCAGCTACGTCGGGACGGCGAGCGGCTCCGTCGAGTCGATGAGACGCTACCTCGAGGCGGGCGCGCAGGCGGGCGGCCTCGGCCCGGACGTCGTCACCGGCGTCCACGGCGCGGCTCAGGCCTGGAGGGGGTCGTCGTCGCGGACGGGCTTCATGATTCGCACGTCGATCTGGTCCTCCGGGCGCACCGCGTTTGCCAGGGCGATCGTCCGGGCCAGGCGCGAGTACCGCAGTTCCTGCTCGCGGAACCGCACCCACGTCGACACGGTGACAAACGCGAAGCCCATGACCAGCGCGTACAACACCAGGTCGGTGCCGCGCTGCACGCCGAGGTAATTGGCCACCACGGTGAGATCGTCGGGGCGGAGCACGGCGTAGACCATGAACACCACGAACAGGACAAAGCCGATCTTCACACCGGCCTTGGCCCGCGCCTTGCGGCGGTTCGCGACGAAGAACAGCACCAGCCCGGCGCCGGCGAGCAGCAGGAGAACCTTGATCATCGGGGAAGCCTCCGTCCCACGAAACCGTCGGACAGGATGTTGATCCCGTTGAGCAGCGACTGCCCCTTCGACATGGAGTACTCGGTATAGAGGATGTCGACCGGCTCCTCGGCGACCCGCCAGCCGCGCGCATCCATGAGCTCCACGAACTCGCTCGCGTGGCTCATCCCGTTCATGCGCAGGTTCAGGTCCTCGGCCACGCGACGGTTGAACACGCGCAGGCCGTTGTGGGCGTCGGTGAGCCCGAGGCGGCGCGTGCGGGGGCTGAGCAGGACGACGGTCTTGAGGACGATGCGTTTGATCAGCGGCACCTGGTCGCCCTCGGCGCGCGGGCGACCGAAGCGTGTGCCCACGACGATGTCGACGGGCTCGGAGCGCAGGCGCCCGACCATCGTCAGGACGTCCTTGACCTGGTGCTGACCGTCCGCGTCGAAGGTGACGAAATACTGGGCGCCGGGCTGGGAACGCGCGTACTCCACGCCGGTCTGGATGGCCGCGCCCTGGCCGAGGTTGACGGGGTGACGCACGAGGTGCGCGCCGGCGCGGTGGATGGCCAGGGACGAGTCGTCCGTCGAGCCGTCGTCCACCGCGACGATGTTGGGGAACGTCTTACCGGCCTCACGCAGGACGTCCTCGATGACCGTGCCCTCGTTGAAGCAGGGCACGACGAGCCAGACGTCGCTGTTCCGGACGGGGGTGTCGCCGACCGTCTCACCGGGCCCCGTGGGCCGCACACTGTCTCCACTCATCGCGGGTCGATACTATGCGATCGGACGTACAACCCGGTGACGACAAGGACGGCGGTTCCCCGATGGCCATCGACGTGATGCTTCCCTACTACGGGGATGTCGACCACTTCAAGAAGGCAGTCGACAGCGTTCTCGCGCAGAGCTACGGCGATTTCCGGCTCGTGGTGGTGGATGACGGCTACCCGGACCCGGAGCCCGCCCGGTACATGGGTGAGATCACCGCCCGCGACAGCCGCGTGACGTACGAGAAGAACGAGACGAACCTCGGCGCGAACGGTAACTACCGCAAGTGCATCGGCATGGTCACGGCCCCGATCGTGGTGATCATGGGTGCCGACGACATCATGCTGCCCAACTACCTGCAGGTCGTCGCCGACGGCTTCGCGGCCGTGCCCGACGCCGCCGTGATGGAGGTGGGCGTCAGCGTCATCGACGAGAACGGCCAGGCCGTGCGCGGCCTCTCGGACAGCGTCAAGGCGATCACCACCCCCAAGACCGACGGTCGGACCGTGCTGCACGGCGAGAAGCTCATGACCTCGCTCATGCACGGCAACTGGACCTACTTCCCGTCGCTCGCGTGGAGCTCCGAGTGGGTCAAGCGGATCGGCTTCCGCGAGGGCCTGGACGTGGTGCAGGACCTGGCGCTGCTCGTCGACGTGATCACCGGCGGCGGCCACATGATCTACGACCCGACCCTGGCGTTCCTGTACCGCCGCCACTCGGCCTCGGACTCCTCCGTCCGCGCGCTGGACGGCCGTCGCTTCGACGAGGAGTCCCGCTTCTTCACCGGCGAGGCCGACGCGTTCGCGGCCCGCGGCTGGAAGAACGCCGAGCGTGCCGCGCGACTGCACGTGACCTCCCGCCTCAACGCGCTATCACTGCTGCCGACCGCGGCGAAGGCCGGCAAGCTCGCCGAGGGCGGGAAGAAGCTGCTGGGGCACACGTTCCGGAAGTTCTGACCTGTGGCCGAGGAAATGAGCAGCGATACCCGGTCTGCCTTGTGGTCGCTGGGCATGGTGTTCTACTTCGTAGAGGTCCTCGTGGTGGGCTTCGCGAGCTTTCTCTTCGGCGGCTTGTCGGTGATGGCGTCGGACGGCTGCTCTGCGGACAACGTAATGCGGATCTGTTCGCAGGAGTGGCAGTCGGTCATGACGTACACCGCGACCGGGGTGCTGGTTATGACCGTGATCGCCATGTCCGTGCTGATGGGCGTGGTCCGGGAACTCTGGACGCTCGGCCTGGCGATCGTGCTGACGATTCTCTTGCCGATAGTGGCGTTTGTTTTTACTCACGCGATCGTCACCGCCTGAGGGCGACGTCCACCGAGCCCTCCACGGTCGTGACACCGGCGCTGGGTCGGGCACACTCGACTCATGCTCCCCGACACCTGGATCCCGCACCGCCGCGAGGACGGCGAGTTGATCGGCTGGATCGACATTACCGTCGCCGAACCGCGGATCGTCCCGATCGACCGCCTGGGCCGCGCGCTGGGACCGGTCGACGATTGGTTCGAGGCCGAGGAGGCCCTCGAGATGATCGGCCTGCGTTTCCTCGCCGAGCGCTACGTGTACGGGGCCGACGGGGGAGCGGCCGGTCACCGAGGTGCTGGGGGAATTGATGACGACGACGAGCCCGCCCAGCCCGTCACCGTGCGGATCGCCCACGTCTACGATGACCGGATCGTGCTCACCACGGCGTTGACCGATGCGATCGAGGACGTGGGCGAGGAGATCGTGGTGCCGTTTCCGGCTCCGGCGGAACTCCGCGTCCTCGGCTGAGGGGCGCAGACAGGCTGAGGGGTGCGGACTGGTTCCGTTAGCGAGGCTCGCCGACGGCTCTACCGCCGCACCACCACGACCTGCGACTTGAGCAACCGGATCTCGAACAGCTCCGGGTCGGCGAACTGCGCTGGCCGGAACGCGATGTTCTCCCGCGAGTTGTTCTGGACGCGCGGCATCTCGTTGATCGTGGCGAGAAACGACCAGCGTCCGGCGTCGTCGCGGTCGAGAACCAGGACGTCGGGCGCGCGGAAGTCGCTGGCGTCCATGGCGGCGGCGAACTCGGTCGGCGAACCGGCCCGCGACCACTCGCGGAGCTCCTCGGTGCGGGCCTCGTAGCGTCCGGTCGGGGTGGCGTAGGCCTGCGAGGGCGCCTGGAACATGAAGTACGGCCGATACGCGGACAGTCTCGGATCCGAGCTCAGCAGGACCAGGTCCGACGGCTGGTGATGCGGGGTCATCTCCTCGATCGCGCCGAGGACGTCCTGCGGCATCCCGGTATTCGTCCGTGCCGCGGCGGCGAACTTCGTGTCCTCCTCCGAGACGTGCTGCACCATCTGCACGGCTGCGAGCCCGGCCACGACCACCGCCGCGGCCAGGACCTTGCCGCGGGACTTCGCCGGTGAGGTCGCCGCGGCCCAACGGGCGAGGGCGAGAGCGCCCACGACGCCGGCGAGCGCCAGGACGAGGGTGAGGGGCGGGATCATGCGGAACGGCAACAGCGAGCTGCCCGTGACGGCCCGCAGTCCGGAGAGGACGAACCACGCGAACACCGTCACCGTGCTCAGTCCGAACGCGCGGGCCAGCACCAACTGACGGTCGGGCGAGGGCAGGATTCCCGAGGTCGCGTGAGGGCCGGCGGGGAGCGAGGTCGTGTGAGGATCGGCGGGGAGCGGGGTGTCGTCGTCGTCGACCCGCGCCCGCACCGCCTCGGCCCCGCGCCCGGCGACCCTGCCGGCGCCTGACGGCCACACGGTCACCACCACCCACACCACGCCGATCAGGCAGAGCAGCCCCGCGGCGGACACCTCGAACATCGGCAGCGGCCAACTGGCCGAGGACTCCGGCGCGAAGTCGTTCGCCACGGACGGCTCGGTCTCGGCGCCGCCGAGCACGGCCACCAGGTACGGATGCCACGTGATGAGGGCGATCGCGGCGGAGATTCCGGCCATCCCCAGGAGCCGGCCGGCGAGCGCCCGGACGGTCTCGCGGTGGTGGCGCCACCGCCACGCGGCGATCACCACGACCAGCCCGACCAGCAGCGCCGCGAAGCCCGCGATGAGCGTGTAGCCGAGCGCCGCCCAGCCGAGGTACACGCCGATGGTCACCACGAGGGGCCACGTGGGCTCGCGGTAGGCGGACGGGCCGGGCGCACCGCGTCGCTCGGTGACGCCTCGGCACAGCAGGATCGTCGCCACCACGACCTGCGGAAGCAGACAGATGAGGATCCACGAGTACGGCTCGTAGGCGTTGGTGTGCCCGCCGATCACCGAGGTGACCAGGCCGAACAGGACCGCGAGCCGGGCGGGGACGAGCCAGCGCCAGGAGACGAACGCGATCGCGCCGGCGACGGCCATGGTGGCGATCGCGTACGGCTTGTAGAACTCCCAGCCGTCCACGCCGAGCAGCGCCGCGAGTCGCCCGCCGACCCAGAACCACTGCGGCGGGTAGAACGGTGCGGCGTCGGCGTAGAACGGGTCTGACAGGGCGGCTGAGTCCGCGAACCGGGTCAGGTAGGTCACCCGGTTGATCTGGTCGCCGCCGAGCCCGAACAGGTAGTGCGGCGTCCCGTTCAGCAGCAGGCCGAGGTGCGAGGCCGAGAGGAACGCGGGGCCGGCGGTGCCGAGCGCCCACAGGCCCCGGTCACCGGTGCCGCGCCGCAGGAGCAGCCAGCCGGCCAGCACCACGAACCCCGCGGCCAGGGTCGCCCCGAACGCCTCGGGCAGCCAGCTCGGTTCGACGAACGGCAGCAGGCTGATCACGCCGAGCGTGACCGCGCCCATCACCACGGCGACGAGCAGCCCGGCGAGCAGTTCGGCCGCCCGCCGCGCGAGGGAGCGGGGGTCCACCACGGGGCGCGGGGCCGTCACTGGTCGCGTTCCTCGAGTGGTGAGGACCGGGCGGTGACGACGACGAGGCCGGCGATGTGCACCAGGACGCCGATGCCCGGTCCTGCGAGCAGGGCGATCGCGGAGCGGACATCGAGCGGACCGGGAACGGCGACGAGCAGTGCCGCGGCGGCGACAACCGCGACCCACCAGCCGACGTTGTAGAGCAGGTGGCGGTCGAAGGCCAGGGCGGCGTTGCCGGTGACCATGAGCGCGGCCGTGCCGACGGACGCGGCGGTGAGCGCGGCCAGGACAGGACCGGACAGCTCGAACTCGGCGCCGAACAGCACCCGGATCAGCCACGGTCCCAGCAGCCAGGCGGCCCCGGCACCGACGACGCCGACCGCGGTCACGGCGGCGAGCGGCAGCGCCAACGCGCGCGGCCCCTGCCGGCGGCGCTCGACGAAGTAGACGATGATCGCGCTCTGGAAACTCGTGAGCGGCACGAGCAGGGGAGCGCGGGTGAGGGTGATCGCGAGGATCACGGCACCGACGAGCGGGGCCGGATCATCGGGCCGGGCCGTCGCGGTGACGAACAGCGGGAACCCGGTGACCAGTGCCGAGGTGCCGGCGGAGGCGAGCATCGCGGTGCCCGTGTTGCGCCAGAACTGGCCGCGTCCCACATCGAGAGCGGAGGCCAGGGCCGAGCGGGTGGCCGGGGACAGGGCCACGAGCAGAGCCCAGGTCACGGCTCCGGCGACGGTGGCCAGCGCGAACCCGAGTGCGGCGTCACCGATCCACCAGGCGATCCCCGCCACGACCAGACGCAGGGCGGCGTCGACGGTGACCAGGACGGCGTAGAGGCCCCACTTCTCCGTGCCGGACAGGGCGCCGGCGGTCGCGGCCTGGAGGCTGAAGCCGAGGATGCCGAACGCCATGATCGCCACGCCCAGGCCCGAGAACGTCGGCAGGCCGACGGAAGTCCAGGCGGGGGCGCTCACCACGACGGCGGCCGCCAGGGCCACGCCCAGCACGAGGCCGGACGGCAGAAGCCTCACGCGGGGACCGGGCGGCGGGACGGCGGCCCGCGGTCTGGTGGTGGCGGCGTTGTCGTCGTCCTGCGCGGCGAGCTGACGCGCCGACCGCACCGCGCGGGTGGCCTCCTGCATGAGACCGTTGGCCACGCCGCCGAGCGCGAAGAACGCGCCCCAGTACGTGGCGAACAGAGGATAGTCGGCCGGGCCGAGCGCGCGGCCGGCGATGAGCATGACCAGGTACCCCGACGCCGCGGCGAACAGGGTGGCCATGGTCAGCGCTCGCAGACCGCCCGCGGCCGGCCGAGCGGAATCCGGGCCGGGCGCGGTGTCGGTCCCGGGCTCAGCGGGATCCGGGCTGGCCATCGGGCATGCCGAGGGTGGGCGGCAGCGGCTCGGAGAACAGCCACGCGTTCCACAGCGGCCGCAGGTCGACCGGGGAATGATCGGCGGCCATGTGCAGGAAGTCGTCGGTGGTGACGTTCTTGCCCGAGTACCTGGCCACCCAGGCGCGCAGGAGCTCGAAGAACTTCTCGTCGCCGATCGTCAGGCGCAGCGCGTGCAGGGTCAGGGCGCCGCGCTTGTAGACGCGGTCGTCGAACATGTCCCCCGGCCCCGGATCGGCCAGCAGGATGTCCTGCGGCGAGTTCTGCAGCTTGGAGTAGTAGCGAAGGGCGTGGCTGCCCGCGTCCGCCCCGCCGGAGAACTCCGTCCACAGCCACTCCGCGTAGCAGGCGAAGCCCTCGTGCAGCCAGATGTGCTTCCACTCCGCGGCGGTCACGGCGTTGCCGAACCACTGGTGGGCAAGCTCGTGGGCGATCAGTCGTTCGTCGGCGCCGTTCGCCTCACACGTGTTGCGGCCGAACGTCGACATGCCCATGGCCTCGAGCGGGATCTCCAGCTCGTCGTCGGTGATCACGACCTTGTACTGGTCGAACGGGTACGGGCCGAAGAGATCGCTGAACACGTCGATCATCTGGAGCTGCTTGTCGAACGCCTCGCGGAACCCGCGCTTGAGGTCGGCGGGCAGATAGGCCCGGAACGGGACCTTGCCGCCACTGACCTCGAGGTGCTCATACTGCCCGAGGTTCACCGTCACGAGGTACGTGGAGGTGGGGTAGGGCAGGTCGAATTCCCACGTGGTCATGCTGCCGCTGCGCTTCTTGGCGACGAGCGTGCCGGTGACCACGGCCCGGTAGGGCGAGTCGGTGGTGAGCTTGATGCGGAACGGGGCCTTGGAGGAGGGGTGGTCGTCGCAGGGGAACCAGCTGGCGGCACCGTTGGGCTGATTGGCCACCAGGACGCCGTCGGTGAGCTCCTCCCAGCCGACCTCGCCCCACGAGCCGCGGATGGGTCGCGGGTTGCCGGAGTAGCGGATCGTGATGGTGAACGTCGATCCCACGGCCAGGGGCTCGGAGGGCGTCACCGCGAGCTTGCCGCGGGGACGCGACCAGCGCACGCTCCGACCGCCGCCCATGGTCACCTTGGACACGGTGAGGTGCTGCGACAGGTCCAGGTGCAGGGTCTTGAGCGACTCGGTGACGGTGCCGCTGATGACGGCCTGGCCCCGGAGGTTGTTGGAACTCATCTTGTAGGTGAGATCCAGTTCGTACCGCGAGACCCGGTACCCGTGGTTGCCCGCGGTGGGCAGATATGGGTCGACGGGGTCGGTGCGCGACGGGTTGAGGGGAGCCGCGACTTTGGCGACGAGGTCTCGTTTCACTGCCCTGAGTTCCATGACCTGCGCGAGTCTAGTTGACCCGCGACACCGCCTTTCGTGTTGCGTCAGCCCCGCTCCCGGGGATCATCAGCCCCGCCACGGCGCGATCGGGTTGCCCTGCCAGCGCGTGCCGGCCGGGATCCGGTCGCCGCGCATGACGAGCGAGGCCGGACCGACGGTGGCGCCCTCGCCGATCGAGGACGCGGGCAGGGTCACACAGTGCGCCCCGAGTGTGGCGCCGGCCTCCAGGTCCACGCGGTCGATCTGCATGATCCGGTCGTGGAAGAGGTGGGTCTGGACCACGCAGCCGCGGTTGACGGTCGCGCCGTCGCCGAGCGCGATGAGGTCGGCCTCCGGCAGCCAGTACGACTCACACCACACGCCGCGACCCAGGCGCGAGCCGAGGAGCCGGAGCATGGCGTTCATGACGGGCGTGCCCGTGGCCGGCCGGGCCATCCACGGCGCGGCCAGCAGTTCGACAAACGAGTCCGCGACCTCGTTGCGCCACACGAACGAGGACCACAGGGGTTGCTCGCCTGCGCGGATCCGGCCCACGAAGATCCACTTGGCGAGCACCGCCAGCACCAGGGCGACCAGCCCGGCGTAGGCCAGCACGACACCGGAGGTCAGCGCGGCCACCGCGAAGCCCCAGCGGTCGTGGACGGTCTGCATGAGCACGAGCACGCTGACCAGCAGCAGGAACGACAGCCAGACGGGCATGAGTCGGAGGGTCTCCCAGGCGCCACGCGCCGCCTTGAGCCGCTTCGGTGGCTCGTACGTGCGGGCGCCGTCCGTATCGGTGACGGCCCGCGGGAGCTTCTGCGGCGGGGAGCCCAGCCACGAGGTGCCCTTCTTGGCCTTCTGCGGAGCCGAGGAGAGCACCGCGACGAGCCCGCGTGCGGGGACCTTCCGGCCCGCCGACGCGATCCCCGAGTTGCCGAGGAACGCGCGCTTGCCGATCTGTGCGTGCTCGAGCCGCATCCAGCCCGACCCCAGTTCGTAGGGGGCGACCATGGTGTCGTCGGCGAGGAACGCCCCGTCGCGGACCGTGGTGAGGGACGGGATGAGCAGAACCGTCGACGCCTCGACGTCCTTGCCGATCTTCGCACCCAGCATCCGCAGCCACACGGGCGTGAGCATCGAGGCGTACAGCGGGTACAGCCAGTTCCGGGCGGCGTCCATGATCCGCTCGCTGCACCAGGCCTGCCACGCAATCCTCGAGTGCACCGGGTGGAACCCCGGGGCCAGGCGGAACGACAGGACCCGGATCGCCACGAGGGTGAACAGGGCGAACAGGGCAAAGGCGAGCAGAGCTCCGGGGATCGACCACAGTGCGGTCCGCAGGGCCAGCTCGGCCGGTCCGTCCGCGTCGCGGGCTCCCCACACGACCAGGACCAGCCCGGCGGCGATCGCCACGACCGGCATCCCGCCGAGTACCAGCGCCGACACCTGGTAGATCGAGCTCCACACGCGGCTGTGCGGGGCGGGCTCGGCAGGCCAGCTCGACCCCCTCTTGCCCCGCTTGAAGGCGGGCGACCCGGCGTACCGCTTGCGGGCCTTGACGGTGCCCACCACGGCGGAGCCGATCTCCACGTGGGCGCCCTCCCCGATGGTCGACCCCGGCAGCAGGGTCGACCGGGCGCCGATCACGGCGTTCGCGCCGATCTCGATGGCACCGACGTGGACCACGTCGCCGTCGACCCAGTGGCCGGCCAGGTCGACCTCGGGCTCGATCGAGACGCCGTCACCCACCGTGAGCAGGCCGGTCACCGGCGGGAGGGTGTGCATGTCCACGCCCCGACCGATCTTCGCGCCCAGGAGCTTGGCGAAGGTCGACAGCCAGCCGGCGCCGGTGAGGGAGGCCGTGCCCGAGGACTCGACGAGACGCTCGGCGGCCCAGATCCGCAGGTGAACCGACCCGGCCCGCGGGTACACCCCGGGAGTCACGCCGGCCAGAAGCAGACGACAGATCCCGGCGGTGACGAGCATGCGGCCGACGGGCAGCAGGAGCAGGACCGCCATGAGCGCGAGCACCCACCACGACACCGGCCTGGCCCACGTCACGCCCAGTTCGGCACCGATGTTGTTCGCGATACCAAGCCACGTGAGCCACTGCAGGCCGGTGATGGTGAGCAACGGGATCGTGGAGAGCACCTGGACGATCTGCGCGCCGCGGCCGACGGGTCGCACCTCCCGGATCTCCACCTCGGCCTCGGGCTCGAGCTCGTCGAGGAAGGACGCGAAATCGCCCAGCCGGGACCTGTCGTAGATGTCGTTGACCGTGACGGCCGGGAACCGCTCGCGGACCCGCGCCACCACGTGCGCCGCGGCCAGCGAGCCGCCGCCGAGGGCGAAGAAGTCCTCGTCCACGCCGGACACGTCGGCACCGAGGGCGCCCGACCACAGCTCGGCGACCCACGCCTCGGTGCCGTCGAGCTCGGACTCCGACGCCGAGGTCTGCGTCAGCGGCCACGGCAACGCCGCGCGGTCCACCTTGCCGGACGTGCGGGTGGGGAGCTCGTCCACCAGCGCCAGCCGCGGGACCACGCCCGACGGCAGGGTCTCGCGCAGCAGGCCCGCCGTGTAGGGGAGGTCGAAGGTGTCCGGGTCCTCCGCCACGAGATACGCCACCAGGACGGACTGTCCGGCATCGGTCTTCTTGATCGCGGCCGCGCCCGCGCTCACCCCCGGGAGAGCGGAGACCGCGGTGTCGACCTCGCCGAGCTCGAGGCGTCGGCCACCGATCTTGACCTGGTCGTCGACACGCCCGTTGAAGTAGAGACCGTCCTCCTCGAGTCGCACCACATCGCCCGAGCGGTACGCGCGCTCCCAGCCCAGGGTGGCCATCGGCGCGTACTTCTCGGCGTCCTTTACGGGATCGAGATAGCGGGCCAGACCCACGCCACCGATCACCAGCTCGCCCGACTCGCCGAGGCCGACCGGCTGCCCCTCGGCGTCCACCACCGCGAGATCCCACCCGTCCAGTGGCAGACCGATCGACACCTCGCCGACCCCGTCCATCGGGGCCGCACAGGAGACGACCGTCGCCTCGGTGGGGCCGTAGGTGTTCCACACCTCGCGCCCACCACCGGCCAGACGTGCCGCGAGCTCCGGCGGGCACGCCTCGCCACCGAGGATCACCATCCGGACACCCGCGAGCATCGAGTCCGACCACATCTGCGCCAGCGTCGGCACCGTCGAGATGACCGTGATGTCACGCTCCCGCAGCCACGGCCCCAGATCGAGACCGGACTTGACGATCGACCGCGGCGCCGGGACCAGGCACGCCCCGTGCGCCCACGCCAGCCACATCTCCTCGCACGAGGCGTCGAACGCCACCGACAGCCCCGCCAGCACCCGGTCCCCGGGCCCCAGCGGCTCGGACTGGAGGAAGATCCGGGACTCGGCATCGACGAACGCCGCCGCACTGCGATGCGAGACCGCCACACCCTTCGGCAGGCCCGTGGTGCCGGAGGTGAAGATGATCCAGCAGTCGTCGGTGCCGACCGGGCCTCGTCGTCGTCCCTCGTCCACCACCCGCCCCGGGGCGGTGACCCGCAGGCCCTCCGCGGTGAAGACCGCCGCCACCTCCGCCTGGCCGAACACCAGCTCCGCCCGCTCGGCCGGATCATCCACGTCGACCGGCACGTACGCCGCGCCGGCGGCGAGCGTCGACAGGATCGACAGATACAACTCCACCGTGCCCGACGGCATGTGGATCCCCACCCGGTACCCGGCGCCCACGCCCTGGTCGTGCATCCACCGCGCCGACGTGTGGATCTCCCGCCACACCTCGGAATAGGACATGACCCGCGTGCCGTCGTCGAGGCACGGCGCATCGGGATGACGCTCGGCGGCACTGCCGAGGACATCGATCAACGTCCGCGGGTCAGGGGCGTCTGAACTGCGGAGATACTGCGCGGGGATGGTGTGCACCGGCGCATGGTATCCCGCCGAGGTGAACATCCAGAGCTGACGCGGGAAAGCCGGGGGTTTGTCAGGCACCGACGCCAGGGCGCCGATGGGCGTCGCCACCCGGGGTCCGGCAGGTGCCGCCGTCAGCGGGCTCTGTCGGGCGCCGCCATCAGCGGGCTCTGTCGGGCGCCGCCGTCAGCGGGCGAGCGCGGCCTCGAGGTGCTGCAGCGACTTCTCCAGGAACGACGGCTGGAACGGCGGCAAACTGAACTGCTCGCGCAGGACGTCGGGAACCGCACTCCAGTCGTAGGTCAGCCGGACCCGGGTGCCGGTGGCCGTGGGCTCGAGGTCGTACCGCCAGGTCCACCCGCCGGTGCCGAGTTCGCCGTTCTGGTCGTACTGGCCCGGCTCCCACGCCAGGGTGCGGTCCTGCTCGAACGCGATCACCCGGTTGTGCATGGTGTACGGCGTGCCGTCCTGCGGGAACCCCATGTTCATGCCGAACACCTGGCCGACCTCGGTGATCGGCGCCGGGTCGATCGCCTCGCGCACCCAGTCGCCGGGCTCGGTCTCGTGGTGGCGCGCGGGATCGGCCAGCAGGGCGAACACCTGCGACGGAGACGCGGACACTTCGTGGTCCACGACGAAGCGGGCGGCGTCTGGGGCGGTCTGGTTCGGCTCGGCCTGGTCGGTCATGACGTGCTCCTCGGGATGGAGTTCGGGAGATCGCCACCAGCACACCACAGGCGAGGCGCTCCGCGGGACCCCCGCGGGCCACCTGCCGTCGCGGTCCGGCCCCGCGCCCACCTCTACCGGATCGCACAACCCGCCCCGCCGACCGCCACCCTCCTGGTTGTATGTCCATCTATGACAGGGCTACTCACGGACAAGACCATCGTGATCATCGGCGCCGGCCCCGGTTTCGGCCGGACCCTCGCGCTGGAGGCCGCACGCGAGGGCGCGGCCGTCGTGGTGGCGGCGCGGTCCGCCGAGCGACTGGAGAAGCTCGCCGCCGAGGTGACCGAGGCGGGCGGCCGGGCCATCGCCGCGACGGTCGACGCCACGGACCCGGAGTCGGTGCGCGCGCTTCGCGAGACCGTCGAGAAGCACACCGACGCCGTCCACGGCCTGGTCAACAGTGCGTTCGCGGTGCCCAGCATGAAGTCGCTCGCGCAGACCGACCACGCCCAGATCACCGCCG
Source organism: Dietzia sp. NCCP-2495 (assembly GCF_026011735.1). Classification (GTDB taxonomy): domain Bacteria; phylum Actinomycetota; class Actinomycetes; order Mycobacteriales; family Mycobacteriaceae; genus Dietzia. The sequence goes on along the minus strand of NZ_BRVN01000009.1, from coordinate 23,691 downwards.
GCATCGACCTCTCGGTAATGGGCGCCCTGCGCGCGACGCAGGAGTTCACGGACCTCCTCGAGGCGGGAGGCGGTTCGGTGGTGATGATGGCCTCGGCGGTCATCCACCACTCCCGCGAGCGCTACGCCGGCTACAAGATCGCCAAGACCGCGCTGGTTGCGCTGGCCCACTCACTGGCCACGGAGCTCGGCCCGCGCGGGATCCGCATCAACACGGTCGCGCCCGGCTACATCTACGGCGACACCCTCAAGGCCTACTTCGAGTCCCTCGCCGAGAAGTACGGCGGCTCCACCGACGACGTCTACCAGCACATGGCCGCCAAGATGGACCTGCGCCGCCTGCCGTCCGAGCAGGAGATCGTCGATCCGGTCCTGTTCCTGCTGTCGAGCCGCTCGTCGGCGATCACCGGCCAGACGCTCACCGTGGACTGCGGGGAGTTCCACACCTGACGGGTCCGCTCGTCAGGTCTGTACCTCGGCCCCGGCCCCGGCCCGGTCCTGCGCCCTGACCGGCCCGGCCCTGCCCGGCCCCGGCGCACCGTCGCACCCCTAGGGGTGTCGGCCAGTGAAGATCAGGGACGGGGTCGGGTCGTTCCCCGATGTGGGATCGATCGTGCGGGAGGACAGTGGAAGTCACCGGGGGAGAGCCCCCGGAGACAACCGATCTGACGACGACACCGAGGAGTTCCGTCATGACCAGTATTCCCACTTCCGGCAATCCCTCCGGCGCCAAGCGGCTGGTCCGGTCCGACGACCGATGGATCGGTGGCGTGGCCGGCGGTGTCGCGAACTACTTCGGGGTGGACCCGACGCTGGTCCGGATCCTGTTCGCCGCGGCGCTGCTGCTGCCCGGACCGCAGGTTCTGCTCTACCTAATCCTGTGGCTCGTGATGCCGAATTCCGGAGCCTGATCCGATACTGCCCGGGACCGGGGTGGCCGGGGCATGGCAGGCTGACCCCATGAACGATTCCAGCACCCCCACCCCCGGCGAGTACGCCTCCGTCCGCATTGAGAAGGGCGCCCGTCACCCGCATGTCGCGCAGGTGACCCTCATCGGCCCCGGTCGCAACAACGGCATGGGCCCGGAGTTCTGGGCCGAGATGCCCGAGGTCATGGCCGAGCTCGATGCCGACCCCGAGATCCGTGTCGCGGTGATCGCCGGCGACGGCCGTAACTTCTCCTACGGTCTCGACCTCATGGCGATGATGCCGCAGTTCATGGAGTTCCTCCCCGAAGACAAGACGCCTGACGCCTCACGCAACGAGCGCATCCTCGACTTCGTCGAGACCATGCGCCGGGGTATCGACGCGGTGGCCGCGGCCAAGACCCCCACCGTCGCCGCGGTCCAGGGGCGGTGCATCGGCGGTGCGATCGACCTCATCTCCGCGTGCGACGTGCGGCACGGGTCGGCGGACTCGACCTACTCGATTCGCGAGGTCAAGGTCGGCATCGTCGCCGACATGGGCACGCTGGGGCGCCTGCCCCACATCATCGGCTCCGGCCTGACCCGCGAGCTCGCCCTGACGGGCCGTGACATCACCGCCGAGACGGCCCTGCGTTACGGCCTGATCTCCCACGTCGCCGACGACGCGGCCGGTGTCCTCGAGTCCGCACACGCCACGGCCGCGGAGATCGCCGACAACCCGCCGCTCGTCGTGCGCGGTGTCCGCGAGGTCCTCAATCGCGCGATCGAGGGCCCGATCCACGAGTCGAACCGCTATGTCGCGACGTGGAACGCGGGCTTCCTGGCCTCCGCCGACATGATGGAGGCCATCGGCGCCGCGCTCGAGAAGCGGGACGCCAAGTACACCGGTCGCTGACCCGCCGGCGGGCGGCCCCGGACGCGAGTCCGCCGCCCGCCACTTGCCTACCGCGGGCCCGCGCCTGCAAACCGCGAGGCCTCCCGCCCGCCGCGGGCCCGCGCCTGCAAACCGCGAGGCCTCCCGCCCGCCGCGAGCCCGCGCCTGCAAACCGCGAGCCGTCACTCCGGTACGTTTTCCCGAGAATTCACCTGGGGAAACGCTGACCGGAGTGACGGCTCGTTCGGTTATGCGTGGGGCCGGGACCGCAAGCTCGATGCTGAAAACAGGCCCGACGCGGTCAGCGGGCAGCGGTCAGTGGGCCGCGACGAGCAACGACGAGACTAGCAACGACGCGACGCACAGCGGCCCCACGCACAACGAGCAGAGGGTTCTACACACCTCCCTGTCGGGAGCCGTGTGCAGAACCCTCTGCGTATTTCAGGTGGTCCGGAGTCAGCTGACGCTGACCATCTCCCGGTCCTGAGCGTCGGTGCGCGCGGCACCGGGGGCCTCGACCGCGAGGTTCTCGCCCTCGATGTCGACCTTCGGCAGGATCCGGGCCAGCCATCCGGGCAGCCACCAGGCCTTGTCGCCGAGCAGGTACATTAGCGACGGCATGACCACCATGCGGACGATGAAGGCGTCGAAGAACACGGCCGCCGCGAGCGCGAAGCCCATCGTCTTGATGAACGCCATGTCCATGAAGATAAAGGCGCCGAACACGCTGATCATGATCACCGCGGCGGCGCTCACGACGCGGGCGCCGTACTTGTACCCGTGGACCACCGCGTCGCCGGCGTTCTCGCCGTGCGAGTACGACTCCCGCATCCGCGAGACCAGGAAGACCTGGTAGTCCATGGCGAGGCCGAAGACCAGTCCGATGAGGATGATCGGCAGGAAGCTGATGATCGGAGTGCCCTCGACCAGCCCGAGCCAGCCCCACTGGAAGATCGCGACGGTGGCGCCGAGCGTCGCCAGCACGGACAGCAGGAAGCCGAGCGCGGCGGTGAGCGGCACGACGATCGAGCGGAACACCACCATGAGCAGCAGGAATGCCAGGGTCACGACGATCGCCAGGTAGGGGATAAGTGCGTCGAACAGTCGCTCGGACACGTCGGCCTGGATGGCGGTGAGCCCGGTGATGCCGTAGTTCGCGCCGGTCTCCGCGGTGTACGCGTCGGCGTGATCGCGCATCGTGTGCAGCAGGTCCTCGGTGGCCTCGTCGGTCGGACCGGTGGTGGGGCTGACGAGGATCTGTGCGGTGTCGGCGCTGGCCGGGTCGGCGGGGTCGCCGTTGGTTCCGATCACCTGGGCGTTGACCACGCCGTCTATCTCGCGGAAGTCGGCGGCCGCGGTCTGGAAGGCCGACATCCGCTCGTCGGCGGGCACCTCGGCGGCGTCGACGATCGCCAGAAGCGGGGCGTTGGCGCCGGGGCCGAAGCCGCGCTCGAGCAGGTCGGAGGCGTCGCGGGCGGGGGTGCCCTTCTCCATGGTGGTGTCCGACGGGAGGGCCAGTCGCATGGAGCCCACCGGGATGGCCAGCAGCGCGAGGATGATCACGCCTCCGGCGAGCCCGATCCAGGGCTTGGCGCGCATGGCCTTGGCGAAGCGCTCGCCGGCGGTGTGGACGCCGTCGTCCTCGGGGTCGGGCGCGGTGATCTTCGGCAGGCGCCCGGCAAAGACCTTGCCCTTGAGCGCGCCGAACAGCGCGGGGAGGAGCGTGAGGGCGATGAGGACGGAGACCACGACGGCGCCGGCCGCGGCGAGTGCCATCACTGACAGGAACGGGATCCCCACGACCGTGAGGGCGACCAGCGCGATGAACACGGTGAGACCGGCGAACACCACTGCCGATCCGGCGGTGCCCACCGCGCGACCGGCGGCGTGTGCGCGATCGTCGGTGAGTCGGATCTCGTGCTTGAAGCGGCTGGCGATGAACAGGGAGTAGTCGATCGCCACGGCGAGGCCGAGCATGGTGGCCAGGATCGGGGTCATGTCGTTGACGTCCACCACACCGGAGAGGGAGTGGACGGACAGGACGGCGATGCCCACGCCGACGATCGCGGTGACGATCGGCAGGCCGGCGGCGGCGATGGACCCGAAGGTGACGGCCAGGACGATGAGGGCCACGACGATGCCGATGATCTCGGACGTGAACCCGATGGCGCCCATGTCCTGGGCGGCGGGACCGTTGTAGGCCACCTCGAGGCCGAGCGAGTCACCGGTCTCGGCGACGGCGTCCATCGCCTGGCGCTGCTCGTCGGTGATGTCGATAGCGGTGGGGGTGATCTCGGTGTCGAATGCGGCCTGGACCTTGTAGACCGACGCATCGGGGGAGAGGGGTGAGACCGTCTCGGCGTCCTTGGCGGCCTGGGCCTCGTCTCCACCGGCGGCGGTGGCCTGCTGGATCAGGCCGGCGGACTGGGCGTTCACGGCGGTGACCCAGGGCAGGTCGCCCTCGGCCCCGGATGCGAGCGCCTCGGCGGGCAGGCCCAGCGTGCCCACGGCGTCAGGGGTGGCCAGGCCGGGGATCGCGCGGATCTCGTCGAGGACCTCGGCTACCTTCTCCTGGTTCTCCGGGCTGGTCAGCGGGCTGGAGTCCGGCGTCGCGATGACCATCGTGAAGGTCGGGGCGGTCTGCGGGTCCTCGCCGGTGTCGCTGGGGAAGCGCTCGGTGAGCAGGGTCTGCGCCCGCTCCGACGGGATGCCGGGGATGGTGAACGAACTGGAGGCCGGCGCCGAGAACGCCGCCGCCAGGCCACCGACCACGGCGAGGAGCCCGATCCAGGAGGCCAGGACGATGTACCAGCGTCGGTACGAGGCCCGTCCGATGCGGTAGAGGAAGGAAGCCATGTGGTCTGTCTGCTCCTAGTCGGTGGGGGTGGGGGCGGCGGCGACGGCGGTGGCCGGTGCCGGATCGGTGGGGGTGGGGGCCGCGACGAGCATCGGCAGTGCCGTGAACGCCTCGCGGAGGAGGTCCTGGTGGGTGCGGCCGCCGAACTCGTCTGTGTCCTTGATCCGGATGACCGTGACCGCCAGGGTGAACGAGAGCTCGACCAGCACGTGGGGCACCACCGAGACGGCGGGGTCCACGCCGAGGCGCCGTGCGATCTCGTGGACGTTGCGGGAACCCACTTCGGGGTGGGAATCCCGGAGGTGGCGACGGAGGTCGGAGTTGGTCTCGATCGCGTCGACGAGTGCGCTCAGCTCCGCGATGTCGTCGTCGTGTCGACCGAGCATGGCCAGCCACGCGCCGCGGAGGGGGTCCGCGCAGCTGAGCTCGTCGCTCTGGTCGCACAGGAGGCCGTGGAACTCGGTGATGAGGTCGGTCGCCAGGTGCCCGAGGACCGCGGCCTTGCCGGGGAAGTAGTTGTGGAAGGTGCGCACCGAGACGCCGGCGGTGCGCGCGATCGCCTCGACGGTCGTGGCCTCGTAGCCGTCACGGGCGACGTGCAGCAGTGCGGCGTCGGACAGCGCGGATCGGGTCTGCGCCTTCTTCTCTTCGCGCAGCCCGCGGGGTTTGAGACAGTCGGGACTCACCAGGCCCACGGTACGGATCGTGCATGCCGATGCAAAGTTTCAGAGTCATGAAATTTCGTGATGATCATCACCGTGACCTGCGGCACAGTGGATCGGCGCGGGTAACCGTCGGCCGAACCCCGGCGTTGGACCGCTCATTGAAATGGCCGGGGCCCGGCACCGATCGTCGGTGCCGGGCCCGGAGCGAGGGCGCTGTGGGTCAGCCCCGGAAGGGCTCGGCCTTGTCCTCGGGGTGCTTCACGAAGTTCTCGAGACCCTCGGCGACGAGCTTCTCGCCCCACGCCTTGTCCTTCCACTCGCCGGGCGTGACGTGCTTGCCGGGCTCGAGGTCCTTGTAGTGGAGGAAGAAGTGCTCGATGGCCTTGAGTTCGAACTCCGGCACGTCGCCGACGTCCTGGATGTGGTCCCAGCGCGGGTCGCCGTCGGGGACGCACAGGAGCTTGTCGTCGCCGCCGGCCTCATCCGACATGGTGTAGACGGCCACGACGCGGGCGTTGACGATCACGCCGGGGAAGACGGACTCGTCGAGCAGCACGAGGGCGTCGCAGGGGTCGCCGTCGTCGGCGAGGGTCTCGTCGATGTAGCCGTAGTCGGCCGGGTATCCCATCGAGGTGTAGAGGAACCGGTCGAGGTAGATCTTCCCGGTCTCGTGGTGGATCTCGTACTTGTTACGCGACCCCTTGGGGATCTCGATGGTCACTTCGACGGACACTGGCGTACCTCGCTGATCGGAGTTGTCTGTTTCCGGGTCTGCGCGCCCGGGGAATCCGGGCTGATTCTAGTAGGCGCTCCGGTGTCGGGGGTGGGCGACACCGTGGGTCCCCGCTAGCGTGGATGGCTGCAGACGACGCCGCGCTCGACGGCGCCACAGATCAGGCGAGGACGACGAGGGGGCGGTCCGTGGCAGAGCGGGGTGTGTGGCGCGGCCGGTCACTGGCGTGGCGGATCGGTGTGTCCGTGGTGGTCCTGGCGGTGCTCGTCGCCGCCGTGGTGGCGGCCGCTCTGGTCACGGAGGTCGACGACGACAACGCCGCCGCACCCGGGCTGCCCGCCTCTCCCGAGGTCCGCGCCCCGGGCCTACTCGCGGTGAGCGAGGACGCGCCGATGCCCGATCCCGCTGCGCTCGCCCGGGTGCTGGCCCCGTTGGCGGATTCGGCGGAGGTGGGCGAACTTGCCGGCCGGGTGGTGGACGACGCGACGGGGCAGGTGCTGTGGGAGCGCGACCCGGACAAGCCGAAGGTCCCCGCGTCGACCACGAAGCTCCTCACCGCTCTGGCGGCGCTCACGCAGCTGCCGGCGGACAAGCGCGTCGACACGGTGGTCGCCCGAGGCTCCGATCCCACGACCCTCGTCGTGATCCCGGGCGGTGACCCGACCATGTCCCGGGGCTCCGAGTCGGGCCCGCTCTTCCCCGGCTCGGCGACGGTGGTGGAGCTGGCCGACATCGTGCGTGGGGCGGGGTTCACGCCGGCACGGATCGTCGTGGCCCCCGGACCGTATATGGGGCCGGGGTTGGGGCCGGGCTGGTCACGGGGGGAGATCGCCTCGGGGAATCTCGCCCCGATCGAGCCGTGGATGCTCGACGGCGGGCGTATGGACCCGGCCGACGAGTACTCGCCGCGGTACCCCGAGCCCGCCCTGGCCGCGGGCCGGATCCTCGCCCGTCAGCTGGGCGTGGACCCCGAGACGGTGCGGGTGTCGGCGGAACCGGTGGAGACAGGCGAGGAGCTCGGGAAGGTCTCGTCCGCGGACCTGGTCGAGCGCGTGCGGTCGATGCTTGTGCACTCGGATAACGTGCTGGCCGAGGCGGTCTGCCGGGAGGTGGCACTGTCCCGCCATCCGGACCAGAAGGCGGACTTCGCCGCCGGGGCCACCGCGGTCACCGACACCCTGACCGAGCTGGGGATGGACCTGTCCGGCGTGCGCCTGGACGACTGCTCCGGCATGAGCGCCGGCAACCGGATCCCGGCGCGTGTGCTCACCGACGTCCTGCGGGTCGCGTCGGGCCCGGACGCCTCTCGCGAGATGCGCGACCTGCTCGACACCCTGCCCATCGCGTCCGGGTCGGGCACCCTGGTGGACCGCTTCGACGGCCCCTCCGGCGCCGGCGCCGGCTGGGTGCGCGCCAAGACCGGCACGCTGAGCGGGACGAGTGCGCTGGCCGGCACGGTGACCAGCGTCGACGGACGGCCGATGAGCTTCGCGCTGTTGTCCACGGGCACCGACCCCGCCATCGCTCGTCCGGTGCTCGACCAGATCGCCGCGGAGCTCCGCACCTGTGGCTGCCGCTGACCGTCCCGCAGCCGCCTGGACAGGCGACGCCTGGACCGTCCGGTCGGCGGTGCGGGCCTTCCGACGTGACCACCCCGAGGTCGGCGACGACGTGTGCGTCGGCCTGTCCGGCGGAGCCGACTCGCTGGCCCTGCTCGCCGCCGCCGTGGCCGAGTTCGACCGGGTCACTGCGCTGATCGTCGACCACGGACTGCAGGCCGGCTCGGATGAGGTCGCGAGGGACGCGGCCGCGGCAGCCCGCGGGCTCGGTGCGGAGGCGGAGATCCTCGTCGTCGTCGTGGACAAGGGCGGTTCCGGCCCCGAGGCCGACGCGCGCTCCGCCCGGTACACCGCGCTCGACGGCGCGCGCCGGTCCCGCCCCGTCCTCCTGGCGCACACGCTCGACGACCAGGCAGAGACGGTCCTCCTCGGGCTGGGCCGCGGCTCCGGCGCGCGGTCCCTGCGCGGCATGGCCGACTGGGACGCGCCGTGGGGCCGCCCGCTGCTCGGGGTGCGCGCCGGCGAGACCCGCGCCGCGTGCCGTGTCCTCGGCCTGACCTGGTGGGACGACCCGCACAACACCGACCCCACGTTCACGCGCGTGCGCCTGCGGCACGAGGTGCTGCCGCTGCTCGAGGACGTGCTCGGCGGTGGCGCGGCGGAAGGGCTGGCGCGCACCGCCGAGCTGCTCGGGGTCGACGACGACGAGCTCGACCGCCGCGCCGCCGAGGCCTATGCCGCCGCGGCCGACGCTCCTCGCGGTGACGCCTCACGCTCCCCGCACGTCGCGCTGGACACCGCCGCGCTCGAGGCGCTGCCCACCGCGGTGCTCACCCGCGTGATCCGGCGCTGGCTGCTCGCCGGCGGCGTGGCCTCCCCGACGTACGTGCACCTGACGGGCGTGGCGGCGCTGGTCACCGACTGGCGCGGGCAGGGCGGCGTGGCCGTAGGCGGAGTGGCCGTGGGAGGCGGAGGTGGGGCGGCTCCGGGCGGCGGATCGGCAGGTAGCAGCATCGGACCGGCAGGTCGCGGCAGTGGATCCGGCGAGGTTCGGGTGACCAGGTTGGTCGCCCGGCGTCGGCATGGAAAGGTGGTCCTGGAGATGGACCGGGCGAGCGGATCGGGGAGCTAGATGACGACGGACAAGTACGCGGACGAGATCGAATCCGTCCTGCTGGGCGAGGACCAGATCCGGGAGCGGATCGCCGAGATGGCCGCCGCCGTCGGCGAGAAGTACGCCGATGTCGAGCAGGAGGTCGTGCTGATCGCGGTGCTCAAGGGCGCGGCGATCTTCGTCTCCGACTTCGCCCGCGCACTGCCGATTCCGTCCGAGATGGAGTTCATGGCCGTCAGCTCGTACGGCTCCTCCACCAGCTCGTCCGGCGTCGTGCGGATCCTCAAGGACCTCGACCGCGACATCGCGGACCGTGACGTGATCATCGTCGAGGACATCATCGACTCCGGCCTCACCCTGTCCTGGCTGATGCGCAACCTCCGCACGCGCAACCCGCGGTCGATCGAGATCGTCACCCTGCTGCGCAAGCCCGACGCGGTGAAGGCTGACCTCGACATCCTCGAGATCGGCTTCGACATCCCCAACGAGTTCGTGGTGGGCTACGGCCTGGACTTCGCCGAGCGCTACCGCGACCTGCCGTACATCGGCAAGCTGCACCCGCGCATGTATTCCTGAGGCTGCGGGGGCTCCGGCGCCCCGGCGTTGTGCCGACTGCGCCTCACCTCGCCAGCTCGGACCCCACGCCTGCCAGGGCTCGCGCCTGTCCGGATCCCGCGCTGCGATTGCAAGACATCCCCGGACGGTTGCACGACATCTCATGCGAGAAATCGGTCCGGAACCGCACCTCATGTCGCGCAACTATGGGTCGATGTCTTGCAACCGGGAGGGAGGTGCGGCTGCACGTCGAGCGCCGCAATTGGACCATGGTCCGAAAACCGTGATGCGCATCACATGTCGGATATATGCTCGCGGCATGTACCCCGGAGCCTTCGCCGCCACCACGCCCGACAAGCCCGCCGCCATCCGCCCCGCCACGGGCGAGCAAGTCACGTACGCCGAGCTCGAGGCCCGATCGGCCCAGCTCGCGCACCTGCTGGTCGACGACTGGGGGATGCGTCCCGGCGAGACCATCGCGGTGGTCTCGGACAACACCCTCGAGATGCTCGAGATCTACTGGGGAGCGCTGCGTGTCGGCCTCTACATCGCGGCCATCAACCACCATCTCACCGCGGATGAGTCGTCCTACATCATCGGCGACTGCGGAGCACGCGCTCTGTTCGTCTCCGCGCCAGTGGCGGACCATGTCGATCTGTCGGAGGGCGCGAACCCGAGCGTGGAGCACCGCGTGGTGTTCGGCGGCCAACTCGCCGGCTTCGAGGACTACCGCACGTTGCTTGAGGGGCAGCCGACCGAGGCGCCGGCGGATCAGCCCCGCGGCCACGACTTCCTCTATTCCTCCGGCACCACAGGCCGGCCGAAGGGCGTGCGCGTCGATCCGCCAGAGGGGCAGATCGACGAGGTGCCGGACTATTACACGCCGATCTTCAGCTTCCTCTACGGCTTCGATGCGAGCAGCATCTACCTGTGCCCGGCGCCGCTGTATCACGCTGCGCCGCTGCGGTTCTGCGGTGTGGTGAATTCGGTCGGCGGCACGGTGATCCTCATGGACCGCTTCGACGCGGAGGAGTCACTGCGGCTCATCCAGGAGTACGAGGTCACGCATTCGCAGTGGGTGCCGACCATGTTCGTGCGCATGCTCAAGCTGCCGGAGGCCACGCGCGCGAAGTACGACCTGTCGAGCCTGACGCACGCCATCCACGCGGCCGCGCCGTGCCCGCCGGAGGTCAAGCGCCGCATGATCGAGTGGTGGGGCCCGGTGATCCACGAGTACTACTCGGCCACCGAGGGAATGGGCATCACGTTCATCAACTCGCAGGAGGCGCTCGAGCGGCCGGGCTCGGTGGGTAAGGACGGGCTCAAGGGGATCGCGCACATCTGTGACGACGACGGCAACGAACTCCCGACCGGCGAGATCGGGACCATCTACTGGCAGAACGACGAGAACTCTTTCTCGTACCACGGCGACGACGAGAAGACGGCGTCCGTCCGCCACCCCGATCACCCGACCTGGGCCACGTTCGGCGACGTGGGCTACCTCGATGAGGACCGCTTCCTCTACCTGACCGACCGCAAGGCGTTCACCATTATCTCGGGCGGCGTGAACATCTACCCGCAGGAGATCGAGAACGCGCTCGTGCTGCACCCGGCCGTCGAGGACGTGGCCGTGATCGGCATCCCCGACGAGGATCTGGGGGAGAAGGTGTACGCGGTGGTGGTGGCTGCCGAGGGGCGCGAGCCCGGGCCGGAACTGGCGGAGGAGATCCTCGGGGCGTTGCGGGGCACCATCTCGGATTTCAAGATGCCCCGCGGACTGGACTTCGTCGACGAGCTGCCCCGTACGCCGACGGGCAAGCTGGTCAAGCGCCGGATCGTGCAGCAGTACGCGTAGTGAGCGGCCTGTCCAGCACTGCGAGTAGTGAACGACTCTCCTGGCAGTACGTGTAGTGAACAATGGCCGGCATGGACCGGACCCCCGAATTCGAACGTGAACGCCAGCCCCACAGCAGGTTGTTGCTTCCTACGCCAACGGGAACCTCACCTTCGGCGGCAGGATGACGATCGCGCCGCTACTCGGGATGATGGCGTACTTCGGTGGCGAGCCGGCGACGCGGGCGCTGATCGCGTCCACTCCGGCTCACGACATCACCATCGCGCCGTGGGTGAAGGTGGTCGGCGCTCTGGTGACGGCGAACATCGCGATCAACAGGGCGGTCGACGCGCTGCCGTTCCGGGAGCAGCGTCTGAGGTGGCGGGGCCGAAACGGCGACCGGTTCTGGCGGATCAACATGGTGACCTCGCGGGTCTCGGCGAGGAAGAACGGGATCACGTCGACCCCGTACGACCACCACGACGGGACGCCGGCCACCCCCGCGGGCTGTCCGATCCACTGACCAGGCCGGCCGCCCGAACACGCTGACCAGGCCGGCCGCCCGAATCCGCTGACCAGGCCGGTTGCCCGATCCACTGATCGGGCCGGGTGCCCGGCTAGCGACCCGCGGTGCGGGCGTTGTCGTCGTCGCCCCTCTCGATCGCCGCGGCGAGCGCCAACAGGGTCGCCTCGGACCCGGGGCGACCCACCAACTGGACCGACGTGGGCAGGTACCGCCCGAGCGTGGTGTGCGTGGAGCCGCACGGCACGGTCATGGCGGGCCAGCCCAGGACGTTGGCGAGCGGGAAGAACGGCGCGAACCGCATCGACGCCCACAGTGAGCGGCCCCAGGAGCGGCGGTGCCAGTCGGTCGCCTCGGGCGGGAGGTCGGCGAGTGCCGGGGTGAGCCACACGTCCACGCTGGCGGCGTCCATCGCGCGTTCGACCTCGGCGCGCAGTGCCTCGACCCCGCGGTTCCAGCGGGTGTCGCCGTCGCCCGCCATCCCGTTGCGGAACACCGTGCGCCCGAGCAGCGCGTGGTGGCGGGTCCGACGCTCCATCGCGGACAGCGGCAGGTTCTCGGCCTCGGCCGCCCGGGCGACGGCGGAGGTCCATCTGGCCAGGTAGAGGACCGGATCGCGCGGGGAGGGGAGGGAGGTGTCGACGACGACGAGGTCCCGCCCACGCAGGATCGAGGCCGCGTCCCGGGCCGCACGGATCCACGGCTCGTGGATGCGGACCAGATCGAGCCCGAGGCGGATCGGGCTCGCGACGGACAGGCCGATCCGGGTGCCCTCCGGCACCTCTGTGGGGGAGGCGAGCTCGGGGCGTCCGGCCATGACCGACAGGGCCAGGGCCACGTCGGCGACCGTCCTCGCCAGCGGTCCGGACTCGGCGAGTCCGCCCCAGTTCCCGGCGCTCAACCGGGTGGGGACCACGCCGGTTCCGGGTTTGATGGTGACCAGGCCGCAGGCGGCGGAGGGGATGCGCAGCGACCCCATGCCGTCGTCGCCGATCGCGAGCGGCACCATCCCGGAGGCGACGGACGTGGCCGAGCCTCCCGAGGATCCGCCCGAGGTCAGGGACAGGTCCAGTGGGTTGCGGGTGATGCCGTGGGCGTCGGAATCGGTCATCCCCCACGTGCACAGTTGGGGGGTCGCGGTGATCCCGACGGGGAGCGCCCCGGCCGCCAGCAGGGGCGTGACCACCGGGTTGTCGAGGGTGACGGTGCCCTTGATCGCCAGCGGGACCCCCGCCAGGGGGAGTGCCGCGCGCTGGTCGGGGCCCATCGCGTCGACGGCGGCGCCGGCGGCCCGTCCGTCCGCGCGGAGGATCGAGGTGAAGGCGCGCAGGGTCGGATCGGCGTCGGTGATCCGGTCGACGGCGGCGTCCAGGGCCTCCAGGGCGCCGAGTTCGCCGGAACGCACGGCGTCGGCGGTGTCGATGGCGGTGGGCAGGGGGCTGGTCACGGCCACGATCGTACGACGACGAGCCCGGTGTCCGTTCGCGCTCCTCGATCACGCTGTCCGCCGTGGGCGATCAGGCCGGTCGGCTGTCGGAGTTCGCAGGTAGCCTGGTCAGATACCGACCCAGTCGGTCGCAACACCTGGTCCCCCGTCCGGCGGGGCCGTTCTCCCCACACGAGGACCGAATGGATCGAAAGAGCAGCACCGTCTTCCGCAACGTCGCGATCGCAGGCGTCATCATCCTGATGATCGTCGGTTTCTCGTTCTTCGCGAACAACGAGCGCGGGTACGCCGAGGTCGACACCTCGGTGGCCCTGGCTCAGGTCGACGCAGGCAATGTCAAGGAAGCCCTGATCGAGGACCGGGAGCAGCAGCTGCGGCTGGAGCTCACCGAACCCGTCAGCCCGGCCGAGGGGGAGGACGCGACCGACAAGATCATCGCCAAGTACCCGGAGCGGGCGGCGGACCAGATCTTCGACCGGGTCGCAGCGGCGGAGCCGGAGAAGTACGACACGGAGGTCACGCAGCAGGGCTTCCTGATGCAGATGGCCTCGTTCCTGCTGCCGATGCTCATCCTGTTCGGTTTGCTGTTCTTCTTCATGTCGCGCATGCAGGGCGGCAAGGGCGGCCTGTTCGGTGTGGGTAAGTCGCGCGCGGTGGAGTTCACCAAGGACATGCCGCAGACCACGTTCGCCGACGTCGCGGGCGAGGACGAGGCGGTCGAGGAACTCAACGAGATCAAGGACTTCCTCCAGAACCCGGCCCGATACGAGCGGCTCGGCGCGAAGATCCCGCGTGGCGTCCTGCTCTACGGTCCGCCCGGTACCGGTAAGACTCTGCTGGCTCGCGCGGTGGCCGGCGAGGCGGGAGTGCCGTTCTACTCGATCTCCGGGTCGGACTTCGTGGAGATGTTCGTCGGTGTGGGCGCGTCCCGCGTTCGCGACCTGTTCGAGAAGGCCAAGCAGAACTCGCCCTGCATCGTCTTTGTCGACGAGATCGACGCGGTGGGGCGCCACCGCGGATCGGGCATGGGCGGCGGTCACGACGAGCGTGAGCAGACGCTCAACCAGCTGCTCGTGGAGATGGACGGGTTCGACGACCGGTCGACGGTCATCCTCATCGCGGCCACCAACCGACCGGACGTGCTGGACCCGGCACTGCTCCGCCCGGGTCGCTTCGACCGGCAGGTCCCGGTCACCAACCCCGATCTCCGTGGTCGCGAGGCGATCCTCGCCGTGCACTCGGTGGGCAAGCCTTTGGCGGCGGACGTGGACATGAACTCGCTGGCCAAGCGCACCATCGGCATGTCTGGCGCGGACCTGGCCAACGTCCTCAACGAGGGCGCTCTGCTGGCGGCGCGAATGGGTCGCGACGAGATCTCGATCGACATCCTCGAAGAGGCCACGGACCGCGTGGTGGGCGGCCCGCGTCGCAAGCACCGCGTGATCAGTGAGCACGAGAAGAAGGTCACGGCCTATCACGAGTCCGGCCACGCGCTGGCCGCGTGGGCGATGGAGGACCTGGAGCCGGTCCACAAGGTCACGATCCTGGCCCGTGGGCGCACCGGCGGTCACGCGCTGGTCGTGCCGGAGGACGACAAGTCGTTGATGACCCGCGCGGACATGATCGCGCGCATCGTCATGGCGATGGGTGGCCGTGCGGCCGAGGAGTACATCTTCGGCGACCCCACCTCGGGCGCGAGCTCGGACATCGACCAGGCCACCCGGATCGCCCGGACGATGGTCACGGAGTACGGGATGAGCGCCAAGCTCGGCGCGGTCAAGTACGGCAGTGAGGGCGGGGACCCGTTCCTCGGTCGCGGTGGCGGGGGCGGCGCCGAGTACTCGCCCGAGGTCGCGAAGATCATCGACGACGAGGTGCGGCGGATCATCGACGCGGCGCACACCGAGGCGTGGCAGGTGCTGGACTCCAACCGCGGCATCCTCGACGCGGTCGCGGGGGAGTTGCTGGAGAAGGAGACACTCCGGCAGGACGATCTGGAGCGCCTGTTCGCCGATGTCGTCAAGCGTCCCCGGATCACCGAGTTCGACGATTTCGGTGGCCGCATCCCGTCCACCCAGCCGCCCATCAAGACCCCGGGTGAGCTGGCCAAGGAGCGCGGCGAGCCGTGGCCCCCGCCGGTGACCGACCCCTTCGCCATGCCGGTGCTGCCCGCCAGCCGCGACACCGAACGCGACCCCGGTCCGGTGTCCGGGGATCCCCGCCCCGATGCCCCGTACCCGGTTCCTGCCGGACGCGACGGGAACGGCAGCAGTGCCGACGGTGGCGGCGGCGCCGGCAGCAGAGTCGGCTCCGGCTCCGGCCCGGACGCCCGGACCACGACGATCCCGTCCTACGGGACCCCGCCGCCCCCGGGCTGGTCGGCTCCCGGCTGGCCTCCGCAGCCGTCGAACGGCTCGACCGCGCCGAGTGCGGCGCCGAGTACCGCGGAGACGACCCGCCTCCAGGCGTACCCCGCCTCGGGCGAGCGCACGGCGGGCTACGAGTCGCCGTCGGCTCCGGACGGCCCCAGCGCACCTGATGCCCCCGAGGCCATCGGGACACCCGCGACCTCCGAGGCTCCGCAGGCCCCGGCTCGCCATGATGAGCGGGATCCGCAGCCGGACTGGTCCGCTACGTCGCCGCGGGCGTGGTCGGCAACGGAGCCCACAGAGTCCACGCCCGCCGGTTCCGGATCGGAGACCGTCGCGGATACTAACCCGGATGCCGATTCCGGGCGGTCCTCTCGTGGCTCGCACCGACGCGAGGACAAGGATCCGGAGTGGCGTGCGCCGTGGGAACGTGACGACTGACCTCCCGGTCGTAGACGTCTGAGAAGAGGATTGATGACGACCACAGAGAATCGCCCCGGGGTCGACGAGGTGTCTGTGTCCACGGGCAACACGAGCACTGACAGTGCGAGCACGGGCAGCGCGAGCACGGACCGCGTGTTCGACGCGGAGCGCGCCGAGGCGGCGGTACGTGAACTGCTGATCGCCGTCGGTGAGGACCCGGACCGGGAAGGGCTGCGCGATACGCCCGCCCGGGTCACCCGTGCCTACCGCGAGGTCTTCTCGGGCCTGTACGCCGACCCGTCCGAGGTGCTGGCCAAGACCTTCAACGAGGACCATCGCGAACTGGTGCTGGTGCGGGACATCCCCATCTACTCCACCTGCGAGCACCACCTCGTCCCGTTCCACGGGGTCGCCCACATCGGCTACATCCCCGGCAAGTCCGGGGCGGTCACCGGACTGAGCAAGCTCGCGCGACTCGTCGATCTCTACGCCAAGCGCCCCCAGGTCCAGGAGCGCCTGACCAGCCAGGTCGCCGACGCGCTGGTCGACCGGCTCGACCCGTCGGGTGTGCTCGTGGTGATCGAGTGCGAGCACCTGTGCATGGCCATGCGTGGCATCCGTAAGCCGGGATCGGTCACCACCACCTCGGCCGTCCGCGGCATCATGCGGTCCAACGCGGCGAGCAGGGCGGAGGCACTCGGCCTCCTGCGCGGCACGTGAGCGAGACACCCCGGCTGCCCCGACCGGATCGCTGCGCGGTCATGGGCATCCTCAACATCACCGTCGATTCATTCTCCGACGGTGGACGGCACCTCGCGTTCGACGACGCGGTGGCCCACGCTCGGCGGATGGTCGCCGACGGTGCCGACATCGTCGACGTCGGAGGCGAATCCACCCGGCCGGGCGCGATCAGGGTCGCCGAGTCCGACGAGATGCAGCGGGTCGTCCCGCTCGTACGGGCACTCCGCGCCGACGGGGTGCCCGTCTCGGTGGACACGATGCGTGCATCCGTCGCCGCAGGCGCGCTCGCCGAGGGCGCGACAATCGTCAACGACGTCTCCGGCGGACTCGCCGATCCGGACATGCTCCGGGTCGTCGCGGAGCACGGTGCACCGGTGATCCTCATGCACTGGGTCTCGCCCGACGACTACCACGCGGGAGCGGGCGGCCGGAGCGATTACGGCGGCGACGTGGTGGGCTCGGTCCGCGATCACCTGGCCCGCCGGGCCGACGCGGCGCTGGCCGCCGGCATCGCCGCCGAGGACATCGTCCTCGACCCGGGACTGGGCTTCGCCAAGGACTCCGACGACAACTGGGCGCTGCTCCGCGACATCGACCAGCTGCTCGACCTCGGGTTCCCGGTGCTCGTCGCGGCCTCGCGCAAGCGGTTCATCGGTGCGCTCCTGGCAGATCAGGACGGCAGCCCCCGCGAGGTCTCCGGGCGCGACGCCGCCACGGCGGCCGTCACGTCGATCGCTGCCGCGGCAGGCGCGTGGGGAGTGCGGGTGCACGATGTCGTCCCGAGCGCGGACGCCGTCCGGGTCGCCGCGGCGTGGTCCGCGGGACGCGCGGGACGAGCCCGACTAGCGGGAGAGTGACCATGGCCGACCGGATCGAACTCACCGGACTCAAGGTCCGCGGCAAGCACGGCGTCTTCGAGCACGAGAAGCGCGACGGCCAGGACTTCCTCGTCGACGTGGTGCTCTGGACCGACTTCTCGCGGGCCGCGGCCTCGGACGATCTCGCCGATACCGTCGACTACGGGGCACTGGCTCTTCTCGCCCGCGACATCGTGTCCGGTCCGGCGTGCGATCTCATCGAGACCGTCGTGTCCCGGATCGCCGACGGGATCATGGAGATGGCGCCCACCGCCACCGCCGTCGAGGTGACCCTGCACAAGCCACAGGCCCCCATTCCCGCCGAGTTCTCGGACGTCGCGGTGGTGGCCCGGCGCACGCGCGAGGGTGTGGCCGGATGAGCTGCCGGGCGGTGCTGTCGATCGGCGGGAACCAAGGGGACGCCCTCGGGCTGCTGCGCGGTGTCGCCGAGGCGGCCGCCGCGGACGGGATCCTGCGCGCGGTCTCATCGGTGTATTCGACCCCACCGTGGGGCGGGGTCGAGCAGGACGATTTCCTCAACGCGGTCCTCGTCGTCGACCACCCGGGCACCCCCGCCGACGTCCTCGACTGGGGCTTCGGGCGCGAGCGCGAGGCCCATCGCACGCGGGAGGTCCGCTGGGGGCCGCGCACGCTCGACGTCGACGTCGTCACCGCCACGGTGGACGGCACCGACGTCACCTCGGACGACCCGGTCCTCACCCTCCCGCATCCCCGCGCCGTCGACCGGGCGTTCGTCCTCGTGCCCTGGCTCGAGGTCGACCCGGACGCCGTCCTCTCCTCCCGTCCCGTGCGCGACCTGATCGAGGAGTTGCCCCCGGGCGAGGTGGAGGCCGTCACGAGGCTCGACCAGCGCCTGGCCCCCGAGGGGTGGGAGGGCTGACATGACACGGATACCGGCCTCCACGCTGGTGCTGGTGGCGCTCGTCGCCGCCGTGGCCGCCTTTGCGCTCACGGGGTCGTTCCTCGGCTCGATGCCGCCGATCGGCTTCGCGTGGGTGTCGCTCGTCGTGGTGGCGGTGATCGACGTGATCCTCGCGGTGCGTATCCGGTCCGCCATCTCGGACGGCTCCGTCGGCCAGGACCGTAGCCAGATGCATCCGGTGGCCATCGCCCGGAGTGCGGCGCTGGGTCAGGCGTCCGCGGTGCTCGGCGCGGCCATGTCGGGGGTCGGCGCGGGGCTCACCCTGTTCTTCCTGCTCCGCCTGGGTGAACTGGCGGTCGCGCGTGCGGAGCTGCCGGCGGCGATCGCCGTGCTGGTCTCGGGCGCGGTGTTACTGGGGGCGGGCCTGTTCCTGGAGTGGGTGTGCCAGACCCCGCCCGATGACGACGACGAGGTGCCCGGACTCGCCCAGCCGACGTGACGTCCGGGATCCGGTTCCCGGCGGCCGCGGTCCGGCCGCCCGTCGCCGTCTGGACCAACACGCGTCGGTCACCGGTGTGACTGGTGGTTCGGGCGCTATCATGCGGGGCATGAGTTCCGACGGCTCGACTGACAAGCCCAGGTCGGCTCGTCCAGGCCGCGGCGAGGACCGCGATCTGGCGAGCATAGCCCTGGGGGTGCTTCTGATCCTCGCGGTGGTGGCCACCGTGGTGATGGTCATCTCCGACAATCCCGTGTGGATGCGTGTCGGAACGCTGGCCGCGCTGTGGGCGGCCTTCATCGGAGCGTTCCTCGTCGCCCGCTACCGTCGGCAGGCCGCCGCCGAGTCGGCGCGTGTCCGCGACCTGCACACCGTCTACGAGCTGCAGCTCGAGCGCGAGATCTCGGCCCGCCGTGAGCACGAGCTCGTCGTGGAGAAGGATCTCCGCGATTCGATCAGGCTCGAGACGTCGGAGTCCGTCCTGGCCCTGCGGCACGAGATCGCGGCGCTGCGTGAGCAGCTCGGCGCGATGGGTGTGACCATCCCGGAGGACAGGTTCGCCGTGGGTGGGCACGCTCCCGCCGCCCAGATCGGTGCCGGGAACCTGCAGTCTGTTCCGTCCGAGCGGGTCGAGCCGCGGCGTCGTCCGTCCGAGTCGTCGGCAGCGCGTCCGGGGCAGACCGATCGTCCCTCGTCGGGTGCCGCGCAGGAGTCCGATGCCGGCAGGTCCGGGTCGGGCGCCGCCGCCGGTTCCGGCGCAACGGGTGCACCCGCAGCGGGCGCAGCCGCCGGTGCAGCCGCTGCGGGCGCCGCCGCCGGTGCAGCTGCGAAGACCGGCACGCGTACCGGCACGCCGGTCTCGGGCGTCGGCCCGGGCGCCACTCCGAGCACCGAGCGCACGGAGAAGCTCTCGCCGGTCGCCGACCGCGATGACACGTCGAGCACCGGCACTGCGTCCAGTTCCGGCATCGCACCTGGCTACAGCTCCGCATCGACTTCCGGCTCCGCACCTGGCTCCAGCTCCGCATCGACTTCCGGCTCCGCGTCGGCCACGCCTTCGGGCGCGAACGCCGGCTCGGGTGCGAACACTGACTCGGGTGAGATCCGTCGCCCGGCGGTCCGTCCCACGGGTGGCTCCGGCCGGGCCGCGCGTCGAGCGGCGGAGGCCGAGACCTCGAGCGTGCCGTCGGAGTCGACCTCGAGCCCGTCGCAGGAATCGTCCGCTGGCGATTCGTCGTCGGGCGAGCAGTCCGCGCCGGCCAGCCGTCACGGTCAGGGCTCTGGGCTCTCCGTGGCTGAGCTGATGGCGCGCCTCGGTGGGGATGACGTCCCGTCCGGTGGCCGTCGCCGTCGTCGCGCGGAGGACTGACGCCGTCACTGGTCCACCAGCTGCGGCTCGCTCGTCTGACCCAGCTCGCGTGGTCCAGCTCACCAAAGGATCCGCTACTCGAATTGTGGATCCGCTACCCGCAGAGGGGTAGCGGATCAGCAGGCCGGGTAGCGGATTCTTGGTTTTGGGGGTCGGGCGGTTGCGGAATGGCGCGGGGTGTGAGGTGTGCCACGTAAATGCGACGTGGACGCCCATCGGGACTATCCTCGCCAGCGAGATGTCTGGGACCCACTCACTCGTGGGCCTGGAACGGATCGAGCACTGGAGCCCCATCGATGTCCGAATTCGGCGTCACCGGAACACCCCCTGCCCGCCTTTCCATCGGCCTCATCTCCGGAGGCCGCGTAGGTACTGCCGTGGGCGCGGCCCTCGAACGGCGCGGCCACGTCGTCTCCGCGGTCGTCGCACGGTCCGAGCGGTCGCGGGACCTCGTCGCACGTCGCCTGCCCGAGGCACGCCTCACCGACCCGGTCGGCGTGGCCGAGGCGGGCGAACTCCTCATCCTGGCCGTACCCGACTCTGCGCTGCCCGGCGTCGTGGCTGAGCTCGCCGAGGCTGACGCCTTCCGTCCCGGCCACATCGTCATGCACGTCGCCGGAGCAGTGGGCGCCGAGGTCCTCCGCCCGGCCGCGGACGCCGGCGCCGTGGTGGTGGCCGCCCATCCGGCGATGACCTTCACCGGCGGCGAGGCCGATATCGACCGAATGCAGGGCTGCTCGTGGGCCCTGACCTCCCCGGACGAGACGGGACTGGTCGTGGGGCAGATGCTCGTCATGGAGACCGGCGGACTGCCCGTCACCGTCGCCGAATCCCACCGGGCCCTTTACCACGCCGCCCTCGCGCACGGCGCCAACCACCTCGTCACGCTGGTGAACGACGCCGCCGACGCCCTCGCCGCCTCCTTTGCCGTTCTGCCGGGTGGCTCGGTCGAGGGCGATCCCGACGGGATGGGCGGCCAGGATGCGGTGGCACTCGCGCGCCGTACCCTCGAGCCACTGCTCCGCGCCGCCCTCGACAACGTCCTGAACTCCGGCGACTCCGCCCTCACCGGACCCGTCATGCGTGGCGACGCCGTGACCGTCTCCCGCCACCTCGATGCACTCGAGAACGTCGACGGCGGGATCGCCGACGGCTACCGCGCCGCCGCCCTGCGTACCGCCGACCGGTGTGGCGCCGGTCGTGACGTGACCGACCTCCTGGCCCCCGACCTCACGGAGCAGCTTCGATGACCACCTCCCTCCCGGTCCACACCGCCGTCCCGGGCCGCCCGGGCACCGGCTACACGCGCGGTGAGCTGACCGTCCATCACGAGCCGGACTCGCTGCACGCGGTCACCGAATCGCTGCGCAAGGTCGGCAAGCAGATCACGTTCGTGCCCACCATGGGTGCGCTCCATGACGGCCACCTCGCGTTGGTCGAGGCTGCGCGCCGCACGCCCGGCGCCGTCGTCGTGGTCTCCATCTTCGTCAACCCGTTGCAGTTCGGTCCCGGCGAGGACCTCGACGCCTACCCACGGACACTCGACGAGGACATCGCCAAGCTCGCGGCGGCCGGCGTCGAGCTGGTGTTCGCCCCGAGCGCCACCGCCATGTATCCCGACGGCCCGCGCACCACCGTGCAGCCCGGCCCGACCGGTGACATCCTCGACGGCGGCGCCCGACCCGGCCACTTCGCCGGCATGCTCACCGTGGTCGCGAAACTGCTGGGTATCGTCGCGCCGCACCAGGCGTTCTTCGGGGAGAAGGACTACCAGCAGCTTGTCCTGATCCGCCAGATGGTCGCCGACCTCAATCTCGACGTGCGGATCGTGGGGGTGCCGACGGTCCGCGAGGCCGACGGCCTGGCCATGAGCTCGCGCAACCGCTACCTGTCCGAAGACGAGCGCGAACTGGCCACCACCATCAACGCCGCGCTCGTCGCCGGCACGTTCGCCGCCAAGGCCGGCCGCGACGCCGTGATCGAGGCCGCGGCCGCGGTCTTCGCCGAACGCCCGCAGATCTCCCTCGACTACCTCGAGCTCCGCGCCGCGGACCTCGGCGACCCGCCGGAAGAGGGCCCCGGCCGGCTCCTCGTGGCGGCCCGCATCGGAACCACCCGCCTCATCGACAACGTCGGCGTGGCCATCGGCACCGGCTTCCTCGCCGCCGCCGAGGCCACCGTCGCCGCCCAGCAGGCCGAGCTGGCCCAGGACCTCGCAGACTCCCAGGAAGGCTGACCAATGCAGCGCACCATGCTCCAGTCCAAGATCCACCGCGCCACCGTGACCCAGGCCGACCTCCACTACGTCGGCTCCTGCACCATCGACGCCGACCTCATGGACGCCGCCGACCTGCTCGAGGGCCAGCAGATCGACATTGTCGACATCAACAACGGCAACCGCCTGACCACCTACGCCATCACCGGCGAGCGCGGCTCCGGCGTGATCAGCATCAACGGTGCCGCCGCCCACCTCGTGCACCCCGGTGACCTGGTGATCATCATCGCCTACGGGATCATGGAGGACGCCGAGGCGCGGACCTACAAGCCTCGCGTGGTGTTTGTCGACGGCGACAACCGAAAGCTCACCGAGGGCGACGACCCGGCGAACGTCCCCGAGGGCTCGGGCCTGAAGAACCCGCGCGTCCCGGAACCCGCCGCCGTCTAGGCCGCGGACGACCACAGCGACCATGCTTCTCACCGTCGACGTCGGGAACACCCACATCCGGCTTGGCGTATTCCCTCTGGACGGCGGGCCGCTCGAGCGCACCTGGAGTGTGCGAACGTCCCCGTCGGTGACCTCCGACGAACTCGCGCTGACCGTCCGCGGCCTGCTGGGGGAGTGCGCCGACCGCCTGGAGGGGATCTCCGCACTGTCCGTCGTGCCCTCGGTGACTGGGGAACTGCGCCGGATGGCCGCCGACTACTGGCCGCGACTGCCGTCCGTCGTGGTGGCGCCCGGGGTGAAGACCGGGGTGCCGCTCCTCGTGGACAACCCGCGGGAAGTGGGCTCTGACCGGGTCGTCAACGCGTTGGCCGCACACTCACTGTTCGACGGTCCCGTCGTCGTCGTCGACGTCGACACGGCGACCACCGTCGACGCGATCTCCGCGCGCGGCGAGTTGCTCGGCGGGGCGATCGCGCCCGGCATCGACATCTCCGTCGACGCACTGGCGGAGCGCGCGGCGGCGCTGCGCAAGATCGAGGTGGTCCGGCCCAAGGGGGCGCTCGGCAAGAACACCGTCGCGGCGCTGCAGGCCGGCATCGTGATCGGTTTCGCCGGACAGATCGACGCCCTGGTCGACCGGCTGCGCACCGATGTCGCGGAGTTGGCGGACGCCTCTGTCGTGCTCACCGGGCTGCGGGCCGACGTGGTGGCCGAGGAATCCCGGACGGTGACCGACGTCGAGCCGGACCTCGCGCTCGAGGGGCTGCGGTTGGTGTTCGAGCGCAACTGCTAACGCCGC
>NZ_BRVN01000008.1 GCF_026011735.1 Dietzia sp. NCCP-2495 | reverse complement strand
CACGAAAACGACCGCCAGAGCGACCGCATCCGCAAACTCGCCTGCCAATTCGCCGGCATCCGCATCACCCACCGCACCGCCCAACAAGTCATGAACCCCGCCGACGACACCCCCCACAGCCACAGCCACTGGTGGACCACCAACGCCCACAACCACCGCACCCCACCCGGACCAGACCCCACCAACGAACACCTCAAACAACTCCGCGACCAACTCAACAACCCACCACCGTTCTGACGGAGAGAACGTGATTGGCCCTCTAGCGCTCAGCTAGCGAGGTATTTCCCACGCGTTGACCGTTCTTCACTGTCGCTCTCAGATCACAGGATGGAAGGTCCGAGCCTCTATGTGGAGGCGCACGTGCTGTTCACGCCCGTCGAATTCTCGCTCGAGGTCCGTACGGTCCAGGTGCACTCCGCTTGGACCCATCAGAGCAAGGTCTACGGCAATCGAGCCCGGCACTGTCACGATCGTGTCCACTTCGTGGAGCACGCCGGGCGTGAAGTACTCCGCAAGCCCCGCCTCGAGTCGGTCCGCCTTTCCCGCTTCGGGGGTGAGCATCCCCGCCTCTGTCCTGAGGGGTTCGAGGTGGCGCTCGCCCGGGCCCGCTACGACCAGGGTTCCTCCAGGGACGAGAACGCGGGCAAATTCTGCCGCATTCCTCGGTGCAAAGACGACCTGCACCAAGTTCACCGACGAATCGGCCAGCGGTAGGCCGTCCCAGGTGTCTGCGACGAGAGCGGCGACGTCAGGCGAGCACTTGGCCAGCCGTCGTGCCGCCGCGACCGAGATCTCGGTTCCGATACCAAGTGGCCCTGTACCGGCCATCCGCAATGATGCCGCGCGTAATCCTGCGAGAACACGTGCGAGGTAGAAGCCTGTTCCAGCCCCTGCCTCGACGATGACGGGGTCTACCACCGACCGCGTGACGTCATCCGCAATGCCGGCGAGCATCGCGACCACCGGATCGAAGGCACCCGACCCGAGCACCCTCTGCCGGGCGAGGACCTGGTCGGTGGTGTCTCCCTGAAAACGCCTGCCTCGCGGGCCCAGAAGCGTCAGGTGTCCCTGACGTGCGCGATCGAACGAATGCCCCGACGAGCAGCGGACACCGGTGACAGGCGCGTCGGGCGCGGGTGCTGACGCGGATGTTGACTCTGGCGAATCAGGGCCCGCATCCATAGGCTCGACCGGCATCGCGCACACCGGGCAGCGCAGGAACGGGACCGCTCGCCGCAGAGCGGACGAGCTGCCGGCTCTGTTCACGCGCGCGGCCGGTCGGCGAGATCACGAAGGAATCCGAGAAGTGTCCGGGTGGCGAAGCCCGTCGCGACAGGCCCCACCTCGTCGATCTCCTCCGGTGACCGGGCCGGGCCAGCGATATCGAGATGAGCCCACGGCCTGCCGTCGACGAACCCCTCGAGGAACAGCGCCGCAGTGATGGCCCCGGGCCCCTTGGGGGCCTGTCGCCGGTCGGCGATGTCCGACCGGACCGCTGGCCGCAACTCGTCGAGCAGCGGCAAGCGCCACCAGCGCTCGCCGGCCCCAGCTCCGGCGACGGAGATGCGCTCGGCGAGGTCGTCGTCGTTAGACATCACCGCACCCGTCCGCATGCCGAGCGCAACCTTCATCGCTCCGGTCAGGGTAGCCACGTCCACCACCACGTCAGGGTCGGCCTCCGCCACACCATGGGCGAGACCATCGGCGAGCACCATCCGACCCTCGGCATCGGTGTTGGTGACCTCGGAGGTGGTGCCGCCGACATGGGTCACCACGTCTCCCGGTCGATACGCTGCGCCGGAGAGCATGTTCTCGGCCGAAGCGACGACCACGGTCAGGTCGAGGTCGGTGACACGGTCGCCACCGACGCCGGTGTCGGTGCCGGACCGAACGGCATCGCCGGTGCCGGTGCCGGTGTCGGTGCCGGCCTGAACAGCATCCCCGCGGCTGCGGCACAACGCCGCCGCGGCCGCGACCACTGCCGCCGACCCAGCCATGTCGGTTCGCATGAGGTGCATCCCCTCGGCCGGCTTCACCGAGATCCCGCCGGTGTCGAACGTGATGCCCTTGCCGACCAGCAACACCCGCGGGCCGTTACCTGCTCGCCGTGCGACGAGAACCCGCGGCGTGGATTCCGATCCCCCACCCACCGCGAGTACTCCACCGAAGCCACCCTCGCGGAGCGCATCTCCTTCGAGGATCTGGGTCTGCATCCCCGACTCCTCGAGTGCCTCGGCCATCCGGGCGACGAGCCACTCCGGTGTCTTGAGGTTCGAGGGCGCCCCCGCGAGATCGCGGGCGAGGGCGGTCGCCCGAGCCGCTTCCTCGGCCTCGGCGACGAGGTGGTTGACGCGGGCGGTGACGTCGTCGTCGACCAGTACCACGAGTTCCGGCGCCACCGGCGCTGGCTCCGCGGCGAAGGTGTCCTGGCCGCGCGCACCGAGGAGGTACCCGAGGACCAGGTCACCCACGCGGTCGACCGGCACGGTGCCGGGGACGGTCACGATGACCGGCACGCGCGAATCCGCGTCGCGCCCGTACCGCGCCGCGGCGGCGCCGACCCTGCGGTGACCGAGCCCATGGTCGACGGTGCCAGCCCAGCCCGCACGCGGAGACTCGTCGGCCAGGTCGACCTCCAACACCGCGCTCCCGCCCCGCATCGCGATCCGGGCGTCGTCGGCCCGGCCGCGGGGTGCTCGCCGCGACCCCGGCGCGCAGGTGACGAGGGGCAGCCCGGTCACGTCGGCGCCGTCGGGCACGACCCGCACGGTCGGGAGCGGTCGGCCGGGCACGCCGGCGGTGGGTGCAGTGGCGTGGGAAGTGGCGGCGTGGGAGGCGGGCGTGCTGGAGTTGGAGGACATGGCAGGAGACCTTCCGGACAAATGAGTCGGCGCATCCGCCACGGGGGTCGGATGCGCCGGGTTCGGTGGGTTACGCGTGTTACGAGGTGGCGTTGACCAGCTCCGCGCCCAGCGACTTCGCCTCATCAGGGGTCAGCTCGACAACGAGTCGCCCACCGCCCTCGAGCGGGACGCGCATGACGATCCCACGGCCCTCCTTGGCCGCCTCGATCGGTCCGTCACCCGTCCTGGGCTTCATAGCCGCCATCAGGTAGATTCCCTTCGTCCTCGTCCATGGCCGGGCGCCTACGGCATAAACCCGTCCACGATCAGTACTACTGAGTGGATACGGACGATTCTAGCGCGTTCGGCGCTACCCGGACGTCGGAGCCGGTCGACTGTCCGACTGCTCCACCCGCGCAGTGGTTCGCTCCGCCGCGTCGAGGAGCGCCCGTAGGTGATCGATCTCGCGCGCGGCCTGTTCGAGTGCCCAGTCGACCTCGGACATCGTGTAGCCGCGGGCGGACATCCCGAGCCGGACGTCGCGCAGGTCGCCACCCGTCAGCGGGCCCTCCGGCAGTGAGGTGACCGTGTGGCCCTTCTCCACCGCGGGGAGGAGCTCTGAACGACCGAACACGACGACGGACAGAGCGAAGAGCGACGCGGCGACGACGAGGGTCACCACCACATAGACGACCACGGTGACCACGGCTGGCGTCCCCCTCTCGTTACTGCGGGTTGATTACCCCAGAAGTGTGGCACATGCCGGTCGCGGCTATCCCCGAGCGGCCGCCGACAGCGGACTGACACTCGGAATTCAGGCGAGGCCCCGCACGGTGCGCGCGGGCGGACGGGTGCCCGCGATCGACGCGACCATCTCCAGCGTGCGCAGCGTGCCCGGCACGTCGTGGGTGCGGAACACGCGGGCACCGGCCATCGCGGCGACGGCTGTGGCGGCCAGGGTCCCCTCGGCGCGGCCGTCGACGTCGGTGTCGAGGGTCTCTCCGATGAAGTCCTTGTTGCTGAGTGCCATCAGCACCGGGTGTCCCACGGCGACGATCTCGTCGAGCCGGCGCAGTAGCTCGAGGCCGTGGAAGGTGTTCTTTCCGAAGTCGTGGGTGGGATCGATGAGTACCCCGTCCGCGGGGACGCCAGCGGCAAGGGCTCGCTCCGCACCCGCGGTGAGCTCGTCGACCACGTCGCGCACCACGTCCTCGTAGCCGACCCGAAACGGGCGGGTCCGCGGGATCGCGCCACCGGTGTGCGAGCAGACGAACCCGGCCCCGGCATCGCCGGCAGCGATGAGGACCCCGGGATCGTGGCCCGCCCAGGTGTCGTTGACCAGGTCCGCCCCGGCGGCGATCGCCCGCCGGGCGACATCCCCGCGCCACGTGTCCGTGGAGATGATCACGCCCGGGTGACGACGGCGGACCTCCTCGATGAACGGGACGACCCGACGGATCTCCTCCTCGGCGTCGACCTCGTCGCCAGGTCCGGCCTTGACGCCACCGATGTCCACGATGTCCGCGCCGGCGTCCACCACCGCGTCCACCCGGGCCATCGCGGACGTGTCGGTGAACGTGGCACCCCGGTCGTAGAACGAATCCGGCGTGCGGTTGACTATCGCCATCACCAGCGGTCGCTCCACCGGAACCGGCCGACCGCACAGGGTCGGGAGTACCGGTGCGGTGGTCATCGGCGCGGTGTTCATCGGCGAGGTGGTCATCGACGGCCTCCACAGGCGTCGAGTGCCTCGTCGAGGGTGGTGCACACGACCAGGGCGTCGAACGCCTCCGGCTTGACGAGACCGGCGTCGGCGAGGCCGCGTACCCAGTCCAGGAGCGGGGTGTAGAAGCCGATGGGGTCGTAGAGTACGACAGGCTTGTGGTGGAATCCGAGCGAGGCGGAGGTCCACATCTCGAACATCTCCTCCATGGTCCCGATCCCGCCGGGAAGTGTGAGGAAGGCGTCCGAGCGTTCCTCCATCTCGCGCTTGCGCTCTCGCATGCTCGTCACCACGATCAGCTCGTCGGCAGACGTGTCCGCCACCTCCCGGACCCGGAGTCCCTCCGGGATCACGCCGACCGTCCGGGCACCGCCGGCGCGGGCGGCCTCGGCGACGGCGCCCATCATCGACACGTTGCCGCCGCCTGACACCAGCGACCATCCACGGCGGGCGATCTCCGCGCCCACCTCGGTCGCGATGTCCAGCAGTTCCCGGTCATGACTGGACGAGGCGCAGTAGACACAGACCCGGCGGGAGGGAACCGGCGCCATCAGCGCTCCACCCCACGGTGCTCCACTCCGTAGAGGTCCTCCCGCTGCTCGGCGGACTGGGCCGCACGGTGGTGGGCGTCACGGATGTACTCGACGGTCTCGGTCACGGAATCAGTCACCAGGAAGAGGTCGGTGTCGGACGCGGAGATCATGCCGTTCTCCACGAGGGTTCCCCGGATCCAGTCCACCAAGGGAGTCCAGAAGTCGACGCCCAGCAGCACGATCGGGAAGCGCGTGATCTTGTCGGTCTGGACCAGGGTGATGGCCTCGAAGAACTCGTCCAGGGTGCCGAAGCCGCCCGGCGTACAGACGAACGCCTGGGTGTACTTGACGAACATCGTCTTGCGGATGAAGAAGTACCGGAAGTGCAACCCCAGGTCGACCCACCTGTTGAGTCCCTGCTCCATCGGCAGCTCGATGCCCAGTCCCACCGATTGGCCGCCTGCCTCCCAGGCGCCCTTGTTGGCCGCCTCCATCTGCCCCGGACCGCCGCCGGTGACCACGGCGTACCCGGCCTCGGACAGCGCGCGGCCCAGTTCCACGGCCTGCTCGTAGGCGGGATCGCCCGGCCGGGTGCGCGCCGAACCGAACACGCTGACCGCCTCGGGGAGCTCGGCGAGGGCCCCGAACCCGTTGACGAACTCACTCTGGATCCGCAGCACGCGCCACGGGTCGGTGTGCAGCCAGTCCGTGTCCTGGTTCGCGTCCAGCAGGCGCTGGTCGGTGGTCGACCGCTCGGTGTTCTTCTCTCGGCGGACGAGCACGGGACCACGCAGGCGGACGGGGTCGGTCGGAGCCATGGGCCGGATTCTCCTTCGGCGGTGGGTGTGATTCTGGGCTGTGGGGTGGTGCTGGACTCTGGGGTGGTGCTGGGCAGCGGGACCGGTCAGTGGGGCGCGTCGGCCCCGGTGAGGTATGCGCGCAGTGTCGCGGCCACCTCCGTGATCTGAGCCGCCGGGCACCATTCGTCGCGCTTGTGTGCCAGCCCGGGATCGCCCGGACCGAGATTGACGGCGGGAATGCCGAGAGCCGCGAACCGTGACACGTCAGTCCAGCCGTATTTCGCCCGGACCCGGCCACCTGCCGCACGCACGAGGTCGGCCGCCGCCGGTGCGGACAGTCCGGGGAGCGCCCCGGGTGAGAGGTCGGTGAGCTCCCAGTACAGGCCGGGCTCCGTCGGCGGCTCCTCCCCCGTTTCGACACGCTGCTGCTGCGTCAGCCCGAGTACCTCGAGGGCATGGGCCAGCGCTGCTCCCGTGTCCCGATCGGGCGCGCTCCGGAAGTTCACGTCGATCCACGCCTCGTCGGGCACAGTGTTCCCGGCGACGCCCGCCGACATCCGCACTGCCTGCAGTCCCTCGCGATAGACGCAACCGTCGATGTCGACCGACCGGGCCTCATACGCGGACAGGGCCGCCAGGACCGGTGAGAGTCGGTGGACCGCGTTGTCCCCCAGCCAGCTACGGGCGGAGTGAGCACGCACGCCCCGCGCATGGACCCGGATGCGCAGTGTCCCCTGGCAGCCGGCCTCGATGAGGCCACCGGTCGGTTCGCCCAGGATAGCGACGTCGCCGGTCAACCATTCGGCATGGGTACGTTCGAGGTGGCCGAGGCCGTTGGCCGTCGCCTCGATCTCCTCGCAGTCGTACATCACCAGGGTGAGGTCATGGGCCAGGTCGGCGGCGTCCGCGAGGGTCGCGAACAGGTGGAGGAACACCGCATCCCCTGATTTCATGTCCACGGTCCCGCACCCGTGCAACGCGAGATCGTCACCGTGGCCTGTCAGGCGGCACGGCACGTTGTCCGCGATCGGGACGGTGTCCAGGTGTCCGGCGAGGACGACCCGGCTCGGCAGACCCCGCATAGTGCGTGCCAGCACCCGGTTGCCGTCGCGAACCACCTCGACGCGGCCCGCGCCCGGGCCCGTGAATCCGCCCACGGTCCCCACCAACGCTGTGTGGACCGCCGCGGCGATCGCCGCCTCGTGTCGCGACGGACTGGGGATGTCGACCAACGCACGGGTGAGGTCGATCGGGTCGGAGGTCAGATCGAGGGCGTCGGTCACGTGGTCCACTGTAGATGCAGCGCGCACCACACCGTCGTCACGCGCGGTTCCGCCCGACGTGGGAAGGTGTCGGACTCAGGCGATAGCATCGTGTCATGAGCCCACAAGGAGCAACCGCCACCGGTATCGCCACCCTGACGAGCGACCACACCGTCCTCGACGTGTGGTATCCGGAGCCTTCGCTCGGTGCCACCTCCTCGAGTGGGCACCGCGTCCTCTCGGGCGACGAGGTCCCGGCCGAACTCGCCGCACTGACCGGACCCGATACCGATCGCGGGGTCGAGCGTGTCGCGGTGCGGGTCGAGATCAGCGACCTCACCGCACCGCCGACCGATGCGTACGACGCCTACCTCCGACTCCACCTCATCAGCCACCGTCTGATCAAGCCGCATTTCGCCAACATGGACGGCCTGTTCGGCACGCTCACCAATGTCGTGTGGACCAACTTCGGCCCCTGCGCCGTGCAGGGTTTCGAACTGGTCCGGGCCAAGCTGCGGGCGCGCGGCCCGGTCACCGTCTACGGAGTGGACAAGTTCCCTCGCATGGTGGACTACGTGGTCCCCTCCGGCGTGCGGATCGCCGACGCGGACCGCGTTCGACTCGGTGCCCACCTCGCCGAGGGCACCACCGTGATGCACGAGGGCTTCGTCAACTTCAACGCGGGGACACTCGGCGCCTCCATGGTCGAGGGTCGGATCTCGGCCGGTGTTGTGGTGGGTGCGGACTCCGACGTGGGAGGTGGCGCGTCGATCATGGGCACGCTCTCCGGCGGCGGCAAGGAGACCATCTCGATCGGTGAGCGGTGCCTGCTCGGCGCCAACTCCGGTGTCGGGATCTCCCTCGGTGACGACTGCGTGGTGGAAGCCGGCCTGTACGTCACCGCCGGCACCAAGATCGAGGTCCGTGCCGGCGCCTGGTCGGACACCGAACCGATCAAGGCAGGTCAGCTATCGGGCCGGGACAACCTGCTGTTCCGTCGCAACTCGCTCACCGGTGCGGTCGAGGCCGTGGCCTGGAAGCGGGAGGGTGTGGAGCTCAACTCGGAGCTCCACGCCAACGACTGAGACGCCAGCAGCTTCCAGCACCAACGAACGCGCTCCCCGTCCGACGTAGGACGGGGAGCGCGTGTGGCTGTGGGGAGCTCGTGTGACTGTGGGCCTGCGAGTGGCTGCGGGGACCGCGTGTGACTGTGGTCCGCTGCGACCGTGTCAGGCCAGGCGGGACGCGGCCTCGTCGATGGTCGCGTCGGTCGCGGTGAGAGCGATTCGCACGTGCTGTCCGCCGCGGGCGCCGTAGAACTCGCCCGGTGCGACGAGGATCCCGCGGTCGGCGAACCAGTCCGCGGTGGCGCGGCACGGCTCGTCGCGAGTGGCCCAGAGATACAGCCCGGCCTCCGAGTGGTCGACCCGGAACCCCGCCGCCTCGACGGCCGGCTTCAACGTCGCCCTCCGGGCACGGTAGATCTCACACTGTGCCTGCTCGTGGGCGTCGTCCTCCAACGCCGCGGTCATGGCGACCTGCACGGGCAGCGGCATCATGAGGCCGGCGTGCTTGCGGACCGTGAGCAGCTCGCCCACCAGCTCCCTGTCGCCGGCCACGAAGCCCGCGCGGTACGAGGCCAGGTTCGACGTCTTGGACAGAGAGTGCACGGCCAGCAAGCCTGTGTGGTCGCCGTCGCAGACACGCGGATCGAGGATCGAGAGGGCTTCGCCCTCCCAGATCAGCCCGAGATAGCACTCGTCGGCCACGAGGATGGCTCCCCGCTCGCGGGCCCAGCCGACGACCTTCCGGAGGTGATCGATCCCGAGGACCTTGCCCGTCGGGTTGGACGGCGAGTTGATGAACATCAACGTCGGCGTGGACGGACCCAGTTGCAGCAGTGAATCCGCCCGGGTGACGGAGGCACCCGCGAGGAGAGCACCGACCTCGTAGGTCGGGTAGGCGACCTCTGGGATCACCACGGTGTTGCCCGGCCCCACTCCGAGCTGGGCGGGAAGGCCCGCGATGAGCTCCTTCGTCCCGATGACCGGGAGCACCGCGTCGGTGGTCAGACCAGTGACGCCGTATCGCCGCGCCAGCGACGAGACCATCGCCTCACGGAGCGCGGGGGTCCCCACCGTGGTGGGGTAACCGGGCCTCGCCGATTCGGCGGCCAGGGCATCGCGGATCACCGGGGCGACCGGATCGACGGGCGTGCCCACCGTCAGGTCGACGAGACCGTCCGGGTGGGTCGACGCACGCTCGCGCACCTGCGCCAGCGTGTCCCAGGGGAACACCGGCAACAGCGGCCCGGGCGGCCGGCGCGTGGAGCGTCCGACCACCGGAGTCACTCCTGGTTCATCGGGGGGAGGTTCTTGACGAACGGCGTGTCATAGTCGACCTTGCCGACCTTCGCTGCGCCACCGGGCGAGCCGAGGTCGACGAAGAAGTCAGCGTTGGCCGCGTTGTACTCGGTCCACTCGTCCGGCACGTCATCCTCGTAGAAGATGGCCTCGACAGGACACACCGGCTCACACGCACCACAGTCGACGCACTCGTCGGGGTGGATGTACAGCATCCGGCCACCCTCGTAGATACAGTCGACCGGACACTCCTCGACGCACGACTTGTCCATCACGTCGACGCACGGCTCTGCGATCGTGTAAGTCACGTCAGCCACCTTCCTCGTAGCGATATCTTTTGTATCGTAGGACACTTCCGGCATACCCGGTGAGGCCGCCCCACCTGCACGTCGCCTATGTGATGACCGTCACTCCGACCGGCCGCGGGGCGGGCCCGTAGAGCGTGTCGCGGGGACGGACCGGACGGCCGATCCCGGTGGCGATCTCCTCGATCTCCTCAGGCGACTTGGCCGAACCGTTCTCCGCGCCCGCCATGCGGGAGATCGTCTCCTCCATCAGCGTTCCACCGAGGTCGTTGGCACCGGACTGGAGCATCGTGCGCGTGCCCGCGACACCGAGCTTGACCCAACTCGTCTGCACGTTGTCGATCGACCCGTGCAGCATGATCCGTGCCAACGCGTGGACGGCGACGTTCTCCTCGCGGGTCGGGCCGGGCCGCGAGGCGCCGGCCAGGTACAGCGGCGCGCTGCGGTGCACGAACGGCAGCGGCACGAACTCGGTGAACCCGCCCGTGCGTTCCTGGATCCCGCGCAGTGTGCGCAGGTGGGCCACCCAGTGGGCCGGGGTGTCGACGTGGCCGTACATCATCGTCGAACTCGATCGCAGCCCCACCTCGTGCGCGGTGGTGACGATATCGATCCACTCGGACGCCGGGAGTTTGCCCTTGGTGAGGACCCAGCGCACCTCGTCGTCGAGGATCTCGGCGGCAGTGCCCGGGATGGTGTCGAGGCCGGCGGCGCGCAACTCGGTGAGCCACTCCCGCACGCCGACGCCCGACCGGGAGGCACCGTTGGAGATCTCCATCGGACTGAACGCGTGCACGTGCATGGACGGCACCCGCTCCTTGACCGCGCGCACCAGGTCCGCGTAGCCGGTGACGGGCAGGTCGGGGTCGATCCCTCCCTGCATGCACACCTCGGTCGCGCCGGCGACGTGCGCCTCGTAGGCGCGGTCCGCGACCTCGGACGCCGACAGCGAGAAGGCGTCCGCGTCCCCCTTGCGCTGAGCGAACGCGCAGAAGCGGCAGCCGGTGTAACAGATGTTGGAGAAGTTGATGTTGCGGTTGACGACGTAGGTGACCGTCTCCCCCACCACGTCCGCGCGGAGGCGGTCCGCCAGCCCGGCCACGGCGGCCAGTCCGTCGCCGGTGGCGGTGGCCAGCGCGAGGTACTGGTCGTCGGTCAGTCCCGCCGGGTCGGCCTCGGCGGCCCTCAGCGCCGCGAGCACCTCGGAATCCGCGCGTTCCGGTGCGAGGGCCGCCGCTCCGATCTCGGCGGCACGGGCCCGGATGACGTCCCAGTTGCCGAACGCCTCGCCGATGTCGGACCGGGTGTCCGTGTTGCGGCCCTCGGAGTCGATCGCCGTGTGCAGATCGGTCCGACCGGAGGAGTCCCAGTCGTCGTCGGGCTCCTGCCACGGCATACCGACCGGCCGGAGGATGCCGTTGTCGTCGTCGTCACCCACGGCCGCCAGGCCGCTCTCCGGATCGGCCAGGGCACGCACATGGCCGGCCACGCGCGGATCGATCCAGGCGTCGCCGGCCTCGACGAACCGGGGGTGCGCGGTGAGTCGCTCGCGCAGAGTCCACCCCTCGCCGGCGAGATCGGCGGTGAGCTCGTCCAGGTGCGGCCACGGCCGCTCGGGGTTGACGTGGTCGGGAGTGAGCGGCGAGATCCCGCCCAGGTCGTCGATCCCCGCACCGATCAGGGCGAGCACGTCGGAGCGGTCCACGAGGTTGGGCGGCGCCTGGACGGCCACGCGCGGCGCCAGGACCAGTCGCGCCACGGCGATCGCGGCGAGGAACTCCTCGCGGTCCGCGTCGTCGACCGACCGCATGGCGGTATCCGGCTTGGCGCGGAAGTTCTGGACGATCACCTCCTGCAGGTGCCCGAACTCGCGGTCCAGCGCCGCCAACTCGAGCAGACTCTCCGCGCGTTCGGTCCGCGTCTCTCCGATCCCCACCAGGATCCCCGTGGTGAACGGCACCGCCACGCGCCCGGCGTCGGTGAGGGTGCGCAGCCGCACGGCCGGATCCTTGTCCGGGCTGCCGTAGTGCGCCTCGCCCGAGGTGGTGTGCAGGCGGGTCGAGGTGGTCTCGAGCATCATCCCCATGGACGGCGCGACCGGCTTGAGCCGCGACAACTCGGCCCAGCTCATGACGCCCGGGTTGAGGTGCGGGAGCAGGCCGGTCTCCTCGAGGACCCGGATCGCCACGGCGCGTACGTAGTCGAGCGTCGAGGAGTAGCCGCGCGCGTCGAGCCACTCACGCGCTTCGGGCCACCGGCCCTCAGGCCGGTCCCCCAGCGTGAACAACGCCTCCTTGCACCCGGCCTCGGCGCCGCGGCGGCACAGTTCCACCACCTCGTCGGGCTCGAGGTACATGCCCTCGCCCGCGGCGCGGAGCTTGCCCGGGACCGTGACGAAGGTGCAGTAGTGACACTTGTCCCGGCACAGGCGGGTGATGGGGACGAACACCTTGCGCGAATAGGTGATCACGCCCGCGCGGCCCTCGTCGGCGAGACGCCTGTCGCGTCGGGCGGCGGCCAGGCCCATGAGTTTCTCGAGTTCCTCACCCCGCGCGGCGAGCAGCACCGCCGCCTCCGTGGCGTCCAGGGTCAGTCCGTCGGTGGCGCGGCGCAGGGCGCGCCTCATCGCCGACGTCGTGGGCTCTGGCTCTGCGGGAGACGGGGAACTAACCATGTCCGCCATGATGCACCACCGCCCCCGTACCGGGTCTGACACTCCTCGCGCCGGCACCCGGGTGCCCCCGCCCCGCGCCAGCCCGGCCCCCGCGGACGCCGGGTGAGCGCGCTCACGGGCGCACGAGGGCCGACACACTACTGTGGAGGGCATGCCCGAAACCGCACCGGTCCTCCGCAGCAACGGGGACCCACTGGTGTCCAGCCCGCCGCCCGAGTCCGGTGGCGCGCACGCCCTGCGAGAGCCGGCCACCCGCGCGGGGTCCGCCGCTGACACGGACTCCGCCTCCGCAGCCCTGCCCGACGCCGGCGGCGACCTGCTCACGAACAACCGGATCCTGGTCACCGCGCCCCGCCACCGCATCGAGAAGCGCACGCCGCTGCTCTGGGTGATCGAGGGGATCTGGTCGTGGGCGGTGCTCGCCGGGCTCCAGGTGGGCTGGTACTTCTGGGGCGAGAACGTCATGGGTTTCTGGAACTGGGTCGTCGTGGCCGTGACCGTCCCGCTGGCGTTCATGAACATCGTCGTGGCGCCGTGGTGGCGCTACCTGGTGGCGCGCTGGGACGTGTCCGACACCGCCGTGTGTTCGCGGAAGGGCTGGTGGACGACGCAGTTCCGTATCGCACCGCTGGCGCGCCTGCAGACCGTCTACACCACGCGGACCCTGTTCGAGCGGTGGTTCGGGCTGGCCACGGTCAACGCGTCGACCGCGTCCGCGCAGGGCACCGTGGAGATCCGGGGACTGGCCGTCGCCGACGCCGAGGCGCTCGCGCAGCACCTCATCGCGATCGCCAACCTGGATTCCGAGGACGGGACGTGACGAGCGGGTCCGGTGGGTCCGGCGCGGTGTCCGCTCCCGACGAGACGTCCGGGGTGGGTCCGGGACCGGTCAACGACGACGACGAGCTCGGCCTCACCGATGGGGCCGCCGACACTCCGGGCGACGGATCGGGCAGCGAACCCTCGGCCCCGGAGGCCGAACAGGCTGAGGCCGGCTCCGCGACGGACGAGTCCGACCCCGAGGCCCCGTGGGAGCGGTTGTCCTGGCGGATGTTGCTCGTCGACCCGTTGGGTTCGCTGACCCGCCTCGCGCCGCTCTTCCTCATCTCCCTGTGGCTGGGTTCCAATCGCAGCAACTACTGGTTCGAGGTCGTGGTCATCTCGCTGGTCGTCCTCGCGGGCGTGCTGCGCTGGCTGTCGACGAGTTACCAGGTCGGGCGTACCCACATCATCCTCAAGAAGGGCTTCTTCAGCCGCCAGGTCGTCACGGTGGCGCGCAACCGCATCCGCAGCGTCGACACCGAATCCGACCTGTTCCACCGGGTCCTCCGCGTCTCGATCGTCGAGGTGGGCACCGGTCGCTCCGACGCAGGCAAGTCCGACGCCGAGCGCTTCCGGCTCAACGCCATCGACACCGCCCTGGTCGAGCCCCTGCGGGACGAGTTGCTCAAGCACCGTCGGGCCCTCGACCCGACCCTGGACCGCGACGACGAGGAGCAGTGGGGCTCCAGGTACGGCGAGGACATCGCCCGCTGGCGCGTCACGTGGTCGCGCTTCGCACCGTTCTCGTTCATCGGATTCGGTGTCCTGTTCTCCCTGTGGCTCATCACGTGGCAGATGGGCGACATGCATTCGCGCATCATGGACCTGCCCCTGGTCGAGGGGACCGTCGCCTGGCTCGACTCGCTCGGCCAACCGTTCACCGTGGTGGGTAAGGGCATCGCGATCTGGCTGGTGGCCGGAGTGCTGGCGATCATCACGTACGCGATCCGGTACGGCAAGTACGCACTCACCGAACGCGGGTCGGTGCTGTACGTCCAGAACGGGATCCTCCGCCGCAAGCACATCGCCCTGGACAAGGCGCGTCTGCGTGGGGTCGAGATCCGGCAGCCGGTCTACCTCCGACTCCTCGGTGGCGCGCGGTTGGAACCCGTCATGACCGGCACCAAGAAGGGCGCGGCCGCGTCGACGCTCCTTCCGCAGGCCCCCATCAAGGACGTCCGCCGGGTCGCCACGCGCATCGTCGGCGCCGAGACCCCGGTGACAATGCGGCTGCGCCGACATCCCTGGAAGGCCTACCGGCGTCGGGTCACGCGTGGCCTCATGCCGTTCTGGATCGTGGCCGGGATCATCGTGCTGGTCCGCATCGACTCGGGCCCCTCCGCCGACGTCTGGGTCCGGTGGGGGATCCCCGCTGCCCTGGTGTTCTTCCTTTTCCTGTCCGCCGACAGGATGCGCATGCTCGGTCACGCCCTCCTCCCGGACATGCTCGTCACCTCGCACGGGTCCTGGAGCGCGAAGCGCACGGTGCTCGAGTCCGACGGCATCATCGCCTGGAGCGTCAGCCAGTCGGTGTTCCAGCGCACCGCCGGCGTCGCGACGGTCACCGCCGCCACCCCGGCCGGCGCGGGCGGGTACTCGGTCATGGACCTGGATGCCGACGAGGCCTGGTCCATGGCGGAGGCGCTCACCCCGGGGATCACCGACGTCTGGCAGTTCACCGGCGATGCCGAGTCCGTCCGGAAGAGTTCCCCCACCCTGGGCGTGCGTACGTCCTGACCGCGGTCAGGACCCGGGGGCTACCTTCCGACCGTAGACGGCGACCCACAGGGGCAGGAGGCCGCCGAGCGTCAGCAGCGCGAGTCCGCGCAGGGTGATGGCGACCGGCATGTCACCGCCGGGGCCGAGGTCGAGGGCGATCAGGGTGACGATGAAGGTGAGGGCGGGAAAGGCCGCGACCGCCTTGCTGTCGGACCACGCCGACGCGACCCACATCAGAAACAGCGACCACGCGCCGGCCACGAGTGCGGTGAACGGGAACGGGATACCCACCAGCCACATCGACAGCCAGGCGGCGCAGAGCACACATCCGATCGCTGACGCGATCGCCAGGAGGACCAGGGCGAGTAGGAGTTCGAGGGTAGAGGCCGCGGTCCGTGGCGTGGCTCCGCGTGCGGTCCCGGTGTCCGGTGCAGTGTCAGTCATGGCCGCTCCCCTATCCCGTCGAGAAGATGCGCGGTACCGGGAGCGCACCGCACGTAGTCTCCGTCGGCGAGGTCGAGGTCGTGCGCCACGTACCACTCGACCTGCGCCACCGGCTGGAGGACTCCGTTCGTCAGTGCGAGGAACCAGGGCTCGTCCTCAGGGCCCCGGACGAGCTCCAGCTGCGTCGCGTGGGCCGTGAGCGCCTCGAGCTTCGCCGCGTACTCCGCGGAGTCCAGTGGAACGCGATGGGTGAGGCGGGAATCGGCGACCGACGGGAGCTCGTCCCGGTGCGCGTTGCGCAGGTGTCCGGGCGGCGCGGGATGAGAGCGGTCGAGCTCTGATCGGGCGGTGACCGTCCAGGCCAGCCGCGCGGGCGAGTGCGACGCCTCGTGCACCGCGGCGCCCACGATCTCGTGGGCCCTGATGTGGTCGGGATGTCCGTATCCACCATGGCGGTCGTAGGTCACCAGCAGGTGTGGGCGGAACTCGTCGAGGATTCCGACGAGTTCGTCCACCGCTGCCCGGCCCGACCGGACGAACGCCCGCGGGTTCTCCGCCGCCGGGGTTCCGGCCATCCCGGAGTCACGCCAGCGGCCGGCGCCGCCGAGGAACCGCGGTCGATCGATGCCCAGCGCCCGCAACGCGTCCGTGAGTTCGCGGATCCGGTAGCCGCCGAGCTGATCCGCGTCACCGGCGACCAGGCCCGCGAGCTCGTCGCCGAGGACCTCGCCCTCTTCGCCGAGGGTGCACGTCACGACCCGGACGTCTGCTCCTGCGGCTGTGAGGACGGCGAGCGATCCCCCGGTGGTGATCGACTCGTCGTCGGGATGAGCGTGGACGAACAGTGCCCTGATCCCGGTCGCGTCCGGTGCCGCGGCTTCCTGCGTCATTCCGTCCTCTTCCAGGTCGGTGCGGAATCGAAGAACTCGGTGACGGTGCGTGGCTCCGTCCCTGGTTCCCGGCCGCTCGTGTGGACGCCGTCGTCAGCGAGGAGCATCGTCGGCCGCACGAGCGGCACCCTGAGCGCGAGTTCCCCCACGAGGTCGCCCGCCTCGGCGAGGTCCACGGGCTCCGGGCCCACGCCGAGAGCGGCGTCGATCCGGGGATCACAGATCCCGGCGGTGTCGGCGGCCCGCGCGGGTGCGTCGGCGCCGAGGGTGCGCGGTGGCGTTGTGGGGGTCGTGGTCGTGGCCGTGCTCTCCGCGTCCTGACCGGCCTCGCTGCCCGCCGCGTCCCCGGCCTCGCCGGCGTCCTCGGTCGCCGCGGTCTCCCGCTCCGATCCCTGGTCCGGCGCGACCTGCGTCGAGGTGGGCGGGACGATGCTCGACACCGTCGTGCGGGGTCGAGCCGGCAGCGTCTCGGTGTCCCGGTCCTGGTCCGACCCCGAGGAGCCGTCGGAGTCGGTGTCGGCGCCATTGGTGCCGTCGGTGCCGTTCCCGGATCCGTCGACAGCGGTGTCTCCACCGGTTCCACCCGCGGGTTCGACGCAGGCGAACCGCGAGAGCGCCGAGACCTCGGCGTTTCCCTCCGCGGCCTGCCAGCCGACGGTCGCGTCGACGAGGCCGTGGGGCAGGGCGTCCGCGTAGAGCGCGGTGGGGTCGAGCTCCCAGACGACCGCACCGATCCCCGTTCCGTGGAGCTGGTCGGCCACGAGGTACGCGGCGGCCCGGGCGCGCTCGTCGTCCGCTTCGACACCGAGGGTCACGGACAACTGCTCGCTGCCCCGCTGCCACTGTCCGTCCGATCGACTGAAGCCGGCGGCCTCGAGTTGGTCACGGACCACATCCGGGTCACCCGTCGCGGTCGTCGCGGAGGACTCGGGGAAGGGGTACGAGGTGACGCTCGGCTCGGATTCTCCGGAGATGATCCGGCCCACCACCGCCGGATCCATGGCGGCGGCCAGCGCGCGACGGACACGCTGGTCGCTCACGGCCGGGGCGATGGTGTTGAAACCGACCTCGAGCTGTGCGGAGGCGGCAACGTCTCGTGAGCTGACGCCCGGGACCGTCGCCGCGATGTCGGAGGAGACCGGGCTGCCGGCGACCAGGGCGAGCACCCCGGGGCCGTCGCGCAGGGCCGCCCCGAGCTGCCCGGGTCCGGATTCGCGTCGCATCACGATCTGGGTGGGGCCGGGCACGTCAGCCCAGTAGCGGTCGTTGCGGACGAACTCGATCTCCCCACGGCCGATGTCCGCCGCCCTGATCATGAACGGGCCCGCGCTCATCACCGGCAGGTTCTCCATCGCCCCTGCGAACCCGTCGGGCGCGCCCTTGAGGATGTGGCCGGGCAGCAGGTGGTGGAAGAGCGACCGCCAGTGCTCCGGCACGGAGTCGAAGACCACGTCGACGATTTTGCCGCCCGCACCCGGTCGGACCGCCGTGATGCGCTCGTACCCCGCCGGGTCGACCACGCCGGGCTGGGTGACCATCTGGCGCCAGAGGTACTCGAAGTCCTCGGCGGCCACCGGGACACCGTCCGACCACTGGGCCTTGGGATTGATCGTGTACCTGACGGTCTCCGGGGAGTCCGGCAACGGAGCGGCTGACACCAGCAGCGCCGTGTTGAGCACGGGACTGCCGTCGGGACCGGGGACGAACGCGCTCGGCAGGAGCAGCGACGCCACGAGATCGGTGTCGACGCCCTGGTCGGAGAGGAGGTGCGGGTTGAAACCCGACTCGACCCGATCGAGCGCGAGGAGGAGTCCGTCGGAGGTCAGGCTGACGTCGGTGCCGTTGCCCCCGCCCTCCTCGCCGCCGACCACCGTGGGTGGTGGCGGGTCGGCGACGCACCCCGTGACGACGACGAGGGCCGCCGCTGCGGCCAGCGCTGCCGCGGCCCGGTGGCGCAGCCGCGCCCGGATCGTCGTCACGTGAGTCTTCTCCTGGTGCGAGGCCTACTTGTCGCGGGCCTTGGAGCGACTGCGGGCCTTGGCCCGCTCGGTCGCCGTCAAGATGACCTTACGCACACGGATGGCCTCGGGAGCCACCTCGACGCACTCGTCGCCGGCACAGAACTCCATGGCCTCCTCGAGAGAGAGGGTGCGGTGCTTGGAAAGCGTCTCGGTGGCATCCGAGCTGGCCGCTCGCATGTTGGTGAGCTTCTTCTCCTTGGTGATGTTGACGTCCATGTCCTCGGCGCGCGGGTTCTCGC
Source organism: Dietzia sp. NCCP-2495 (assembly GCF_026011735.1). Classification (GTDB taxonomy): domain Bacteria; phylum Actinomycetota; class Actinomycetes; order Mycobacteriales; family Mycobacteriaceae; genus Dietzia. The sequence goes on along the minus strand of NZ_BRVN01000008.1, from coordinate 127,816 downwards.
CCACCACGACGCCCTCGTACACCTCGGCGCCGGGCTCGATGAAGAAGTCACCGCGATCGGCCAGGCCCAGCAGCGCGAAGGTCGTGGCCTTGCCTGCACGGTCCGCGACGAGCGACCCGGTGTGACGGGCCCGGATCTCGCCCGCCCACGGCTCGTAGCCGGCAGAGATCGAGTTGGCGATGCCGGACCCGCGGGTCTCGGTCATGAAGTGGGTCCGGAAACCGATGAGGCCGCGGGCGGGGACGGTGAACTCCATCCGGACCCAGCCGCTGCCGTGGTTGCTCATCTGCTCCATGCGGCCCTTGCGGGCGGCCATCAGCTGGGTGACGGCACCGAGGTGCTCCTCCGGCACGTCGATCGTCATGTGCTCGAACGGCTCGTGGAGCTTGCCGTCGATGGTCTTGGTGACGACCTGCGGCTTGCCGACGGTGAGCTCGAAGCCCTCACGACGCATGGTCTCGACGAGAACGGACAGCGCCATCTCGCCACGCCCCTGGACCTCCCAGTCATCTGGACGTTCCGTGTCGAGGACCTTCAGCGAGACGTTGCCGACGAGCTCCTGGTCGAGCCGACCCTTGACCATCCGCGCGGTGAGCTTGTTGCCGCCGTTGCGACCGGCCAGCGGCGAGGTGTTGACGCCGATGGTCATGGAAATCGCGGGCTCGTCGACGGTGATCGCCGGCAGCGCGACCGGATTCTCGAGATCGGCGAGCGTGTCGCCGATCATGATGTCCGGGATGCCGGCCACGGCGACGATGTCGCCGGCCTCGGCCTCCTCGGCGGGGACGCGCTCGACGCCGACGGTCTTGAGTAGCTCGGTGATCTTGACGGTCTTGGTCTCCTGCTCACCGTCCGGGGTGTTGTGGATCCAGGTGACCTGCTGCCCCTTGCGGAGGCGACCGTTGTGGATGCGGACCAGGCCGATGCGGCCGAGGAAGTTCGACGCGTCCAGGTTGGTGACGTGGCCCTGAAGCGGCGCGTCCACGTCGCCCTTGGGCGCGGGGATGACGTCGTAGAGGAGCTCGAAAAGACCGTCGAGGTTCTCGCTGTCCGGCTCCTGGCCGTTCTCCGGCTGGGTGGTCGAGGCCTTGCCCGCACGTCCGGAGGCGAACACGACGGGGAGTTCGAGCGCGTGCTCAGCGGCGGCCTGGGCGGCCGGGTCCTCGAGATCCGCGGCCAGGTCGAGGAGCAGGTCCTGCGCCTCCTCGACGACCTCGTCGATGCGGGCGTCGGGACGGTCGGTCTTGTTGACGACGATGATCACCGGCAGGGACGCACTGAGCGCCTTGCGCAGCACGAACCGGGTCTGCGGGAGCGGCCCCTCGGAGGAGTCGATCAGCAGCACGACACCGTCGACCATTGACAGGCCGCGCTCGACCTCGCCACCGAAGTCGGCGTGGCCCGGGGTGTCGATGATGTTGAGGACCACGTCCGCACCACCGGCACCGGCGCCGGGACGACGCACGGCGGTGTTCTTGGCGAGGATCGTGATGCCCTTCTCACGCTCGAGATCGCCGGAGTCCATGACACGGTCCACCAGCTCCGCCCGCTCGTCGAACGCACCCGACTGACGCAGCAGGGCGTCGACGAGGGTCGTCTTTCCGTGGTCGACGTGCGCCACGATGGCGACATTACGGAACTCGGTCTGGGCCATACGCTGGGTTCTCCCTGGGAGCAGTTCGGCGCCGGGCCGGCTCGGGACCGCCGGGCGCAAGACGGGAATCCGCGGACGATGCTCCGCTCGATCCACAGGTGCGGCTACATCAGCCACGCGTGCGGATCCACATTACCCGCTCGCTGCCGGTCCTCTGTATCCGCCAACACCCGCCCGAGCGGGACCCGCGAAAGGTTCCGGCACGTCAACGGCACCCGGGTAGGAGCGGCGGACGCCGCCATGTTATTTACAACACACGCAACGTCTGTAACACTGGCCCCATATAGCGCAGCACAATGCTCCCCGGTGTCCACGCCGAAGGGCGTTGTGGGAACATCAAGCAGTCGACCGCCCGGCTCGCCGTACGGTCCCCCTGCCCCATCCGAAGAATGGACTCGCCAGTGACCCGCCACTCGCTCAGGACCTCGTTCCGGACCGTCGGCATCGGTGCCGTCGCCGCCATCGCGGTCGGCCTCGCCTCCCCCGCCACCGCCAGTTCCCAGTCGCTCGACGAGCTCGGCCGTCCGACGGAACCGGTCCTCCAGGCGATCGAGGGTCTCGCTGATCAGCAGTGGATCCCCGAGGACACCCGCGGCACCATCCTCCGCCTGGTCGGCTTCTTCCGCGGCACCGGCGAGCCGGGCACCCCGATCCCGGAGAACGGGCCCACCATCGCCCAGTTCGCCTACCCGACGATCATGCAGAACTGCATCGGGGGCGACCAGACCGCCGTCGGCGCGGCCACCGCCATCCCCGGCCCGGCCGATCTCCCGCTGCCCGGCGTCCCCGCCGGCCAGCTGGGCTTCGTGTTCACCGCCCTGGGCACCGAGGGTGTGGCGGAGCACCAGATCCAGCCGATGACCGTGGACTGGGTCAACATCTCCAACGGCCGGCGCGGCCAGACCGTGCTGACGTACAACGGCATCAACGAAGGTGGCCCGGCCACCGTCAACGGTGTCGCCGACACCGGCCCCGGCCAGGTCTTGATGGTCCTCCAGGGTGGCGTCACCACTGCGCTCGAGGACGGCAAGACGGTCAACTGCCAGCCGCTCCCCACCGTGGGAACCGCCTTCGTCGGCTGACCCGGTCTTCGATGCCGACCCGGTCTTCGATGCCCACGACGTGGACATCAGCGAGGTCGGCACAGACGCCGTGAACACTGACGAGTTGACCAGGGCCCGCCGCGCACTGCAGCGCGGCGGGCCCCTCGTCGTCCTCAGCGGCGCCGGGATGAGCGCGGAGAGCGGCGTACCGACGTTCCGCGACGCCCAGACCGGCCTGTGGGAACGCTACGACCCCACCGAACTGGCCACGCCAGGCGCCTGGCGACGCGACCGGGACACGGTCTGGGCCTGGTACCGCTGGCGGGAACACCTGGTGTCCACGGCGGAACCCAACGCCGGCCACCTGGCCGTGGCCGAGGCGCAGGCCCACCGCGACGTGACGGTGGTGACCCAGAACGTCGACGACCTCCACGAGCGGGCCGGCTCACGCCGGGTGCACCACGTCCACGGCAGCCTGTTCGCCCACCGCTGCGACACGTGCGCCGCACCCGTCGACGCGGGTCCGCCCCCGCCGGAGCTTGTGGATCGACTCGCCCCTCCCCTCTGCACGCACTGCGACGGGCGGGCCCGGCCGGGGGTCGTGTGGTTCGGCGAATCGCTCCCGGAGGCCCCGTGGGAGGCCGCTGTCACCGCCGTCACCGCGGCGTCCGCCGTCGTCGTCGTCGGCACCTCAGGCCTGGTCCACCCCGCCGCGTCACTCCCCTCCCTCGCGGCCTCCCACGGCGTCCCGGTGGTCGAGGTCAACCCAGGGCCCTCGGGCCTGGGACGCGAGGTCTCGGTCCACCTGCGCGCTCAGGCGGGGCAGGTCCTCCCCGCGCTCCTGGACCGGTGACCGCCGCGCCGACGATGACGCCCAACCCCGCTCGGGTCCGGAAGTAACATTCCCTTACGGGCCGCGTCGTTGTGACGCTCCCCACACACCTGTCGCCGCCGACACGGGGCGCCCTGAGCAGGAGGGATTCGACGTATGACCGACACAACGACCCCACCGGCCACTCCCTCGACCACCTCGGTCGTGGCCGCGGAGATCATCGGAACGTTCTGGCTCGTGCTCGGCGGCTGTGGCACCGCCGTCTTCGCAGCCGTCCAGGTGGCCACCGCCGACGAGGTGGACATCGCCGTGGGCGTGGGCTACCTCGGCGTCGCCCTGGCGTTCGGCCTCACCGTCCTCACCGGCGCCTACGCGCTCGGACACATCTCCGGCGGCCACTTCAACCCCGCGGTGACCATCGGCGCCGCGACCGCCGGCAGGCTCCCCTGGGCAAAGGCCCCGATCTACATCGTCAGCCAGGTCGTCGGCGGGCTCGTGGCCGGCGCGGTGATCCTTCTCGTCGCCAGCGGCAAGGACGGGTTCGAGGCCGCCGGGAACATGGCCGCGAACGGGTACGGCGCGAACTCGCCCGACGGCTACGGACTGCTCTCGGCACTGATCATCGAGATCGTGCTCACCGCGATATTCGTGACGGTGATCCTCGGTGCGACCGACCGGCGCGCTCCCGCCGCCGCGGCACCCGCCGCGATCGGTCTCACCCTGACGCTGATCCACCTCATCTCGATCCCGATCACCAACACCTCGGTCAACCCGGCCCGCTCCACCGCTGTCGCCTTCTTCAACGGCGACGGCGCCCCGGGCCAGCTCTGGCTGTTCTGGCTGGCTCCGATCGTGGGCGCGCTCATCGCAGGCGCGCTGTACGAGCCACTGTTCGGCGGCCGGTCGCGCCGGGCCGTGCCGGCCTGACGCAGGCCTGGAGCGGGTCGGCCGCCTCCACCGCCGAGACGACCGACCAGCCTGCGGTCTCCTAGTGTCGAGATGCGTCCGGATCGATACGGCCGGGCGCATCATCGAGCGGGCCCGGGGCCCGGCGGCCGTCCGGACCGGCGCCCGGCCCACTGCTCGCGGCGCCCGCGCCCGAATCCAGCGGATCGTCAGCGCCGTCGGTCCGTACGCGGTGGCGCCCCTGGTCGTAGCCCGGGCCGGCGCCCCGATCGCGGGATCGGTCATCGAGCCGGGCATCGTCGTCAGCCCGGTGGCGGGGATCGAGCTTCTCCGCGGTGCGCTCCATCCGCCGCACGGCGCTCTTCTGCTCGTCGAGTGCCCCACGGCGTTGGTCGGCCTCGGCGCGGAGCATGTCCGCCTCCGCGGACTTGGCCCTGGCTTCCTGCTCGGCGGCGCCTGCCCGGTGTTCCTGCTCACGAGCCGCGGCCTCCTGATGGTCCAGCCTCTTCTCGCGTTGACGGGCGTCGCGGCGCAGTTCCGACGCTTCCGTCAGCTTCTTCCGATTGTTGTTCCGGGCGGCCAGAGCGATGAGCGCGATGACGATGATCAACGCGATCACCGCGATAACTATCCAGATCACGGGATCCATGGCGGTCTCCTTTTCCGGGTCACTGTTCGTGCAGGGTCTTCAGTGCCTCCGGAACCTAATCCCTACCGCCGTGTGGCGCTACCGGACTACCGGCGGCTGGCGCCCGTCAACGCCCGGCTCACATGAGAGCCCGACGGGTCAGACCCGCGTCCCGTGCCTTCCGACTCAGCCGCTCGCGGTGGTCGGGATGCGCGAAGGCGATGAGGGCGGCGGCCCGGTCCGCCACCGATCTGCCCCGCAGCGAGGCGATGCCGTATTCGGTGACCACGTTCTCGATGATGTTCTTGTGCTTGGTCACCGGGCTGCCCGGCGTGAGCGACAGGGTGATGCGGCTGACCCCCTTGGAGGTCTGGGAAGGAGTGACGATAAACCCGCGACCGCCGGGAGAGAACCGGCAACCGCGCGCGAAGTCGGCCTGACCCCCGGCGCCCGACCAGTAGTGCCCCGCGATCGTCTCCGACGCCGCCTGACCGTACAGATCGACCTCGCTGGTGGCGTTCACGGAGTACAGATTGCGCTCCTGCCCGATGACGCGGGGGTCGTTGACAACAGCCACCGGCAGCATCGCGACCGACGGATTGTCGTGCAGCCAGCTCATGAGCCGCGCGGATCCGACGGCGAACGTCGTCACATGCTTGAACGGGTGCCCGGTCTTGCGTGACCCGTCGATCACCCCGGCCTCGACGAGGTCCATCACCCCGCCGGACAGCGCCTCGGTGTGGATGCCGAGGTTCTTGTGTCCGGTCAGCTTCGACAGGAACGCGTTGGGCAGCTTGTCCACCCCGAGCTGGAGACACGCGCCGTCGGGGACCTGCTCGGCGATGAGGGCAGCGATCGCGTCGTCGACCTCGCCCGGGGTCGGAGGCTCAACGGTGATCATCGGTGCGTCGTTACGCGTCACCCCCACGACTTGTTAGAGGTGAATGTGGTTGCGGCCGAACATGCGGGGCATATCGGCGTTGACCTCGACGAAGAACGGCACCCGACCGATGAACGACGCGACTTAGTCCGCGTTGGTTTCCATCGAGAAGTACCCGTGCTCGTCGATCTCGGACACCGTGGTGACCGCAAGCCCGGGCGGCGAGGACTCCCGCATCGTCGCGGGAACCTGGGCGAAGTCGACCGGCACGAGGTCGCAGTGACCGTCATGGAAGTTCTTCCGCGACCCCGGCCCCAGGAAGTAGTCGACGTGCCGGAGCCGCCCCGGGTACGCGCCCTCCATGAAGGGTAGGGACTCCCACGGGTCCATGTGATGGATCGTCACGTCCTCCAGCCGCTCGGCGCCGTCGTCCAGGGCGCCAACAAGGCGGGCGGTAGGCCGTTCTGGATCGGCGAGATGATGTGCATCCCCGGTGCGACGTGATCGAGGATCGACTCAGGGGGAAGTTCTTGGTACTGGGCATTCCTCATCGGGAGTCTGCTCTCGGTCGGATGGATCGACGGGCGGTGACTCAGCTCAGGGCCGGGATGACCTCCCGTTCGAACAGCTCGAGGCCCGAGGTGTCGGTGGCGATCTCCGGGAAATAAAAGATCCCGTACTCCATCCCCTGTGCCTTGAGCCCGGCCAGATTTTCGATGATCTGCTCGGGGGTACCCACTGCCGGCAATCCCTGATAGGCGCCCAGTTGCCGGTCCGCCTCCTCGGCGCCGACGTGGCGGGCCATCCGGTCGTGGATGAACGCGAGCCGGTCAGCGACCTCCCGCTCGGTCTCGCCGATCGCCACGTTGTAGTTCGCGGTGCGGGTGATCTCCGCCGGATCTCGACCGATGTCGGCGCAGTGGCCGCGCAGCACCTCGGACTTGTGGGCAAAGCCGTCCGGGGTGCCGTCGAAATTCGTGTAGTCCGCGTGGCGGGCCGCGATCCGCAGGGTCTTCCGCTCCCCGCCGCCGGCGATCCACAGTGGGATGCCACCCTCCTGCAGGGGTCGGGGCTGCACGATCGCACCGTCCACCTGATAGTGGTCGCCGTGCAGGGAGGCGACACCGTCCGACCACGCGTCGAGCATGATACGGACACCCTCGTCGAGCATGGCCAGCCGCTCCCCGCCGGACGGGAACCCGAAGCCGTAGGCGCGCCATTCGTGCTCGTACCATCCGGCGCCGATCCCCATTTCGACGCGGCCGCCCGAGATCACGTCGACGGTCGCCGCGATCTTCGCCAGCATCGCCGGGTTCCGGTACCCGATACAGGTGCACATCTGTCCCAGGCGGATGCGGGAGGTCACCGCCCCGAGCGCCGACATCAGGCTCCACGCCTCGTGCGTCGCCTCGGTCCGGGTCAGCGGGGAGGTGTGCATGTGGTCATAGACCCACACGGACTCCCACGGGCCCGAGTCGGCACGCGCGGCGAGCTCCGAGATAGCAGGCCAGTGCCCGGCGGGCGGGACGTCCACCAGGTCGAGCCGCCAGCCCTGGGGAAGAAACAGTCCGAATCGCATGGCCGCGAGCCTAGCGCCGCGCGGTTCTTTCCGCCCCGAAGTCACCTCACGTTCAGCTGCCCGGGTGTCCGGGCCGGTCGCTGCCCGCAGGTCAGGTGCGGGGGTCTTCGTCGACTGGCGGGTCCATCTCGCCCGCAAGCAAGGTGAACCCACTCGGACGCGGGCCGTCCTGGGCGTGCGACAGCAGTGCCACCTGCACCGTCGCCTCGCCCGCACCAGCCTGGTGCTCGCCGATCCGGGCGTCGACCGGAACCTCGACCCCGGAATCGACCACTGCGGTCCCCACCCGGGCACCGGCCCGCACCACGGCCCCGGGGAGGATCACGCTGTCGCGGACCACCGCGCCGTGCTCGACGACCACCCCGGGTCCGATCACGGAGTGCTCCACCATGCCGAGGATCACCGCCCCGCGCCCCAGGAGCGATCGGGTGACCTCCGCCTGTGGCCCTGTCCGGGCCGGCCCGCTGAACGACGACGCCGTCCGCAGCGGCCATCCGGGAACGTCGAGCTCATGAACAGGCGGCTCGCCCAATAGGTCCATGTGTCCGGCCCAGTACGACGCGACCGTGCCCACATCGCGCCAGTAGCCGTCATGCCGCCACTGACGCGCATGCCCGGCGGCGACCATCGCCGGTAGCACGTTCTCCCCGAGATCCCCGGGATCGCCGTCCCCGGCGGTGAGCGCCTCTTCATGGGCGGCCTCGAGCCTGGAGATCAGGGCCGCGGTGTTGAAGACGAAGATCTCGGCGCAGACCAGGTCGGAGGACGGGTCCTCGGGTTTGTGACTGTAGGCGGTGACGGCGCCGTCGTCGTCGACCTCCACCACCCCGTACCGGCCGGCGTCGCGCGGATCCACGCGCGTGGTCACCATCGTGACCTCCGCGAACGACGCCAGGTGGTCGCGCACGATCGCCTCGTAGTCCAGGCGGTACACCGCGTCCGCACTGACCACGACGGTCACCTCGGGTGCCGCCCTGCGTAGCGGTTCGACCTGCTTCCACAGCGCGTCGGTCGTACCGGAGTGGAATCCGTCGCGACCGGTGCCCTGCGACGGATGCAGGACCAGCAGGCCCCCGTCGAGACGGTCCAGATCCCAGGGGCGGCCGCTGCGCAGGTGGGCGCCGAGCGACACGGGATGGAACTGCTGGATCACCCAGACGTCCCGGAATCCGGAATTCGCAGCGTTGCTCAGTGCGAAGTCCACCAGGTGGTAACCGGCGCCGAACGGCACGGCGGGCTTGGCGCGGTCCCTGGTGAGCGCACGCAGCCGCGACCCGGCACCGCCGGCCAGAACGAACGTGACGACAGAGGGCGGGGCCATGTGACCAGTCCTCTCCCGCGCCCGGGACGGGGGCGCGTCGCATCGCCCACTCTAGTTGCGGAAGCGGCCCGGCGACTCCTTAACGGACCCGCTTTTGCGCCACGGCAAACACTTAGGTTAGGTTTGGCTAAGCGGTGCCCGGGGTCACATGGGCGGCGTTATCCGAGACTCAAAGCAAAGCTAGGAATTCCATGACTTCCACACGACTGCGTATCGGTGCTGTCCTCAGTGCACTCGCCCTCGGCCTCACCGCCTGCGGTGCGGACGACTCCGGAGCCGAGACCGTCGCCGAGGGCGAGACCACGACCATCGAGGTCGAGGACAACAACGGCGTGCAGACCGTCACCGTTCCGCCGCGGTCGGTCGTCGCGACGGACAACCGGACGTTCGAGACCCTCGCCGACTGGGGCGTCCCGCTCAGCGCCGGCGCCGTCTCGCTGATGCCGAAGACCATCTCGTACAAGTCGGATGACTCGATCATCGACCTGGGCAACCACCGTGAGCCGGACCTCGAGGCCGTCGTCGCCGCCGATCCGGATCTGATCATCAACGGCCAGCGCTTCACGCAGTACCAGGACGACTTCACGAGCCTCGTCCCCGACGCCACGGTGCTGTCCCTGGATCCGCGCGACGGCCAGCCGTTTGACGAGGAGCTCAAGCGCCAGACCACCGTCCTCGGCGAGGTCTTCGGCAAGGAGACCGAGGCCGAGCAGCTCAACGCCGACTTCGACGCCTCCATCAAGCGAGTCAAGGCCGCCTACGAGCCGGGAATGACGGTCATGGCCGTCATCACCTCCGGTGGCAACATCAACTACGCGACCCCCGGCACAGGCCGCACCCTGGGACCGCTCTTCGACATCTTCGACTTCACCCCGTCGCTGGAGGTCGAGGACGGTTCGGGTAACCACCAGGGCGACGACATCTCCGTCGAGGCGATCGCCGACTCGAACCCGGACCTCATCCTCGTCATGGACCGCGACGCCGGCACCTCGACGGGCGCGGACGACCCCAGCTACCGCCCGGCCAGCGAGCTGCTCTCCGAGTCCGACGCACTCCAGCGCGTGACCGCGGTGCAGGACGAGAACATCGTCTACATGCCCGCCGACACGTACACCAACGAGAGCATCCAGACCTACACCGAGTTCTTCAACGCGCTCGCCGATCAGCTCGAGGCACAGAACTGAGTACCCGAGAGCTCTAGAGCGAGGGTGGGGACCGCCGAAGCTGGTGGCCCCACCCTCGTCGTCGTCCGCCGACCCCGGTCGACGGATCGGCTCCCGCCCACATCCCGACGACATCGATTGACGGCCAGACGTGACGACCTCCTCCACCTCTTCCCCACCCGGGCCGGATAACACCCGGGCGCGGTCCAAGGGCACACTGTTCGACTGGAAACTCCTCATCGGCTTTCTGGTCGTCGCGGCCCTATTGGCGCTGTCCCTTTTCACCGGCGTCTACGACGTTTTCGGCGCCGACGACGGCTCGGAGATGCTCGGCATCACCCGGATCCCCCGGACCATCGCGCTCGTCCTGGCCGGCGCGGCGATGGCGATGTCCGGGCTCGTGATGCAGCTGCTTACCCAGAACCGGTTCGTCGAGCCCACCACGACGGGCACCACCGAGTGGGCAGGACTGGGGCTCCTCGCGGTCATCGTCTTCTTCCCCGGCGCGGACATCCTCACCAGGATGGTCGGCGCCGTCATCGCAGCCTTCATCGGCACGATGGTCTTCTTCCTCTTCCTGCGCCGGGTCTCGCTGCGCTCCTCGATGATCGTCCCGATCGTGGGGATCATGCTCGGAGCGGTCGTCGGCTCGGTCTCCACATTCATCGCCCTGCAGACAGACATGCTGCAGAGCCTGGGGATCTGGTTCGCCGGCAGTTTCACCTCCGTGATCCGCGGCCAGTACGAGGTCCTGTGGATCGTGGCGCTCGTCGGGGTCGCTGTGTTCTTCGTCGCGGACCGCTTCACCGTCGCCGGTCTCGGCGAGGAGATCTCCACGAACGTCGGCCTGAACTACAACCGCATCCTGCTGCTGGGAACCGCCCTCATCTCCGTCGCGACCGGTGTGGTGACCGTCGTGGTGGGCAACCTGCCGTTCCTCGGACTCATCGTCCCCAACATCGTCTCGATGATCCGGGGGGATGACCTGCGCAGCAATCTTCCGTGGGTCTGTCTCCTAGGTATCGGCATCGTCACCGTCTGCGACCTGATCGGCAGGACCATCATCATGCCCTTCGAGGTCCCGGTCTCGCTGATCCTCGGGGTCGTCGGCTCGATCGTGTTCGTCGCCCTCCTGCTCAGGCAGCGCAGCAATGGATAGCCGGCACGCGGCCAGTGGCGCCGCCGAGTCGTCCGCCCCCGCGGTCGCCCACCGCGCCTCCGGCCCACTACCGACTCCCCGTTCACGCCGGCGCTACTGGATCGTCGTCACGGTCCTGTCCCTGCTCGCGGTCGGGTTCGGGTTCGGTATCCTCGCCTGGGACAACCCGATGCCGTTCGGCTCCGACGGATTCTGGCGGGTCGCCGGGCTCCGCACGACAACCGTCGTGGTCATGGCGACCGTGGCGTTGTGCCAGGCCGTGGCCACGGTGAGTTTCCAGACCGTCGCCAACAACCGCATCGTCACCCCGTCGATCATGGGTTTCGAGGCCCTGTACGTCGCCGTGCAGACCGCCGCCATATTCTTCCTCGGCGCCGCCGGCTTGATGGCTCTGACGGGGCTGCCGCAGTTCATCCTCCAGGTGATCCTGATGGTGGCACTGTCCGTGGCCCTCTACGGATGGCTGCTGTCCGGTCGATACGCCAACATCCAGGTGATGCTGCTGATCGGCATCGTCATCGGCGGCGGGCTCGGATCGATCTCCACGTTCATGCAACGCCTGCTCACCCCGAGCGAGTTCGACATCCTCACCGCCAGGCTGTTCGGGTCCATGGCCAACGCGGAGGTCTCCTACCTCCCCGTCGCGATCCCCCTGTGCCTTTTCGCCACGGGGATGCTCGTGCTGAGCGCCAAGCGTCTGAACGTGGTGTCGCTCGGCAAGGACATCACCCAGAACCTGGGGCTCGACCACCGCCGCGAGGTGATGCGGACCCTGTTCTTCGTCTCGATCCTCATGGCGGTCTCCACCGCGCTGGTCGGCCCCATGACCTTCCTGGGCTTCCTGGTGGCCACGTTGGCCTACCAGTTCGCCGACAGCTACGACCACCGCTACATCTTCCCCGTGTCCGCCCTGCTCGGCTTCGTGGTGCTGGCCGGCGCCTACTTCATCATGAAGCACGTCTTCTACGCCCAGGGTGTCGTCTCGATCATCATCGAGGTCATCGGCGGCTCGGTCTTCCTCTACGTCATCCTCAGAAAGGGCCGGCTGTGATCGCACTCGAGAAAGTCGTCAGGAAGTACAGCGACGAGGTCACCATCGGCCCCGTGGACCTGGAGATCCCGAGGGGCGGGATCACCGCGCTCGTCGGACCCAACGGTGCCGGCAAGTCGACCATGCTGACGATGATCGGCCGTCTCATGGGGCTCGACGAGGGCTCCATTGAGATCGCCGGATACGACGTCGCCTCGACGAAGTCCAAGGACCTCGCCAAGATCGTGTCGATCCTGCGGCAGGAGAACCACTTCATCACGCGGCTCACCGTCCGCCAGCTCGTCGGGTTCGGCCGGTTCCCCCATTCGAAGGGGCGACTCACCGTGGAGGACGAGGACATCATCTCCCAGGCCATCGACTTCCTCGACCTGGCAGACCTCGAGCACCGGTACCTCGACCAGCTCTCGGGTGGCCAGCGACAGCGCGCCTATGTTGCGATGGTGCTGTCCCAGCAGACCGATTACGTGCTACTCGACGAGCCGCTGAACAACCTCGACATGCGGCATTCCGTGCAGATGATGAAACACCTGCGCCACGCCGCCGAGGAGCTCGGACGCACGTTCGTCGTGGTCCTCCATGACATCAACTTCGCCTCCCACTATTCCGACCACATCTGCGCGATGAAGAACGGCTCGGTGGTCGAGTTCGGCACCCCCGCCGAGATCATGACCGACGAGGTCCTGACGAGGGTGTTCGATACGCCCGTCACTGTGATAGACGGCCCCGAGGGTGCGCTGGCCTGCTACTACTGACGTCCTGCCGAGCGGATGCGATAGCGCTGCGTCTGCTCCACACTCGAAGCATGGACAACAAGCGAGAGTACGATCAGGACACCTACGGCGACTACGACGAGAACACCCTCGACGGCAGCGAGGGACTCGACGCCGACACCATCACTACCGACGGCGAGGACCTCCCCGTCGAGGCTCCCGAGACGTGGAAGCCGATCGAGGAGAACCATGACCTCGACGACAAGTTGGCCGCCGAGAGGCCGGATGTCGGTGAGGGCGGCGCAGCCCCCGCCAACCAGCCGAGCGAAGAACGACACGACGCGATCGATGATCTCGACCCCAGCGGCGAGACCCGCATCCTGGGCGAGGACTGAGTCGGGCGGCCGCCGAACGGTTCGTCACCGGGGCCGATGGCGAGGAGGGGTGTCGAGCAATGCAGCAGAAATCGATCGCGGAGACCATGAGCGCCCAGGATCGTCGCCGCTTCCTGCCGTCCGAGGTCGCCGAGTTCCACGACAGCGACCGTCCGCTGCCCATAGGGCACGGCCAGACCAACTCCCAGCCGTCGACGGTGGCCGCGATGCTCGACCTCCTCGAACCGTTCCCCGGGATGCGCACCCTGGACGTGGGCTCCGGAAGCGGGTGGACGGCGGCGATCCTTGGCGAACTCGGCGGGGCCGACTCCCGCATCCTCGCCGTGGAGCGCATCCCCGAACTGGTCGATCGCTCCCGCGAGGCGATCGACCAGCCGTGGGTCTCCGTGCACCGGGCCTCGCCTGACGCACTCGGCCTCCCCGAGCTGGCGCCGTTCGACCGCATCCTCGTCTCCGCGATGGCGGAGAACGCACCCGCTGAGCTGATGGACCAGCTGGCCGACGGCGGCATCATGGTGGCGCCGTGGAACGAGGTCATGCACCGGGTACGCCGGGTCGGGGACCGGATCGAGATCACCGAACACGGCGGCTACACCTTCGTGCCCCTCATCCACACCCGATTCTGACCTGCGCCCGCTGACGCTTATCCTGAACGGTGGTTTTACCCGTTCGAGATCCCAGGAGCGCACATGGCCGAGTTCGTCTACGAGGACCTTCTCCCGGTCGGAGAGGACACCACGGAGTACCGCCTCCTGACCACGGAGGGTGTGTCCACCGTGGAGGGCCCGGACGGTACGACGTTCCTGAAGGTCGAGCCAGAGGCGATCCGCCTGCTCACCGAGACCGCGATGCACGACATCTCGCACTACCTGCGCAGCGATCACCTCGCCCAGGTCGCGAAGATCCTCGAGGACCCCGAGGCCAGCGACAACGACAAGTTCGTCGCCCTGGACCTGCTCAAGAACGCCAACATCGCCGCCGGCGGTGTGCTGCCCATGTGCCAGGACACCGGAACGGCGATCGTCAAGGGCGAGCGCGGCCAGCATGTCCTGACCGACGGTCCGGACGAGGAGACGGTGTCCCGCGGCGTCTACGACGCGTTCACCCGCCTCAACCTGCGGTACTCGCAGAACGCCCCGCTCACCATGTGGGACGAGAAGAACACCGGGCACAATCTGCCGGCGCAGATCGAGATCGGTGCCGACACCAAGCCCGGCCACGAGAACTCCTACAAGTTCCTGTTCATGGCCAAGGGCGGCGGATCGGCAAACAAGTCCTTCCTGTACCAGGAGACCAAGGCGATCCTGAACCCCGAGCGGATGATGCAGTTCATCGAGGAGAAGATCCGCTCGATCGGCACCGCCGCGTGTCCGCCGTACCACCTGGCTATCGTCATCGGCGGCACCTCGGCCGAGTACACGGTCAAGACGGCCAAGCTGGCGTCGGCCCACTACCTCGACGAGCTGCCCCGCGAGGGCGCCATGACCGGCCGCGGTTTCCGCGACGTCGAGCTCGAGGAGAAAGTCTTCGAGCTCACCCAGAAGATCGGGATCGGCGCGCAGTTCGGCGGCAAGTACTTCTGCCACGACGTGCGCGTGGTCCGTCTCCCCCGCCACGGCGCCTCGCTCCCGGTCGCGATCGCTGTCTCCTGCTCGGCCGACCGTCAGGCAAAGGCCAAGATCACTCCCGAGGGAGTGTTCCTCGAGCAGCTCGAGTTCAACCCCGGCCAGTACCTGCCCGCCACGACTGACGCCGAGCTCGACGCCGCGACCGACGGCATCTCGGGAACCGGCAAGGGCGCCGCGGTGAAGATCGACCTGAACAAGCCGATGCCGGAGATCCTGGCCGAGCTGAGCAAGCACCCCGTCAAGACCCGCCTGTCGCTGACGGGCCCGCTGGTGGTCGCCCGAGACATCGCGCACTCCAAGATCAAGGAGCGCCTCGACGCCGGCGAGGAGATGCCCCAGTACCTCAAGGACCACCCCGTCTACTACGCTGGCCCGGCCAAGACCCCCGAGGGCATGCCGTCCGGTTCCTTCGGACCCACCACCGCCGGCCGCATGGACTCCTATGTCGAGCAGTTCCAGGCCGCGGGCGGCTCCATGGTCATGCTGGCCAAGGGCAACCGCTCCAAGCAGGTGACCGACGCGTGCGCCACGCACGGTGGCTTCTACCTCGGCTCGATCGGTGGCCCGGCGGCGCGTCTGGCCCAGGACTGCATCAAGCACGTCGAGGTGATCGAGTACGAGGAGCTCGGCATGGAGGCCGTGTGGAAGATCGACGTGGAGGACTTCCCCGCGTTCATCGTCGTCGACGACAAGGGCGAGGACTTCTTCGCGCACACCGGCGAGGTCACGCTGACCATCGGTAAGCGGCCCGGCCTCTGACCCACCGGGCGTCGGATCGCGCGCCCGATCCCCGGGCTCCGACGCCCGACACGCCTGGCGACACGCACAGAATTTCCTGATAGACCCAGGGTATCGGCCGCTTACCGAACAGTGACACAGAGAATCGCCCGTGGCACACTGCCGGCCAATACCGTTGACCCGGTACTGGAATGGAATGAGCAACGGAAAGGTTTTCTGATGCGTAAGACCATCATCGCCGCGAGCGCGGCAGCCCTACTCGCCCTGTCGGCGTGTGGGTCCGAGGACGTGCAGGGCGCCGTCGACGGCGCGACGGACGCTGCGGCGTCGCAGGCAGACAAGGCCACCGAGGCAGCCGGCAGCGCGGCGGCGGACGCCACCGACGCCGCAGGCCAGGCCTTGAACGGTGAGGGATCCGGCGAGGCCGGAGCGGACGGCGAGGCAGCTGACGGCGAGGGCGGCAGCGCAGACGGTGCCTCCGGTGGGGGTGCGGACGGCGCATCCGGCGAGGGCGAGGACGGCGCCGCTGCCGGTGGCGGCGAGATGGCCCCCATCGCGCTCCCCGACGGCTCCGAAGTGCAGGCCCCGGCCGGTATCGCGCAGAAGTACGAGGAGATCCAGGGTGCGTCCGGGCACCTCGGTGCCCCCGTCGGCGAGGCGCAGGAGGTCGCGGGCGGCCAGATGCTCGAGTTCGAGGGTGGCACGATCATCCAGAACCCGGACGGCCAGGCGTTCCTCGTCCAGGGCGAGATCCTCAAGGAGTACATGTCGAACGGTGGCCCCGGCGGCGACCTCGGCTTCCCGACGACCGACGAGACCCCGCAGGACGGCGGCTTCATCTCGACGTTCGACAACGGCGAGATCACCTGGGACATCGCCGGAAACCAGGCGACAGTCACCCCGAACTGACGCCCTGCTCGAACGAGCTCCCCAGGTCGGCCGGGCAGGTCGGGAGGCGCTTCTCAGGCGCGCCGTTCCTGCCCGGCCGTCGTGCGTCGCGGCGCGTACTAGAGTCTTCGGCAGCCGCACCTCGGGCCACCACCGTCGACGGGAGGATCGGACATGGCCACCACGACTCGGGTTCTCGCCACCCTCACGTTCGCCGCTCTAGTCGCGGCCGGCGCGAGCGGATGCGCGTCCGGCGGCGACGACACCGCGGCGGGGCAGACGTCGTCGCCCGGTGGCACCTCGGCGGCAGAGTCCTCGGAGGGAGAGACCTCGGAGGGAGAGACGGCCGGGAGTGAGACGGCGACGACGACGAGCTCGACTCCCGTCCCAGGCCCCGCTGACACCTCGGTCGACGTCCCCGGCCCCGTCGCAGAGCGCTGGGATGCCCTGGGAGGAGTCGAGAGCGACCTCGGCCGTGCGACCGGTCCCGCCGAGGAGGTCGCCGGCGGATCGATCACCACGTTCGAGCGCGGCGCGATCGTCCTGACACCTGAGGGCGGGGCGTTCGTCGTGCAGGGCGAGATCCTCGTCGCCTACCTGGACGCGGGCGGCCCCGAGGGCGAGCTCGGTTTCCCCGTCTCGGACGAGACCACCACAGACGGCGGCTGGGTCTCCGCCTTCGAGCACGGCGCGATCACGTACCTGGACGGCGTCGCCGAGGTCGAGCTGAACTGACCGCATCGCCACCTCCGGCGTCCGGGGGGTAACGGTGGGTCACCGCCGGCCGGGAGTGATCCCGCGACGCCGGTAACGTGCACCGGGTGAACTCTTCCCCCACTCCCGAGCCGGCTCCACCGCCCGCAGCGCTCGGCACGGTTCCCGGCACTGTGCCCGGCACGGTTCCCGCCACGATGCTGGTGGCACTGGCGCTCACCGGGGCGATCGGACCGTTCGCGACCGACACCTACCTCCCGGCACTCCCGCTGATCGTCGACGAGTTCAGCGTCACGGCCTCTGTCGCCCAATTGACGCTGACGGCGTTCATGATCGCCATGGCCGCGGGGCAGCTCGTGTTCGGTCCCCTGTCCGACCGTCTGGGTCGGCGGGGCCTGCTCCTGCTCGGTTCCGTCGGCACGCTGGTGGCCGCGGTCGTCTGCGCGCTGGCACCGTCGATCGAGGTCCTGCTGCTCGGCCGGATCGCGCAGGGCTTCTTCGGCGCCGCCGGGATCGTCCTGAGCAAGGCGATCGTCGTGGACGTGGGCCGCGGGGCCGGGGTGGCCAAGGCGTTCGCGACACTCATGGCGATCCAGTCGATCGCCCCGGTGATCGCCCCGCTGTTCGGCGGTGCGGTGGTGCCGTTCGGTGGCTGGCGCGGGGTGTTCTGGCTGCTCGCCGCGCTGTCGGCAATCACGCTCGTCGGGGTGCTGGTCGCTGTTCCCGAGTCGCTGCGCCCAGCCGACCGACGAACGGGCGGGATCGCCTCGACCCTGTCCGACATGGGTGCCGTGGCCGGCTACGGGCCGTTCCTGGCCAGGATGTCGGCGTTCGTCTTCACGTTCGGCGTCCTGTTCAGCTACATCTCGGCGAGCCCCTTCATCTACCAGAACATGGTGGGCCTGTCGCCGACCGCGTACGCGGTCGCGTTCACCGTCAACTCGCTGGGGATCCTCGTGTCCAACCTCGCGGGTGCGCGGCTGGTCGGTCGGTTCGCGCCCGAGCGGATCCTGTTCACCGGGGTGGCGGGCGTGGCGACGGCAGTGGTCTACCTCGCCGTCGTCGTCGCCCTGTCCCCGGCCGGCACCCTCGGCCTGCTCCCGGTCACCGTAGGGTTCCTCCTCCTCACGCTGTCCATCGGCCTGGTCCTCCCCAACGCCGCGGCCCTGTCCATGCAGGCGACGCGCGGTCGGTCGGGTTCCGGATCGGCGCTCCTTGGTGCAGCACAGTTCAGCCTCGCCGCGATCGTCTCGCCGCTCACCGGTCTCGCCGGCCCGCATTCGGCGCTGCCGATGCTCCTGGTGATGGGCACCTGTATGGCCGTGGTGCTGGTGGCAGTGCGCGCGATGATCAGCCGGCCACTGCCCGCCAGGTGAGGGCGGCGGCCAACGCACCCACGGCGTTGAAGGCCCAGTGCAGGCCGATCGGCGCGAGCAGACTGCGGCTGTGGCGACGGACCCAGATGAACGCGGCGCCGGCGACCGACGTGGCGGCCACGGCCAGCGCGACCCCGGCCAGCTGTCCGACGAGTCCTGTGCCGAGCAGGTCGGACAGTCCGGCGTTGCCCGAGGTCAGGCCGAGCG
This sequence comes from Dietzia sp. NCCP-2495, assembly GCF_026011735.1. GTDB lineage: Bacteria > Actinomycetota > Actinomycetes > Mycobacteriales > Mycobacteriaceae > Dietzia. The sequence continues at coordinate 108,944 of NZ_BRVN01000008.1, read as the reverse complement.
ACGTGGTGACGTGCCACAGGCCGAACGCCACGGATCCCACGACGAACACCCCGCGGGTGCCGAAGGTCCGCTCGAGCGCGCCCTGCAGGACGCCGCGGAACGCGAACTCCTCCGGCAGGACGGTCATGAGCGGGATCAGCACGAGCGCCGAGAACACCGCCATGCGCAGGTCCGAATAGCGCTCGGAGAGGAAGAACGGGCTCGTCAGCGGGATCAGGCAGCCCGCGGTGACGACCACGGCGACCGCCACCGTCGCGGCGACGCCGTACGCGAGGCCGCGCGGCATGTGCCGGACAGACAGACCGAGCTCCGACCAGTGCATCCCCCGCAGCTTGACCACCGTCACCAGCGCCAGGACCGACAGCGGGATCACCCACTCACGATGGGCGAGTCCGGCGAGGTTGGCGGTGAGGTTGATCGCCACCAGGACGCCGAGGATCGCCCCGACCCTGGCCACCCCCCGCGCACGAGGACCGACGGACCGGAACGGGTACAGCGAACTCATTCGCGCGACGATACCGCGCGAGGGCGCGACATCGAAGGATATGGTGACCCACACAACGTCTCGTGCCGAGGTGGTGTGTCCGGGTGGTGGGGTCATGACGACGATGACGACGACGGCGTCGCGGACGCTGACCGGGGTCCGACGCCGGGTGGGGCTCGTGGTGCGGTCGCGGATCGCCGGCGAGGACGCGGCGGCGCGGCGGCAGCAGATCTGGGAGGCCGAGGGCGAACGCTGGAACTCGCCCGGGGACGCGATCTGCCGGGTCAACGGCGATGCGTCGATGTTCGCCGCGGGACTGACCGCACTGCTGCTGCAGTCGCTGCATCCGCTCGCGATGGCCGGGGTCGCCGATCACAGTGACTACCGCAACGACCCGTGGGGGCGCCTGCAGCGCACCGCGGGGTTCATCGCCACCACCACTTTCGGCACGATCTCGGATGCCACCGACCTGATCCGCACAATCAACCACGTCCACCGCTCCGTCGTGGGTGTCGACTTCCGGGGACGTCCGTACGACGCCCGCGAAACCGACCTCCTGCGCTGGGTGCACGTCGCGGAGATCTGGAGCTTTCTCGAGTGCCACCGGCTCTACGGCCGGCAGCCGCTGACGGTGCGGGCGCGGGACGAGTACGTGCGGCAGTCGGCTCGGACCAGACTCATGCTCGGTGCGCGCGATGTCCCCCGGACGGCGGACGAACTCGATGCGGCGCTCCACGAGTACCTCCCGGTGCTCGAGCCCTCCCCCGCCACCCTGGACGCCCGGCGCTTCCTCCTCGACGAGCCCCCGGTCGGCCGGATCGACACGCCGGCGTACCTGATACTCCGGTACGGCGCGGTGGCCGCGCTGCCCGGGTGGGCGCGGAGGATGCTCTGGCTGCCGGACGGTCCGATGAACTCCCTTTCCGCGGGTATCACGCTGGGCAGGGCCGGGGTCGGCATGCTGCGGTGGGTCCTCGACGCCGTGGATGGGTGACGCCGAGCGTCCGAGCGTGCGTTCGGGCGTGCGGGCGTCCCCGGGTCACCCGTTCCGCGTGCAGGCGCGTCGGCCACAGGCGGTGGCCCACGGCGCTACGCTGTGCTGATCCGGTAGTTGACGGCCGGACCAGAAGAAGCCGCGGATCCCCCGCTCACGCCAGAGCGCAGGGCCCGGGCACGCCAGTGCGGATCGTTCTCCGCGCACGAGAAGTGAGGAACCAATGGCCGGAGGACTCGCCGCCCTGCTCGACGACATCGCAGTGCTCGCCAAGATGGCGGCGGCGAGCTCCGACGACGTCGCCGCCGCTGCCGGGCGCGCCTCGGTCAAGGCCGCCGGTGTCGTGGTGGACGACACCGCGGTGACCCCGCAGTACGTGCAGGGGGTGGAACCGAAACGCGAGTTGCCGATCATCCGCAAGATCGCGTTGGGCTCCCTGGGCAACAAGGCGATCATCATCGTCTTTGCCCTGCTGCTCAGCCAGTTCGTCCCGTGGATCCTCACTCCCATCCTCATGTGCGGCGGGCTCTACCTCTGTTACGAGGGCGCCGAGAAGGTCTGGGAGAAGGTCTCCGGGCACCACGAGGAGTCGGTGCCGGTCGCGGACAAGGGCCCGGATGCCGAGAAACGCATGGTGCGCGGCGCGGTGACCACCGACTTCATCCTCAGCGCCGAGATCATGGTGATCGCCCTCAACGAGGTGGCCGACGAGCCGTTCCTGTCGAGGGCCGTGATCCTCGTGGTGGTGGGCCTGGGCATCACCGCCCTCGTCTACGGCGTCGTGGCCGTGATCGTGAAGATGGACGACATAGGGCTGCATCTGGCGCGCACGGGGTCCGGTGGACTGAGCAGGTTCGGTACCGGGCTCGTCAACGCCATGCCGACGGTGCTCGCCGTGATCTCGTTCGTCGGCATGCTCGCGATGCTCTGGGTCGGCGGTCACATCCTCCTGGTGGGACTCGACGAGCTCGGCGTGACCGCGCCGTACCACCTGGTCCACGTCCTGGCCGATCCCGCGCAGGGCATCGCCGGTGTCGGCGCGGCCCTGAGCTGGCTCATCAACACGGTCTGCTCGCTGATCTTCGGTCTGCTGGTGGGCGCTGTCGTGGTGGCCGTCCTCCACCTCCTCCCCTCGCGCAAGGGCAAGAGCAAGCGCAAGGAAGACAGCATGACCAGGGGCGAAACCGAGGACGCCGGGCACTGATGCTGCTCACCGTCGGCCACGGACGCCTGGACCGCGACCAGCTCGCCGCCCTCCTCACCGGTGCCGGCGTCGAACTCCTCGTGGACATCCGACGGTTCCCCGGCAGTCGCGCCAACGAGGCCGCGTCCAGGGGCGCGGTTCCCGAGATCACCCGGGACGCCGGGATCGACTACCGCTGGGAAGAGGACCTGGGCGGGCGGCGCAGCCTCACCGCCGCGCAACGGCGGGCCTCGCCGGACACCTGGTGGCGGGTCGAGGCGTTCCGCGCCTACTCCGCATGGACGCGGACACCGGAGTTCCGCACCGCGCTGGACCGGGTCGTGGCGGATGCCCGCAGCAGACGCACCGCCGTCATGTGTTCGGAGTCGGTGTGGTGGCGGTGTCACCGTCGGGTGGTGGCGGATGTGGTGACGACGATGCACGGTCTGTCCGTCGGACACCTCATGCACACCGGCGAGATCGTCCCCCACAATCCGAGCGAGGGAATACGGCTCGACTCCTCCGGGGAACCGTTCTGGGACAGGTGACCCCGTCGCCGTCGTCGTCACCTCCTCCCCGGTGACCTACGCTTCAGGGCATGGACACCGCCTCGTCGCTCGCCACGAACCTCTCCCCCGTCTCCCCCTTGCTCGGCACCTGGAAGGGGCAGGGCAGCGGCTCGTATCCGACGATCGAGGACTTCTCCTACAGCGAGGAGGTCACCTTCACCGACGTCGGCAAACCGTTCCTCCACTTCGTGCAGAAGACCCGCGGGCCGGCGGGTAACCCCATGCACACGGAGACCGGCTACCTGCGCATCCCCGGCGACGGGACCGCCGAGCTGATCCTCGCCCAGCCCACCGGGCAGACCGAACTCTGCGAAGGCACCCTCACCGTCGACGGCGATTCGGTGGTGCTCGAGTTCCGCGCCAGCGTGATGAACAGCGCGAGCGCCAAGCAGGTCACGTCGACCCACCGTCGCTACGAACTCGTCGGCGACCGACTCACCACCACGTTCGCGATGGCCGCGGTGGGACAACCACTGACCCATCACCTGCGCTCCGAGCTGGTCCGCGGTTAAGAGCTGCGGGGCATCGGGTTCCGGCGCCGACCGGTCGCGGAATCGGCCGCTACCTGTTAAACCCGAGGGCGAGCACCCGACTCGACGACAGGAGGCCAGGATGCCCCGGAACACGTCAGACCAGAGTTCCTCCAGCGTCAAGGACGAGGAGGTCTACGACGCGTTGCGCGAGGACGGCGCGAGCAAGGAGAAGGCCGCGCGGATCGCCAACGCTTCCGCCAACACGTCCCGCTCCAAGGTGGGTCGCCGCGGTGGCGAAGCGGGCTCCTACGACGACTGGACCGTGGACGACCTACGCCAGCGAGCCCGCGAACTGGACATCGAGGGACGGTCCTCAATGAACAAGAACGACCTGATCGAAGCTCTCCGAAACCACTGACCGTCGAACCGCTCCGACCACCGTCGCCGGCGGCCACGCGGAGTCGGCGGCTCTGCGGTCTCGTCGGCTCTGCCGGACCACCCGCGCCGGTCAGCGAACTGAACGGCCATGCAGCAGCAGCCGCGACAGGGAGTCGAGCGCGAATCCCAGGACGCCGATCACGAGGATCACGGCCATCACCTGGTCATAGGCGAGCTGATCGCGCGCGTTGAGGATCTGATACCCCAGGCCTGACCGGACACCGAGCATCTCGGCGGGGACCAGCACGATCCACGCCGTGCCCAGTGCCATGCGGACGCCGCCGAGGATCGAGGGCCGGACGGCCGGGATGATGACCCGCGTCAACCGTTCCCAGCTGCTCGCGCCCATCGTCCGGGCCACGTCGACGTACCCGGGGTCCATGGCGTGGACGCCCGCGGAGGTCGAGAGCATGATGGGCCACACCGCCGCCGCGGCCACGAGGAAGATCACCGGCTCGTTGCCGATACCGAACACCGCGATCGCGACCGGCGCCCACGAGAGGGGCGAGATCATCCGGAGGAACTGGACGAGCGGGCCTGCCACTGCCTCGGCGCCGCGGCGGAGTCCCAGCCACAATCCGAGCGGGATACCCAGCAGCGCCGCCAGCGCCAGCCCCGCCACCAGGCGGTAGAGGCTGACTCCGGCATCGGAGAGCAATACACCGCGGTCCAACAGGTCGCCCAGGCCGGCGATCGTCTTGACCGGCGACATCCCGCTGATCACCGGGTCATCGGTGACCAGACCCGAGGTGAGCAGGAACCAGATCCCCAGACCCACGAGCAGTCCCAGGAGTCCGGCACTCCAGCGGACGGCGAACCCGCTGATCGCCGACGATCCGGAACTGCGGCTGCCACCCCGGCGACGTGAAGTACCGGTGGAGCCCACTCCGTCGGTCGTTGCCCCTTCGGCATGCGACACCGCCAGCTGGCCCGTGCCGAATCCGTCCCCGTCAGGGGACGTGGTGTGCGTGGGAGTCATCTAGATCAACCGTTCGTGTCGGGTGAGCGAGGCGGGCAGTCCGAGCGCAGCCGGTCCCCCATGACGCCGGATGGTGGCCCGGACGAAGCGGTCGTCGACGAGCTCACGGTGGACGGAGGACGGGTCGAGTCCGTCGAGGAACCCGGTCTCGCCGTCGACGACCGTCTGCCGCATCTGCCGTACCAGCTCCTCGGTGAAGCTCGGGAAGGGATACGGGTGGAAGTCGATGCGGGGGCGGTCGGGACCGCCGGTCGGATCCGGAACGGACCCGGCCATCGCCACCTCGACGGCCCTGGGCGGCTGTGGGAGATAGCCCTTCCCGGACAGGATCGCGGCGGCCCCGGTCCGGTCCGCCCGGATACCGATCTGAGACGCGACGGCCGCGTCGATCAGTGCCTGGGCGGTATCGGGTCGCGTGTCGATGAGGTCCTCGTGCATGACCGTGACACAGCAGGCGTGGTCACGCCAGACTTCGTCGAGGAGCATGTGGAGCCTGCCGACGCCCCGGGCCACGGCGCCGGCGTTGAACGGATCGGCCACGGTGAACGCGGAGATCGACCCGGTCGCCAGTGCGGGGATCATGTCCGACGGGCCCATGACGACCAGCTCGACGGTGCCCTCTGAACGACTGGGTGCCTTCCGGGCGACCGGGGTGAGCCCCCGGGCGCGCAGCACGCGCTGCAGGAGCATGTTGTGGATCGACCACCACCCGGGGATCGCCACCTGGGTTCCGGCGAGCTCCGAGATGTCGGAGATGTGGGGGGCGACGGTCACCGCGCCACCGCCGGTGTGATTCCAGCTGACGACCTTCACGTCCGCACCGAGGACGTAGCGCAGTTGCACGGCCGAGGGCATGAGCAGGTGGATGAGGTCGACCTGCCGGGTGAGAAACGCCTCCATCAGGGACGACCAGGAGCGGAAGAGCACCGGCCTTCCGACGATGATTTTCTGCTGCTCGAAGTACCCGTCGCCGTGGGCGACGAGCAACGGCGCGGCGTCGGTGATCGGGAGGTACCCGATACGCAGGTCCTCGGTCGCCACGCCCCGCGAGGTGGTGGCCGCCGCGACGAGGTCGGCGAGCGTCGCCGCTCCCCCGAGCGCACCTGCGCCCACGGCGACCGCACCGCCGGCGCGGAGCAGCGAACGCCTGTCGAGGACGGGACCTCGGGTCCCGGGATCTGCAGCCATCGCGCGGATCAGGCCGTCCGGTATGCGGCCAGGATCTCCTCGCGGAGAGCGGGAGCCGAGTCGGACGTGCCGTGCGACGGGTTGATCCACTCCTGCTGCACCCTGCCGGAGGACCCGAGCAGGGCGATACGCGAACCGACGATCAACGCCTCGTCGACGTCGTGGGTCACCATGACCGTGGTGACGCCGAGCTCGGCGGTCACGTCGACCAACCAACGCTGGGAATCCGAGCGAGTCACCGGGTCCAGTGCGCTGAACGGCTCGTCGAGGAGGAGGATCTCAGGACGGGTCGCCGCAGCACGGACCACCGCGACACGCTGGGCCTGCCCCCCGGAGATCTGATCCGGACGTGAGTCGGCCAATTCGGCGATACCGAAGTGCTCGAGCAGCTCGTCGACGTGGGCACCGTCGACTCGATCGCGCAGCGCGCGGAACCGTCCGCCGAGTGCGACGTTCTCCCGCACTGTCAGCCACGGGTAGAGCAACGGCTTCTGGAAGACGACCGCGTACGAGTGGGCGTCGACGCTCGACTCGTGCCGCGTCCCGATTTGCAGCTCGCCGCCAGCAGGTCGTTCGAGCCCGGCGAGGAAGCGCAGCAGGGTCGACTTGCCGACGCCGGACGGGCCGAGCAGGACGAGGGACTCGCCCGCCCGGACGCGGAGCTCGAGATCGTCGAACAGCTGCCGCCCACCGGGGAGACGGTGCCGGAGCCCGGTCACGCTGACGGTGACCGGGCGTTCGAGGACGGAGGTCACGCGACGATCCCCAGTCGCTCCAGCTCCCACCGGAGCTGGGACTGCGACGGCGACTGCACGGGCAGGAACGCCGCCTCACGCATCCGGCGGTTGGCGGGGGCGCCCTGCGCGTAACCCATCCCGCCGCAGAGGACCGCCTCGAGCCGGGTCGCGGCGGGCGCGATCTCGGCGCCGTCGAGGCGCAACAGGAGCAGGTCCGACAGCTCACCGTCTCCGGGCGCGGCCGCTAGACGATGCAGCTCAGCATGCATGTGGTCGTGACGGGCGACCAGCGCGGAGTGCTCATCGGCGTAGAACTCGCCCAGGCCCTGCAGACGCTTCTCGGCCTCGGTGAGTGAACGCGCCCCGACGCCGGAGCAGAACGCGGCCTGCAGGATGAGGAACTGCGGGCGGACGCCGGACAGGAAGTCCGGGAGGTCCTCACCCAGGATCTGGGCGTCCGGGACGAACACCCCGTTGAGCCCGATCATCGTGGACGCCGTCGCGTTGAGTGCGAGCAGGTCCGGAGCCGTCCGGATCTCCACGCCTGGCGCCGAGCCCTCGAAGGTGAGGACCAGGCTCCGGCCGTCTTCGGTGTTGGCCGCCAGGACGATGGTGCTGTCCGGGTAGACGTTGGAGGCCCACGCGATGGGTCCGTCGATCCGGTACCCGCCCTCGACCGGGGTGGCCGTGATGGGCACGTCTCCCAGCCCCACGGCCTGGCGCTGCGCGGCGGCCATGCCGGTGACGCCCGGACGCCGTCCGTCTGCCACGTCGCGGTACGTGCGCTGTGCGGTCTCCGACCGGTCGGCGGCGTGCCGGAGGTACGCGGCGGTCATCCGCTGCGCCCAGGATGCGAACGCCACGGCCATGCTCTCCGTCGACACCGCTTCGATGATCGTCGCAGCAACGGAGACCGGTGTGCGGTCGACGTCGAAGAGACCGAGTCCGGCAAGGGTGATGATGTCCTCCCTCAGGTCCACGTCGGCGCGATCGAGGGCGGAGGCCCGTGCGGCGATCGAGTCGATCACCGCGACGAGATCCTTCACCGGGACATCGCCGAGATCACCGGCGACGAGCCTCGCGCGCGGGGCGCCGAGATCGACGGTCAGTGTGTTGGCCGTGGAGTTGCTCATGCCAGCTCGTGCAGGCGGGAAATCGGGGTGGACACGATCTCACGCGCCCGGACCACGGCGTCGGTGTCCGGCGCGTTGTAGAAGCACAGGCACTTGTCCGTGTCCTCGCGGACGTAGGTGCGGAGGAAGGAGACCTCGGGGATCTCGGCGTACTTCGGGGACTTCTCCTTCTTGCGCGCCAGGTAGGTGTCCATGTCGATCTCGGCGGGAATGTCCCACTCGACCAGGTAGCCGGCCTCGGGGCGGGCGGCCTTGATGGTCTCGAGGTCGGTGCCCACCAGGCGGACCTGGGCGGGCTCGGTGACGTCGGCGACGCCGAGTGCGGCGGCGTCCAGGGCGGGGGCCTCGGTGGCGCAGGCGCCGTTCGGTCCGTCGGCCAGCTCGACGATGGTGAACACGCGGGCCGCGCCCTTGGTGATCTGGGTCTCGATGACCTCGGCTCCGGCCTCGGTCAGGGCGGAGGCGAGAGCGTCGACGAGCGCAGACGGATCGGCCTTCTGCTCCTCGGAGGGGGTGCTCTCGTACAGGAAGAGGGTCATGCCTGGTCCTTTCGTGGACGTCGCGTAGGGAGCCGACGATATCGCCAGGTAGACAGACCTGTCTACCTTCTCCCCCGTGATACCCCCCCACAGCACGTCCGACGGGTGAACTCTGAGGGAACGACGTGTCCCGCCGCCTGCGAATTCACTACAGTTGCCGCATGCGCAATGTCTTCCGTTCCAAGCTCGACGAGTTCGCCGACCAGCTGGGCCGCTTCTGCGAGAGCAATGTCCGCCTCCTCGACCGGGCCACCGTCGCCCTCCTCGAGCGCGACGAAACCGCCGCCACCGAGGTGATCGACGGCGCCGCCGAGCTCGAGGAGCTCCGCGAGGTCAGCGAGCAGCACGCGTTCGACCTGCTACTGCTCGAGGCCCCCGTCGCCGGAGACCTCCGTCAGGTGATGTCGGGCATCTATATCGTCGAGCACTTCACCCGGATGGCCGCGCTCGCCGGCCACATCGCGCGGGTCGCCCGTCGCCGCTACCCGAACGCGGTCGTCCCCGAGGACGTGGTGCCGATCATCCGTGAGCTCGCCGAGCGCGATGGCGCACTGGCCCGCCAGCTAGCCGAGCTCCTCGAGGCCCGCGACGCCGAGAAGGCGCTCGCGCTCGACGCACAGGACGACGCCATCGATGCCCTCCACGCGTCCCTGATGAAGCAGATCTCCGACGAGTCCTGGCCGCACGGATCCGTCTCCGCCGTGGATCTGGCGCTGCTGGCCCGCTACTACGAGCGTTTCGCCGATCACACGGTCAGCATCGCCAACCGTATCGTCTATCTCGTGACCGGAGAGCTCCCCGACGGTGGGATGCTCTCTCATCTGGATGACGGCTCGGTTCTCGACTGACCGCACCCGCACGACACCACGGGCCGGTGACCTCTGAGGAGGTAACCGGCCCGTGGTGCATGCCTCGCCCGCCGAGGAGTCAGCGGCAGATCGCGCCAACCGACGCCGACTGCACCAGCTTCGAGTACTTGGCCAGAACCCCGCGCGTGTAGCGCGGGGGCAGCGGTTCCCAACCGTCCTTCCGGGACTCGAACTCGGCCTCCTCGACGAGCACGTCGAGCGTGCCCTTCGAGACGTCCAGTCGGATCCGGTCCCCGTCGTTGACGAACGCGATCGGCCCGGCGTCGACGGCCTCGGGGGCGACGTGGCCGACGCACAATCCGGTCGTCCCGCCGGAGAACCTGCCATCGGTGAGCAGCAGGACGTCCTTACCCAGACCAGCCCCCTTGATGGCGCCGGTGATGGCGAGCATCTCCCTCATACCTGGGCCGCCCTTGGGCCCCTCGTAGCGGATCACCACCACGTCCCCGGCGGTGATCGTGCCGTCCTCCAGCGCGTCCATCGCGGCACGTTCCCGCTCGAAGACGCGGGCGGTGCCCTCGAACACGTCCGAGTCGAAGCCGGCGGACTTGACCACCGCCCCCTCGGGCGCCAGTGAGCCGCGCAGGATGGTGATGCCTCCGGTGGGGTGGATCGGCTCAGCCATTGCGCGGAGCACGTGCCCGTCCGGGTCCGGCGGCGCGATGTCGGCGAGGTTCTCGGCGACGGTCCTCCCGGTGACCGTCAGACAGTCGCCATGCAACAGTCCGGCGTCGAGCAAGGCCTTCATGACCACCGGGACGCCTCCGATCGTGTCGACGTCATTCATCACGTGCGCACCGAACGGTTTGACGTCGGCCAGGTGCGGGACCTTCGCGCCGATGCGGGCGAAGTCGTCGAGCGTCAACTCGACCTCGGCCTCGGCGGCGATCGCGAGCAGGTGCAGCACGGCGTTGGTCGACCCGCCGAACGCCATGGTCACGGCGATCGCGTTCTCAAAGGCCTCCTTGGTCATGATGTCGCGCGCGGTGATCCCCCGCCGCAGCAACTCCACCACCGCTTCACCGCTGGCCTTGGCGAACCCGTCTCGCCGGCGATCCGGGGCCGGCGGCGCGGCACTACCGGGCAGCGACATCCCCATCGCCTCGGCAGCACTGGCCATGGTGTTGGCCGTGTACATACCTCCGCAGGCCCCCTCGCCGGGACAGATGGCGCGCTCGATGGCGTCCACGTCCTCGCGGCTCATCAGTCCACGCGAGCAGGCGCCCACGGCCTCGAACGCGTCGATGATCGTGACCTGCCGCTCGGAGCCGTCGGAGAGCTTCGCGAAGCCGGGCATGATCGAGCCGGCGTAGAGGAACACGCTGGCCAGGTCGAGTCGGGCCGCCGCCATGAGCATCCCGGGGAGCGACTTGTCGCAGCCTGCCAGGAGCACGGAGCCGTCGAGCCGTTCGGCGCTCATCACGGTCTCCACGCTGTCCGCGATCACCTCGCGCGAGACGAGGGAGAAGTGCATCCCCTCGTGGCCCATCGAGATGCCGTCGGACACGGAGATCGTGCCGAACTCGAGCGGGTACCCGCCGCCGGAGTGCGTGCCCTCCTTGACGGCCTTCGCCAGGCGGTCGAGAGGGAGGTTGCACGGGGTGATCTCGTTCCACGACGAGGCCACTCCGATCTGCGGCTTGGCCCAGTCGTCGTCACCCATCCCCACCGCGCGGAGCATCCCGCGCGCGGCGGTCTTCTCCAGGCCGTCGGTCACGTCGCGACTCCGGGGCTTGATGTCGATCCCGTCGTGGGCGGGACCTGTGCCGGTGTCCTGATGTGCGCTCATGGTTCCACCCTAGGCACTTCCGCACGGCCGTGCGGGGACTCCGCGCGACACCGTGGCGTCACTCTCGCCCGAGAGAGTTCGCGCTCATGACAGCGGTTTCCCCGGCGTCGCTGGCTCCTGAACCTGCGGCTGGCGTCCGGCGACCGACTGAGTCCGCGACCTCTACTGCGCCTCGTCGTGGAGCGCGGGAAAGTGCGGGACGACGTACTCCGCCAGCTCGTCGATCACCTCGCGGACCGGACGGCGGCAGGCCCCCAGGCCGAGCTGGACATGGTTCACCCCGATCTTCCGGAGGTCGGCCAGGTGGTCGGTCAACGCGATGCGCCCGATCCGGAATCCGAACGAGATCGGGGACGGGCCCTCGTCCGGGTCCTCCGACAGGTCGATCTGCAGCGACTGCGCGAACGGTTTGAACGTCTCGGCATTCGATCCGGTGTCCGCCGAGGCCGCGGCGTCGACGTCCACCAGTTCCCGCCACCGGGCGACGGTGCGCCGCTGGGCGTCATGGTCTCTCGGGTAGGTCATGAAGCCGTCCCCGTGTTCGGCGAGGTAGGCGATGCTCTGCTGGCACGATCCGATCATGAGGATCGGCACCGACGCCGCGGTGGGCTTGGGCACCACGTCCGCGCTGTGCATCCACCCTCCGGGCCAGCGGACCCCCCGCATCTCGGTGCCGAGCGCATGTCGCAGCACACGCAGGTTCTCTCGGAACTGCTCGCCCCGCTCCCCCTGCTCGATTCCGAAGGCACGGAACTCCTCGGGCCGGTCCCCGGAGGCCAGCCCCAGCAGGAGGCGGCCGCCGGTGATCCGGTCGAGGCTCGCGGCGGACTTGGCCACGTGCAGCGGGTGCCGCACCGGCAACACGATCCCGGCGGTCCCCAGCGCGATCCGCGAGGTGTGCGCGGCGATGTGGGCGAGGTGGATCCACGGGTCGTACACCTGCCCCACGTCGCCGAACGACGGCACCCGCAAGGGAATGTCACGGACGTAGAGGGCCGCGAACCCACCGGCCTCCGCGGCGCGGGCGGCCTCCACCTGGGCGGGCAGTTCGTCCGCCGCCGGTTCATCGCCCCGGGTGCGAAGCGGGAAGCCCAGGCCGAGGGTTAGATGACCGGGCGCGAAGGTTCGGCGAAAGCCCGGTAGGTGACGGGGGTCGTCGTCGGAACGGGTGAGCAGCGGGCCGGACATACCCACACTCTGGCACGGCTGATCCGTCCACCGGCGACCCGGCACCGGACACGAGCCACCTGCACTAGGCTCACGCGTATCTCCGCGACGGAAGGGCGCCCGTGACCACCACCGTGCTGGCGTCGGGCACCACACCCGCCGACATCCAGTCCCTGTTCTGGATCGTCCTGGTCATCTGCGTCGCACCGGTCCTGTCGTGGGTCACACGCTCGTACGTCCCGGCTGTCGTCCTCCTGCTCGCCGGGGGGATGCTCATCGGTCCCTCGGGACTCGGACTCGCCGTGGAATCCGGCGGTGTGGAGATGCTGGGCGAGATCGGACTCGGACTGCTGTTCCTCCTCGCGGGTCTGGAGCTGAAGCCCTCCGCACTGTCCGGACGTCGCGGCGCGGGAGCGGTCGGTGCGTGGCTCACGAGCGTGGTCCTGGCCACCGGGATCGGGTGGGCGGTCACCGGCCGGCCGGAGACAGCGATCGCGCTGGGACTGCTGCTCACCTCGACCGCGATAGGGACACTGCTGCCGATCCTCAAGGGGGCCGGTCACGACTCGACCCCGGTCGGACAGGCCGTGCTGAGCCACGGGGCGGTGGGCGAACTCGGGCCCGTCCTCGCCATGGCGCTACTGCTCGGCACGCGCGATATCGGTTCCTCCGCGGTGGCGGTAGCGCTGTTCGGGATCGCGGCCCTGTTCCTCTTCGCGGTCCCTCGGCGCCTCCTGTTCGTCCCGGCGATGGGCCGCGCGCTGGCACAGGGCAACACCTCGACCGGTCAGCTGGTGGTCCGGATGGTGTTCCTGTTGCTCGCCGCGATGATGGCGGTGGCGACCGTGTTCGACCTCGGCGTGGTGCTCGGAGCGTTCGCGGCGGGTATGGTCCTGCGCAGCCTGATGGAGACGTACACCAGGCACCAGGGTGATCCCACGGGCGATGCTGCCGGCGGCGGCGCGACCGGGGACCGAGACCTGGTGGACGATCTCCTCGGGCGACTGGACACCATCGGCTACTCCCTGTTCATCCCGGTGTTCTTCGTCGTCTCCGGAATGGGGATCAGCGCCGGAGCGGTCACCGCCGCGCCGTGGCTCCTGCTCGCGGCGGTGGCGACCATGCTCGTCATCCGCGGCGGCATCGTGTGGCTGGCGGAGACCTGGATCCACGTCAGTCCCGGGCTGACCACCGCTCGAGAGAGGGCTCGGGCCGGGTTGTACGCCGCGACCGGACTGCCGATCATCGTGGCCGTGACCGACGTCGCGGTGGGTGCGGACCTGTTGCGACCCGACGTGGCCAATGTCCTCGTGGCCGCCGGTGCCCTGACGGTCCTGGTCTTCCCGCTGGTGGCGGAGCTCCTCCACTCCCCCGACGACGCCGCGGAGGGGCCCGGCAGCGCGGGCCACGACACCGTCGCCCACTGATGCCCACACGCCCGCACCTGCCCGTCCGCGACGGGATCGGCCCCACTCGGCTGCGAGTCCCCACCGACGACACGTGGGCGACTGTCGCCGACTACATGGTGGCCGCGTTCACGCACCTCGATCCCGACGAGGTGCTCCGTCGAGTCGATGCCGGCGAGGTGTACGGCGCGGACGGCCGGGCCATCGACCCGGGTTCCACCCCGGCAGACCATGAGTTCGTCTGGTATTACCGGCAGCTGCCCGACGAACAGGTCCTGCCCTACCGGGAGACGATCCTGTACCGCGACGACCACCTCGTCGTCGTCGACAAACCCCATTTCCTCCCCACCACGCCGACCGGCCGCTACCTCCGCGAGACCGCACTGGTCCGGCTGCGCGTCGCCCTCGACAACCCGCACATCACCCCCGTGCACCGACTCGACAGGCCGACCGCCGGGCTCGTCATGTTCACCGCCAGGCCGGACGTGCGCGGCGCGTACCAGTCACTCTTCGAACGTCGGGCCGTCGACAAGACCTACGAGGCCGTGTCCGCGGCACCGGAGGGATGGGACCCGACCACCCGCAGCCTGGACGGCCGGACACTCCCGCTGGTCCGGCGCGATCACCTCCACAGCCCCGGAGGCCCGCGGCGAACCGTCATCCGGCCCGACCTGGAACCCAACGCCGAGACCGTGATCGACGTCCTGGCCCACGGAACCAGCACGGCCGGACGACCGGTCCTGCACACGGTGCTGCGGCCGCGCACCGGCCGACTGCACCAGCTACGGGTACAGCTCGCCGCGCTGGGCATCCCGATCCTCGGCGACCGGCGGTACCCGCAGCTCCTTCCGGAGGCAGCCGACGACGCCGCGCTGCCGCTTCAACTCCTCGCGCGCGAACTCGCGTTCACCGACCCGATCAGCGGCGCCAAGCGCCGGTTCCGCAGCGAGCGCACGCTGTCGGAGGTACCCGCAGACAGCCGGTGAGGGTGCGTTCTGGCGCAGATAAAACGTACTTGCGCAGCTCAGCCCTTCTGACGCTGCTCAGCCGTTCACGTCGTGGAGATGATGCTCCACGTCGTGGACGATGTACTGGCAGAGCGAACCGATGGTGAACTCGTAGCCGTCACCACGGCGGCCGGTGCGCTCCCAGTCGTCGTCTCCCACACCAGCCAGGATCCCGCGTGTCCGCTCGGTGTCGAGCGCCAGCTGGTCGGACAGATCGGCGGGGTCGGCCTTCCAGTACGCGTGCTCGCGGACCGCGGCCTCACCGTCGAGATCGGCGTAGGTCGGGTTCTCACCGCCGAGCATGGCCTCGAGCCGGTCGCCCAGGACCCCGATGAGGTCTCGGCTGTGCCCCGCGTACTCGAGCGGCGACCACACGCGCGGCGCCGGGCGCTCGGCGGCGCCGGCCCGGACCAGCACCGTCCGCCAGCGCTCCGCCGCGGACGTCATTCGCTCCGAGGTGGTCACGGGGTCGTGAGGCGTGTACCCACACTCGTCGCAGCCACCGTCGAGCACGGTGGTCCAATCACGGTTGTCGGGCATTCCTGGTTCCGGGGCGGTGTCCATGCCTCCACCGTCCCACCGACGCTCACCGTGTGTTCGGATCTGTCCGGATCTCGGGTGATCGCGCGATCACTAGCTTCGCTCGCGGCCCGACCACGCGGCCAGCTCTCCCGCCGAGATCTCGCCGAGCCATTTCTGCCACAGGGGTCCGAACGACACCCGGCGGACGCCGAGAGCCCTCAGGGCGGCCAGGTCGCCCGCGCCGTGTCCTTTCACCGGATGGGCGGTGACGTTGAGCGGTACCGTCACCGCCTGGACCAGTCGGTCGACCTGGTCCGCCGTGGACAGCCCCACCGGGTAGACGGCACGGGCGCCAGCGTCCTCCATCAACCTGATCCGGGCCTCGGCCTCCCCTACGGGATCGTCGAAGACGTCAGCCCCGAGCTTGACCGCGTCCGTGCGTCCGTTGATCACCAGGTCGACGCCCGCTGAATCGGCAGCGGCGCGGGCCGCCGCGATGTAGTCGGCGTGTTCCTGGCGGTCCCGCACGCGTTTACCCTCGCCGTGGACGACGTCCTCGATGTTGACCCCGACGGCCCCCGCCTCGAGGACTCGATTCACGAGCTCGGTCGGCGCGAGTCCGTACCCGGACTCGACGTCGACGCTCACCGGCACCTCGACGGCCCAGGCGATCGCCCCGACCACCCGCAGATAGGTGCCGAAGTCCATGTTCTCCCCGTCCGCGCTCCCGATCGCATCGGCGACGGGGTGGCTTCCCACGGTCAATCCGACGGCTCCCGCCGCGACCGCCGTCCAGGCGCTCCAGGTGTCCCAGACCGTGGGCAGGACCACCAGTTCTCCGGAGCCGTGTCGATCTGCGAGTTCCTTCGCGCGTGCGGCGACGTCGGTCATGTCACTCCTTCTCAAGGCGTGGTGATCTCGCCCCTCACCCTACTGCGCGGTCACCGCCCGAATAGAGGAGTAGAGTGACTTTCATCACACTTAGGGAGGGTGTCATGAACCACACCTACAACATCACAGAGATCGTCGGCTCCTCGCCGGACGGCAGCGACCAGGCGATCAAGAACGCCGTGGCGGAAGCGTCCAGGTCACTGAGGAACATGGCTTGGTTCGAGGTGGTCTCCATCCGCGGCAACCTCGACGGCGGCGAGGTGGTCCACTGGCAGGTCACCATCAAGGTCGGATTCCGACACGAGCCCTGATCGACCGACGCCGGTAGACGCCCACCGGCCCCTCGTGGTTCCGCCGAGCCCGGCGTTCCACAGGTCGCTCTCGACTGTCCACAGATCAGTCACCAGGCCTTTCGGCGAACGCGCCGCTCCCCGATGCTCGGTGGCATGCGATTCGACGAACTTCCCCACAATTGGCCCTCCCTCCCCCTGGACGACGGACCTCTCGCCGCCGGCGTGATCGATCTCGTGTTGGGCGGGGGCGAGCGCCTGAACAAGAGTCTCCTCGTGCTGCCGTGCAATGACTCCGACGCCGCGATCGGTGTCCCCTGTGTGATCAGTGATGTGGACTGGTCGGCTCCGTCGCCGTGCCGGAGCCAGGCGCTGAGTTTTCTCCGCGACCTCCCCGCCCCCGGATTCGTCGTGGCACTGTCCGCTCGGCGACGCCTGCCGACGCATCTCGTGTCGGCCTGGCTCCGAACCACCGAGGATGTCCTCGATGACTCCGGGCAGTCTCTTCTCGCCTTCGGCGTCGCGGACCTGGACCGCGTCGAGATCGTGGGTGGACGCGCGTGGCGCAACGGCAGCCTGGGGGCCCAGGCCGGGTAGGCGACCGTTCTCAGTGCCGCCGTCTGCCCGGCCCTTCGCATCCGCCCTGCGAGCACTGGAGATTAGGGCACGCTGACCTCGGCGCTAGGATCGCTGATCATGCCCGACACCATCTCCGATACCGGGCGCGTGAGCATCGTCGACTACGCGGCGCTGCCCGGTCCGGGAGGGCGTCCGTCGCGTATCCCGCCGGTCGATGCGCGCTGGTGGACCCTCAAGGTCGCCCTGTCCCAACGCCCGTGGAGCTTCCTCGCCTCTGCGGGCATGGCCGTGTCCTTCGTCTGCAACGGCATCACGCCGGTCGTCGTGGGTCGCGCGGTCGACGACGCTATCGCCACGTCCTCACTCGGTCGGCTCGGCTACTGGATCGGCGTCCTCGCGTGCGTGTTCGTGGTGGCCATCGTCGCGAACTGGACCGCACGGTTCATGCTCGTTCGCAGCCAGCAACTGGTGAGCCACGATCTGCGGACGCTCGTGACCGACCGCATCCAGGACCCGCGCGGGATCGCCGGCCGGGAACGCACACCCGGCGGACTCCTGTCGATCGCCACCTCGGACACCAACCGTGTCGGCGACATCGTGATGATGACCGTCATGCCGGTCGCCGAGCTCGCGTCGATCCTCTACGGCGCCGCCGTGATGTTCACGATCGACCCGTGGCTCAGCCTCGGCGTCCTCGTCGGCGGGCCCCTGCTCGCGGTGGTCGCACTCCGCGTGGCCCGCCCGCTCCAGTCCCGTTCCGTCGCTCGGCAGCAGGCGATCGCCGAGTCGGCCGCCACCGCCACCGACGTCGTCCACGGGCTGAGGATCCTCAAGGGACTCGGGGCGATCGTCACCGTCCGCGGTCGGTACGACGCGGTGTCCGACGTCGCGTACTCCAAGACCGTCCACGCCAACGGCGCCGAGGCCCGGCTCAACGGCGCCACCGACGCGGCCGGCGCACTGTTCGTCTCGGTCCTCGGACTCACGGCTGGCGCCCTCGCGTTGAACGGACACGTAAGCGTGGGCGAGCTCATCACCGTGGTGGGACTGACCCAGTTCCTCGTCACGCCCATGACGATGTTCGGCCGGAACCTCGCCTCGAGGTGGGCGGCCGCGGAGGCCTCGGGAAGCCGGATCCGAGAGATCCTCGGGGCTGATGTCGAGCGTCCCTCCGAGCTCGAGGCGGAGCGCGCCGAGGCCGTCATCAGCGCAATGCCGACCGGGGTCACCGCCGTCCACGGCAGCGATCCGGCGCTGATCCACCATCTCGAATCGATGCCGCGGACCCGGGTGATCGTCGCCCCCCATGCCTCGGACCTGTTCGACGGCACGGTCGCCGACAACGTGCACCCCGACCGCGCCCGGGCGGAGTACGCGCTCCGCCTCGCGGCGTGCGACGACATCCCCGAGGGCCCCGACAAGCTCGTCGGAGAGAACGGCCGGATGCTCTCCGGCGGTCAGCGTCAGCGTGTCAGCCTCGCCCGTGCGCTCGCGGCCGAGGCGGAGGTGCTCGTGCTGCAGGACCCGACGACCGCCGTCGACTCGGTGACGGAGCAGACCATCGCCGAGCGGGTCGCCGCCCACCGACCAGACGCGATCACCCTCGTGTTCAGCGAGGCCCCGTCCTGGAGCTCGGTGGCCGACAACCACTTCACGGTGACCACCCTCGCCGCCCTGGTCGGCGCCACCAGCGAGGACGTGACCCGGTGAGCACTTCCATGGATTCCGCTCCTCCGGTCAAGGGCGACACCTCTCTCCGTTTCCCGCTGGCCACCTTCGGCCAGGTCCGTTGTGAGTTGGGTGCGCAGGTCCGCCGGGTCCGCCACGCCCTGCCCGCCCTGCTGGCGGCTCTGGTCCTGCTCAGCCTCGGCGCGTGGGCCTCGGTCACGGTTCCCCGGGTGATGGGCCAGATCGTCGACGTGGTGACCGGTGCGTCCTCACGTCCGTTCTGGCATCTCGGGGTGGCACTGTTCGGTGCCGCCATCGCCGGTGCCGTGCTCAGCGCGGTGGGCTTCTACCTCGTCTCCCGCGTCGCCGAGCGGGTCATCGCCAACCTCCGGCAGGACATGGTGGGAACGGCACTGGGTCTGCCGACGCACCGTGTCGAGGACGCGGGCACCGGTGACCTGGTGAGTCGGTCGACCGACGATGTCGCGGAGTTGTCCGCGGCGGTCACCGAGACGATCCCGATACTCACCAGTTCGGTGTTCACCCTCGCCGCGACGGTGGTCGCCCTGTTCGCGCTGGACTGGCAGTTCCTGCTGATCCCGGTGGCGCTTGCCCCGGTCTACTACCTCGCCGCCCGGCTCTACCTCCGTAAGGCACCCGGCCGCTATGCCGAGGAGCGTGCGGCGATGGCGGGGCGGGCCCATCGCGTGCTCGAGGCCATCCGCGGGCGTGCCACCGTGCGCGCGTTCTCCATGGAGACCGCCATGCACCACGAGATCGCGAACGCCTCGTGGACCGTGGTGACCAAGGGCATCCGCGCCCGCACGACGATGCTCATCCTCAACGTCTGGATGCTCGTCGCCGAATTCTGCATGCTCGCCCTGACCCTGCTCGTCGGCTACCACCTCGTCGGTACCGGGGCGCTCACCGTAGGCGCGGTGACAGGGGCGGTTCTCATGATCATCCGCCTGCGCGGACCGCTGAACATGATGATGCGCGTGCTCGACACGGTCCAGTCCGGGTACGCCTCGCTGTCCCGGATCGTCGGCGTGGTGGTGGATCCGCCGGTCCCGGTGCCCGACGCCGGCGTGGGGGCGCCGATCGGCAGGGTGGAGCTGCGGAACGTGAGCTTCAGTTACGGCGGGGCGTGGGCCGTCCGCGACATCGGCTTCGTCGTGGAGCCGGGCCAGACCGTCGCGATCGTCGGGGCGTCAGGGGCGGGCAAGACCACCGTCGCCGCGTTGCTCGCGGGATTGTTGGTCCCTGACCGGGGCGAGGTCCTGGTCGACGGGTACCCGATCTCCGCGCTGTCGGACCGCGAGCGGATCGCCCGCCTGGCCACGGTCAGCCAGGAGGTCCACGTGTTCTCCGGGACTCTTCGCCAGGACCTCACGCTGGCCCGTCCCGAGGCCACCGACGACGAGTTGCTCTCCGCCCTCGACCGCGTCCACGCACGTGGGTGGTTCGACCGACTCCACAGTGGTCTCGACACCGTCGTGGGTGCCCGCGGCATCTCTCTCGACCCGGTGGCCGCGCAGCAACTGGCCCTGGCACGCGTCTTCCTGTTGGACCCCGCCGTGGTGGTGATGGACGAGGCGACCGCCGAGGCCGGATCTGCCGGCGCCGAGGCGTTGGAGTCCGCCGCCGACGAGGTCATCCGGGACCGGACCGCCGTGGTGATCGCCCATCGCCTCGACCAGGCCTCCCGCGCCGACGCGATCCTCGTCATGGACTCCGGTCGCATCGTCGAGGCCGGGTCCCATGACGAACTCGTGGCGTACGGCGGGATCTTCCACCACCTGTGGGATGCGTGGTCGGCCGGGCGCCGGGCGATCGGCGCTGGTGTCGACGACGAGTAGTCCGACGACGACAACGCCGTGGCCCGCCCTGTCCCGTACCGCGGGCTACCCACCAGATTCTGCAGGTCGATCACGCTCGTTCAGGGGGCTTCACCGGGAATTCCGGCGCACGGGAACGCGACGTAGACCACACTGACGGGGGGTGCTCGCAGGTGCGCGAACACAGGCGATAGGCGGCCATCGCCCGTGGACGCGACGTGGTGGTGGCCACTGCGCGCCCTGTCGGGGGATGATGGTGCAACACGATTGACGACGTTCCACAAGAACACGATCAACACGAAACGAAAGAGTCGATACCTATGACCGATGGCAGACAGACGATCATCTATACGTTGACAGATGAGGCCCCGCGCCTGGCGACCGAGGCGTTCCTGCCGGTCGTCAGCACGTTCGCCGGCGCCGCCGACATCGACGTCACCACCAGTGACATCTCGGTGGCCGCCCGCATCCTCGGTGCGTTCCCCGAGCGACTCACCGACGAGCAGAAGGTGCAGGACAACCTGGCCGAGCTCGGTCGTCTGACCCAGGACCCGGACACCAACATCATCAAGCTGCCCAACATCAGCGCCTCCGTCCCGCAGCTCACCAAGGCGATCGCAGAGCTGCAGTCGCAGGGTTACGACATCCCCGACTACCCGTGGGACCCGCAGACCGAGGAGGAGAAGGAGACCGCGGAGCGGTACGCCGGGATCCTCGGCAGCGCGGTCAACCCCGTCCTGCGCCAGGGCAACTCCGACCGTCGCGCCCCCAAGGCCGTCAAGGAGTACGCCAAGGCAAATCCGCACTCCATGGGCAAGTGGTCCATGGCGTCGCAGACCCACGTCGCGCACATGACCCACGGTGACTTCTACGCGGGCGAGAAGTCGATCATCCTCGACCGCGACTGCGACGTGCGTATGGAGGTCGATACGCCGGACGGCGAGACCCACGTCCTCAAGACGGAATCCCTGTTGAAGGGCACCGTCGTGGACTCCATGTTCATGAGCAAGAAGGCTCTGCTGGAGTTCTACGAGGAGCAGCTCCAGGACGCCAAGGAGACCGGCGTCATGTTCTCGCTGCACGTCAAGGCCACCATGATGAAGGTGAGCCACCCGATCGTGTTCGGCCATGCCGTGCGCGTGTTCTACAAGGACGCGTTCGAGAAGTACGGGGAGCTCTTCGACGAGCTGGGCATCAACGTCAACAACGGCATGGGCGACCTCTACGCCAAGATCGAGACCCTGCCGTCGGCCAAGAAGGAGGAGATCATCGAGGAGCTCCACCGCTGCCACGAGCAGCGTCCGGAGCTCGCGATGGTCGACTCGGCCCGCGGCATCTCCAACTTCCACTCCCCCTCGGACATCATCGTGGACGCCTCCATGCCCGCGATGATCCGCATTGGCGGCAAGATGTACGGCGCCGACGGCCGCAAGAAGGACACCAAGGCCGTCATCCCGGAGTCCACGTTCGCGCGGATCTACCAGGAGATCATCAACTTCTGTAAGACCAACGGCGCGTTCGACCCCACCACCATGGGTACCGTTCCGAACGTCGGGCTCATGGCGCAGAAGGCCGAGGAGTACGGCAGCCACGACAAGACCTTCGAAGTCCAGCACGGCGGCGTGGCCAACATCGTCGACGCCGCCACCGGGGAAGTGCTGCTCTCCCAGGATGTCGAGGCCGGAGACATCTGGCGCATGTGCACGGTCAATGACGCGCCGATCCGCGACTGGGTCAAGCTCGCTGTGGACCGCGCCCGGGCCTCCGACACACCCGCTGTCTTCTGGCTCGACCCGTACCGGCCGCACGAGAACAACCTCATCACGCTGGTCAACGAGTACCTCGCCGAGCACGACACCGAGGGCCTGGACATCCAGATCATGTCCCAGGTGCGTGCCATGCGGTACACCCTCGAGCGCGCCATGCGTGGCCTGGACACCATCTCGGTGACCGGCAACATCCTGCGTGACTACCTCACGGATCTGTTCCCGATCCTCGAGCTGGGCACCAGTGCCAAGATGCTCTCTATCGTGCCGCTCATGGCCGGCGGTGGGCTCTACGAGACGGGTGCCGGCGGTTCCGCGCCGAAGCACGTCCAGCAGCTCGTGGAGGAGAACCACTTGCGCTGGGATTCGCTCGGGGAGTTCCTCGCGCTCGGTGCGAGCCTCGACGACCTCGGTCGCAAGTACGACAACCCAAAGGCCACCATCGTGGCCGAGGCGCTCGACGCCGCGACCGGGAAGCTGCTGGAGAACCGCAAGTCGCCTTCCCGCGTGACCGGGGAGCTCGACAACCGTGGCAGCCAGTTCTGGCTCTCGCTGTACTGGGCTCAGGAGCTCGCCGCGCAGACCCAAGACGCCGATCTGGCGGCCAAGTTCGCGCCGCTCGCCGAGAAGCTCGAGGCGGAGAAGGACACGATCCTCGCCGAGCTCACCGAGGTCCAGGGCAACGCCGTCGACCTGGGTGGATACTTCCGGCCCGACGCGGAGAAGATCAAGGTCGCGATGCGCCCCAGCGGCACGCTCAATGCGATTCTGGACAGCGCTTTCGCCTGATTCCCCCGCAGAACCTGCACTACCCCACCGCGCCCCTGTCGGAATGATCCGGCGGGGGCGCGGTGCGTCGCTGACCAATTCGACGATGACAACGACGGCACCGCCGGCTGGCCTCGACGATGGCCTGCGGCCTGTGACTCTGCTCCGTCGAGCACCATTCATGTCGGAGCCTCGTGCCATAGTTCAGTTCAGACCCCGGAGTCCAGCAGTCCACAGACCCACGCCCCGAATCGAAGAGACACCATGTCCCCAACCGAGCAAGCTCCCGCTGCCGATGCCGGGGTGGATCCCGATGCCGGTCCTGGTGCCGGTGCCAGCCAAACGTGGCACGCGCTGCTCGCGGCGGTGCAGCGGCTTCATGATCGTGGACTGACCGATATCCGGGCTACCCCGTACTGCGGGTCCGTCGGTTGGTGGCGGACGAGATCCTCCGCAATCTCGGCGACGCCCCGGGTGCCGGTTACTTCAACGACCGGGAGTACTGCGAATGGTTCGCCGAAATGCGCAGTCAGGCGGAAGCCTTCGGCTCACCGCCTGCGGCCTTCGAGGAGTTTCAGTCAGAGTGGCACTGCGGCACGGTGGACATCACCCCACCACCGGGATAGGAGCAAGTGAAATGACTACATACGATGCATTCGGATCGGCCGGCCGCACCCTGGCGATCGTCGGAACCGCCTTCCTGCTGGCGGGGTGCACCTCCACGGTTCCCGATGACCGCGTCACCGAGACGGTGACGGTCACCACCTCGGCGGCGGGCGAGAAGTCGACGGTCGCGCCGTCGCAACCCGACGCTCATCAGCCAGCGTTGCAGACAGTAGACGCCCGGGAGTTCAGCTCTCCCCAACACGACGGGGTGTTCACGTGGAACTACTCGACCAGCGGCCAGTACAGGGGGTTGTGCGTCTCCGATGGCGATGGGGTGACGTGCACGGGCAGACCTGCCGCATCGGTGCCTGATCTCACGCAGCATTTCCCTGGACGTCCGAGTGCGATCGAGCTCGGCACCGCCGGGCTCCGCTATACGTTTGTCGAGGGGGTCCCCGGTGGTCCGGGCTCACTGGACGCCGGCCACCGCGTTGAGATCGGGAACGTGGCATGTGAGAGACCGGACGGTTCCGCACTCACGTGCCGTTCCGGCGCCAACTCGTTCACCATCACCGGCCCGGGTCAGGAGATCACCACCTCCGGAACCGTACTGGCGGAGAGCGATTACTCGAACCACTCCATGGCCGAGGACGGCGGCGAGACCTCGTCGCGGGATCGAGCAGGCACCTCCACCGGCCAGCCGAGCGACTTAATGGGGGCCACGGGCCTGGTCGGCGGGGTCCGAACGTCCTCCGGACGACTTGTGACCGCCTCGGCCCCACCCTGCGACGGCCGCGGGATCCTTATCCTCGACTCCTATGTGGAGGCCCTGAATCCGCAGCAGGGTATCGCCGATCTGCTCGACGCGCACCCAGGGGCCAAGTTCGCGACACCCGGCCAGTGTCCCTCGCTCCGTGCAAGCCTCGACGGTGCTCGCGTGTACCCGATCTACACCGACCACGGGCACGACACCGCCGCGCTGTGCCGGGACAAAGCCGCCCGAGGAGGCAATGCCCGGCTGCTGACCCAGTCTGCGGAGTACATCGACCCCTGCTGATCTCGGTATCGACCCCCGCTGATCTCGGGGTTCCGGCGCGGACCTCCACGTGTGTCTCGGCACGCTGACCGTCCGGATGAGCCTCGACACCGGTCTCCAGGGTGAGGAGTGGTGTCTGCAGGACCGTCACACCGCCGGGCCAGGCCCATTCCACGAGCGCGAGGTAGCGCCGGTCGATCTCGTCCTCGCGGTCACGCAGTAAGTCGTGGAGGTACCGCAGCATCGAGGGTGTCTTGGCCAGGACAAGCACGCCTGAGGTGTCCCGGTCCAGTCGATGTCCCAACTCGAGCTCACGGAGATCAGGCCGAAGGTGACGTAGCGCCTCGATCACTCCGAAGGGATTGTCCGTGCCCTTGTGTACGGCCACCCCGGCAGGTTTGTTGATCACCTCCACGTCGGCGTCCTCATGCACCACGGAATTCTTCACCCGGTCCAGTAGTGCCGCTGGCGGCCGGGCACTGTTCGAGGCGGGAGGCTGGACGGTCAGTGCGGGGATCTCGACCACATCGCCCTCGACCAGGCGGTAGTTCTGTTCGGCCTTGCGGCCGTTGACGCGGAGCTTGCCCGTGCGCAGGCGCTGGAATATCTGGCCGGCCGGGACGCCCTTGAGCTGCGAGCGCAGGAATTTGTCGAGTCGGCGGCCCGCGTGCTCGTCGTCGATGGTGAGGGTCGTGGCGGGACGCGCGACCTTCGATCCTCCGGTCGCGGGCTGCGAAGCCCGCTGCGGCGACGTCGTCCGTTCTGCCGGAGGCGGTCGCCCCGACGTGCGGATCCGGTTCCGTCGACCGCTCCCTCCCGCCCCCGTGCGCGGGCGAGGCCCTGACGATCTACCCGGACCGAAAACGGACCCCTTGTCAGACACTCATACTCCACGTGACACGAACAGCAACCGGACCTCGTTGACTGGACTCCATCACACTTCCGCACGTCCGGCCACTCGGTGCAGCTAGCAGTCCGGGGCCGCACCCCGAGAGAGTTCGGAAGCCAGCGTTCAGCCCAGGGAGGCGTAATTCAGCGTGCTCAGCTGCTCATCGACGTCGGAGAATATGGCGGTCACATCCGTGATCCCGAACCCGGCGAGTCGTTCGGTGTGCATCGCCACGTACACCTCAGTTGTCGGTCTGGCGGACGTCGATCCCCTGCTCGGCGAACGCCTTGAAATCCTGCATGTGCCGGCGGGTCTGCTTCTGGAACGCCCTGCGCATGAGAGGCGCCCCGAGCCGCATCGGGAGACTGTCGAAGAGGTACTCGCTCTCGCTCTCCCACCGGGTGCGCCGGGGGTTCATCTCGAACAGCCGGTCACGGGTGATGTTCCGCATGCCCTCGGCGACGAGTTCGCGCTCGAAGTACACCTCGTCCTCGCCCGCCAGCTCCTCCAGGCGGCTCAGGTCGGCGGGTTCCCGCGCGGTGACCGTCTCCACGGCCTCGGACTCCGTGGACCCGGTCCGGAACACGACCTTGGACACCGTGCCCACCTCGCCGTGCGTCCCCCTGACCGGTTCATGCCTCACCAGACCCCGCAGCCACTGGGGCAGGTACTGGGGATCGGACAGCAGCCGGAGGGTCTCCTCGCGCCCGAGCCCGATCTCGATCGAATCGATGAACCTCATGTCAGAGACCTCCGAGTCCGTGGTGCGGTGCGGCGGCAACGACCACCGGGTCCATCTTGTCCCGACGACCAATTCCGGCGCCACAACCTGACCGGGCGGGAAGACTGGATCTCGCACTACTCTGGATCCGGAACCAGTCAGCTCGGGGGTGACCATGTCGTGTCTCGCGGCGACCAGGTCGGTTCTCGCGGCGACCAGGTCGGTTCTCGCGGCAGGACGCCGACACACCGTCGCCGTGCGCCGGGACGGGACCGTGCTCGCCACCGGTCACACCAGGGCCGGTGAGTGCGACGTGTCCGACTGGACTGACATCGTCTCGGTGGCGGCCGGCTGCGTGCACGCCGCGCGCAATACCGGCAGGTCCCACACCGTGGGCCTGCGCGCCGACGGGACCGTTGTGGCGACGGGCTGGAACGGGGACGGCCAGACCGAGGTCGGTGCGTGGCGCGACATCCGCGCCGTGGCCGCCGGGTGGCGCACGACCCTCGGCCTGCGCCGCAACGGGACGGTGGTCGCCGCAGGACGCGGTGCGGAGGGCCAGTGCGAGGTCGCGCCGTGGCGCGACATCGTCGGTCTCGCGTGCGGTGACTGGCACTGCGTGGCGGTCCGTGCCGACGGTGGCGTCGTCGTCGTCGGAAATAATCGCCGGGGACAGTGCGACGTCGGAGGGTGGTCACGCGTGCGGTCCGTCGCCGCCGGTCACCTCCACACGGTGGGAGTGGACGACGACGACACCGTGCTCGCCACCGGAGACTCAAGCGCCGGCGCCTGCGACGTCTCGGGCTGGCGCGACGTGTCCACGATCGCGGCCGGAAGCCACCACACGGTGGGGCTCCGCCGCGACGGCACGGTGTACGCCACGGGCGCGAACGAGTTCGGACAGTGCGAGGTCGGGCACTGGACGGACGTGGTGGCGATCGCGGCCGGGGCGGCTCATACGGTCGGGCTGACCGCCGACGGCCGGGTCGTGGCGGTCGGCAGCGACGCCGACGGTCAGTGCCGTGTCGACGACTGGGCCCTGTAGTGACAGGGGCCCAGCAGTGACGGGGCCTTGCAGTGAGAGGGCCCGACAGTCACATGGCCCCGGCAGTGACGCCGCGGCCTCAGTCGCGGAGCACGTAGCTCAGGGTCTGGACGACCTGGTCGGTGGTCTGGCACCAGGCCTGCGCCTCGGCGTCGACCTCCTTGAGCGGGTGGACGATGTCCGCGTCGTGGAGCGTGATGTAGGGCTTGCCCAGCGCGGCGCAGTACCCGGCGTCGAAGGCGGCGTTCCACTGCTTGTACTTGTCGCCGAAACGCACCACCACCATGTCGGCCTTCTCGATGAGGGTGCGCGTGCGGATGGCATTGACCTTGGACGACTGGTGGTCGCGCCAGAACTGCACGTCGTTGCCGCCCAGGTGGTCGCCTGCGCCGTCGCTCGCGGGATGGTTGGTCACGGGCGCGGTGGACTCCACGTCCAGGCCGGCTGCCGCCGCACCCCGGGCGACCTCCTCGCGCCAGTCGGTGTGGATTTCGACGGAGAGGTACACGGTAAGAGTAATGCCCTCACCCTGCTACGAACCATGTCGTGGCGGCAACCACGGTCGCCCGGTGCGTTAACCCGGCATCGGTGCTAGGCTATAGTTGTCATATCATCTATCGAAGGATTGCCCATGACCTACGCAGTCACCGGAGCCACCGGCCACCTCGGCGGACTCATCATCGACTCCCTCCTCTCGCGCGGTGTCGCCGCCGGCGACATCACGGCCGTCGTCCGTGACGAGGCCAAGGCGGCCCCGCTCGCCGCGAAGGGCGTGACGGTCGCGGTCGCCGCCTACGAGGACGTCCGGGCCCTGACCGACGCGCTGACGGGGGTCGAGCGTCTCGTGATGGTCTCCGGTAGTGAGGTCGGGAAGCGCCTGGCCCAGCACACCAACGTGATCGACGCCGCCAAGGCCGCCGGCGTGACCTTTATCGCCTACACGAGCCTGCTCCACGCCGATACCTCCCAGCTCGGCCTGGCGCCGGAGCACCTGGGGACTGAGAAGCTACTCGCCGACAGCGGGATCGACCACGCACTCCTCCGCAACGGCTGGTACTGGGAGAACTACGCCTCGGCACTCGACTCCGGCAAGGCGGCCGGGAAGTTCTTCGGCGCCGCCGGGGACGCCAAGGTGTCCGGCGCCGCGCGACGCGATTTCGCCGAAGCCGCTGCCATCGTCGTGACCGGCGAGAACCAGGCTGGCAAGGTCTATGAGCTCGCGGGCTCCCCCGCCCTGTCCTACCCCGAGATCGCCGCCGAGGTGGGCACTGTCCTCGGGACCGAGGTCGCCTACGTCAACCAGACGACCGACGAGTACGCGTCGACCCTCGAGAGCTTCGGACTGCCGGGCGAGGTGGCCGCGATGGTCGCCGGGATGGACGAGGCCATCGCCACCGGCGCCGTCTACTCCGAGAGCACTGACCTGCAGGATCTGCTCGGCCGCCCCTCGACCTCGGTCGCCGCGGCGCTGGCCCAGTAACGCGCCCATACATCCTCGTCGCACTGACGCCCCGGCCGCGCCGCCGGGGCGTCTGCGCGTCGGGGCGCGGCTCACCATGGGGTCGGGAACTCAGTCCGCTGATCCGATCCGGGAGAGAAGTGTTGCCGCGCCCGGCCCGTCGAGATCGGCATACTCCAATTTCCTGCCCGCCATCGCCATGAGGAGACTCTCCCCCGGACCCGTGACGGACGGATGTGGCCCCCGATAGACACCGCGAGCTTGTTCTGCGTGATCCCGAAGTCCTCGATGAAGACCTCCATCAGGATCGCTCCCGGGTGGATCGGCTCGATCAGGTCGGCCTCAGTGACAGTCGACGAGTTCGACATCTGCTGCACCTCCATCTCTCCAAACGAAGCAGAGTCGCTCGCTGCACAGTGCGATCCACGCGCTTAACGTACTGCTCATGCCAGATGCGCTCGGTGTCCTTGTTCCCGAACGATCTGATAACGAGCCCAGTGCACGACGGGGCGCCGTCATTAACGCTAGACGTTAAACCGGAACTACACTGTATGCGAGTTAGAACATTCGCTGTTGTTGAGAAGTGCTTACCTTCCGGAGACGCGCATAGTTGAGGAGATCAGTCACGGAGGCATTCTTCTTATGCCATTCGTTCACGATGCTCTCCCCGAGCAACACGTATGCCCACTCCCGACCATCGCGTTGTTCTTCCGGCAACTCATTGACCTGCTCGCACCATGCCAACGCCGCTTTCTGCTTTCGCTGCACGTTCTCGTCACTGAGCGCCGATTGTGCCTTGGTCTCGACGACGTAGATGGTGAACGGTGTGCGGATGAGGAAGTCTGGCGAGTACTGCGCCGGAATGCCATCGGCTTTCAGGTAGGGCCGACGAAGAAATTCGTGCCGGTACTCGTGCACCTTGGCCAGGGCTTCGATGCCCGAGTCCTTGTCGGCCCATCGGATGAAGCGTCGCTCAAGCCCTCCGCCTTGGGATGGGATCGGCAGTTTCGGATAGATGCACTTGTTGACTTCTTCGGCGGTGCTGCCACGAACCGGGATAGTGGTGACCTCAGACAGTGAGCGGTGCTGCACCTCGGCGGAAGCCACCACCTGGCTGTCCTGGAGTTCGACGAGCTTGGTGGCGAACGTTCCTGCGATGCTGTGCGCGACGTCGTCAAGCAGCAGTACGCGCCAGTTCTCTTCGCCCAGCGGGTCGAACTCTTGACCGAACAGGCGGTGACGGATGTAGCTGTCGAGCCAGCCGGTGAGCAGCGGGCGGTACGCCTGGAGAATTGGGAACTTTGCGTTCTCGTTGTACTTGCTCTGGCTTTTCGTCATCGTCCGGCCGAGCGCCTCGGTGATGCGCGTTGTCATACGCGAGAGGTAGTCGTTGTAGCCGGTGGCAGTGAGAACGCCGCCATCGACGCGGTAGTCGCCGTACTGTGTACCCGTTTCGGCGTCGTGCGAGACGAACCGGTCACCCTTGCCAACGGTCTTGATGATCAGGTCGAGCGGATACGGCGACGACGCAAGCTCGAGCGGATTGATGCTCGGCTGGCGCAGTTCCTCGTCGGCATCGCGCAATATGACAGGAATCTCGAAGTCGTACGCTTGGTAGCCAGCGCGCAGATCAACGTGCTCCAGGTCGCCGGTGGCACCGGTGCTGTCGGCGTCGTCACCGGATTCGACCATGAGCCCGCCTCTGAGCAGTTCATCGTAGAAATCGCTGAACGCCGGGTGCTCGACGATGAACAGCACGTCGAAGTAGTTGGTCGGTTCCAGCCCCTTAGTGATGCGCTCCCGAGTCTCCGCCTTAAGCTCGTCGATTGAGGGGTCGCCGCGCCACATCAGGCGCAAGCCCCGCCCGATCGTCTGCTCCAGCAGGATGGATGCCTGTGACGAGCGCAGCGGCACGATGACTGCGATATTGCTGACGTCGAATCCTTCACGGAGCATGAGTACCGAGACAATGACCTTGGGCTGCTTGTGTCGGTCGACGTCGAATAGTTTCTCACGGATCGGCTCCCAGTCCTTCGGGCCAAGCTCAGCCTTGCGGCCGGAGTCGACACGCAGGATGTCGTCCTCCGAAAGTCCGGTGCTCTGGAGGTACTCGACGACGTGCGGTGTGACGTTGGTGTCCTCGCAGACCACCAGCAGCTTCGGATGCTTGTCCGGATCGGCGTCGGCGAACTGTTCTTCGAGGATCTGGAGCTTCTTCAGGCCAGCCTGGAGCATGACGCGCTGACCGCTCGACAAGCCGGTGACGCGCTTCTGCTCATCGCGCTCCGCTTTGAAGTCCAGTGGTAGCGCGGCGATCTCCTTGCGCTTATCGAGCGCAAGCGACTTAACGAGTCCGGCGCGCATGGCGGACTTAAGGTCGAAGTCGACGACGATGTGAGGGAAGTATGCCTTGCCCTTCGAGCGCCCCGATCCGACCTCGTTGTAAGGGGTCGCGGAAAAGTCGATCTGGATGAAACGGCGTCCCTTTGTAGAGGCGATCTCACTCAGGCTCTTCTGCCACTCGACGTCGGTGACTTCATCAGCCTTGCGCACCTCATGGATGTGGTGCGCCTCGTCGTTAAACACCACGAGATCGGGCAGGTCTTTCAGCGCTTGGAGTGGGCCACCCCGCAGAAACCGTCGGTCCAGCACATCGAGCGCGTTCCCGGCGTTCTTGCCAGGAGTGACCGGGAAGAAACTCTCGACTGCGGCCTTCGGGTCGATCTCGGCGCCAGGCGCTTCGACCTCGTCATCGTCGAGAAAGTGGGGGTCTTCCTTGCCTGCGAGCAGATGCCAGTTTGTGATCGCGATCAGGCCCGATCCGGTGACTTTACGACCGATCTCGGTCTTGGTGACGACGGAGGACTGGAGAAACGTGAAGACCTGCGTGCGGTAGGTGTCCGGGATGAACAGATCCTGCTGACGGTAGATGTCGCTCGTGGAAAAGTCTCGCTCACCATTCTGCTCCTTACCCTGGAACGAGTCGAGGAGCCGGTCGTACACAATGAGACCCGGTGCAACAAGCAGGAAGTTACTGGAGAAGCGAGGATCCTGCGGGTTCGCGAGCTTGTTCAGGTACTGCCAGACCAGCAGGGCGTTGAGCACCCACGTCTTACCAGTCCCCGTAGCCATCTTCGCCGCATACTTCGGATGGTCGTGGCGGTCGCGCGTCACCTCTCCAAGCACGCCGCCCTCAAGCATCGCTTCCGGAGCGACTGCCTCGTAGAGATCACGGAGACGAGTCGTGCCGAGAACCTCGTGCGCGTAAATCATGTGGAAGATCGCGGCGCGCTGCCCGGCGTGGAAGTTCAACTCTCGGAGTTCGCAGTAGTCCTGCTGGAACCAGAAATGCAGCAGCTCGGCCGTCACAGGGGTGACCTGGTCGAGCAGGTTCGAGCCTGTGCCATCGACAACCCCGGGAATAAGCGGCTCAACCACCGCAGAAAGCCCCTTGGCAAGCGGGAAGTCAGCAAAGCCGCTCACGGCTGCACCTCCACACCTGAGATAACAACCTCAGACTCGAAACCGAACACGTCAACCGCACGAACACAGACTGTGCGCGGATCATCCGCACGAGGTAGGTCGAGTACTGCGGTCGTGACGACCCGCAGCTCATCGCCGTCGTTCTCGGTGTTGCCCCGGTAGTCCTGCCAGACCGAGCGGAACACCTGGCCGTCGTAGTCGGGATCGACCGCCCAGTACTCAATGAGCGCCAGTGGCTCGGTGTTCATCACGTCCTGGAGCTTTGCTCGGCTTGCCGGATCGAGGTTGATCGCATCCGGTGACAGCAGCACGTAGTTCTCCAGGTTCACTGCCAGAGACTCACGCCCTCCGTCCGTGGTGCGCGCGGCAACCTCGGCCTGGAGGTACTGCAAGCTGGAGAAACGCACATCGGAAGCGAGCTTTTCCGCTCCCTTTTTCTTCAGACGATCAAGCAGATCCGGTGGGATCACCAGCACCTCGAGGTTTGGGTCGTTGAGGTCGTTGATGTCTTGTCCGATACCGGCAGAGAAGTTCCAGCCGAGCACAACGACCTTGTCGAAGCCACCCATCTTGACTTCGCGATAGCCCTGTGCTCGCTTCAGCGTCGAGATCGTGGTCAGGCGCGATGGGCTGTCCGCATAGACAAGCGTGCGCGTGCCGGGCAACCGGCCAAGGCTGCCGTTCACGTTCTCTTCGGGCGGCAGGGGAAGCGCACCGAAGAGGTCGAGCACCACTTTTGCAAGATCGCCGACACGGAACGAGCGCCCAAGTGTCGAACGTGCTTGCTCCACCTGGTAGTCACCTATGGCCTGATATAGGAAGGGCTTCGCATCACGATCAATTAAACGCTTTCGAGTAACCATCGTCGCAGGCTTTCCCAAGTCTGTAGCGATCCATCGCCGCCCAACGGCCTCTGCCGCAGCTGCAGTTGTGCCTGACCCTACGAAGAAATCCGCCACTAGACCACCCTCTGGTGTAGCAGCTTTTATTATCCTTTCTAGGAGCGCGGTAGGCTTCTGCGTTGCATAGTCAACGCGCTCCGGATCTGCTTGATGAAGAGAGTTTAGGTCACTCCAGACGTCGTCTAGGGCGCGCCCCTCATCCGCGTAGTAACGATAGACACGGCCGTCACTCCAGCGCCCTTCGCGATAACGTCTGCCGTCGTCGTCGATTTTGCGGAAATTCAACTCCAACGAAGCTGGCTCGTGCGGTACACGAACAGCGTCGAGGTTGAGAAAATACTGGTCAGTCTTTCCATAAAAGTATATTGCATCGTGCTTTCGACCGAACGCAGATTTACCTCTTGCTCCAAACTTGTAGGTCCAGATTACCTCGTTAATGAAGTTCTCTTTCCCAAAGATCTCATCGAGAACGATCTTCACATAGTGCCCGACATGCCAGTCCAGATGCACGAAGATCGATCCTCGATCGGAGAGCAGCTCCCTCATCAAGACTAGCCGCGGAACGATCATTGAAAGATAAGAAGCCGTTCCACCCGCCCACGTGTCCGAGTAAGCGAATTGCTCAAGCACGGCCGGCTTCTGGCTGATCGTTGCGCCGGGCAATCTGACCTTGGTTCGGTAGTCGGCCTTGGAGTCAAACGGCGGGTCGATGTAAATCAAATCGATCTTGCCGCGCAGGCTCGGCGTGTCCTCATCGCCCGCGAGAAGTGCGGCCATCGCAAGTAGGTTGTCGCCATAGATCAGACGGTTGGGTGTCTCGGCCGCGTCGGCGCCATCGTTACCCCAGTAATTGAAGCCGCCTCGATCCTTCGAAGGGACCACGAGCTCACGAGTCTGCAGGCTTACCCGGTTCCGTCCCTCCAGCTGCTCCAGGATCTGTGCCGCTTGGCGCTTACCTGCTACGACGATGCCGGGCAGCTGCTCTAGCAAGGACTTGCTCATGCCCATTGCTCCTCTGTGAGATTGATGATCATCACTTCTTACTCCCAGACGTTAATCCTGTCCTAAACTCCACCACGTCCCCGTCGACCATCACGTAGTCCTTGCCCTCCATGCGCACCTTGCCGGCGGCCTTGGCCGCGGCCATCGAGCCGGCCTCGTCGAGGTCGGAGAACGACACGATCTCGGCCTTGATGAAGCCCTTCTCGAAGTCGGTGTGGATCACGCCGGCAGCCTTGGGGGCGGTGTCGCCCTTGCGGATGGTCCAGGCGCGGGACTCCTTGGGGCCGGCGGTGAGGTAGGTCTGCAGGCCGAGGGTGTGGAAGCCCGCGCGGGCAAGAGCCGCCAGACCGGGCTCGGTCTGGCCGATCGACTCGAGCAGCTCCATGGCGTCGTCCTCGTCGAGCTCGAGCAGCTCGGCCTCGACCTTGGCGTCGAGGAACACCGCGTCGGCGGGCGCGACGGCGGCGGCCAGCTCGGCCTTGCGCTCGTCGCTGGTCAGCACCGACTCGTCGGCATTGAACACGTAGAGGAACGGCTTGGCCGTCATGAGGTGCAGATCGCGTAGCAGACTGCGGTCTATCTCGTCCTGCGCCTTGAACAGGGTGCGCCCGTCCTCGAGCACAGCCTGAGCCTTGCGGACCTCGTCCAGGACCGGCGCGAGGGACTTGTCCTTACGGGAGTCCTTCTCCAGGCGCGGGATCGCCTTCTCGATGGTCTCGAGGTCCGCGAGGATCAGCTCGGTGGCGATCACCTCGATGTCGGCCATGGGATCGACCTTCCCGTCGACGTGGATCACGTCGGGGTCGTCGAACACGCGCACCACCTGACAGATGGCGTCGGCCTCGCGGATGTTGGCGAGGAACTTGTTGCCCATCCCCTCACCGGTGCTCGCGCCCTTGACGATCCCGGCGATGTCCACGAAGGACACCACGGCGGGCAGGATCCGCTCGGAGCCGAAGATCTCGGCCAGGCGGTTCAGCCGGGGATCGGGGAGGTCGACGACACCGACGTTCGGCTCGATCGTGGCGAACGGGTAGTTCGCCGCGAGCACGTCGTTGTTCGTCAGGGCGTTGAACAGGGTCGACTTACCGACGTTGGGCAGTCCGACGATTC
Source organism: Dietzia sp. NCCP-2495 (assembly GCF_026011735.1). Taxonomy (GTDB): domain Bacteria; phylum Actinomycetota; class Actinomycetes; order Mycobacteriales; family Mycobacteriaceae; genus Dietzia. The sequence continues at coordinate 73,411 of NZ_BRVN01000008.1, read as the reverse complement.
CGAGGGTGAGGCTCACGGGTCCCGAGTCTACGTCCCACTCCCCTTCGCGCCCGCCTCGCCACCCTCAGCCGGTTCACAGGGCACCACCTCGATCCCTCTGACATCATGAATCCCATGAGTGACGTGCCGGTACGACCTCCCGCACAAGCAGGCGACGACGACCACGTGGACAGGTCGGTGCTGCTCGGCATCGGCGGTCGGTGGCTCACCGACTGGGCCCTGCGCCTGGCGATCGTCCTCGTGGCCGGATGGCTGCTCTCCCGGGTCGGCGGCGCGCTGTGGGTCGGCATCCTGCCGATCCTCCTGGCGTTGATCATCTCGACGGTGCTGTGGCCGCCCACGGGATGGATGGTCCGCCACAAGGTGCCGGCGTCGCTGGCGGCGCTCATCTCGACCGTGGGTGCTCTGGGCCTCATCTCCGGCGTCATCGCCCTCATCGCGCCGTCGGTCGTCTCGCAGAGCGTGCAGCTGGCGGACCAGACGTCGGAAGCCATCGACAAGGTCCGCGACTGGCTGCGGGGCGAGCCACTCAACATCCGTGACGAGCAGCTTGCCGGCGTGCTCAACCAGCTCAGCTCGACGCTCCAGGACCGCGGCGAACAGATCGCCTCGGGTGTGTTCACCGGCGTCACCGCGGTCGGCTCGGTCGTCGTCACGCTGGTCATGGTGCTGGTGCTGACGTTCTTCTTCATCAAGGACGGCCCGCGCTTCCTGCCGTTCGTCCGCCGCATCGCGGGCCGGAACGCCGGCCGGCACCTCACCGAGGTCCTCACCCGCAGTTGGAACACGCTCGGCGGCTTCATCCGCACGCAGGCGATCGTCTCGTTCGTCGACGCCACTCTCATCGGCCTCGCGCTGGTGATCCTGGGGGTGCCGCTGGCCTGGGCGCTGGCGGTCATCACGTTCATCGCCGGCTTCATCCCCATCGTCGGTGCGTTCACCGCCGGCGCGCTCGCGGTCCTCATCGCCCTGGTGGCCAACGGGTTCACCACCGCGATCATCGTGCTGGTGGTGATCGTGGCCGTACAGCAGCTCGAGGGCAACATTCTCCAGCCGATCCTCCAGTCGCGCGCGATGAACCTCCATCCGGTCGTCGTGCTGTTGGGTGTGGCCGCCGGCAGCACGCTGTACGGGATCATCGGAGCGTTCCTCGCGGTACCGGTGCTCGCGGTCGTGGCGGTGATCCTGCGCTACATCGGTGAGCAGATCGACCTGCGTACCGGCGACGTCACCGCGTCCGATCTCGCCTCGGCGACGGACGAGGGTCGGTTGACGGCGTGGCTCGGCGAGATGTCGAGCTCCCGATTCGCGCCGCTGCGCAAGAGCAGCAGCGCGATCATGGCCGGGATGATGGACGAGAAGCCCCACATCGCCGCGCAGGGAACCGCCGCAGCGAACCTCGCCCCCGGTTCCGGGGTCGGTACGGGGGTCGACGACGACGAGACCTACTCCTCCCAGAGCGGCAGCGACGCAGCGCAGCATCCCGGTGGGCTGCCCGGGCCTGGCTCGCTCATCACGGATTCCGGCCCCGACGCACCGGACACCGCCACGCGCGGCTCCGCGGCGGGCGGCTCCGCGGCGGGCGGCTCCGTGGTGGGCACCTCCGCGGCGGGCGGCTCCCCTGAGGGCGCATCAGCCATCGCACCGGAAGACGCGGCATCACAGCTCGAGGACAAACCCAACCCACTACGTCGGTTCGGCCGATTCCTCGCTCGCCGGCTCGAGGGATAGAGTCACGTCCCGTGAGTAGACGTAGGAGTGGACGAGTGCCCGCGGAGGACAGGTCTGTGCTGTCCTCGTTGCGCGGGCTGCCCGCGTGGACGGCGGTCCTCCTGGCTGCCGCCATCTCGCTGACCGGCGTGGCCATCGACTCACTGTCCGGTGAGCTCGGTGCCGCGTTCACGGTCGCGTTCTTCGTCGGCTGTGTCCTGGCCGTGTTGGCGGTCGCCCGACGGTCGGTCTTCGTGGCCGGGGTCCAGCCCCCGATCATGATGGCCGTGCTCGTGCCCCTCGTGTACGTGATCGCCGGTGTCGGGGCCGGTGCGGAACTGTTCTCCCGGAGTCAGATCGTCGCGATCGCCCTGCCACTGGCGACACGGTTCCCGTTGATGATCGCGACCACCGTCGTCGTCGTCGCCCTCGCACTGATCCGCGCCTTCATCCTCGAGCCGCGCACCTCACGCCCCGCACCACGCGGAGCGCGGTACACGGCGTCCCACGCGCGGCGCTGACGCGTCACGACCGACACCTCACACCACCGACCGATAACTCGCACCGACGACGAAGCCCCGTCGCTCCCCATGACAAGTCGGGGACGACGGGGCTCTCGCGTCAGGCGTCGAGCGCGACTGCACCGTGCGCTCGGACGGCGCTGGCTCAGGCCTTGTTCTTCTCCGTGATCCGGAGCTCGCGCGGCAGGGCGAACGTGATGGTCTCCTGCGCGGTGCGCACCGTGGAGACATCGCCGAAGCCGTGCTCGGCGAGCAGGTCCACGACACCGCGGACGAGGATCTCGGGGACAGAGGCGCCCGAGGTGACGCCCACGGTGGTCACCCCATCGAGCCAGTCGAGGTCGATCTCCTTGGCGTAGTCCACGAGGTGCGAGGCGCGGGCTCCGGCCTGGAGCGCCACCTCGACCAACCGGACGGAGTTGGAGGAGTTCTTGGAGCCCACCACGATCACCAGGTCACAGTCGGGCGCCATGGCCTTGACCGCACTCTGCCGGTTCTGCGTGGCGTAGCAGATGTCGTCCGACGGCGGGTCGATGAGCGTCGGGTACTTCTCCTTGAGACGGCGGACCGTCTCCATGGTCTCGTCCACACTCAGAGTGGTCTGGGAGAGCCAGATGAGCTTCTCGGTCTCGACGGGCATGTCGAGACTGTCCACGGAATCCGGTCCGTCGACGAGCGTCACCACGTCGGGCGCCTCACCTGCGGTGCCCTCGACCTCCTCATGGCCCTCGTGGCCCACAAGCAGGATCTTGTACCCCTCTCGGGCGAAGCGCTTGACCTCGGTGTGGACCTTGGTCACCAGCGGGCAGGTGGCGTCGAAGGTCCGCAGTTCCAGGTTCTTGGCGCTCTCGCGCACCGCCGGGGACACCCCGTGGGCGGAGAACACGAGGTTCGCCCCGTGAGGGACCTCGTCGGTCTCGTCGACGAAGATCACGCCGCGGTCGGTGAACTGCTCCACCACGTACTTGTTGTGGACGATCTCCTTGCGCATGTACAGCGGTGCGCCGTGCTTCTCCAGGGCCTTCTCGACGGTCTCGACGGCCCGGTCGACACCGGCACAGTAGCCACGCGGTTCCGCGAGAAGAACCCGCTTGGTGGCCGGTTCGGCGATCATGTCGGTCTGCTCGGTCATACTCCCAGGGTACGGTTCATAGAGGATTTCGACCATTTGCTCACCCGGCCGCCCCCGGGCAGGAAGGTTCGCATGCTTCGTCCCCTCTTCCTCACCCGCGCGTCGATCGGCCTCGCGGCCAGTGCCGTGGAGGCCGCGGTGGCGCTCCCCGCGCGCACCGTGGAGACCGTCTCTGCCCTGCCCGGCCTGCCGGTCAAGGTCGCCGGCAATCTGGTGCAGTCCTACCTCCACGCAGGTCAGGCGCTCACCGAGCTCGCACTCAAGGGCGATGCCGTGATCGCGTCGGTTTTCCCGCCCAGGTCCGCCCAACCCGAGTGGGCCACCTTCGACGAGGACGTCCCGGTGGACGTCACCCAGATCGGCGAGGACGAGCCCGCGGACCGGGACGTCCCGATCGGCCGCATCACCCCCCGCGACGCGTGAGCAGGTCCGGTCCGGCCCAGCCGAGCAGCCCGGAACAGCCGTGGCCGGTCCGGGTCGTCTCCGATCAGATCGCTGCCTGGATCCACCGTCTCGGCGCGGTGTGGGTCGAGGGACAGATCACCCAGCTGAGCCTGCGCCCCGGCACACGGACCGCGTTCCTCACGCTGCGTGATCCCTCGGTCGACAACTCGCTCACCCTCACCTGCCCACCCAAACTCATCTCCGAGGCGCCCGTGCCCGTCACCGAGGGCAGCCGCGTCGTGGTGCGCGGGACCCCGCGCTTCTACACCGGCCGCGGCTCGTTCTCCCTGCAGGTCACCGAGATCCGCCCCGTCGGCGTCGGCGAACTGCTCGCCCGGATCGAACGGCTCAAGCAGGCCCTCGCCGCGGAGGGACTCTTCGACCCGCGACTCAAGCGGCCGCTGCCGTTCCTGCCCACGTGTATCGGCCTGATCACCGGTCGCGCGAGTGCCGCCGAGCGCGACGTGGTAGAGGTGGCCCGCGGACGGTGGCCCGACGTCCGGTTCGCCGTGCGCAACACGGCCGTGCAGGGGGTGTCCGCCGTGCCGCAGATCCTCGACGCGCTGGCGGAGCTCGACGCCGACCCCGTCGTCGACGTAATCATCCTCGCGCGCGGCGGAGGGTCGGTCGAGGACCTCCTCCCCTTCTCCGACGAGGCCCTGATCCGCGCCATCTCGCGGTGTCGGACGCCCGTCGTCAGCGCGATCGGCCACGAACCGGACTCTCCCCTGTCCGACCTGGTCGCCGACCTGCGCGCCGCCACTCCCACCGACGCCGCCAAGCGCGTCGTGCCGGACGTCGCCGAGGAACGCCGCCGCATCGCCGAGGCGCGCTCCCGCACCGCCCGCGCCCTGCGAGCCTGGGTGGACCGCGAGCAGCACCAGCTCGGTGCCCTGCGCTCCCGCCCCGTCCTGGCCGATCCGTACGGTCTCGTCAATTCACGGGCAGAGATCGTCGCCGAGGCACTACGCGCCGCCCGACGCGACGTCACCCGGATCATCGACGCCGGGTCCTCGTCGCTGGGTCACCTGTCCGCCCGCCTGACCACTCTCGGCCCGGCGGCGACCCTCGCCCGCGGCTACGCGGTCGTGCAGACCGTCGCCGGCAACGACGACGGCCGGGTGGTCTCGACCATCGCCGACGCTCCGCCCGGTTCGCAGCTGCGCATCCGCGTGTCCGACGGCGCACTGTCCGCCGCGGTGCTCGGCGCCACCCCGGCGGCCGGACGGTCGAAAACCGTTCCCGACACCGCCGATGACCCCGAATCCACCTCCCCTACCTCCGAGGAGCAGTCCTGATGTCTGACGAACAGACCCCCATTGCGGAGCTCGGATACGAGCAGGCACGTGACGAGCTGATCGAGGTCGTGCGGATCCTCGAGGCCGGCGGCCAGGATCTCGACTCTTCGCTCGCCCTGTGGGAACGGGGCGAGGAACTCGCAGCAAGGTGCACCGAACACCTCGACGGCGCACGTAAGCGGATCGACGCGGTGCTCGGAGAGGACGACTCCGCCGACGGCGAGGAGCCCGGGCGCAGCTGAGCCTCCGGCGCCGAGGGGCCAAGGTACTGTCTCGGGGGCCCGGGCGTCAGGGCCCGGGCCTTCGCGACTACCGCGCCGGCAGTGGCTCGGCGTCCTGAACCGAGGCGGCCATCGTCTCGAAGTCGGACGTCGGTGCCGAACCGGTGATCCCCAGTCGAACGTCGCCCGTGTCGAGCACCCACACCGGACGCACGTCGTCGCCGGTGTAGATCGACCACTCTGTTCCGGCGACGGGGATCATGGTCCTGCTCGGACGCGGCTCGCCGTCCACCGAGCGGAGGACGTCCTCGGGCGCGTCCGACTGGATGAGTTCGATGTAGGTGCGGTCCCCGGTCACCCAGCCGGTGTGGCTGGAGGTGAAGCTGCTGATGCCCTGGACACGGCCCGAGTTCGACGTCCAGCCCTCCGGAACCTCGGGTAGCCGGATCGGGAACCCGAGGGTCTGGGCGTCCTTCTCCAGTGACGCCTGAGCGTCGAATTCCCGGACAGGGCCCTGATCGGGTCCCGTCGGGGAGAACGAGCACATACCGGTGATACCGGCAAAGGCCCCGACGATCGCCATGAGCACCACCATCGACCAGAACATGTCGCGGTTGCCCTGCAGGATTCTCGGTTTCGCCTCAGCCACGGCCGTCAGTATCCCACCTCGACACGGCGCGCCCGACGGTCGGTCTCCCGGTGTCCTGTCGACATGGAAGAATGTGCGACGACCACCACATCCGATCCGCGCCCGTCTCGTGAGGGCGCAGAGCCATCCGAGGAGCTCCCCCAGACATGTCAGACGCCAAGCGCCCCGATCGTAATCTCGCTATGGAGCTGGTCCGCGTGACCGAGGCCGCCGCGCTGGCAGCCGGCCGCTGGGTCGGGCGGGGCGACAAGAACGGAGGCGACGGCGCGGCGGTGGACGCGATGCGGTCACTCATCTCGACCGTCGAGATGGACGGCGTCGTGGTGATCGGCGAGGGCGAGAAGGACGAGGCGCCCATGCTCTACAACGGCGAGAAGGTCGGAACCGGCGAGGGCCCCGCCGTCGACGTGGCGGTCGACCCCATCGACGGCACCCGCCTCATGGCCGAGGGCCGCCCCAACTCGATCGCCGTGATCGCGGTGGCCGAGCGTGGCGCGATGTTCGACCCGTCTGCCGTCTTCTACATGCGCAAGATCGCTGTGGGTCCGGACGCCGTCGGCAAGATCGACATCTCCAAGTCCACCGAGTGGAACATCCGGTCCGTGGCCGAGGCCAAGAACATGCACGTAGGGGACCTGACGGTGTGCGTGCTCGACCGTCCCCGCCATGCGGATCTCATCGCCGAGATCCGGGCCGCCGGCGCCAAGGTGCGCCTCATCATGGACGGCGACGTGGCCGGTGGCGTCGCCGCGGCCTCCGAGGACAGCTCGGTCGACATGCTCATGGGCATCGGCGGCACCCCCGAGGGCATCATCACGGCGTGTGCCATGAAGTGCATGGGCGGCGAGATCCAGGGTCAGCTGTGGCCGCAGGACGACGCAGAGCGCCAGAAGGCCGTCGACGCCGGCCTCGACGTGGACGCCTATCTCGGTAACGACGACCTGGTGAAGGGCGACAACTGCTTCTTCGCCGCCACCGGCATCACCGACGGCGACATGGTGGGTGGCGTGGTCTATCGCGCCAGCGGCGCAATCACCCGATCGCTGGTCATGCGCTCCAAGTCCGGCACGGTCCGCCACGTCGAGGCGCGCCACAAGATGGAGAAGCTCCGCGAGTTCTCGGCCGTCGACTACGGCCAGGGCGAGGACGACTGAGTTCGCCCTACCACTGACACGACCAGCGTCCCGCGTACCAGGCCTCCTGCCGAGGTACGCGGGACGCGTCGCATTTCCCGCGGCTACACCGCGGTCGCCTGCAGGGAATCCCGGGCGGGCCTACGCTGGGGATCATGGCCGATCAGAGTGGATTCCGAATCGAACACGACACGATGGGTGAGGTCCGCGTCCCCGCCGATGCACTGTGGCGGGCGCAGACCCAGCGCGCGGTGGAGAACTTCCCTGTCTCGGGTCGGGGCCTGGAGCGGGCCCAGATCCGTGCACTCGGACTCCTCAAGTCCGCCTGCGCCACGGTCAACGGCCAGCTCGGATTGCTGGACCAGTCCAAGGTCGACGCGATCGTTGCGGCGGCGGATCGCATCGCCGCAGGCGAGGTGGACGAGCACTTCCCGGTCGACGTATTCCAGACCGGATCGGGCACCAGCTCGAACATGAACACCAACGAGGTGATCGCCTCGTTGTGCGCCGCCGAGGGCGTCACCGTCCACCCGAACGACGACGTGAACATGTCGCAGTCGTCCAACGACACCTTCCCCACCGCCACCCATGTGGCGTCGACGGAGGTCGTGATCAGTGACCTCCTCCCCGCTCTCATGACTCTGGCGGAGTCGTTCGAGGCCAAGGCCGAGCAGTGGCGCGAGGTCGTCAAGTCCGGACGCACTCACCTCATGGACGCCGTACCCGTCACGCTGGGCCAGGAGTTCGGCGGGTACGCCCGCCAGATCCGGGCAGGCATCGAGCGGGTCACCGCGACGCTGCCTCGCGTCGGGGAACTCCCGATCGGCGGAACGGCCGCGGGCACCGGGCTCAACGCGCCGGACGGCTTCGGCTCCGCTGTGGTCGAGCAGCTGCGATCGCTGACCGGGCTCGAGGAACTGCGCTTGTCGGTGGATCCGTTCGAGGCCCAGGCCGCACGCGACGGCCTTGTCGAGTTGTCCGGCGCGATGCGCACCGTCGCGGTCTCGCTCACGAAAATCGCCAACGACATCCGGTGGATGGGATCCGGCCCCTTGACCGGACTCGGAGAGGTCCATCTTCCCGACCTCCAGCCCGGATCGTCGATCATGCCGGGCAAGGTCAACCCGGTACTGTGCGAGACCATCTCGCAGGTCGCCGCCCAGGTCGTCGGTAACGACGCGACGGTCGCATGGGCGGGCGCGAGCGGGGCCTTCGAGCTCAACGTGGCGATCCCCGTCATGGCCCGCAACGTCCTCGAGTCCGTTCGCATCCTGTCCACGTCGACGGTGCTTTTCGCCGAGCGGTGCATCGACGGGATTGAGCCCAACACCGATCACCTGCGTCGACTCGCGGAGTCGTCGCCCTCCATCGTCACTCCGCTCAACTCCGCGATCGGCTACGAGGAGGCGGCCCGGGTCGCCAAGCACGCGCTCGCCGAGGGGATCACGATCCGGGAGGCCGTCATCGCGCTCGGTTTCGTCCCGGATCCGCTGAGCGAGGACGAGCTCGACCGCCGACTGGATGTGCTCGGCATGGCCGGGCTCGACCGGAAGCGTTAGACCCCGGGGGGTCGTCGGACCACTGCCGCGTCCCCTGCCGCGGTCACCGACGCGCTGAAGGCCGGACCCGCTCTCGGGTCCGGCCTTCACCGCTGTCTGACTGATGTGTGGCGGCGCCGGGATCAGGCCGCGCGGATGCGGCGGAGCTCTCCCGGCGTGCCGTCGGGGTGGAACTCCTCGAGCATAGTCGTCACGAGCTCGGCGATCGCCGACCGCTCGGAACGGCTCAGCGTGATGTGCGCGAACAGCGGGTGCCCCTTGAGCTTCTCGACCACCGCCTGGATGCCGTCGTGACGACCGACGCGGAGGTTGTCGCGCTGCGCCACATCGTGGGTGAGCACCACCCGGGAGCCGGTGCCCAGGCGCGAGAGCACCGTCAGCAGGACGTTGCGCTCGAGGGACTGCGCCTCGTCGACGATCACGAACGAGTCGTGCAGGCTGCGTCCGCGGATGTGGGTCAGGGGAAGCACCTCGAGGATGTCGCGGTCCATCACCTCGTCGATGACGTTCTCGCTGACCAGCCCCTCGAGGGTGTCGAACACGGCCTGCGACCAGGGCGACATCTTCTCCGACTCGCTTCCCGGAAGGTATCCGAGCTCCTGTCCGCCGACCGCGTAGAGCGGGCGGAAGACGACGATCTTGCGGTGGCGGCGACGCTCGAGCACCGACTCCAGTCCGGCGCACAGGGCCAGCGCGGACTTGCCGGTGCCCGCCCGGCCGCCGAGCGAGACGATGCCGACCGATTCGTCGAGGAGGCAGTCGATCGCGATCCGCTGCTCCGCTGAGCGTCCGCGGAGTCCGAACACCTCGACGTCGCCCCGCACGAGCTTGAGCCCGCCGTCGTCGGTGACCCGAGCTAGGGCGGAGGACGACTCGGTCTGGACGCGGATCCCGCAGTGCACGGGCGTGTCGGCATCGAGTCCGGCAGCACGTGCCGCCAGTGGGCTGACCTTGCCGGTGGAGAACAGGTCGTCGACGAGGTCCTGGGTGGCCGGCAGGTCACTGACCCCGTTGTAGCCGGTCAGCACCACGTCCTGGGCGTGGTACTCGTCGGCCGGAAGCCCCACCGAGCCCGCCTTGACGCGGAGCGGGATGTCCTTGGACACCAGGACGGTCTCGGCTCCCTCCGCCCGCAGGTTGAGCGCGCACGCGAGGATCCGCGAGTCGTTCCCGGTGTTCCGGAAACCGGAGGGCAGAACGGACTGATCGGTGTGGTTGAGCTCGACGCGCAGCGTTCCCCCGACCTCGGTGACGATCAGGTCCCCGTCGAGGCGACCGTGACGCAGCCTCAGATCCTCCAACAGGCGCAGCGCCTCCCGGGCGAAGTAGCCGAGCTCGGGATGGTGACGCTTGTCCTCGAGTTCCCCGATCACGGCGATGGGCAGAACAACGTGGTGCTCGGCGAATCGGGTGACGGCCCACGGGTCGGACAGTAGAACCGAGGTGTCGAGGACGTAGGTACGTACGGTGTCGGTCACGGTGCGCTCCTGTCCCGCGGCACCCGCGGGCGGTTCGGGATGGACCGGTCGGACCAGGTCACCTCGCGGTGACGGGGCCGGGTGCCGGCCCCCTCCCGATCGCGTCTGACGATCATCGGCTGGGACCTCCCGACGGTCGGCTTCCCCACCGACCGTTGGGTGCGACGCTACGCCGCGGAGGTGAGAATCACATGACTGTGAGTAAATAAGTCGTGAACACCCGGCACCGAGGTGAATCAGACCCGTTCGAACGCCGCCGCCAGCCCCTGGCCCCCGCCGAGGCACATGGTCTCCAGCGCGTAGCGGCCGCCGCGTCGGTCGAGCTCGCGGGACATGGTGGCGAGGATGCGCGCGCCGGTGGCCCCTACGGGGTGGCCGAGCGAGATACCGGAGCCGTGCACGTTGAGCCGCTCGCGGTCGGCGACGGTGAAGCCGGACCCTGCTTCCCATTCGCGCAGGCACGCCAGCACCTGGGCGGCGAAGGCCTCGTTGAGCTCGATGAGGTCGAAGTCGGCCAGGCGGAGGTCGAGGTCGGACAGCAACGTCGCCGTGGCGGGGACGGGGCCGATCCCCATGCGCGCGGGGTGGACCCCGGTAACGGCCCACTCGAGGAGACGCACGAAGGCCCGCAGGCCGAGCTCGCCGGCGCGCCGTCGTGTCGTCACGACACACACCGCGGCGCCGTCGTTCTCCCCCGAGGCGTTGCCGGCGGTCACCGTGGCCGCCGGGTCGACGCGGGACCGGACGGGTCGCAGGGCGGCGAGGGAGTCGGCGGTGACACCTCGGCGGGGGTGCTCGTCGGTATCGACGACGACGACGTCGCCCCGTCCCCTGTCGACCTGCACGGGCACGATCTCCTCGCTGAACACCCCGGAGTCCTGGGCCGAGATCGCGCGGCGCTGACTCTCGGCGGCGAGCTCGTCCTGCTCCGCCCGGCTGATGCCGTACTCGGCCCGCAGGTTCTCGGCCGTTTCGAGCATCCCGCCCTCGACCGGGTGGTCCCTGCCGCCGGAGGTGACCCGCCCGCGGGCGATGCGGTCGATGAACTCGACCCTGTCGCCGCGGACCCCGCCCCGCAGGCCCAGGGAGTAGAACTCGCTGCCCGACATCGACTCGGCGCCGCCAGCGATCACCACGTCACTGACGCCAATAGCGACCTGCATGGCCGCGGTGAGCACCGCCTGGAGTCCCGAGCCGCAGCGGCGGTCGATCTGGATCCCCGGGGTGGCAATGTCCAGGCCGGCGTCGAGGGCGGCCACCCGGCCGATCGCCGGGGCCTCGCCGTTGGGGTAGCACTGGCCCAGGACCACGTCGTCGACGTCGGTCGGACCGAGGCCGGTGCGCTCGACGAGTCCCCGGATCGCGGCGGCGGCGAGGTCCGAGGCCTGCAGCGGGGCGAACGCGCCGTGGCGGCGGCCGACCGGGGTCCGGACGGGTTCGCACACCACCACGTCGGCCAGCGCCTCGGCCATGCGGGAGTCGATTCGGGTCACCTGCTCACTCCACCATCAGCCGGACGGTCTCGGCGACGAGCGCCGGCCGGTCGCCGCCCTCGATCTCGACGGTCACCACGCTGTTGAGCTGGATCCCCGAGGCCTTGCGCTGCAGCGAGGTGAGTTCGATCCCTGCTCGGATCCGCGAGCCCACGGGCACGGCCGCCGGGAAGCGCACCTTCTCGAGTCCGTAGTTGATCATCATCGAGAACCCGCGGATATCCAGGATCTCGGCGCCGAGCACCGGCAGCAGGGACAGGGTGAGGTAACCGTGCGCGATGGTCGTCCCGTAGGGCCCGTCGGCGGCCCGCGCCGGGTCGACGTGGATCCACTGGTGGTCACCGGTGGCGTCGGCGAAGGCGTCCACCCGTTCCTGCGTGATCTCCATCCACTCGCTGTAGCCGATGTGGGTCCCGATCGCGGCCTCGATCTGGTCGAGTCCCTCGAACACGGTCATTCCAGTCCTCCTCGTGCCACCAGTTGTGCGGCGATGACGTTGCGTTGGATCTCGTTGGTGCCCTCGCCGACGATCATCAGTGGGGCGTCGCGGAAGTAACGTTCGACGTCGAATTCTGTGGAGTAGCCGTACCCGCCGTGGATCCGGACCGCGTCCAGCGCGACCTCCATCCCCACCTCGGAGGCGAACAGTTTCGCCATTCCGGCCTCCATGTCGCAGCGCTGGCCGCTGTCGTACTTCTCGGCCGCGAACAGCGTGAGCTGCCGCGCCGCTGTGAGCTTGGTGGCCATGTTCGCCAGGTGGTGCCCCACGGCCTGGTGCTTCCAGATCGGTTGCCCGAACGACTCCCGGGACTGTGCGTAGGCCAGCGAGTCCTCCAGTGCTGCCGCAGCCACCCCCAGCGCGCGACTGGCCACCTGGATACGGCCGGTCTCCAGTCCCTTCATCATCTGTCCGAAGCCCTGCCCCGGCGTACCGCCGACGATCTGCGAGGCGGGCGTGCGGTACCCGTCGAAGGACAACTCGCAGGTCTCTACCCCCTTGTAGCCGAGCTTGGGCAGGTCACGGCAGACGGTGAGCCCGGGTCCGTGTTCGACCAACACGATCGAGATTCCCCGGTGCCGTGGTTCGGCGGCAGGATCGGTCTTGCACAGCAACGCGATCAGCCCCGAGCGCCGCGCGTTGGTGATGAACGTCTTGGCGCCGGTGATCACCAGCGCGTCCCCGTCCCGCCGGGCGACGGTGGTCATGGCCTGTAGGTCCGAGCCGCCCCCGGGCTCGGTGAGGGCCATCGTCGCCCGCATCTCGCCCGTGGCCAGTCGCGGCAGGTACGCGCGCTTCTGGTCCTCGGTACCGAACTCGGAGAGCAGCTTGGACACCACGGTGTGCCCGCCCATCGCGCCGGCCAGGGACATCCATCCCCGTGCGAGCTCCTCTGTCACGCGGACGTAGCAGGGCATGGACACCGGCGTGCCGCCGTACTCCTCGGGCACGGCCAGGCCGTAGATCCCGATCTGCTTCATCTGCTCGATCCAGTTCTCGGGGTAGGTGTTCGCGTGCTCCACCCCGTGGACGGACGGCTTGACCTCACGGTCGATGAACTCCCGGACCGTGGCGATCAGGTAGGTCTCTTCGTCGCTGTGTCCGGGCACCTGCCACACCTCGTCGTCACCCTCGTGGGAACCTCGTCGCCCGGCACGGCGGTGCACTCTCGCACCCACCGTCCGGACGTGACCTATAGTCTATAATCATGCGCAGCAATGCGGCCGCACCTTCCGGCCCCTTCTTCGAGGATCTCACCCGCGGGCAGGTCTTCGACCGCTCCCCCTCGGTGACCCTCACCGACGGTCTCGCCGTCGCCCACCAGTCCATCGTCGGAGACCGGCTCCGCCTCCCCCTCGACCGGCACCTCGCCGCGGCGGTGACCGGCGGCCCCCTCGCCCACCCGGGGCTGGTGACGGATGTCGCGATCGGTCAGTCGACCCTGGTCACCCGCCATGTCAAGGCCAACCTGTTCTATCGCGGACTGCGCCTGCACCACCATCCCCGCATCGGCGACACCCTCATCACCCGCACCGAGGTCGTGGGGCTCAAGCGCAACCGCGTCACCCCGGGCCGCCCCGTCACCGGACTGGCCGCGCTGCGGATGACCACCAGCGACCAGGACGGCCGGACGGTGCTCGACTTCCACCGCTGCGCCTTGCTGCCGCTCGGCCCCGGCACCGACCCCGACACCGTGCCCCACGCCGACGACCTGTCGGACATCGGCGTGGCCGCCGGACGCCACTGGGCCGCGCCGACAGGCTGGGACATCGCCGCCTACCGCGCGGCCGTGCCCGGCGCCGCCGACCCGGTCCCCGCCCCCGGTACCGTGATCCGCCCCGGCGCCGACGTGGTGAGCAACGCCCCCGAGCTGGCCCGGCTCACGCTCAATATCGCCGAGACCCACCACGACCGACGCGTCGCCGGCGGTCACCGACTCGTCTACGGCGGCCACACCATCGGACTCGCACTCGCCCAGGCGACCCGCGCACTGCCGGCGATGCTCACCGTCCTCGGCTGGCACTCGTGCGACCACACCGGACCGGTGCGCGAGGGCGACACCCTATCCAGCACCGTCGAGATCGGCGAGGCCACCCCACTCGACGGGGGCGGTACCGCACTCGAGGTCCGTTCCCGGGTCCGCGCCCATCGCGTCGACGATGCCGACGAGGGCGGGGTGGACGTGCTCGACTGGGCCTTCACCGCGCTGATGCCGTGACCGGCGGCAACCGCGGCTGGACGCCCCGCGGACAGAAGACGGCGCTGCTGGTGGCAAAGCAGATCGTCGAGGACATCGCGCGCCGCGGCAACATCGTGGGCGACAAGCTGCCGCCCGAACACCGCATGCTCGAGGAGTACGGCGTGGGCCGCGGCACCCTCCGGGAATCCCTGCGCTACCTCGAACTGCAGGGCGCGCTGGCCTTCAAGCCCGGGCCCGGCGGCGGTCCGATCGTCCAGCAACCGGACGCCGGGGCGCTCGCCACGTCGCTGAGCCTGCTCCTGCAGTTCGAGAACGCCCCGTTCTCCACCATCATGGAGGCGCGAGCGGCCATGGAACCGTCCATCGCGCGGCTGGCCGCACTGCGGATCAGCCCCGAGGCGCTCGAGGAACTCCGGGCCAACGTCGAGGCCCTGCGCGCCCACAGCCGCGACGCCGCGACGTTCACCGCCGAGTCCGAACGCTTCCACGCCCTCATCGCCTGGGGCTCGGGCAACGCTTTGTTCGGGTATCTCTTCGAGGCGATGGTCGGCATCCTCGCCGGCGCCACGATGGGCGTGGAGTACCCACAGCGGCAGCGCGCCCACACGTGCTCGATCCACGAGGACATCTACCGGGCCATCGCCGACGGAGACGGCGACGCGGCGGCCGATCTCATGTCCCGGCACATCACCGACCACACGACTTACCTGGAGAAGCGCTTCCGGTCGGCGCTCGAGCAGCCGATCCGATGGGACCTCGGCGGCTGAGCACGGGTTCGGGCGCCCACCGTCGCCCGCCTAGATGTGGCGGCCGCCCGTGATCTCCAGGACCGTGCCGGTCATGTAGCTGGACATGTCACTGGCCAGGAAGAGCACCACCTGCGCCACCTCCGACGGCTCGCCCGCCCGCCCCATCGGGATCTCCGCCATCTTCTCGTCCCACACCCGCTCCGGCATGGCCAGCGTCATCGCCGTGCGGATCAGGCCGGGCTGCACCGCGTTGACCCGGACGCCGGCAAAGGCGACCTCCTTGGCCGCAGCCTTGGTCAGCCCCACGATCCCGGCCTTGGCCGCCGAGTAGTTGGTCTGGCCGACCAGGCCCACCTTGCCGGAGATGGAGGAGAGGTTAACGATCGCCCCGCTCCCGTGCCCGCGCATCCGACCGGCGGCGGCCCTGGTGCCGTTCCAGGTGCCCTTGAGATGAATCGCGATGATGTCGTCGAACTGTTGCTCGGTCATCTTGCGCATGGTGGCGTCGCGGGTCACTCCGGCGTTGTTGACGAACACGGCCAGCGGGCCGAACGCCTCCTCGGCCGCGTCGATCATCGCCTCCACCGACTCCCCGTCCCGCACGTCACAGCGGACGTAGCGGGCCGCGTCCTCGCCGCCCAGTGCGGCGACGGCCTCGGCGCCCGCCTCGTCGTCGATGTCCCCCACCACGACGCGCGCGCCCGCGTCGATGAAGGTGCGGGCGATCTCCAGTCCGATCCCGCGCGCGCCGCCGGTTACCACGGCGGTGCGGCCTTCGAGCAATCCGGTCACGTGTCCTCTTTCCCTGTGTGGTCCGCGGCGAGGCCCAGTTCGGCTAGGATCGCCCCGGTGTGTTGGCCGAGCTCCGGGACGGCGCCCATCGATAGCTTTACATCTGTGAAGGTCAGGGGCGGCAGCAGCCCCTGCACGGGACCGGCCGGGGTGTCGACCTCGCGCCACCGATCGCGCGCGACCAGCTGCGGATGCTCCACCAGCCCCGCGACGTCATTGAGCCGCGCGGCCGGGACCCCGTATTCGTCCAGCCTGTCGGCCAGCTCCTGCGAGTCGAACCGACCGGTCAGCGACCCGATGAGCGCATCGACCTCCGCGCGGCGGGCGACGCGCGCGATGTTGGTGCTGTACCGCGGATCGGCGACCAGGTCGGGCCTGCCCAGCACGTCGCGTACCAACGCGGCCCAGCCGCGGTCGTTCTGGACGCCAATGAGCACCTGTCCGTCGCGGGTCGGGAACGCGTCGTACGGGCAGATCGAGGCGTGGGACAGTCCCATTCGGTCGACCTGCCGGTCGTCGTACATGCGGATGTACATCGGGTGGCCCATCCACTCGGCGGTGGCCTCGAACATCGACACCTCGATCGTGGCGCCGACCCCGGTGCGCTCCCGGCGCAGTAGGGCGGCCTGCACCGCCGAGAGCGCGTACATCCCGGTGCCAATGTCGGATGCGGGCACGCCCGTCTTGGTGGCCGTCTCGGGCGTGCCGGTGATCGAGCAGAGGCCGGACTCGGCCTGCACCAGCATGTCGTAGGCCTTGCGGTGGGTGTAGGGCCCGCCGTCCCCGAATCCGGAGATGGTGACGACGACGAGGTCCTCCCGCCGCGCCCGGATGGCCTCGGCCCCCAGACCGAGCCGGCCCATCGATCCGGGCGCCAGGTTGCTCACCAGTACGTCGGCCCGGTCGATCAATGCCTCCGCGACCTCCAGGCCCCGCGGCGAAGCCAGATCGAGCTCGATCGACTCCTTGCCGCGGTTCAGCCAGATGAAGTGGGAGGCCTGGCCGTGCACCGTGGCGTCGTAGTGCCGCGCGAAGTCCCCCTCCCCCGGTCTTTCGATCTTGATCACCCGGGCGCCGAGGTCGGCCAGGTGCCGGGTGGCCAGTGGGGCGGCCACCGCCTGCTCGACGGCCACGACGGTGTACCCGGCCAGCGGCAGCAGGTCGGCGGTCACTGTGACCCCGAGGTGCGAGCGGCCTGGGCCCGGACCAGCCCGCCGCCGATGATGAGTTTCTGGATCTCGCTGGTGCCCTCGTACAGGCGCAGGAGCCGGACGTCGCGGTAGATCCGCTCGACGGGCACGCCGCGCATGTAGCCGCTGCCGCCGTGGATCTGGACCCCCAGGTCCGCCGCCCTGCCCACCATCTCGGTGCAGTACAGCTTCGCTGCTGAGGGCGCGATCCGCCGGTCGCTGCCGGAGACATAGGCCTCCGCCGCCTCGCGGACCAGGGCCCGTCCGGCCATCACCCCCGTCTGTATCTCCGCGAGCATGGCCTGGACCAACTGGAAGTCCCCGATAGGTGTGCCGCCCTGGGTGGTGACCACCGCGTGCGCCAGTGCTTCGTCCAGCACGCGCTGCGCGGCGCCCACCGCCAGCGCCGCGATGTGCACGCGGCCGCGCGCGAGGGAGGTCATGGCGGCGCGGTACCCGGCGTCCTCGTCGCCCCCGACCAGCGCAGAGCCCGGGACGCGGACGCCGTCAAGGGACACCTCGGCGGTCCACGCGCCCTCCTGGCCCATCTTCCTGTCCCGGGGACCGACGCTCACGCCCGGCGTGTCCGCGGGGACCAGGAACACCGCGATGCCCGTCCCTCCGGAATCTGCCGGACGGGTGCGGGCGAACACCACGAACAGGCCGGCCACGGGCGCGTTGGTGATGAAGCGCTTGGCCCCGTCGATCACCCAGTCGTCCCTGTCGCGTACAGCCTTCGTGGACAGCCCCGCCGGGTTCGAGCCCGCGCCGTCCTCGGTCAGCGCGAAGGAGGCGATCACCTCCCCGGAGACGATCGCCTCCAACCACTGCGCCTTCTGCTCGTCGGTCCCGTAGTTGACGAGCACTTGCCCGGCGATCCCGTTGTTGGTGCCGAAGAGCGAGCGCATCGCCAGGGTCGTGTAGCCGAACTCCATGGCCAGCTCCACGTCCTGGCGCAGGTCCAGCCCGAGGCCGCCCCATTGTTGCGGGATGGCGTAGCCGAACAGTCCCATAGCGGCGAGTCCGGCGCGGATGTCCTCGGGCACCGCGTCCGCGTCGGCGATCTCCTGCTCGCGGGGCACCACAACAGTGCGGACGTACTCGCGCGTGGCCGACAGGATGTCCGCGAAGTCCTCCGCGCCCACCTCCGACGTCATGGACTGATCCCCCATCGTGCACCTCTCGCCAGCGGCCGGACTTCAGGGGCCCACCTGCCCCTGACCACCTGTACGCTAGCAACCATTATCAGAGTTTGGGTTGTCTCTCGACGTCGCGAACGAACATTTCCGGAGGTATCGATGTCTGAGCCCACCGGCCGCCCCCTCGAGGGCATCCGCGTCGTGGAGCTGTCCAGTTTCGTGGCCTCTCCCCTGTGCGGGCTCACGCTCGCACAGCTGGGAGCCGAGGTGATCCGAGTCGACCCGGTCGGCGGCGGCGCGGATGTGCACCGATGGCCGCTGGCGCCGGACGGCACGTCGATCTACTGGACCGGGCTCAATCGCGGCAAGGCGTCGGTCACACTCGACCTGCGCTCCGAGGACGGCCGACGGTCGCTGCGCGAGCTGGTCACCGCGCCCGGCGACGGCGGCGGGATCCTCGTCACCAACACGGGGGGCCGGGACTGGCTGAGCCACGAGACGCTCGCTCGCCTCCGCCCGGACGTGATCACCCTGGAACTGCTCGGCCGCCGCGACGGCCGGCCCGGGGTCGACTACACGGTCAACGCGGCGCTCGGGTTCCCGTCCATCACCGGCCCGGGTGGCGGACAGGTGGTCAACCACGCGCTCCCGGCCTGGGACGTGGCCGCCGGTCTCCACGCGGCACTGGCCGTGGTGGCCGCCGTCCGCGAGCGGGATCAGACCGGACGCGGCAGGCGGATCGTCCTGCCGCTCGACGACGTGGCGCTGCCGACCGCGGGGACCCTGGGCTACCTCACCGAGCCGCAGCTCGACGGCTCCTCCCGGCCCGCGGTCGGCAACCACGTCTACGGCACCTTCGGCACCGATTTCACCGCCTCGGACGGCGGTCGCTTCATGGTGGTGGCCCTGACCACCCGGCACTTCCACGACCTGGCCCGCGTTACCGACACCCGCGAAGCCGTCGACGCCCTGGAGTCCGCGACCGGGGCCGACTTCTCCACCGAGGCCGACCGCTACTCCTACCGCGAGGTGCTGGCCGCACTGTTCGCCCGGTGGTTCGCCGCCCACACCACAGAGCAGGTCGCGAGCGCGCTCACCGACTCCGTGGTGCTCCACGAGCGGTACCGCACCTTCGCGGACGTCGTGGCCGAAGGCGATCTCCGGGCAAATCCGCTCTTCTCCCCGCTCGACCAGCCGGGCGTCGGCACCTATCTCGTCGCCGCCCACCCGGCGACCTTCGACGGGGCGCACCTGGCCACCGGTCCCGCTCCGCTCCTCGGCACGGACACCGACCGCCTCACCTGACGACACCGCCACACCTCGGACAAGGAAGACCGCCCCGGATGACCCACAAGCCCACCGCCCGCCCCGGAACCCCCGTCTACCTCACCGAGGAGCGGCTCGCGATCCGCGACCTGGCCAGGGAGTTCACCGCCAAGGAGGTCCTGCCCGTCGCCAACGCTCTCGACCCGGATCTACATGGCGGTCTCGGGTCTCGAGGTGGGTCGGGCTCACACCGCCGCCCGGGCGATCGGCCTGGCGCGCGCCGCGCTGGAGGATTCGATCGCATACGTGGCGACGCGCGAGCAGTTCGGCCGACCCATCGGCGACTTCCAGTACCTGCGATTCGAGATCGCCAAGATGGCCGCGGACATCGAGGCCGCGCGCCAGCTCATGTACTCCGTGGCCACCGACATCGACTCGGGCAGAAGGTGTTCGACCGAGGCCGCCATGTGCAAGCTCGTCGCCACGGAGATGGCCGAGCGGGTCACGTCCCAGGGCATTTAGATCCACGGCGGCGCGGGCTACACCACCGACTTCCAGGTGGAGCGGCACTGGCGCGACGCCCGGCTGACGCGCATTTTCGAGGGCACCAGCGAGATCCAGATGCGCATCATCTCGGACGCCCTCCTGGGGCACAGCAGCTGAGTAGTGTCGGCACCATCGGGGGACCGACCGACGAGAGGTGCGCAGATGAAGGCCGCGGTGTGTGTGGAGACGAATGCTCCCCTGGTGATCGAGGACATCCCGATCCCCGAGCCGCGCGCGGGTGAGGTGCTGGTGCACAACCACGCGTGCGGGGTCTGCCACACGGACCTGCACGTGATGAAGGGTGAAGTCGGATTCCCGCTGCCGGGCGTGCTCGGCCACGAGATCTCCGGGATCGTCGTCGAGGTCGGCGCCGGCGTGACGAACGTTGCGCCGGGCGACCGGGTGGTGGGGTCGTTCATCATGCCGTGCGGCGCCTGCGAGAACTGCGCGCGTGGCATGGAGGACCTGTGCTCGACGTTCTTCGAGTTCAACCGCCTGCGGGGCACGCTCTACGACGGCGAGACCCGCCTCCACCGAACCGACGGCTCTCCCCTGTCGATGTACTCGATGGGCGGGATGGCCGAGTACAGCGTCACCCCCGCGACCAGTGTGTTCCGCCTCGCGGATTCCCTGGACCTCACCGACACCGCCATTCTCGGCTGCTCCCTGTTCACCGCGTACGGCGCCGTGCGGAACGTGGGCGGGGTGCGGACCGGCGAGTCGGTGGCGGCGATCGCCGTGGGAGGGGTCGGACAGAACATCGTGCAACTGTCGGCCGCCAGTGGCGCCGAGAGTGTGATCGCGATCGATGTCGACGACGACAAGCTGGACCTCGCCCGCCGGATGGGTGCCACGCACACGGTGAACAGTTCGGAGGTGGATGCCGCGGAGGCGGTCGCCGAGCTCACGGGCGGCCGCGGGGTGGACGTGGCCTTCGAGGCGCTCGGATCGGCGGGTACCACGAATCTTGCCGTGAACATCTCCAGAGAAGGCGGTCGTGCCGTCGTCGTCGGGATCCCTCCTGCCGGGACCACCCTCGACGTGGACCTCGCCCGCATCGTCCGGCGCAAGATCCAGATCAAGGGCTCCTACGGGGCCCGCGCACGGCGTGACGTGCCCGATCTCATCCGGCTGCTCGCGGCCGGAAAGCTCGACCTGGGCTGGGTTATCTCGCGGCGCGTCTCGCTCGACGAGGCACCGGCGACGTATGAGGCGCTCGACCGCGGCGAAATCCTCGGGCGCGCGGTGGTCCTCACCGGCGCCTGAGGTCAGCGGGGCCGGGCCTGAGGTCAGCGGGGCCGGAAATGGGCGGAGCCCGTCACGCGACGTGCGTGACGGGCTCCGCTGTTTGTCAGCCGCGGTGGCGGATCAGAGCAGCTCGATGATGGTGGCGTTGGCCTGGCCGCCGCCCTCACACATGGTCTGCAGGCCGTACTTGATGCCCTCGTTGCGCATGTGCGCGATCATGTCGGACATCAGGCGTCCGCCCGAGCCACCGAGCGGATGGCCGAGCGCGATCGCGCCGCCGTTGGGGTTGAGCTTGGCCTGATCGGCGCCGGTCTCGGCGAGCCACGCCATAGGCACGGGCGCGAAGGCCTCGTTGACCTCGAAGGTGCCGATATCACCGATGGACAGGCCCGACTTGGTCAGCGCCTTGGCGGTGGCCGGGATCGGCGCGGTGAGCATGATCACCGGGTCGTCGCCGGCAAGCGTCGCGGTGTGGACGCGCGCGATGGGCTTGAGACCGTACTTGGCGGCGGCCTCCTCGCTCATGACGAGAATCGCAGACGCACCGTCGGAGATCTGCGAGGCGTTGCCTGCGGTGATCACGCCGTCCTCCTTGAAGGGCGGGGTGAGCCCGGCGAGCTTCTCGACGGTCGAACCGCGGCGGATGCCCTCGTCGGTGTCCATGACGCCGTCCGGGGTCTGCACCGGGATGATGTGGTCGGCGAAGAAGCCGGCGTCCTGCGCAGCGGCCGCCTTCTCGTGCGAAGCGACGGAGAACTCGTCGAGCTGGGTCCGCGAGAAGCCCCACCGCTCGGCGATCATCTCGGCGCCGATGCCCTGGTTCGGGGAGATGCCGTTATAGCGCTCCTTGAACGACTCACCGTAGGGCGACGTGCCCTTGGCGACGTTCGAGAACATCGGGACGCGGGTCATCGATTCGACGCCACCGGCGATCACGACATCGTGCATGCCGGACTCGACCACAGCCACGGCGAAGCTCAGCGCCTGCTGCGACGAGCCGCACTGCCGGTCGATGGACACACCGGCGACCGTCTCGGGGAACCCTGCCGACAGCGCGGCGGTCCGCGCGATATCGCCGGCCTGCTCGTTGACCTGGCTGACCGTGCCCCAGATGACGTCCTCGACGGCAGCGGGATCCAGGCCCGCCTTCTCCACGAGGCCCTTGAGAACGGCGCCCGACAGGTCAGCGGGATGGACGCCCGCCAGTCCGCCGTTACGCTTGCCGACCGCGCTGCGCACGGCCTCGACGATTACTGCACCCATGTGTAGAACTTCCTTCTCTCGAGGGTCCGACCTACTTGGTTGGACATCCTAGTTTCTTAGTTGGAGATCCTAGTTTCAGTTCTCAGCCGATGTACGGCGGCGTCCGACGGAGCTCGCCACGGGCGATGGTGCGGCGGTGCACGGCGTCCGGGCCGTCGACGATCCGCAGCGCCCGGGCCCAGGCGTAGAAGTAGGCCAGCGGGGTGTCGTCCGAGACTCCGGCGCCACCGAAGATCTCGATCGCCCGGTCGATGACCGTGCAGGCGACCTGGGGGGCGATGACCTTGATGGCGGAGATCTCGAACCGGGCCTCCTTGGCGCCGACCGTGTCGATCATCCAGGCGCAGTGCTGCACCTGCAGGCGCGCCTGGTCGATCTCGATGCGCGAGTTGGCGATGTGCTCCTGCACCACGCCCTGCTCGGAGAGGTAGCCGCCGAAGGCGTGGCGGGACTTGGCACGGTCCACCATGAGCGCGAGCGCCCGCTCGGCCATGCCGATGGCGCGCATCGCGTGGTGGATGCGGCCCGGTCCGAGGCGAGCCTGGGCGATCGCGAATCCGGCGCCCTCCTCGCCCAGCAGGTTCTCGACCGGCACACGCACGTCGCGGAACACGAGCTCGCAGTGGCCGTGCTGGTCCTGGTAGCCGAACAGCGGCAGGTTGCGCTCGATGGTCAGGCCCGGTGTGTCGCGCGGGACGAGCACCATCGACTGCTGGCGGTGCGTCTCGGCCTCGGTATCGGTCTTGCCCATGACGATGAAGATTTCGCAGCGGGTGTCGGCCACGCCGGTGATCCACCATTTACGGCCGTTGATCACGTACTCGTCGCCCTCGCGCCGGATGACGGTCTGGATGTTCGTGGCGTCCGAGGAGGCGACGTCGGGCTCGGTCATCGCGTATGCCGAGCGGATCTTTCCCTCCTTGAGCGGCTCGAGGTACTTGGCCTTCTGCTCGTCGGTGCCGAACAGGTGGAACGTCTCCATGTTGCCGGTGTCCGGCGCCTGCGAGTTGATGGCCTCGGGCGCGATGACCGGCGACCAGCCCGAGATCTCCGACACCGCGGCGAACTCGAGGTTGGAGATTCCGGACCACTCGGGCAGGAAGAGATTCCACAGGCCACGGCGGCGGGCCTCGGCCTTGAGGTCCTCCATCACCGGCGGGTAGGCGTTGTCGCCGTGCTCGCGGAGGTACTCCTCCCACACGGGCTCGGCCGGGAACACATGCTCGCGCATGAACTCCCACATGTTCTCCTGCAGCTCGAGGCTGCGCTGACTGTGAGCGAACTCCATGATCTTTACTCCTGTAGAGAGACTGGGTTGGATCCGGGCGCGACGGGCGCGGAGACGGAAGGGAAGCGACGGTCAGTGCAGGGTCATGCCACCGTCCACGACGAGGGTCGTACCGGTGACGAACGAGGAGGCGTCGGAGGCGAGGAACAGCAGGGCGGCGTCCAGCTCCGGCTGGAGACCGAGCCGGCCGAAGATCGTGCTACCGGTGATGTCGGCGAGCATCTGCTCGGGGATCTCGTCGGTCATCTCGGAGGCGAAGTAGCCGGGAGCGAGTGAGTTGACCCGGATCCCGCGGCGCGAACCCCACTGCGAGGCCAGGTCGCGGGTCAGGCCCATCACCGCGGCCTTGGTGGCGGAGTACGCGGCCTGCGGTGCGAACCCGGCGGTCAGTCCCAGCACGCTCGCCACGTTGACGATGCTCGAGCCCGGCTCCATGACCGCCGCGCACTCCTTGGCCGCCCAGTACGCCCCGTTCAGGTTCACGTCCACGACCGAGCGGAACTGGTCAGGGGTCTCCTTGAGCGCGGGCACCGCGGTGCCGAGGCCGGCGTTGTTGACCAGCACGTCCACCCGGCCGTGCTCGTCCATCGTCGCGCGGACCATCTCGGCACACGAGGCGGGGTCGGCGACGTCGCAGGCCACGGTCGAGGCCGTACCGCCGCGGGAGCGCAGTTCCTCGGCGAGCGCCTCGAGGCGGTCCTTGCGACGTGCGGCGAGCACGACCGTCGCACCGGCGGAGGACAGCGCGCGGGCGAACCCTGCGCCCAGGCCCGACGAGGCGCCGGTGATCACCACGACGCGGCCGTCCATGCGGAAGCGGTCCAACACGGGCACGGCGGTCTGGGGGCCGGTACGGGGATCGACCGGCGCGGAGCCGGTGGTGGCGGGAGTAGTGGTGCCAGTGTCGGTCATGAAGAGGTCCCCTTCCGGGAGTCGAGGATCGAGTGGCCGTGGTCGACCAGGTCGCGGATCTGCGGTCCGATGTCACCGAAGTCCTGGCCGGCCATGTCGCCGGCGAGCGAACGGGTGGCCACGCCCTGCGCGATGGCCGCGAACTTGAAGGTGGCGAACGCCAGGTACCAGGGCATCTCTGACGGATCGGTGCCGGTCGCCGCGCAGTAGCGCTCGAGTAGGCGGTCCGGGCCGGGCCAGCCGGTTTCGGTGGTGAGCGACGGGATCAGCGGGACCGTCGGTCCGTCGGGATCGCCCCAGTACAGGACCGTCTGCGCGAGGTCCGCGACGGGATCGCCGAGGGTCGACAGCTCCCAGTCGAGGATCGCGAGGATCCTGCCGGGGTCGGACGGGTCCACGACGTAGTTGTCCAGGCGGTAGTCGCCGTGGGTGATCCGGGACGACGGCGAGGTGGGCATGCTCTCGCCGAGACGGGCGGCCAGTTCCGCCAGGCGGTCCGTGCGGACGGACTCGTGGGCCTTCTCTGACTGCCCCAGCCAGCGACGCAGCTGCCGCTCGAGATAGCCGTCCGGGCGACCGAGATCCCCCAGTCCGACGGCGTCCTGGTCGACGGAATGGAGCGCCACCAGGGCGTCGATCTGCGCGTCGGCCATGGCGGCCTTGTCGTCGTCGGACCCGGCGAAGCCCGCCGGTAGCTCGTCACGGATGACGTGGCCGACCACCTTCTCCATCACGTAATACGGAACGCCCAGGTCCTCGCCGGTGGTCTCGTTGAGCAGCACCTGCGCGACCGGTACGTCGGTGGGGCCGAGGCCGAGCTGGATGCGCGCCTCGCGCTCCATGTCGTGGGCACTGGGGAGGAGCTTGCCCGTGGGCGGACGGCGGAGGATGACCTCGCCGGCGTCCGAGCGGAGGGTGAACGTGAGGTTGGACTTGCCGCCGGCGATGAGCTCGGCGGAGAAATCCTTCCAGGACTCGTCGCCGGTGGCCTCGGCGAGCCGGGGGCCCACCAGATCCGGGCTTAGTAGGTCCGCGATGGGCAGGTCCTCGTGCTCTGACGGTGATGTGGTCATTGCTCGATCCTCGTCGTAGATGGTCGATCGGGTGGTGGAGCAGGACCCGACCGGCCACCGGGTGGCCGGTCGGGTGAGCGGATCAGTTGCTACCGACCTTGTGCAGGTCGCTGCCGCGGGTCTCCTTCATGACGGCCGTGGCGATGATCGTGCACACGCACAGGAAGACGATGTAGGCGCTGATCAGCCAGTACAGGTCCCACTGGATGAACTGGGCGTTGAGGTACGGGGCGCTGCCGCCGAACACGGCGACGGACAACGAGTACGCGAAACCGATGCCAGCCGAGCGCATCTTGGTGGGGAACGCCTCGGACATGAACGAGGAGAGGATCGACCCGGCCGCCGCGACGAGGGTCATGGCGATCAGGGAGGTCACGAACAGCGTCCACGGCTGATCGCTGATCATCCCCATGAGGAACGGCGTGGTGATGATGGTGCCCACGGCGAAGATGAAGATCACCGGGCGGCGACCGATCTTGTCCGACAGCAGGCCCCACAACGGCAGGGTGCACAGCGCGATGAGCTGGCTGCCGAAGATCATCCAGAAGGCGGAGCCGGCGTCCATGTCACGCTGCGTGATGGCGAAGGTGGAGGCGTACGAGCTCCACGTGTAGTGCGCGACGGTGATGCCGGAGACCATGGCCACGACGAGCCCGATCGCGCCGGCCATACGGCCGCGGGAGAAGGTCGTCACGACCGTGTCCGCAGACACGTCCTTATCGCCGGACTCGACGGCCTCGGCGGTGTCGAAGACCTCCGACTCCTCCATGCTGCGACGCAGGTAGAGGACGAAGAGGGCGAACAACGCGCCGATCAGGAACGGGATCCGCCAGCCCCACTCGCCCACAGCGGACTCGGACATCAGCGCGGTGATGCCACCGCCGATGCCGTAGGCGATCACGGTGCCGCCCATGATGGCGACGAACACCAGGCTGCCCCACATGCCGCGGCGGTGCGGCGGCGCGATCTCGGCGACATAGCTGTACGCGGTCGCCGACTCGCCGCCGTGGGCGAAGCCCTGGATCATCCGTGACAGGAGCAGGAGCGCCGACGCGGCGATGCCGATCGACTCGTAGCTCGGCAGCACACCGATCAGCAGGCTCGCTCCGGCCATCATCAGCATGGTCACGATGAGGACGTGCTTGCGGCCCTTGACGTCGGCGATGCGGCCGAAGACGATGCCGCCGAGCGGGCGCATGAGGAACCCGACGGCGAAGACGGCGAAGGTCGCGAGCAGCGCCGAGACCGGGTTGGCGTCGTTGAACATCGCCGCGGCGATGAACGGGGCGAACACCGCGTAGGCGGTCCATTCGTACCATTCGAAGAGCTGGCCGGTGGTGCTCGCGACCAGTGATCTGACGGCATTCCGGTTGCCTTTGCCGGGCCGGGCCGCGGCCGCAGCGGAGCCGCTGCCCTGCGCGGCTCCGTGAGAGTCTGTGTAGACCTCGGTCATGGTGTTCTAGTTCCCTTCGGAAGAGTGTGAGGGGGTGGCTGGGGTGTTGTCGTCGCGCAGTTCGCGGCGACGGATCTTGCCCGTCTGTGTCTTGGGGAGTTCGCCGAGGAGATGGATCTCCGACGGCCTCTTGTAGGCGGCGAGCCGCTCGGAGGCGAAAGCGACCAACTCGTCCGGTGTGGCGGCGTGTCCGGCCTTGAGGGAGACGAACGCGACCACCTTCTCTCCGCGGTACTCGTCGGGCAGACCGACGACCGCCGCTTCGAACACCGCCTCGTGCTCGTACAGTGCGTCCTCGACCTCTCGAGGCCAGACCTTGTACCCGGAGGCGTTGATCTGGTCCTTGAGGCGGTCTACGAGGTACACCCACCCGTCTGCGTCCATCACGGCGACATCCCCGGTATGGAGTCGGCCACCGGGCATGGTCGACGCGGTGGCCGCCTCGTTCCGCCAGTACCCGGAGACGATCTGCGGACCGGACAGTACGAGTTCACCCTGTTCACCAGGGGCGACCCGGTCCCCGTCCGGACCGACGACCTCCGCGTCGATCCCGGGGAGCGGCACGCCGATGGACAGGGTGCCGCTGGCCTGGTCGACGGGTGCGCGGCGCCCGAGAGGTACCGCGACGACCCCGGAAGTCGTCTCCGTCATGCCGTAGGCGTTGTGGATGTAGTGGCCGAACCGTTCCTCAAACCGTTCGACTGTCGACGGTGGGATGGGCGCCCCACCGCTGTAGAGGCTCTTGACGGAGGCGAAGTGTTCAGGGCCCGCTTCGTCTAGGCGCATGAGTGCGTTGTAGGCGGTGATTGAACCGATCGTGTACGTCACACGGTGTTCGGCGAACGCGTCGAGGATGACCTCAGGCCGGAACCGGCCGGCAAAGACGAGAGTCGTGTCGCTGATCAGGCCGAGCGTCGCGTTGATGACCGCGCCCGTGATGTGGAACAGCGGGGCGATGGCGAGGACCACGTCGCCCGGGACCACTCCGACGAATTCGCCGAAGCTGCGGGCCACGGCCACCACATTCGCGTGCGAGTTCATCGCACCCTTGGGCGGACCGGTGGTGCCCGAGGTGTAGGTCAACAGCGCCAGGTCGTCCGGCGCGATCTCGGCCGGCGTCGGCGCCTGCCCCTCGAACCGGGTGATCGCCTCGACCAGGTCGCCGTCCGTGGAAGGGGCGGCCTTCTCCGTGTCCTGGTAGACGCGGGGGTCGTCACGCGTCTGCAGGTCGCGCTCGCTGGTGCTGAGGATCCAGGCCACGGCGGTACCGGTGACGGCTTCGCGGATCGCGGGCACGTCACGGTCCGTCGCGATCACGCCGACGGCGCCCGAATCCTCGACTGGAAGCCGCAGTTCTCGCCCGAAGTACATGGGGTTGAGCACTACCGCCGCCGCCCCGATCTTCCACAGTGCCAGCATCGCCAGGGCGTACTGGGGAATGTTCTGCAGATGGATCCCCACGCGGTCCCCCGCCCCGACACCGCGATCCTGGAGCGCTACGGCGAGTGCGTCCGACTGTGCGTCCACCTCACGCGTGGTCAGAGCTGTGTCGAAGTAGGCGATAGCGCGGCCGTCGGGGTTCGCGTCGACGCGACGGCGCCAGGCATCCACGATCGTCGAGGGCCGCGACACCACGTCCTCGTCTAGCCCCGGGCGGTACAGCTCCCGCCAGGGCCGTGATCCCGTGCTGCTCATTCCCAACCTCCGTTTCGCCTTTCGGCCCGACACGTTCCCGACCGAACGATCGCTCGGTGTGACATAGTGTTACCCACACCACATGGAGTGTCAACCCTGGGGGTACCGCGGGACCACAACGACCGACGAGGAGAATGGACGCATGGACAACTGGCGAGAATTCGGCCCCGACGGGCTGTCCCCGCCGCTTCGTGCCGCGCTCGAGGTGTTCGCCCGGCACGGGTACCACGGGGCGTCGATCCGGATGATCGCCGAGACCGCGGGACTCTCGGTTCCCGGCCTGTATCACCACTACAAGTCCAAGCAGGCGATCCTGGCCGCGGTGGTCGACGCCGCGATGGCCGAGATGCTCGCGCACACCGCGGCTGCCGCCGAGGACGCCGGCCATTCCCCCACGACCAGATTCTCGAACGTGGTGGAATGCCTCGCCCGGTTCCACATGGCACGGCGCGACCACGCCTTCGTGGCCTCGACCGAGATGCGCAGCATGGACGCGGACGTCCGAGCCCACCATGTCGCCCAACGCGACTTACAGCAGGCGATGATCGAGCAGGCGATCCGTGCGGGCGTCGACGCCGGCGAATTCACGTGCGAGCATCCCGAGGACACAGCGCGTGCCATCGCCTCGCTCTGCGTCTCCATCGCGTCCTGGTACAGGCCCGACGGTCCGCTGTCCGCCGACGACGTGGTGGCCCGTCACCTCGAGTTCGCCCTGGCCATGGTCGGCGCCCCCGGCGCTCGCTGAGCGGGCTTCGCCGCGCCTGCGACGATGCTCGTCCTCAGCGCGACCGTCGGCCAGTCGAGCGGCCGCCCCGTGCGGACCGGCCGCTGGTTCCGCCACCAACCTTTCCCGAACGTTCAGCACGGGCCTGCGCCTTGGCCGCGGCCTTCTCTCTCGCCGTCCGCTTCTCCCGCGGCGCGTCAGACCCGCCACGCGAACTCGCCGCCTTGCGGCCACGGACGATGCCGACGAACTCGTCGATCAGCACATCCCCCTCACGCTTCGAGGACCACGCCACGCCCATCCGCGTGGCGGGCACACCCTCCAGCGGACGGATCACCACGTCGCGCCGACTGAGCGACCGTGCATACGGGAGCGGCAGGACCAGGAGCCCGACATTCGCCGCCACCAGATCGACCGCGGAGGCGACCTCGTCCGGAGATGCGACAAGTGTGTCCACCGGATCGAGCCAGGTCTCACCCTCCAGATCGTCCTTCGTCAGCGAGTCGAACGCTCCCAGTTCATGGTCCTTCTCCGCGAGAACCGCCATCGTCTCGGTGTACAACGGCACCCGCAGCAGGCCTTCCGGCGCCGTGCGTGAATCGTCGGCGGACTCGCGGAAGAACACCACGTCGAAACCGTTCTCCCCCGCAGTATGGGCAAGGTCCGTCCGCGGATCACCCACTCGTCTCGCGGCCACCGGGATGTCGGGGTGCCGCTCACGCCAGCGGGTCAGCCACTTGTCGGGCTGCACGCCCGGGACGTACCCAATCGTCAATCCCTGCCGCATCGGACCGACTCCCGGCCTCGCATCCACCCTGTCACCCGAGTTCACCCTGAGTACGGTATCCCGCCCCGGGCGCTGGCGACCATCACCGCCGGCGAATCCGTGGTCGCGCCCCGCCACTGGTCGCGCCCCGCCGCCGATGGTGCGACCGTGGGTGCATGGACCTCTCCCCCAGCGGAATCGGGCTGGCAGTACTGCGGAACCGACACACGGCAGGGGCGCCTATCCACCTCTACCGGTGGGGACTCGGGGGCATACTCGGGAATCGACTGATGCTCCTCGAGCACACGGGGTGATCATCGGGCAGGCCGCGATTCGTCTGCCTGGAGGTGATCGATCGCCCGGCCCCCGACCGGCTACTCGTCGCCAGCGGCTTCGGGCATGCCTCACAGTGGTACCGGAATCTCCGCGCTACCCCGACGTGCTTCATCAGTACCGGACGCCTTCGCCGCCACCCGGCAACAGCGACGATGCTCCCCGCGGACCAGTCGGCGCAGGCACTTGCCCGCTACCGGACAGATCACCCAGAGTCGTAGAGGTTCCTGGAAAGCGTGGTCTCGAAACACGGCGCAGTCCGACCCGCGGACATTCCGATCGTCGAGTTCCGGCTCGCCTGAGTTGCCGGACCCCATGCCCCTCACCCCGGGCGAGGTAGAGTTCTCGCAACCGAACTGAATTCAGTACTCGAAAACGGGAGCAAACCCACTCATGACCATCACCTTCCGAAACGTGGACGAGTTCAAGAACGCCGCCGGCACCGACCTCGGCGCGGGCGACTGGTTCACCATCACCCAGAATCGGATCAACGCGTTCGCGGACACCACCGAAGACCACCAGTGGATCCATGTCGACACGGAACGGGCGGCCGCCTCAGAGCTCGGCTCCACCGTCGCCCACGGCTATCTCACCCTGTCACTGATCCCCCGACTCAGCTCCGACTTGTTCACGTTCGACGCCGCAGGTCGGGCGATCAACTACGGGCTCGATAAGGTGCGGTTCCCGTCGTTCGTCCGGCCGGGCTCCCGACTTCGGGCCCGTGGCAGTGTGGAGTGGACGCGCGAGATCGATCACGGCGGCGTGCTCGGCTGCGTCCGGTACACGATCGAAATCGAGGGGCAAGACTCCCCCGCATGCGTGGCCGACGCTCTCATGGTGGCATTTCCCGCCTGAGCTGCGGACCATCATCGTATACTGAACCGAGTTCGATTCATGCGCGCCTCGCGGTCCCGACCGCACCCGCACCGCGCCGAATCGCACGCTACCGAGAGGGCACTCATGGAACGCTTCACCGATCGGATCGTCCTGGTCACGGGCGCCACCGGAGGGATTGGCACCGAGATCTGCGCACGTCTCGCCAGTGAGGGCGCCGTCATCGTGGCCGCCGACCTCGCCGGCTCCCAGGTCGCCGACCTGACCGCCTCACTCCCCGCCCGCGGTCATCTCGCACTAGAACTCGACGTGTCATCGGAGGATGGCTGGATCGCGGCCGTTGAGCGCACCCTCGAGGTCCACGGTCGGATCGACGCCCTGGTCAACAACGCGGCGATCGGCAGCATCAAATCTGTCGAGGACGAGTCGCCGGAGCACTGGCAGCGCGTGATCGACGTGGACCAGACCGGCGTATGGCTCGGGATGAAGCACGCCGGGGCGGCGATCGAGCGCACCGGCGGCGGCGCGATCGTCAATGTGTGCTCGATCCTCGGCAGCGTCGGCGGCTTCGGCAACAGTTTCGCCTACCACGCCGCCAAGGGCGCGGTGCGGACCATGACCAAGAACGCCGCGCTGCACTGGGCCACCAAAGGCGTCCGGGTGAACTCCCTACACCCGGGCTTCATCGAGACCCTGCAGTTACTCGAGCGGTACGAGGGATCCGAACGACATCGCGGGATGCTCGCCAACACCCCCATGGGCCGGCTCGGAACCCCCGCCGAGATCGCGGGCTGCGTCGCGTTCCTCGCCAGCGACGACGCCGGCTTCATGACCGGAGCGGAGGTCTACGCCGACGGCGGGTGGACCGCACGCTGAGGGCTCCCTCCCGCTTCGGTGGGTGGCCCGCAGACGCCTTCAGGAGGATTCGGTGGGCAGCCCGCATACGCCGTCAGGAGGCGATGAAGTGCTGCGCCTCGCCCACCACCCGGTCGACTGTGGCCTGTCCCCGCGCGACCAGCACGTCGAGGTGCGCCATGGTCTCGCAGATCGCGATCATCTGGTTGAAGTCGTCGAGCTCGGAGAAACGGCGTTCCCGGCGCGTCCACGGGAGCGCGGTGGCCACGCCGAGACCAGTGACCCCCGGGGTCGCGAGCAGGACCCGACGGGTGGCGTCGAGCCGCAAATCGTGATGGTCGAGCAGTTCGCGCACGCGCGCGTGCACGCTTCCACCGACCACGCCGTGGGCCGGGAGCATGACCGAATCGGGTCGATCCAGCATCGCGGCGAGCGAGGTCAGGTAGTCCCCGAGCGGGTTGTCCCACCCTCCGAGCTCGAACCCGATCGACGGGGTGATGCGTGGCAGCACGTGATCACCGGTGAAGGTCACCCCGAGACCGGTGTCGTCAAAGACCAGATGCCCCTTGGTGTGGCCCGACGTCACGGTGGCCCGCATCTCGCGCCCCGCGACCGAAACCGGGCCCTGCTCCGTCCACTCGTCGGGAAGTTCCCAGTCCCGCTCGAACCAGTCGTCCTCGAGCCCCCGGGCCAGGGCGGTCTCGGCGACGCC
The DNA here is from genome assembly GCF_026011735.1 of Dietzia sp. NCCP-2495. Lineage (GTDB taxonomy): Bacteria > Actinomycetota > Actinomycetes > Mycobacteriales > Mycobacteriaceae > Dietzia. Next base: position 40,236 of record NZ_BRVN01000008.1, on the reverse strand, counting down.
GGGAGCACCGCCGCGCCGGAGCTGCTCGAGCGAATCCATGGGCACGGCGTTCGCCAGGTCGCGGAGCACGGTGAGTCCGGGCTCCTCCGCGCGGCCGAGGTGGATGCGCGACCCGACTCGTCTGCGCAGCTCGGGCCCCATCGTGTAGTGATCCCGATGGATATGCGTGACGTGGACGTCCGTGATGTCCTCGAGCGCCGCACCGACGGACGCGAGTCCCTCCCGGAGGATCTCCAGATTTCCCGGGACGTTCCATCCCGCATCGATCAGCGACACGCCCTCGTCACCGCGGACAACGTAGACGTTGATGGCCCGCAGGCCGTCCTGCGGCATAGGCAGGGGGATCCGGTAGACCGAGTCGGCCACCTGGTAGCACCCGACCTCGGCCCAGTCCGACCCCTGCGAGGTCACGGTCCCGGGACCATGATCTGCTCTTCGCCCATCACCATGATGGCGCGACCTCCCATGGACCCCACGTGTTCGGCGGCCTTGGCCCACTCCGGACTCTTCAGCATCTCCTCGTACGCCTCCTTCGAGTCGAAGGACAGCACGGACACCCCGTCCCACCCCTGTGAGTGCCGGTTGGGACCGGTCTCCTTGACAGCGGTGTGGGACCAGCGACGCAGCCCGGGCAGTGGGTAGGTCACGTCGGCGTGCTCGCCGCGCCACCACTCGATGAACTGCTCGTGGGTCCATTCACTCGGCCTGGATGCCATGACGATCAGGTTGTACATCACTTCTCCGAACTTGAATTCACTTCAGACACTAAGGGCAAAGTACCACCCCGACGTTCCCGCCGGGGTGGATCAGACTTCCGGGTGGGTGAGATGCCGGGGTGGATCAGACTGCGGGGTGGGTGAGATCGCCGGGACGGCTCGGGCTCAGTGCACCAGTCGCAGGCAGGCGCTGGTGACCGAATCCGCGATCTCGGGGAGCTTCCGCGATCCGCCGGGACGGTACCAACTCCACACCGAGTTGATGAGTCCCAGCACGAACCGGCCGAGCTCCTTCTCGTCGCGCCTCGGGAACTCCCCCGAGTCCATTCCCCGCCCGAGCAGGTCGCTCCAGTTCTTCTCCACCACGCGCACCAGCTCGCGTGCACGGACCCGCACCTCTTCCTCGCGGGCGGACGACCGGGGCGTCGCCAACATGTCGATGTGGTCGAGGAGGATCCGGGCCGACAGAGCTTCACTCTCCGTGATGTCGTAGGCACTCGCGACCGCCGCCCGCAGGGCGGTGTCGGCATCGGCCGAACCCTCGACCGCGGCCTCGAATCTCTCGCGATACCGCTCGAGCTCCGAACTCATGATGGTGAGCAGGCAGTGCGCCTTGGACTCGAAGTAGTGGTACAGCGCGGTCTGGCCGATCCCCACGTCCTGCGCGACCGTCGCCCACTTGGTGTGTTCGTACCCGACACTGCCGAAGTGCGCCACGGCCGCGTCAAGAATGACCGTGCGCTTGGAACGCGGACTCTCGGTTTTCGTCGCGACCGCCATGCGTCACTCCCCCATACTCGGTGTACTTTCCTGGAAATTGTATAAAACTGACTTCAGATCACACCATATCGGCTATAGCAGCCGCTCACGCCGTGTTACCCGGTTCCGCCGCCGGAGAGCGAGGCCGCGAGGGTCGCGGCACCCGCACGGTCGAGCTTGCCGACCCGCGACTGCGGGAGCGAGTCAACCTCGATCACGAACTCCGGCCATTTGAACTTCGGAAAGTCCGCGGCCTCGAGATCACGTCGGATCTCCTCCAGACCGGGCGCGCGACCGTCGGGCACGACCAGGGCGGCCGCCCGCTCTCCCAACACGGGGTCGGGCACGGGCACCACGCAGACCTGGTGGATGCCAGCGATTCCGGCAAGGGCCGCCTCGACCTCGTTGATGTCGATGTTGCGGCCGCCGCGGATAATGAGGTCCTTCTCGCGGCCCCGGATACTCACGCAGCCGTCGTCGAAAAGCACCGCGCGGTCACCGGTGGCGAGGAAGCCGTCCTCGGTGACGTCGGGCGCGACGGGCAGGCCCCCGCGCGCGTAGCCGAGGAACACAGATGGCCCCCGGACCTGGAGTGAGCCGATCTCGCCGGCGCCGAGGACGTTCCCCTTCTCGTCGACCACGCGGGACACGGTTCCCGGGAATGGCCGACCGTCGCGCCCGAGCCGCACCTCGACGTCGTCACCCGGCAGCGGCGTGGTGTGGCCGAGCGCCTCTGACATGCCGAACACCCGCAGGAACGTGGTCCCGAGCTTGGTCTCGGCCGAGTGCAGCGAATTCTGGTTCATCGGCCCGCCGCCGACGGTCATGGCCTTCATGGCCGACAGCGCGCCGTCGGCACCGTCGACGAGCGTGAGCTGCAGCGCCATCGTGGGCACGAGCATCGTCCAGGCGACCGCGTTGTCCCGCAGGAGCGCGACGGCGCGCTCCGGGTTCCACTTCGCGTCGGCCACCATGGCGCCCCCGAGCATCGCGGGCAGGTACATGCCGAAACAGATGGCCGCGGCGGAGGACAGCGGGACGAGCGCACCGATCGCGTCGCCGGGTTCCAGTCCCACCGCTTCGATCGTCGACTGTCCGGCGTAGCGCAGGGCGTCCTCGGTCTGGATGACGCACTTGGGCCGACCGGTCGAGCCGGAGGTCATGGCCGCCACCGCGCCGCCCTTCCACCGCTCGACGCCGCGGGAGGAGCTGTCGGCCGGCCCGTAGACCTCCCAGCCGGCCAGTGCGTTGCCGGCGAGGACGAAACCGTGCCCGGCCAGGTCCCAGACCTCGCCCAGGGGTCCGTCGGCCACCACCACATCGGGCTGGAGGTCCTCCATCGCGATGTCGAACTCCGACTTGTTCGCGTGTCCGCTCATCACGCCGAGCAGGCCACCTGTCAGGCCCACCGCGATCGCGGCGGCGACGGTGCGCCAGGAGTTGTCGGCGCGGATCAGCACGGTGGCGGGGCCGTCGGTCGCGGCCTCCAGCACGCGGGCGAGTTCGCGGGCGGCCTCGGCCACCTCGGCGGTCGTGTGGGTGCCCTCCCCGTCGACGACAGCGATGGCGTCGGGGGTTCGCGTTGCACGTTCGGTGACGTCCCGGGCCAGCTGCTTCATGGTCGCGTTCTCCTTGGATGGTGTGAGGGAATGTGGGTGATGTGGCGTTAGGGGACGACGACGAGGCGGCCCGCCGCCCGGCCGTGTCGCAGGTCCTCGTAGGCGTCCAGGACCTCATCGAGGCCCCGCGTCTCGACAACGGCGGACAGCGCACCGGTGGAGGCCAGGTCCATGACGTCCTGCAGGTGTCGGTGCGGGCCCCAGAAGGGCGCCTCGACGCGCCAGCCCCGCGGCAGCGAACCCTGCTTGTCGACGGTGAGATGGCCGCCGGCCGAGCCCACCACGACCAGGGTCGCCCCGGTCGCCATGAGTCCCGACGCGCTGTCCAGCGTCGGGGCGGCTCCGACGAAGTCCATGACCAGGTCGGCACCGGTGTCACCCGCGAGCTCTGCCACGAGCGCGGTGGCCTCGTCGACCGAGTCCACCGCGTGGTCAGCGCCCAGTCGTACGGCCAGCTCGCGAGCGGACGCCCGCGGGTCCACGCCGATCAGTACCGCCGGCTCACGCGCGGCGAGCAGCTGCACGGCGAGGTGGCCGAGTCCGCCGACGCCGATCACCACGACGATCGCGCCCGCCGGGTCCACAGGCTGGGACGTGACCGCGTGATAGGCGGTGAGAGCCGCGTCGGTCAACGGGGCCACCGCGGGTCCGGCCGCTGCGTCCACCTCGACGAGATGTCGCACGGACGGCACCAGCATGTAATCGGCCAGGCCGCCGTCGCGTCCGGTGCCGCACCCGATGGGGCCGGTGAGGGTCACGCAGTAGTTGTCGCGACCGGCCAGGCACTTGCGGCAGCTACCGCAGGACCACACGCCGTGGACCCCGCAGCTCCTCCCGAGCCAGCCGGCATCGGCGGCGTCGCCCACCTCGACGACCGTGCCCACGACCTCGTGGCCGAGGGTGAACGGCAGCTCGTATGGCAGCACACCCGGCGCGGCGTCCATGATGTGCAGGTCGGAATGGCACAGGCCCGCGGCGTCGACGCGCAGCAGCACCTGCCCCGGGCCGGGTCGCGGGACCGGGACACGGTCGAGGGTCGGCGCCGCGCCCCACTCGCTGAGCCGCAGGGCCCGCATCTCGAGTGGGGGTTCCGCCGCGGCAGCCGCACCCGTCGCCGTCGTCGTCATCTCGCCGTCCACCCACCGTCCACGGTGAGGACGTGCCCGGTGACATAACTGGAGGCGTCGGAGGCGAGGAACAGCACCGCGCCGTCCACCTCGCCCGCCCTGCCGCCCCGGCCGAGCATGGAGTTGCGGCGCACCCACCCGGCGGACTTGTCGTTGGTGAACAGTCCGTCGGTCATCTCCGTATCAAACCAGCCCGGGACCACCGCGTTGACACGGATCCCCCGCCGGCCCCACTGACCCGCGAGCTCGCGGGTCGTGCCGATCACGGCGGACTTGCTCGCCGCGTACCCGGCACCGCCAATCGGGGCGGTCGAGACGAGGCCGACCACCGACGAGATGTTGACGATCGACATGCCCCGGTCCTCCGGCAGTGCCGTCACGGCGGCCACCGAAAGATGGAAGCCGGACGTGAGGTTGACCCGCAGGATGTCGTCGAACTCCTCGGCGCTCTCGGTCAGCGCGTCCGGGGGGCCCGGCCGGCCGGCGTTGTTCACCAGGATGTCGACGCCGCCGTTGATCTCCGATGCCACGGCGACGAGGCGCTCGCGGTCGGCGGGCACGGTGATGTCGCACTCGACCGGGACCAGCCCAGGCAGATCAGCCGCGAGCGAGGCGAGCCGGTCGGCACGGCGGGCGGCGGCCACCACGGTGGCGCCCGCGGCGGCGAGGGTGCGGGCGAACCCGTCCCCCAGCCCGGAGGACGCTCCGGTCACCACGGCCACACGGCCGGTCAGGTCGAACATGTCCGCGGGGGTGGCCATCAGTAGACCGCCGTCCGACCGCCGTCGACCGGGATGAGTGCGCCGGTCGTGTAGCCCGCCTGGTCCGAGGCCAGGTGGACGACCATGCCGGCGAGCTCCTTCGGATCACCGAGGCGCCCGGCGGGGAGCCGGTTCACCACCAGGCCGAGGAACTCCTCATCCCAGTCCGCCGCCATGTCCGAGGCGAACGCGCCCGGCATGATGCAGTTGACCCGCACCGTCGGCGCGTACTCCTGGGCGAACGCCCGGGTCAGCGCGTTGAGCCCGTTCTTCGATGCCGCGTACGTGGCCTCCGGCGGGCTCGGACGCTCGGCGCCGATACTCGAGATGTTGATGATCGACCCGCCACCGGCGGTGACCATCCTGTCGCCGGCCACGGCCATGAGGCGGAATGGGCCCTTGAGGTTGACGTCGATCGTCTTGCTGAACAGTCCCTCGCTGACCTCGAGCGAGGACGGGGCGAGCGGCGCGATGCCGGCGTTGTTCACCACAACGTCGAGCGACCCGTGCTCGGCGACGATCGCGTCGACCGCCGGCTCGATCGCGTCCCAGTCGCCCACGTGCAGGGCGAGCGGGTGGGCCGTGGTGCCGGTGGCCTCGGTGATCTCCGCGGCCACCGCCTCGCAATGGTCCGTCTTACGGCTCGAGACGATGACAGTCGCGCCGGCCTCGGCGAGGGCGAACGCCGTGGCCTTTCCCAGCCCGCGGGTGGCGCCGGTGACCAGGGCGACCTTGCCGTCGAGAAGTCGGGGTGCGGTGCTCATCGCGCGTTCTCCTTCGAGGGGGTGTACTTCTTCAGTTCCAGACGCGCCATCGTGCGCAGGTGGACCTCGGACGGTCCGTCCGCGATCTGCAACGCGCGGGTCAGCGAGTAGAAGCGGCCGAGGATGTTGTCGTCACTGACGCCGGCGGCACCGTAGGTCTGCACCGCCCGGTCGACGACCCGGTGGGCGGTCTCCATGGCGCTGACCTTGATCGCGGCCACCTCGGAGCGGGCCGCGGCGTTGCCCTGGGTGTCCATGAGCCATGCCGCCTTGAAGGTGATGAGGCGGATCTGGTCGATCTCGATGCGGCTCCGCGCGATCCACTCCCGGATCACTCCGCGCTTGGCCAGCGGCTCGCCGAACGCCACGCGGTCGGTCGCGCGCTGGCACATCATCTCCAGCGCCCGCTCGGCGATGCCGATGGCGCGCATCGCGTAGTGCATACGACCGGGTCCGAGGCGCCCCTGGGCGATCGCGAAGCCTCCGCCCTCCTCACCGAGCATGTTCGACGCCGGGACGCGGACGTTCTCGAACAGGACCTCGCCGTGGCCGAGTCGATCGTGGTAGCCGAGCATCGGCAGGTCGCGCACAACCGTCACGCCGGGGGTGTCCATCGGGACGAGGATCATCGACTGCTGGCGGTACGTCGACTCATCAGGATCCGACTTGCCCATGACGATCATGAGCTTGCAGTCCGGGTCCAGCACGCCCGAGGCGTACCACTTGCGACCGTTGATGACGTACTCGTCGCGGTCGCGGAGGATGCTGGTCGAGATGTTTGTCGCGTCCGAGCTCGCGACATCCGGCTCGGTCATGGCGAACGCCGAACGGATCTCACAGTTCAGCAGCGGCTCGAGCCACTGCTTCTTCTGCTCCTCGGTCCCGTACAGCGCGAGGATCTCCATGTTCCCGGTGTCGGGGGCGGAGCAGTTGATCGCCTCGTTGCCGATGAGCGACCGGCCGACGATCTCGGCCAGCGGCGCGTACTCGAGATTCGTCAGGCTGGCGCCGAGGTCGCCGTGGGCCATGAAGAGGTTCCACAACCCCTGCTTGCGGGCGGTCTTCTGGAGGTCCCGCATGACCTGGGGCTGCTCGTGCGGATTGTCGTTCTCGGAGATCTGGCGGTCGTACACCTCCTCGGCGGGGAAGACATGTTCTTTCATGAACGTCTCGAGCTTGGCGGCGAGTTCCGCCGTGCGAGGGGTGAACGCGAAGTCCATGATCGTCTCTCGTTTCTCGGGTTCTGCGTCAGGCCAGGCGTTCGATGCCGGTGACGATGAGTCTGCTGATCGTGTCGGGGAGCTGCTCCTGGGCCGGGTCGTGGTGCCGGCCCTCGCGGTGACGCCGCAGGTTGTGGCCCATGATCGCGGCCATCTTGAACCGGCCGAGCGCGTCGAACCAGGTGAAGTCGGTGAGCGGTCCGGCGGCGGCCCTGTAGATGTCGATCAGTTCGTCGGCCGAGGGCAGTCCGGGGACCTCGCGGCCGACCCCGGGGAAGTTCGATCCGTCGGCGAACACCAGGAACCAGCCCAGTTCGACGCGCGGGTCGCCGGGGCTCCAGATCTCCCAGTCGATCAGTGCCGCCGGCTCGGTGCGGTCAGAGAGGATGTTCCCGAGCCGGTAGTCGCCGTGGACCAACACCGGGTCGACCGCATCAGGGATGCGTGCCGCGAGCATGTCCTCCAACCGGGCGGCGTCGGGGACGAGTTCCGGTGGGACCGCGCCCATCGTGCGGGACCAGCGCTTGAGCTCGTCCGCGGGAGTGAGCACGTCGCCGTCGATCGGCAGCGAGTCCAGCGGGACCGCGTGCAGCACCGGGAGGATCTCGGCTGCGCGCCGCATGCGGGCGGCCGCCAGGGTCGGCTCGACCGCGGGGTCGTCGAGGACCGGCTCCAGCGATTCACCCGGGATGAGGTCCATCGCGAACCAGCCGGGCTCGGTCTCGTCAGTGGCCCGGATGCCGGGCACGGGGACGTCAGTCTTCTCGAGGGCGGTCATGATCCGCGCCTGGCGGAGCATGTCGTGGCGTCCGATGGCCTTCTGCCCCGGGGGCACAGCCTTGATCACGAAGGACTCACCGGCACCGGCGATCCGGTAGGTCAGACCCGAATGCCCACCGAGCATGGGATCGAGCGTGCCGAACGGTCCGGCCACGCCCGCGGCCTCGAGTCCGGCGATCACGCGCTCGCGGAGCGCGGCCACCTGTGCGTCCTCGGAGGTGGTGTCGGCGGTCGTCATGCCCTGGGCTCCCTCGGTAGGCCGAGCACGCGCTCGGCGAGGATGTTTCGTTGGATCTCGTCGGTTCCGCCGGCGATCCGGTAGCCGGGGGCGCCGAGGACGTGTTCGGTCCACGCCCAGGTCCCCCACTTCTCGCCGCGCAGGGTGAGTTCGGGGCCGAGCAGCGTGCGGACCGTCTCCGAGGTGCGCGCCATGGTGTCCGTGGCGAGCAGTTTGCCGACCGACGCCTCCGGGCCCGGTTCGCGACCGGCCACCACGGCGGCGGCCACGCGCATCCCCACCAGGCGCTGGACGAAGCTCCGGCAGATCAGGTCGGCGACCGTGTCTTTCTCAAGTGCGTCGAGGTCCCGGCCGATGTTGCGGGCGAGTTCGACGGCCTGGTCGGCGTTGTCGAGACCGAGGTTGCCCGAGTCAAGGCGCTCCGCGGCCAGCACGGTGAGGGCGACCTTCCAGCCCGCGCCGACCGGGCCGAGACGGAAGGAATCGTCCAGCTCGACGCCGTCGATGAGCACCTCGTTGAACGACGAGCCGCCGGTCATCTGGCGGATAGGCCGCACGGTGATCCCGGGGCTGTCGAGGGGCACGATGAAGACCGTCAGTCCCTGGTGCTTGGGCACCTCCGGGTCTGTCCGGCACACCGCCACGCCGTAGTCGGACACCGGTGCTCCCGACGTCCAGACCTTGGCACCGTTCAGTAACCACTTCTCGCCGGACTTCACCGCACGTGTCCGCACCGACGCCAGGTCGGACCCGGCCTCGGTCTCGGAGAACAGTTGGCACGCGATGAGGTCGGTGCGCAGCATCGCCCGCACGTACTCGGAGCGCTGCTCCTCGGTTCCCCACTGTGCGATGGTCGGGGCGATCAGCTGCTGCGTGACCGGGAACATCTCGGTGCGCTGCGGCAGGTCGAACTCGGCCTCGAGACGGCGGAAGGCGAGGTCGAACGCGATCGGCAGTCCCTGACCGCCGTACTCGGGGCCCCAGGTAAGCGCGCCGAATCCGGCGTCGAACTTGGCCTTCTCGTAGTCGCGGCGGCGGTCGGTCTCGACTCGCTCCTGCTCGGGAGTCCAGTTCTCGAACACCACGACGGCATCTGATCCCTCGCCCCACGGGCGGGACTGGCGTGGCGCGGCGACGGTGGACAGCCAGGCTCGCGCGGAGTCGATGAATTCGGTCAGGCCGGCCGGCTGCGTCGCAGTGGCCCCGGAGGTCTGGGGGGTCATCGACGTCCTCCTTCGAGAATGGTGCACGCACTGATACCGGGTGCGCCGTAGACGTGGGTGAATCCGAGTCGAGGAGAGTTCGGGACCTGCCGCTCCCCCGCCTCGCCGCGGAGTTGCGTGACGATCTCGTGGACCTGACGGAGTCCGGAGGCACCGATCGGCTCGCCGTTTGCCAGGCATCCGCCGTCGGTATTGACCGGGAACCGACCGCCGATCTCGGTATCGCCCCGGGCGAGGATCTGCTCCTGCTCACCGTCCTCGCAGAATCCGCACTCGGCCATGTGCATGATCTCGGCGCCGGACTCGGTGTCCTGGAGTTGAGCGACCTGGATGTCGGACGGTGCGACGCCGGCCGTCTCGAACGCACGACGCGCCACCTCGGTACTCACGCTGCTGGGCTCTCCCTCCCCCTGGACGGCGGGGCTGAAGACCTCGAACGAGCCGAAGGGTCGGGTACCGGTGGACACGGCGCGTACCGCGACGGCACGGCCGCCCATGCGCTCCGCCACCTTCTCGGATGCCAGCAGGATCGCGGCGCCGCCCTCGCCCGGATTGCAGAACATGAACTGCGTGAGCGGGTCGTTGACCATCGGCGACGCGGCGATCTCCTCGATCGTCTTGGGATCCCGACGCCAGGCGTTGGGGTTGATACTCCCGTTCCGGTACGCCTTCTCGGCGACCCGGGCGAGCGTGATCTCGGAGATCCCGTGACGTGCCATGTAGCGGGTGATCTTCATCGCGAAGAACTGGGTGGTGACCATGAGTCCGTGGGTGCCGTATCCCTCGGACAGGCCCCACTCCTCGGCACGCGGGTCGAAAGCACCTCGCGGGTGCTTGTCGAAGCCCACGGCCAGGGCGACCTCGGCGGCACCGGAGCGGATCGCGTTGATCGCCGAGACCAGGGCGCTACCGCCGGTCGCACAGCCGTTCTTGACGTTGGTGAAAGGGATTCCGGTCAGCCCCAGGTCGGCGACCAGGGTGTCCGCCAGACCCGACCCGTCGCTGCCGCCGAACGCGATCTGCACGTCCGACCACGTCAGCTCGGCATCTGCCAGGGCGGTCCGGATCGCCGTGACGGCCATCTGCCGGCCGGTGACGCCGTCCTGGCGGCCGAACTTGGACAGCCCGGCACCGACGATGAACACGTCCGACATCAGTTCTCCTTCGGGGTGGCCGCGACCGTGGCGAACCGCGGCACGGGATGGGACTCGACCAACACGACCTCGCTGCCGATGAGCTCGGCGGGCGAGTCCCCGTCGAGGAGGGCCTCCACCTTGACGCCCTCGGGGAGCTCGACGTACCCCACCCCGAAGGGGCGGAACCCGTCGGCCGGCGGGACGTACGGGGGCGACTTGGGCGCGAAACGCTGGATCGTCGCGGTCCACACCGTGCCGGTGCCGGACAGGTCGATCTCGGTCGTGTCGGAACCGCCACAGCGCTGACAGCTCACGGACGCGGGAAACGCCACCGTCGAGCAGTCTCCACACCGACTCCCCCGCAACTGCGGGTTCTGATTCTCGTTCTGGGACATCGTGTGCTCCTGCTCTTGTACGTGGACGTTTCCCGCTCCGTTGAGTGCTGTCAGATCAGCGGCCGACCCACTTCGGCTCACGCTTCTCGAGGAATGCCTGGACACCCTCCTTGCCGTCAGCCGACTGCAGCGAGTTGCCCACCGCGAAGTGCTCCATGATCATGAGCGACTTGATGTCCGCGTCCAGGCCTTGGTTCACGGCCATCTTCGTGAGCTTCATCATGAACGGGCTCTTGTCGGTGAGCTGGCCGATGAACTCCTCGACGCACTCGTCGAGCTTGTCGGCCGGAGCCGAGTCATTGATGAGGTCGAAGTCCTTGGCCTCCTTACCCGAGAGCAGCTTGCCCGTGAGCATGAGCTCCTTGGTCTTGCGGAGACCGATCATGCGCGGGAGGCGGTAGATCGGGCCGGCGCCGCCGAACAGTGCACGACGGATGTGGAAGTCGCCGATCTTCGCGTCGTCCGCGGCGATCGCGAAGTCACACGAGATCATGAGCTCGAAGCCACCGGCGGTGACGAAGCCCTCGAGGACGGCGACGGACGGGGTGTTCATGGAGTACAGGCGGTCGCACACCTGAGCCGAGAGGACGCCGACGTCCATGGCATTGGTGGTGCCGACGAAGTCGCCGAGCAGCTCGTTGAGGTCGAAGCCCGAGCAGAACTGGTTCTGCACACCGCGGAGGACGAGGACCCGGAGATCGGGGTCGGCGTCGACCTCCTTGATGATCTCGTCCAGTCGGTGGAGGAGCTCCACCGTGACGGCATTCTTGACGTGCGGGCGGTTCAGCCAGACGCGGGCGACGGGGCCGTCCTTCTCCAACAGAACGTGATCGGTCTGCACCATGATCGTTTCCTTTCGAGGGTTCTTTGAACTGGATTCAGTTCATGTCTACACGGCTGCGATGTCCTCGTCAACCATATTCTTGAACTTAATTCAATTTGGCCGGATTTCCGGCCGTCCACGCTGGTCAGGCTGCAGCTGCGGCCTGGTCGAGCGGGTAGATCTTGAGGTCATCCGAACGGAAGCTGATGACGACGGGCTCTCCCACCGCGGCGGTGCGGAGCCACTGCCCGTGGACCGCCGACGAGGCCCGCAAGCGGTACGTCTCCGGGCCCGCGGCCACCTGGACGTCATAGTGACGGCCACCGAACTCCGCGGACTCCAGCGTGGCGTCGAGGACGATCTCACGATCCGACACGTCCTCGGTCGCACTGTGCAGGGTGATGTCGTCCGGCCACAACCGCGCGGCCACGGCGTTGTAGCCGTTGGTCTCGCACTTCAGCGGCAGTTCCGTGCCGGCGGCGGTGGTCCATTCCAGTCCCGAGCGATGGAGCTCGAGCCGGTTGGACATGCCGATGAAGTCCGCGACGTACTCACTGACCGGTTGATCGAAGACATCCTGTGGCGTCGCGAGCTGTTCGATCTTGCCGCTCTTCATGATCGCGAGCCTGTCCCCTAGCGCGAACGCCTCGGAATGGTCGTGAGTCACGAACACGGCACCGAATCCGAGCTCGGCGTGGAGTCGGTGGATTTCGGTCCGCACCTGGTCGCGCAGCAGAGCGTCGAGGTTGCTCAACGGTTCGTCGAACAACATGAGGTCGGGCCTCGCCGCCATTCCGCGGGCCACCGCAATGCGCTGTTGCTGTCCACCACTGAGTTGCGCGGGGAGCCGGTCGAGCAGGTGCCCACAGTCCACCATCGCCGCGGCCTCCTCGACCCGCCCCCCGGCGATGGCGTCCTTCATCTTTCGCGCTTTGAGCGGATAGGCGATGTTCTTGCGCACCGTCATGTTCGGCCAGAGCGCGTAGGACTGGAACACCATGCCGATGCTCCGCTTGTTCGGCGGGACGTTCGTCCGGGCCGCGGCGTCGAACATCGGCTCGCCGTTGAAGGTGATCGACCCCTTCTCCGGGGTCTCGAGCCCGGCCAGGCATCTGAGTGTCGTGGTCTTGCCACATCCACTCGGGCCGAGCAGGACGAGGAACTCCCCCGCGTTGATCTCGACGTCGAGTTCGTCGACGACGACGTTGGTTCCGTATTGCTTGGTCAGACCTGAGATCTCGATCGTGGCGGTCATCGGTACTCCTCACATTCGTGGTGCCGGCATTGCGCGGCGGAACGGTCGTCGAACCCGGTTTCCGGGGCCCGCGGACTCACAGCTTTTCCAGGACGTTTCGACCACCCACGAGCATCGCGACGGCGACGCCGGTGCCGGTCACGGCAGACATGAGGATCGCCATCGCGGCGACGAGGGTGTACGAGCCGTTGCTCCAGTGGTCATACAGCAGGGTTCCCATCACCTGGGTCGTCGCGGAGCGGACCATCAGGGACGCCGCGAACTCATGGGTCAGGAGGATGAACATCAGCACGATGGAACTGAGGATCGCGGGACGCAGCATCGGGAGCGTCACCCGAAGCATCGTGGCCACCGGGCCGGCCCCGGAGACCGCGGACGCCTCCTCGTACTTGTCACCCATTGCGATCAGGGCCGTGAGCTGCATCCTGGTCGCGAACGGGATCATGAGGACCACGTAGACGAGGATGATGACCGCGCGGGTCCCGTAGAGGATGAGCGGAGGCTCAGTGTAGGTCAGCAGGAAGCCCACGCCGAAGATCACCGCGGGGATGCCCATCGGCATGGCCGTGATGAGGTCCGCGATGGTGCGCAGCCACTTCAGTTCCCTGTGGCGAACCATCAGGTTGGCCACGCCGAACCCGATCGGCACACAGATCAGCACAGCCGCGATCGAGGTCACGACACTGGTCACGACAGAATCGACGATCCCGGGCGTGGTCAGCAGGGCCCGGTAGTTGGTCAGCGTGAACAGGTCCCAGGTGAGCGTGCCGGACCAGTACGGCATCAGCGACACCATGATCACTCCGACGAGTGGGAGCACGAGCGCCACCAGCCCGTACAGTGCCACGATCACCGCGGCCCAGGGCGAGGACCCGGACACCGGGGCAAAGGACTTCCCACCGTGGGTGACGAAGCGGGACTGGTTTCCCAGGAGGATCTTCTGGCCGAAGACGACGATGATGCCGACGATGACCAGCGGCGACCCCGCGGCAGCGGCAGCGGCGAAGTTGATCGGCGATTCGGAGGCACGCATGTACATCTCGGTCGCGAGGACCTTGACGCCCTCGTTCTGGCCCAACAGCAGCGGTGCGGTGAACTGGCCCAGCCCCAGCAGGAGTGCCACGCCGGCGCCGTAGATCAAGGACGGACGCAGCAGCGGGAGGACGACCTTGAAGAACGTTCCGATCGAGCCCGAACCACTGATCTGCGCGGCCTCGAGGTGCTCGCCGCTGATGTTCTGCATTCCGGCGCTGACGAAGAGATAGACGAACGAGGTCAGGCTGAAGCCGGTGATGATGATGATCCACGTGGAGCTGTACACGTTGATCGGCCCGGCTTGGAGGTGATCCCACCAGGGCAGCATGCGCAGCGCCATGTTGATATAGCCCGGCCCGGGTGAGAGCAGGAACGCGAACCCCACGACGTTGGCGACCGACGGGATGACGATCGGCAGGATGGGGACCATCTTGAGGAAACCCATCCGCCGGGGCAGCCGCGTGGTGGCGTAGGCCAACACGGTGCCGCACACCATCGCGATCACCAACGAGAAGAAGGCGAGAGCAGCCGTCGTCTGTAGGGTTTCGACGATATCGGCCCGTCCGTACTGGGAGCGGTATCCACGTGCGCCGTTCTCGAACGCCAGCGACTGCAGCTTGTACAGCGGCCAGACGACCAGGTACGCGAGCACGAGGACGAGGGGCACATACAACAGGCGCTTCCGCCAGTGTGTGCGCGAGCCTGGACTAGTCATTAACTTCAGACCTCGGATTCATATCGGTCAGTTGACGGGGCCGAGACATGACGCCGGCACGGGACGCCAGCGGCATCCCGTGCCGGCGGGTCCGCGTGTCAACCCAGGAACTTGGCCTCCCACTCGGCCTGGTACTCCTCGACCGACTCGGAATCGAAGGAGTCCACGTCGCCCAGTTCGACGTCCTGGGCGGTGACGTCCGAACCGGGGACGCCCGTGCCCGGGATATCCGGCAGTGCGGCGAGATAGTCGGCGGAGATGGCCTCCTGCCCGGCGGGCGTGATGAGGAAGTCGGCGAGCAACTGCGCGGCGTTGGGGTTCGGAGCCGATGCCAGCACGTGTGAGTACCACGGCACGCCGTAGGGGTTCTCGGGAAGAGCGAAGCCGAGCGGGGCACCCTTCTCGATCTCCGTAAGCACGTTGCTCGCGGCCATCGGGGCCGCCCAGACCTCGCCCGAGGCGAGCGCCTGGGTGATACCCACCGCGCTCGCGTAGACCCGCGGTTCGGCCGCCGGAAGACGGTCGACGAAGCCGGTGCCGTAGTCCTCGTTGATGCGGCGGTACATGTCGACGTAGGTCGGGATACCGCTAGGGTTCTGGATGCCGACCTTGCCCTTGAGTTCGGGCGCGAAGACATCGTCCGGCGAGGTCATCCCTTCTGGGACGTGGATTGTGTTCCACCCCATGCCGAACACCGTGGCGCTGGTGAGGAAGAACTTGTCCTCCATCACGTTCTCGTCGCGGTTGTAGGCGGGGTCGTCGAACGAGGTGCCCACGATCTCGGCCGAGTATCCGGCGTCGAGGCTGCGGTCGATCCATCCCGCGTCGGTGGTCATGTGGACGTCCGCGACGCCCGAGTTGGTGGAGTTCTCCACCTCGATCTTCGGCAGGATGTCCGCGTCGGTGCCACGGACGTAGGTCAACGTGATCCCCGGGTACTCGGCCTCGAACGCCTGCTTCAGCGCCTCGAGATTGTCCGGCGAGTGGGTGGAGTAGATCGTGACCGCCCCCTCTTCGGTGGCGGCGGCGACGATCTCGTCCCACGAGCCCGCGAGCTCGGACGAGCCGCTCCCGCCTGAGCTACAACCGGACAGGACGAGCGCGGTGGCGGCCACTCCCGCCACCGCTGCCTTGATCCTTGAGAAGCGCACGTGCATCCCCTTTCCGCAGGGCGATAGAAGATTCGAACTGAAGTCGATTCACTCGAAGTGTATGACGTGGGTCACTGATAAGCAATAGGTCACAGCCGTGAACTTCGCACACGCACTTTCGGGTGCCCACCTGCGAGAACACCTGTCAGTTCAAGAACAGGCCCTCCCACCGGGCGACGTACTCGGAGACGGCGTCCGGCTCGATCGATGCCGGATCGGCGACCTCGAGATCCTGCGCCACGACGTCTGAGCCCTCGACACCGGTCCCGAGCACGTCGGGCAGCACCGCGATGTAGTTCTTCGACAGTGCCGCCTGCCCCTTCTCGGTGAGCATGAAGTCGGCCAGGAGTTGCGCGGCGTTCGGATTGGGCGCCGCGGACAGCACATGGGAGTAGAACGGGACGCCGATCGGGTTGGGCGGCAGGGTGAAGTCGACGGGCGCACCCTTGTCGCGCTCGACGAGAACGTCCATCGACGCTCCGGGGGCCACCCACACCTCACCGGAGGCCAGCGCCTGGGTCACGCCGGGAGCGCTGGTGTAGATTTTGGGGTTCAGTTCGGCGAGGTCCTCGACGTACCCGTCCGCGTAGTCGATGTCCATACGCTTGTAGATGTGGACCACGGCCGGGAAGCCCGCCGGCGACACGACTCCCACCCTGCCGTCGAAGCGGGGGTCGAGCAGGTCCTGCGGAACCTCGAGCCCCTCGGGGACCTCGTCGGAGTTCCAGGCGAGCCCGATCGAGGTGGCACTGGTCATGAAGAACGCCTCGCCGAGCATCGCGTCCTCAGCGCGGTACTCGGGAGCGTCGGCGCCGGGGGCGACCACGGGCACGGAGAACTGGTCGGACTCGGCCCCGCGGGCCACCCAGCCGGCATCGGTCGTCATGTGCACGTCGGCCACGGCGTTTCCGGTCTGGTTCTCGACCTCGACCTTGGGAATCAGGTCGGCGTCGGTCCCCCGGACGTATGTCAGCGTGATCTCCGGATACTCCTCCTCGAACGCCACCTTGAGCGCCTCGAGATTGGCCGGAGCATGGTTGGAGTACAGCGTCACGGAACCTTCACCGGAGGCGGCGGAGACGATCTCGTCCCAGCTTCCCGCCAGCTCCGAACCGGAGTCCTGCGTGGAGCCGCACGCCGCCGCGTCCAGCATCACGGCGACGGAGCCCGCCACCGCCGCCCCTGCTCTGAATGACCTCATTTGCCTCTCCTTCGTCCAGGGCCCCTTTGCCCAGAGTCCCTAATTGAACTCAATTCATATGACCGTAAGGCATGGGCTCGAGTCCTCGGAGGCGAATGAGAAAACTGTCGCCGGATCAGACCGTGAAGCGCCCGCCGTTGCTCAGGAGTACTGCGCCGACCACGTTCGAGGCCTGGTCGGACGCCAGGTAGAGGATGCTGTCCGACAGCTGCTCAGGGGTCGCGTAGCCGAACGCGCTCCCAGAGTTCATCGCCTTTCGCACGGACTCGGGTGTCCTCGCCGCCATCGCGGTGTCGACCGGTCCGGGCGCGACGGTGTTGACCCGGATCCCGAAGTGGACGACCTCCTTGGCCACGGACTGGCTCAGCGCGTGCACCGCCGCCTTGGACGAGGCGTAGTGCGGGTAGCCCACGAGAGTGTCGAACCCCGCCGACGACCCGACCGTCACAATGGATCCCCCACCGGCCGGGCGCATGGCGCGCACCGCCTCGCGGAGGATGTGGAAGGTCCCGTCGAGGTTGACGGCGTGGATCCGGCGCCACCGGTCGTCGTCGAGCCTGCTGAGAACGTCCACCGGCTTACCGGAATCAGCGGCCTCGAAGATGTGTCCCTTCGCGACCGGGTCGTCGATCCCCGCGGCGTGCACCACCACGTCCACTCCCCCGTCGGATGCGAGCACCCGCTCGAAGAGTTCGGCCACCGCCTGCGGATCCGACACGTCGACGCCGTGCGCGGTACCGCCGATCTCCGCGGCGACGGACTCCGCCGCCTCGCGTGCCAGGTCCACCACGTGAACTGATCGCGCACCTTCCGCGGCGAGCTGGCGCGACACCGCCGCGCCGATCCCGGACGCGCCGCCGGTGACCAGTGCCACCGTGCCCGCGAACCGACCGGACGCCTCGTTTCCCGTCATCAGGGGACTTCCCTTCGTCATGTGCCTGTGTGGACTGCGTGCAGAGAACGAGCCGACGCCACCGCGCCAACAGCAACCCGCGTCACCGCGTCACTACGAGCCGGCCGGTCACGTCGCCGCGCCGCAGCCGGTCGATGCCCTCGTCGACCCGGTCGAATGTCAGGTGCTCGACGACCGGGGTGATCTCGCCGTCGTGGAGATACCGGTACACCGCCGCGATGTCCTCGCGGGTGCCGCCGGACGAACCGCGGATGAGGGCCTTCTGGTGGACCACGTCGGCGGTGACGAGCTCACTGATGTGCGCGCCCATCCCCACCATCACGACGGTGCCGCCGACCCGGATCGCGGTCACGGCAGCCTGGGCCGTGGAGCCGAACCCGGCGAAGTCGATCACCGAGTCCAGACCGAGACCCGCGAGGCCGGAGGCGTCGGCGCACACGTCGGCCAGTCCGATCTCCTCTCCCAGCGCCCGCGCGGACGGGTTGGGGTCGGCCGCGTACACGGTCGCGCCGAGCAGCACGGCGATACGTGCGCCGATCTGTCCGAGTCCGCCGAGGCCGATGATCCCGACCCGGTGCCCGGCACGGACCCCGGCGACCACTGCCACGGCGTGATGGGAGGTCATGCCGGCGTCGGTGCCGAGGGCGCCGTGGGCGTAGGAGACGCCGTCGGGTAGCGGGACCAGGTCGGCGGCGGGCGCCACGTGGTACGCGGCGTATCCGCCGTCCCGGCCGTATCCGGGCACGGTGACGCCCATCGGGTGGACGCCGTACCGACCGCCGATGACGACGACGTCGTCGTCATCCTTTACGTCTGTCGCACCACCGGCGCCGTCGCCCCCGGCTCCCGCTGTGCTCGCGCGGACACCGGGGCCCACCGCCACCACGTCGCCGGCGATCTCATGGCCGAGGGTGATGGGGTTCTTGTGGATGTTGACCGCCCACGACGGTTCGTCGAGTTCACCGACATCGGAGTGGCACATCCCGGCCGCGCGCACGCGCAGCAGCACCTCGCCAGGCCCCGGCTCGGGCACGTCGACGGTGGACAGCGTGAGAGGCCGCCCGGTTCCGGTCCACTGCCAGGCCTGCATCTGGGCCGGGACCGCCTGCTCGGCGCCCCGGTCGGACTCATGTTCCCGCCCACTGTGCGTCATCAGATCTCCGCTCCCACCCGGTAGCCCTCGGCGATCGCGTGACTGATCCGTCGCGGGGTCACGCAGTCACCGATCACCGAGACCGTGGCCTGCTGCCCCAGCTTCCGCGCCAGCTCACCGACTGGCGTGCGCGGGGTGTGCCACACGAGGAGGTCGACCTCGATCGGTGTGGGTGCTCCGCCGAAGACGGGGGTGATCGTCGCTCGCCCAGCATCCGGGGTGAGCTCACTCGCGACGTGCAGGCGGGCTCCCCCGGCCCCCAAGCGGGACAGGAGCGGGCCGACGCTCTCGGCGGGGACGCGATGCGCCAGCGCCGTGAGCGGCGTGACCACGTCGACCTCCCACCCACGGGCGAGCAGCGCCTCCGCGGCACTGTAGGCGGGCCAGAAGCCGTCGCCCGGGTCGTAGACCGCCGCACGACCCGGCGCCTCGGGAATGGTGCCGGTGAGGACGTCGTCCACGGTGACCAGAGCCGGGGCGCCGGAAGCCTGGGCAGGTCGTGCCGGCGTGGGCAGGGGGCCGGGCGAAGATCCGGTGGCGACGACGACGTGATCGGCCATCTCCAGGATGTCGGCGAGATCGTCGGGGTCGATCCGGGCACCGAGATTGACCTCGACCCCCAGCCGGCGCATCTCGTGTGACAGATAGTCGACGATGTCGCCGATAGTGGCGCGGTGCGGAGACTGCGCGGCGACCTGCACGGTCCCGCCGAGCTCGGACCGCGCCTCGAACACCGTCACGGTGTGGCCGCGGCCGGCGGCCACCCGGGCCGCCTCGAGCCCGGCCGGGCCACCGCCGATCACCACGACGTTTTTCGGAGTGTCTGCCAGAACCCCGAACGAGGCGTGGCGTCCGCGTCCGATCTCGGCGTTGACCGCGCAGTGCAGGTGGGGATCGAAAGCCCGGCAGTCCTGGTTGATCCCCAGGCAGCCACGGATCTCTGTAAGTCTGCCGGTGCGGGACTTCTCCGGCAGATCGGGGTCGGCGATGAGCGCGCGGGCCATGCCGACGAGGTCGGCCTTGCCGGTCTTGACGATGTGGTCGGCGGTCGCGGCGTCCCGGATCCGCTGACCCACCAGGACGGGCAGGCCGGTCGCCGCGCGCACCCGGGCGGCGGAATCCACGGCCACGGCGTCCGGGTTGGTCGAATCCTTGACGTACTTTCCCCGGGTGCCGTGGGTGATGCTGAAGTAGTCCACCGACCCGGAGGCGGCGAGGTGCTCGGCAATCCGCACGCACTCGTCGATGCCCATGCCGCCGGGGATCTCCTCCTCGCCGGACAACCGCACGCCCAGGACCATGGTCTCGGGGAGCGCCGCGCGCATCACGGCCACCACCTCGTCGAGGAAGCGCATCCGGTTTTCGAACGACCCGCCGTAGGAGTCGGTCCGGTGGTTGGTGAGCTCGGACATGAACTGGGCGGGTAGATAGCCGTGGGCGGCGTGGATCTCGGCACCGTCATATCCGGCTCGGACGAGATTCTCGGTCGAGATGCCCCACCCCCGCACGATGTCCGCGATCTCCTCGGAGGACAACTCGTGCGGCGGGTAGGCGTCGCGCACGGTCTTGATCGCCGACGGCGCGGTGGGTGGCGAGTCGGATTCCCCGCCGATGAACTCGCGGCCCAGGTGGCACAGTTGGCCGATGATCTTGGCGCCGTGCCGGTGGACCGCCTGAGCCTTGTCGGTCAGTGCGGGCACCACCTCGTCGATGTATGCCTCGACCAGCTTGCGTGAGCGCAGCGTGGTGGACGGGTGCACGACGGTGGCGCCGCCGATGATGAGGCCCACGCCGCCCCCGGCGATGCGTTCGAAGTGCTCCTGGTCGGCGTGGGTGGGCACTCCGTCGACGGCCATGCTGGTGCCGGCGGGCAGGGCGACGAGGCGGTTGCGCAGGGTGAGCGGGCCGATCGCGTACGGGGAGAATGCGTGCGGGAAGCGCGCCTGTTCGGTCATGGGTTTCGCCTCTCTCACCGGGTCGCGGAGTCGCCGGCGCGCAGGCCGAACACCAGTGCTGCGGAGATTCCTCCGGCGTACGCGCGGCGGTAGATGCCGCCGACGTCGGATCCGGCGGCGAGCAGGCCGGGGATCGGGCTGCCGTCCGCGCGCAGCACCGAGGCGTTCTCGTCGATCCGGATCCCCACCAGTGGGAACGTCACCGCGGGTGTGGTCTCGATGATGTAGTACGGCCCGCGGTCGAGCGGGTCGAAGTCGTACTCGCGGGGCGGGAACACCTTCTGTCCGGCGGCGTTGACCTTGCGGATCTCCTCGGCGATCGCGGCGCCGTCATAGCCCCACTCCTCGGGCAGGTACTCGAAGTCCTCGAGCGTCGCGGCGATGCCACACCGGCCACCGCGCTTGGCGGTCTCGGAGTACTTGTCAACGGCGACCGCGCCCTCGACGTACGAGCCGCAGATGAACTCCTCGTAGACACGGGCGTCGGCGACCAGCAGGCCGCGCGACTCGGGCTGCTCCATGAGTGCGTTTGCGGTGAGGTGATCGCCCTGCGTCTCGTCATAGAAGCGCTTGTTCCCGAGGTTGAACAGCAACGCGTGCTCGGAGTAGTAGAGGGACAGTTCCACGAAGTCGCCGGAGTCGCGGAACTTAAGGCCCGCGGGGATGAGGTGGCCGTAGAAGCCGGCGTCACGCGGTCCGATGTCGGCACCCACCGACGTGGCCAGGCGCAGTCCCCCGCCGTCGCTGTGGGGGTTGGACCTCAGCGGGAGCTGTGAGGCGTTGGCATGCAGGTGCTCGTCGATCAATTCATGGTTCGCCTGGAACCCGCCGGTCGCCAGCAGGACCGTGCCCGCGCGGAACTGCACCGACTCACCGCCCACCACCGCGTCCGCGCCCACGACCGTGTCACCGTCCGTGACCAGGGAGCGCACCTCGGCGTCGGTCAGGACCTGTCCTCCACCGGCCTTGATCTCCCGCACACAGGCGTCCAGGTACTGGACTGTGTCGAAGGCGTGTCCGATGCCGTAGCGCAGGACCGGGACGCCGTCCGCACACTCGACCCCGCGTCCGCGGATCCAGTCCAGTCCCGCGGCGAAGTCGTCGACGATCGCGTTGCGCAGGGCCCGGTCACCATGGGGGTTGATCTCCGACATCATCTCCCGGGTGGGCGCGGTCCACGCATACCCTGCGAACTGCGCCGACCCTCCGGTCGCCGATCCCTTCTCGAGGACCGTGACCGTCGCGCCGTTCGCGGTGGCCCGCGCGGCGGCGGTCAGTCCGGCCATCCCGGCGCCGATGACGAGTAGGTCGGCGGTGCTGTCCATGGTCACTCCCACTATCGGATCGGCTGTCTTCATCGCTCGTGTGATGAGATTCACGGTATCACCGATTTGAACTCAGTTCATTGAAATGTAAAGGTGAATTCCCGGGCCCCCACCGCCGACCCTGCCGTCACTGACGGATGACGTTGCCCCCGGGTTCTCGACATTCGGTGCGAAAAGCCTGAACGTGCCGTCGTTGATCACCAGCGGCGTGTTGACCGTCGTGGGACAGACGGCGTTCACGCGAATCGAGTACTGCCCGACCTCCTGCGCCATCACCTTCGTGAGACCGATCACGCCGTACTTAGCCGCGGTGTAATGCGCGGTGTTCTGGTAGCCGTTGATGCCCGCGGTGGAACTCGTGAGGACAATCGACCCACCCCGTCCGCGCGAGATCATCCCTGGCAGTGCCGCACGGACGGTGTTGAAGACGCCCGTCAGATTGATGTCGACCATTTCCTTCCACCGGAGGGCGGTCATCTCCCAGCTGGTCGCCCACGAGGCGATGCCCGCATTGGCGCAGACGATGTCGATTCCACCGAACTGCTCGGTCGCCTCTGCGACGACCGCCTCGACCTGGTCGAGATCACGGGTGTCCGCCACCGCGGTGAACGCCCGACGCCCCAGTTGGCGGACCAGGTCTCCGGTCTCGTCCAGCTCTGCGCGGGCCCCGAGCTCGTAGGAAATGGTGTCGACACCTTCCTGCTCCACCCCTCGTGCGGGTTATGCGCGGGAGCCCGCCGCGTCAGCGGTGGTCCAACACCCGAAGCTCTGGTCCGCCAATCGCGACCGAGCAGGACCGCACGCGCTCGCGGAGCCGCTCCTCCGGCACCGTGAGTCGGCTGTGTTCCTGCTCTGTGAACACGGCTGTGCTCGCCACGCGATAGGACTCGACGTATTCGCCGGTTCGACCTTCGTCGCGGTCGAGAGTCCAGGCCCATCCGCCGAGGCGCAGACGCGACCGACGTAGGTGCCTCATCGCGGTCTCGAACTCGGCGACGTGGTCGTCGTCGACCTCGTACCGGTACCGGACCTCGACGGTTCCGCGGCTGTCCTCCTCGACCACGATCGGCGGTGCTCCGGAGAGCAGCACGGGCTCGATCCCGGACTCTGCCCCGAGGCCGACGAACCGCAGCGACAGCGCGCTCACGGCGAGCAGTCCGGCGGCGATCGCGAGCGCGCCCGGGAGCCCGAGCGAGTCGGTGAGGGACCCCCACAGCAAGGCGCCGACGGCCTGCGTCCCCTGGAACGCCAGGAGGATCACGGCGATGAGCCGCGGGCGGATCCAATCCGGGAAGAACTGGTGCCCCATGCTCATCCAGGTGCTCTGCACGCTGACCCAGGCGGCACCGGCGAAGAACACCGCGACGCCCACCACGAGCGCCGAGGACGAGGTGGCCAGGACGAGCAGCGCAGCGCCGTAGGTCGCCGCCCCCAGGGCCGCGAACGACCGCACACGCAATCGGCGTCGGAGCCCTCCCAGGGTGAACGCCGCGAGAACCGCACCCGACCCGACCAGTGCCATGAGCACGCCGAAACCGCTGGAGTCCATCGCGAGACTGTCGTAGGCCACGAGTGAGATCAGGGCCCACAGGGCGCTGGACGGGATGCCGAAGAGGACGAGTTGGACCAGCAGCCGGGTCGTCCAGGCGGAGTAGGCGACGAACCGCAGTGCGCCGACCAGCTCGGGAAGGATTGGTCGGCCAGGATGCGTGCGATCAGGCGCAGCACGCTCGGATCGGATCAACAACACCGCGCACACCGCGGCCAGGAAGGACACGAACGCGAACGTCCACGCCGCGCCGACCAGGCCCAGGCCGATACCGGCGATGAGCGGCCCGAGGGCACGCGCGACGTTGAACACGGCACCGTCCACCACCGCGGCGGAGGGGATGTCCTCCCGCTCGACGGTCTCCGGCAACAGCGACTGCCACGGGACGCCCACCAGCACCAGTGCGGAGCCGACCAGCAGCACGGAAAGCACCATGGCGAACGCCTCGTCACGGCCGAGAGCGGTGAGCAGGCACGCCGCGGCCGCCGCGACGGCCGAGGTGGTGGTGGCCCCCGCCATCAGCTTCTTGCGGGAGGCGTAGCCCGCGACCACCCCGGCGGGCATGGACAGCAGGAGGAACGGCACGGCCATCGCGGCGGGCGCCAGCGAGATCACGAGAGCGGACTCGCCGCGCTCGGTGAGCACCCACTGGACCGCCACGACGTGGATCCACACCGCGATCGCGTTGATCAGCTGGACGGTGATCAGGGCCCGGAACACGCGGTTTCGCAGAACAGAGTCACGCCCCGCCCCGCTGTCGGGCTCTCGTCCGGGCCCTGCGGTCACCAGGTGTCCCAGTGGATGAAGTCCTCGGCCGGCGGCCGCCACGCCGGCTTGAACGTCTCCCCCGTGTAGTACGCGACGGGGATCATGCAGACCTGTTCGACGGCCGTGTGGTCGATGCCCACGATCTCGGCGACCTCCGCCTCCCGTCCGAGCGTCATGCCCGTCCAGCAGGTGCCGAGCCCTCGTAGGCGTGCCGCGAGCATGAAGTTCCACACGGTGGGATACACGGTGGCGAGCCGGTGCTTGGCGGCGAGAAGGTCCCCGTCGGTCAGGCGCGGGGTCAGGCACGGGATGACGATCGCGGGCACCCGGTCCATCACCTCGGCCAGGTGCTCCGCTGAGTCGCGGGTGCGCCGACTCTGGGCAGCGTGTCGGTCGTCGGCGTCGACACGCTTGAACAGCCCGACCTCGCTGGCGCGGTAGAAACCGTCGAACTCTTCGCGGTAGATCGCGCCGAGTCGCGCGATCCTGCTCGGGTCACGGACCACCACGAACTCGGTCCGCATGAGGTTTGACCCCTGCGGCGCCTGCAGCGCATCGGCGACGCAGGCCTCGAGCATTTCCGGCGCGACGGGTCGGTCGAGGTCCATCCGCAGGCGTACCGCCCGGGTGGTGGTGATGAGCTCGTGCGCCGAGATCCCCGGCATCACGGTCGTGGGGTTGCCCACGACCGGCTGACTTCTCGCTCCCATTCCCCCACTCCCCTCAGACCCCGGCCAGGTCGGCGATCTCGCGGCGTGCGGCGCGACCGCCTCCAAACGCGCCCTCGTCGCCGAGCATCCTTCGGAGGTAATAGTGGGCGGAGTGCTCCCAGGTGAAGCCGATCCCCCCGTGGAGCTGGATTGTCTCGTACGCGTTGCGCGTGGCCGCGTCCGCGCACACGGCGGAGGCCACGGCAACCGCCATCTCGGCGTCCTCCGCACCCTCCTCGTCGAGGACGGCCATGGCGTACAGGGCGGCGGCGCGGGACCGTTCGCGGTCCACGAGCATGTCGGCGAGCCGGTGCTTGATGGCCTGGTACGAGCCGATCGCGCGTCCGAACTGCTGGCGCTGCTGCACGTACTCGACGGTGGCGTCGACCAGACGTGAGGCGATGCCGGCGTGCTCGGCGGCGAGCGACGCGGACTGGATGAGACGCAGTTCGCCGAGGACCTGTGCGGCCCGGCCCGGGCCGACGAGGACTCGGGCCGGCGCGCCCTCGAGCGGCAGGTCCGCGCGGCGGCGGGTGAGGTCGACGACCTCCCGCGGCGAGGGGGTGAGGTCGGCGAGGTCGATCACCGCGAGCACGGTGTCGGCGCCGGAGGTGGCGACGACGACAAGGTGGTCGGCCGCAGCACCCCACAGCACCCCCTCGGCCAGCCCCCTGGCGACCGTCCCCCCGTCGGCGGACTCGAGCGCGACGGTCTGATCAAGTGCGGTCGCGAGGACGGTCTGGCCACCGAGGACGCCGGCGAGAAGCTCCTCTACGGCTGTGGCATCGTCGGCTCGGACGAGCGCCTGGCACCCCACGACGGCACTGGCGAGGATCGGCTCGGGAAGCAGGGCCGCGCCGGCCTCCTCAAGGACGACACCGAGGTCGCCGAAACCGAAGCCGTGGCCACCGAGCTCCTCGGGCACGGCGAGGGCGGCGATCTGCAACTCGTCGTTGAGCGTGGCCCACCGCGAGGGCGAGTAGCCCGGCTTAGAGTCGGCGGACTCCCGGACCGCCTCGTGGGAGGCGTGCCGGTCGACGAATCCGGTGATCACCGCGCGGAGCTCCTCCCGCTCTTCCGAGGGCAGGATGATCGAGGGGTCTGCTTCCGGCTGGATCGTCCGGATCTGTTGTGCCACGAGGGACCTCCGATATCTCACAACTTGAGCTGAGTTCAGTTCACCACATGACATCACGGTGAGGCAGATCACGCAAGCCTATTGAAACCCCACCTTGGCTGAACTAAGTTCGATTCATGTCCTTGAATGACTCAACCCTCGTGACCTACTACGAGCGCATCGACTCGCGCGATCTCGACGCAGGACTCGAACTCCTGGCCCCCGGGGTCTCCTTCGCCATCATTCTCCCCGAGACCGCTGTTCGCGGCGAGAACCGACAGGGGGTCCGCGAGTATCTCGAGGGCCGCGGTCCGGTGGACCGTCGCCACGTTCCCACGCATGCGACCCGTGAGGGCGAGCTCGAGTTCGTCTACGGCGCCGTGGTCGAGGACGGCGTGACGATCACCGGTCACTTCCTCGCGTCCGCCCGGATCGGCGAGGACGGCCTGATCACCGGCTACCAGGTGGCGTTCGATCCCGAACTCGGCCTGGCCTCCCCCACCCTCGGCAACTGAACCCACGAGCAACGGAGCACACGCTGTGTCCATTCCCACCCCGCTGTTACACGCCTGGTTCGAGATCATGGACTCGGACGACCCCGACCGGGTCCTGAACCACATCACCGACGATTTCGAGCTGTCCATCCAGTTCTCGAAAGGGGACTCCGCGGCCGAGTTCTACGGAGACCGTGCCGGCCTGGTGATCTACCTCGAGCAGCGCGAGAAGAGCGTTCTGACCCATCACATCCTCTCCGGTGCACGTGTCGGCGACACTGAGCTTTGTCTCGGCGAGACCCGACGCGACGGCGAGTTCGAGGCGAGCTTCAACGCGACCGCCCAGCTGGTCGACGGTGACAAGGTCCGCCGCCTCCTCATCTGCCGCACGCCCAAGGTCCGCTTCACCGAGTAGACCCCGCTCAGAGCTGGGCCCCCTCACAGCCAGCACCGCTCAAAGCTGGAACCCAGGGAAGCAGAAACCCCCCGCGTGCAGCGGGGGGTTTCGCGCGTTCACCGGACTGCTCAGCCCAGGATCTTCCAATCTTCCAGGCCCTCGTACAGCGGCTTGGCCTTGGCCAGCGCGGCGACGCGGTCACGGAGCGCGGCGACGTCGGCGTCCTTGCCCCCGGCCAGAGCTGTACCGATGATGTCCGCGACCTCGCGGAACTCGTCGGCGGTGAAGCCGCGGGTGGCGAGCGCCGGGGTGCCGATCCGCAGGCCCGAGGTGACCATCGGCGGCCGCGGGTCGAACGGCACCGCATTGCGGTTGACGGTGATGCCGACCTCGTGGAGGAGGTCCTCCGCCTGCTGA
This sequence comes from Dietzia sp. NCCP-2495, assembly GCF_026011735.1. GTDB lineage: Bacteria > Actinomycetota > Actinomycetes > Mycobacteriales > Mycobacteriaceae > Dietzia. The sequence goes on along the minus strand of NZ_BRVN01000008.1, from coordinate 12,520 downwards.
CCGTCGAGCTCCGAGTTGCGCAGGTCCACCAGAACCAGGTGCACGTCGGTGCCACCAGTGAGCACGTCGACACCGGCGTCCTTGCAGTCCTGCTGTGTGAGGCGCTCGGCGAGCATCTTCGCACCCTCGAGTGTGCGCTGCTGACGCTCGCGGAACTGCTCACTGCCGGCGATCTTCATCGCCGTGGCCTTGGCGGCGACCGCGTGCATGAGCGGGCCGCCCTGCTGCCCGGGGAACACGCTGGAGTTGATCTTCTTGAACAGCTCGAGATCGTTGGTGAGGATCATGCCCGACCGTGGGCCGCCCAGCGTCTTGTGGACGGTGGTGGACACCACGTCCGCGTGCGGCACCGGGCTGGGGTGCAGTCCCGCGGCCACCAGGCCCGCGAAGTGCGCCATGTCGACCCACAGCTTGGCGCCCACCTCGTCGGCGATCTCACGGAACTTCGCGAAATCCTGCGTCCGCGGGTAGGCGGACCAGCCGGCGATGAGCACATCCGGCTTCTCGGCCAGGGCCATCTCTCGGACGGTGTCCATGTTGACCTGCATGGTCTCCGGGTCGACCTCGTAGGCGACGACCTCGTACAGCTGACCCGAGAAGTTGAGCTTCATGCCGTGGGTGAGGTGGCCACCGTGGGCGAGCGACAGGCCCATGATCTTCGCTCCCGGCTTCGCCAGCGCCATGAGCACGGCGGCGTTGGCCTGCGCGCCCGCGTGCGGCTGCACGTTGGCGTACTTGGCGCCGAAGACCTCCTTGGCGCGATCGCGTGCCAGGTTCTCCACCACGTCGACATGCTCACAGCCACCGTAGTAGCGGCGACCCGGGTATCCCTCGGCGTACTTGTTGGTCAGGACCGAGCCCTGGGCCTGGAGCACCGCGCGCGGCACGAAGTTCTCCGACGCGATCATCTCGAGCGTGTCCCGCTGCCTGGCGAGCTCACCGGCCATCGCCTCCGCGACCTCGGGGTCCAGGTCGGACAGGGATGCGGAGAACACGTCGGTGTTCGGGTCGTTCATGTCTGCTCCTCGCACATTGGCGTTCACCGTGGACGAAACTTCTCGGGTGACGGAAGGGCTCGTCGTCGTCATCGTCGTCGTCCACTCTAGTGCCCCGGCCCCTCACGTCCCCTACCACGTACGAACCTGACACAATCGGGTGTTGTGAGCAGACATGCCGGCGACTACACGCCGTACGTGGAGTTCGACCGCCGCAGCTGGCGCCGGTTGCGCCGGGCCATGCCGATGGTGCTCTCCGAACAGGACCTCGAGGGCCTGCGCGGCCTCGGCGACCATCTCGACCTGGACGAGATCGCGGAGATCTACCTCCCGCTCAGTCGCCTCATCCACCTGCAGGTCTCCGCGCGGCAACGCTTGTTCCAGTCCACCAACCTGTTCCTCGGCGAGGCCTCGGACGCCCCGATGCCGTTCGTGATCGGGGTCGCCGGATCTGTGGCCGTGGGCAAGTCCACCTCCGCTCGCGTACTTCGCGCGCTCCTCACCCGGTGGGACTCCCACCCCCGCGTTGACCTGCTCACCACCGACGGCTTCCTCCTGCCCAACCGCGAACTCGAGCGGCGCGGGATCATGCACCGCAAGGGCTACCCCGAGTCCTACGACCGGCGTGCGCTGCTGCGGTTCGTCACCGAGGTGAAGTCCGGCGCCCCGCTGGTCCGGGCGCCCGTCTACTCGCACACCAAATACGACATCGTGCCGAACGAGCACATCGAGGTGCGGCGTCCGGACATTCTCATCGTGGAGGGCCTCAATGTCCTCCAGACCGGGCCACGGCTCATGGTCTCGGACCTGTTCGACTTCTCCCTCTACGTCGACGCGCGCATCGAGGACATCGAGCAGTGGTACATCGAACGATTCCTCTCCCTACGTAAGACGTCGTTCTCCAACCCGAACTCGCACTTCGCGCACTACGCCGACCTGTCCGACAAGGCCGCCCGGCTCGCCGCGCGCGAGATCTGGACCTCGATCAACCGGCCGAATCTCGTGGAGAACATCCTGCCGACGCGGCCGCGGGCGACCCTGGTGTTGCGGAAGAACTCGGACCACTCGATCCAACGGCTGCGCCTGCGCAAGATCTGACGCCGGCGCGCGGGTGCGCCTCCCCGTCTCCCGCGACCTTCGCTCCGTCGCTCGCAACTCCTCCAAAGCCGGTCGGCCCGCCGCACTCGACCTCCGCTCAGCCCGCCGCACTCAGCCCGTCGCCACACTGCCCGCCGCCACTCAGCCGTCACGCGGCCGCCACACTCCCCACGGCCACTCAGCCGTCACTCCGGTCAGCGTTTCCCCAGGACCGCAGCCGCCAGAACGTACGGGAGTGACGGCTGAACCGATTCCGTCTGACCCGGTCAGCAACTCCGGATCCGCCCTTGACACCCCTTCGGTCAAATGGTTCATTAGTTGAGTAACTAACCAGCCAACTATAGGGGTGACGTCAGTGGACGACGGCAGACCGCTTTTCGTGCAGATCGCCACCCAGGTCGAGGCATCAGTCCTCGACGGCTCGCTCTCCGAGGGCGAGCGCGCCCCGTCGACCAATGAGCTCGCGGCCTTCCACCGCATCAACCCGGCGACCGCTGCCAGAGGCGTCAACCTCCTGGTAGACCGCGGGATCCTCGTCAAACGTAGAGGTCTTGGGATGTTCGTCGCCGACGGCGCCAGGGAGCTCCTGCGAGCCGAGAGACAACAACGGTTCGCGGATCACTTCATCACCCCCATGCTCGACGAGGCCCGCACCCTCGGGCTGAGCGCGGAGGACGTGGTGGAGCTGATCCGCACCACCACTGACCACAGCCAGCTGAAGGAGAAGGCGTAGATGAGTAACGCCGTCGAGGTCCGCGACCTCACCCGCAGACACAAGTCGGCCACGGCGCTCGACTCGGTGACCGTGTCACTGGAGGCCGACGTCATCCATGGTCTGCTCGGACGCAACGGTGCCGGCAAGACCTCACTCATGTCGGTCGCGTCCGGCCAGGACTGGCCCACCAGCGGCGAGGTGTCGGTGTTCGGCGAGCACCCCCACGAGAACGAGCGGGTCCTGCCGCACATCTGCTTCGTCCGCGAAGACCAGAAGTACATCGAGGACGCCATGGCCCGCCACGCGTTCGCGGCCGCCGCCAGGGCGTATCCGCACTGGGACCAGCACCTGGCCGACCGACTGGCCCGCGACTTCAGTGTGCCGGGCAGGACTCGCATCAAGAAGATGTCGCGGGGGCAGCGCTCGGCGGTGGCGGTGATCATCGGGATCGCCTCCCGCGCGGAGCTGACATTTTTCGACGAGCCCTATACGGGACTGGATGCCGTGGCCCGGCAGCTGTTCTACGACCGGCTACTCGAGGACTACGCCGAGCACCCCCGCACCATCGACCTCTCCTCGCACCTCATCGACGAGATCGCGCACCTCATCGAGAACGTGGTCCTCATCGACCGCGGGCGGATACTGCTCGACGAACCGGTCGACACGCTGCGCGGCCGGGCGGTGACCCTCCTCGGCCCCGCGGACGCCGTGCGCGACCTCACCGACTTCCGGCAGGTCCTGCACACCGAGTCGCTGGGGCGCATGACACGCACCACCGTGTGGGGCGCGCTCGAGGAGCATGAACTCCGGCGGGCCAGCGCCCGCGGCGTCGAGGTCCTCGCGGTCTCACTGCAGCAGCTGATCGTGCACCTGACGTCGGTCACTGCCGGCGCCGTCGGCGACGGAGTAGGAGCTACGGAGGGATCGACTGCGCCAACGACGACGACACCGTCCCCGAATCCGACCATCGACCCGGAGAGCGCATCATGACCGCCGCCACCCTCGACGCACCGCGCCTCGACCGACCCCGCTCGCCTTCGTGGGTCGCCCGGATCCCGGCGGCGTTCCGACTGCACTTCATCGTCCCCACCAACCTGATCCTCGTGCCGGCGATGGTGTTCGTCCTGGTGTGGGCACTGTCGATCGAGATCACGCTGTGGATCCATGCCGCTCTGGGCGACCGCGTGGCCGCCGAGGATCCGATGTACGGCGGCGCCTCGCAGGCGGCGGTGTGGACCCTCGCCTTCTTGGCTGCGTACACGGTCACGCACACGCTGCCGTTCGCGATGGCCCTGAGCTACAGCCGACGCACATTCGTGCTGGGCACCTACCTGGCGTTCGCGGCGGTCTCGGCCGGCGTCGGGGTCGCCTACACACTGGCCGCCTGGATCGAGCGGGTCACGAACGGCTTCGGCATCCACGCCTACCAATTCGACTCGCCGTTCATGACGAGCAGCAACGGCCTGCTGGGCGGCGGACTCCTGGCCGGCTCACTCTCGCTCGCGGTGATGGTCGTGACGTTTCTGTTCGCCGCGGTGTTCCGCCGCATCTCGCTGATGGGATTCTGGGCACTCCTGGTGGCCCTGCTCGCGCTGGTGGCCTTGGTGATGCTGCTGATCGTGCGCGACATCGGCTGGTCCGGGATCGGTAGCTGGTTCCTCCACCAGACCGCCCTGACCGGTTCCAAGTACCTCCTGACGACCGCAGTCGCGGCCGGCGTGCTGGGCTACCTGGTGCTCCGGCGGCATGCGCCGAGCGGAAACTGACCCCCATCCATCGCCGCAACCGTCCTGCTTTGCCACCCAGGCAATGAGACGAGCGTTCCGCCAGCATCTGCCGTCGGCAGGTGCTGGCGGAACGCTCGTCTCGACAGGGGTGGAGGAAAGTCGAGGAGACGGGCGGGCCCGGTGTGCTGGCCGGCGGGAGCCACGACCCGGCCGGGCCCCGCTTCCCGCCTGATTGACCAGCCCCCTCGCTCAGGCCCCCTTGCGGGCGCCGGTGGTGACGACATCCGCCTGCTCGACAACAGAGTCCGGGATGGACATCGACGGGTCGACCGAAATCGTCTTGGGGATCAGGTAACCCTCCAGACCGGCCACTCCGTGCTCACGCCCGATGCCCGATTCCTTGAATCCGCCGAACGGGGAGTTGAAGTCCGCCGAGAAGGAGTTGACTGAGAAGGTGCCGGTGCGCACCTTCCGCGCAAGCTTGAATCCACGCTCCACATCAGTCGTGTAGACCGATCCCGCCAGACCGTAGCGGCTGTCGTTGGCGATCCGCACCGCGTCGTCCTCGTCGGTGTACTTGAGCACGGCGACGACCGGGCCGAACACCTCCTCCTGTGCGATCTCCATGTCCGGCGTCACGTCGACCAACAGCGTGGGCTCGACATACCAGCCGGCATCCAGCCCCTCGGGAACGCCGCCACCGAATGCGACCTTCGCGCCCTGCTCGACGGCTCGCTCGATCATCCCCAGCACCCGTTCGCGGTGTGCCTTGGTGATCAGCGGCCCCATGTCCGTGTCGGAGGCGTGCGGGTCGCCGACCTTGATATCCGCCATGGCCGTGACCAGTCGCTCCACCAGCTCGTCGTGCCGCGCCTCGGACACCAGGAAGCGGCTCTGGCACACGCAGCTCTGCCCGCTACTGGGAATCACGCTGACTCCCAGGAGGGTCGGCACGGTGGTGTCGAGGTCGGCGTCGTCGAGGACGATCGCGGCGGACTTCCCGCCGAGCTCCAACACCACCGGGCGGATGAGCGATCCACACTCGCGGCCGATGTGGGACCCCACGGTGGTTGACCCGGTGAAGCTGACCATGTCCACGTCGGGGTGCGACACGAGGTGAGCTGACTCGTCCGGGCCCGCGGCGACGATGTTGATCACACCGGGAGGGAATCCGACCTCGTCGATCAACCGGCCGAGAGCGAACACCGCGAGCGGATTGGGCTCGGGAACCTTGACCACCACAGTGCAGCCCGCCACGATCGCCGGGGCGACCTTCTGCGACGTCCCGGGCATGGTGAAGTTGTAGGCGACCATGGTCGCCACCACCCCGACCGGCTCCTTGACCACGAGTGCCTGGGTCTCGTAAGGCATGATCATGCCGCCGGCGGACCCTCCGGCGAGCGGCCCGAGGTCCGCTTTGCGCACTTCCTGAAACGGATACGTCCGTCCGACCTCGGCGTTGTAGTTCCAGTGCAATGTCGGAGCCACCGCCTGGTAGACGTCCGCGAGCATCCGGGTGCACCCGAGCTCGTCCACGAGCAGCTCGGCCATCTCGTCCTTGACCTCGTAGAGCCGGGTGGCGAGTGCCTCACACAGCGCTGCGCGCTCCTCGACAGGCCGGTCGGCCCAGTCGGTCTCGTAGAACGCCCGACGGGCCGCCTCGACGGCGGCATCGATGTCGGCGCGAGTGGCGCGCGGGACCTCGCCGATCGCCTCACCGGTGGACGGGGACACGACGGTGAACTTCTCGGTCGATTCGGTCGGCCGCCACTGTCCGTCGATGTAGAACTCGCTGTAGCTCCTGGGGAGCATTGTTCCTCCTGATGTGAGTGATTAAGGGTGATGCCAGGACGGCCGGCCGATGTCGCTCGGTGCTACAGATCCAACACGAGGCGCGGGCAGGAGGCCCGGGAGACGCAGATCATCATCGTTTCCTGGGCGTCCTGCTCCTCCGGGGACAGGACGACGTCGCGATGCTCCGCGGTCCCCTCGAGGATCGGGGTCTCGCAGGAACCACACGTTCCTTCGGTGCACGACGTCGGAACGTAGACACCTGCGTCGGTGACCACCTCGAGGATCGTCTGCTCGGCCGACACCTGGACCGTGATCCCGGTCTGGGCCAGTTCGACCTCGAAGCCGGTATCAGCAGAGGTGTCGATGTCGACAGCGGTGAACCGCTCGATATTCAATGCTCCGCTGGGCCACGACACACACCGCTCCTCGACCGCGGCCAGGAGGGGCTCGGGCCCACAGCTGTAGACCAGCGTGCCCTCCTCCGCGGTTCCGAGGAGACCGTCGAGGTCGATGAGTCCGTTCGCGTCCTCGGGCCAGATCGTGACGCGGTCGCCCATCTCTCGCAGCTCGTCGACATATCCCATCGTCGACTCATTCCGGCCGCCGTAGACGAACCGCCACTCGGCACCGGCCGCCTCCACCGCGCGCATCATGGGGATCAGTGGCGTCACACCGATCCCACCCGCGATGAACAGGTAGCGAGGGGAATCATGGAGCGGGAAGTGGTTTCGCGGACCCTTCAGGGTCAGCGGCGTCCCGGCCTGAAGATCGGCGTGAATGCGCCGCGATCCTCCCCTCCCCTCATTCTCGAGCAGAATCGCCACCCGGTACGTAGTGCGGTCCGACGGATCCCCACATAGTGAGTACTGCCGGATCTCACCGTCGTCGAGGACGATGTCCACATGGGCGCCGGGCTCCCAGCGGGGCAGATCACTACGATCGGCAGCTCGAATAACGAGCTCGATGACGCCCTCGGCGAGATCGCGTCGGCGCTCGACCACCGCATCGATCGTCGCGTCTCCGCCCGCGTCCTCGCCCGGGTCGACGATCCCGGTGCGCAAAGGGTCCTGAACCATGGTCATTGTCGCCTCAGGATTCCCGCACGATCGAGATCGCGGATTCCGGGCAGGCCCGGACCAGGCGGCGCGCCGTCTCGGCCGACATCTCGGGCGCGTCCTCACGGACGACGCCGCGTCCGCGCTCGTCCTCGGCGATGTAGTCGGGCTCCAGCGCGAAGCAGCGCGCGTGGCCGACACAGAATTCGTGGTCGATCTTCACCTTCATGATGAGTCCTTTCTGGAGTGCGTCGTTCCCGCTGTGCTCGTCCGGTGCGTCAGCCGGCGGCGGCAGCAGGCGAGATCTCGTCGACGGTGACCTCGAACTCGGTCAAGCCGCGGGTCGGCATCGAGTGGGTTTTGATGGTCTGCCCCTGGACCAGGGCGATACCGGGCATCCGGGTGAGGACTGCCGTGAAGGCCACCCGGAGGAAGATGCGGGCGAGGTTCGACCCGAGACAGCGGTGGATTCCGGCGCCGAACGAGACGTGCCGCTTGTTCTCACGGTGGACGTCCCAGGCGTCGCCGTTCGGGAACACGGTCTCGTCACGATTGGCCGATCCGGGAAGATTCCAGATCTTGTCACCGGGCTTGAGGTCGTACCCGTTGAGGGTGGTCTCCTTGGTCACCGTCCGCTGCGTGAGCGTGACGTTGACGAAAAGTCGGAGCGCCTCCTCGATCGCCTCGTCGAGCAGGGACATGTCGCCCTGGAGCTCCTTGAGGTCGTCGGGGTGGGTGGCCATGTGGTGGATCGTTCCGCTGAGCACGGTGCCGGTCGACTCCAGCCCACCGAGGGTCAGCGCGATCATGATCTTGATCAGGTCGCCGTCCTCGGGAACCTCACCACCGGGACGGCAGTTGGCGAGGACGGTCACCACGTCGTCGTCGCCACGGGGGTTGGCACGACGCTCCTGGAGGATCTCCATGAGGGCGCCGGACAGCTTTCCGAACGCCTCGACCGCCCGCTCGGGAACGATCAGCGCGTCCTGCGCCCACTCGGAGAACTGGATGATCCGGTCACTGTCGGCCGGGACCCCGAGGATCGCGGCGAAGATCGCCCTGGCCTGCAGCGGTCGGACGAACTCGCTCATGACCTTGAACCGGGTGCGCCCACTGAGCCCGCTGAGCAGATCGTCGGCGATCCCGTCGATCATCTCGGAGTGCGCCTCCATCTTCTTGAGGGTCATGAGGGGCTCGATGATCTGACGCCACTCGCTGTGCACCGGGGGGTCGGTGTCGAGCGGGATGAACGTCGGGGTGTCATTGGGATCGTCGTAGCGTCGGTCCGCGAGGTGCGAGGCTGCACGTCCGGACTGGAAGGTCCGCCAGTCACGCTGGATCTTCCACATGTCCTTGTAGCGCGTCACCAGCGGGACGGTTGTGTTCCCCTGCTTGTGGAACGCCAGATCGTGCTCCTCGCGCAGGTGCTTGAGGATCTCGAGGTTGTTCTCGTTGTACTCGTCGGACCACATGTCGACGAAGGGGCACTTCGGCTGATCGGCGACGACGGCGTCGGGATCAGGCAGGGCCTTACCCATGAGAGGTACTCCTAGGGGTGTAGAGAGGGTTCGGGGAGAGAGGTCGCCGGCGACGCCGGCAGCGGGGTCAGGACTTGAGCCCCTCGGGGAGCAGCTCGTTCTCGCCGGCCTCGACGAGCGAGCCGCCGAGGGCGGTGAAGAGCTTGATCGAGTCGTAGTACTCGACGAAGCGGGCCACCTTGCCGTCGCGGATCACGAAGCGGGAGATGTACTCGTTCGCGTACCGGGTACCGCTGCGGAGCGTCATGTCGCTCTTGTAGGTGGCGATCACGACGTTCGGATCGCTCGCGAGCGTGTCCAGGGTCATGTCGTGCAGGTTCTCGGAACCGTCGATCATGTGGTCCCGGGCCTGCCCCAGCACCTCCATGTAGTTCGCCCGGCCGGCCGTTTCGCGCTCGAATGTCGGCGGCCGGAAGGGGAGCTCGAACACGACGTCCTCGGTAGACATCTCACGCATCGTGTCGATGTCCCACTTGTTCAGCGCGTCGGTGTAGGCCCGCACCAGCTCCAGGTTCTTGCTCCGCAGTTCGTCACTCATCGTGCGCCTCTCTTTCGAATTGAACTGAAGTTGATTAGGGACCACTGTAACCATGGCCACACAGTGATGCAAGGCACATTCGGCAAATACTTTGACTTCCTCATATCTCGCCCGTCGCTGCCGTTTGCGCAGGCCAAATGTAAAACTGAGCCCATTCATGAATCGGTGCAGCTCGGCGTGTCACACGGTTGATGCGGCAGGCAGTACACGAACGTCCACTTCGGTGCGTGTCACTCGACCCCCTCTCGGACGGACACACACGTCGAAGGGGGCCCGGGAGAATCTCCCGGACCCCCTCGTGGGCCCGACTCACCTGGGCCCGGCTGCGACTACGACTGAGAGAGGCTCTCGGACACGAGCTGGACCCGCGAGACCTCGTAGACGTCGATGTGTTGGACGAAGCCCGTGTTGTCGCTGTTGGCCGCTGCCCACCCTTCGCTCTCCGGCGCCTTCTTCAGTGCTTCCTCGGACTCGAAGGCCATGATCGAGAATGCATCCGGCTTGGGCGCCCCCTCCGGGATCCCCCAGTTCATCATCGGATTGTTGTTGAGGAAGGTGTGCCACCACGCCACACCTGGGATCGACTTGCCGATGTCGGCGTGCTTCTCCAGGTAGTGCTCGCGGAACTCCTCGGGCGAGGTGCCCGACCAGCGGTACAGGGCGAACAGGTATACGGGCTGATTCTCGACGTTGACCATGGTGTGAGGTCCTTTCGTGTGGTGTCTGCGCCGACGGGACACTCCATCGGCGTTGAGCGATCCGGGCGCGAAGATCGCGCTGGGCGCGCCGCGGGTGCCGTGCGGCTGTTACGCGATGAAGCGGACCGGCAGTGCGGCAGGTCCGTAGAAGTTGAAGCTCTGCTTGGATGCCGGATCGGAATCGACCAGCTCGACGCCAGAGAAGCCGGTGATGAGCTTCTCGAGCATCAACCGCAGCTCCATCCGCGTCAGCGAGGTCCCCGGGCACACGTGCGGACCCCCGCCGAAAGCCACGTGCGTGGCGGCGAGTCGCTCTCGGTCGATGTCCATCCGGTCCGGGTCGTCGAACACCTTCGGGTCACGGTTCGACGTGCCCATTCCCACCCAGAGCATGTCCCCGGCCTTGAGCTGCTGACCGCCGAGTTCGACATCCTCCGTGACCCCACGGAACGACCCCTGAACCGGCGAGTACATCCGCAGCATCTCCTCCATGAAGGCGGGAATCCGCGCGGTGTCGGCCTTGAGCTCGGCCCACATCTCGGGATTCTTGCCGAGGAACTCGATCATCTTCGACAGCGCGGTCGCCGAGGTCTCGCTTCCGCCCACCATCGACAGTTGGATGACCTGGAACAGGTCGTCCCTGCCGAGCGGTGCGTCACTGTCGGCGTTGAGCTTCACAATCCGGGAGATCAGGTCTTCCGTCGGAGCGGCGATCCGGTCGTCGATCTGCCGGTTGCAGTAGACGTCAAATCCGTAGCGGGTGTCGACGAGCGCCTCGATCTGTTCGTCCGTCTGGTCCGGATTACCGACCATCGAGTTGAAACCCTCGGTCCAGTCGAGCATCTGCGGCACCATGTCCCGCGGGAATCCGAGAATGTCGGCGATGACGGTCATCGTGTATTTGTTCGCGAACCCGTCCACGAACTCGACCTCCTCGCCGGCGGTGATACCGCCCACGAAGATGTCCGCGGTCTCTTCAATCCTGGGAGCCCAGGACTTCAGGGCGTTGGGCGTGAGCGCCCCCATGATCAGCTTGCGGTGGTGTCCGTGCTCCGGCGGGTCGGCGAACAGGAGCACCTTCCGATCACTCGTGCCGTAGTCCTCACCGAGCTCCTCCTTGGCGCCAGGACGCTGGGAAGCCAGGTCCACCAGACGCTGCCACTCGTCGGACACCTGCTCGCCGAGCATCTTCTTCGTGGAGAACACCTTCGCGTCCTTGAACACCTTCTGCGCGTTCTCGTGGTCGGCCACGACCCAGAAGCCCAGGGCGTCACTACGGGAGACCGGACATTCCGACCGGACCTCCTCGAAGGCGGTGTGCGGGCACTTCAACTGCTCCGCGTCGAGACCGAAGAACTTCTCGTACTGGAAATCGGTGGTCACGATCACGCCCCCCGGTTGGTGAATCCGCCGACGTAGTCGAAGGTGCGGACGGAGCCGAACCCCTCGAGCAGCCCGCGGAGCTCGTCGTTGATGGACCCGTAGATCCGGAGGTCGAGGACGTCGACCTTCGACATGAGCGCACCCACCACCTCCTGGTCCATCTCCTTGAGGTGCTGCAGAAACGCGTCGGCGTCCCGGTAGTGCTCGTGAGCGAAGAGGATCCCCGCCGCATCGTCGACGTAGAAGTTGTGCCCGTACAGGTGATCGCCTTCGGCCTCCGTACTCGAGGCGAGTTGCGTGACGACCGAGCGGAGCTGGTCGCTGTCCACCCCGTCGTGGATCTTCATCTCAGAGGTCGCCCGGACCTCGCGGCTGCTGTCAACCATGTCCGCTTCCTTCCTGTTGAATTGAACTCGCTTCTGCTACGTTATGTGAGCCTCACCACACTGTCAACGGCTGCTTTTGATGCCAGTCGATCAGCCACGAGAACCGGAACGAGCCACTACTATGCCCACTTCCCACGCCTCACTGACCGCCGACGACAAAGTAGAGATCCTCGCCCTGACCTCGCGTTATGCACACGCGCTTGATCGTCACGACTGGACCGGTCTCGAGTCGGTGTTCGCCCCGGACGGGACCATGGAGTTCGCGGGACTGCCGGCCGAGACCGGACCGTCAGCGATCGCCGGAACCTGCGCGACGGCTCTCGAACCGCTCGATGCCAGCCAGCATCTGGTGGGTTCGGCGCTCCTCGATTCCTACGGCGACACGGTGACCGTGTCGAGCTATTTCCACGCCCAGCACGTGCGGAGCATCGACGGCCGGACCGAGCTGTTCACCATCGCCGGCACCTACGACGATGTTGTCGAGCACCGCCCCGAGGGATGGCGGATCGTCCTGCGCCGGCAATCGGTCAGTTGGCAGGCAGGCGATCCACGGGTGCTGGGCTGAGCCCTACCTCACGATCCCGGCAACGCCT
>NZ_BRVN01000007.1 GCF_026011735.1 Dietzia sp. NCCP-2495 | reverse complement strand
GTCCCACTACGGCACGGGCTCGGCAACGACACGACCGGTCCGTCCGCGGGCGGTGGCGTGCGGTGGACACCTCCTCACAAGCCGAGTAGGGAGGGGGCATGGCGAACACATCGGCAGAAGACACTGATCCCGCCGACGGACACTCGGCGATCCAACACGACGTGGTGATCGTGGGTGCCGGATTCGCTGGCCTCTACGCCGCCAAGCAACTGGGACGCTCCGGCGTGGACGTGCTGTTACTCGACCAGAACAACTACCACCAGTTCCAGCCGCTGCTCTACCAGGCGGCGACCGCGCAGATCGCGATCTCCACCGTGGCGCGCCCGCTGCGCGGCATCCTGCGTCGCCAACGGGAGCACGTGACGATCAGGACCGCGCGCGTGGCCTCCGTCGACGCCGCCGCCAAGACCGTCACCACCGACGACGGTCTGACGTACCGCGGCCGGATCCTCGTGCTGGCCACCGGGTCCGAACCCAACTTCTTCGACACCCCAGGAGCGCGCGAGCTGGCGTACCCGCTGTACTCCGTCGACGACGCCACCAGCCTGTCCTCGGCGATGCTCGGCGCGCTCGAGCGAGCCGCCGCCACCCGCGACGCCGCGGAGCGTCGGGGCACATTCGCGGTGGTCGTGGTGGGGGCGGGCCCCAACGGGGTCGAGACCGCCGGCGCGATCGCGGAGAACATCAAGTTCGTGGTGTCGGAGTACTACTCGGACGAGTTCGCCTCCGCGCAGTGCGAGGTGCATCTGGTCGACATGGTCGACACCGTCCTGCCTCCGTTCTCGGAGCGCTCGCAGAAGTACACCCGCCGCAGCCTCGAAGAACTCGGGGTCAGGATCCACCTGGGCAGAGCGGTCTCCTCGGTTTCCACCAGCGGCGTGGCGCTCGAGGACGGCACCGAGTTACCGGCCGCCATCGTCATCTGGACCGCGGGGCTCAAGGCCTCCGGTTTGCTGGAGCCCGCCGGTCTGACGACCGGCCGGGGCGGGCGTGTGGACGTCGAACCCGACCTCACCGCCCCCGGACTGCCCGACGTGTACGTCCTCGGCGACGCCGCGAACATCACCGATGCCAAGGGCCGCGCACTGCCCCAACTGGGCTCTGTGGCCAAACAGTCCGGCACCTGGGCGGCCGACAACATCTGCGCGGACCTCCAAGGGCGGGAACGAAAGCCGTTCCGTTTCCGCGACATGGGCGTGATGGCTATGGTCGGCCGCGGCCACGCGGTCGCGGAGATGGGCCCGCGCCGGTTCCAGATCCAGGGCATGCTCGCCTTCCTGGCCTGGCTCGGAGTGCACCTCGTCCTGCTGTCGGGCTGGTCCCAGCGCGCCGCCGCACTCGTGTCGTGGTTCCGCGACTACCTCACCCGCAGCCGCCCGCAGGTCGTGGTGCACCAGCCGGACGAGTACGCGCGCGCCCGCCGGAAGGGCCCCACCGAGCCCGCCACACCCACCACCGGCGCCAACGCCGAATCCGCGACCAGAACCGCAACCGGGGTCGCCACCCCGGGCGAGAGGAGTCAGTCATGACGGACATCACGAACGTCACCGTGTTCGGAACCGGTGTACTCGGTTCCCAGATCATCATGCAGGCGGCCTACCACGGGAAGACCGTGACGGGCTACGACATCTCCGACGAGCTCCTGTCCGAGCTTCCGGAGCGGTGGGAATGGATGCGCGACTACTACAGGCGCGACCTGCCGGACTTCGACGAGAAGCGCTTCGACGAGGCCATCGCCTCCATCCGCACCACCACCGACATCCCCGAGGCCGTCGCCGACGCCGAGCTGGTGATCGAGGCAGTGCCGGAGAAGCTCGAGCTCAAGAAAGACGTGTGGACGAAGATCGGCCAGAGCGCGCCCGAGAAGACCATTTTCGCCACCAACACCTCCACGCTCCGTCCCAGTGACTTCGCCGCCGAGACCGGACGGCCCGAGAAGTTCCTCGCCCTGCACTTCGCCAACCTCGTCTGGCGCTACAACACCGGCGAGGTGATGGTCGCGCAGCAGACCGACCGGAAGTACTTCGACATCGTGCTCGGGTTCGCCGCCGAGATCGGACTCGTGCCGGTGCCCGTCCTCAAAGAGACGCCCGGATACCTCCTCAACGGGCTGCTCGTCCCCTGGCTGAACGCCGGCGCGGAGCTCTACGTCAACGGCATCGCCAACCCCGCCGACATCGACAACGTCTGGCGCACCGCCACCGGCTCGCCGGCCGGCCCGTTCCAGGTCTACGACACGGTCGGCTTCAACGTCGCCGCCAACATCGCCCGTGCCTCCGGCGACCCGACGCGGATCAAGTTCGCGGACATGCTCCAGAAGGGCATCGACGCCGGCAAGGCCGGCCTCGGCGACGGGGAGGGCTTCTACACCTACGACTCCGACGGCAACGTGCAGGAGCCGGTCACCAGCTGGAACCACACCTGAGCCGACGCGGGAGAGCTTGGCCACATTTCCTTGCACGGCCGTGCAATCGTGCAGAGTTCCTGCAAAACTCCTCGGGTCAGCACGTCCCCCGACCCGAGGATCCTGCAGCATGGCGACATTTCTCTACCGCATCGGACGATCGGCCTATCTGCACAGATGGAGGTTCATCGCCGCCTGGCTGCTGCTGATCATCGGCATGGGCACCGCCGCGGCCACCCTGTCCCAGCAGACGAGCACCACCTTCTCCATCCCCGGACTCGAATCCATCGAGACCCAGGAGGCCATGCAGGAGCGGTTCGCCGGATCAGAGGATCAACTGCAGGCGCCCACGGGCACCGTCGTGATCCAGGCCCCCGAGGGCACGACGCTCACCGACCCCGGGGTGAGCGAGGACGTCGACGCCTTCCTGGCCGACGTCCGTGAACTCGACTACCTCACCGCGACGGACGCGATCGTCAACCCCGTCCTGGCGGCCGCGGGCATGACGCAACAGATGACGGAGGCCAAGGCCGCGCAGGGGCTCCCTCCCGAGCAGATCGACGCCGACATTGCGGCCCTGAGCCCGTTGAGCGAGGACGAGACGACCGGCACCGTCCAGATCGAGTTCGCGGCCGAGAGCACGATGGAGGTCGAGGCCGCCGACCAGGAGGCCTTCGCCGATCTCGTCGCCGAGTACCAGGACACGCTGACCATCGCCTACTCGGGCAATGCGTTCCAGATGAACGAGATCAGCGCGACCGGCGAGATCATCGGCATCGCCGTCGCCGCGGTCATCCTCACGCTGACCTTCGGCTCCCTGATCGCCGCCGGCATGCCGCTGCTCACCGGTGTCACCGGTGTGGGAATCGGCATCGCGGGCGTCTTCGCGGCCACCCGGTTCACCGACACCATCAACACCATGACGCCGACGCTGGCGTCCATGATCGGTCTCGCGGTGGGCATCGACTACGCCCTGTTCATCGTCTCGCGCTACCGCACGGAACTCGTCAAATACATCGGTGGCAATGACCTCGAGCCGCGGGAACTGGCCGCCAAACTCAAGGAGATCGACTTCCGCCAGCGGGCCCACTTGGCCGGATTGGCCGTGGGTAAGGCCGGTTCCGCGGTGGTCTTCGCCGGGTTGACCGTCCTCATCGCGTTGGCCGCGCTGTCGATCATCAACATCCCGTTCCTCACCGCGATGGCGCTCTCCGCCGCCGCCACCGTCGCGATCGCGGTACTCGTCGCGATCACGCTGCTCCCGGCCATCCTCGGCGCCGTCGGCACCAAGGTGTTCGGCGCTCGCATCGGGGGCGTCAAGGCCCCCGACCCGGAGGATGAGAAGCCGACGATGGGCCTGACGTGGGTCCGCCGGGTGCGCGCGCACCCGATCCTCTTCGGCGCGGCGAGCATCCTCCTGCTGATCCTGCTGGCGCTGCCCGCCGTGAACCTGCGACTGGCCATGCCCTCGGACGGCACCATGGCCCCCGACACCCCCAACCGGATCGCCTACGACATCACCGCGGAGAAGTTCGGCCCCGGGCGCAACGCCCCGATGATCGCTTTCGTCGACACCCTCGAGGTCCCGGAGGAGGAGCGGCCCGCAGCGTGGGCCACCGCGGCGACGGACATCCAGTCGATCGACGGCGTACTTAATGCCCAGATCATCGAGCCGAACGAGGCCGGCGACGCGGCACAAGTGCTCATCACCCCCGAGTACGGCGCCACCGACGAGCGCGCCGCGGACGTGTTGGAGAGCATCCGCGGCGGAGTCGGTGACTTCGAGGCGCAGACCGGAGGCACCTACTCGGTCACCGGCGTCACCCCGATCTACGAGGACATCTCCGAAAGGCTCTCCGAGGTCCTGCTCCCCTACGTCGGCATCGTGCTCGCGCTCGCGTTCCTGCTGCTCATGCTCGTCTTCCGATCGATCTGGGTGCCGCTGATCGCCGCGCTGGGCTTCGCCCTGTCGGTGGCAGCCACCTTCGGACTCACGGTGGCGATCTGGCAGGAGGGCTGGCTCGGGATCGTCTCCGATCCGCAGCCGGTCATCAGCTTCCTGCCGATCATGCTCATCGGCATCGTGTTCGGCCTGGCCATGGACTACCAGGTCTTCCTGGTCACCCGGATGCGCGAGGGCTGGGTCCACGGCAAGACGGCGCACAACGCGGTCTCCAACGGGTTCAAGCACGGCGCCCGCGTGGTCACCGCCGCCGCACTGATCATGATGAGCGTCTTCGCCGCCTTCATGACGATCGACGAGCAGTTCATCAAGGTGATGGGCTTCGCCCTCGCGGTCGCGGTGTTCTTCGACGCCTTCATCGTCCGCATGACCATCATCCCGGCCGTGATGTTCCTGCTCGGCGAGAACGCCTGGAAGATCCCGCGCTGGCTCGATCGGATCCTGCCCACCGTCGACGTCGAGGGCTCGGCCCTGGAAGAGAAGGACGACGACGACAACGTCGCCGGTGGACCGGACGAGTCCCGGGACGCCGTCGCCGCCGGACGCCACTCGTCGATGACGGTGGCCGACCAGTCTCCCACCGCCGGGAAGCACGAGGACCGTGGCGAGACCTCTGACGGAGGTGCCGGGAGCCGGCAGCGTGACTAGTCTGCGCGAGCGCAAGAAGGCTGACACCCGGACACGGCTTTCGGTGGCGGCGGTGGAACTCCTCATCAGCCACGGTGTGGAAGGGGCCACCGTCGCCGCCATCGCCGAGCGGGCCGGCGTATCCACGCGGACGTTTCACAACTACTTCGCCCGCCGTGAGGACGCGTTCCTGCACTTCGTCCGCGAACAGGTCGCGCGGTGGGCGGAGCAGGTGAAGAACGCACCCTCTGACATGTCTGCGCTGCGCATCCTCCACGGCATCCTCAAGGAGGCCTACACCCGGCCGGCGGACGACATCGTCGCTCTCGGTAACCTCGTGGTCCTCGGTGAGCGGATCGGGTTCCTCCTGGGCCCGGAGAGGCGACCCGACATCGAGGACATCCTCGGTCCCCTGTACGAGGCGGTCCGTCAGCGTGTGGCGAACGGCACCGAGTTCCGTGCCCGGCTCACGGTGGATCTGAGTATGGCCGCCAGCGGCGCCGCGCTGAGAAAGCACGCGACACGGCAACGCGAGGGCGACCCCTCCCTAGCCGATCTGCTCGACGAGGCCTTCGAGGTGCTCGCTCACGGAGTCGGCAGTTAGCCCCGAGGAGGTTCGGGCGCCCGCAAGAGCGGCCGACCCGCAGGGCGCGGCCACACGGCACAGCGCGCCCGTCCTCCCCGTCGGCCCAACGAGAAGAGCGTTCCGCGCACATGCCTCTCGGGCGATGTGCGCGGAACGCTCTTGGCGACGCTCGAACGCTACTTGACCAGCAGCTCCGCGATCTGGATGGTGTTGAGCGCCGCACCCTTACGCAGGTTGTCGCCCGACACCACCAGGTTCAGCCCCTTGTTGCCCTCGATCGACTGGTCCTGACGGATACGACCGACCAGCGACTCGTCGATGCCCGCGGCCTCGAGCGGGGTCGGCACGTCCACGACCTTGACGCCCGGCGCGTTCGACAGCAGCTCACGCGCCTGATCGGGCGTGATGTCCTTGTCGAACTCCGCGTTGATGGTCAGCGTGTGGCCGGTGTACACGGGCACGCGCACGCAGGTCCCCGCCACAGGCAACTCCGGAAGCCCGAGGATCTTGCGCGACTCGTTGCGCAGCTTCTGCTCCTCGTCCGTCTCCTCCGAGCCGTCGTCCACGATCGACCCCGCCATCGGCAGCACGTTGAACGCGATCGGCGCCACGTACGGTCCCGTGTCACCGGCCTGCAGCGCGCTGCCGTCGTGCACCAGCTCGTGCCCGGCCGCCACATTGTTGGTCACCTGCTCGTTGAGCGTGTCCACGCCGGCCAGGCCCGAGCCCGAGACCGCCTGGTAGGTCGACACCACGAGCCGCTTGAGCCCCGCCGCGTCATGCAGCACCT
Source organism: Dietzia sp. NCCP-2495 (assembly GCF_026011735.1). Lineage (GTDB taxonomy): Bacteria > Actinomycetota > Actinomycetes > Mycobacteriales > Mycobacteriaceae > Dietzia. The sequence continues at coordinate 143,298 of NZ_BRVN01000007.1, read as the reverse complement.
TGAGCACCGGCATCGCGGCCATGGTGGTGCAGTTCGGGTTGGCGATGATCCCCTTCGGCGGGTTCTGCGCCTTGTCGGGATTGACCTCGGAGACCACGAGGGGAACGTCCGGGTCCTTGCGCCAGGCGGAGGAATTGTCGACGACGACGGCGCCGGCCGCCGCGAAACGGGGCGCCTGCTCCTTGGACATCGTTCCGCCGGCCGAGAAGAGGGCGATGTCGATGCCCTTGAGCTCCTCATCGGTCGTGGCCGCGGTGTCCTCCACCACGATGTCCTCACCACGGAACTCCAGCGTGGTGCCCGCCGACCGGGCGGAGGCGAAGAAACGGACCTTGTCAGCCGGGAAGTTCCGTTCCTCGAGCAGTGTGCGCATGACGCGCCCCACCTGGCCCGTTGCTCCGACTACGGCGACAGTGGTCATCTGAGAGGTCAACTCCTGAAAGTCTGCACTAGCTCCGGCCCGTCGCGGACGGGTTCTCCGTCCTGCGCTCGACCGACCGGCAAAGTACCATCTTACCGTTCACGCGGCACGCCCACCGTTGCCCGCGTCACAGGAAGCGCTCAGGTCGTCGAGAGAGTGGGCTCGGCGCGGGCGCGCTACGGCCTCCCCCGATCAGCCGTCAGTCCGGTGCTGGCCTCCCCCGATCAGCCGTCAGTCCGGTCAGCGTTTCGCCAGGTCGCGTTTCGAGAAAGCGTTCCGGAGTGACGGCTGAGCCGTGGAATGCGCGCATGCGGCCCGTGGATTGCTCGCGTGGTCCCCATGGGTGGCTCATGTGCGGCCCGCGGAGGGCGCGTGCCCCGGGCTACTTCCACATCCGCCGTGCGCCTCCACAGGCCCGGGCGAGAACGCCGGTTTTTGGGCAGGTGCAGCGGACGGCCACCCCGATGATGTGCCCATGGCCCACTCCGACCTCGAACCGCTCCGCTTCCATGACCTCGTTCGCGCCCGGGGCAGACGGCGCGCCACGGTCGGCCGACGCCGGTCGCACATGGGCGTGTGGCTCCCGTCCGAGTCCCCACGCAGTCTGCTCGGTGAGCTCGAGGCGCTCACTGTCGTCTGCCCACGTGTCGTGGCAACCGGATGGACCGCCGCCGCGATACACGGACACCCGTGGCCGCCGCGGTCCCACGATCTCGAGGTGGCCAGCGGATCGAATCGCGTGCGGCGTCCGGGCGTGCTGTCCCGGCAGTTCGAGATCCCGGAGGAGCACTGGCGCGAGATTCGTGGTCCGCACGGTCGACCGGTCCGCGTCGCAGTGCTCGACCGGGCGCTGTTCGACCTCGCCCGGTACCTTCCCCGCGACCAAGCGGTGGTAGCGCTTGACGGTGCCGGCCGGCTCGGCATGGACGCGGGGGCGGCAGTCGCCCGGATGGCCGAACTGAACCCGGGGGTGTCCAGGCGGTCGCTCGCACTGAGCCACGCATCGCTATGCGATCCCCTCAGCGAGTCCCCGATGGAGAGCAGGTTGAGGCTGTTCGCCCGAGATCTCGGCCTCGACCATCTGGTGGTCCAGTACCGCGTGCCCGGAACCATCTATCGCCTGGATCTCGCCGACCCGGCCCGCAAGATCGCGATCGAGTACGACGGGGCGCACCACGGGTACTCCGACCAGCACACGATGGACGTCGAGCGGCGCAACCGACTGGAGGCGCTCGGCTGGACGGTCATCGTGGTGACCAAGCGGCAGCTGTTCGGTACCCCGGCGGAACTGGCCGAGCAGCTACGCCGGGCGTTCGGGCTCTCGGCGTGATCGGAGCCGCGCGGACAAGCCCGCCTCCCGCCCCCGCCACGCAGCACGCCCCCGCGGCTGCACTGCCCCGCCCCCGCGCCCGCAACGCAGACGAGCCGTCACTCCGGTCAGCGTTTCCCCAGGTGGATTTCCCGGAAAACGTACCGTAGTGACGGCTCGCGTCGACAGCGTCAGGTCAGCGGCCGGTGCCGGCGTAGACAATGGCCTCCTCGTCGCCGCCGAGCTCGAAGGCGTCGTGCAGCGCGCGCACGCAGTCGTTCAGCTCCTCCTCGCGGACGAGGGCCGAGATGCGGATCTCGGAGGTGGAGATGAGCTCGATGTTGATGCCGGCGGCGGAGATGGCCTCGCAGAAGGTGGCGGTGACGCCGGGGTGAGACTTCATGCCGGCGCCGACGAGGGAGACCTTGCCGACGTTGTCGTCGTAGAGGACCTGGTCGATGCCCAGCTGGTCCTTGGCCTTGGACAGGACCTCGGTCGCCTTGGCGCCCACCTCGAGCGGACAGGTGAAGGTGATATCGGTCTTGCCGGAGGACTTGGACACGTTCTGCAGGACCATGTCGATGTTGATCTCGGCGTCGGCGACCATGCGGAACACCTTGGCGGCGTAGCCGGGCTGGTCGGGGATGCCCACGACGGTGATCTTGGCCTCGGAGGCGTCGTGCGCGACTCCGGTTAGCAGTGCGTCTTCCATGGGGATGTCCTCCACATTTCCGGCGACGAGGGTGCCGGGGTCGTTCGAATACGAAGAGCGGACGCGCAGCGGAACCTGGTTCCGGCGAGCGAACTCGACGCTGCGCAGGTTGAGGATCTTGGAGCCCACGGCCGCCATCTCCTGCATCTCCTCGTAGGAGATCGTGTCGAGCTTGCGGGCGTTGGGCACGATCCGCGGATCGGCGGTGTAGATGCCGTCGACGTCCGAGTAGATCTCGCACACGTCCGCGTCGAGGGCGGCGGCCAGGGCGACGGCGGTCGTGTCGGAGCCGCCACGGCCGAGAGTGGTGACGTCACGGGTCTCGCGAGACACACCCTGGAAGCCGGCGACGAGGGCGATCTTGCCCTCGGCGAGCGCCTCCTGGACGCGGCCCGGGGTGATGTCGATGATCCGACTGTTGCCGTGCCGGGTGGTGGTGATGATCCCGGCCTGGGATCCGGTGAACGAGTACGCCTCGTGCCCGAACGAACTGATCGCCATCGCGAGCAGCGCATTGGAGATGCGCTCGCCCGAGGTCAGCAGCATGTCCATCTCACGCTGCGGCGGGGCGGGACAGACCTGGTCGGCCAGGTCCAGCAGTTCGTCAGTGGTGTCTCCCATCGCCGAGGCGACCACCACTACGTCGTTCCCGGCCTTCTTGGTATCCACAATCCGTTCGGCCACCCGACGGATTCGCTCTGCGGACTCCACGGAGGAGCCGCCGTACTTCTGCACTACCAGTGCCACGCGGTCACACCCTTCCGGTGCTGATCGGTTCTACCCGGCTGGCCGGATCCCCCGGCATTCCCAGCGCGATCCGGAACACCCGGTTCACTCCGGCAATCCCGGCCTCGCCCGGCTCTGCCGGACCGTTTTATCTTTTCCATCTGATCCGGCTTCACTGACAATTTCCGGCCATTCGTGCCCCCACTTTACTGGAGGTGTTTACTCGTGATCGATGACGGAAACCTGGGCAGCGATCATTCTGGCCCTCGCGTCCGCACTCAGCCAGGCTTTCGGCACGGTGATGCGCCACCGGACGATGGGCCGCGCCGGGGGCCGGATCGAGAGCCGTTTCGGTGTCCTCTCCAGCAGGTACTGGTGGGCGGGAATGATCATCAGCCTCGCCGGATTCCTGTTCCAGGGCCTGGCACTGGCGTACGGCTCGCTGATCCTCGTGCAGACGATCTCCGTGATGTCGCTCATCTTCGCCCTCCCCCTGGGCGCGTGGATCGTGCGTCGCCGCGTCACCAAGACCGAACTCTGGTGGGGCCACGTCCTCACCGCGTGCGTCATGGTGCTGATCGCGTTCGGCCGTCCGACAGGAGGGGACGCGCATCCGCCGCTGTGGCAGTGGTCGCTCGCGTGCGTGGGCGGCGGGCTCACGGTGGCGGCACTCCTGCGCGTGGCACACAGCCGACACACCAGCGGCGGCCGGGCGGTGTTGTTCGGCGTCGCAGGCGGCACGGCGTTCGCGTACGTCGCCCTGTTCACCAAGGGAGTGGCGGACCGGTGGCACGCGGGCGGTGTGTGGGAGGTGGTGACGACGGGCGAGGTGTACGCGCTCGCCGCGGCGGCCGTGCTGGCGCTGACGTTGCAGCAGAAGTCGTTCGAGGTGGGCGCGGTCCACCAGGCGGTGCCGGCCTCGACCGTCACGACGCCGGTGGTGTCCCTGGTGCTGGGCGTCGTGGTGCTCGGCGAGCGCTTCGGCGCCGACGACATGGAGCTGGTGCTGCTCGGAGCGACCCTGGCGCTGATGGGCGTGGCGACCGTCGCGCTGGCGCGCAAGGACGTGGGACCGGAACCGCCGGGTCGTCACCGCGAACTCGCGTCCGAGGGGGACGACGACGCCGCGGAAGTTGTTGCCGAGGTCGACGCTGATGCCAAGAATACGGCCGATGCCGAGGCCGAGGGTGATGCTGAAGCTGGTGCTGAAGCTGATGCCACGGTCGATCCCGACGGTCCAGTTCAGATCGAGAGGCCCCTACGACCTGGGAATTCGATCTAAGATCCAGCCATGAGAACCAGAAGCCGACGGTCCGTGGCCGGATACGTCGCCGTCGTCGTCGGAACCCTCGCCGCAACCCTGACGGCGACCGTCACCGCGACGGCCCCCGCCGCCGACGCTGTGGTCGCAGGCACCCCGGCCGGCCCCGCGCCCTGGGCGGTGCAGATCACCACCTTCCACAACATCCCGGGCACCCCGTGCACCGGAGTGGTGGTCGCGCCGCGCTGGGTCGCCACCGCCGCTCACTGCGGCCCGGCTGACCCGCGCGCCTACACCCTCGGCTTCGGCAACTACGGCGCGCTCCCCACCGGCCTCGCCCACACCGCCTCCGCGGGGACACCCACCTCAGTCGGCGGATTCGGCTCCCTCGACACCGGTAGCCTCGGACGACACTCCCCGGTGGCCGCCTACCACGCACCCGCCGGCGACGTGATGCTCCTCAAACTCCGCCACCCCGCGCCCTCGCCCTCCGTCAAGCGCGCCGCCGCCGACCCCGCCCCCGGGTCGATCCTGCGGTTCCACGGCTTCGGCAGCATCGCCCCCGGCCCCACCGCCCCGCGCTCGACCGAGCTCCGCACCGGGCTGACCCGCCTCGAGACCATGGCACCGCGCGGCGGCAGCTGGATCGGCAACAACCACACCATCGAGGGCGGGTACGGCTTCGGCGACTCCGGTGGTCCGATCTTCCACGGCGACCTCCTGGTGGGCCTCCACTCCGGATCTGACGCCGGGCGGCGACAGTTGAACGGCACGCTGCCCGGCCGGTACGAATCGATCCCCGCCCAGAACGGATGGATCGACTGGATGATCGCCCACCGGTGACCGTGGCGGTGCCCACGTGGTGAGCGTGGCGGTGCCCGCGTGGTGACCGTGGCGGTGCCCACGTCACGGGGCATCCCATGCCGAATCGCCGTGCTTTTGCCACACTGAACGAATGAACCCGGCGGATTTGGTCATACGTCGCGCCTCGCGCGCCGACGTCGACCTCGTGCTGTCCGGCGACGACCTGTTCGACTGCCCACCCACCGCCGAGTGGACGCAGGACTTCCTCGACCGCGGGTCCAACCTGCTCGTCCTGGCCCTCGACGGCGACACCCCCGTCGGCATGCTCGTCGCCGTGGAGACCAGCCACCTCGGTGCCAGCCCCGACCTGTTCGTCTACGGGATCAGAGTCCGCGAGGAGTTCCGCGGCCAGCGCCTGGCGCACCGGATGGTGGACAAGGCCGTCAAGGTGGCCGAGGAAGCCGGCTGCAGCAGAGTGTGGGGATCAGTGCACCGCACCGAGACGCAGGACGTGCGCATCCTCGGCGCGGGCGCCCCGTTCACCTCGCCCGACCCGACGGACAGCGGGGCCACCCACCTCACCACCTTCGAGATCCCGATCCCGTGACGCCCCGGCATGAGGTCCGGCAATCCCGATCCCGTGACGCCCGGCATGAGGTCCGGCAATCCCGATCCCGTGAGGCTCGGCATGAGGCCCGGCACATGAGCCCCGGCGAAACGGTGTATCGTGACCGCCATGCAGCGCGTGCTCCTTCTTGGGTGCCGCGGCGGGGCCCGCTGAGGCGGACCGGCTCCCCGTCGCGGGGTCTCGTCGCGCCGGTCCGATCCTCACGATCGTTTTGAACGGAAAGTAGCCCCCTGCAATGAATCCTGCTGACGCATTCATCTCGTCGTCGTCGACCATCACTCCCCCCTCCAAGCCCGGTCACCCCGACCAGCCCGCTTGGAACACCCAGCGCGGTTCCTCCATGCCGGCGCACCGGTACCGGCCGTTCGCCGAGGAGGTCGAGGACGTCACGCTGACCGACCGGACCTGGCCCGACACGGTCATCACCCGCGCCCCCCAGTGGTGCGCCGTGGACCTGCGCGACGGCAACCAGGCCCTGATCGACCCCATGAGCCCCGCCCGCAAGCGCCGCATGTTCGAGCTGCTGGTGCGCATGGGCTACAAGGAGATCGAGGTCGGCTTCCCGTCCGCCTCGCAGACGGACTACGACTTCGTGCGCGAGATCATCGAGGACAACGCGATCCCCGAGGACGTGACCATCCAGGTGCTGGTCCAGTGCCGCGAGGACCTCATCCGCCGCACGTTCGAGGCCTGCGAGGGCGCGTCGAACGTGATCGTGCACTTCTACAACTCCACCTCGATCCTGCAGCGCAAGGTCGTGTTCCGTAAGGACCGCGACGCGATCAAGAAGATCGCCACCGACGCCGCCGAACTGGTCACCACCGTCGCGAAGGACTACCCGGACACCACCTGGCGCTGGCAGTACTCGCCCGAGTCGTTCACTGGCACCGAGCTGGCGTTCTCCAAGGAGATCTGTGACGCGGTGACCGAGGTCGTGGGCGCGACCCCCGAGAACCCGATCATCATCAACCTGCCGGCAACGGTCGAGATGGCCACGCCCAACGTGTACGCCGACCAGATCGAGTGGATGCACCGCAACCTGGCGCACCGCGACGCGACCATCCTGTCGCTGCACCCGCACAACGACCGCGGGACCGGCGTGGCCGCCGCCGAGCTCGGCTACCAGGCCGGCGCCGACCGGATCGAGGGCTGCCTGTTCGGCAACGGCGAGCGCACCGGCAACGTGTGCCTGGTGACCCTGGGCATGAACATGCTGACCCGCGGCGTGGACCCCCAGATCAACTTCTCGGACATGGACGAGATCCGGCGCACCGTCGAGTACGCCAACCAGATGCCCGTCCACGAGCGGCACCCCTACGGCGGCGACCTGGTGTTCACCGCCTTCTCGGGCTCGCACCAGGACGCCATCAACAAGGGCTTCGACGCCCTGCAGGCCGAGGCCGACTCCCGCGGCGAGGACGTCGCCGACATCACGTGGGAGGTGCCCTACCTGCCCATCGACCCCAAGGACGAAGGCCGCACCTACGAGGCCGTGATCCGCGTGAACTCGCAGTCCGGCAAGGGCGGCGTCGCCTACATCATGAAGAGCGACTACGGCCTGCAGCTGCCGCGGCGACTGCAGATGGAGTTCTCGCAGATCGTCCAGAACGTCACCGACTCCGAGGGCGGCGAGGTGACGCCCAAGGCGATGTGGGACATCTTCTCGCTGGAGTACCTGGACCGCGTCTCCCCCATGGAGCGCATGTCGCAGCACCTGGTGCCCGCCGAGACCGATGACGGCGAGGACACCATCGAGGCCGTGGTGAAGTGGAAGGGCGAGACCCGCGAGCTCACCGGCACCGGCAACGGCCCGCTGGCCGCGTTCGTCGCCGCCCTGAACGAGGCGTTCGACGACGAGGTTCGGATCCTCGACTACTCCGAGCACGCCATGACCGCAGGCGACGACGCCACCGCCGCCGCCTACGTCGAGGTGCAGTTCGGCAACCGCGTGTTCTGGGGTGTGGGCCGAGCCGGCTCGATCACCACCGCCTCGCTGCGCGCCGTGGTCTCCGCCGTGAACCGCGCCTACGCCGATGAGGCCGACACCGGGGCCACCGGCTCCACCGAGGGCGCCCGCACCTGGGCGCCCTGAGGGGCTGAGGCTCCTGAGCCGGGGCCGTAGTCCATCGCCGAGGGGGCTTCGCACACATCGCTCGATGAGCCGTGTGCGAAGCCCTCTTCGCGTTGTCCGGATCTGTGCGGTGCGAGGCTGCGCAGGCAGTCGGCCGGGGCCGCGAAGTCGCTTCCGGGATAGCGACTTTGACGGTCGTCCGGTCAACGCTCCGGGCACCGCTACCGATGACCGGGTGGTCGTTGTTGTCGTCGTCGTCCCCCTTCACTTCTCGTCGGGAAATGCCCCCGTCGAGCCTGAGCAGAACCTGTGCACTTTGCCCCGCACACCCCGGATTATCACCTCATCAGCCACATCGGTCACAGGTATCACTTCGGTAACGAAGGTCTCGATTTGGTTACGTATAGGGCGTAATGTGGCGGCCGTTCGCGCCGATATGTACGGCGTCTGTTCATCGCATTCTCTGTGTCTGGAGTTTCCGTTATGCCCGTGTCACGCCGTGGCTTCCTCACTGCCGCTTCGGTCGGGGTGGGCGCAGCCGTCGCCTCCACCGTCCGCGGCCCCATCGCCGGGGCCAATCCGCTGACCACCGGATCCCTCGGCGTCGCCCAGGACGTGATGCAGTCGATCTCCACCGGAAGCGGGATGATCCAGCCCAACGGCCCACTCGGCTACGTGGGCGTCACGTTCCCGAACGCCGACGACCTCGCCGCGCGCATCCGCTTCGCCTTCCCCGACGGCTCCGTGGGCGACTGGCAGAACCTCGAGCTCATGGACACCGCCCCCGACGCCGGTAGCGTTCCGGCCTCCGAGCTCGTCGCCGCGCCCGACGGCGCCGTGAGCTACGAGGTCGACGCCCCCAAGGGCTCCGAGGCCACCGTCTTCGACGACGGCCGCGGCACCCCCCGCAACTACTCGCTCGGCAGCGTCGACACCCTCGGCCTGCCGATCATCCCGCGCGCGGCGTGGGGCGCGGGCGACGTCCCCGGATTCCGCTGGGCCCCGTCCTACTTCCCGGCGCAGTCCATCACGATCCACCACACCGCCGGCGCCGTCAGCCCCAACCGGGCCGGCACCGTCCTGGCGACGTACAACTACCACGCCAACACCCTGGGCTGGGGCGACATCGGCTACCACCTGCTGATCGACCCCGAGGGCCGCATCTACCAGGGCCGCGGCGGCACGCCCGCCGGCAACGCCGTCTTCCAGTTCCCGCCGGTCCTCGGGATCGCCCCGCCGGTCGTCACCGGCGGCCATGTCGGCGGATTCAACAACGGCAACATCGGCATCAGCCTGCTCGGCGACTTCACCTGGAATCCGCCCACCGCGGCCGCCGTCGGCACCACCATCGACTGCGTGCGCGCTCTGTGCAACGCCACCGGCATCAACCCCCGCGGCGGCGTCAACTATCGCAACCCCGAGGGCGGCGCCGTGCGACCCATGCCCGCCGTCTCGGGCCACCGCGAATGGGGCGGGACCGCCTGCCCCGGCAACGCCTTCTTCCCGCAGATGCAGTTCATCCGCGACCAGGCCGCCAACGGCTGGACTCCACGCGCCGTCTCCTCCGCCGCACTCGGGTCCACTGGCGGCTCCTGAGCCCGGAGCGGCCCGAGCGCCCTGCGGCACACACCGGCGCACACGCCGGTACACGACGTCAGCCCCCGACTGGCCCGCTAGATTCCGCGGCCCGGTCGGGGGCTGACGTCGTGTCGGGGGCTGATGTCGTCTGATGCCGGGCCGGGCGGCCGTGCAGGCTCAAGCACCAACGAGCCGTCACTCCGGTCAGCGTTTCCCCAGGAGAGGGATCGCGAAAACGTACCGGAGTGACGGCTCAGCGGAAAAGGGGCCGGCGAGGCGGGCAGCGGCAGTGGCGCAGCGCAGCGCGGCGGCGGCTGGACGGCGCCGGAGGGTGCGTCAGTCGTCGCGGCGGCCCGGCAGGACGAGTCCCACGACCCAGTTGACGAGGGCGATAACGATCCCGCCGAAGAACGCCGCCCAGAAGCCGCTGACGAGGTACTCGGCGCCGAATGGCTGGAACGTCGTGGTGATCCAGCCGGTCAGCATGAGCATCAGCGCGTTGACGACCAGCAGGAACAGGCCGAGCGTGAGGATCGTCAGCGGCAGCGAGAGCAGCTTGACGATCGGCTTGACCACCGCGTTGACCAGCGTGAACACCACCGCCACGATGAGAAGCGCCGTGATGGTGGGCACGCTGATCTGGTCGTCGATGGCACCGGCGCCCGGCGCGTAGACGCCCACGGTCTCACGCAGATCGATTCCGGGCACGATCAGCGTGGTCACCCACAGGGCGAGCGTGTTAACGATGAGTCCGAGCACCAGTGCCATCTTCAGACCAACTCCCTAGACATATGAATCCGCCACCTCGAGCGCACGATCAAAGATATCCAGTCCCGCGTTGACCTCGTCGGCCGTGATGGTGCACGGCGGGACGATGTGGAAGCGGTTGTAGTTCATGAACAGCAGCAGGCCGTCCTTCTTGGCCGCACCGAAGGTCTTGTTCATGGCCTCTGAAGAACCACCGTACGGGGCGAGCGGCTCGCGGGTCTCGCGGTCCGCCACCATCTCCACCGCCCAGAACACGCCCAGACCGCGGACCTCGCCGATCGACTTGTGCTTCTCGGCGAGCTCGCGCAGGCGCGGACCGATCACGTCCTCGCCGATCGTGCGCGCGTTCTCGACGATCTTCTCGTCGCGCATGAGGTTGATGGTCGCCACCACGGACGCCGCCGCGAGCGGGTGACCGGCGTAGGTGAGACCGCCCGTGTACGGGGTCTTCTCGAACGACGCGGCGATCCGGTCGTGCAGGATCACGCCACCGATCGGGACGTATCCCGAGTTGGAGCCCTTGGCGAAGGTGATGAGGTCGGGCGCCCAGTCGTCGTCGCCGGAACGGAAGTTGTCCAGGGCCAGCCACTCGCCGGTGCGTCCGAAGCCGGACATGACCTCGTCGCAGATCATGACGATGCCGTACTTGTCACAGATCTCGCGGACACCGCGCAGGTAGTCGGCCGGCGGCACCATGATGCCGACGGTCCCGGGCACGGACTCGATGATCAGGGCCGCGAAGTGGTCCGGGCCCTCGAGCCCGATGAGGTTGTCGAGGTGCTCGAGCGCGCGGTCGCACTCCTGCTTCTCGTTCTCAGCGTAGAACTGCGACCGGTACAGGAACGGGGCGTGGAAGTGCACGGCGCCGGTGTTGCCGAGATCGTTGGCCCAGCGGCGGGTGTCGCCGGTGAGGTTCATCGACGTGGTGGTGGCTCCGTGGTAGCTGCGGAACGCCGAGAGGGTCTTGTGACGGCCGGTGTGCTTGCGCGCCATACGGATCGCGTGCTCGACGGCCTCGGTGCCGGCGTTGGTGAAGAACACGCGGTTCATGCCGGCGGGCGCGACCTCGGCCACGAGGCGGGCGGCCTCGGCGCGGGCGGCGTTGGCGTGCGCCGGGTTGATGGTGCACAGCTCGGCAGCCTGGTCCTGGATCGCCTTGACGACCACCGGGTGCTGGTGGCCGATATTGGTGTTGACCAGCTGTGAGGTGAAGTCCAGCAGGCGGTTGCCGTCGCCATCGGTGAGGTAGCTGCCCTCCGCGGCGGTGACGACCATCGGGTCCGATGCGCCCCACGCTGACCACGGGGCCAGGACGTGAGCGCGCTCCTTCTCGTAGACCTCACGGGCGGCGGCGTTCTGCGGAGCGGGCACGGTGTTCCTCTCGTCGACAACAAGGGTCTCGGTGCACCCATCATGTCAGCATTGTCGCGCCTGATCAGCCCAGGAATCCACGATGCGGAATTCGTTGGAGCCCCGAAGCAGAGCGGCCCGAGCAGAGCGCCCCTAGAAGCGTCACCCTGGAAGTGCGCCCGAAGCAGAGCTGCCCGAGCAGAGCGCCACTAGAAGAGCGACTCCTGCGCATCATCGACCGGACGGGCCGGGGTCACGGGGCGTCCGGGCGCCACGTCGGCGAGCATCTCCACGAGTCGCGCCGACGGGACCAGTTCGAGGCCCTTCTTCCGGGCGAACGCGGCGCGTCCGCGCACGGCGTTCGGGGCGTCGCACACCGCCAGGGACGTGCGGGATCCGAGCCGGTCCGCCACGTAGAGACCGGCGTCGACGACGACGGAGGCGATCTCGTCCGGATCGCAGTCCACGTCCTGCGTGAAGACCACCTCCATGCCCTGCACCAACCCGCCACCGCGCTTGAGCCGACCGGCCGGACGCCACACCCTCGGCGCCGCCAGTGCCTGCGCCCACACCGTCGACACGAGGTACCCCGTGTCGGGATGCGGGACCATCTCGGAAAGCCGCCGGACCGTCGGCGTGACATCTTTCTCGGCCGCCACGCCCAACAGGCCGGAGAACACCCCGGCCAACACCACCGCGTCGTCATACGCGTCATGGGCCGCCCGCTGCTCGACCCCGAAATGCCCGGCGAGCGTGGACAGTTTGAGGTCCGCCGTGGATAGGTGCAGACGGCCCGCCAGGTCGAGCGTGCACACGTACCGCGTCAGCGGCGGCTCCAGTCCCGCACGCCGGGCCTCCGCCGCCAGGAACGAGGCGTCGAACGCCGCGTTGTGGGCCACGACCGTCCTCCCCTCGAGCATCCGGCCGAGCTCTGCCGCGACGTCGGCGAAGCGGGGCTTGCCGGCGAGCAGGGCCGGGGTGAGTCCGTGCACGTGGACGGGGCCCGGATCGACTCCCGGGTTGAGGAGCGTCGTGAACTCGTCCGTCACCTCGCCGTCGTCGTCCACCACCACCGCGGCCACCGACAGCACCCGGTCGACGGCGGGCTTCATGCCCGACGTCTCCACGTCCACGACCACCCATTCCGCCATGCCGACCATCGTGGCACGGCCCTGCGACACCGTCCCCGCCACCCGCGATCCACCCGCGCCCCAACCCCAATCCACCCGCGACCCGCCCTACCCTGGATCGCCGTTCGCCCACTGTTTTCCGCGCTGTCGGACTCGGCGGATATTCTCGGGAGCGATTCGTTCAGGCCGGCCCTCGGGCACCGGCACGGTTCCAGGAGTGCGACGTGCGGCGTTACCGGTCGGATACCCCTGCCGCGCGGCGTCGCGACGCCCCGGCCCGGCTCCGGCGCACGCTCCTGACGTGGGCGTGCGGGTACCTGGTGGTCTGCCTCGGCGCCCTGGCCGGACTGGTGGCGACCGCGCCCGGCCCCTCCCAGCCGCGCACGAGCCCCTCCCACGCGTCGACGATGCACGAGTCCGGCAGCGATGCCCTGCTTCCGGCAGCCCGGGACGGCAAGGTCTCCGTCGACCCCTTCGTCGCGCGCCCGCTGCCCGACGGCTGGGCGAGGGTCCGGCCGATCCTGTCCGGCGCGGTCCGGGAAATGAACTCCGGGGGCAACGAGGTCGCGGCGTGCGTGCTGGCGATCGACGCCCCGGACGAACGGATGACCTGCGCGGGTGACGACGAGCCGAGGTACGCCGCTTCCGTGATCAAGATCGCCTTCGCGGTGGGCGCGCTCGAGGCCTGGAACGGCAACACCAGCGCCACGACCCCCTACGGCAGGCTCGGAACGCTTCTCGACAACGCGATCGAGGTGTCGGACAACGACGCCGCGAACCTCCTCTACGACCTCTCCGTGGACGGACCCACCGCGCCCGAGACCGACAGTTCCATCGAGGCCATCAACGACATCGCCGCCCGCGTGGGTCTGGAGGACGAGTTCCACACCGGCGGCGCGTTCCGCTACGTCTGGACCGGCGACATGAGCGTGGTGACCGCCAGCGGCAGCGTCCGCTACCTGGCCGAACTCGTCCGCGCGGCCGACGGGCGGGCGACCGGGGACGACGCGCTCACCTCCCAGAAGATCGCCCGGCAGGTGCTGGCGCGGATGCTCCGGCAGGAGCGGGACTGGAAGCTCGCCGCCGACCTGCCCAAGGGATCGGTCGCCAACAAGACCGGCGAGACGGACACGGAATCGCACGACATCGCCGTGGTCAACACCGCCACCGGCCGGTACGCGATCGCGGTGATCGGCTCGGTGAACGGGATGTTCACTCCCGCCGACGACGCGATGGCGGCGCTCGGCTCGGACGTCGTGACCGCGCTCGGCGGTGCGGCTCGGTTCTAACCGCACCGGGCTGCATAGACTCATCGCATGAGTTCCCGCGCGCAGAACGGCCCGGCCTCCTCCACCACCGCGCCCGGCGCCACGGCGTCGACGTCCTCCCCCACCGCGTTGTCGGTGCGCGGTCGCGCCGCGGCCGGCGCCGGTCGCCTCGCGGCGTGGGCGTCGCGGGTGTCGGGACGGGGGTCCGGCGGGATGATCGCCGGACTGGTGTCCCTGAAGTTGGATCCGGGCCTCATGGCGCAACTCGCCGCCGGGCGTCGGTCGGCGTTGGTGACGGGGACCAACGGTAAGTCGACGACGACGAGGATGCTCACCGCCGCCCTGTCGACAGTCGGCCCGGTGGCGACCAACGCCAACGGCGACAACATGGACGCCGGGATCGTGACCGCACTCGGGGCCGACCGTACGTCGCGGCTCGCGGCGATCGAGGTGGACGAGCTGCACGTGCCGTCGGTGGCGGTCAACACCCGTCCCGAGGCGATCGTCCTGCTCAACCTCAGCCGCGACCAGCTGGACCGGGTCGGTGAGATCAACTCGATCGAGCGGCGACTGCGCGCCGGGGTCGCCGAGCAGCCGCAGGCCACGCTGGTCGCGAACTGTGACGACGTGATGATCACCTCGGTCGCCTTCGACCATCCCGACGTGGTGTGGGTGGCGGCCGGCGCCCCGTGGGCCGGGGACTCGGTGAGCTGCCCACGCACCGGTGAGCCCATCACCCGGACGATCGACGCCACCGGCGCCGCGCGCTGGCGGTCCACGACGCCCCTGGACGACGGTCGGGAGTTCGCCCGCCCCGAGCCCGACTGGTGGCTCGACGACGAGAACATCTACGGCCCCGACGGCTTCTCCTCACCCATGACACTCGCCCTGCCCGGCCGGGCCAATCGCGGCAACGCCGCCCAGGCCGTTGCCGCCGCGGTGGCGATGGGCGCCGATCCGGCCGCCGCGGTGCGGGCCGTGGAGGGTGTCGACGACGTGGCGGGCCGCTACTCGACCGTCGCCGTGGACGGACGGGGTGCGCACCTGCTGCTCGCCAAGAACCCGGCCGGTTGGCAGGAGGCGCTCGGCATGATCGACACCTCCGCCGACGGACTGGTGATCGCGGTGAACGGCCAGATGGGTGACGGCGTGGACCTGTCCTGGCTGTGGGACGTGCGCTTCGAGTCGTTCGCGGGCGTGTCCGTGTTCGCCTCGGGCGAGCGAGCCGCCGATCTCTCCGTGCGGCTGACCTACGCCGGGATCGACCACGTGCTCGAGGAGGATCCCCTCACGGCGATCAAGCGGTGCCCGCCCGGTCGGGTCGAGGTGTTGGCCAACTACACGGCGTTCCGGGACCTGAGTCGCGCGCTCGCCACCGCCGGAAAGGGGAAGTGATGACCACACAGGATTCGGCAGCCTCGGGTAGCGCGGGCGCAGGCGCGGCGTCCTCGCCTGCGGCGCCTTCGGGCTCCGCAGGCGCAGGTGCGGCGGCCTCGCCGCTCGACACCGTCTCCCCCACCTCGGCGCGCCCCACCGAGTCGACGGTCCGGATCGGCCTGGTGCTCCCGGACGTCATGGGAACCTACGGGGACGACGGCAACTCGCTCATCCTCCGGCAGCGCCTGAGGTGGCGTGGCCACGACGCCGAGATCGTGCGGATCACCCTCGACGACGAAGTCCCCGACTCGTGCGACATCTACGCAGTCGGCGGCGGCGAGGACGCGGCGCAGAAACTGGCGTCCCGGCACCTGGCCGGATCGCCGGGCCTGCAGCGCGCCGCCGCCCGGGGTGTCCCGGTGCTCGCGATCTGCGCCGGCATGCAGGTGTTCGGTGAGTGGTTCGTCGTCTCCGACGGTTCCCGCGCGCCAGGCTTGGGGCTCCTCGACATCACCACGTCGCCGCAGACCGCCAGGTCTATCGGCGAGTTGGTGGTGCAGCCGAAGCTCGACGGGCTCACCCAGCAGTTGACCGGCTTCGAGAACCACATGGGCGCCACCGTCCTCGGCCCGGACGCCTCGCCGCTGGGCCGCGTCCTGGCCGGCACCGGCAACGGCGTCCCCGCGGACTCCGACGCCGTGGCCTCCCCGGCATCCGCTCCCGCGCCTGCCGGGGCTGGCGCTACGTCCGGTGCCGGCGCCACCTCCGGGGCCGCCAATGCCTCCGGTGCCGGCGCCACCTCCGGCGGGCGAGTCGAGGGCGTGGTCCAGAGCTCGATCATCGCCACCTATATGCACGGTCCGGTGCTGGCGCGCAATCCTGAGCTCGCCGACCTGCTCCTCTGCCGAGCGCTGGGCGTGGAGTCGCTGCCCCCGGTGGACGTTCCGGCGGTGGAGCAGCTGCGACGGGAGCGGATCGCCGCCGCTGGCCGCTGACCCCGCCGCTCCCCTCGCCGGTTGCAAGACATCGCCCCGCAGCTGCCTGACCTCAGGTGCGCTGCGGGGCCGATTTCTCGCGCATTCTGTCGGGCAGCCGGAGGGCGATGTCTTGCAGCTGTCGTGGGGTACGTCATGCAACTGTCGTGGGGTACGTCGTGCGACTCCCTGGAGGGACGGGCGGGGTGGGGTGGGCGGTCAGGTCTGCGACAACCGATAGGCGCTCGGGCTCAGTCCGGTTCTGCCCTTGAACCCACGACTGAACTGCGACACTTCCCGGTAGCCGACTCTCACGGCGACCTCGGCGATCGGCAGGTCCGTCACAGAGAGGAGCCGCTTGGCTTCCGACATCCGTTGGTCCATCAGCCAGGTCCTCGGGGTGGAGCCGACCTGGGCGAACAGCTTCTGTACGTACCTGACGGACATGAACATCGCGGCCGAGGCGGACGCAACGGACAGAGTCGGGTCGGCGAGATGATCCCGGAGGTAACCCTGGAGCCGTTGCCTGTCCATCCCGTGATAGTCCGGCGCCTCCACACACAGTGACGGCACGAGCGGTCCCCCTTCGTTCCGATCAGTCGGACTCGCAGCCCGGCCTGACACTCTGCCGCGAGAGTCAGGCCGGGCTCTCCGTCCTCAGCTCGATACGGAGACAGGCTCCTCCGCAGGTGCGGCACCCGGGCCGAAGTCCGCGAACTTCTCGCGATGCTCCGCCAGCGGCAGCGGGCTCGGGGTGCCGTAGGTGAAGTAGGTCTCCCACGGCAGCTTCGCTCCACCGATCGCGAGGCCCGTGTCTATATCCGACAGCTGCCAGATCTGGGTCTCCAGGTCCGGCTGGAGATGGAGGAAACCGGGCTCACCGAAGAGTTCGATTCGGTTTCCGCCGGGCTCGAAGACGTACAGGAACTGCCCCTGGGTGATGCCGTGGGTGTCGGGGCCGGCTTCGATCTCGATGTCGTACTCACGGAACATCTCCGCGGCATCGATGTTGTGCTGGGCATTGCCGTAGAAGAATGCGATGTGGTGCAGACGCCCCTTCCCACCGGTCATGTCCCGCATGCAGGCAACTTCGTGACCGAGGATGTTAGAGCTCATCCACGCGCCGATCTGAGTGTCACCATCGAGCACGCTCTCGGTGGTGCGGAAACCGAGGTTGCGCTCAAAGGTGTCGCGGACGCCGCCCACGTCGGAGGCCATGAGATTCAGGTGGTCCAGGCGCTTGACCGGCATGCCCTGCAGCGGCTTACGCGACTTGCGGGTGACGATCTTGCTGCTCAGCTCCGGTGGCGCCACGTAGTTGTCCGCCTCCCACATGATGTGGATGTTGTGGCCGTCCGCCGACTTGAAGGCGAAAGTCTTGCCGTACCCGAGCTCCTCGCCGTCAGGAATCCAGTTGCACTCGTTGCCGTCGGCGCGGAGAGAATCCAGCCGACGGTCGAGGGCCTCGGGCGATGTGGTGCGTAGGCCCATGTGTCCCAGTCCCGGCTCGGCGGACTCGGTGATCTTGAGGCTCCACTGGTACGGGTCCTCGTAACCCCGCAGGTAGGTGGATTGCCCTTCCCGTTTGGTGACGTACATGCCGAGGAGCTTGGTGAAGAAATCCTCCGTCTCCTGCGGCTTGGGGCTGAGCAATTCCACACGTGCGAGGTGCGCGATCTCGTGTCGCAGCGTGGCCTCCGTGATGTCACTCATGTGTTCTTCCTCTCGAGTGGGGGGCGCCCCGGCGGACGACCCGTGAGTGATGGATGCCACAAGTGTGGGTCGGCCTCAATAGTGGCGCCCATCACATTCGGATAGCAGGAATAGCTGATCCGTCCTGAATCCGGCTAATTCGGCAAAGCCGAACTCCAGCCGGATTTCGCCGCTTCCGTCCATATCGTCGTGGCCTACACCACATTCACTGCCATGAGGAGACAGACATGAGCCGTCTGACAGCAGCGATCGTCGGGTCCGGCAACATCGGCACCGACCTCATGTACAAGCTGTTGCGATCCGACACCGTCCAGCCGGTCGCGATGATCGGTATCGACCCCGCGAGCGAGGGATTGGAGCGCGCCCGCGCCGAGGGCCTCGAGGCGTCGGCCGGCGGCGCCGATTGGCTGTTCGAGCAGGATGTACGCCCAGACCTCGTGTTTGAGGCCACGTCCGCGAAGATCCACGCCGCCACTGCCCCCCGCTACGCCGAGGCCGGGGTCGTCGCGATCGACCTGACACCGGCCTCGGTCGGCCCTTACGTGGTGCCATCGGTGAACCTCGACGCTCACCTCGACGCTCCGAACCTCAACATGGTCAGCTGCGCCGGACAGGCGACCATCCCGATCCTGCACGCAATCAATACGGTCGCCGACGCCTCGTACGGCGAGATCGTGGCCGCGATCTCCTCGAAGAGCGCCGGGCCCGGCACCCGTCAGAACCTCAGCGAGTTCACCGAGAAGACCGGCGTCGCCCTGGCGCAGGTCGCGGGTGCGGACCGCGCCAAGTGCATCTCGATCATCAATCCGGCCGAGCCGCCCATGAACATGCGCGACACCATCTACGCACGAGTGCGTGACGCCGACGCCGCGGCGATCGAGCGGGCCGTGGTCGAGCGGGTCGCCGAGGTGCAGAAGTACGTCCCCGGCTACGGGCTCCATCTGGTCGACGTCGACGGCGACCTGGTCACAGTAATGGTGGAGGTGGTGGGCGCCGGGGACTACCTCCCCACCTACGCGGGCAATCTCGACATCATCACCGCGGCCGCGGCGCACGTCGCCGAGGTCATCGCGGACCGCAACCTCGTGAAGGGAACCGCACAGTGAGCTCAGAAAAGAGCATCACGCTCGTCGACACCACCCTCCGGGACGGCATGTCCAGCGTGTCCCACCAGTTCACCGCCCAGAATGTCGCGGACATCGCACGCGGTCTGGACCGGGCCGGGGTCACGACCATCGAGGTCGCGCACGGAATCGGCATCGGCGCCTCGTCGATCCAGTACGGACCCGCCGCCGAAACCGACCCCGATTACGTCCGCGCCGCGGTGGAAGCCGTGGAGAACGCCGACATCGCGGTGCTCTATGTCCCCGGCATCGCCACGGTCGGTAATCTCCGCGACGCGATCTCCGCTGGTATCTCCACCGTCCGCGTGGCCGTGCACTGCACCGAGGCCGACTGCGCTCAGCAGCCCGTCGAGTGGGCCAAGGCACAGGGCCTCCGGGTCATGTGCTTCCTCATGATGAGCCACAAGCTCGAGCCCGCTGACCTCGCCGCGCAGGCCGCGCTGCTCGACTCGTACGGTGCCGACGTGGTGTACGTGGTCGACTCCGCCGGCGCGATGGTCCCCCGCCAAGCCGGCGAGCGGGTCACGGCCCTTCGCGACCGGATCTCGGCGGATGTCGGCTTCCACGCCCACAACAATCTCGGAGTGGGTATCGCCAACGCGCTCACCGCCGCCGAGTGCGGTGCCACCTTCATCGACGGCTCTCTGCGGGGCCTCGGTGCCAGTGCCGGCAACGCGCAGACCGAGGTCCTCGCCGCGGCCTTCGAGCGTGCCGGCTGGGAGACGAACGTGGACCTGTTCCCCCTCATCGACACCGCAGAGCAGGTCCTGGCCCCACTGATGAAGGAGCCACAGATCATCGACGAGACCGCGCTGGTCCTGGGGTACGCGGGCGTGTACTCCACCTTCTTCCACCCGACCAAGCGCGCGGCCAAGAAGTTCGGCGTCCCCACCCGCGACATCCTCATGGAGCTCGGTCGACGCGGCGTCATCGGCGGACAGGAGGACATGATCATCGATGTGGCCTCGCAGCTCGCCGGCCGCTCGTACACCGACCCGACCCGCGCGGCGACCGTCCACGCACACTGAGTCACCGAGTACGCACACCGAGAGGCACGACATGACCACCACCATCAAGCACTTCATCGGCGGCCGGTGGACCGACTCCGCCGACGGACGAACCTTTGAGACCCGCGACCCCCACGACGGCAGCCTGCTGGCGGAGGTCGCCCGCGGCGGCGCGGTTGACGGGGAGGCGGCGATCGCAGCCGCCCGCCGCGCATTCGACGAAGGACCGTGGCCCCGGATGACCCCCAAGGAGCGCGCTGCGATCCTCCACCGGCTCGCCGACAAGGTGGACGAACACCGCGACGAGCTTGCCATGCTGGAGACGCGGGACGGCGGCAAGGCCATCTCGCAGACCAGCCACGCCGACATCCCGCGCGTGGCCCTCAACCTACGGTTCTTCGCCGACTACGTGGCGATGGCGGGCAACGAGGCCTACCCGGACGGGGACCTGTTCTCCTACGTCCTCTACCCGGCGGCAGGCGTGGTCGCGGCGATCAGCCCGTGGAACGCCCCGCTCATGCTGGCCACGTGGAAGATCGCCCCGGCACTGGCGTTCGGCAACACCGTGGTGCTCAAACCCGCACCACAGACTCCGCTCACCGCCGCCCGGTTCGCCGAACTCGCGGTCGAGGCCGGAATGCCGGAGGGAGTACTCAACGTCGTGCACGGCTTCGGCGGCGACGAGGTCGCGGGACCGCTCACCTCGGATCCCCGCGTCGACCGCATCACGTTCACCGGGTCCAGCGCAACAGGCGTGAAGATCCTCCAGTCCGCCGCGGTCAACCACACCCCGGTCTCCGCGGAGATGGGAGGCAAGTCCGCCAACATCATCTTCGCCGATGCCGACCTGGACATCGCGGTCCCCAAGGCCCTGCGCGCGATCTTCGCCGGCAACGGCCAGGTCTGCCTCTCGGGCACACGCCTACTGGTGCAGAACTCGATCCGCGACGAGTTCCTCGAGCGCTTCGTCTCCGAGACCGCCAAGCTCAAGGTCGGCGACCCCAAGGACCCGGAGACGTTCGTCGGCCCACTCATCACGGACGATCACCTGTCCAAGGTGTCGGGCTACGTGGATCTGGCCCGCGAGGAAGGCGGCGAGGTGGTCATGGGCGGCGCCCGCCTGACCTCCGCTGCGCACGCGGCCGGCTTCTACTACCCGCCGACCATCATCACGGGCCTCACGAATCAGGACCGCGTGGCGCGCGAGGAAATCTTCGGCCCAGTGGAGACCGTGCTCGGGTTCGACACCGAGGACGAGGCACTGCGCATCGCCAACGACAGCCCCTACGGGCTCGCCGGCATGCTGTTCACCACCAACCTCGACCGCGCCCACCGCATGGCCGCCAACTGGAAGGCGGGGACGGTCTGGATCAATACGTTCTTCGAGCGTGACCTGCGCCTACCGTTCGGCGGCGAAGGCATAAGTGGCCTCGGCCGCGAGGGCGGCCAGTTCTCGCGCGACTTCTTCACCGAACCCCGCGCGGTGACCATCCGGTTGAATACGGAGACCCGATGACCGGGATCTGCGTGATCGTGGGAGCGACCGGGGCGATGGGCGCCTCGGTAGCCCGCCGCCTTTCCACCGAAGGCAGACGGGTCCTCGCGATCGCGCGGAACGCCGAGCAACTCGACGCCCTCGCCGCTGAGCTCCATACCGCCGGCCGCGGCGGCGGCGCCAGACATGCGGGCGTCGTCCCATGCGTTGCCGACATCGGGGACCCGTCCTCCGTCGCCGCCATCCGCGGCACGTTGGACGCTGCGGGCGTGACCCGCGTCGACCTGGCCCTCATGGCGGCGGGCCTGCCCGTCGGCGGATCACTCGATGTGATGCCGACTGAGGACCTGGCACTGGCGGCCGGCTTCAAGTCGGTGGCGACGCTGCATCTGTTGCGAGCGGTCGAGGACCGACTGGTCGAGGGATCGCGCTTCGTCGCCGTCGCCGGGTCGCTGGGACTGGAGCCCGGCCCCGCGGACGCCGCACCGGGCACCTCCAACGCTGCACTGATCAATCTCATGCGGCAGCTGTCCCAACGAAAGGGCGCCGACGGGGTCACCGTCCATACCCTCGCGCCCGGTCCCGTCGAGACTCCCCGTCTGCGGGAGTTCGCGAGGCGCGAGTCCGCCGAGACCGGAGTTCCGGAAGCGGAGATCTGGCAGCGCTACATCAGCAGGACCTCGACCGGCCGCCTTCCCTCCCTTGACGAGATCTCGTGGTTTGTGTCCACGCTCCTCGCCCCCCAGGCGTCTGTGCTACACGGCGCCGTAGTCAGCCTCGACGGCGGAGTCCGAAGGAATCTATTCTGATGCCCATTGCACATGTACACCTAGTCGCAGGGACGTACCCTGCCGAGCAGCTCAAGGAGTTCCAGTCGCGGGTCACCGCACTGTATTGCGAGGTGCTGTCCAGCCCCGTCGAGCGCGTCCGCGTGTTCGTCGCTGAATACCCGGCCGCGCACGTCATGGTGGCCGGCCGTCAGGTGGCCTCCCGCGGGGACGCTGCGCCGTACTTCACCATGCGGGTTCTCGCGGGCCGACCGCCCGAGCAGGGGCGTGCCCTGCTCGAGGGGGTCACCGACCTGCTCGTTGACGTACTCGGTTACGAACGCGAGCTGGTCCGTGGCGAGCTGGTCACGTTGGATCCGGCGCACTGGGCCATCGGCGGGCGCGTCGCGGCCGACGTGCGCGGCGCCGAGATCCGCGCACGTGAGGACGGCGGATAGAGTCGTTCCCACCGGTGCCCGCCGCGCTGGACCGACGTAAACGACGACGACAACGCGGCCGACTACTTAAGTCGGTCGCGTTGTCGTCGTCATCATCTCCAGATCGTTCCCACGACCAAGCCCGGCTCCCAGCGGTGTGCGGGAGCCGGACGGACTCGTGTGGCGGTACCGAAAACCAGGTCAGGTCTCGGATCCGGCGTCGCGCTCGGCGATCGTCACGTCGGCGGCCGCGAAGTGCGTGCGCGGCACCTCACGGACGATCACTCGAACGCTGACGAGCGGCGCGTCGAGGGCTCGTGCTGCGGCAGCGCTGAGCTCGTGGATGAGCGAACGGATCGCCTCCGGGCTGCGGCCCTCGGAGACGGTCGCTTCGATGATCGGCACGGTGTCCTCCTCTACTGATTTGTGGCGGTGGCCCCGCGGACGGTGACCAGACCAAGGTTGGTGAAGTGCGCGGAGATCGCCCGGCCAGGAGTGAGCGGCACCGCGTCGGTCATGCCGCCGGTGAGGATCACCCAGCCGGGTTCGATCGCGAGCCCACGCTCGGCGAGCGTATTGGCGGCGAAGGCCAGCGCCTCGGCCGGGTGTCCGTGCACGGCGGCACCGGTGGCCGAGTCCACCACCTCCCCGTCCACCTCAAGCACACACGCCTCCAGCCCGAGGTCGAGCCCGTACGGCGAAACCGAGGTGGGCCCGGTGACGTACTTGCCCGAGGAGTTGTTGTCCGCGATCGCGTCCATCATGGTGAAGGTGTAACCGGAGAAGCGGGAGTCGATGATCTCCAGCGCGCCCACCACGCTGCTCACCGCGGCGATCGCGGTGGCGGCGGTCTGGCCCGGCCCCTCGAGCCGTTCACCCATCACGAACGCGATCTCGGGCTCGACCCGCGGATGGATCATCTCCTCGCACACGATCGGCTCGCCCGGCGGGAGATACATGGCGTCGGTGAGCCACGCCGTGGACGGCGAGTCGACGTTGACCTGCCGCTGCTTGGCCTTGGAGGTGACGCCGAGCTTGACCCCGGTCAGGGTCTCGCCGCGCCCGGTCCGAACCCGTAGGGCGATGTCCTGTGCGGCGTAGGCCGCCGGCAGGTCCAGCCCGTCCCACTGCGCCTTGATCGAGGTCAACGCCGTGACGGAGGCCTCGGCGTCGAGGCAGCGCTGCGCGACGACCGCGGGGCTCCAGGTGGTCTCGGTGGTCATCACGCAGCTCCTTCACTCTGGGGGCGACCCATGATGGCGGTGGTGGTGCCGATCCCGCCGATGTCGGCGACGATCACGTCGCCGGGTGACACGTCAAAGGCCGAGGTCATCGACCCCGGCAGCACGATGTGGCCGGGCTCCAGCGTCGTCCCGAGCGGGCCGACGGTGTTGGCGAGCCACACCAGGGAGTTGATGGGGGAACCGAGGACCGCGCCGCCGGCACCGGTCGCGACCAGCTCACCGTTACGGTAGAGGTTGCAGCCAGTCAGTCTCAGGTCCACGTCGCGGACCCCGACCGGGGTGCTGCCCAGTATCACCCCGCCCGAAGAGGCATTGTCGGAGACCGTGTCGAAGATCCCGATCTTCCAGTCGGAGACCCGGGAGTCGACGATCTCGAGGGCGGGCAGGACGAAATCGATCGCGGCGATGGCCTCGGCCGTGGTCACCCCGGGGCCCTTGAGTGGCTCACCCAGCACGAACGCGATCTCGGGCTCGATACGCGGCTGCAGGAACGTCCCGTGCGGGATGGGTGTCTGTTCCTGGTGGATCATGCTCTGCGTGAGATGCCCGAAGTCGGGCTGGTCCACGCCGACCATGCGCTGCATCGCCCGGGATGAGAGCCCCACCTTGTGGCCCACGACCCGGTCTCCATCTGCGACCCACCGGTCCACCTGCCGCTGCTGCACCCGGTACGCCACGTCGAGCCCGAGCCCGGGGAAGCGCTCGGTCAGCGGCGCGACGGTACGTCTGCTGCCGTAGGCGCCGAGCAACTCGTCGGCGATCTGATCGATCTGGTCCATGTTCTCCTCTGTTCTGTCGAAAAGGTCCGGGGCCCCGGTCACATCGCGGGGCGGATCTCCCGCACGTCGGGGGTGGTCTGCTGATCGACCGTCAGCTTTCCGGCCTTGGCGGTGTCGCTGACGGTCCTGGTGATCTCCGCCGCTGCGGCGACCACTGCCTGCGTGATCTCGGCTCGGCGGGAGGCGTACCTGTCCTTTGGCGCGCTCGAACTGACCGCAGCGATCACCACCCCCATGTCATCCCGGATGGGGGCTGCCGTGCAGTGGATCTCCGCGACCGCCTCGCCCCGGTCCACGGCGAACCCCTGCCTTCGGATGGCTCGGAGTTCCGCGAGCATCGCCTCGGGATCCGTGATGGTGGCCGGTGTGCGTCGGGGCAGGGTCTGCCGCTCGAGGAACATCTCGATATCGGCTTGCCCCTGGTAGGCGAGCAGGAGTTTGCCGACTCCTGTGCAGTGCAGGTCGAGGCGTGCGCCGATCCGGGCGCCCTGGACGGTGACATTGTGGGTACCCATGACCTTGTCCACGTACAGGACCTGCATGCGCTCCATCACCGCGAGGTGGGAGGTCTCGCCGTGCTGCGCCACCAGGTTGTCCAGGACGGGTGCGGCGATACTCCGGACGTCGAGGCGGCCGCGGAGCGCCTCCGCTAACTCGACCACCCGCCACCCGATCCGGTAACGGCCGCGGACGCGGCACTGGAGCAGGCCGATGTCCACCAGGCTGGTGAGCAGCGCATGAGTGCTGGACCGGGGTATCCCCAGCGCCTCCGACACCTCGCTTACTCCCCATTCAGGCGCGTCAACGCTGAACAAATCCAGAACCGGTCCGAGCTTGCGCACGGTGGACAGCGAACTCATCAGCTCCCCATTTCTCCGCGACAGGGTGGTGTTCCCACCATAGGTGGGGCGTTACCCGCATTCCATGACATAACACGCACATCTGGGCCCGGGCGCCTGACCGGGCGCGTTCCCCGATCACGCCCGTGACACCCCTGGCGGCGGTCAGTCACCGTCCACCACCACGATGAGGTCGTCGGCCTCGACCTGGGTGGCTCCGGCCAGCGCGACGCGGGAGACGGTGCCGCCTCGGGGGCTGGTGATCGCGGCCTCCATCTTCATGGCCTCGATGGTCGCGACGGTCCCACCTGCCTCGACGTGGTCGCCCGCAGTCACCACGACGGTCACCACGCCCGCGAACGGTGCGGCCACATGTCCCGGGTCGGCGTGGTCCGCCTTCTCCGCCACGGGAACGTCCACGGCCACGGACCGGTCCACCACCCGGACGGGACGGAGCTGACCGTTGAGGATGCACATGACGGTCCGGTACCCGTGCTCGTCCGCCTCCCCGATCGCCTCGAGTCCGATGAGCAGTTCCACGCCCGGCTCGAGCCGGACCCGGTGTTCGTCCCGGTCACGCAGCCCGTAGAAGAACTGGTTGGAGGAGATCGTGGAGGTGTCACCGTATGTCTCTCGGTGCTCCTCGTACTCGGCGGTCGGGCCCGGGAAGAGCAGCTGGTTGAGCCGTCGACGCCGCTCGGGGCCGGGTACCTCCAGCGCGGCGTGGTCCTCGACGCTCAGGGGGACGACGTCGCGGGTGGCCGACCGTCCGGCCAGAGCCGCGGTGCGCAGTGGCTCGGGCCACCCGCCGACCGGTTCTCCGAGTTCGCCGCCAAGGAAGCCGATCACCGAGTCGGGGATGTCATAGGAGCCCGGGTCCCGCGCGAACTCGTCGGCCGTGATCCCGCGCCCCACGAGCGTCAGGGCGAGGTCGCCGACCACCTTCGACGACGGGGTGACCTTGATCAGTCGGCCGAGGAGCCGGTCGGCGTCGGCGTAGGCGGTCTCGACCTGCTCGAACCGGTCCGCCAGCCCCAGGGATACCGCCTGCTGCCTCAGGTTGGACAGCTGCCCACCGGGGATCTCGTGGGTGTACACCCGACCGGTCGGCGACGGCAGGCCCGACTCGAACGGCGCATACACCTTGCGCACCGCCTCCCAGTACGGCTCCAGGGCGCATACCGACGCCAGATCGAGCCCGGTGTCCCGCTCGGTGTGTGCGGTCGCGGCGACGATCGCCGACAGTGCCGGTTGACTGGTCGTCCCGGCGAGGGCGGCACTGGCGCCGTCCACGACGTCGGCACCCGCCTCCCAGGCGGCGAGGTAGGTGGCCAGCTGGCCACCCGGGGTGTCATGGGTGTGGACATGGATCGGCAGATCGAACTCGGACCGCAGTGCGCCGACGAGCTTCGCCGCGGCCGGAGCCCGGAGCAGACCGGCCATGTCCTTGATCGCCAGCACGTGCGCGCCGGCGTCCACGATCTGCTCGGCCAGGCGCAGGTAGTAGTCAAGTGTGTAGAGGTCCTCACGGGGATCCATCAGGTCCCCGGTGTAGCTCATCGCCACCTCGGCGACGGTGGTGCCGGTCCCGCGGACGGCATCGATGGCCGGGCGCATGGCGTCGACATTGTTGAGCGCGTCGAAGATCCGGAAGATGTCGACGCCCACCGCAGCGGCCTCGTCGACGAACGCCGAGGTCACCTTCGGCGGGTAGTGGGTGTAGCCGACCGTGTTGGCGCCGCGCAGCAACATCTGGAGACAGATGTTGGGGATCGCCTCCCGCAGCCGGGCGAGTCGCTCCCAGGGATCCTCTTTGAGGAACCGGAGTGCCACGTCGTAGGTCGCCCCGCCCCAGCACTCCACCGACAGCAGCTCCGGGGTCAGCGAGGCGACATAGGGCGCCACCTCCAACAGGTCGTTGGTGCGCAGCCGGGTCGCGAGCAGGGACTGGTGGGCATCACGGAACGTCGTGTCGGTCACGCCGAGTGCGGGTCGGGCCCGCAGGTCGGTGGCGAATCCCTCCGGCCCCAGTGCGAGCAGCCGCTGCCGCGACCCGTCCACCGGGCGGGTCAGGTCAGCGGGGCCGTCCCCCGAACGCATATCCGACGGCGCCCCCCGGACAGCGCCGTCCCCTCCCGCGGCGCCGGGCCTCGGTAGCTTCTCGCTCGGATAGACCGTCGTCGGTCGCGGTCCGTGTGGCTTGTTGACTGTCACGTCCGCCAGGTACCGCAGGATCCGGGTCCCGCGATCGGACGTTGTGCGGGCGGTCAGCAACTCCGGCCGGTCCCCGATGAACGACGTGGTCACCTGACCGGCCCGGAAGTCCGGGTCGTCGAGCAGCGCCTGCAGGAACGGCACGTTCGTCGCCACGCCACGGATCCGGAACTCGGCCAGTGCGCGGCCGGCGCGTGCCACGGCGGTCTCCAGATCCCGTCCGCGGCAGGTCAGCTTAACCAGCATCGAATCGAAATGGGGGCTGACCTCGGCGCCGACGGACGTCCCGCCGTCCAGCCGGATCCCGGCGCCCCCGGGGGTCCGGTAGGCGGTGATGCGCCCGGTGTCCGGCCGGAAGCCGTTGGCGGGGTCCTCGGTGGTGATCCGACACTGCAGTGCCGCGCCCCGGATCCCGATCCGGTCCTGCGTCAGGCCCATGTCCGTCAGCGTCTCCCCCGAGGCGATCCGCAGCTGCGCGGCCACCAGGTCGACGTCGGTGATCTCCTCGGTCACGGTGTGCTCGACCTGGATTCGAGGGTTCATCTCGATGAACACATGCCGGCCTCGCTCGTCGAGCAGGAACTCCACCGTCCCGGCGCACGTGTACCCGATGTGTCGGGCAAAGGCCACGGCATCGGCGCAGATCCGGTCCCGCAGGTCTGCCGGCAGGTTCGGCGCCGGCGCCATCTCCACTACTTTCTGGTGCCGCCGCTGCACACTGCAGTCGCGTTCGTAGAGGTGGATCACCTCGCCGGAGGTGTCCGCGAGGATCTGCACCTCGATGTGCCGCGGATTGACCACGGCCTGTTCCACGTACACCGTCGGATCGCCGAACGCGGATTCCGCCTCCCGGGAGGCCGAGGCGATGGCCTCGGCCAAGTCCTCCTGGCGCTCCACACGCCGCACCCCGCGACCGCCGCCACCCGCGACGGCCTTGACGAAGACCGGGAACGCCATGCCCTCGGCGGCCGCCACCAGGTCCTCCGGATCGGCCGACGGCGGGGTCGACGCCAGCACCGGGATCCCCGCCTCCCGAGCCGCCGCCACCGCGCGCGATTTGTCGCCGGTGAGCTCCAGGACCGCCGCAGACGGTCCGACGAACACCAGTCCCGCCGCCTCGCACGCCGCAGCCAGGTCAGGGTTCTCCGAGAGGAACCCGTATCCCGGGTACACCGCATCCGCACCGGCGTCGTGCGCGGTCCGCACGACCTCCTCGACCGACAGGTAGGCGCGCACGGGGTGTCCGGGCTCGCCGATCTGATACGACTCGTCGGCCTTGAGGCGATGCACCGAGTTGCGGTCCTCGTACGGGAACACCGCCACCGTCTTCACCCCGAGCTCGACCGCCGCACGGAACGCACGGATCGCGATCTCGCCCCTGTTGGCGACCAGTACCTTGTCGATCATCTCGTTCTCCTCTGATTTGCGGGGAGCGGGTGTCTATCTCAGCGTGCCTCACGCCGGGTGGCGGAGCGGGCGATCGGGGCGCCCCGCCCCGGGGGGTCAGCCCCGGGGCTCGAAGACCTGCACGTCCCGGTCGTTGATCTCGAATGTCATGAGGTCCACGCCCACCGCGAGGGGGCCCGAGTAGGTCTCCCGGGTCCGCTCGACGAGCGTCTCCATGGGCAGGTCGGGGATGCGCGGGGGCGCACCGTTGACGATGTGCGAGTACGCGGCCATCGCGGGGGCGACGGAGGTGAAGATCTCGCCGGCCTGTCGCGGGTTGGTGTGGTGCGCGTACACCGTCTCAACCACCGGGAGGGTGGGGTCGACGAAGTCGGCCACCTCGTGGATCAGCAGGTCCACGCCCTCGCCGTAGGTCAGCACGTTGGGCGTGGGCCGCGTGTCGCCGCTGATGAGCACGGAGCTCTCGCCGTTGTCCACGCGGAAGCCGACCGCCGGGTCGATCGCGCCGACCGGATCGTGCTCGACGGTGAACATCGTCACCGTCACCCCGTCCTTCTCGAAGATCACGCCGTCGTCGTCGAACTCGTGCGGCTCGATCCCGGTGGTCGACGGGTCCACCTCACCGTCCGCCACGCGCACGTCGATGTCGTTCTGGTGGGTCAGCTGCAGCCCCTCCGCGATCTGCCCGACGCCGGTCGGACCGTACAGCTGGAAGCTGCCCTCGCGCCCTCCGAGCGCGGGGATGTAGGAGCTCATCCACAGGTCGGCGAGGCCGTTGACGTGGTCGGAGTGGAAGTGCGTCAGGAACACCCCGTCCACCTGCCCGGCCGACAGCCCCACCTGGTTGAGTCGGATCGTCGCGCCGCGCCCGGCGTCGAAGAGAAGGTCCTGACCGCCGGCCCGGACGAGAGTCGACATCCCGAACCGCTCGGCACTGGGGACGGGGCTGCCGGTACCCAGAAGCGTCACCGTCATCTCCGCGTCGCCGGTGGGGGTGGGTGCCGGGTCCCCGGCGTCGACGGATCCGACCGAGCCGGATGACGACGACGACAACGACTGCGCCTCCGATGTGGCGCAGGCGACGAGGGTGACGCTCAGAGCCCCCGCGAGGAGCGGGAGCGCGAACGAGCGGTTCGGGAGTCTCATGGGGTCCTCATGTGGTCCGGGGAACGGTGTCCCCCCACTTTCCCCCAGTGATGTGTCGACAATCACAGCGTTCTGGCACTCGGGATCTCGATGCCTATGCGACGCCCCCTATCCGGTCTTTCCGAATAGGGGGCGTCACAGGGGCGTTGCATTTACGACTACTTCCGCCCGGCCCGGACCTCATCCCCGGCAAGGGCTCACGCCGAGCGGGCCACCGCTACCGGATCGCCCGCGGCGGGCGTGAACTCCTCGCGGTGCATCAGTCGACTCGGCATCCGGCGGCGTCGCAACACCTTGACCCCGGCCTCGATCATCGCCGGCGGCCCGCAGAGGAAGGCGACGTGCCCGCGGCAGGTCGAGTAGTCCTCCAGCACCGCCTCGGTGATCAACCCGCGGGCCCCGTCCCAGCTACTCTCCCCCGGCTCGTCGCTGAGCACGGGGTGATAGCTGAAGGTGTCGGGATACGCGTCCCGGAGATCGCGGAAGAACTCCACGTCGTAGAGGTCGGACGCGGTCCGGCACCCGTGGTACAGGCTGATCTTCGGAAGCAGGTTGTTCTCCAGCGCGTGGACGGCGATCGACTTGAGCGGGGCCAGTCCGGTCCCGCCGCCGATGAGGATCGCGGTCTCCTCCTGCACCCCGTCCAAGAGGAAGGTTCCCAGCGGGCCACGTAGCTGCACCTCGTGCCCCTCGGCCAGGTCCCGGAAAATCCACCCGTCGGTGGCGGCGCCACCGGACACTCTACGGATGTGGAATTCCAACCTGGTGCCATCGCATGGGGTGCTCGCGATGGAGTACTGCCGGCGGAGGTCGGTGCCGGGAACGCTGAACTCGCAGTACTGCCCCGGGCTGAACTCCATCGGCTCGTCGACCTGCACGACCAGCCGGACCGTGTCGGACGCGACGGTGGTGAGTTCGATGACCCTGCCCGTGTGATCCTTCAGCGGATGCGAGACGCGACGCCCCTTGTCCTCGCCCAGCACCGACGCGGTGAGGTCCGACGTCGGCCGGGCCTGGCACGCCAGTGCCAGGCCCGCGGAGCGGTCGCACGGGGGCAGGACATCCGTGCAGGAGGAGCCGTGGTCGACAGTCCCTTCCTCGATCTTGAACTTGCACGTCCCGCAGGTGCCCTGCGAGCACGCATGCGCCATCCAGGCGCCGGCCCTCAAGGCCGATTCGAGTACCGGCTGGTCACCGGGAGCGTCAAACCGTGTGCCATCGCCGAGAGTCACGGAGTACGACATGACCTCACACCTCCCAGGTAACTCGCAAGCCCTGCGGCCCGCGGAAAGTCCAACCCCAGAACGTCACGTCCTCGTCAGGGTCTGCCTCGATGTTTGGGATCGCCTCGAACAGTTCCTCCAGGGCGATTCGCACGATCGACATCCCGACATGCACGCCGGCACAGGCGTGCCGGCCGGCCCCGAACGCCAGGTGCGGCATGGTGGGTCGGTCAAGGTCGAACTGCTCGGGGCTGTCCCAGGTGTCAGAATCGCGGTTCGCCGAACCGTACGTGAGCAGCACCGGGGTTCCAGCCGGGATGTCCACTCCGGAGACCGTCATATCGCAGTTAGCCACCTTGACCGCGGCTACCCAGATGGGCGCCACCCAGCGGGCGGCCTCGTTAGCCGCGCGCGGGATGAGAGCCGGCTCGTCGATGACCCGCTCCAGCTGCGCGGGGTCCCGCAGGAGCGCTGTCAGCGTCGTCGTCATGACATGGCCCGGCTCCTGGAGGGCACCGAGGAGGAAGACGTAGATGTTCGGGTAGATCTTTTCCCTGGACTGGAGCTCACCTTCTGCGCCACCGTCATGCAGCCAGTGCGAGAGCAGGGAGTGGTCCGGGTTCTCCGCCCAGTTGTCCAACAGCGGATCGACCACCTCTTGGATCTCCTCGCGCACCGCGTCCGCTGCCTCGAAGAGTTCGAGATTGAGGAAGTCGCCCTTGTCATCGACCGCTGCGTTTCCGAATGCCAACGCGAGAGTCTTGAACCACCGGACCAGAGTCTCTGCAGGAACGTTCGTCAGTCCCATGAGGTCGCCGACCGCCCGCACACTCACCGGGGCGAAGTACTCCTCCTGGATATCCGCCCGACCCTTCTCGTCGAGTTGCTCGAGCAGGTGACGGGCATAGGGCCGAACCATGTCGTCGATATACCCGTCCACCGAAGCGGGCCTCAGACCCGGGTCGATCATCTTCCGTAGTTCGACGTGCTCGTCGCCGTTGGCTGCGAGTACCGTACCCGTGCCGAAGGTGCGCTCGCCCGAGGGCAAGATCACCGTGGTCCAGTTCTCACTGTCCTGAGCGATGGCCATGCACGCCTCGCGCGTCGACGCGACGTGGAGCCCCACCGCGGGCACGAACGCCACCGGGGCCTCGTCTCGGAGCCGGTCGTGGACGGCGTTCGGGTCCTCGTTGAGCTGCTCCATCGTCACCGAGTCGATCCAGTTGGTTGTTGCGGACATCGGTTCTACTCCTTGAGCTGTCGGACCTGCCCGGTCCGGATTTGGCAGAACGTGCACGGCTGCTTCCGAGCAACGATCCGGCTGGTGTGATGTGGAACACTATTGACGAGTGGGAGGGGTGGCCATGACGCCGAGTGCACAGAAGTTTGACGAAAAGCGCACCGCCGGAAAGTGCGGTCCCGCACCGGATCCGGCGCCACGGTCCGGCGCCACGGCCCGTACCGTGTGCACGCGCGGACTGTCCGCGAGCGAGGGCCGCGAGCAGTGGAGGGAGGCCCTGGAGTCGACCTTCTGCGAGATGGATGTGAAGTGGCCGCGGCGGGACACCGGCTTCTCCGCCGACCTGTCCAGTAGCGACATCGACGTCCTCCATCTAAGCCGTGTCCGGGCCGATCCCCACCGGGTCACGCGCTCGCCCGCGATGGTGGGCACCGATCAGCGAGACGACCTCTTGCTGCTGCTGGCCGTGGGCGGGGAACTGACCGTGTCCCAGCGCGACCGGAGCGTCACGCTCTCTGACGGATCGTTCAGCATGGTCGACGCCGCGGCGCCGTTCATCGTCGAGGGGCGCACCGAGTTCGATCAGATCGTCCTGCACATGCCGAGGGCACTGCTGGCAGCGCGACTGCCGGACGACACGCTGGTCTCCTCACTCGGCGTGGGGCAGTGCGGGGCCACCGGGCTCGGCGGGATGCTGTCGCGCTTCCTCGTGGACTTGTCCCAGACCAACGACAACCTCTCCGACGGAGCCCTGGCCACCACGGCGAGCACGGTGCTGGATCTCCTGGCGACAACCGTCGGGGAGCGCGTCCCGACACACAACCCGACCGCGCGCGGGCATCGACGGGATCTCCTCCGCGTGCAGCACGAGATGATCCGAACCCTGCACCTTCCCGGACGGGGCCTGGCCGAGATCAGCGCCGATCTGGGCATGTCGGTGCGGTATGTCCATAAGCTGTTCGAGATCACGGAGTTCACCCCCCGCGGCTTCCTCACCGAGGAGCGGCTGAAACGGGCCCGGTGGCTGCTGGTGGACTCCGACCGGTCGGTCGCCGAGGTGGGCGCACTGGTCGGCTACCGGGATGTCTCGCACTTCAGCCGGGCGTTCAGCAGCCGATTCGGGACCAGCCCCTCTCGATTCCGCGCGTCCCCCCACTCGCCCAACCGCTGACCTTTCGGTTAGTCGTGACTTATCGTGTCGGCATGTGTGAGAGCTGCGGAACCGGGACCGACACCGCCTACGAGCCGGGCCGGGCGCCCGACATCGCGGAGGAGTCGCGGGTGGTCCGCGCGCTCTGGGAGCCGCTCGGCCTGCCGGGCATCATCGACGTCCACACACACTTCATGCCGAAGAACGTCATGGACAAGGTATGGGACTACTTCGGTACGGCCGGGCCGAAGATCGGGCGCCAGTGGCCGATCACGTACAAGGAAGCCGAGGACGAGCGGGTGGAGCGGCTGCGCGCGTACGGCGTGATCGCGTTCTCCTCGATGCTGTACCCGCACCGACCCGACATGGCCGCGTGGCTGAACTCGTGGTCGGTCGATTTCGCGGCCCGTCACCCCGACTGCCTGCACACGTCGACGTTCTTCCCCGAGCCGTCAGCCGGCGAGTACGTCCGGGACGCGATCGAGTCCGGGACGCGAGTGTTCAAGTCCCACATCCAGGTAGGCGAGTACGACCCACGCGACCCACTCCTCGATCCTGTGTGGGGCCAGCTCACCGAGTCCCGGATCCCGACGGTCATCCACTGCGGCGGTGGCCCGGTGCCGGGCGAATTCACCGGGCCGGAGCCGGTCGCCGCGGTGCTCGAGCGGTTCCCCGACCTGCCGCTCATAATCGCCCACATGGGCATGATCGAGTACTCGGACTTCCTGGACCTGGCGGAGAAGTACCCGAACGTCTACCTGGACACGACCATGGCGTTCACCGATTTCACCGAGAAGATCGGCCCGTTCCCCAAGTCGGACTACGGCCGGCTCGCGGACCTGGGCGACAAGATCCTGCTGGGCACCGATTTCCCCAACATCCCGTACCCGTACGCGGAGCAGCTCAAGGCGCTGTTGTCGCTCGGAGTGGGCGAAGAATGGCTGCGCGCGGTGTGGCACGGCAATGCTGCGAGGCTGTTCGACCTCTGACCCTCGCGCCCGCCGGGAGCGGGGCGGGGTCGGCCCCTCCCGGCGCGCGGTCGGGCCTCCGGGCTCAGACGCCGAAGGCCGCCGGGTAGCGGATGGTCCCGCTCGGCGGGGTGTGCGCGTCGTCGAGGACGAGCGCCATCATGGACTCGTCGGGCACCTCGAACGGCGCGCGGATGCCTATCCGGGAGGCCGGTGTGAACCCGAACCGCGGGTAGTAGTCAGCATGTCCCAGCACCAGCACGAGCTTCTCCCCCATCTCCCGGGCCGCGTCCAGGGCGGCGCGGATGGCGGCGGAACCGGCCCCACGCCTCTGCACCTCGGGCAGGACGGAGCAGGGGGCCAGTGCGAGGGCGGGTTCTTCGTCGACATGACACCGGGTGATCAGCGCGTGCCCGACGGGAGCGCCGTCCGGCGTGGTGGTGATCCAGCTCAGTCCGTCGATCCACGCCTCGTCGTCAGCGCGCAGGGCCTCGACCAGGTCGGCTTCCTCGGCTGTGGGAAATGCCTGCAGGGTGATGTGGCGGATCGCAGGGATGTCGCCCGCGGTCTCAGCGCGGGTTATCCACGTGCTCATTGGAGCTCCGTTCCACGTCGTCGGTCGTCGGACGGGACGCCGCGGACGCCTCTGTTCGGTGCTCGGTCCGGGGCCACGAGACCTCTGACTCAGCGATCGCGGCCTCAGAGACCTCGACCTCTGCGGGATCGGGCTCAGTGGGTTCAGTCGGGGGCGGCGGGGTATCGATGTGCTCGGGCGCCAGAACTCTGGCCGAGCCCTGGGGTCGTGACCTCTCGCCGGAGAGGATGCGTCGACCGGAGAGTGCACTGCCCAGGGTCAGCTCGTCGGCGAACTCGAGGTCCGCTCCCATCGGCAGGCCGGAGGCCAGACGCGACACCACGAGATCAGGGAACGGACGCAGCAGCCGGGCGAGGTACGTGCTGGTCGCCTCGCCCGTGGTATTGGGGTCGGTGGCGATGATGATCTCGGCGATCTCGGTGCCGTCCGTCTCCTGGCCGACGCGGCGCATAAGTCCGGCGATCCGCAGCTCGTTGGGCCCGATTCCATTGATGGGATCGAGCGCACCGCCGAGGACGTGGTACAGACCGTGGAACTCACGCGTCCGCTCGATGGCCTCGATGTCCTTGGGCTCCTCGACCACGCACACGAGGCTCGGATCGCGACGGGGATCAGAGCAGATCCGGCAGCGCTCCGCGGCGGC
Source organism: Dietzia sp. NCCP-2495 (assembly GCF_026011735.1). Classification (GTDB taxonomy): domain Bacteria; phylum Actinomycetota; class Actinomycetes; order Mycobacteriales; family Mycobacteriaceae; genus Dietzia. The sequence goes on along the minus strand of NZ_BRVN01000007.1, from coordinate 106,930 downwards.
GACGGTGCCACAGATCTCGCAGTAGGTGATCCCGTCGACGACGGCCTTCAGCGCGGTCCGGAGCCGTTCGACTGACTCCGGCTCACTCTGGAGCAGGTGGAACGCCAGGCGTTGCGCCGACTTGGGCCCGATGCCCGGCAGCTTGCCGAACTCGTCGATGAGGTTCTGGACCGGTCCTTCGTACATCGCGCTTTCCCGTGCTCTTCCTGTCCCGGCGGTGAGAGCACCGTCGGGTGGCGGGCCTTCCACCTCACAGCGGAATCCCGCGGGACCGGGTCGATATCACCAAAGGGTCGGATCGACCCGGTCCTCGTGGGCGGTATCCGGCATGCACCGGATCCCGCGGGCTCACATTCCGAGGCCGCCCATCATGTCGCCGAGGCCGCCGCCGGAGGCCAGCGGGCCGAGGCGGGTCTCAGCGAGGTTCTGGACCTGGGTGTGGGCGTCGCCGAACGCGCCGACGAGGAGGTCCTGCAAGGTCTCGATGTCCTCCGGGTCGACGACCTTCGGATCGATCGTCACGCCGGTGACCTCGCCCGTGCCGCGCATGGACACGGTGACGAGCCCGCCGCCGGCCTTGCCGTCGACCGTGCTGGCGGCGATCTCCTGCTGCGCCTCGGCGAGCTGGGCCTGCATCTGCTGGGCCTGCTGGAGGAGTGCGTTCATGTCGGGTCCGGGCTGCATATCGGGGTCCTTTCGGCGGGGTGATTGTCCGTGCCTGTTCCTGCCCGGGGGCAGCCCCGGTCGGTCGGCACCCAGGGTAACCGTCCGTTCCGACAGTGCGCCGCGCCCGCGCCGCCTACAGCCCCTTAGCGGTCGATCGGGCGGGCTCCGAGATGCTCCTTGAGCAGCGCTAGGGCCATGTCCTCACCGGTTCGGTGGTCGAGATTCTGCGGGCCACTGGTACGCGCCTCATCGATCATCTCGTCCTCGGTGATAGGCGGCGCCTCGGGCTCGTCCGGCTCGGGCTCCTCGGGCGGCGGCGGGATGTCGTCGTACCCGCCCGCGCCGCTGCCGTGTGCGGCACCGGCGTCGCGGACCCTCCGCTCCCATCCACGGGGCTCGGGCTGTTGGGCAGTCGCGGGAGCCTCGCTGGCAGGCGTGGCCGGTCCGCCCGGTCCGACTCCGGCAGGGCCCTGGGCTGCGGACCCCTGGGTGGCGGGTCCCTGAGCAGCGGGGGCCGGTGCGGGAGTTGTGCCGCCACCGGCGGGCTGGCGACCGGCGGGGGCGCCGCCTGACGGTGTGCCACCTCCCGGGGCACCACCGCGTGGTGCACTGCCGGACGTGCAGGTGATCTCCCACTGGCCTCCGACGACCTCGGTGATCGAATCAGTGATGGCCGTGGCGTTGTGTGGTTGCGTCAGACGCTTGGCGAGCGGCGCATAGTCGTGAACCAGGTGTATGACCTGGCCGTCGACCCCGGCGACCGTAGCACCGGCGAGCATGACCTCCACGGTCCGGGTCCGCGTGCGCACGGCATCCCTGATCGCGGGCCAAGCTCGGCGGATGTCCTCCGCCTCGATCACTGTTCCGGAACTGCTGGCTGCAGGCGCGGACTCAGGTGCCGGTGCAGCAGCAGCAGCGGCCGGTGTGGGCTCCGCAGCAGGTGCACTCGACGGAGCGGGCGCTGCCGCCGGCGTAGGTGCAGACGCCGATGTGGGTGCGCACTGGTTCTGCGGGGAGACAACGACGTCCTCGGACGGAGCATGATCGGCGTCCGTCGCCGGAGTGGGCCCGGGCTGACCCTGCGTCGTCGGCTGCCCGTTATGCGACTGCTCGTTCGGCGACTGTCGTGCCGCCTGCTGGCCGGCCACGGACTCACCCGGCACCGTCGGTGCGGCGGGGTTCGGGGCGACCACGGGCCTGGCGGCCTCCGATACGGGCTCCGGGAGCTCGTGCGCAGGCGGCTCGTGCGCCGATGACTGAGGTACCGCCGTCGCATGCTCGGGCACCGCTGACTCGGTCATCGCGGGCGCGGGAGTCGCAGACTCAGGGGTCGCGGCCGCCGGTGTCGGCGGCTCGACTGCCGGGGCAACCGGCGCAGGAGCCTGCGGCTGTGCCGCCTCCGCCGCGGGTTGCTTTTGCTGCTGCGACCGACGAACGAACTTGGGTCGGCCCTCGGCGGGAGCCGCCGTCCCGGCAGTCTGCGGAGCGGAGGCGCCGCCGGGGCCTGCGGCCGCCGTGTCGTCGTCGTCAGATCGTCTCCCACCACCGACGGCCGGCCGCGCACCCACGGGCGCGGCACCACCACCGCCCGCGGGCCGACCGGCCTCGAGGGACTCGATGCGCTGGAGCAGCGCGGCCACCGAGTCGTCAGCGGACGGGAGCAGCAACTTCGCGCAGAGGATCTCCAGCAGCAGCCGCGGCGAGGTGGCCCCGCGCATCGACCCCAGCCCCTCGTGCACCATGTCGGCACACCGGGCCAACGTGGCGGCGCCGATGTTCTCCGCCTGCCGGCGCATGGTCTCGGCCTGCTCCACCGGCGCGTCCACGAGGCCACGCTCGATGGCCTGCGGAACGGACTGCACCATGATCAGGTCGCGCAGGCGCTGCAACAGGTCGGCGGCGAACCGGCGCGGATCGTGCCCGGCCTCCACCACCTTGTCGACGGTCCGGAACAGAGTGGCGCCGTCCCCCACCGCGAGCGCGTCCACCGTGTCATCGATCAACGCGACCTCGGTAGCACCCAGCAGTGCGACGGCGCGCGGGTACGTGATGCCCTCGTCCCCGGCACCGGCCATGAGCTGGTCCAGGACGCTGAGCGTGTCACGCGGCGACCCGCCACCGGCGCGGATGACGAGCGGAAACACCGTCGGGTCCACCTGCACGCGCTCCTGGTCGCAGATGCGCTCGAGCAGTCCGCGCATGGACGACGGCGTGAGCAGCCGGAACGGGTAGTGGTGCGTACGCGAGCGGATGGTCGGCAGGACCTTGTCCGGCTCGGTGGTGGCGAAGATGAAGATGAGGTGTTCCGGCGGCTCCTCCACGATCTTCAGCAGGGCGTTGAAACCCGCGTTGGTGACCATGTGGGCCTCATCGATGATGAGGACGCGGTACCGCGAGGACGCCGGCGCGAAGAAGGCGCGCTCGCGGAGATCACGCGTGTCGTCCACACCACCGTGGCTCGCCGCGTCGAGCTCCGTCACGTCCAGCGTGCCGCTGCCGCCGGGGGCCAACGCAATGCACGAATCGCACTCACCACACGGATCGGGAGTGGGCCCCTGGACGCAGTTGAGCGAGCGGGCGAGGATCCGCGCGGACGAGGTCTTGCCACAGCCGCGCGGCCCGGAGAACAGGTAGGCGTGGTTGATACGACCGGAGGACAACGCCACCGAGAGCGGGTCGGTGACGTGCTCCTGCCCCACTACCTCCGAGAACGAAGCGGGACGGTACTTCCGATAGAGAGCCACGCCTTGAGGGTACCGACGGGGTCCGACATCGACTACGACGACGTGGTGCGCGGAAGCCGCCCGTGAAATGACCGGAGGGGCCGCGCTCTGCGCAGCCCCTCCCGACGTCCCTCGCGCGACGATTCGGGCCCCCTCAGACCCCCGCGGCGCGGTTCCCGAACCGGGTGCTTCGGCGTCGGCCCCTCGCAGCCCCTCAGCTGCACTCCGACGCCCGACCCATGTGGCTCGGACGTCTAGATACAACCAGAAGGCCACGGAGTGAACAAGGCCAAATCTTTGTTGACAGACGCTCAACACGGCCACCGGACGTCGTTCGCGCATGTCAGAGCGGTCGACACACGTCAGCGCTGAGGGAGCAGATTTCTAGAACGTGCCCTAGATCACGTAGGCGGAGCGTTGCAGGTCACTCCATATGGCCCACAACGATTGGCGACGTGCACGCCCAGCCGGGGCGCCGGACCAACACCGATACGAACCGCCGAACCGCGTTACACCGGCGGCCGGATCAATGCTGCCGCGTCACCTAGCGGCACGGCAGGCCGCGAGGAGCGCACACAATCCCACGATCTCCATCGCAGCCTCGACCTCGGCCAGCGGCGGGAGCGTCGGCGCCAGGCGGATGTGACGATCGTCCGGATCGTTGCCGTACGGGTACGCGGCGCCCGCCGGGGTCAGTGCGACCCCGGCCTCCTTGGCCAGTCGCACGGTCTCGGTCGCCGTGCCGTCGACCACCTCGAGATCGATGAAGTAGCCACCCTCGGGCATCGCCCAGGACGCGATCCCGTACTCCCCGAGACGACGGGTCAGGATCTCGTCCGCGGCCGCGAACTTCGGCGCGATGCTCTCGCGATGGGCGAGCATGTGCGCACGGACGCCCTCGGCGTCCCCGAAGAAACGGGCGTGTGCCAACTGGTTGACCTTGTTCGGCCCGATGGTCCGGACCGACGCGTGCTTCAGGTACCAGTCGAGGTTGGCCTCGGAGGAGGACAGGAAGGACACGCCCGCGCCCGCGAACGTGATCTTGGAGGTCGAGCAGACCTGGAGGAAGCGGTTCGGGTTCCCCGCCTCGGCGGCGACCGTGTCGACGTCCGGAACCTTGGGGAAGTCGGTGGTGAGCGTGTGGACGACGTACGCGTTGTCCCAGATCACGCGAAAATCGGGGGCAGCCGTGGTCATCCGGGCCAGGCGCGACACCGTGTGGTCGTCGTACACCGCGCCGGTGGGGTTGGAGAAGATCGGCACGCACCACATGCCCTTGATCGACGGATCGTCGGCGACGAGCCGCTCGACCACGTCCATGTCCGGGCCGGTCGGGCCCAGAGGCACCGGGATCATCTCGATGCCGAGCGCCTGGGTGATCCCGAAGTGGCGGTCGTAGCCGGGCACGGGGCACAGCCACCGCAGCGCGGGCTCGTCCTTCCACGGGCGCTCGGAGTCGGGAGTGCCGAAGAGCATCGCGAACGTCAGCGCGTCGTACATGATCGACAGGCTCGCGTTGTCCTGCGCGATCAGGCGGTCGGGGTCGACCCCCAGCAGCTCGGCGAAGATCGCCCTCAGCTCGGGCAGGCCGGCGCCGCCGCCGTAGTTGCGGACGTCGGTCGCGCCCGAGGTGTGGTCCCCCTCGCCCGGGAGCGCCAGGAGACGTTCGGACAGAGCCAACTGCTCCGGCGACGGCTTGCCGCGCGTCAGGTCCAGCGACAATCCCTTGTCCGCCAGTGCCGCGTATTCCGACGCCAGCTGCGACTCGAGGCCGGCGAGTTCGTCGTGGGAGAGATCGGACAGCGCCACTGTGGCCTCCGTCTGGTTCGACAACTGGGGATGTGGTGCCCTGTGAATACATAAGGGGACCCCGCGCACCCGCCAGAGCCCGCTGACCCTTGCTGCCTTCCGGCCCTGGGGGAGTTCACAGGATGGACGCCGCGCGGGGTCCACGGGTGAGTCTACCGGTGCCACCCGACCCGCCGCACACGACCCGCCTCCCCCACCCCTCCCTGTCCGGGCTCGCCATCCCGGTTTGCCTCCGATTCGCCGGGCTGGGTAAAGTGCTCCCCGGAGGATTCGCCTAGTGGCCTATGGCGCTCGCCTGGAACGCGGGTTGGGGTTTATAGCCCCTCAGGGGTTCAAATCCCCTATCCTCCGCCGCAGACGCGGCCCGGAGTTCTCGAGCCCGGGCCGCGTCTTCTTTTTCCGCACAAGCGCTCGCCCTTGCGCCCGTCACCTCAGTCGTCACTGCGTCCATCGCCTCAGCCCTCGCGAGTGACCGACCCCGCGTGACCATCGACGTGGACCTGCACACCAGGCGCGAGCCGCTCCATCGCCCCTCCACCGCGAGTACCGCCGGAATCCCGACCTCCCGGGCCACGATCGCCGCGTGGGAGAGCACGCCGCCCGTTTCCGTCACGACCGCGGCCCCGACGGAGAACAGCGGGGTCCACGCCGGGTCGGTCTCGCGATAGATCAGCACATCGCCCGGCCGCACCCGCCGGAAGTCCGCCGGACCGCGCACGTGCCACCGACTTGCGCTCGTGGACCGGGCTCGGGCGGCGGCAGCCGGTGATCGCGGCGGCGTTTGCCGTGCTGCTCCTGGCCCTGGCCGGGATCCCGCTGACCAGTGGGTTCATCGCCAAGTTCGCCGTATTCTCGGCGGCCGTTGATGCCGGTGCCGTGTGGCTGGTGGTGCTCGGCGTATTGGGGTCGACGCCGCACCCTCCGTGGCGTTCGTCCAGCGGCCTGCCGCGCTCGCGGTCGTCGGGGTGACCGTGGCGATCACCCTGGTACTCGGCGTCCTCCCCCAGCCGCTGCTCGACCTGGCCGGCGCGGCCTCGACGTTCGCGGGCGGGCTTCTCGGGGGTTGAGGTCGAGGGTTGAAGTCGGGAGTTGAGCGGGCCCCGGGCGTCGCGGGCCTGGGTCAGCCGTCGTCGAGGTCTGGTTGACGGTCGTACCGCCCACCGCCGCCGACCATCCGGACGACCACAGCGACCAGACCTGCCATCGGCACGATCATCGCCACGAGAATTACCACGGGCATGCCCCCGCTCTCCGAGGTCGCGGCGATCGTTATTCCGGTTTCTCCGAGCGCGAGCAGGAGCAGTGCCGCCGCGGCGAGCAGGTACAGGTCTTCCCGGATGAGTCGCTCGAACCGGCGCAGCCTCCCGGGAGCCGCGGTCCACCACGGGCTGTTCGGGGCGCTGACCAGGTTAGGGGCGCGGAGCACGACCCGCGATATGAGCAGAGCCGGCGCCACCATCACCGCGGCGAGCACCGCGGACAGGATCTGTGCGGGCCACTTGTCCCACCGGCTCGTGGGCTCCCCGCTGAAGTCGAACCGGATCGCGAAGGTATCCGGCAGCACGACAACCTGCCAGCAGAACACAGCAGCCCACACCACGGCCGCGCCGGCGAATGTCGCCAGGATCCACCGGCTGGTGGGCTCAGGCGGCAGTCGGCGGGCCTCGTCGGCGATCAGGTTCGGTGCCATGGTCCCGTCGTACACGAGCCGGATGCCCGGGCGCCAGCAGGGTGCCACGTCGGGCGCGGTATCCGCGGCACCGGACCCCGCAGCCAGCCCCATCCAGCAGACTCCGCAGCCTGCCTCATCGAGCAGAGGGTCCGGCCCGCATCACCCGGGTGGGATCGTGCGAAACCATCTTAACGATGAGGGAGCAGGCGGGTCAGGCCTCGTCGAGCCCCAGCGGGGTGGCGTCGAACTCCCCGGACAGCGCGGACACGGCCCGCGCCAGCCGCAGGTCCCGGTTTGTCACTCCGTCCACGTCGTGGCTGCGAATGTCGAGGGTCACCTCGTCGTAGCTCCACAACAGGTCAGGGTGATGGTTCTGGCCGTTGGCCGCCTGGCCGATAGCGGCCACCAGGTCGATCGCGGCCTGCGGCGACTCGCATACCGCGGTGTAGGTCAGGGACCCTTCCGAGAACGCCCAGCCGGGAAGGTCGGCCAGCCCCTCGGCGATCTGCTCCTCGGTCAGGCGGGTGGTGTCGTCGGCATCAGCACTCATGCCGCCAAGTGTGTCAGTTCCCGGTCGCCAGCGCTCCCACCCTGTGGCAACTACGATTGCTGGTGTGTCCGATGCAAGCGAGCAGTCTGGGGCCCGGCGGCCTGCCAAGCCGGTAGGTGACCGCCACCAGCGCATCGCCCGGCTTCGTTCGGAGATCAACGCGACTTCGCGCGAGGACATGGTCTCGTACCACGAAGAAACGTTGGCTTGGGAATCGGCACACCTCGACTGACACCCTCTCCACCCCGGCAGCATCGACGCCCCAGCGACCCGCACGCCTACGCTTGAGCCCGTGATCTCCCCCAGCTCGCCGCGCGGCGCCGGCCGCTACGCCCCCAGCCCGTCGGGCGATCTGCACCTGGGGAACCTGCGAACGGCTGTCATCGCGTGGCTGCTCGCGCGCGATTCCGGCCGCGAGTTCCGGATGCGGATCGACGACCTCGACACCGCCCGCGCCCGCCCCGGCGTCGCCGAGCGCCAACTGGCCGATCTCGCCGCGATCGGCCTGGGCTGGGACGGCGACATCATGTGGCAGTCCGAGCGGTTCCCCGCCTACGCCGCAGCCACCGACCAACTGGCCGAACGCGGCCTGGTCTACGAGTGCTACTGCTCCCGCCGCGAGATCGCCGAGGCCCCGCGTGCCCCGCACTCCCCGCCGGGTTCGTACCCCGGTACCTGCCGCGACCTGCCGGAATCCGAACGAGCCCGCCGCCGCGCCGCGCTCGGGAAGGGCCGGGTCCCCGCGCTCAGGCTCCGGGCCGAGGTCACCGAGCTGACGATCACCGACCGGGTCCACGGCGACTACACGGGAGTCGTCGACGACGTGGTCCTGCGCCGCGGCGACGGCGTATGGGCGTACAACCTCGCCGTCGTGGTCGACGATGCCGCCCAGGGCGTCGACCAGGTCGTGCGCGGCGAGGACCTGTTGTCCTCCACGCCGCGCCAGGCCTACCTCGCCGATCTGCTCGGCCTCCCGCGCCCCGAGTACGCGCACGTGCCGCTCGCGGTGAACGCGGCCGGTGAGCGCCTCGCCAAGCGGGACGGCGCCGTCACCCTCGCGGATCTCGCCGCCCAGGGGACGACGACGAGGGACGCCGTCGCCCGCATCGTGGCCTCACTGGGTGGGCCCGAGGGCTCGGACTCGATCCACGACCTCCGGGGACTGGTCACACCCGAGGGCCTGCGATCCGGCCCCTGGGTCTTCGCCTGATCCACACTCCCGCCCCGCACCCCTGGAATCCGCTACTCTCCCTTCACATTCGCTACCCGTCCGGGAGTAGCGGATCAGGGGGCGGAGTAGCGGATTCCAGGGGTGCGGGGCGGGGCGGCGCTGGATTCGAGCAGGACGCAGATTCGCCGGGTGTGGGCCCTTGCGCGGATAATCGACGCCCGTGACTACTTCATCGCATTCCCATTCCCAGCCGCTCGGGTCTGGGCGGCCGGACGGGACCACTCCCGAGCCGGCTTCCAGCACCCAGACCGCCTGCCCCACCGCCTCCGCAGGCCAGGCGACCGCCACAGCCGCCCCCGCCTCTACCTCCGCTCCCACCTCAGAATCGCGTGGCCGAGCCGTGTTCGCCGCGGTCGCGAGCCCGTACTACGGCTATCTGATCGCCCTGTTCGTCGGCGTGATGCTCATCAGCAACGTCGCCGGCACGAAGGGCGTCCTCCTCTTTCCGGACCTGGGCTTCGAGCTCGGGTTCCTCGTCCTCGACGGATTTGTCACCGACGGTGCCTTCCTGCTCTTCCCGCTGGCATATGTACTCGGCGACGTGATCAGTGAGGTGTACGGCTTCAAGGCCATGCGGCGCGTCGTGATCTCGGGCTTCGCTGTCCTCGCGTTGGCCGCACTGACGTTCACCATCACCACCGCACTACCCGCCGCACCTTTCTACGAGAACCAGGACGCGTTCGAGGCCGTGGCCGGAGTTGTCCCGCAGTTCTTCATCGCCGGCCTGGCCGGCTACGTGGTGGGCGAGCTGCTCAACTCCTATGTGCTCGTGTGGATGAAGCGCCGCAGCGGCGAGAAGAGCCTGTGGGTCAGGCTGCTCAGCTCGACGATCGTCGGCCAGTTCGTGGACACGATCATCTTCTGCACCATCGCGGCGCCAGCCCTGGGCATGGTGCTGGGATCGGGCGACTACTGGAACTACGTGGTGATCGGCTTCGTGTGGAAGACGCTGGTCGAGGCACTCTTCATGCCGGTCACCTACCTGGTGATCGGCTGGATCAAGAAGCGAGAGCCCACCTACCAGGCCGCTCTCGCCGACACGGCTGCCTGACCGTTCGTGCCCGTGCTCGCGGGCTCGACTGCCTGACCGTTCGCTCCCGTGCTGGCAGACTCGGGCGCATGACCTCAGCCCTCGATCCGGACGGCGGACCCGACACCGGGTCCGCCGTCCGGGTCCTGGGCCCGACTGTCGACGGCCAGACCCGCTGCATCCACTACTCCAGCCCGCTGGACATCGTCGCGATCCGCTTCCACTGCTGCGGCGAGTTCTACCCATGCTTCCGCTGCCACGCCGAGACAGTCGACCACCCGATCTCGGCGTGGCCGGCGGACCGTTTCGATGAGCACGCGATCCTGTGCGGGGTCTGTCGCACCACGATGCCGATCAGCGACTACCTCGAGGCCGAGGCCTGCCCGTCGTGCGCCTCACCGTTCAATCCTGGCTGCTCACTGCATCACTCGATCTACTTCGCGTAGTCGTCCACGCACCGGGGCCGCACTCATCCGCGATCGCTCCCTGATCACCGGCTGACACGTCCCGCAGCCCGCCCCTCACCGTTTCTGAGCGTAGTACCGCCCCATGAACTCGGCCTTGTACGCGAGGTACTCGTCGGGCCCGGCGGCCATGGCGGCACGGACCTCGTCGACGAGCCGCACCACAAACGCCAGATTGTGCAGGGTCAGCAGGGTCTGACCGAGGAACTCCTTGGCCTTGAAGAGGTGGTGGATGTAGGCCCGCGAGTACTCCCGCGACACCTCGGAGGCGCCTTCCGGGTCGAGCGGCGAGTGGTCGTGCCGGAACTGCGCGCGAGTCATGTTGACGCGCCCGTCGAGGGTGTAGATGCCGCCATGCCGAGCGAGCCTGGTGGGGGCCACGCAGTCGAACGTGTCGGCGCCGTTCTCCACCGCGGTGAAGATGTCATCGGGTTCGCTGATCCCGAGCAGGTGCCGCGGCCGGTCCTCGGGCAGTTCCTCGGTGCACCAGCCGACGATCGTGCCGAGATTCTCCTTCTCCAGCGCGCCGCCGATCCCGTAACCGCCGAACCCGCGCCGCCCCTCGGCCTCGGCGCGGTCGCTCATCTCGACGAGTCCCCGCACAGCCTGCCGCCGCAGGTCCTCGAACTGCGCGCCCTGCACCACGCCCCACAGCGACTGCCCGGGCCGGTGCGTGCGTTCCAGCGACTGCCGCTCGTGCTCGTCGAGGCACCGTTGCGCCCAGCGCCGGGTCCGCTCGACCGAACTCTCCTGGTACGTCCTCGTGTTCATCAGCGTGGTGAGCTCGTCAAACGCGAAGATGATGTCGGCGCCGAGCCCGTGCTGGATCTGCATGGACACCTCGGGCGAGAACCGGTGCCGGGAGCCGTCGAGGTGCGAGGTGAACGTGACGCCGTCCTCGTCGACCTTGGCCAGTCGCCCCTGGTTCTTGTTGGTGGCGGCGTCATCCGGCTTCGTGCCGGCGCTCATCTCGATGACCTTCTTGAACCCCACCCCGAGGCTCATCACCTGGAACCCACCGGAGTCGGTGTAAGTGGGGCCGGACCAGCGCATGAACTCGCCCACGCCGCCGGCGGTGTCCACGACGCCGTGTCCGGGTTGGAGGTAGAGGTGGTAGGCGTTGGCGAGCACGGCCTGTGCGCCGGTGGATCGGACCTGGTCCGGGGTGAGGGTCTTGACCGTGGCCTTGGTGCCGACGGGGATGAACGCCGGCGTGGCGATGTCCCCGTGCGGGGTGTGGATGACGCCGGTGCGCCCGCCGGCCGTGCCGTCGAGCACCATCCTCTCTCCCACGTCGAAGGTGGTGGGACGGGTCGAGGAGAGCGCGTGGTCCGACATGCGTCCATCGTGGCACGCCCGTCGGACGGGCCGGGCGCGGCCCTAGGATGGCCTGTGGTGGCGGCGGTGCGGGGCCCGTCCGTGACGTGCCGGGATCATGGAACAACCGGGACGACGACCACGACGACGACAGTGGCGCCAGCGCCAGCATCAGCGCTCACGGCTACCACCACCCACGACAGGTACGACATCGAACGACGAGGTGAGCCATGACCGCAGCCGGAGGCCGCCGACTCTCCAGGGGGGAACGCCGGTCCCAGCTGGTCGCGTTGGGGATCAGACTGCTCGAGACCACACCCTTCCACGCGCTGTCGCTGGATGACGTGGCGGAACGGGCCGGGGTGTCCCGCAGTCTGATGTTCCACTACTTCCCCACGAAGCTGGACTACCTCACCGAGGTCGTGCGGGCGGCCTCGGATCACGTGTTGTCGCTGACGGAGGTTCCGGAGGACACGCACGCCGTGGACGGGACCCGCGCGATCATCACGGCGCTCGTCCGCTACATCCAGCGACGGCGCGACAACTACGTGGCCGTCCTGCGCTCGGGACGCGCGGTGGATCCGGTGCTCGAGCAGGTCGTCAACGACATGCACCGCACGATCAGCCTCCGGATCCTCGCGAGCATCGGGATCGACGATCCCGCACCGATGTCGCTGGTCCTGACGCGTGCCTGGTTGGCGGGGATCGAAGAACTCGCGCTGCTGGGCGAGGAGTCGGGCCAGAAGCAGGAGTCGGTCATCGACTCCGCCCTCACCACGCTCTACGCGGTGGCGTCCCTCCCGGACTTCGCCGACCCGGTCGGTGGCACCGGCCGGACCGACGATGCCGGCGCTACCGGCGATACCGGCGATACCGGCCGCGCTGAACGCCGGTTCCCCTGACCCGCCGCGTCGGCAACGCGACAGCACGGCAACGGACAGATCGGCAACGCGACAGCCCCGGATCTCATATCGAGATCCGGGGCTTCTCACCTGGCGGTGGCGGTGGGATTTGAACCCACGGTTGGGGGTTACCCAACACAGCATTTCGAGTGCTGCACCTTCGGCCGCTCGGACACGCCACCGCGAAGTACGTTACTAGAAACCGACCTTCAGAATAAAATCGGTCGCTCACACAGTGGGTATCCGCCGGTCAAGCCGCATGCAGGGCCGTGTCCGGAGCCCGGACCCGCCACAGGCCCGGGCCCGGCGGAGATCAGTTGTTGCCCGTGAGCTTCCCGGCGACCTCGTTGGCCTTGTCCTTGACCTGCTCGGCGCCCTGCTTGAGATTCGCCGAACCCTGGTCCGCCTGGCCCTCGGCCTTCAGGTCTCGGTCACCGGACGCTGCGCCGGCCGCCTCCTTGGCGCGGCCACCGAGCTCCTCGGCCTTGTTCGAGAACTTGTCTGCCACTCCCATGTGGTGCCCCCTTGAATCACGGCGCCTGTGGAGTCGGCGCCTCGTGACCACCACGGTACGGAGACCGAGGCGACCAGCACCACCGGTGACGATCACCGCCTGGCGCGGAAGAACTCCTCGAGGACCGTGGCGCACTCGGCTTCGAGGATCCCGCCCCGCACCTCGGGCCGGTGCACGAGCCGACGGTCCCGCACCACGTCCCACAACGAGCCACAGGCCCCGGTCCGAGGTTCCCAGGCGCCAAAAACGATGTGGCCGATCCGCGACGCGACCGCCGCCCCGGCGCACATCGTGCACGGTTCGAGCGTCACCACGAGGGTGCAGTCCTCGAGCCGCCACCCGTCGCCGAGGACGCGGGCGGCCTCGCGCAACGCGAGCACCTCGGCATGCGCGAAGGGGTCACCATCGACCTCGCGACGGTTGGTGGCGACGGCCAGCTCGCGGCCGTCGGGCCCCAGGACGAGAGCGCCGACGGGCACATCCCCCACCGGGGTGCCCGCGGCGACCTCCAGCGCGCGACGGATCACCGCCTCGTCGGCCGCGCGACGGGCCGGCGAGGTCACGTGTCGGGGAGGTGCCGCTCGAGCTGGGCGCCGAAGCCCATCCGCTCGGCGACCGACTGCAGCTGCTCATCGGCGTAGAGATCGGTCTCGGAGACGATGATCTCCAGCACTCCCTCCGGAAGCCCCAGGTCCTCGAGGATCGCCATGTCTCCCTCGCCCCAGGGGTCGGTCTCCTCGAGCTCCTCGTCCGTCAGATCGGGCGCCTCGACGTTTAGCTCGTCGAGCACGTCGGCCGCCAGGTCGTAGTCCAGCGCCGCCGTGACGTCCGACAGCATCAGCCGCAGTCCGGACGGGCCGGGACGCAGGATTACGAAGTACTCGTGGTCCACATCCACCAGCCCGAACGACGCCCCCTCGGCGCGCAGCGACCGCACCTGGCGGGCCGCGTCGTCGAGGCTGGTCAGCGCCGAATCGTCGAGGCGAGTGACATGCCAGTCCCCTCTCTCCTGGGTGATCCCGAGGGCGACGCCGGTCACCGCGTCGTCAGAGGAGTCCCCTCCACTGTCGCGGGAGCTTCGGTCGGAGCTGCTGGCCATGGGCTCAACCGTAGTCGGCTGTGAGAACCTTGTCAGGTGACGAGTGAGGGGACCCCCGCGAGGACGACAGCCGCATCCACCCCGCCGTCCCCGCCCGCAGGAGCACCTGCCGTGTGCGTGCTCGGCGTGGGTCTCATCGGCGGGTCGCTGATGCGTGCGCTGGGGCCCGACAGGACGTTCGGCTGGAACCGCTCCGCCCCCACCGCCGTGGCCGCCACCGCGGACGGATATGACGTCTCCACGGATCTGGCCGACGTCCTCCGCCGGGCCTTGGAGCGGGACGCCCTCGTCGTCGTCGGCGTCCCCCTCCCCGCCCTCGACACGGTTCTGGGCGCGGTGGCCGAGCACGCGCCGGGCGTCGCCCTGACCGACGTGATCAGCGTCAAGGGACCCGTCCTCGACGCGGTGCGGCGCCACGGCCTCGCCGCCCGGTTCGTCGGCGGACACCCCATGGCCGGCACCGCGCACTCCGGGTGGGAGGCCGGCGAGGCCGACCTGTTCCGCGGGGCGACGTGGCTGGTGGCGGCCGACGACGACGCCGACCCGGACACCTGGGCACGCGTCGCCGCGATGGCCACCGACTGCGGCTCACGCCTCGTCTCGGCGAGCTCGACCGAGCACGACGGCGCGGTCGCCCGGATCTCGCATGTGGGGCATGTGCTGGCCGAGTCGCTCGCGCTGACGGGACAGCGCGGCGCGGACCTCGCGCTGGCGCTGGCGGCCGGCTCGTTCCGTGACGGCACGCGCGTGGCCAGCACCGCGCCCGACCTGGTGCGGGCGATCTGCGAACCCAACCGGGACGCACTGCTGGGGGTGCTCGACGAGGTGCTGACGGACCTGACCGCGGCGCGCGAGGCGCTGGCGGCAGGCGGGAGCCTGGGGCCGCTGATCGACGAGGGACACCGCGCGCGGCTGGCCTACGAGCAGGCGCAGGTCGAGCGGGAGGCGGTCGTGATCCGTCCCGGGGCACCGGGATGGCTCGATGCCCTGCGGGCCGCGGGGGCGCAGGGTCGGCCTGTCAGTCTGGCCGACTGAACCGCGCAGACCGACCAGACTGGACCGGCCCGATGGCCGGATCTACCCAGCGGGAAGGCACCGACGCGGCGGCTCAGACGCGTCGGCTCAGCCCGTGGACCTCGAGGATCATGCCGTCGGGGTCGACGGTCGCCGTGGTGGACCCGGTGGCGGTGATGCCGTAGATCTGCTCGTCGTCCGAGGACATGGTCACCGTGTCGTCACTGACCTCGAGCGTGAGGGAGTCCACCGAGAGCACGCGCGCCTCGGCGGAATCCTGCTGGGTGTCCAGGCCGAGGCGACGGATGATGAGGCTGGCGAAGAAGACGCTGTACGTCAGGTCGATGTCCTTGACGCCCACGCCGCCGACGCGGGAGCGGGTGTCGGAGGGATCGTCGAGCTGCCACGACCCCTCGGCGTCGCACGTCAACTCGATCGTGCGCTCGAAATCCTGGGTGGCGGTGGTCAGCCGGACCCGACGCAGCTCGAACGCGGCCGAAATCTCGGCCTCGTACTCGATGGTGAAAGCGTCATGATCTGAGTGCGTGGCCGAGACGACACGACCGCGGGCGCGACTCGCGCCCTCCTCAGAAACCACTCTGACCTGCTCGATCACCCGACCGGTGTCGGAGACCCACGTGTACATGCGAGGTGCCGACGCACGCTGAGCTTCGGGCATCGGCACGGGCGACTCTGAAGCATTCACAGGATCCACGGTAGGGGGGCCGGGGAGAAAACGCACATCAGCGTCCTCTCAGCGTCACACGCGCACGCTTCCACGGGTACAGAGTCACGTTGCGCGCCCGGGGCCACTCGCGGCCGCTGCCGATGGGCTCGATCCGGTACCGGCGTAGGACCTGCTGGAGGATGACCTGCCCTTCCATCATCGCGAACGACGCCCCGATGCACCGGCGGGCCCCACCGCCGAACGGCAGCCACGTGGTGGGCGTGGGCACGTCACCGAGGAAGCGCTGCGGGTCGAAGTCCCGCGGCGAGGGATAGGCGTCGGAGGAGCGGTGGGCCAGCACGATCGACGGCGATACGGTCACGCCCGCGGGGTAGGTGCGGCCGTCCACGGTCGCCGGCTCCTGCAGTTCCCGCATGACCATCGGGACCACGGGGTGCAGGCGCAGGACCTCTTTGATCACCGCGTCCAGGTACTCCGTGCCGCCGGCCTCCATCTCCTCGACGCACCTGTCCTGTACGTCAGGGTGACGGGCCAGTTCGAGCATCGCCCAGGCCATCGCGGTGGCGGTGGTCTCGTGACCGGCGGCCACCAACGTGATGAGCTGGTGCCGCAGTTCGGTGTCCGACAGCCCCTGGGCGTCCTCGGCGGAGGCCCGCACGAGCAGGGCGAGCAGGTCGCGCCGACCGGCCAGGTCCGAGTCGCGACGAGCCCACTCGATCTCCTCGGAGAGGAACTCGTGGATCGTCTCCAGGTCGCGGACCTCACGGCTCCACGGCCAGAACCGGTGCAGTGCCGGCTTCCCCAGCCCGATCATCACCACGGGACCGGCGTCCACGGCGCGCGCGACGACCGGCCGCATCCGGTCCAGTCGCGCCGTGTCGGTCACGCCGAACACCACGCGCAGGATCACCTCGAGCGTGAGCTCGTTGAGAAGGACGTGCGCCCGCACCCGACCCGTCGCCGGCCACGTCGCCACCTGGTGGGCGGTGACCTCCTCGACCATCGCGCGGTAGCCCGCGATCTCCCGCCTGCCGAAGGCCGGCGCCAGCAGTCGGCGGGCACGGGCGTGCTCGTCGCCGTCCTGCAGCAGCAGGGAATGCTCCCCCAGCAGCGGACGCAACAGGTCATTGCCCTTACCCGCATGGAAGACGGACGGGGACCCGGCGAACACGTCCTTGACCTGGGCAGGTTCGGACACCGCGACGATCCGGCGGCCCTGGAGGAGCCGGAGCGAGAACGGCACCCCGTAGCGCCGGGCCGCGGCGGGGAACGTGACGGTGGGGGCCGCGAGCGCGCCCAGCGTCTGCACCAAACGAGGCAGGCGCGGGCCGGAAGGTAGACGAGTGTCCATATCCACCACGGTACGAGCGCCTCGTATCCCGCGGGTGGCTTTACCCAGACGCGCACTCTGAGAGTCCGTCGCGCTCCCTGACAGTCCGGCTACGCCCCCCGAGAATCCGGCACGCTCCCCCCGAGAACCCGCGGCGCGTCGGGGCAGCACGGGACGCAACCGGGAGTCCACCGGACGTTCATCGACGGGGTCTCGTCGTCGTCGTCATTTCCCCCTACCGTGGGGCACATGGCCCTGCTCCCCGTCGCCATGGACGCCACGCCCGATGACATCACGTCCTTCCTCGCCGTGGACGCCGCCGTACGCGCGGCCGTCGGGGTGGACCACCACCGCCCCTCCCCCACCGCGCTGCACTGGACCCGCGGCGACGAGATGTGGATGGCCCTGCTCCGTCCCGGCGACGGTCGCGCCCTGCTCGCCGGCTGGCACCACGAGTTCTCCCTCACCGAGGGCAGCGGACGCGACGGCGAGTCCGGAACCGACCTGGTGGGCGACGCCCCCGGCTGGTGGCGCCGCGGCGTCGAACACGCCCGCGCGCACGGCTCCTACCTGGGCTTCCTGTACGGCTGGGACGGCGCCCGGTGGTGGCGCCTGGACCAGCCGGTCGACGACGGCTTCGACCCCGACCTGTTCCCCGCCACGCCGCTCGCGCTGCGCGACATCATCGACGAGCTCGCCGACGACACCCTCCTCGACGCCCCCGACACCGCCGCGGTCGACGCTCTCATCGCCGCCGGCGCCGAGCTCACCCCCGAGCACCTCCGGGCCGTCCTTCACGCTCCCGACGGCTGGCCCGAGGTCGACATCGCCGCAGGTGTGGCCGCAGCGCGCGACTTCCGCTCGCCCGTGCTCGCCTAGCTCACCCGCGCCCTTCCCTGCGGCCGTGGGCCATTTTCTGCAACCATGGCTTCCGTGAAACGACTCGGCTACGTCGCCGTCAAGCGCCTCCTGCTCGAGACGCTCGGCTGGGTGCTGGTCGTGCTGGGGATCGCCGCCCTGTTCCTGCCCGGCCCCGGACTGCTCATGCTGTTCGCCGGCATGGTGGTGCTCTCGCAGCAGTACGAATGGGTCGAGAACCGCGTCGATCCGGTCAAGCGGATGGCACTCGAGGGCGCGTCGAAGGGTGTCCAGACCTGGCCGCGGATCGTCGCCTCCCTGATCGGCGTGGCCTGGCTGGCCGGCATCGGCATCGTCTGGGGCCTGCACCCGCCCGCGCCCGACTGGTGGCCGGTCAGCGACGAGTACTGGCTGTTCGGCGGGTGGGGCACCGGCGGGACACTCCTGTTCTCCGCGGGGATCGCGCTGTGCCTGCTCGTCTACTCGTTCCGGCGCTTCCGCGGAAGTCCGTACGACCACGAGGTGGAGCGTCGTCGCGAGGCGGAACGGCACGCCGCCCGGAGGCTCGACCGGGAGCAGCGCCGGGCCGCCCGCTCGCACCCGCCGGCCCCGTAATCGTCACCCATCCGTCACCTGCCCAGCCGGGCCAGCTTGTATGATACAGATCACAGTCGGGACGGTTCGGGTCGCACCACTTCCCCCTTTCTCCCGAGGCTGTCCCGCCTCAGATGAAGGGATCTGCCATGACTGTTCAGCTCATCTCCATCACCGACGACGTAGCCGCACGCATGCAGGTCCTCACCACCCCGACGCCCAGCCAGGTGGGCGACGCCCGAATGGTCCTCATCGACCTGTTGGGAACCGGCCCGTCGTGGCCGCTCGCCGTATTGGTGGATCGCGTCTGCATCGCCTACGAGGCGCCGGACGGCGAGCGCCTGATGGTCGATCTCCGCGACCGTGAGGAGCTCGCGGACGACGAACTCCGCGACGAGCCCGCCCTCAAACACGTGCGGTGGGTCCGCGCGACCCGGGCGGCACTGCATCTGCTCACCACCGCGAACGAGGTGGTGTGGAGCATGCCGTCGGACGACCCGGACGAGGTCGACCATCCGGAGATCCAGGTCCTCATGTCCGGTGAGACACCGCGCGCGTTCCAGATCTACGTCGGCGAACCGCTCCCCGACGGCTCGGTGTCCCTGCGGTAACCGGCCGACTCCGCCTCCGCCGCTACCGGCCGGGCTGCCAGGGACCGTCGCCGGAACCAGCGCCGACACCACCGCCGGGCCCACCACTGGGCCTGCCGCCGCCCTCACGGTTCCCGCCCGCACCGGTCTCGTCCTCCCGGTCCCCGTCCTTGCGGTACCGGACGGCCACCGCGAGCATGACCGCACCCACCACGATGAAGGACAGCACCCGGAACAGTCCCGGCAGCGTGGCCAGGTCGAGGAACAGCAGTTTGGCCAGCGCGAGTCCGCCCAGCACGAACCCGAGCGTGCGGGCTTCCGCGAAGCGCGGGCTGGCGGTGAGCACGAGCCACGCGGCGCAGCAGATCCACAGCACGGTCACCACGAGGTGCGCGGCGAGGAACCCGTTGCGCGCGAAGCCCGAGAGCCCGCCGATCACCACGCCGGCCGCGACCACCATCACCGACAGCGCGGCCAACGCCACCACGGCCCCGGCCATCATCGCGCGCGTCGCCTCGGAGGGATGGCGCCGGCGGATCCACCAGGTCGCGGCCACCGCGAGGACCCCGATCGCGAACGACGCCACCACGTCGAGGTACGTGAACTCCCGCACGGCGAGGCGCTCGCTCAGCGAGAGGTGCGGCTGGTTGACCACCAGGTAGACCAGCAGCGCGAGCACCGTGGTGATGCCGGCGACCCATTCCACCCAGGCCCGGGCCCACTGTCCGGCGACCAGGACGTACGCGACGGCGGTGAGCGTGATCGCCAAGGCGGTGGGCCCGTCGTCCCCAAGCCGTACCCAGGCGGCCACGAGCAGGACGCTGCCCACACAGCCGGTCACCGCGGCCAGCACCATCCCTGCGCCGTGTCGGGCCTCGACCTCGGATCGGGTACCGGGTCCGGCGGGAGCGGCAGGGTCGCTCGCCGCGCCCCCGTCGGCCGGTGCGCTCGCTTCGGTCAGTGCGCCGAGTCCCGCACCGGCCATCGCGACCCGTCCGACGAGGGCCGAGATGACGAGGTAGGCGGCGGCGAGAAGGAGCCCCACCACCAGGCCGGGGCGGGCGAGGTCGAGGGGCGGGATCACGAGGAGGGGAACCGCAGTGGGGACGACGACGAGGGACGCGGTCTCGTTCACCGGGCTCCGCCGGAAGGTGTCGTACCAGGCCACCACCACTGCCACGGCGGCAAAGGCCAGGGCGGCCACGACGAGCGCGATCACGTCGCTCGTGGCGGTGGTGCCCGAGTTCGCGAGGTAGCCGGTGAGCAGGAACGCTGGCGGGACAGACCACAGTACGCGCACGACGGTGCCGAGCTCGCCGGCGAGGAGGGCGGTGGCGATGCCGATGATCGCGTAGAAGATCGGCAGTTCGACGCCGGAGGAGATGAGCGGCGACAGGGCCATGGTGCCCGCGGTGACGAGGCACGCCAGGACGGCCGATGACCAGCGGTGAGCCAGGGCGATTCCCCCGAGCGCGAGGCCACCCACGAAGAGGTAGGCGGCCGGCATCGGCACCCACTGGTAGAGCACGGTGCTGGCGATCACGTCGAGCATTCCCGCGGCCAGACCGGTTCCGACCAGTGCCAGAGCGCCGGGATTCACCGGCCGCGAGTCGGTGGGCTCATGTCGCGACTGCAGCCACAGGCCGAGTCCGAGTAGGACGGCGGCGAGGACGGCCGCCCCGATCACGCGGGCGATCGGCGGGAACAGTCCGGCCTGGATGGCCACGACCAGCAGGAAGGCTACTCCGGCGAGCATCACGGCGCCGCCGATCGCGGCGATGATCGTCGCCGCGTTGATCTTGATTCCGCGGGAGCGCGGGGTGCTACCCGCCGCCTCCGGCGTTGGTCCGACCCCGGGACGCCACGGCTGCTGCTGGCCGGGTGCAGGCTGGCCCGGTGCTGGCTGGCCGGGGGCCGGACGCCCCGGTGCCGCAGCGGGGGCGGCTGGTCGCCACGGGCCACTCGCCGGTGCGGGACCGGGTCCAGAATGTGGAAGAGGGCCGGAAGCAGGTCCGGGGCTCCACACCGAGGCAGATGACCCGCCCCTCGCAGGGCCCGGCGCCGCAGCCGACTGCCTGGCCAGGTCCGACAGCCCGGCGCGGACGTCCGCGAGCTCGGCGGTGATGCGTCCGAGCCGGGCGTCGAGTTCCGCCAGTGCGCGATGAACGGGATCAGGCTGTTCAGGGGTCACTCCTGAATCCTCCCCCGCCCTGTGCACGCCCGTCCACACCCTCACCGGACATGTGTGGACCGCCCGGTGCGACTGCGAACCACTAAATGCGTCCGTGGACCACGCGGGGCGACGTCGCGGGCGTCACGCACCCACAGCAACCGCGAGCTCCTCAAGCCGCTCGCCGGTCAGCCCCGGGTAGCCGTGAAGCATGCCCCGCCACCGGGTGGGGAACGCCGAGGCACCCCAGCGCGCGCCGAGCAGGCCGCCCGCGATCGCGGCGACCGTGTCCGTGTCGTTGCCGATGGCGAGGGCCGTCGCCAGGGCCTGTGTCGCGTGGCGGGACGGATCGTCCGCGGGCACCGGCGTGTGGTGGATGGCCGACCACGCGGCCTGCAACGCTCCCACCGCCCAGGCGTTCTCGACGAAGCGCGAGGGCGGACCCTGCTCGGCCTCATCGATCGCGCCGGTCCAGTAGTCGCGCACCTCGTCGTCGTCGAACCATTCCAGCCCACTACGGACGTCGAGCACCCCGTACCGCACGGACCGGTCGATCGCCAGGGACCACAGCACGCACGCCTGCGCCGCCAGCGGATCGGCATGGGTGAGCTCGCTTACCGCCGTCGCCGCGCGCACGATCTCGCCCGGCTCGCCCAGGTGCGCCACCGCGACCGGCGCGGTGCGCATGAGCGATCCGTTGCCCGCCGACCGCGCGCGCCCGGTCGCGAACTCCGCCGACGCCTGCAGCAGCCCCGCCGACGTGGGCCGCGGACCTCCCGCGGCGAGAACCGCGCGCGTCTGGGTGCCGATGTCCGGCGGTCGGGAGTCGTACCACTCGCGGAAGTTGCGGGCGACCGCGTCGAGCGCGGCCTCCGAGCGCAGGCCTCTGTGCTGCGCCGCCGCGTCGAGGACGCACCAGGCCATGGTGGTGTCGTCGGTCCACTCGCCGGGTGCGAAGCCGCCGAGTCCGCCGCCGATCATCTGCGGACCATCGGTGCCGAGGGGCGCGGAGCCGAACTCGTAGCCCGCACCGAGCGCGTCCCCCACGGCGGTGCCGATCATCACGCCGGCGATGCGGTCGCTCATCGTGTTCATTGCTCCACTCCATTCTTTAGCACTCCATGCGCGCTAAACATTAGCACTAAATCCGCGCTAATGTGACAGGCGTGTCCACACTCAGCACCTATCCCCGACCCGCCGTGGCCGTGGACCTGGCGATCCTCACCGTGACCGGCGCCGGCGGAGCCGATCCTGAACTGCGGATCCTCGTCCAGCACCGCAGCGACCCGGACGGCATCGCCCTGCCCGGGGCGTTCCTGCGCGAGCGCACCACAGTCGCCCAGACCGCCGACATGGTTCTGGAGAGCAAGGTCAGGATCGCGCCAGATGTCACCGCCGGCCCGCGACTCCTGCGCCTGTTCGATGATCCCGCCCGCGACGACCGCACCTGGGCCGTGTCCGCCGCACACTCCCTGCCACTGCACGAGGCCGACCTCGCCGGGGCCCGGGGCGAACTGGTCCCGGTCACCGCGGACGGCCAGCTCGAAGGCGTGGACAAGCTCCTGTTCGACCACGCCGCCATCGTCGCCGCCGCGATCGCCGACGTCCGTGAGCGGTACGAGATCCGGCAGCGCTACGCGGGCGTCGGCCCGGACCCCGACCACTTCCTGCCCGAGCCGTTCACCCTGCACCAACTGCGCCGCGTCCACGAGGCCGTGCTCAGCGAGGAGCTACACAAGGACAACTTCGCGCGCCGGATGAAGCCGCATGTGGAACCGGTATATGACGACGACGGCGAGGTGCTCCTGTCCACCGCGCTCCGCGGACGGCCCGCGGCGCTCTACCGACGAGCCCAGTGAGACGCTGCTGCCGACCGTGATCTCAGAACCAGGGTGACTCCAACCGCGCTGATGGTCATCCCCAGCACGGCCGTGAGCGTGATCGGCACGCCGAACATGAGCCACACCCAGAGCATGGTCGTGGGCGGGGTGAGGTAGAGAAGCACGCTCGACACCGTCGCCCCGCGCGTGCGGGTGACGTACTGGAAGAGGGCGTAGCCGCAGAGAGTGGACAAGAACACCAGCCACAGCACGGCGAGCCAGAAATCGAGCCGGGCCGGCACCGCGGCCTGCCCCACCACGACCGACACAACCAGCAGCGCGAGGGCCGTGACCACCATCTGCATGGTGATGGACTGCAGCAGCGACTCGGTGGGTCGCAGCTTCTGAGTGAGCACCGTACCGGTGGTCAGCGAGAGCATCCCGACCGCCGGGAGCAGGTAGGCCCACCACTGCGCCGACCCGCTGCCGAGATCACCGGAGACCGCCACCGCCACCCCGGCCAGCCCCAGGACCATGCCGATCCACATGACCGGCGTGATGCGCTCACCGAGGATCCGGCCCGCGACCGTGGCCACGAGCAACGGCTGGAGCGAGGCGATGAGGGCGGCGAGCCCACCGTCGACGCCGTTGTTGACGCCCTCAAAGACGAGATACAGGAACGCAGCCTGGCTGAGCAGCCCGATGAGCGCCTGCCTGCCCCACGCCCGCCGGTCGGTGAGGTCGACACGCAGTACCAGACAGACCGACACGAGCATCACCGCGAGAATCGTGAACCGCCAGCTCAACAGCTGTAGCGGGGTGCCGCCGGAACGAACCCCGAGCTCGGCTCCCACGAAGCCGGAGCTCCACATGACGACCAGGGCCACCGATGCAAGATGGCCGACGTTGCGGCGGAGGGCGTCTCGAGCGGGGCCGGGCATCTGCTGAGACTACGAAGCGCACGGCCTCGTCGTCGTCATACGTCGCGCCCCACCCCCGGACGTCGGCGACGCAGGCGACGTCCGGGACGCCGACGCCCCCGGTGGTGTCCCCGGGACCTGAGGTCCCCGGTCAGGCGCCGGGTCGAGTCCAGTACTCGTCGTCGTCGAAAATCGGTATCTCGTGGCGGAAGCGCCCCGCGCACACGTACCGGACCGCGCTGAGCCGCACCCGCACGCCCGGGAGTTCCTCGGCCAGGCGGGCGGCGATCGCGTGGCCCTCGCGGTACCAGGCCACTGGGTCGACCCCGCCGACCCAGCGCGGCAGGGCGAATCCGTAGCCGGGCAGGCCGAGCGCGGCGCCGGAGTCCGCGTCCGGGCCCGACCCCGTAGCCGGGCCGTAGCCGAGAAAGCCGTGGCGCCAGTCCTCGTTCCACCTGCGCAGACGCTCCTCGAGGTCGGAGGTCAGGCCCAGGGAGCGTGGCGTGGTGAAGCCTCCCCGACCGGGACCGGCGCGCAGCCGCGGCGGCTGGTGGTACGGCAGCCACCCGTCCCACAGTCCCCACTCGACACCGTATTCCGGCATCAGCTTCAGCTCGCCCGGCTGGTCCGGGTCAGGCTCGTTGCCCGGCATCCGCCAGCCGTCCTCGCGATAGTGGGGGCCGGTCAGCGCGCACACATAGTTGAGCTGCTCGGCGGCGAGTTCGCACACCACGTATTCCTCCGCGCAACAGAACGCGGCATGGCCCGGATAGTGCGCGCCCAGCTCCTCCGCGAGCGCGTGGCCCCGGCGGAGCCAGGCGATCTCGTCGAACCCGTCGCGCCACACCGGTTGGTCGACCGGCCTGTCCCCGAGGTGGAGAAAATTGCCCGTGAACTCGGCGACCCACTGCTCGATCCGCTCCCGCAGCGGCGCCGGAATCTGCAGGTCACCCGCCACGCCCTGGTCGTAGCCGGGGTGGCCGGGCGGGAAGACGTCGGGCGAGGCGGCGATGTAGGGGCGGTAGTTGATCATCGGGTGCAGCGCCACGAACGGCTGCTCCGGGCCGAAGTCATGTGGCACCCGGCCCGACGCCCGGCACAGGTACCACGGGAGCCGCCCCTCGACGCCGCCGTCCGTCGCAAGCCTCATGGACGCAGGGTAACCGGCGGGGCAACGGGACCGGGTGCGGCGGCGGGAGCGACTGCTCGCCATGGCGAATGAGATCGACTGGACGAGGTGATTCACGCACGCGGCCGGTGGATCAGAGCACACTGGACCCCATGAGTACACAGCCACAGAACGATCCGCAACCCGAGGTCCCGGACTGGATCCGCGACCATCTCGAGGAGTACGCCAGGGACCCCGAGAGCGCGCGCCTGTTCGACGCCAGCGTCGGGCGGACGGGAGGACACTCCGACGCTGCTGCTGACCACCCGCGGTCGCCGCACCGGGCGGATCCTCACCATGCCGCTGATCTACGGCGAGGCCGACGGCGCCTACGTGGTGATCGCCTCCAAGGGCGGCGCCCCGACCCATCCGGGCTGGTTCCACAACCTCACCGCCGAGCCCGAGGTGCGGATACAGGTGGGCGCCGAGAAGATGACGGCGGTCGCGCGGGTGGCCGACGGCGAGGAGCGGGAGCGCCTGTGGTCGCAGATGGCCGAGCTCTACCCGCCGTACCTGAAGTATCAGACCCGTACCGACCGGCTGATCCCCGTGGTGGTGCTCGACCCGAGCTAGGAACTCAGCCCGAGGTAGGAACTCGACCCGAGCTTCGAAGCAGGAACGACGAACGCCCCCGCCGAACCGGCGGGGGCGTTCTTCCTGTGCGCCCGAAGGGACTCGAACCCCTAACCTCTTGTAATCGGGTCACTCTCCGTGGGGTCATTCCATGAGATTCGTTTACGGCTGCCGACGTGGGATTATGGCCCCTACGAACATGTGTCGGGCACTGCCGGGATTCGTCTAGGTTTCCGTCAATGTGCTGGATAAAACATGGACGGGGTAGAAACCTCCAGCACTATCGCGCGCGCGGGGTTTCGACAAATGCACGACGCCCCCCACGTCGCGATGACGTAGGGGGCGCTGCCCTGCCGGCCACCGGGACCGCAGTGGCAGGGCATTCGGCGTGATGCGAGCAGACCGCACGCCGGGGGTCCAGGGTTACGCGGTGAGACCGGCCACGTCAGGCACGACACCGGTAACACTCATCCCGGCGAGGGCGTACTCACCGGGCGGCGGGGTCGCAGGATCTTCGATGAGTGCCCGCAGGTAGTTGATCTTCTCGCGGGCGATGGTCAGCGCATTGTTCGCGGCACCGGCCACGTGCGCGGCCTGGGCGTACTCGGGAGAACGATCACGTAGTGCCTGTTCGACAATCTGCGCACCTGCACTACCGATATCCCCGCCAACAGACTCGTGATGATCGTTGATGTGTTCCAGCAGGAACGGCAACTCGGCGTCGTCGGCGGTGGCGATCAGGTCCAGCAGCGGCCCGGTGCCTCCCGCGTTGAGGACGGCCTCAATCCGCTTCATGCGCCGATTCATGCGCATCTCCTGGGCGAGCGCCGCATCACCGTCGGGCATCGTCGTCATCGTGGCGCGGGCGGCTGCCGCCTTAGCCTGGGCCGATTCCAGTGCGGTTGTCAGGCCGGTGGCGGTGGCGTCGAACTGCTCGGCCCACCGTCGTTCATTTGACCACGCCCGGTGGCGGCGCTTCTTGCCCTCGTCGGTGAGGTCGGGGTCGCCGGTGACCATGTGGGCGGTGGCGCGGATGTCGGCCTCCAGCCGGGTCATGTCGGCTTCGTAATCGGTGACGGTCTTCTTGGTCATGCTGTGCCTCCCTGGGCATCGTCGGCGGTCTGGTGGTGGTCTAGTTGTTCGACGTGCGCGGCCCACTCGGAGAACCCGGTGGCGAGCCGGTCGAGCAGCGTGTCGCCGGTGGTGGCGTCGCCTGCGGGCAGATGTCGCGCGAGCGCAATCTCCTTGTCAGCACTCACACCGAAGGCGACGGACAGTGGCCGGATGGCGTCGAGGTCGTCCCGGTCCAGTGCGTCCACAAGCTTGTTCCCGGCCTTCACCGCGATTTGGTGGGCGAGTCCTGCCAACTCCAGGCGGGCGTGCTCGGCTTGCCTCGCTCGTCCTGCGGTAGCTGCTGCTGGTGCCGCGTCGAGGTCGATCCCCGCGTGCTGCGCTGCCTTGGTCACGGTGGACTGGGCAACGTCGAGCTGGTCCGCGATGCGATTCCTGCCGATGCCCTCGGATGCCAGGCGGGCCACATCGGGGGCGATCTGGACATATAGCGGAGGTTCATCTTTGTCCCCGCGTCCAGTCGCCGCGCTCATGCTGCGGCCTGGTCTTGTCGCCTGGGATCGTGCTGTGCCACGGCATCGGACAAGGCGAGCATGTGCGGGGTGATCGCGTACGGGTTCTTGATGAGGATCGCGGCGATGTCGCGGCGCATCTTTTCCTGGTCGACGGTGCCTGCCGGTAGCAGTGTGTTCGTGTGGGCCGGGAACCGCCACCTGGGATCGACAGATGTGACGGCGGCGAACAGGAGCAGTCTCAGCTCGTCCTCGGGCAATGCCCGGATGAGTCGTGCGGCA
Source organism: Dietzia sp. NCCP-2495 (assembly GCF_026011735.1). Lineage (GTDB taxonomy): Bacteria > Actinomycetota > Actinomycetes > Mycobacteriales > Mycobacteriaceae > Dietzia. The sequence continues at coordinate 79,363 of NZ_BRVN01000007.1, read as the reverse complement.
CGTTGTGAGCGGGCGTCCACGAGGGTGTCGAGGGCGTCCTGCACGCGGCTGGACCGGGCGTTCAGCAGGGTCAGCTTTGGGGGTTTCTTCTGTGTCATGCGGCGGTCTCCTGGGCGGTGGCGAGTTGGTACTTGGTTCCGTCGAGGGTGGCGATGCCTTCGGTGACGAACTGGTCGAGGATGTCGTTCACCTGGTCGCGGTAGCGGGGGGACACGGACTGCGTGAGGACTCGGGCGTCCATGCCGTACGTGGCGGACAAGGCTCCGAGAACATCCCGTCGGGCGTCGTCGCGGGGTGCGGGGGCCGAAGATTCCGGCAAAGGTGCCAAAGGTGCCTTCACACGTGCATGGGCATCTTTGGAATCTTTGGGCACCTTTGCCTCTTCGGGCACGTCCCCGTCGGTCGGCGCGTTGTCGATGGTCCACACCCAACCGACGCCGGTGCCGCCGGCCTTCTCGGTCTTGACACCCATCTTTCGGCGGGCCTTCTTGACGGCGTTGTCGTCCAGTCCTGCGTCGCGGGTGGCCTTGAGGACTTCCTTGGCCGGGGCCGATCCCCCGTTGCTCTCCAGGTAGTCGAGGATGATCTTCTCGATCTCGGTGCGTTCGTCGCCGTCGATGGCGTCGCCTGCGAGGAAGTCTCGGGCGTCAGCCTTTACTTCTCCCAACCACTTGACCTTGCCGACTTCGGTGGGGCCGTCCTCGGTGTCGATGGTCTGGGACACGATGCGGGCGGCTTCGGAGCGGACGCAGGTGGCGAGGTTGCCCTTGGTGTTGGTGATGACCAACTGGTCCTGGTCTTCGTCCAGGGCGACGGACAGAACAGACCGGGCGACCTGAGACCAAGCGATTGAACCGAGGATGAGCTTGCCGGAGTCCGCGCCATCACGCTTGCCGAAGTGGACCAGCCCGAGGACGACCATCTTCTGTCGTGCCGCCATCTGTGCGAGAGGTTCGAGGAACTGCCGGACTTGCCGGTCGTCCTTGCCGGACAGTTCTGACGACATGGAGCTGGTGGCCGCGTCGAGGACCATGAACGTCACCCCGTATTCGGCGATGACCTGTTCCAGGGCGGTGTTATCCAAGGGCAGGGTGATCGTGCCGCTATCACTGGTCTCGGTTTCCACGTCTACGAAGATGACCTTCGACATGTCCGCGCCCGCTGCCTTGAGCCTGGGAGCGACTGTGTGTTCCCGACTGTCCTCGGTGTGGACGTACAGGACGTAGTTGCCTTTGATGGTCTCTTCTGCCGTCCAGGCGACGGCGATGGTGGACTTGCCGAGTCCTTCTCGTCCTGCAAGGAGGGTGAGGGCGGATCGGGGAATCCAATCAGGGATTAGCCATTCAATCTTGCGGGTCTTGACTTCGTGGCCGAAGGTGATCTTGAGGCGTCGCCCGGTGGGCTTGGTCTCGATCTTTTGGAACTCGGTGATGGTGTGGCCGGCGGCGATATGGTCCGCCGCATCCTTGCCGGTCTTGGCTGCCACGACGGTGATGCTGGCGGCGATGTTCTCCAGCTCGGCTGCGACCTGGTCGGCGTATTTGTGTCCGGGCTGGTCGTCGTCGGCGACGATGGTGACGTGCCGGTCCTGGAGCGGGGACCAGTCGCGCTTGCGGGCGGTGTTGGCTCCACCGGAGGTGACGGCGTACGCGCCGATGGATTCGAGGGCGTGAACGTCCTTCTCCCCCTCTACCACGAACACTTGTAGGTCTTTACCCTCGGGCAGGTTTTCGACGCGGTACAGGGCAGTTCCGGCGGTGTTCCCGGCCTGCCTGAACCGCTTGTTCGGAGTCCGGTGGACCTTGCGCCCATCGGCGTACTCATAGGTCACGCCCTGGGGGTTGTCGAACAGGTCGGCGGTGGTGAGATTGACGGACCCGAGGACATCTTCGGTGGCCTCGCCCGCGTGGCAGTGCATAAGTGCTTGGCCGTCGATCTGAGTGATGCTGACGGACTTGTCGGCTGGCGAGTGGCCGGGGGCTTGTGCGGACGCGGTGTTGGCACTGGTGTCGGTCCAGTTCAGTCCTGCCGCGTGCCAGGCGTCGCGTAGTCGGTCGATGGCGGTCATGTGGTCTCCTGAAACCCCGTGGCCAGTGCTAAACTGACCACATTCGGTTGGTTTTAACGGACCCCTGGCTTGGCGGCGTGGGGTCCGTTTTTTCTGTCTGGGGCGGACGCGGTGGGCGTCCTCGGGAGTAGTGAGTTACGCGGCTGGGCGGATGTCGCCCAGGAGCGCGTCGAGTTCGTCGATGTCGATCCAGGTGATGCGGGCATCACGGGGAGACCTGTAGCGGGTGAGGCTGCCGTCGCGCAGTCGGGCGAAAAGCCAGTGCCGTGACTTGTGCGCGTAGGCGGCCGCCTCCACTGCGGACAGGTATTGCCGGTCCGGGCCGGGTGGTGTCGTCGTCATGACTGGGATTGTCCGACGACGGTCCGGGTCCGAGTCACACACGAAACTACGGTTCCGCGATGGTCTCGGCGATGTGGTCGAGAAACAGTTCCCGATCCCGTTCTGTCACGTGACTACGGATCACCGCCACCCCCGTATCCACCAGGTCGCGGTACTCCAGTTCAACCAGTCGGCGGGCCACCCCGACGGGTAGACCGTGCCGCCTGCGCACCTCCTGGGCGATGTCCTCCGTCGAGTGCCACGCCATCACGGTTCGCCCCACAGTGCGTCTTGGAGGCGTTCCCGGTGTAGGCGTGCCAGTCCGTACCGGTGCGCGGCGTCGAGGAACTTCTCGGGGCCAACGTCACCCGCGAGGTATGGGCGGGCGTGGTCGTGGAGTTCCAGGGCTAACTCGGTCTCGTCCCGGCACGCCCAATCCAACTCGTCGCGGGTGCTCATGCCGCACCGTCCTCGTAGTGGTCGAGGTAATCGGCGATGTCGTCCAGGTCGAACATGAACCCCGGCCCCTCACCGCCAGCCACGGAAACCCCGTCCATCGCGAGCATGAACCCGCCGTACGTGACATCGAGCGGATTACGGGCCTTGGACTTGATCAGTGTGAATCCGAGGTCGCGGGCCTGTCGTCTCACGCGCTGTTCCGCGTTGCGCTCCAGCCGGTCGAAGTTGGCTTCGGTCATGTTGATCTCCCATGTTCGATTACTCATTCCATGTCCCCTTCACTCATTCCGGCCCCGAAGAACGCCTCCAGGAACTCGCCGGTGGCCATGCCCGATGCCTGGATCAGGTCCGCGCCGGTCACGCCGCGTCTCCCGTCTTGACGGTGTTGGCGTCCAGCCAGGCGTCGACATCCGACATGCGGTAGCGGACACGGCGACCCAACTTGATGTAGGTGGGGCCGTTGCCTTCGTGCCGCATGAGGGCGAGGGCCTGGACGGTGAGGCCGCATCGCTCGGCGACAGCGGGCGGGGCGTAAAGCGGTTCGGTTGGCATCGGGCCACCCCTTCATTCTGGAGCATTCAGAGCCTTGTTGCTCTATATGCGAACTTTAGCCTAGGCTGGGGGCAGGTTCAACCGCCGGCCACAATTAGTCTGTTCGCATGGAGAGCGGATACAACGGTGTGAGCGCAGCGGACTGGGCCGACGAACTGACCCGGCGAGTAGGAGACGCGATGCGCACCAGGAGAACCGAACTCGGCATTACTGCCGCTGCAGTTGCCGACAGGACTAAACGGCTCGGCTACCCGATCACGCGATCCACGCTTGCAAAGATCGAGTCGGGGTCGCGGGCGAGCAAGCTGGACATATCCGAACTGTTGATCCTTGCCCTAGCGCTAGAAACAACTCCTGCATTGCTCATGTACAGCGATGCCCCTGACGGCGAGTCCCGAATATCTCCATCCAGCCCCCCGTTCCCCTCGGGCGACTCATACGAATGGTGGTGCGGTGAAACCGGAGGAATGGGCATCTGGAGTGCCGAACATGAGAGTGACTCAGTAGCTCGTATCTCGTCACTGCGACGACTGCTCAGGATTCGGAAGGCTCGCGGGCGGGAACGGTTGCGGCTCTACCGGGAACAGGGAAGCCCTTACCGGGACAGTGCTCTGGTCCTAGAACTTGACGAGGAGGAGTCGGAGGCTGCAAGGCAAGCTGCCCGCGACGGCTGGACGGTCAAGGGTTACGGGGAGCACGACAATGGCTAGGCGACGTCTCCGCGTAGGAGAACTTGGAGAAGTCCGAATCAAACAACTCGGCCCACGCTCATACCGGGCCTACGTCAATGTGCGATGCCGCGACGACCGGCTACGGCAAGTCCAGGCGGACGGCGAGTCCGTCGAGAAGGCGCGTGCCGCCGTACGCATCGCAGCGAAACGCCGCGCCGGAGTCATCGAGGACGGCATCGGCCCCCAGACGAAACTGTCCACCGTCATCAACATCTGGATCGACGGGAAGCTGGAAGCCGGTGAGATCGCCGTACAGACGGCAGAAACATACCGGGCTGACGCCCGCGCCATGTCCGGCGACAACGGTGGCATTGCCGACATGAGGCTGGAGGACTGCACCGCTGAGATCGTCCAGACATGGTTGAAAGACGTGTCCAGGTCTCGGCCCGGATTGGCAAAGCGGTTCAAGGTCATCGTGCGTGGCGCGTTCGCACTCGCCGACGAACGTGGAGCGAACCTAGATCGACCCGACCCTGTAGGACAAGTACGCCTGACACGCCCCAAGCGGACAGCGCCACGCGCCGCAACCCTCGATGATCTCCAAGCGGTGCGCCGCCGAATCGCAGCATGGCAGGCAGGCGACGACGACAAGCGACGCGGCGGACGGCCACGGTGGCAACACACCGGGCACGCCCTGGACATCATGCTGGCCACCGGATGCCGGATCGGCGAACTGCTGGCGCTCACCTGGGACGACGTTGACCTCACGGCCACACCTCCCACCGTCACAGTGTCGGGAACCATCATCCGGCTGGAGGGCACGAAGGCTGAAGGCGGCGGACTGGTCCGTCAACCGACCCCGAAGACTGCGAGCGGCTACCGGACGGTGGCGCTGCCCCGGTTCGCCGTCGACGCGCTTATTGCGCTGAAGGTGAACGCTCCACGCTCCGACCAGAACCTAGTGTTCGTCAATGCCGTGGGCGGACCTATCGACCCCCACAACTGGCGTCGGCGGTGGCGTGAGATTCGGGGCGACGAGTACGCCTGGATCACTCCCCACACTTTCAGGCGGACGGTGGCGACGCTCGTGGACCGGGAAGTCGACGTTGAGTCTGCGGCGGCGGTCCTCGGCCACTCCGGTACTGCGGTGACGAAGAAGCACTACGTCGAACGGGCGTCGGTCGCGCCGGACATGTCACTGGTCCTAGATCAGCTCGGCCCGCAGGACGTAAACACTGGATAAGTGCTGGATCGGTGAACCCATAACCGACCAAACAGAAACCCCCGCCGGCCTCATTCGTGCAGGTCAGCGGGGGTTTTCTCTTGTGCGCCCGAAGGGATTCGAACCCCTAACCTCTTGATCCGTAGTCAAGTGCTCTATCCATTGAGCTACGGGCGCATATTCATCTGTCGTGCCAGATCCCCGGTCACCCGGTTCCCCGACATGGCGGAGGCGAGAGGATTTGAACCTCCGGTCCCCTTTTAGGAGGACAACTCATTAGCAGTGAGTCCCATTCGGCCGCTCTGGCACGCCTCCTGGAGGCTCTTCCGAACCAACGAGAAACAACAGTACACAACGGGTCCGCAGGATCGCAAAACAGCCGGTCACCCCCGCGAAAGCTACTGGAACTACGCTGTTCATATGAGCCCCGACGTGCGTACCGATCTCGACGCCATCCCCGCCTACGTGCCGGGTGCGACTGTGCCCGGCGCGGTCAAGCTCGCCTCAAACGAGACGACTGCCGGCCCGCTGCCTTCCGTGGCAGCCGCGATCGCCGAGGCAGCCGCCGGCGCCAACCGCTACCCCGACATCATCGCGCGGGCACTCGTAGACAAGCTCGCCGACTTCCTGGGCGTCCAGCCCTCCAACGTGACGGCCGGGTGCGGCTCGGTGGCCCTGTGCCAGCAACTCGTCCAGGCATCGTGCGCACCGGGCGACGAGGTGATCTTCGGCTGGCGCTCCTTCGAGGCCTACCCGATCGTCGCCCGCATCGCGCACGCCGTGCCGGTACAGGTACCCAATCGCGCCGACGGGTCACTGGACCTGGACGCGATCGCCGAGGCCGTCACCGACCGCACCCGGTTGATCTTCGTGTGCACGCCCAACAACCCGACCGGGCCGGCCGTCTCCCGCACAGAACTCACGAAGTTCCTGGACCGCGTCCCCGAGCGGGTCACCGTGGCACTGGACGAGGCGTACTACGAATACCTCCGCTCCGACGATGCGGTGGACGGCGTCGCCGAGGCGATGGCGCGCACGAACGTCGTGTCCCTGCGGACCTTCTCCAAGGCATACGGTCTCGCGGGACTGCGGGTCGGCTACCTGGTCGGCCCGGCGGACCTGGTCACGCCGGTGGTGAAGATGGTCGTGCCGTTCTCGGTGAGCTCACTCGCCCAGGCCGCCGGGATCGCCTGTCTCGAGGCCGGCGACGAGCTGCGATCCCGGACCGACGCGGTGGTCGCCGAGCGCACCCGGGTCCGCGAGGCACTGCTCGCCAGCGGCTTCGAGGTTCCCGAGAGTCAGGCGAACTTCATCTGGCTCCCGCTCGAAGACCGGGCCACCGCGTTCAACGATCACTGCCGGGAACGCCTGGTCATCACCCGGTGCTTTGCCGGGGACGGGGTTCGCGTATCCATCGGAGATCCGGCCGAGAACGATCGCTTCCTCTCTGCCGCTCAGGAATTCGTGACCGTAATGTGACAATTCTGGCGGGGTCTCGTGACCTCGCGGCGGCACCATGGTCCCAGTCACGGAAGCAACCACGGTGTCCGCTTCCGCTTTTGCCGCGTCCACGAGCGAGCGGCGGTTGAGGAGTCGGTGTGCAGTTGCAGGGTTCGAAGGGTGATCCGAACTCTGCATCTGTCTATACGTCCAGGTTGCGACCCGCCGCTGCGGTCGTGCTCGCCGTGTCGGCGATGATCCTGAGCCTGGTCCACCCTCCGTTCGCCGCGGCCCAGACCGGCGCGACCAGCAAGCCGTGGAGCCCGTCAAACCAGACGCAATCGGTCCGGATCCTCGGCATCGGAGAGTTCGCCGGCGCGATCTCCCGACCGGTCGGCTTCCAGGGCGAACTCCGTGACGGATCCGGGAACGTCCGCCCCGCCGGCGGCGGCCCCCACCTCGCGACCACGGTCGACAAGCTCCGCGCACAGGCCGGCGACGCACTCCTCCTGGCGACCGGCGACTCCCTCGGCGGCACCGCGCCGGAGGCGGCCCTGCTGGGCGACCGTCCGACAATCGAGTTCTTCAACCAGATCGGCGTGGACGGGGCCGGCATCGGCCGTCGCGAACTGGACAAGGGTACTGACCGTGTCCAGTCCCTGGTCAAGCCGTCCTGCCACACCGAGCAGGAATGCCGCGTCGATCCGCCGCTGCCGCCGTTCCGCGGGGCGGCGTTCCCCTTTCTCGCCTCCAACGTTATCCCGTCGCACGACGCCGCACCGACCTTCCCCTTCGCCATCCACCGCATCGGCGACGTGCGGGTGGGCGTCGTGGCGGTGACCGTTCCGTCGGACTCGGGTCCGGCCACCACCACCCGACTAGCGGACCCGCTGCGCTCAGTCGATTCCACTGTCGAGACCCTGCAGTTCCTCGGGGTCGAAGCGATCGTCGGCATGGTCCAGATGACGGCGGTGCACGACAACCTCGACCCTGGAGCGTGCCCGGACGAGCTCGCCGACAACGACCTGGTGAGGAAACTCAACCCGGCGGTCGACGCCCTCATCGTCGGCGCATCGGGAGGGCCCGCGACCTGCCGCGTCTTCGACCCGGAGAGCGACGAGCGCGTCGTCGTCGCCCCCGCGTCCCACGGACGCTCGGTCACGGTCGTCGACCTGGCCGTCGACACCGCCACCGGCCAGGTTGTCCGCCCCCAGACCTCGGTGTTCAACCAGACCGTCAACCTCGACATCGAGCCCGACCCACGGACCGAGGAACTCGTCCGTCAGGCCACCGCCGCCGCCGCGCCACTCGCCCGGAAGGTGATCGGCGAGGCGTCGACGCCCATCCCGCGCGAGATGGACTCGAACGGCGAGTCCCCCCTGGCCGACGTCATCGCCGACGGTCAACTGCACGCCGCGCGCGGCCGGGGAGCCGACCTCGCCCTGTCCAACCCTGACTCCCTGCGCGCCGACATGCCCGCGGGACCGCTGAGCTACGCCGACCTCCACACGGTCCAGCCCTACGGTGACCGGCTCTACCTGGTGACTGTCACGGGTAAGGAACTGGAGGACGCCTTCGACCTGTTCGCCGACGACATCGGACGCCACGGCCCCGCCGTCTCCTCCAACGTGCACTACACCGTCGACATGACCGAGCCCGAAGGATCGAGGGTCACCGAGATCCTCATCGACGGCCGCCTCGTCGACCCCGACGCCGAATACACGGTCGTGGTCAACGAGTTCCTCTCCTCCCCCGAGTGGAACGGATCGCCGTTCGCCGTCAACGGCGCCCGCCGCGAGGCCGGACTGACCGACATCTCCGCACTGGAGCGGTACGTCACCGACGAAGGCCCGCTCTCCGCTCCGGAACCGGGACGCGTCACCGTCATCCGCTGACATCCGGCAGACCCCGGACGTCACCCCCGATCAGCGGTCACACGGTCGTGTGCCCCCGACCGACGGAGTACGAGAAAGTAAGCTATATTTCACGTCGTGCGTCGAGGTCGATTGTTCATGAGACAGGCCGCTGCGGTCACACAGGCTCGGGGTACAGGGGATGACATGGCAAGACGCGGGCTCGCACGGCGGATCAGTCGCCCGCTTGCCGCTGGCACCGGTGCCCTCATCCTCGTGGCCACACTCACCGCCTGCGTGACCGGGTCGCCGGAGCCGCGCACCGTCACCCACCCGGACTCTCCCGCCCACCTGGCCGAGGTGACGGTCCAGCGCATCGAGTACCCCACGAGCCACGAGGCCCCCGACCCGGCCCAGAACTGGGCCGATCTGTACCTGCCGGCCGGCGAGCACCGGGACCATTCGGTGCCCCTGGCCGTGATCATCCACGGAGGGGTCGCGCAGGACGGGCAAGGTGCCGACTCGTTCGATTCGCTCGCCCGCGCCCTGACCGTCCGCGGGATGGCCGTGTACAACATCGAGTACCGGCGGCTCGGCACAGGCGGTGGCTGGCCCACCACCTACAACGACATCGCCGACGCCCTCGACCACGTGGTCAAGGTCAACGAGAAATTCCCCGCCATCGCCACCGACGACGAGGTGGTGGTGGGACACAGCACGGGTGCCCAGTTCGCCGCGTGGGGCGGGACCAGACACACGCTGAACCACAACGAGGTGGGCGCGTTCCCCGCATTCCGCCCGACGCGGATCGTGTCCATCGCGGGCACTCTGGACTCGGTCTTCTCCGCACGCGCCGGCGACGACCGGGTGCTCAACGCGATCGGCGGGACCCCGCTCCAGGTCCCGGCCCGCTACGCGACGGTGGACCCGGCACAGAACGTCGACCCCGGGACCCCCGTGGTCGCGATCCACGGCACCGAGGACACGGTGGTCCCGCCGGAGAACTCGCGCCGCTACGTGAAGGCCGCCCAGAAGGCTGGCGGCAAGGCCGAACTGACCCTCCTCGAGGGGGAGGACCACGCCTCGATCGTGTCCGTCGACTCCCCGGCGTATCCCAAGGTCGTCGACGCGATAGTCAACGCGTCAGTGGCCGAACTCGACAAGGTCGTCGAGGCCGTCAATCCGTGAGCAGGTGCTCGGACAACGCCATGTAGCCGGCGGTGTCCGGCCGCATGGCCGCAGCGATCAGCTCCCACAGGACCTCGTCGGAGCCGCCGCCGACGCGTCCGAGCTTGATGTCCTTCCACCAGCGGCCCACCGGGGTCTCGTTCAGCAGGTAGCCGGAGCCGCCGAAGATGTGTAGGCACTCTCCCGCGACCTCCTCGGCCAGCCGCACGGCGGTGACCTTGACCGCGGCAGCGGTGCGGACGTTCATCGGCCCGGCCGCGGCGATCCCGTCGAGCGAGAAGCGCAGCATGTCGACGCGGGACTGCAGGTCCGCGACCCGCAGGCGCAGCGCCTGGTGGTCGTACAGGCGCTTGCCGAACTGGCGCCGGTCCATCATCCGGGCCAGTGTGATGCCCAGCAGCATGTCGCAGGCCGAGGCGACCTGGGCGGCCACCGACAACCTTTCGTGAGCGAGGCCCCAGCTGATCACCGCCAAGCCGGTCCCGGCACGCGCGACGATGGCCTCCTCGGGAACCCATGTGTCGATGTCGACGGGTGCGGTGTCGAGCGGCCCGGCCGAGAGCTTGCGGTACCGTTCGCCCACCACCACGCCGGGCGACTTCATCGGCACGGCCACCACCACGTTGTTGCCCTGCGTGCTGCCGTCCTCGGCGCTGCGCGCGACCGCGATCATGTGGCCGGCGATCGGCGAGAGCGAACAGAACTTCTTCCGTCCGCGCACCCGGTAGCCCGCGGCGCCGCCCGAGGTCTCGGGCGTCACCAGGGTCTCGACGATCTGGAGGTCGCTGCCCCCGGACTCCTCCGAGGCGCCGATGCACAGCACCTCGGTGGCGTCGATCGCCCGCTCCGCCAGGTCGGTGAGGTAGTCGGTTTTACCGAACCGGCGCAGCGTGGCGATCCCCGCGTCGTGCAGGCTCACCCCGACGCCGATGCCCGTGGATCCGGTGCGGCCCAGCCGATAGCCCAGCTCGAAGAGCTTGGCGACGTCCGGCCTGGTCGCCCCGGCCCACTTGGCGCGGAAGACCCCGGCCGATCCGAGCTTCTCCAGGAGGGCCCGCGGGAAGATCTCGGTGCGCTCGGCCTCGTTCACCATCGCCGTGACCGTCTCGTCGAAGACGCCGTCGAGCAGGTCCCGGTACTCCGGCAGCGAGACCGGCTCGGTGAACCGTCGCGCGCCGGCGCCAGCGGTCATGTCCGCGGTCGCGCCGGCCGTCACGTCCGCGGCAACGTCCGTGGTCACGCCCCCGGTCACGCCCGGCCCTCCGACGCCGATCCGGCCACGAGATACGGGGCGACGCTCCCGAGCTTCTCGCAGGTCTCGGTGAACTCCCGCTCCGGGTTGCTCTGGCGCACGATGCCGGCACCGGCACGGAGCCAGCTCCGGTCACCCTTCTTGTACACCGAACGCAGGACGAGGGTGGCCTCGAGCTCGCCGGCCGAGGACGCCTTCACCACCGCCCCGGAGTACACGCCGCGCCGCGAGGCCTCGAGCCGGTAGATCGCGTCAATCGCCGGGGCCTTGGGGATACCCGAGGCGGTCACCGACGGGAACAGCTCCTGGAGCGCGTCCCAGGCCGAGTGCGGCTCGGCCAGCTGACCCACGACGGTCGACGCCAGGTGCTGCACGCTGCCGCGGGGTCGGACGGTCATGAACTCGGACACCGCGGTGGTGCCGGGGACGGCCACCGCCGCCACCTCGGCGCACGAGGTCCGCACGGAGATGGCGTGCTCGACGATCTCCTTGTCGTCGTTCTCCAGCTCGACGCGCGCGGCGGCGTCCGCGTCCGGCGAGACGCCGTGGGCGCGGGTGCCGGCCACCGGCTCGGTGGTGATCAGGCCGGACTCGTCGACCGAGCCCACGATCTCCGGGGAGAACCCGGCCGCCTCGAGACCGCCGAGCCGGAACGTGAACGAGCGGGCCGGAGTGTTGGCCAGCCGCCCGGTCAGGTAGGTGGCGGGGATGTCCACGTCGAAGGGCACGGTTACCTCGCGGGAGATGATCACCTTCTCGTAGCGGCCGGCATGGATCTCGTCGATCGCGGTGGCGACCCGCTCGCGGTAGCCGGTCGGGTCCTCGGTCACCGGCAGGGGTCGCCGCGCCTCGTCCTCCACGAGGAGCGGGTTCTGGGCCAGCGACCGCATCCGCGCCTCGAGCTCGGGGTCCACGCCGACGAACCGCAGATCGCCCGAGTGGTCCACGAAGGCCTCGAACTCCGGCACGAAAAGGTGCGCCAGTTCGTCGTCGTCGTCCAGATGGTCGGTCGCCCCGTGGAACGGGGCGCAGAAGTCGAAGCCGATCCAGCCGTAGACGCGCCAGTCGTCCAGGTCGAGTCCGGCCAGGGCCTCCTCCAGCGCTTGCGCGGGGCGCACGGAGTAGCCGGAGGTGCGGACCTGGGCCCTACCCTCGGCGTCGTGGCTGGTCACGCGTACTTCGGAGGCGGTGAGGACGATCTCGCAGCGGACGCCGCCAGCGTAGACCCAGCCGTCGGTGCCCTCGTAGACGAGATGGTCCTCGGCCAGTCCGGCGTGCGCCCAGGTGGCGCAGATCTCCGGCTGGCTCACGCGCGTCGCGATCGCGGTCATGGTGTGGTGGTCCTTCCGGTTCCAGGGAGGTGGTCAGTGCTCGGAGCACCGGGCCCGTCGACCAGGTCGTCGTCCGGCCCGAAGCTGATGAATGCGGTGCGCTGCGGCAGCCGGTACGCCTCGCGGCCGAGCACCGAGTTGAGGATCTTGGCGTTGCGCACGGCGCCGATGTCGAGGTTCGGAGCCGAGACACCGAACGCGTGGTGCTCGGCATTGGCCATGAACAGGCGGTGCGCGAGCGCGGACCCGGCGTCGGCCGGCGCGATCGAGTGGTCGGCCAGCACCACGGGGCGGCCGTGGGCGTCACGCTGCAGGAGGTCGGCGAGCGGCGCCAGGACGGCCGGCGGGCGCTCGGTGTATCCGGTGGCGGCCACCACGAGGTCTGCATCGTGGGCGAGCGTCGCCCCGGTGTCGCGGTGGCGACCGGTCACGCGTAGCCCGCCGCCGCTCGCCTCGACGGAGGCGATCTCCACGCCCGGGCGCAGCTGCACCGGCGCCGCGTCGGCGACGAACTGCCGGCGGTACAGCAGGTCGTGAATGCGGGCCAGGGTGTCCTCGGAGACGCCCTTGTGGAACTGCCAGTGCCCGCGCCTCACCTCGTCGCGCGTCGCCTCGGGGAGACTGTGGAAGTACTCCATGTACGCGGGCGTGGTCATCTCGAGCGAGAGCTTGGTGAAGTCCAACGGCGCGAACCACGGCGTGCGGGTCCACCAGCGCACCGCCGGCCCGCCGGTCAGGTTCGCCTCGAGCAGGTCGGCAACGATCTCGGCGCCGGACTGCCCGGACCCGATCACCGTCACGGCCTCGGCCGCGTGCAGGGCGTCGCGGTGGTACAGGTACTGGCTGCTGTGCACGAGCGCGTCCGAGTCGGTGCGGACCGCCTCGGGGATCGCCGGTTCGGTCCCGATGCCCATCACCACGTGCTCGGCGTGCAGCGTCGACGGGCCGTCCGGGCCGGTGAGGTCCACCTCGAAGTGCCCGGCCTCCTCATCCCAGCGCACCTCGGTGACGGTGGTGCTCCAGCGCAGGCCGGTGAGCTTGCCGATCGCCCAGCGGAGGTAGTCCTCGTACTCGCGGCGGGTCGGGAAGAAGTCCTCCCGGACGAGGAACCGGTAGAGCCGGTCGACGTCGGCGAGGTAGGCGAGGAACGACAGCGGGTGGCTGGGGTCGACGAGCGAGACCAGGTCGGAGAGGAAACTGACCTGGAGCGTGGCGTCGTCGAACATGAGTCCCGGGTGCCACGCGAAGGTGTCGGAGGAGTCGACGACGACGACGTCGGCGCCGTCGACAGTGGACGCCAACGCGGCGAGACTCAGATTGAACGGCCCGCACCCGATCGCCAGGATCGACACCCGTTCGGGTGCGGTGGGCTCGGGTTCGGTGGGCAGTGTCGTGAGTGTCAGTTCTCCGGTCACGGCAGGATCCCCGCTTTCTGCCCGGCGTGGGCGCGTGCGCCCGGGGCGAGTCGGCCCAGTCCTTCGGACTCCACCTCCAGGGCGACGCGGAGGATCTCGTCGACGAGCCCGTCGATGCCGGCGGCGTCGGTCTCGGGGTTGAGCAGGGTGAGCTTGAGGCAGGTCCGCGGCTCGCAGAGGGAGGGGACCCGGACGCGGGTGCGGCCGATCAGGGCGCTCCCCGAGGTGAGGAGCCGGCGGCGGACCTCGGCGTTGACGGTGTCGCTGTCCAACTCGTGGCAGCGGTACCGGAACACCACGGTGGTGAGGGTGGTGCCGGTGACCAGCTCGAGTTGCGGCTCGGACTCGATGCGGCGCTGGGCGTGCAGGGCCAGATCGTGGCAGGACTCGAGCATCTCACCGAGTCCGCTCCGGCCGTATGCCAGGAGCGTCGTGGCGACCTTGAGGACGTCGGGCCGACGGGTGGTCTGGAGCGTTAGTCCCAGCTGACCTCCGAGTCCGGCCTCCAGGTCGTCCTCTGGGTTGAGGTAGGCCACCGACCGGTCGAGGGAGGCGAAGCTGTCGGTGTCGGCGAGGAGCAGCAGACTGGCGGCGGCGGGCTGCCAGCCGACCTTGTGCAGGTCGAGCGTGATCGAGTCCGCCAGCGCGATCCCGTCGAGGAGCCCGGACAGGCGCTCGGAGAAGAGCGCGCCGAAGCCGTAGGCCGCGTCGACGTGCATCCACAGTCCGTACCGGCGGGCGATCTCCGCGATCTCGGGCAGCGGGTCGATGGTGCCGAAGTCGGTGGTCCCGGCCGTGGCGATCACGGCGAACGGGGTCCGCGTGGCACCGGTTGCCGGATCCACGCCGGGGTCGGCGAGGATCGCCTCCAGCGCGGACGGCAGCATCCGGTGCTGCTCGTCGCAGTCGACGGTGATCACCGCGGACTCTCCCAGGCCCAGCGCGGCGCAGGCCCGCTGGACGGAGAAGTGGGCGACCCGGCTGCACAGGACGACGGGCGAACCGAGCGCCGCCACCCCGTCGTGCCGGATGTCGAGGCCGCGGGCGGCACCGGCCTGGTCGCGGGCGATGAGCAGGGCCAGCAGGTTGGAATAAGAGCCTCCGGGACCGAAGACGCCGCCGGCTGTCTCGGGGAGTCCGGCCAGCCTCGCCAACACGTCCACCGCCCAGGTCTCGATCGCCAGGGTCGCCGGGCCCGAGTCATAGGTGTCGAGCGAGGCGTTGGTGGCGCTGGCCAGGGCGTCCGCGGCCACGGCCACCGACAGCGGCGGTGGCTGGAGGTGCGCCGCATAGGTGGAGTCGGTGAGGTTGAGGCCGTAATCGTGCACAATCCGCGCCATGTACTCCAGCGCGGCGGACTCGCCGATGCCGTGGGTGGCCAGTTCCCGGGGTCCGAGCTCGGCGGCCACCCGGGTCAGCACGTCGTTCGGTGCGCCGGCGGGCAGGACCGACGGCTCGCGGCGTCCGCCCGTGGAGTCCGCGGCGCTGATCAGCTGGCGGCCGATCTCACCCCAGCCGCTGCCGGGCCGGACGAACCGCGTCGCCCGGATATCAGTTGGATTGCTCACGTGGTGCCTCACTGTCGAAAGCGGGGATGGGTTAGGGCATCGATCAACGACGACAGCGGCTGCTGCCCGTCGGTCGGGATGCGATGCAGAAGATCGGAGACGACGTCGGCGGCACGCTCGGCGACGTCCTCGCCGGTGCCGTGTTGGTAGTCGACTTCCAGGTGCGCCCGGCTCGGGCCGGCGAGTTCGATCGCCAGGGTCAACGGATAGGGCGCGATCCCGGACGAGACGGACCGGTAGTCCACCTCGACATCGGGCGGGGTCTCGATGTGCCGCATCGGTGACGGTCGCACCGAGGCCATCACCTCCATGACCGGGAACCGGCCGCCGCTGGAGCGCAGTGCGGTGAGGATCGGACCGAAGTCCACGTCGGTGAACTCCATCGCGGCGTAGATCGCCGCGACCGAGTCCCGCATCGCCTGCTCGGTGGTGCCGGAACTGTCGAAGGTGAACCGGATCGGGATGATGTTGCCGCAGTATCCGACCCGGTCCGGCGGCTGCCCGGGGCGTCTGTTGTCGGCGGGGACGGCTATCACCAGGTCTTCCGCGCCGGTGAGGACCGCGGTCGACACCGCGCACAGGGCGACCAGTGCCGCGTTCGGGGTGCCACCGACGGTCGGGGCGAACGCGGCGAACGCCGCGAGGTCGGTCGGGTCAAGGTCACGCCGCAGTTGCGCGCCCGGGGCCTCGTCGACTGGGGCCAGCCAACTGTCCTCGGCAGTGGTGTCCGGCAGCTGCCTTGTGAGCGGGAACCGGATTCCCTCTACCGCCCAGGTCCGGCGGGCGTGCGCCACGGCCCGCTCGACCCGCTCGGGCGAGGCCTCCACGGACGCGCCGGTTGCGCCAGCTGCACCGGCCGGACCTGCCGGGGTATCCGGCTGCGGCCCGGGCCAGCGGCCCGCGAGGATCGCTCCGATCAGGAGCGGCCACGACGTGTCGTCCACCGCCAGGTGGTGGACGCTCAGCACGAGTGTGCTGCCGTCCACCCAGGCGCGGATCGGGAGTTCCGCGGTGAGGTCGAACGGCGTGCGGGCCAGGTGCGCGGCGACCTCGGCGGCCGTGCCGCCGTCCGACTCCGTAGTGCTGGCCCCCGCGACAGCGCCGGCACCCGCGACGGTGCCGGGTCCCGCCACGCCCAGACCCCAGCGTGTGCCCGGGACGATCCACTGGCCCGATGCCTCCCGCGGGACGCGACGGGGTGTGCCGGCGGCGGCGTTGTCGTCGTTGTTCCTGTCGTCGTCGACGATCACCGACCCCAGCACCTCGGCGCCGCGCACGGTGGCCTCGACCCCCTCCACGAGCTGCTCCGCGGTCACCCCGCGGCAGGAGAGCACGAGGGTGATGTTGTGGGACACCGACGCGGTGTCCAGGCGGTGGATCCGCCACATCCGGCGTTCGGCCACACCGAGCCCCGCCGACACGACATTTGTAGAGGCGTGCGTCTTACCCGGCGACTCCACGGCCGCCGGCGCCGAGCCGGCCTGCTGGCGTCGTCGACGCAGCAGTTCCCTCCGCGCGGCCCGCGGGTCGGTCACGGAACTGGTCATCGGTCCTCCCCCACTGTCGCGGTCGCCTCGGCGACCAGATCTCCGCCGCGGTCGCGGGCGACCGAATCGGTCCGCCCCGCGCGCAGGCGCTGCCAGTCACTGACCACTGGAACGGCGTCCCCCACCGCCCAGCTCGACAACTGATCCTGGAAATGCGGACTGTCCGGATGCCCGGCGGCACCCATCGGCACCGACCACACACTGCGGTCCCGCTCGGCGAGATCCCAGACGTAGCGCGCGGCCGAGCCGAGCCGGCAGACGTCGCCGAAGCCCACCGCGGCGGCGTTGGCGAACACGCAGTCCGAATCCCCGCCCAGCGGCACCGGATCGGGTCGGATCCGCGCCGACATCTCGGGATGCGCCGGGGTGGCGCCGATGAGGTCGAACCCGTGGATCGGCGTGAAACGGTGCACATCACCCCAGGTCAGACATCTCTCGCCGCCGTCCGTCTCCGCCGCCAGCTCATCCAGGCACGCCGCGAGGCACCGCACCATGTCCACGCCCGGCACGCGCGTCACCACCGCGGCGAGGCCGTCGGCCATGCGCGGCGCGGGGACGAACCACGGGTCGAGGAAGGACGAGAAGCCGTGCGGCGCGGTGAGTGCCGCCATCGCCTCGTGCCCGGACAGTGCGCGGACGAACCGCGAGCGCAGGGAGCCGAACAACCAGGCCTCGGTGCTGCCTGAGGCCATGGACTGATCCCAGGTCAGCAGGCGCGTGCGCACCCGCTCCGCTGGCTCGCTCAGGTCGGTCGTCGACCGCAGGAGGTCCAGCAGGACGGTGGCGGCGCCCAGGTGGACATCGCGGTAGATCTCGGTGCAGTCCTCGAGACTGACCTCGCCCCGCCCGGTCAGCAGTTCCTCGATCCGCTCGAAGCGGGCGGGGCCGGCGGTCTCGGTGGTGAGCGGCTGCAGCCACGGCCGGGAGTGGGTGCGCTGGTTCGCGATCACCGCGTGGTCCGTCGCCCGGCCGCTGGTGGCGGGGTCGGTCACCGATCCGTGGTCGATGACGGTCCAGGTGTGCCGGGCGTCCCAGCCCGGGACGGGCAGCCAGTAGTTCTCCGGGGCGCGTCGGGGCATGGCGCCGACCAGGTGCTGGCGGACGTCGCCCGCGGCATCGGCGATCACCACGCGGTTGACCGGCTCCGCCCATCCGGCGAGCGCCTGCTCGACCTCGTCGATCGTGCTCGCGAACAGCAGGTCGAGGGCGGCGTCGAAGCCGTAGCCCTCGACGTCGGCGAGCATCGGCGTCCGCAGGCTGATCGCATGCGGCTCGTCCACCCCGCCGAGCACCACAGGCCCGTTCCCGGTCACGATGATCTCCAGCTCCACGGACTCGCCGCCGCGCACGTCGATCGTCTCGGTCCACACCTGCGCCGGCGCGGTGCACTCGGGCGACTGCGCTGTGTCCTCGGTCGTCTGCGCGGTGCCCTCTGGCGACTGCGCGACCACGCCGTCGTCGGTCCGGGTGAGTCGCTCGAGGTAGAGGTCGTGGTAGTCGCCCATCGCGTTGGTGATCGCCCACGCCACGTCACCGGCGTGCGCGAAGTGCGGCACCCCGGGCACGCCGGCAAAGGCGAAGCCCACCACGTCGAACTCCGGGCACGCGAGTTGGCACTGCACGTACAGCCCCGGGAGTTCCAGGAAGCGGTGCGGGTCGCCGGCGATGAGCGCCGCGCCGGTCGCCGTGCGGGCGGAGGTGACGCCCCAGGCGTTGCTGCCGGACCCCGCGGCGCCGTGGGCGACGGCAGGCGTCGGTGCGCCGACCGGCGTCGGAGCGCCGGTGGCCATCGGTGCGCCGACCGGCGTCGGTGCGCCGGGAGCCGCAGTAGAAGACCCGGACGACGACGACACCGACCCGTCGCCTCCCCCGGTCGCTCCTCCCGCGAGTTCGGCCAGGACGAGCTTGATGAACTCCTCGTCCGGGAGGCCGGGCATGGTCTCAGACAGCTCGACCCCGCCCTCGAACTCGAACATCCGCAGCCCGTCTCGTCCAAAGGCGCGCGCGGCCTGGACCCGCCAGAGCTTGTTGGGGAACTGCCCGAACAGGATGTTGTGCATCAGAAAAACGCTGATCGGGGTCCAGGGCTGCCACGGCCTGGGCCGGTGGTCCAGTTCCTCGAGTTCCACCGCGCTGGCCTCGTCCAGTGCGCTGTTGACGCCGTCGGAGTACGCCTCGAGGAGTTCCCGCGTGCGCGGGGAGGACTTGTCGTAGATCGCGCGCGCGGACCGGTGCAGTCCGGCCCGACGGGCGAAGCGGTCCCACTCCACGGCCACGGTCCCGAACACCTCGGCGGTGCGGCCCTCGGCACGCAGTCTCATGAATTCGATCTGCCAGGCGCGATCGAGTGCGCAGGCCCGGCCCTGCCCGTGGAGGGTGTCGGCCGGGGTCTCGCCCCACACGTGCGGGATGCCCCAGTCGTCGCGCAGGATCTCACTGCGCGGCCGGGTCATCGAACGCCCGCCAGGGTGGAGTGCGGGGTGGTCGGCGTCGGACGTCGGCCGGCGATGGGGTTGGCCAGCTCGTGGCCGGCGGCGACCATCGAGGCGTAGGAGTCGTCGTGGTCGACCATGCGTGTGCGGTTGCCGATCTGTAGTCGGTTGAGATGGATGGCACCGAAGGTCTGCGCCCACAGGTCCCAGCGGGCGAAGCGGTCGGCCAGTGCGGGGTGGGCGGACTGGAAGGCGTCCACGCTCGCGGCGACCTCGTCCCAGAACTCGTCGTCGGTGAGCAGTCCGTGCCCGTGCAGGACGCAGGCCAGGGGCCGGAAGAAGTCGTCGAAAACGTCGGAGAGGATGCCCAGGTTGCGGGTGGAATCCGGCTCGCTCGCCTGAGCCCGCTCCCCCTCAGGCGGGAGGTCGGAGCATTCGCCGAGGATGAACACCTCCTCGCCGATGTCCTTGAGGATCAC
Source organism: Dietzia sp. NCCP-2495 (assembly GCF_026011735.1). Classification (GTDB taxonomy): domain Bacteria; phylum Actinomycetota; class Actinomycetes; order Mycobacteriales; family Mycobacteriaceae; genus Dietzia. The sequence continues at coordinate 59,565 of NZ_BRVN01000007.1, read as the reverse complement.
CCGGGTGACTGCGCCCTCGACCAGCACCAGAATGAGGTTCTCGCCGTGTGGCGAGAACTTCAGTTCGTGCGCGTAGAGCAGATAGATGACCGGGTGCAGGTAGGCCTCGAGGTAGCGGCTGAGCCACTGCCTTGGGGTCAGCCCGGAACGGGCAATGAGCGCGCCGATCATCGGGTGGCCGAGGTGGTCGACGTGCAGAAGCGACGCCATAGTGGCCAACTGCTCGCCCTCCCGCAGGACCCCGACCGGCGACTCGCGCCAGAGTGCGGCGAGCATCTTGCGGTACTCCGATCCCGGCGCGGTGACGGCCTGGATCGCGGGGTTGCGGTAGCCGATCGCCGCTGCCTCGTAGCGGACCTCGAAGCCGATCGACCGCAAGTACTCGTCCCCGCCGATCCGGCTGTGTACCCAGTCGTTGATGAGCGGGGTGCTGCTCATGTAGTCCGCGGACATTCCTCGCGTGAAGCCCATGTTGGTGATGGAGAGCGAGACCTTGACGTAGCGGCGGGTCGGTTCGGTGCGGTTGAACAGCGTGCGGATCGACTGTTGCGGTTGGTACTCGTCGGCCCCGGGCCCCAGGTCGACGATCTCGCCGTCGGCAATCTCGCGAGCGAACAGGCGCGCCGCTGTGGACCGCCACTGCCAGGGATGGGCGGGAAGTAGCCGGTACGCGGCCGGGTCGAGTCCACGACCTGCGAGAGTCGCGGCGAAGGCGGCCCGCTGCTGCGGCCCGAGCTCGGAGTCGATCAGCTCGTCGTAGCCGACCCCGTCCATCGCGGCGAAGGTGACGTGCTCGGCCCGGATCGCGAGCCAGTTCAGCGGCGTGGTCCCACCGTGTTCGGGCGCGTATCGGGGCAGGTCATCGGTGGTGAACCCGATCCGGCCCGCGTTGGCGATGAAGCACGGGTGCCCCTCGGTCATGGCCGCCTCGACGGCCTGGAATCCGGCGACGGGGTCCGCGGAACCCGCCGCCAGTTCCGCCACGGGGATCCTGCGCTCCGCCGGGCGATCCGCCCCGAGCGCGAGGGTGTGGGTGAGTTCCTCGAGATACGCGGCCAGCTCTTCGCCGGGACGGCCCTGGCCAGCTGCGCCCTCACCGACTGAGCCCCGCCCCGCGGTCCCCTGTCCGGCGGTGTCCTGCCCAGTCAGCCCCAGGGTGGTGCCGAAGTCGGCGATCAGGGCGATCGGGTCCGGGCGGACCGGGGTGCCGTTAACGGTGCGACGGATGCTCGCCTCGTCGATGCACCACGAGTCCAGCGCGAGAACCTGGGCGGTGAACGAATACTCGGTGGCGCCGTCGTCGGACCGCACCACGTAGGTGTCGGCGTCCACACGCAGCGGCGTCAGGAACCGCTCGTGGCTCAGCTCGGAGAGGATCTTGCGGGTGAGCCGGAGTCGGTACGTGTCCCAGGCCTCCGCGGTGGTCAGCGATGTCGTCCCCACGGATCAGGCCTCAGCATCCACAGTGGAGCCGGCCTGGCCCGCCTGGCCCGCCTGGCCCGCCTGACCGGCCTGCGGCGCCGGTCGACGGCCGCCGTCGGTGAGACGCATGAAGTCCTCCCGCAGGCAGTAGCTCAGCCGGGCGATCTTGTTCCCGACCGGGTGGTCGCCGGCGACGGTGAAGCCGACCGCCGCGTTGAGCTGATGGACGTGGGTGTTGCGCACGTCGGGTTCCACCACGACGCGGCGGACACCGGCGACGGTGAACGCGGTGCGCATGATGTGGAGCATCACGGCGGTGGTGAACCCGGGGGTGCGGACGTCACTCGGGGCGACGAGTAGATGCATGCCGATGTCCCCCTCGGCCGCCACGTATCCCGAGGCGGGGTCGGCGAGTTCGCTGACCGCCGGGTCGTACAGCTCGAACAGGAACTGCGGAATCCCGTCGACGTAGCCGAGCCGCATTCCGTGGGGTGCGCCCGTCTCGGCATGGCGGATGAGGGTCACCACGTCGTCGCGGGTGGCTTCGAGCATCTCCCAGAACACGGACTTGGGGTGCGTCAGCCACGGGTGGATGACGGGAGCGTGGGTCTCGGGGTCCATGGGCTCGTCAGTGATGCGGTCGAGCAGCGGGAGCTCGGCGAGCTCGGCGGCCACCTCGGCGTCCGACATCGCGCTGATCTCGAGATAGTCGGCGACCGCCGCGTCCAGTCCCCCTCCTGCCGCCTCGCCGAGTCCGGCGATGTGCTCGGCGAGCGCGGCCACGGTGCGCCGGGAGAACACGTCGGCCACCGTCAGGTCCGTGAGCTCGAGCCAGTCCCGCAGCTCCGCGACGAACCGGGTGGCCTGCAGCGAGTCCCCACCCAGATCGAGGAAGTCGTCGTGGACACCGACTCCGCTCATGCCGAGCACACCGGCGAGGACGTCCACCAGGACCTCCTCGAGCGGCGTCCGCGGGGCGGTACCCGCATCACGCTCCGGGGGCTCGGTGAGCGCCGCGACCGCCGCCCGGTCGTACTTGCCGTTCCCGGTCAGCGGCAGCTCGGCGAGCGCCGACACCGTGCGGGGGATCATGTGCGGCGGCAGCTCGGAGGCCAGCCCGGCACGGAGATCCTCAGCGGTCACCGCCCCGGCGCTCTCAGGGCTCTCGGCGAGCGGTGACTCAGCACCTTCGGCGAGAGCCACCGCGGCGCGCAGGTCGCGCCCGTCCGACCACGCGACGGCCCCCGTCACGCCCGGCGCGCGCAGCAGTGCGGCCTCGACCTCACCCAGTTCGACGCGATACCCGCGGACCTTGACCATGTGGTCAGCGCGACCGAGGAAGTCGAGGAAGCCCCCGGGAAGGTAGCGGAGCACGTCGCCGGTGCGGTACCAGCGCTCGCCGTCGTGCTCGACGAACCGCTCGGCCGTGCGCTCCCGGTCGCCGCGGTAGCCCGACGCCACGCCGGCACCGCCGATCCACAGCTCGCCGGGCACGAGGTCCGGTCGGTCGTTGCCGCGCTCGTCGACCACCCGGCACCGGACCCCGGCCAGCGGGAATCCGTACGGCACGAAGGTCGCGCCGGCGGGCACGGCGTCGGGACCGCAGTAGGTCGAGTGGATCGCGGTCTCCGTGGCACCGCCCAGGCCGGCGACCCGGCAATGCGGCGACTGCTCGCGCACGCGGGTGATGAGCGAGGCCTCCACCTTGTCGCCGCCCATGATCACCTCACGCACCGACGGTGGGAGCGGCCCCAGGTCCAGCAGCATCCCGAGGATCGAGGGCACACAGTTCAGATGCGTGACCTCGTGCTGGTCGAGCAGTCTGACCCAGTCGTCCACGCGCGCTCCGGGAGTGGACGGGCCGCGGGAGTCGTCGTCGTCCTTCCCGACCTCGGTGGGCACCACCACGGCGCCACCGACGGCCAACGGCGCGAAGATGTCGAACACGGACAGGTCGAACTCGAGCGAGGACACCATCAGGGTGCGATCTCCCGCGCCCAGGCCGAGGCGACCGACCAGGTCGGTGAGGGTCGCGACGGCCGCGCGGTGCGGCACCTCGACGCCCTTGGGCTGGCCGGTCGACCCCGAGGTGAACAGCACGTACGCGAGGTGCTCGCCACTGACACCGGGCCGGCTAGCAGGCACCGGGTGGTGGGCGGAGGCGGCGTCGATATCCAGCACCGGCGCGCGGCTCCCGGCCCACGCGCCGGGGCGATCGGTGAGCACAGCGGCCGGCTCGGCCACGGCGGCGATTCGCTCGCGACGCGCCTGCGGCTGGGTCGGGGCGACGGGCACGTAGGCGGCGCCGGCGATGAGGACACCGATCGCGGCGGCGACCTGCTCCCCGCCGCGGGGCAGGTTCACCACCACCGTGTCACCGGCGCGGACCCCCACGTCGAGCAGGGCGCCGGCAATCGCGCGGGCCTGCGCGGCGAGCTCGGCGTGGGACCACGTGCGGGCGTCGGTGATCACGGCCGGGGCGTCGGCGCGGTCGCCTGAAGCGGCGAGGAAGCGGCCGTGCAGGGTGCCGTCGAACACCCCGGTCTCAGGCAGCGGAGATTCGGTGGCGCGCCGCGCGTCGAGGGTCGCGGCGTCGACGGCGGCGGGTGCCGGAGAGTCCCAGTCGCCGGCGATGAGCTGGTCCAGGGTCCGGACGTAGTGCGCGAACATCGCCTCCGCGACGCCAGCCGGCAGTTCGGAGGTGCGGACGTCCCAGTTGAGCAGCAGCCCGCCGGCGACCTCGGTGATCTGCGCGTCCAGCAGCACCTGCGGCCCCTGGGACACGATCCAGGAGGGCTCGCCGAACTGCTCGGTGACGGCCGGCGAGAACAGCTCGCCGAGCCCCAGCGCGCTGGTGAACACCACGGGGGACACGACCGGCTCGCCGTGGTGGCGGCTCAGCTCGCGGAGCACCTCGAGACCGCTGACGGAGCCGTGCACCGACGCGTCGCGCATCTCGCGGCGCAGTTCGGCGGCGCGCTCGGCGAGCGTGGCGGGACGGCTGAGATCCACGGCGACGACCAGTGAGGACGTGAAATCCCCCACCACGCGCTCGAGGTCGGGGTGCTCGCCGTGCGGGTCGGCGGCGTCGCGGTCGAACATCGGGACGGTGAGCAAGAACCGGGGCGAGGCTGCGTGGGTGCCCACGGCCTCGGCGAAGGCGGCGGCCACCGCAGCGGCCGGGGTCACGCCGTGGCGCTGCGCGTACTCCTCGAGGCGGGCCCTGTCGGCGGCGTCGATGCGGTGGTCCAGGCGGACGGTCCGAGCGTCGCCTGCGGTGTCGACGGTCGGCAGCTCCGGTGCCCCGGGCAGGGTGGGGATCCGCTCACGCCACCAGGCGAGGTCGGACTCCGTGGCACGATCCGCCGTGCGGGCGGCACCGAGCCCGGCGTACGTGCTCCGCAGCGGGGGAAGATGCTCGCCCAGGTAGAGCCTGGCGAGGTCGTCGGTGAGGACCCGGAAGCTCATCGCGTCGGCGGCGAGCATGTCCACGTCGAGGTGGATGCGGCTGCGCCCGCCGGGCAGGAGGGTCAGTTCGGCGCGGAACATGCCGCCCTCTGAGACCGGGAGCATCCTGTGGGTGCCCTCGGCCCGACGCCGGTCGAGCTCGGCCTCGGCCTGCTCGGCGGTCGCGGCGCGGAGGTCATGGACCGCGCAGCTCTGCGGGTGTAAAGCGCCGATGCTCTGGGTCCCGTCGGGGTGCACACAGGCGCGGAGCATGGGGTGCCGGTCGGCCAGTGCGGTCACGGCCGTGGTGAACCTGTCCGCGGCGTCGTCCCCGGCGATCCGGTCGCCGTCGAACTCGAGGTAGAGGTGCGCGGCCACGCCGCCGAGGGCGTGCGAGTCCGAGCGCCCGACCCAGTAGGCGTGCTGCATCGGTGCGAGGGGGAACCGGTCGGCGTCGGTCGGCTCGTCTCCCTCGCCAGGTGTCGAGGTGTCGGAGGAGGCGGAGATCGAGGAGTCGACGACGACAACAACGTCAGCGTCTGCATCGACGTCGTCGTTGTCGTTGTCGTTGTTGTTGTCGTCCTCCCCTGAAACAGCGGCGTCACCGAGGAGGTCGGTCCAGGCCTCGATCGTGGGGTCGGCGACCAGGCGCGCAAAGTCCACGTCGTACCCACGCTTGCGCCACTGCCCGGCCAGCTTCATCATGCGTAGGGAGTCCAACCCGTGCATCACCAGGTCGCTGCCCGGGTCGAGGGAGTCGGTCTCCACTCCGAGAACGGCGGCGATTTCCGCGCGGACGTCGAGAAGGTCGGTGTTCGAAGGCGTGATGGTCATGCGTTCTCCTTCTGCAGTTCGGCGCGCAGCGCCTTCTTGTCGACCTTGCCGATAGCGGTGACCGGCAATGAGGGGACGGTGTGCACCTCGTCGGGCAGCTTGAAGGCGGCCAGTCCGCGGCCGGTGAGGAATCTGCGCACCTCGGAGAGTTCGATGGGCTGGCCCGGTGGATGGTCGTGCGAGACCACGACGAGAGCCGAGATCCTCTCGCCCAGGTCCGGATCGGGGACGCCCACCACGGCGGCCTGCCTGATCGACGGGTGCGCGGTGAGGTTCTCCTCGACGTCGTCGGCGGCCACGTTCTCGCCGGCACGCACGACGGTGTCCTTGATCCGGCCGGTCACCGTGAGATACCCGCCCGCGAGCCGACGGACCGCGTCGCCGGAGCGGTAGTAGCCGTCCGGGGTGAAGCTGTTCGCGGCCTGCTCGCCTGCGCGGTAGTAGCCGCGGATCGTGTACGGGCCGCGGACCAAGAGTTCGCCCTCCGCGCCGTCGGGCACGTCGTCGCCGTTCTCGTCGACGACCCGGACGTCGTCGAACTCCGACATCGGGGCGCCCTGGCTCCGGTGGACGAGCTCGCGCGGGTCGTCTAGGCGCGTGTAACAGATCAGCCCTTCGGCCATGCCGAACACCTGCTGGCCGATCGGGCCGAGCGCGGCGTCGAGTGCCTCCGCATCGGCCTGACCGAGCTTGGAGCCCCCGACCTGCAGCAGTCGCAACGACGAGACATCGGCCGGTTCCCACTCCGTGGCCGCGGTCCAGACCTGTGCCAATGCCGGCACGAGCGCGGTGACGGTGACCCCGTGCGCCTCGATCACGTCGAACGCCGAGTCCGGGCTGGGGTTGTCCGTCATCACCACGTGGCCGCCGACGGCCCACGTCCCGAAGATCCCGGGGCAGGCCAGCGGGAAATTGTGCGCGGCGGGCAGCGCGGCCAGGTAGACGTCGCCGGCTCCCAGCCGCGTGACCTCTGCGGACAGCACGGCGTTGAGGACGTAGTCGTTGTGCGTGCGAGCGATGGGTTTCGGCAGACCGGTGGTACCGCCGGAGACCAGCAGCAGTGCCGGGAGCTCGGGGTCCATCTGTTCCGGGAGGTCGATCTCCGCCGGGTCCGCGTCCGGGATCGGGAGGTGGTCGCCGGGGTCGCCGTCGATGAAGACCTGACGCAGTCCCGGCACCCGGTCCCTGAGCGTGCTGGCGAGTTCCCTGTAGTCGTAGCCGCGACGGGCGTCCTCGGTGATGTAGGCGACCGCGTCGACGCTCGAGGCCAGATGACTGATCTCGCTGATGCGGTGCGCGGGCAACGTCATCACGGGAACCGCCCCGGCGCGTAGGAGCCCGAGCAGCGTGATCGCGAACGCCGCGGAGTTGTTCAGCTGCAGGACCACCCGGTCGCCCGGTTCGAGTCCGGCGGCGACAAGCCCGGCCGCTCTGGAGCGGGCGGCGTCGTCGAGCTCGGAGTAGGTCAGGGTCCGGGGTCCGTCGGTACCGGCGTCGGTGACGGCGGGCGCGTCCGGGTTGCTCCGGGCAGCGTCGCTGACAATCTGCCACAGGGCCCGGCCGTCGAATAGTCCGGCCTCGCTGTAGCGGTGGGCTGCCGCGTCGGGGTGGGGAGCGAATCCGTCGGCCAGCCCACCGACCCGGTCTGCGCCGATCATGCGCCGGCCACCGTGACGAGGCCGGCGGCGGCGTGGCGGCGGATCTTGCCCGAGGTTGTCTTGGGCATCTCGCCCTTGCCGATGAGGGTCACGACGGACACGGGCACACCGACCGCATCGAAGACCGCGCGCACGATCTCGTCGTGGATCCGCTGGTCGGCCGCGTGGTCGTCGTGTGCGATCGTCGAGTCGATCTCGGCGATCACCGCGATCCCCTCGCGCCCGTCGGGCCGGGGATACGGCACGGCGGCGGCGTTGCCGGGGCGAACCCCCTCGACCGCGCAGGCCGCGCGCTCGATCACGGCCGGTGCGATATTTCGGCCGGAGACGATGATCACGTCCTTCTTCCGTCCGGTCACCACCACTTCACCGGTGTCGGTTAGGTACCCGAGGTCGCCGGTGTCGAGCCAGCCGTCGGCGTCGACAGCGTCCGCGAAACCGTCGGGACCCAGGTAGCGGGCGGTCACGGCGGCACCGCGGACCATCAGCGTGCCGATCCGTCCCGCGGGGAGCGACTGCCCCTCGTCGGTGACCGTCACCTCGATTCCCGGCACCGGCTTTCCGACGCGGACGTGGGTCTGCGTGCGGGCCCCCTCCTGGACGACGTGGCGGATCTCGCCGCTCGTCTCGGCGGCACCGGCATCTATGGTGTCCGCGGTGAAGTGGTCCGTGAGCGAGTCGAAGGACACGGCGAGGGTGGTCTCGGCCATGCCGTAGCAGGGCATCAGCGCCTCGGGGGCGAGGGCGAACCGGGCGCCTTCGGCGAGCAGGGTGTGCATCGAGGACGCATCGATCGGCTCGGCACCGTTGATCGCGATCCGCAGCGACGACAGGTCGAACGCCCCGTCGTCCGCACGTCGGAGCCGCTTGGTCAGCAGTGCGTACGCGAAGTTCGGTGCCGCGGTGCAGGTCCCCCGGTATCGGTCGATGAGTTCCGCCCAGACCTGGGGCTTGACCAGAAACGCCCGTGGCGTGGTGATCACCGCGGCGATCCCCGCCAGCATCGGCATGAGCAGCAGACCGATCATCCCCATGTCGTGGAACAGCGGGAGCCAGCTGACGGTCACGTCCTTATCGGTCAGCTCGAGTGCACTCGTCATGGCGTCCTGGTTCGCCTCGACGTTGCCGAAGGTGATGACGACGGCCTTGGGGATCCCGGTGCTGCCCGAGGTCAGCTGGAGGATCGCCACGTCGTCGGCCACGACCGGCACGGGAGCGATATCCGGTCCTTCTCCCGCCTCGCCGGCCGCCACGAGATCGGCGACGCTCACCACCCGGGTGCCGACGTCCTGTCCGTTCAGGGAGTCGGCGAAGATCCCGCCCACCACGAGGACATCGGCCCCGAGCAGGGAGATCACGGCGCGAGTGTCCTCGAGCCACGTCTCGAGATCCGCCCGCGGAGTCGGCTGGTGGAGCATCGTGAACGCCGCTCCCCGGGTCCAGGTCGCCTGGACGAGATCGGCCACGTCACCCGGATCATCGGCGAGGATCGCGACCCGTCCGCCGTGCCCCACATCAGCGGTCGCCAGCCCCGCCGCGAGGGTCCGCGCGTCCTGCCTGAGCCGGGCCCACGACCGGTAGCGGAGGTCTGCCGGATCCTCACCACTGTGCAGCCCACAGTCCGTGGGAACCGGACCGTTCAGCCATTTCTCAACAAAAGTAGACACGCGCTGGATCAACCCTCATTCGCTCTTTAATGTAGTGGACGCAGCAACAGGTTAGGCATCCCTAAGTTAGGCAAGGTATACCTTGCTTTGCGCGCCAAGCGCTAGTACCGTTTCCGGTGATCCACACCACTCTGACGGTCCGAAATTGACCGAGATCGCCACCATAACTCCAGCTCAGGAGGCTCCATGCCCGACCACATCGAAAGCGCATTGCAAGATATCCTCACCGAGGACCTCGACCTCCTCCTCGATCAAGCCAGCTCGTCATCGCGGCTCGTCGAGGACCTGGGGCTCGATTCCGTCGGCTTCGCCATCGGCGTGGTCTCCATCGAGGAGCGCCTGGGCGTGCGTCTGTCGGAGCGCGAAATGCTCGAGACCTCTACAGTTGGCGAGCTGGTCGATCTGGTCCGCTCGCGGCGCACCGAGCCCGCGGATCAGCCGGCATGAGCCAGGCCTCGTCCATCACCTTCGGGCCACCGGATCACACCTACCTCCACCTGGACACCCCCAGTCGCCCGATGCACTGGGCGATGCTCCTCGAGGTCGATCCGGGGCCGGTCGGCCGTCTGGATCTCGACACGGTCCGCAGCCGCGTCGCCGACCGCGCCTCGCGCTACGACCTGTTCCGGACCGGCATCACGGGCGGCAGGTGGACCCGCCCCCGGATGCTCCAGGTCGCGGAGATCTCCCCGGAACTCCAGGTCACCGCCGTGGACGTTGCGGACCAGGCCGAACTCCACGAGGCGATCGGCCGGCTGATGGGCGAGCCCCTTCCCCGCGGGCTCCCGTTCTGGCACATCACCCTGCTCAGCGTGGCAGGCACTGAGGACCGGGCCGACGATCGGCAGTATCTCCTGGTGCGCGTGCACCACAGCCTGTCCGACGGGATCGCCGGCGCGGCGTTCTCCGCCCTCCTGGCCGACGGCAGCGATGAGGACCTGTCCGAGTTCGACAGATTCGCCACCAGCCCCAGGTTCTCGATCAGCGGGATTGAGAAGGAGGCCCTGAGGACCGCCAAGACGGCATTCGAGGACGCCTGGGCCGACGGCGAGCAGGGGCGCCGCTGGCCTGCCCTCACCGAGGACCGTCGGCGCGAGGTCGCGTGGCACAGCGTGTCCACGCGAGAGCTGCGCCGTGCGGCGAAACGGGCCGGCGCGACGCCGCACGAGTTCGTGCTCGCCGCAGTGGGCGCGGCCCTGAGCACGGCGCCTCCCACCGCCGACCGCTCGGAGAACATCCGCGTCACGCTGCCGGTGACCCTGGACAAGGATTTCCGGCACACCGGCAATGCGGTCGCGGTGTCCCTGCTCACCCTGTCAGGCGACCAGGACTCGGTGTCCGCGCAGCTACCGCGGATCCGCGAGCAGCTCACCCGGATCGAGGACGACTCGATGGCCCTGTACCTCGCGGCCGCCGACGACGCCCCGCGCGCGCCGTGGCCGATCTTTCGACTGCTCTCCGGCGCGTCGATGAAGAAGATGTCGCCCGATATCCACGTGGGGATCAACCCGGGCTTCACGCGGGTCCGCACGGTTCTCGGCGCACCGATCGCGAGGCTGACGGCCCTGTCCCCGCTGGTGGGCTACTCGTTCTCGGTGACCATCCTCATCCTGGGCTCGCGGACCAGCTTCGGAATCGTCTACGACCCGGCGGCGCTACCGGGCTACGGCAGGACGTTCGTCGAGGCCTTCGACACGCACCTCGGCGCGATGGACTCCGCCCGCACGGTAGCCCCGTAGACCTATCGAAACCCCGCGCACGCTGCGCGAACGGACGATGTCCCGGACCATCCACCTCGATGATCCGGGACATCTCGTCTGCGGAAGTGGAGGGATTTGAACCCCCGGTGCTGTTTAGGCACGCTCGCTTTCAAGGCGAGTGCATTCGGCCGCTCTGCCACACTTCCCCGCCGCGGGCTGCGATCAGCACACAACCGCTCGGTTCCACGTGGAACCGTCACCGCGACGTTGCTCATCGTAGTGGACCGCGACGGGGGCACACACCTCCGGCCGTGCCTGTTCCGTGTCTGCCGACTCTCGCCGGCCCGACTACGGTCGTGAGCATGAAGGCCATCGAGTACAGCACCGGACCCGACACCCTGCGGCTCACGGAGGTTCCCGATCCCGCTCCCCACGCCGGCGAGGTCGTCATCGATGTCGCGGCCACCGCCGTCAACCGCGCCGATCTCCTCCAGACCAAAGGGCACTATCCGCCTCCGCCCGGCGCGTCGGAGATTCTGGGCCTGGAGTGCTCGGGCCGGATCTCGGCCCTAGGCGAGGGCGTGGAGCACCTGTCGGTCGGCGACGAGGTCTGCGCGTTGCTCGCCGGCGGCGGGTATGCAGAGAAGGTCGCGGTCCCGGCCGCCCAGGTGATGCCGGTGCCGGCAGGCGTGTCGCTGCACGAGGCGGCGACGCTGCCGGAGGTGGCGTGCACCGTGTGGTCCAACCTCGTAATGACGGGCGGCCTCGGCCGCGGGGTGCTCGCCGCGGACGCCCGCTGGGGCGAGGCGAAGCTCGGCGCTCCGCGCGTCCTGATCCACGGCGGCGCGGGCGGGATCGGCTCGCACGCGGTGCAGGTGTGCCGCGCCCTGGGCGCGCGCGTCGCCACCACGTCGGGCGGCCCGGAGAAGATCCAGATGTGTCGCGACCTGGGCGTGGACCTGGCGATCGACTACCGGGACGAGGACTTCGTCGAGCGGGTCAAGGAATGGACCGACGACGACGAGGCCCGCGGCCGCGGTCGGGGCGTCGACCTCATCCTGGACGTCATGGGCGCCAAATACCTGGACCGCAATATCGCGGCCCTTGCCCCCGATGGCCGGATCATCGTGATCGGTATGCAGGGCGGGGTGAAGGGTGAGCTCAACTTGGGCCGACTGCTCCCCAAGCGTGCGGGGATCGTCGCGACCAATCTCCGGGCCCGCCCGGTGGACGGTCCCGGAGGCAAGGCCGGCATCTGCCGGGAGGTCGTGGACAACGTCTGGCCGATGGTGGCCGACGGACGGGTGATCACGCGGGTCTCGCAGGAGATCCCACTCGAGCGGGCCTCCGAGGCCCTGGCGCTGCTGGAATCCGGCGACAGCCACGGCAAGATCCTGGTGACCGTCGACTGACCCCAGGGCGGATCGTCTCGACACGAGCTGCCCGGCCACAGCCACGCCGCCCACGCCGCCCACGCCGCCCACGCCGCCCGCGCCGCTCATGCCGCTGATGAAGGGACTATAGCGCCAGCTGACCCGGCCGCACCATGCACTGCGCCCCCACCGTCAGGTGGGGGCGCAGTGCATTTCACACCTGACAGGTCAGATCGCGAACGCAGCTTTCGCGGACGACGCGGCCGGGGGTCATTCTCTCGTCATCGAGAGGGGGTCCAGGAGGGCATCCGCCCCGGGCGGGAGCCCGTCCAGCACTCGGAGGGTCTCGCCACACCAGGTCAGCCAGGACCGTTCGCCGTCGATTCCGAGCGTCAATACGCGGTGCTGGAGGACTCCGCGCACGTCGGTGGGGTCGACGGCCGAGAAGTCCCGCTGCTCGATGCCCAGGTACTGCTCGAGCCGCTCCCTCCGCAGCTCTCGATGGTGCTCGAGTGCCCGGCGGACCTCGTCGACCCGACCCGTGATCGCGGCCGCGCGGACCCGGACTGCGAGCGACGCACGCAGTGGTTCCGGCTCATCGAGCTCCCCGATCCACTCCTCGAGCAACGCCCGACCGGTCGAGGTCACCGCGAACCGCCTGGGCTGGCCACGCCGGGGCGGACCCTCCTGAGGCAGTTCGCGGATGAGCTCGGCGGTGGCCAGGCGATCGAGTTCGCGATAGATCTGCTGGTGCGTCGCAGGCCAGAAGAACCCGATGGACTTGTCGAACCGGCGAGCCAGTTCGATCCCGCTCCCCTCCCGCTCGGTGAGCGAGGTGAGAATCGCGAACTTCAGTGACACTCGTGCACCCTCGCCCTCAGTCTCAGCCTCAGTCTCAGCCGCGGGTGGCCGCGATTGCCTGGCCGGAGGCCGACTCCGCGGCAGTGGATTCGACCAGTTCCTCGACGGCCTCGCGGTACTCCGCGCGCAGCCGGTCGACGAGCTCGGCCACGGGACCGGTGGACGACACTCCGCCGACGCCCTGACCGGCGCCCCAGATGTCCTTCCACGCCTTGGACGCGGAGTCGCCACCGGATCCAAAGTTCATTGCCGTGGGGTCCGACTCGGGCAGGTTGTCCGGGTCCAGTCCGGATGCCTCGATGCTGCCGCGCAGGTAGTTGCCGTGGATGCCCGTGAAGAGGTTGCTGTAGACGATGTCGGAGGCGGTGCTGTCGACGATCATCTGCTTGTAATCCCCCGGGGCACGGGACTCTTCGGCGGCCAGGAAGGCCGAGCCGATGTAGGCCAGGTCGGCCCCGGCGGCGCGCGCGGCGAGGATCGACCGACCGTGGGAGATGGCGCCGGAGAGCAGCAGCGGGCCGTCGAACCACTCGCGGATCTCACGGACCAGCGCGAACGGCGACTGGGTTCCGGCGTGGCCACCGGCTCCGGCCGCCACGGCGATGATCCCGTCCGCGCCCTTGGAGATCGCCTTCCGGGCGAACTTGTCGTTGATCACGTCGTGCAGCACGATCCCGCCGTACGAGTGGACCGCCTCGTTGACATCCTCGCGCGCACCGAGGGAGGTGATGACGATCGGCACCTCATACTTCACGACCGTGGCCAGGTCCTCGGCGAGCCGGTCATTGGACTTATGGACGATCAGGTTGACGGCAAACGGCGCCACATAGGCGTCGGGATTTGCCTCCGCGAAGGCGGCGTTGCTCGCGGTGATCTGGTCGAGCCACTCAGCCAGCGCCGACTGCGGACGGGCGTTGAGCGAGGGGAAGGCGCCGATCACGCCGGCCTGGCACTGCGCGGCCACGAGCTCGGGACCGGAGTAGATGAACATCGGCGACGCGACGACGGGGACCGCGAGCGGGCCGGACAGAATGGGAGGCAGTGACATCGGGACACCTTTCAGACCAGGGGCGACGGTGAGCGCCCTCGGGCCAACGGTACGGCCCCACCGCTGTCTATGCAACAAGTTGCACAAACATTTCTCCACCTCCCCGAAATCCGCTACGCCGCCTCCTGATCCGCTACCCCTACAGCGGTAGCGGATGCTGAGGGGCAGTAGCGGATTCGCGGTGGGGTGGCTGGTTGGAGGGCAGTAGCGGATTCGCGGTGGCGGGGGTGGCGTGGCGCCGGAATCAGGGACGCGGATAGAGGTCGTCTGCCAGAGCCTCCGCCGCCGAGATCAGCGCATCGACGGCCGGCTCGGAGAATCCGCCACCCGCGGGCAGCGGCGGGACCTCGGCACCGGCGGCGACCTCGCCCGCGTCCACAGTGCCCCACGGCGATCCCGCCGCAACCAACGAGCCATGTTTGACGTCGTAATAGCCGGTCCCACCGCGTAGCACCAGGCCGGACGCGCCCCGGGCCGCCCCGAACAAATGCGGATGAAAGCGGGTACTCAGCCACACCTGCCCTGCTCGTGCAGGCAGGCCGGAGGCCCACACCTGCTGGAAGGGCACGAACCGCGCCTGCGAGAGATCGAGTTCCGCGAGGGCGTGACCGAGAGGATCTGGGCCGACCCGGTCCGCGATATCGGCCGGGTCGACGGTGTTGTCGTCGTCGGATCCGGGCGCCCGGTCGCGCGCGGCGGCAGCGCGGGCACACACCAGGTCCCACACCACCCGGTCCCCGCCCGGGATCGACTCCACCACGGTGATCCGGCCCCCCGAAATCTTCCACGCGGCGAGGATCCGTGCGAGGGCGTCGGCGAGCACCGCGGGGTCCACGAGGTCCGATTGCGCGCACACGACAAGCTCGCGGGCGGCATCGGGATCATCGGAGTAGACCGGATGATCCGGCGCGTCGAACCCAGCCCCTCCGGACAGGGCGAGCCAGCCGTCATCACCGACCAGACGGACGGGGACATCGGTGCCCGACAGCAGATCACGCGACGCGGCATCACGGACGGTGACCAGCGAGAACCCACGAAGAGCATCGGCCAGCACGGCGGGGTCGTGGCACGGCGCGAAGCCCTGCCCCGTCGCCACCACGCTCGCCCCGCCCAGGCGCCCGGCCTCCCCCGCCCCGGCCACCACGCCGAGGTGGTGCGGCCACTGGTCGTTGACGTATCCGCCGCCGATCAGGTGGATCACCGACGCACCCCGCAGCAGGTTGATACCGGAGGCCAGCACCGGGCGTGTACCGAGGTCGTCCACCGCGCGGCGGCAGAACTCGACCGAGGCGGCGGCCCGGTCGGACGCGGGAGGCTCCGCGGGACCGGCGTGCTCGGCAGCGAGGCGCCACAGGGTGTCGGTGAACAGCACGTCCGGGTGCTCGCCGTGGTGCAGCACCGCCGCCTGACCAGGCGTGTGACAGTCCACGACCACCGGCGCGCCCGGACGGTGACGACGCAGGTAGCGCAACCACCCCGCGAGCAGCTGCTCGTCGCCGTGGTTAGGGTGCCCGGCCGGGGCGACCAGGTAGATCAGCCCCGACTCCGCACGAGGGCGACCCCAGCGGGCATCGGCCGCCGCCCGCGCCGAATCGAGACGCCGCCGAAGGGCCAGCCTCACGTCGTCGGTCACGCGGGCGGCGGCGGACACGGCTCGGCGAGGCGGGGTCGACATGGCCACCACCCTGCCGCACCACCCAGGCGCGCCGGTGCACCACCCCAGGTAGGGAGGGCGCGCCCCCAGGTCGGGAGGGCGACACCCTCAGATCTTGACGACCATCTTGCCGACGTTCGCCCCCTTCATCAGATCGAGGAACGCCTCCACTGTGTTGTCGATCCCCTCCACCACGGTCTCATCGAAGACGAGCTCGCCGGAGGCCACCCAGGGGCCGACCTTGGAGATGAACTCCTTGTAGTGGCCCATGTTCTTGTTGATCGTGAAGCCCTGCATCGTCAGCCGGCGCGTGATCACGAGCCAGAGATTGTCCGGTCCGGGAGTGCGCCCGGTGGCGTTGTAGGAGCTGATCGCCCCGCACGCCGCGATGCGGCCCTCGTCGTTCATCAGGTCAAGCGCGGCCTCGAGGTGGTCACCGCCGACGTTGTCGAAATAGACGTCGATCCCCTCGCCGTCCTGATCACCGAAGTACTCGCGCAGCAGCGTGCGGACCGGACCGTCCTTGTAGTTGAGCGCGGCGTCGAACCCGTACCGCTCGACGGCGGTCGCCACCTTTTCCGCGCTACCGGCCGAACCGATGACCTTGGACGCGCCCTCGAGCCTGGCGATCTGACCGACCGCGGACCCCACCGAGCCGGCCGCGCCCGAGACGAACACCGTGTCCCCGGCCGTGAATCGCGCGATGTGCATGAGCCCGACGTACGCGGTGAGCCCGGTGGTGCCGAGGATCCCGAGATGCGCAGAGGCCGGCACGCCCTCGATCTCCGGCACCACGCGGAACTGCTTCGCCGGCCCCTGCGCGATGTCCCGCCAGCCCTGGTCGTGCAGCACCAGCGCGCCGACCGGGTGATCGTCGGACCGCGACTCGACCACGCGGCCCACCGCGCCGCCGGTCATGGTCGCGCCCAACTCGAACGGAGGGATGTAGGAGCGCCCCTCGTTCATGCGTCCCCGCATGTACGGGTCGACCGAGATGAACTCGTTGGCCACCCGGATCTCGCCCTCCTCGATATCCGGGAGCTCCATCACGGCGGTACGGAAGTTCTCGTGCGTGGGCCATCCCGTGGGGCGGCTGACGAGCTGGATCTGAGTGCTTGAGGTCATGCGTCATGTCTACGCGTCCTCGCGGCGGAACTGCCGGGAACCGACGCTCTAGTAGGCTTCGCCCTCGTGCAGGACCAGTCTCTCCCCGATCCCACCGCGGCGGCGCTCCACGAGCGTGAGCCCGAAGAGATCGTCAACGACTCCCAGACCTTCCGTCGGGCCGTAGCCGACCTGAAGCAAGGTCTACATCAGCGTGAGCTGTGGCTCTCGCTCGGCTGGCAGGACATCAAGCAGCGCTACCGCCGCTCGACGCTCGGCCCGCTGTGGATCACCATCGCCACCGGCGTCATGGCCGTGGCCCTGGGCTTCCTCTACTCGATCCTCTTCCAGATCCCGCTGGCCGAGTTCCTGCCCCACGTCACCGTGGGCCTGATTATGTGGGGATTCATCTCCGGCTGCATCAAGGAGGGCTCCGAGGTCTTCATCGCCAACGAGGGCCTCATCAAGCAACTCCCCAGCGCGCTGAGCGTGCACGTCTACCGACTGGTGTGGCGCCAGTTCCTGTTCCTGCTGCACAACCTGGTCATCTGGGTGGTGCTCATGATCGTGTTCCCGCGCCCGCTGGGCTGGGAGTTGATCCTGTCCGTGGTGGGTCTGGGCGTGCTCATGATCAACGGAGTGTGGGTGTCGATGCTGTTCGGAATCCTCGCCACCCGCTTCCGCGACATCGCGCCCCTGCTCGACTCGATGGTGCAGCTGCTCTTCTACATGACCCCCATCGTGTGGACCACACAGACGCTGTACGAGCAGGGCGGCGAGATCGCCGACCGCGCCCGCATCGCCGAACTCAACCCGCTGTACCACTACCTGGAGATCGTGCGCGCGCCCATGCTGGGTGAGTCCGTCGCGGCCTACCACTGGTGGATCGTCCTCGGCTGCACCGCCGTCGGCCTGCTGCTGGCGTTCGTCGCCCTCCGCAAGTTCCGCTCCCGAGTCCCGTACTGGGTGTAGGAGGTACAACCCATGAGTCCTGCCGCACCCACCCCCGGTGGCGTCTCGATCGACTGCGTCGACGCCTGTGTGGATTTCCCGATCTTCGACGCCAAGTCACGGTCGCTCAAAAAGGCCGTCCTCGGGTCCGCTGGCGGTGCGATCGGGCGCAACGCGTCCAACGTCGTCGTCGTCGAAGCCCTCAAGGACATCACCCTCTCCCTCCGGGAGGGCGACCGCATCGGCCTCGTCGGGCACAACGGCGCCGGCAAGTCCACGCTGCTACGCCTGCTGTCCGGCATCTACGAACCCACCCGCGGCGCCGCCCGGATCCGCGGTCGCGTGGCGCCCGTCTTCGACCTGGGCGTGGGCATGGACCCCGAAATCTCGGGCTACGAGAACATCATCATCCGCGGCCTGTTCCTCGGGCAGACCCGCAAGCAGATGAAGTCCAAGATCGAGGAGATCGCCGACTTCACCGAGCTCGGCGACTACCTCGACATGCCGCTGCGCACCTACTCCACCGGCATGCGCGTGCGCCTGGCGATGGGCGTGGTGACCTCGATCGACCCCGAGATCCTCCTGCTGGACGAGGGCATCGGCGCCGTGGACGCGGAGTTCATGAAGAAGGCCCGCGTGAAGCTCGCCGAACTGGTCTCCCGCTCCGGCATCCTGGTGTTCGCCTCGCACTCCAACGAGTTCCTCGCGCAGCTGTGCGATTCGGCGATGTGGGTCGACCACGGCCGGATCCGGCAGACCGGCGGCATCGAGGAGATCGTCACCGCCTACGAGGGGCCCGAGGCCGGGCAGTCCATCGGGCGGTACATCGAGAGGATGCAGCGTGACGAGGCCTGAGGCGGAAGGCGAGGCCCAGTCGAGCGGCACCGAACCGAACGGAAGCGCAGGTGCCACACGGGATCACGACGACCGGCGCGTCGTGGCCGTGGTGGTCACGCACCGTCGCCGCGAACTGCTCACCGCATCGCTGGACGTGGTGTGCGGCCAGACCCGGCCGGTGGACCACCTCGTGGTGGTGGACAACGCCGACGAGCCCGAGGTCCGCGAGCTGGTCGAGTCGCAGCCGGTCCCGGCCACCTACATCGGGTCCAAGCACAATCTCGGCGGTGCGGGCGGGTTCGCGCTCGGGATGCTGCACGCGCTCGCGACCGGCGCGGACCTGGTCTGGTGCGCCGACGACGACGGCCGCCCCGAGGGCCCCGAGGTCCTGGCCACGCTGCTCGGCTGCATGGACCGCCACGGGCTGGCGGAGGTCTCGCCGGTGGTGTGCGACCTGAACGAGCCCAACCGCCTCGCGTTCCCGCTGCGCCGCGGCCTGGTGTGGCGCCGCTGGCGCAGCGAGCTGTTCGCCGACGGCGAGAGCGTCGAGACCGCCGGCGATCTCCTGCCCGGCATCGCGTCCCTGTTCAACGGCGCCCTGTTCACCGCGGACTGCCTCGACCGCGTCGGCGTTCCCGACCTGCGGCTGTTCATCCGCGGCGACGAGGTGGAGGTGCACCGCCGACTCGTCCGTTCGGACGTGCCGTTCGGCACCTGCCTGACCACCGCGTACCTGCACCCGCAGGGCTCGGATGAGTTCAAGCCGATCCTCGGCGGGCGGATGCACACGCAGTACCCCGACGACCCGGTAAAGCGGCACTTCACCTACCGCAACCGCGGCTACGTGCTCACCCAGCCCGGCAACCGGCGGCTCATCCCGCAGGAGGTCATCCGGTTCGGCTGGTACTTCCTCATCACGCGTCGCGACCCGGCGGGCTTCCGCGAGTGGCTACGCCTGCAGCGCCTCGGTGCGGGCGAGCGCTTCGACAAGCCCTGACCCGCCCCGCCCCGCCTCGCCTTCCCCGCCTTCCCCGCTTTCCCCCAGAATCCGCTACTCCGGCTCCACATCCGCTACCCCTACAGCGCTAGCGAATCCGCAGGCGGAGTAGCGGATTTCGGAGACGAGGCATGATGGACGCATGACCGACTGGACAGCCCTGCAGGCCCGCGCCGCCGCCCTCTACGACGACGTGCTGGCGGGCGTCACCGACTGGGAGGCCGCCACGCCGTGCGCCTCGTGGACCGCGCGCGAGGTGTTGGTGCACGTGGTGGACGAGCAACTGTGGGTGCCGGGTCTGCTCGCGGGCGGGACGATCGAGGAGGTCGCCGAGGACCTCGAGGGTCCCCTGCGCCGCCTTCGTGAGATGTCCGGGCCCGAACTGGTCACCGAGTGGCAGGGGGTGACGGCGCCGGTGGCTGCGGCGTGGCGGGGAACCCCTGACGACGACGAGGTCCACCTCAGCTACGGCAGCGCGCCGGTGGGGCACTATCTGGCACAGCAGACCTTCGATCTGGCGGTCCATGCCTGGGACATCGCGGCCTCCCAGGGTCGCGACCTGTCATGGGGAGACGAACTGGAGCAGGCGGTACTGGAGTTCGTCCGGGCCGATCTCGCCGAGAACCCGGCGACGGAGCTGTTCGATCCCCCGGTCCCCGGCTTCTCCGGACCCGGGATCCCCGCCCGGTACACGGCGCTCGCGCTCACCGGTCGAGACCCGTCGCGGTGGCCGTCGAGGTAGCGCCCCTCGAACCACGGCTATCGTCTCGAACCCCAGATCCCGTGCGGGTCGCTCGCAGAGTCGTCGACGACCGCGGGATAGATCTCGGTCCCCGGCCACCGCGCCGCCAGGAGCACCGCGATTTTCTCGATGGGGTCTGAGCCGGGATCTGCGCCGGGGATCTGGCGGAGTCGCGCGGCGTGGGGCACACCCTCCCGGGCCCGGTCGCGCACGATGACCACCGTCCACCCCGCCTGCCGGATTCGCGTCAGCAGGTCCGTCGACGAGCGAGGATCCGCCGCCGGTCCCCCGCTCGCTCGGCCAGCGGCTGACAAGGGGACTTCGGTCGTGACGATGCCGCACCTGGCGGCCGGGTCCGCGAGCGCGAACTCGATCGTTCGTGGCCCCACCCGGACCCTGTGAGCGTGGACGAAGCGGTCGAATCCGGCCGCCGCGAGCTCCAGACGGACCCGCGTGGACAGTGCCGAGAGCGACTTCGTGTCCAGAGCGCACACCACGCGATCGAAGTCTCGGGCCCGGCGCCCTCCCGGCTGGCTCGCGTTGCTCGGGTGCAGCATCACGGCACGGAGCTGGGCGGGTAGCTCGGCCACCATGGCGCACAGCCGCTCGACCGAGACCACCGCGTCCTCGAATCCCAGATCTGCGGACAGGTCACGACAGGTGCGCAGTGGTGTCGTCACCGACAAGCCGTCGACCTCGGTGACCGAGTGCGCGGGCAGCTCCCCGTAGCGGTAGATCCGGTCCGCGGGTGCCTTGCGCGTGGAGGGCAGCCAGATCTCGGGCACGCAGTCCGTCGGCATCGAATCGTCGCCCCACACCTGCGCTGCGCTGCGCCCGCGCAGTACCCCGTCCGGGAACAGCCTGGCCAGGGCCCGGCTCCGTAGCTCGAGGCCATCGACCTGATCGTTCCGGCCGTACATGCCGCGCCAGATGCGGAAGTAATGCACGCGTCGTGCGGCTCGGGTCACTCCGGCGGCAGCCAGCTCTGAGGTCGTCAAGGGTCCGGACGGCAGGTTCATGCGTTCCACTGTGCGGCACGCGCACGTCCGCGCCGCCCGCTGCAGGGTGTGCGGAGCCCGAGAATGTGGATAGCCGAAATCTGTGGAATTCGCCGGCGCGGGGCCAACGCGCCCCGGCGTCCTCTAGTCGGCGTCCACCCCGTACAGGCGTGCCCAGTTCTCCCGCGTTGTGAGCTCGGCCTGCGCCCGGCGCCACTGCTCCTGGGCGGCGGGGGCCTCGCGGATGAACCGGGCGAGCAGCGCGATCAGGCGCTTCTGCAGTTCCGTGACCCGCGCCGGGTCCACCTTCCGGTGGTGCACCCCGGTCTGCGACGCGTCGGTCACGTACACCTCGTCGAACAACGACACGTGCCACCAGGCGGCGTCCTCGTACGGGATCGCCACGACGCCGCGGCGCTGCCGGCCGAGCTTCTGTACGAGCAGTCGCTTGGCGAGCACCTGGTCCTCGCGGTCCTCGCGCGGGATGCCGACCTTGCGCTCCACCGTGATCCCGGCGGGCAGTGTCTCGACGCCCAGTTTGGCGGTCTCCGGGTACCCGGCCCGCTCGGCGCGGATCGCGGCGAGGGCCTCCTGCCCGCCGTCGGCGACACCGTGGGCACCGCCGGGTCCGTCGAGGAACGCCTCGATCCCCCGCATCCGCGTGGCCGCGAGGCCGTACTGCATGGCGACGAGCGCACGCAGCACACTGCGGCCGAGGTTCTTGGCCATGTCCTTCGGGTCGATGCCCTGCCGGATCGAGGCGGTGACCAGTGAGTTGCGCTGGGAGAAGAACTGGCCGAAGTCGTCGCCGTCCTTCCAGTAGAAGTCGGCGTGCCACACGGCGGAGCCCTGCAGGGTGCACGTGGGCATGCCGGCCTGACGGCAGCGCAGGCCGTACTCGATGTCGTCCCACTGGAAGAAGTACGGCATCGGCAGGCCGACCTTCTCCACGGCCTCACCGGGGATGAGACACGACCACCACGCGTTGTACTCGGCGTCGATCCGCCGCTCCTGCCGGTCCTCGACCATCGACTGGTCCCGCAGCGCGAACTCGTCCGCGTCGAGCCCGCCCATGAGCTCGGGCAGGTGCGTGCGCTCGGCGGAGACCAGCAGGTAGTCCGGGTTAAACAGGTACATCATCTGCGCGCCTACGAGCATCGGCTCACGCGTCACCGCGGCAAAGGCGAACAGGCGCAGCACGGTCTCCGGCTCGACGCGCACGTCGTCGTCCATGAGCAGCACGTCCACCGGACCCGGCGCGCCCGGCGCGGTGGCCTCGAACAAGCCGCGACTGAAGCCGCCGGCCCCGCCGAGATTGGGCTGACGCAGGTAGTGCAGCCGGTCGCCGAACTCGCGGGCCGCGTGGGCGAAGTTCTCGCGGGTCTCGACCAGGTCCGTCCCCTGGTCCGTCACGTAGAGGTCGTCGATGAGGTCCGCCACCAGCGGATCCGACGCCAGCGAGTCGACGGTGGCCGCGCAGTCGTCTGCACGGTTGAACGTGCAGATGGCCACGGTCGCGCGACGGACCGGCCTCGTCGTCGTGGTGGACCACGTCACCTCGGACACGGTCGCCTCGGCGTCCACGGCGTGGAACTCCAGCCACATCGCACCGCCGTCGGTGAAGGTGTCGATCGGCACCTCTAGGACCGCCATGCCGTCACCGCTGTGGTGGACCATGTCCACCGTCCGCACGTGCGAGCCGATGTCGGAGGCCCGCACCAGCACGTCCACGCGCCCCGGGGACTCGATCGACACGCGCACGGTCAGCTCGGTGACACTGGTCCACCGCTGCCAGTAGGACGCCTCGAAGCGGCCGAAGTAGGTGTTCGTGTCGACCACCGCGCCGGGCTGGAGCTGCAGGTCGGATCGAGTCCGGCGGGCGAGGCCGCGGGTGACGCGCGAGTAGAGGTCGTCGTTGACCCACTTGCGTGGGCCCGAGAAGAGGGTGCGTTGGAGGAGCAGGTCGCGCTCGGCGGCGTCGGTGCCGGCGTCGGCACCTGCGGCGGTCACGGTGGTGGCGTCCATGGGGCGATGCGCTCCTGAGGTTCGGGTTCCGGTGCGACCCAGGCTAGTCGCCCCGCGCTACGGCACCGCGTGGACGATCGGTGAGTCGGTGTTCGACGGCTGGTCGGGTGGTGTGACCGGGGGGATCGGCGGTGGGACCGGCAGCGGCGGGTGCCCGGCGGGAACGGGCAGCACCTCGTAGAGTCGGGCCCCCTCGGTCTGGTCGACGAGCCGCAGGTTCGGGTTGGCCTCGAGGCCGACGAATCCGGCGGGACGCCCGGGGCCACCCACGACCCCGGTGCCCACGAGGATCCACCGCACGTCCTGCCGCTGAACCTCGTGGGTGATGGAGGGATAGAAGCCGTAGCGGTTGACCGAGGTGTACAGGGTCATGCGGTCGCCGCCGACCTGGGCGTCGGGGTCGTCGGCCAGTGGGGCGGGGAACACCACCGGGATGCCGTGCAAGGCGTACGCCCAGGCCGTGCCGTCGAACGGGTCGTTGAGGACCGCCCCGCCGCGGTAGAGCTCCGCCAGCAGGTCGAGGACGGGCCGTTCCCGGGCGTTGACGGCGGGACCGTCGCGGTAGCCCCAGAGCGTCATCTCGCCCGGCATCGCGGCGTGACCCGACAGCACGAGCAGCGCCGTCACCCCCACGACCGCGGTCCCGGCACGCGCGGACGGGCGGCGAACGTCCCGCTGCGGAACCAGCGCCCGCACACCCGCACCGGCGAGCACGGCGGTGGGCAGCACCAGGAGGGCCGCGAAGCGGTAGGCGTCGTCCCACCAGAATCCGGTGAACACGCGTACCCAGTCCCCGTGGACGGCGGCGGCGAGCACGTAGAGCGTGCCGAAGGCGACGAGCGAGGCCACCATCGCCGCGAGCGGTCGGCGCCACGCCGGCCGGGTGACCGCCGCCGCGAGGCCGACCAGCACGAACACCGCGATCCCGATCGAGGCCACCGGTGTGGGCCCGAGGTCGAACACCCCGGCCACGGCGCGCGGCACGCTCGCTGACCGCGGCCAGGAGAACCCCGCGAGCTCGTCGGCGGTCCCGCTGGCCACCATGCGGATCGCCGGCGGGGACCGCGGCCAGCGCGAACCCGCCGATCACGCCCGCCTTCCGACGCAGCCCACGAGCCGCCACGAGCCCGGTGACGGCCTGGCACCCCAGCACGATCGCCGCGGCCAGCGCCACCGACGGGTGCACGGACCACGCTCCCGCCATTCCTGCTCCGAGCACCAGCGCGTGGACCACGCGCGTCCTGACCACCTCGCCCCGCTCAGCGGTCCCGGGGGCGACGAGCCGATCGGCGAGCAGCACCAGCCCCGGGATCAGCGCGATCCCCAGGGCGAACGGCAGGATCGGGCCGCGCGCCAGCGCGAGGTACGGGAACGTCCAGCACGAGGCCGCGACCAGCGCCGCGCCGACGGCCGCCAGTCGCGATCCGCCGGTGAGACGCCCGGCCAGGACCGCCACGCCGAGCACGAACACCATGCCGGTCACCGCCGACACCGCGTTCAGCGCGCCGGGGAGCCCGCCCGGGGCCCCGGGCGAACCGTCGCCGGGCAGGTGCAGCAGGAGGGATACGAACGCGTGGTAGGTGTCCGGGTAGTAGAAGTGCGGGTTGGCGGGCTGGCTCATCGGCGCCAGGTCGGTGACGCCGGCCCTGCCGGTCTCGGCGATGTAGCGCGTGGCGCCGCCGTGGAAGATCGCGTCCCACCCCTGGGGGATCGCCGTGAGGGCCCGGGTGACGACGAGGACCTGGGCGACGGGGACGAGCGAGAGGACGACGACGACGAGTTCCGCCCCCCACCGCCGGGGCCCGCGCACGCCCGGGTTGACGGTCCGGTGCCCGCCCATGCCCGGGTCGGCGGTGCGTTGCCGCGACCTGCGCGCGAGCAGCCGGAACGCGAGGCCCACGAGCCCGGCGAGCAGCAGGGCTCCGAGGAACACCGCGGCCGCCGAGACCGGATCCCACCGGATGTCGGCGGCAGCGGTGACCGCACACCCCACCGCGACCACCGCCGTGCTCACCGCGGGACCGGCGGCGACCGCGTCCCGCCAGCGGGTACCCGCCGCGAGGCAGATCGCCGCACCCGGCCCGACCAGCAGGGCCAGCGCGGCGGCCAGCAGCAGGGCGGTCGCTGTGGCTGTCGCGGCGGTGGTCATGGCGGGGTCAGCGCACCCGGAAGATCACCGCGCGTTGGACGATGAAGTTGGTGACGGTCGCGACGCCCTGGGCGATCACATAGCCGACCGTCGTGGACCAGAACATGGTCCAGCCCATCGACTCGAACAACGGCACCAACAGCATGAACAGGCCCCACTGGACCCCGAACATGACCGCGTACAGGCACATCGTCGCGATGAACCGTGCCCGGGACGGCTCGGCCTGGAACGTCCACCGGCGGTTCAGTGCGTACGCGGTGAGCGTGCCCGCGACGAACGACAGCGCCTTGGCCGGGCCGTAGCCCATCCCGGTCAGCATGAGCAGCTGCAGCAGCCCGTAGTCCACGACCGCGGACAGCACACCGGTGAGGAAGAAGCGGATGATCTGGGTCTTGAGATCCGTCGGCGCCGCGGGATCCGACTCGTGCCGCGATTCCAGCGGGTCCACGGCACCCCGCAGCGAATCCAGCACGGAATCCGCGGGCTGATCGATCGGGCTGCCGGTGTCACCAGGAGAAGAACTCACACCGGACACATTAGGGTGCAACCCCGACAACCGCCCACAGCCGACCTCCGCCCGCCGAGCGCCTCCGGGCATCCCCAGCCACTCCGGGCACCGCCGAGCAATCCCGGGTGTCGGCGGCGCCGGTGCGACGGGATCGTTGTCGTCGTCGTCAACTTGCGCCGATCACCCGGGTAGCGCGGCTACCGTTGTCGCATGACCCCTCGGCCCCGTCCCCTCCTCGGCCGACTGATCACCGCGACAGTCCTGGCCACCGCATGCACTCTCGCCGGCACCCTCGCCGTCACCACCACCGCGGCCGCGGACCCGCTCGCCGCCGTCCGCCCCGCCCTCGTCGACCAGCGCACACCCGAGCGCTATCTGCCCAGCCCCTCGCCGGACCCCTGGTACTCGAACCCGCCGCGGATCGACCCGGCCACCGCGCCCGGCACGATCCTGGACACGCGGGAGGTGACGGTCCCGCCGTACAACATGGCCAACTTCGGCCGCGGCTGGCAGGTCCTGGTCCAGAGCACCGACTCCCGCGACCAGCCGCAGCAGATCATCTCCACGATCCTCGAGCCGAGCACGCCCTGGGACGGCCCCGGGCCGCGCCCGCTGATCGCCTACAACGCGGCCATCGACTCGCTCGGCCTGGAGTGCATGCCGTCGTGGAAGCTGACCAACGACGTGAACCTCGAGGTCCCGCCCTCGCTGCAGATCCTGACCCAGCGCGGATACGGGCTCGTCGTCACCGATTTCGAGGGCCCGAAGGGTGCCTACGCGGCGGGCCGCGGAAACGGGCACGCGGTGCTGGACGGGATCCGGGCCGCGCACGGCTTCGTCCCGCCAGGAGAGGAGGAACCCCTGTTCGGGGACTCGCGCGTGGTGCAGACCGGCTACTCGGGCGGCGCGATCGCCGCCGGCTGGGCCGCGCAGCTCCAGCCCGTCTACGCGCCGGAGTTGACCGGGGTACTGGTCGGCTCGTCGATCGGCGGCGTCCCGTCCGACTACACCGCTCTGTTCGACACGATGGACGGCACCCTCGGCTCGGGCCTGTACCGCGCCGCCATCTTCGGCCTCGCCCGCGACTACCCCGAGCTCTACCCGCTGCTCAACGACACCGGCGACGTGGCGGCGCACCAGCTACGCGACGCGTGCGTCGAGACCAACCTGCTCAGCGGCGTCCTCCACACCCCGCTGAGCACGATCACGGACGTCGACCCGCGCACCGACCCCACCGTCCGGCGCGTCCTGGCCCACAACCGGATGGGCGCGGTCGACACGGCCGCCGGCGACGACCCGCGCGCGGTGCCCACCGGCCCGGTCCAGGTGTGGCACGCGGACTCGTCCGTCCCGATCGGTCCCGGCTCCTCCGGGATCGGCGACACGTTCATCCCCGAGACCGCCGCCCGCCGGCTGGTCGACGAGTGGTGCGCGGCCGGCGCCGACGTGGAGTACACGCCCGTGGCCGGCGAGCACCTGTCCGCGCCGTTCACCGGCATGGATCCGTCCCTGGACTGGGTGGACGCGCGCGCCCGCGGGATCGAGTTCACCGGCGGCTGCCGGGCCTAGCGTGGCGGTGGCGGTAACCTCGTCTCCGTGAGCAGCACCCAGAACGCCCGCAGCGACAGGTCCCCCGCCGGCTCCGCCGCCCTGGACACCGAACTCAAGCGCCTCACCGGCTGGGGACGCACCGCGCCCGCGATGAGCCACGTGCTCACGCCGCGGTCGGTCGAGGAGATCTCGGCCGCCGTCGCGACGGTCAACGACTCCAACGCCTCCTCGCCGGCGCACCTGCGGCGCGGCGTGGTGGCGCGCGGGCTGGGCCGGTCCTACGGCGACAGCGCCCAGAACTCGGGCGGGCTCGTGCTGGACATGAGCCGGTTCAACCGCATCCACGAGCTCAACGCCGAGAAGGCGCTCGCCGTGGTGGACGCCGGGGTGAACCTCGACCAGCTCATGCGCGCGGCCCTGCCGTTCGGCCTGTGGGTCCCGGTGCTGCCGGGCACCCGTCAGGTGACGGTCGGCGGCGCGATCGGCCACGACATCCACGGCAAGAACCACCACTCGGCCGGGTCGTTCGGCAACCACGTGACGAGGATGGAGCTCCTCGTCGCCGACGGGCGCGTGCTGACGTTGGAGCCGGGAGGGACCGACGACGACAAAGACGGCAGCCTCTTCTGGGCCACGATCGGCGGCAACGGCCTCACCGGCATCGTGCTCAAGGTGTGGATCGCGATGACGCGCACGGAGACGGCGTTCTTCCTCGCCGACGACGACCAGACCTCGAGCCTCGACGAGACGATCGCCCTGCACACCGACGGTTCCGAGGACAGGTACACCTACTCCTCCGCCTGGTTCGACGCGATCAGCGCGCCCCCGAAGCTCGGCCGGGCCGCGATCTCGCGTGGCAACCTCGCCACGCTCGCGCAGCTCGAGGAGTACGCACCCGAACTCGCGAAGAACCCGCTGACGATGGACGCCAAGCCGCTGCTGACGTTCCCGGACATCTTCCCCAACGGGCTGGCCAACAAGTGGTCCTTCAGCCTGGTGGGCGAGGCGTACTACCGCATGGGCGGGACGCGCCGGAACAAGATCAAGACGTTGCCGCAGTTCTACCACATGCTCGACCTGTTCGGAGAGTGGAACCGAGCGATGGGACCTGCGGGTTTCCTGCAGTACCAGTTCATCGTCCCGCCGGGCGCGGTCGACGGGTTCAAGGAGATCATCGGGGACATCCAGCGCTCCGGCCAGTACTCCTTCCTCAACGTGTTCAAACTGTTCGGCCCCGGCAACCAGGCGCCTCTGTCCTTCCCCATGGAGGGGTGGAACGTGTGCGTGGATTTCCCCATCAACGACCGACTGAACGCGTTCGTCAACCACCTGGACGCGAAGGTCATGTCGATGGGCGGGCGCCTGTACACGGCCAAGGACTCCCGCGTCCCGGCCGAGCGCTTCCACGCCATGTACCCGCAGATCGACTCGTGGATCACAACGCGCCGGAAGATCGACCCCAATGGCGTGTTCGCCTCCGACATGGGACGTCGGCTCGAACTGCTCTGAGCCAGCGGGCCGTCAGCGGCGTGGGGAGACCAGTCGGTGTCGGAGGCCGCCGGTAGACTGCCGACCATGATCAATGCCGTCGGCGTCCCCCAGACCCTGCTCCTCCTCGGAGGAACGTCCGAGATCGGCCTCGCGATCTGTGCCGAGTACCTCGCACAGGGGCCGATGCGCGTGATCCTCGCCTGCCTGCCGGGTGACCCGGGGGTCGAGGACGCGAAGGCCGAGATGACCGCCGCGGGTGCCACCGCGGTGGAGGTGGTGGACTTCGACGCCGCCGCCACCGACACCCACCCGGCCGCGTTCGAGACGATCTTCGCCGGCGGCGACGTGGACGTGGCGATCGTCGCGTTCGGCCTGCTGGGCGAGAACGAAGAGCTGTGGTCCGACCAGCGCAAGGCGGTCCAGATCGCGCAGATCAACTACACCGGCGCCGTGTCGGTGGGCGTGCTGCTCGCCGAGCGCATGAAGTCACAGGGCTTCGGCCGGATCATCGCCATGAGCTCGGCCGCCGGTCTGCGTGCCCGCCGCTCGAACTTCGTCTACGGCTCCACCAAGGCGGGCCTGGACTCCTTCTACACCGGCCTCGGCTACGCCCTGTCCGAGCACGGGGTGGACGTGCTGGTCATCCGTCCCGGCCAGGTCCGTACCCGCATGTCGGCGCACGTGGACGAGGCGCCGCTGACCATCAACAAGGACGAGGTGGCCCGGATCGCGGTCAAGAACTCCGGACGCGACAAGGGCGCGGTGTTCGCGCCCGCCGCGTTCGGCGGCGTCATGGCCGTGCTCACCCACGTGCCGCGGCCGATCTTCCGCAAGCTCCCGTTCTGAGCATGCGACCAGCGCTCCGGGGGCTCGGCCTGGCGGGGGCGGCGACACTACTCGCCGCCGTCGTCTGCGCCGTCGTCCTCGTGGGGTTCTCGCTGGTGTCGTTCCCCGCGTACGGCAACTCCAACGTCCTGCGCGCCCTGACCGTCGTGGGCCAGGTGGCCGCGATCGCGCTGGTCGTGCTGGGGATCCTCCTCGCGCGGGCGGGTGAGAGACCCGGTGGCCGGGCGGCGCTGGTCCGGCTCGGCAAGCTCGCGGCACCCACCGGATCGGCACTGCTCGTGGCCGCCACGCTGGGCATCCCGCTGGCCGCCTCCCGCCTCTATCTGCACGGCGTGAGTGTCGACCAGGAGTTCCGCACCCAGTTCCTCGGCCGGTCCGCCACCTCGCTCGGGCTGCCCGACATGGCGTACGCGGACCTGCCGTCCTTCTACCCGTCCGGCTGGTTCTGGCTCGGCGGCCGCTTCGCCAACCTGGCCGGGCTCGAGGGCTGGGCCGCGTTCAAGCCGTGGTCGATCCTCTCGCTCGCCGTGGCCGCGACGCTGGTCACCGTCCTGTGGACCCGGCTTCTGCGCACCGACCTGGGCGCGGTGGTGGGCCTGGTCTCCACCGCGATGATGCTCACCTACGGCAGCCCCGAGCCGTACGGCGCCGTGGTGGCCCTGTTCCTCCCGCCGGTCCTGATCCTGGCCTGGCACGCCGTCAACCCGACCGGCATCGCCGCAGGTGGGAACGCCGCCGCGACCGGGAACGCCGCGACCCGGCCGGGCGGCCGCGGCGCCACCGTCGCGACCCTGGTGTTCCTCGGCGTCTCGGCCAGCACGTACACCCTGTACACGGGCCTGGCAGCCGGCACGGTCGTCCTCATGGCGCTCCTCGCGACCGTCCTCGCACTCCGCGGCCGCACGGGCTACCCGGTCTGGCTGCCCGCCGTCCGACTCGCGGTGATCGGCTTCGGCTCGATCGCGATCGCGTTGGTCGTGTGGGCCCCCTACCTGCTGGCCTCCCTCAGCGGCGCCCCCGCCGACTCGGGCACCGCGCTGCACTACCTCCCCGACTCCGGCGCGCAGCTGCCCCTGCCCATGACCGCCGGCGGCCTCACCGGCATGGTCTGCCTGGCGGGCCTGATCTGGATCGTCGTGCGGGCGTGGTCGTCCCGTCGGGCGCAGGCCCTCGGTCTGGGCGTCGCGGCCGTCTACCTGTGGTGCCTGGCCTCGATGGCCGTCACCGTCCTCGGCACCACCATGCTGGGCTTCCGGCTCGAACCGGTGCTCATCATCCTGCTCATGGTGGCGGGCGTGTTCGCGATCGCCGACCTCGCCGGACTGCTCGTCCGGGCCGTGGGCCGGCAGAACGGCACCGAACGCCCCGAGGCCGAGGCGGCCGATCACCGCCGCCGCGCGACCGTCGCGGTGAGCGTGGTGGCCACGTTCGCCGTGCTCGCCCAGGTGCAGGGCATCCCCGATCACCTGCACGAGGAGATCCGGCTGGCCTACACGGACACCGACGGCTCCGGCGAGCGCGCCGACCGCTTCCCGCCCGGGCCCGAGTCGCACTATGCCGAGGTCAATGACGTGATCGCGGAGGCGTACCCGGGCCGCGAGAAGACCGACCTCGTCGTCGTCAGCACCGCCGACGCGTTCCTCTCGTTCAACCCGTACCTGGCCTACCAGGCGGTGACCTCGCACTACGCCAACCCCCTGGGGCGGTACGCCGACCGCAACGCGGCCATGACCGCCTGGGAGGACGCCACCAGCGGCGACGAGCTCCACGCCCTCATGACCGGCACGGACTGGCGTGGCCCCGACGTGATCCTGGCGCGTCCCACCGGCGGCGGCTACTCGCTGCGCCTGGCCGAGAACACCTACCCCAACGACCCCAACGTCCGGCGCTTCTCCGTCACGATCCCCGCCGAGGCCGTCAACGGTCCCCATTTCGAGGTCCACGAGGTGGGACCGTTCGCCGTGATCGTGGTCCGGTGATCTGAATGTCGGGACCAGGGAACGGAACGGACGAACGGAGCGGAACCAGCGCGTCGGCGGGTGGGGACCACGGATCGGGTGACGACGACGAGAGGGTCACCCACACGCCCGGGGCGGACCGGCCGCTGGGACTGCACCCCTACCCCGGCATGGACCGCGACCGCCGCTGGGCGGTCATCACCGGCTTCCTCGGCGCGTTCCTCGCGATCCTCGCCGGCATCCTGCCGGTCCACCAGGACACCGTGCGCGTCGAATGGACGGCGGGGCCCGACTACGCCTCGGTCACCGCGCCGCTCGTCTCCGGTCGCCCGCTCGACCTCACCATCACCGCTCCCTGCGCGCCGCTGACCCGGGCCCCGGAGAACACGGTCGTGTTCTCCACGCTCCCGGAGGACGCGCCCGGCCGCATCTCCGACGGACTGGTGGTCCAGCGTTCCCGGGACGCCGGTGACACCCCAGTCATCGAGGTGGTGGTCCGCAACCTCACGCTCCTGTCGGTCCCGCTGTCCACGCTCCGTGATCCTGCGTGCGAGTCGCTGCACGTGCGGGCCGAGACCGGGGTGCTCGTCGCGGAACTGACCGGGCTCGAGCGGGACCCCGACAGTGCCGAGGACCCCGTCCGCGCGGCCGTCCCCGGGAGCATGCGACCGCAGGTCACGGGCATCTTCACCGACCTGACCCCCACCACCGCGCCGGACGGCCTGGAGTCCTCGACGATCGACGTGACCGTCGACACCCGGTACTCCTCCAGCCCCACGCTGCTCAAGCTCGTCCTGATGCTGATCGGCGTCGCCGCGACCGGCGCGTCGGTGTGGTTCCTGCACCGGCTCGACCGGCTCGACGGGCGCACCGACCGACGCTTCGTGCCCCGCACCTGGATGCGCCTGTCCGGACTCGACGCCGTGGTCGTGGGCGTCCTGACGTTCTGGCACTTCGTCGGCGCCAACACCTCCGACGACGGCTACCTGCTCACCATGGCCCGCTCCGCCGGACCCAGCGGGTACATGGCCAACTACTACCGCTGGCTCGGCTCCCCCGAGTCGCCGGTCGGCTGGTACTACGAGATCCTGCGCCTCTTCGCCGAGGTCTCCACCGCCAGTCCGTGGATGCGCCTGCCCACCCTCCTGTGCGGCATTCTGGCGTGGCTCATCATCAGTCGCGAGGTCATCCCGCGACTAGGTCGACTCGCCCGGACCTGGCACCGGCCCCGGTGGACCGGCGCCGCGCTGTTCCTCGCGTTCTGGATGGCGTTCAACAACGGCCTGCGGCCCGAGCCCGTCATCGCGCTCGGCGCGCTCCTGACCTGGCTGTTGGTGGAGCGTTCCATCGCCACCCGCCGACTCGTCCCCTTCGTCGCGGCGATCGGCGTCGCCGCCTTCTCGCTCGGCACCGGGCCCACCGGGCTCATGTGCGTCGCCGCCCTCGCCGCCGGGGCACGCGAGTTCCTGAGCATAGCCCGCGCCCGCGCCCGTGTCGTGGGCTGGGCCCCGATCCTCGGCCCCGTCCTCGCCGTGGGGCTGGCACTGCTCTACACGGTCTTCGCCGACCAGACCGCCGCCGCGGTCATCGAGGCGACCCGCATCCGCACCGAACTCGGGCCGAGCCTGCCCTGGTACGGCGAGAAGGAACGCTGGGAGGCCCTGTTCAGCGTCTCCGCCGACGGTGGCGTGGCCCGCCGCTTCCCCGTCCTGCTCATGCTCATGTGCCTGGTGCTGGTCGCCGCCGTCATGCTGCGGCGCGGCAGGATCCCCGGCGCCGCCGCCGGCCCGGCGCGGCGGCTCATCGGCGTGATCGCTGGCTCGCTGCTGTTCCTGGTCTTCACCCCGACCAAGTGGACGCACCACTTCGGCGTGTTCGCCGGGCTCGCCGGGGCGCTCGCCGTGTTGGCCGTGATCGCCCTGCGGTCCTCGTCCGTGTCGCTGGCCCGCAGTCGCTGGATCGTCTGGGCGGCCCTGTGCCTGGTCGTGGGCCTGTCCACGGCCACCGACAACACCTGGTGGTACGTCTCCGACTACGGCATCCCCTTCTCGGACTCCTTCCCCGCCATCGGTGGCTTCCAGATCCAGTACATGGCGTTCCTCGGCGGCTTCGCCTGCCTGCTCATCGCGGGGCTCATCCACGCCGGGGTCCTGCCCGACGAGCCCGGCCTCCGGTTCTGGCGCCGGGTGAGCCGGTGGCTGCCGATGACGCGCACCCGCCCCGATACGCCCGCCGCGCGTCAGCGGGACGGGCGCGGCATCGACGGCGCGCCGCTGGCCGTCGTGGCGTTCGCCCTCGTGGTTTTCGAACTGGCCTCCGCCGTCATCGCCGTGTTCGACCAGTCGCCCGCGTACACGGTCGGTCGTGCCAACATGCGCGCGATCTCGGGCCAGCCCTGTTCCCTGGCGGACTCGGTGCTCGTGGAGGAGGACTCCAACGACGGACTCCTCAGCGCGATCGGCGCCGGACCGGAGATCTCCCTTGGCGCCGGCGAGGTCATGGGTTTCGCCCCCAACGGCCTGCCGGACTCGATCACCGTCGACAGTGCCGAGGCCTCCGGCTCCCTGGCCGAGTCCCAGACCGACGAGCGGGACCCCTCGGACGGCATCGACGCCGGCACCACCGGCGGTCGCGGTGCCGTCACCGTCAACGGGTCCACCGTCGCCCTGCCGTTCGGCCTCGACCCGGACACCACTCCCGTGCTCGGCTCGTACCGGCGCGGCCCGCAGGTCGCCGCCGAACTCACCTCCGCCTGGTACCGGCTCCCCGCCCGCAGTGCCAACCGTCCGCTGCTCGTCATGGCCGTCGCCGGTCGCATCGGCTCCAACGACCTGCGCATCGAGTACGGGCGTGCGGGCCGGGTCGGTGCCGCCGGGCCCACCGACTTCGAGGTGATGGGCTCCATGACGCCCATCGACATCGGGCCGGCCCCCGCCTGGCGCAACCTGCGTATCCCGCTCGACGAGATCCCCGCCGACGCCGATGTGGTGCGTGTCGTGGCCGACGACAACAACCTGGACCCGGACCGGTGGCTCGCCGTGACCCCGCCCCGTAACCCACAACTGCGCACTCTCCAGCAGGTCGTGGGGGACACCGCCCCGGTCCTCATCGACTGGGTCGTGGCGCTGGCCTTCCCCTGCCAGCGGCCGTTCGTCCACAACGGCGGAGTCGCGGAACTGCCCGGGTACCGGATCCTCGCCGACCGAGAATCTTCCTCCGCGGCTAACTGGTGGCAGAGCGCGAACGGCGGCGGCCCGCTCCTGTGGACCACCCAGTCACTCGAAGCCGTGACCGTCCCGACCTACCTGGACCATGACTGGTCACGCGACTGGGGCTCACTCCAGCGGTTCGAGCCACTCGACCCCACCGCCACCCCGGCGCCCCTCCTCCGCGGAAGTACCACGCAGTGGGGCTGGACCACACCCGGCCCGATGAACTGATCGTCGCCTAGAATCGACCGTCGTGTCAGACTCTTCTCCCGCCACCGGCGCCTCGACCTCGGACTCCGGGCCGGGTGACGGCCAGATGTCCCGCGACCCCCGCGTGGTGAGACTCCGCCTCATCTCGATCGTCAGCGGACTCCTGGGCACCCTGTGCTTCCTGTCCCTCCCGTTCCTGCCGGTCTCCCAGACCACCGCCTCGGTCCAGTGGCCGCAGAACGGCTCGGTCGACTCGGTCACCGCGCCGCTCATGGCGCACAGCCCGCAGCGCGTCACCGCGACCCTGCCGTGCGCCCTCGTGGCCGACCTGCCCGAGGACGGCGGGATCCTCATGTCCACCGTCCCCGCCGGCGGTGAGGAGGCCGGCGAGCGCGGCATGTTCGTGCGTGCCTCGTCCGAGACGGTCGACGTGGTCTCCCGCAGTCGCGTCATCGCCTCCGCCCCGCGCGAGGCCGTGGCCGGTGGTGAGTGTGGTGTCCTGCGGGTCGAGGCCACCGGTGAGTACGTCGAGGCGTCCTTCGACGGCATCGACGAGCCCGAAGCGACCGCCCGCGTCGAGGCGACCGACCTGCGCCCCATGGTC
Source organism: Dietzia sp. NCCP-2495 (assembly GCF_026011735.1). Lineage (GTDB taxonomy): Bacteria > Actinomycetota > Actinomycetes > Mycobacteriales > Mycobacteriaceae > Dietzia. The sequence goes on along the minus strand of NZ_BRVN01000007.1, from coordinate 23,721 downwards.
GTGGGCATCTACTCGGACCTGCCGTCCGAGACCGTCGCCCCCGCCGAGCTGGCCGTCACGGTCGACGTGGACTCGCGGTTCACCACCGATCCCACGCCGCTCAAGTGGGCGGCGATCGTCCTCGGCCTGCTGTCCACCGCCGTCGCCCTGGTGGCCCTGCACGGCCTCGACCAGACCGACGGCCGCGGCGGCCTGCGCTTCATGCCGCGCGACTGGTTCCGGATCCGGCTCCCCGACGTGGCCGTGCTCGGCACGCTCGGCGTCTGGCACTTCGTCGGCGGCAACACCTCGGACGACGGCTACATCATGACCATGGCCCGGGCCGCCGAGCCCGCCGGCTACATGGCCAACTACTACCGCTGGTACGGCGTCCCCGAGTCCCCGTTCGGCTCCCCGTACTACGACCTGCTGACCCTGTTCTCCCAGGTCTCCACCGCGAGCCCGTGGATGCGCCTGCCCGCGCTCATCGCCGCGATCCTGTGCTGGCTCGTCATCAGCCGCGAGGTCCTGCCGCGACTCGGTCGCGCCGCCCGCACCACGCCGGTCGTAGTGTGGAGCGCGGCCGCGGTGTTCCTCGCGTTCTGGATGGCGTTCAACAACGGCCTGCGCCCCGAGCCGGCCATCGCGCTCGGCGCCCTGCTGACCTGGGTCTCCGTCGAACGCGCCATCGCGACGCGGCGCATGCTGCCCTTCGCGGTGGCCGTGATCATCGCGTCGTTCTCGCTGGCGACCGGCCCGACCGGCCTCATGGCCGTCGCGGCGCTCATCATGGGCCTGCGCGCTGTCCTGGGCACCGTCGTCGTACGCGGCAAGCGGATCGGCTCCTACCTCGCGCTCGTGGCACCGGTGCTGGCCTCGGGGACCATGGTCCTCATCTGCGTCTTCGGCGTCCAGACCCTGGCCGCGGTCCTCGAGGCGATCCGCGTGCGCGGCGAGATCGGCCCCAACCTCGCCTGGTACGAGGAGTTCGTCCGCTACTACTACCTGATGATCCCGACGGTCGACGGGTCGCTGTCGCGCCGCCTGCCGGTCCTGCTGGTGATGTTGTGCCTGATCATGGTGATCGGCACGCTGCTGCGCCGCGGCAAGGTCCCCGGCGCCGCCTCGGGCCCCGTGTGGCGTCTGGTCGGCGTGGTGGTGGGAACAGCGTTCTTCATGATGTTCTCCCCCACCAAGTGGACCCACCACTTCGGCGTGTACGCCGGTATCGGTGCGGCGATCGCCGCACTGGGCGCGCTGGCGATCTCCGCCTCCGCCGTCCGGACCGCCCGTAACCGCACACTGTTCTTCGGCGTGATCCTCATGGTGCTCGCCCTGGCGTTCGCCGGCCCGAACGGCTGGTGGTACGTCTCCAGCTACGGCATCCCGTGGTGGGACAAGGCGCCGAGCGTCAGCGGGATCTCGGCGGCCTCCGTCCTGCTGCTCCTGTCGGTCGTCACGTTCGCGTTCGCGGGCTGGCAGCACCTGCGGGCGGATTACACCGCCGACACCGCTCCCCGCACCAGCGCCGGCCGTCGCCGGATGCGGACGATCGCGGCCGCGCCGATCGCCGTCGTGGCCGGTCTGCTCGTGGTGTTCAACGTGGCGTCCTTCGCCAAGGGCGTGCAGAAGCAGTTCCCCGCGTACACCGTCGGCGCCGGCAACATCTCGGCGCTGGCCGGGAACCCGTGCATGCTCGCCGACCGCGTGATGGTGGAGCCCGATGCCAACGCCGGCATGCTCGCCCCGCTCGGTGCCGAGCGTCGACCGGACGGCACCATCGACCCCGAGGTCCTCGCCGAGGCGATCGAGGGCGGCGACAACACCAATTTCACCCCGGACGGTGTCGCCCCTGACCTCTCCGCCGACGCGGTGGTCGGGGATCCGGGTGCCGCGAACACCACCTCGGAGCCCGGCGGCGGCCCGTCCGTGAACACGGGCGAGAGCGCCGGCACCAGTGGCGGCCGGGGCGTCGAGGGCGTCAACGAGTCCACCGTGGCCCTGCCGTTCGGCCTGGACCCGGCCACCACGCCGGTGCTCGGTTCCCACTTCGTCGGAGCGCAGCGTGTCGCCAACCTCGAGACCGGGTGGTACGTGCTGCCCGAGGACCGCGAGGCGAATCCGCTGTTGGTGATCTCGGCCGCCGGCCGCATCGGCCGCTTCGACGCCGACGGCATCTACAAGTACGGCCAGGCCGTCACCGTCGAGTTCGGTCGCACCGGTGCTCCGGGGCAGGGCGGCGAGCCCGCGGTCGAGATGGTCGGCGAGCCGGTCGTGCCGTTCGACATCGGCCCCGCCCCGACGTGGCGGAACCTGCGGGTCCCGATCGACCGGGTGCCCGCCGATGCGGACGTGATGCGCATCCGTGTCGACGACGAGGACCTCACCCCCGACCAGTGGGCCGCCGTCACCCCGCCGCGGGCCGCGCAGCTCCAGACCGTGCAGGAGATGGTCGGGTCCGACTCCCCGGTCCTGCTGGACTGGGCGGTGAGCCTGCAGTTCCCGTGCCAGCGGCCGTTCCGGCACTACGCCGGTGTGGGTGAGCTGCCCGAGTTCCGGATCCTGCCCGACCGCCCGTTGGCGGTGTCCGCGACAAGCACCTGGATGTCGTACGAGGCCGGTGGCCCGCTCGGCTGGGTCGAGACCGCGGCACGGGCCCGCACGATCCCGTCGTACCTGCGGCACGACTGGAACCGGGACTGGGGTTCGATCGAGGCCTACACCCCGCTGGGCACCTACCAGCAGGGCCCGGTCGAGCCGGCCGAGCTGACGCTGGGTGAGACGAACCGCTGGGGCTGGTGGTCGCCCGAGGCGCCGATCCTCGTGACCGACCCGGAGTAGCCCGCCCCGCGCCGCACCCCCGCCCACACCGAAATCCGCTACTCTGCCTGCGGATTCGCTACCTCGATAGCGGTAGCGGATCCGGAGCGCGGGTAGCGGATCTTCGTATTTCCGGTTCTTGGCTCCGGGACGATCACCACTCCGGAGACCTGACCTGCAGAATTTATCCATACTCCGAAAAGCGGCGCGCGGGGCATCCGTGGGGTCCGCGGCATCATCGGCCTCGGCTGAGGAGCGCACGCAGAACGGGACGTGCACTCGTGGAGTGCACGTCCCGTTTCGCTCGTGGCCCGGCTGCGCGCAGGCAGGCCTGCTGCTTACAGCGGCTGGATGGGGTGCTTGCGCGGCGGCTCGATGCGGATCTTGTCGCGCAGCTGCTTGAGCGCGCTACGGAGCACGAGGCGGGTCTCGGACGGCTCGATCACCGCGTCGATGTAGCCCCGCTCGGCCGCCGTGTACGGCGTCGCGATGAACTCGTTGTACATATCGATGAGCTGCTTGCGGAGCTTCGGGCCCTCAACCGGGCCGGCCTCCTCGATCTGCCGACGCTGCAGCAGATCCACGGCACCCTCAGCACCCATCACGGCGATACGCGCGGTCGGCCACGCGAAGTTCAGGTCCCCGCCCAAGTTCTTGGACCCCATCACCGCGTACGCACCGCCGTAGGCCTTACGCACCACGAAGGTCACTTTCGGCACAGACGTCGCCGCAACGGCATAGCCCATCTTGGCACCACGGTGGATGATGCCGAGCTTCTCCTGCTCCACGCCCGGCAGGTAGCCCGGGGTGTCCACCACGTACACGAGCGGGATCGAGTAGGCGTCGCACAGCAGCATGTGCCGCGTCGCCTTCTCGGACGCGTCGATGTCCAGCGCACCGGACAGGTGCAGCGGCTGGTTGGCCACCACTCCGACCGACTGTCCGTCGACACGGGCGAAGCCGGTGATGATATTGGGGGCGAACTGACCGGAGGTCTCCACGAACTCGCCGTCGTCGAACATCCGGATCAGCACGTCGTGCATGTCGTAGGCCGCATTGTCGGAGTCCGGGATGATCTCGTTGAGCGAGAGATCCGACTCGGTGAGCTCCGGCTCGAGGCCCGGGTTGATCAGCGGCGCCTTCTCCGCGGCCGAGGACGGCAGGTAGCTGAGCAGGTTGCGCACGTACATGAACGCGTCGTGCTCACTCACGGCGACGTGGTTGACGTTGCCCCTCTTGGCCTGCTGCAGCGCCGAGCCGAGATCCTCCATGGAGATCTCCTCGCCGGTGACCTGCTTGATCACGTCCGGCCCGGTGATGAACATGTACGCCTGGTCCTGGACGGCCACCACGAAGTCCGTGGTCACGGGGGCGTACACGGCACCGCCGGCGCACTTGCCCAGCATGATCGAGATCTGCGGGATGTAGCCCGAGGCCGGGTACTGCCGCTTGGAGATCTCCGAGTAGTACGCGAGAGAGGTGACAGCGTCCTGGACGCGGGCGCCACCCGAGTCGTTGATGCCGATGATGGGGCAACCCACCTTGAGGGCGAAGTCCATGATCGCGCAGACCTTCTTACCGAAGCCCTCGCCCACGGACCCGCCGAACACCGTGTTGTCGTGCGCGTACACCACCACGGGGCGGCCGTCGATAGTGCCGCGCCCGGTCACCACGCCGTCGCCGTACGGGTTGTTCGGGTCTCCGGGAGCCTTGGCCAGCTGACCCATCTCCACGAAACTGCCTGCGTCCAGCAACTCGTCGATGCGGACTCGCGGCGGCGTCAGGCCCGCGGCATCCCGCTTGGCCTTGGCACGCTCACTGCCCGGGTCCAGGGCCTGCTCGGTCTTGACCCGCAGTTCAGCGAGCTTCTCCGCGGTGGTCTTCGCCGTCACGCGTCAAATCCCTTCAGTACTTAGGCGTCGAGCTCGGAGAGCCGACGTGCCAGATGCTTACCGACGGTACCGACCACCGGCTCGTCGACCACCGCCAGGTGGTCTCCTGTCAGCTGGACGATCTCCAATTCGGTCACGATCTGGGCCCAACCGCCGTCCGGATCGATCTCCGCGTACCGCGGCTCGAGCTCGATCGCACCATCATGCATGCGCTCTGCGCGATACAGGATGAACGGCACCTCGGAGCCCGTGGACGCCCACGTCGCCAGATCTGCGCTCTGCAGGATCCGGTTATCGACGAAGCTCGCCCGCTGGTGCTCGATCACGCCGCCACCCATGGTGTTGGCCTCCGAGCCCATCGCCTCGAGCAGCATCGCCAGGACGCCGTCCTCACCGTGCTCGGCGAGGAACTCGCGCGGGACCTCCACGTCCAGGCCGTAGGTCTTCTTGGCGAACTCCGAGTAGCGCTTCCAGCGCGCCTCGGCCTCGTCCAGGGTGTCCGGCACGGGCTCCGACGGCTGCACGGTGTCCAGGAGGACGACGAGGGAGACCTCGTCACCCGCGGCCCGCAGCTGATGCGCCACCTCCACGGCCAGGGCACCACCGAAGGACCAGCCGCCCACCGCGATCGCGCGACCGTCGGCGAGCTGCCGGATGCGGTCGAGGTAGCCGGCGGCACGCTCGGCGAGCGGCCCCTCCGTGCGCTCGACGCCGTACACCGGGGTGTCCGCACCGAGACGCTCGACCAGCGGCTCGTACACGAACGAGGAACCACCGGCGGCGTGGAACAGGAACAGCGGGGTGCGCTCGGGCGAGCCCTCACGCAGCACGCGGATGTTGCCCTCGACGGCCGTCTCGGTGAACGGCCGCAGCAGGTCGGCCACGTCCGCGATCGTCGCGGCACCCGCCACCTGCTCGGCCGAGATCTCGCCGCCCGACCGCTCGGACAGGCGCTCGGCGAGCGCGGTGCGGGTGGCGTCGTCGACGGTCGGCAGGGGGCCGGTCACACCGGGCGCGGCCGCGCCGGTGACCACTGCCCAGGCGCCGAACGCCATGCGCTCGGTGTCGTCGCGCGGGGCGATCGTCACCGAGGACTCCGCGTCGGCGGCCCCGTCACCGGCATTCCCCGTAGAAGCACCAGCGGCGCCAGCGGCGCCAGCGGCTCCAGCCGCAGCAGCGTCGGCGGCACCGTCAGCATCGCCGTCGCGCAGCGCGGCCACGTCGACCGCGCCCTCGCCACCTGCCTGCTGGGCGGCCAGCTCGCCGACCTTGTCCGGGTTCTCCACCGCGAACGTCACCATCTCCACCACGTCGTTGAGCGACGCGTCCCGCATCGCCTGCAGCTCGAGCGGCGGGATGGAGAACTCGTGCTCGACGCGGTTCTTGATCCGCACGGCCATGAGCGAATCCAGACCCAGATCGAGCAGCGGCAGCTCGCGCGGCAGGTCGTCGGGGCTGTATCCCATCGACGAACCGACGATCCGGGCGAGGCGATCGCCGATCTTCTCGCCCGAGTCCGGATCCCAGCGGTTGTCGGCCTCGTCGTCGTCGCCCTCGTCCACCACCGGCGCGTCGGACTCGGCGGACACGTAGTGCGGCTCCGGCGCGCTGTCCGGATCGATCGGGGTACCACCGGTCACGGCGCACTCGGCGACCAGGGTGAACGAGCCCGGCTGCTCGCCGTGCGCGTGGACCTGCAGCGACGCACCGCCCGGGTGCGGGGTCATGGTGGTGGTGACGGTCCCCGACGCTGGGAGGAGTCCCGGCCGGTTGACTGCGGTGAGGGTCGCGCCCTCGACCACCGACGCGGCGGCCGCCGTGAACAGGGCGTCCACGCTCGGCACCACCTCGGCGCGGACCTGCCACGCGTGGCGGCCGTCGGGCAGCGCGACGTGCGCACCCGGCATGCGGCCCTCGCCCGACCCGCCACCGGCGGTGACGGTCGGCCACAGGGTGCGGCGCTTCCACTGCGTGCCCGGCACGGCGGCGTAGCGCCCGGCGCCGGTGACGTGACCGTGGATCATCTCCACGACCGACGGCATGTCGATCGAGTGCCCGTGGACGTACAGCTGCGCGATCGCGTTCAGCAGCGTGTCGGCCTCGGATTCCTTGCGCTTGAGCGAGTACAGGAGGTTCGGCTCCATGAGCCCGGCGTCGAAGCACGTGGCCGCGATCGACATGGCCGCGACCGGGTTGGGGGCGAACTCGAGGAAGGTCACGTAGCCGTCGTCGACCGCCTTGCGCACGGCGTGCGTGAACCACACCTGGTGGCGCATGCCCTTGACCCAGTAGTCCTCGGAGTGGATCGGCTCGTGGCCGGCGCGGTAGAGGACCTCGCGGTCGACCGACGAGAACAGGGCGGCGGTCAGCGGACGCGGCTGGAGGCCGGCGATCTCGGCGGCGAGCTCGCCGAGCAGCATGTCGACGTCCGAGGTGTGGCCGGCGCCGCGGACCTGGAGCTGGCGCGCGAACTTGCCCTGCTCCTCGACCCAGGCCACGAACTCGGCCACCGGCTTGGCGCGGCCGCCGACGGTGGTGTGGGTGGGCGCGGCGTAGACGGCCGGCTCGATGGAGGCGAACTCCGGGTGCTCGGCGATGATCCGCTCGACCTCCTCGGCCGAGTACTCCACGAGCGCCATGGCGCCCGCGTCGGCGTCGGAGACCTGCTGCTCGGCGTCGCCCATGAGGCGCGACCGGACACAGATCACGCGCACCGCGTCCTCGAGGCTCAGCCCGCCCACGGCGTACGCGGCGGCGACCTCGCCCATGGAGTGGCCGATCACGGCCTCCGGCTGGGCGCCGAGCGCCCGGAGCGTGTCCACCAGAGCCACCTGGATGGCGAAGATGCCCACCTGGGCGTTCTCGACGCCGTAGGTGATCTCGTCGTCGAGGAACATCTCGGCCATACGGTAGCCGGCCTCGAAGTCGATCAGCTCGTCCACCGCGTCCAGGTACGAGGCGAACAGCGGGTTGGAGAGGTACAGCTCCTTGGCCATCTTGCGGTGCTGGGCGCCGAAACCGGCGAAGACCCACACGTCGCCGGTGCCGGCGGGGGCGTCGGCGGAGAACACGCCCGGCCCGGGGTCGCCGGCGGCCAGTGCGCGCAGGCCGGCGACGAGCTCGGCGCGGGTGTGGCCCACCACGGCGCCGCGCGAGCGACCGTGGTTGCGGGTGGCCAGCGTGCGGGCGACCGCGCCGAGGTCCAGGTCGTCGTCCTGCCCCTCGAGCCAGTCGGCGATCTGTCCGGCGGTGGCCTTGCGGCGCGAGGGCAGCGAGCCCGACACGACGAGCACCGTGGCGGGCGCGCCGGGCGCGGAGGTACCGGTGGTCGCGAGCACCTCGGCGTTCCGGGCGACGGCGTCGGTGACACAGCGGGCCACGTCGTCGGCGGCGTCGCCGTCGGCGCTGGTTCCGGTGTCGGGGACGACGACGGGCTTCGGCTGGTACTCGGCCACCACGACGTGCGCGTTGGTGCCACCGAAGCCGAATCCTGAGACGCCGGCCAACGCGCGGCCGCTGTAGCGGGGCCACGGGGTGTTCTCGGTGACCACGCTGAGGCGGGCGGTCTCGAAGTCGATGTACGGGTTGGGTCCCGCGAAGTTGAGGGTCGCCGGCAGCGAGTCCTTGTTCATGCCGAGGACGACCTTGGCCAGCCCGACCGCGCCGGCGGCGGACTCCATGTGGCCGAAGTTGGTCTTGGCCGAGCCGAGGAGGGTCGGCTTGTCCGCGTCCCGGCCGCGGCCGAGGACCTGGCCCAGTGCGGTGGCCTCGATGGGATCGCCGAGGATCGTGCCGGTGCCGTGCGCCTCGATGTAGTCGACCTCGCGCGGGTTCACACCCGCGTCGGCGTAGGCCTGGCGGAGCACGGCGACCTGGGCGTCCGGGTTGGGGGCGGTCATGCCGTTGGAGCGACCGTCGGAGTTGACCGCCGAGCCCTTGATCACGGCGAGGATCTGGTCCCCGTCACGCTCGGCCTCCGACAGGCGCTTGAGGACGAACACGCCGCCGCCCTCGGCGCGACAGATGCCGTTGGCGTCCGAGGAGAAGGCCTTGATCGTGCCGTCCGGGCTGAGCGCGGCGCCGGTCTTGGCGAAGCCCATGGTCGCGGCGGGCGCGAGCATCATGTTGACGCCGCCGGCCACGGCGAGGTCCGACTCGTGCAGGCGCAGCGAATTGACCGCCTCGTGGATGGTGACGAGCGAGGTGGAGCAGGCTGTGTCGAGGGTCATCGACGGGCCGCGGAAGTCGAACGTGTAGGACACGCGGTTGGAGATGATCGAGTTCGACGCGCCGGTGACGGCGTACGGAGAGGCCGCCGCCGAGTCGGCGGTGAGGAAGACTTGGAAGTCGCTCGAGGACGAACCGATGAAGACGCCGACCTCGTGGCCCTTGAGGTTGCTGGCGGGCAGGTGCGCGTTCTCCAGGGCCTCCCAGGTGAGCTCGAGCGCGAGCCGCTGCTGCGGGTCGACCATCTCGGCCTCGCGGGGGCTCATGCCGAAGAACTCGGCGTCGAAATCCCGGACCTCCGCGTCCTCGAGCCAGCCGCCGTTGTCGGGCGCCTCGGCGAGGACCTGCTGCACGTAGGCGTCGCCGGTCCACTCGGACCACCGCGTCGCCGGGCGCGGGCCGGTGGCATCGCGTCCCGCGGCGAGCAGTTCCCACATCGCCTCAGGCGTGTTGGCGCCGCCCGGGAACCGGGTGGCCATGCCGATCACGGCCACGTCGAACTCCATGCCGGCGCCACGCTCGCGGAACGTGTGCATATCGGTCGGCTCGTCGAGCACGGACGGGCCGTTGATGACGTACTCGGCGAGCGTCTCGATGGTGGGGTGCTGGTAGGCGACGGTGGCGTCCAGCGGGCGACCGAGGAGATCCTCGAGGTCGGCCGAGAGGCTCACCGCGTCCCGGGAGGAGAGCCCGTACTCCTCGAGGGACCGGTCGTCGGTCACCTTCGAGACGTCGAGGCCAGTGGCCCGGCAGACCCAGTTCCGCAACCACTCGCGGAGCTCTACTACCGTCATGTCGCTCTGTGCCATCTGGCTGGCTCGCCTTTCCTCGGGTGTAGTCCGGTGCGTCCCGCGCGGCGGGGCACCCGTGGTGCCTTCTGGCCGGCCCGGTGCCGGAAGCTATTCCGTGGGCAGGTCGGGGAAGGCCGTCTGCTGGTGTCCTCCACGCAGTGTGCCGTCCACATAAGCAGCCTTGCACGCGCGGCGGGCGATCTTGCCACTGGAGGTGCGCGGGATGGATCCCGCCGGCACCAGGAGCACGTCCTGGGCCGTGACCCCGTGGCGAGCCGAGATGGCCGAGCGGACGGCGTCCGCGATGGGCCCCGGATCTACCTTGCCCGCACCGGGTGCGCGCTCGCCGACGATGACGAGCGTCTCCGAGGAGTCATCGGCCGCGATCTCCGCACCGTTACGGGCGGTGATCGGGAGCTGGTTCGCGGGCACGGCGAACGCGGCCACGAAACCGGGGCGCAGGGCGTCGGACGCGTCCTGCGCGGTGTTCTCGAGATCCTGCGGGTAGTGGTTGCGGCCCGCGACGATCACCAGGTCCTTGACGCGTCCGGTGATGTATAGCTGCCCGTCGACGTACGCGCCGTAGTCACCCGTGCGCAGCCAGGTCGCGTCCTCGGCCACGGTGCCGAACTCACGCACCGTCGCGGAGCCCTCCGCGAGGCGTTCGACGAGCCGGTTGCCGAACGTCGCCCGGGACTCGTCGGGGCGGGCCCAGTAGGCCTGGCCGACATTGGTGCCGTGCAGCCAGATCTCGCCGACGCGTCCCTCAGGCAGCTCCCGTCCGGTGCCGTCGTGCTCGCCGGTGGCGGGGTCGATGTTTGCCTCGACGATCGCGGCCCACTGGCTGGGCGCGACGTAGCCACAGGCGACCTGCGCGATTGCGTCGTCGTTGCCCTCGACCTCCGACTCGTCCAGGACGGTCATGGTGCCCTTGTTGAGGCCGTCGCGGTCCACGTGGATCACGATCGCCTCGTCGTTCTTCCGCGGCGAGGAGACGAACAGGGTCGCCTCGGCCATGCCGTAGGACGGCTTGATGACCGACGGCTTGAGCCCGTACTCGGAGAAGGCCTCGTTGAAGGCGCGCATCGAGGCGGGCGTGACCGGCTCGGAGCCGTTGATGATGCTCGTGACGCCCGACAGGTCGAGGGTCTCACCCTCGCGCGGCAGTCCGCGGCGGGCGGCGTGCTCGAAGGCGAAGTTGGGGGCGGCGGCGAACACGCCGTCGACACCCTCCTCGGCGGCCATCTCGGCGAGCTGGTTGATCCAGCGGCCGGGGCGCTGCACGAACGCGCGGGGGCTCATCACTGTGACGGTGGAGCCGACCATGGCGGGGAGGATGACCTTGAGTAGTCCCATGTCATGGAACAACGGCAGCCAGGTGACGCCGCGCGAGTTCTCCGACAGGCCCAGCCCGTCGAAGAGCTGGATGACGTTGGTGACCACGTTGCGGTGCGTGATCTCGACGCCGGCGGGGACCCGGGTGGAGCCCGAGGTGTACTGCAGGTAGGCGATGTCGTCCGCACCGAGTTCCGGCCGGGTCCATCCGGAGCCGAGCTCGCCGGGGATGGCGTCGACGGCGACGGTGCGCGGGCGCTGGCGGGCGGGCAGCTCACGGAACAGGGTCCGGACGCCTGCCGCGGACTCGGTCGAGGTGAGGATCACCGCGGGTGCGCAGTCGCCCAGCACGGCGTGGAGCCGGTCGTGGTGGCCGGGCTCGTCCGGATCGAACAGAGGGACCGCGATGAGGCCGGCGTGGATCGCGGCGAAGAACGACACGATGTAGTCCAGACCCTGGGGGGCGAGGATCGCGACGCGGTCTCCGGGCTCGGCCACCTGCTGCAGCCGGGCCGCGATGGCGTGGAGCCGGTCGCCGAAGCGCGTCCACGGGAGCTCCCTGACCTCACCGTCGCGGGACTTCGAGTAGTCCATGTAGCGGTAGATCAAGCCGTTGGCGGCCGGGTCCTGACGTGCGGCGGCCACATTGGCCTCGACGAAGTCGACCAGGGTGGTGCGATCGGGGATGACGATCGCCCCGCTGGCGTCGTGGTACTGCTCGAACTCCACGTTGCTCCGTTCCGGTCCGTTTCTGGTGGTCGACGCCGTCGACCGCAGCGATGGTGCGGACGTACAGACGACAGGCTTTGTCGATCCTACAGCGTGCCCCAGACCAGTTCCGAACTCCGAATCGGCGACTGCGGACGGCGTGTCGTCGCACCTCGGGCGCTTCTGTTGCCACGTCAGCGCCCGCCCGCGGTCATTCGTGTGCGATTTCCGGAGCCGAATCCGTAAGCGAGCGGATGTGTCCGAGGGTCCATTCGGGGACCGTCGTCCCGATGATGACGTCGGGGTTGGTCGCGTACATCGCGTGGATCGCGTTGTTCGCGACGAACTCCTGGAACCGGGCGGCACCGTCGACGACATTGAACGGCGCGTTGCAGATGAGATCGCGGGCGTCGCAGATCTGGGCGGTCCGGTCGGCGAGTGCACCGAAGCCCCCCGAGCGCGGTCCGGTCATGGTCGCGCCCGCGATCAGCTGGGTGAGACCGGTGGCCGGCTGCAGCGAGATCTCCATCCCCTGCCCGTTGCTCGGGGCGAGCCCCGGAGACTGTCCCTCCCCGGGGAGGCGACGCCCGTCGGCGATGAGGACCGACCCGAGCACGCTCTCCGGCGGGACGGGCCCGTTGCCGATGCCGATCTCGTTGGTCAGATCCCCGGCGATCACCGCTCCCTGCGAGAAGCCCAGCAGGATGAACGAGGTGTACGGGCAGTGCTCGTGCGTGGCGACGATCTCGGCGCGCGCCCGGTCGGTGCCCTCGGCGCGGCTCTGGTCGTAGGTGATGTCGTTCGGCCGCTGGGGATTCCGGAACTGGGCGACGTACGGGACGGTGAAGACCTCGAGCCGGTCACCCGGATACTGCTGGCTCAGCGGGTCGGTGATGGTGCGCAGGAGTGCATTGGGCAGGAAGGTCGGGTTGTGCGGGTCATCGGTCGGACTGGACTCCCACGTTCCCGGCACCGCGATCAGCTCGACATCGGCGCAGTCCGCCGGCTGGCTCACCTCGGGCACGTCCGGTCCCGGTACCGGGCCGTCCGGCCCCGTGGGCAGCCCCCGGTTCCCGAGCCACCAGCCGATACCCACCACGATGAGGACCACCAGGACGAGCGCCCCGAGTGAACACCCGAGCCGACGTCCGGTCCCCCGACGAGATCCACGAGCCACGGTCAGTACTCCTTCCCGACCATCACGTCAACGGGTGTCCGCCGATGGCCGATGCCTGGTTCAACGCGCAGCGGCGCCTCCCGGTTCCGCACCGCGGGCCGGAAATGGCGACGCTCACGCCTGCAGCCCGGGTCGGCCTGTCCGGATCGCGGGCATCACCGCCTCACGGACGGAGCTGCCTCACGGACGACGCTGCCACCCGGGAGGGACACCGCCTCATGGGCAGAGCTGGCCCGCGGAGGCGTCCACGACGATCCGGGCGACCTGCTCCACCTCGAGGTCCGAGTACCCGCCCGCGACGATCTGGCCGGCGACCGCGTCAGCGATCGTCGTGGTCTCGTCGGCCGCACCTCCGGTGGTCCGGATGCGGCAGATCGTGTTGCCCGCGGCGACCAGCGGGTCCTGCAGCTCCTCGGTCTGGACCCCCTCACGCTCGAGCACCTCGAGGTACCCGCGCTCGCGCGCACCGACGGCCGGGGCGTCGTAGCCGGGGGTGTCCGAGGAGACCGTGCCGGGCGCCTCGGTGAACCGGCCGGAGTCCTCGTCCACCGGCACGCGGGCCGAGGACGAGGCCGCACCACCGGGCGGCGGTGCCAACGTCTCGGTATCCGGCGTACCGGACACGGTCGAGTCACCACCGCCACAGGCGGTCACCAGGCCGCCCGCGACGATCAGCGCGGCACCGAGGGCGGGGACGCGGGCCCTCACGAGATCTCCGCCCGGCCGTTCGAGACGGTGATCGTGCCGCCCTCGAAGTCCTGGACCTGACCGTCCCGCGTAGTGCGGACCGGGCTCGTCGGGTAGCCGAGACGACCGGTCTCATAGCCCTGCTCACCCCAGGCCTCGAGGATCGGCCCGCGTGGGACCACGTGGGCACCGGTGTCCTTGGACCAGTAGATCGACCCGCCCTGGAAGCGGCTGAACGCACCGTTCCGGGTACTGAGTGCGATCTCGTCGGTGACCGGGTAGCCGAGAGCCGAGTTCTCCGCGCCGGCCTCGCGGTAGGTCTTGAGGATCGAGCCCTTGACGACCTTGGGGCCGGTCTCCTCCGACCAGTAGACGGTTCCGCCCTGGAAGCCCTGGACGACGCCGGGCTTGTTGGGGTTGGTGATCTCGTCGGTCGTCGGGTACCCGAGGTCCCCGCGCTCGGAGCCCTGATCCGCCCACATCGCCCGGATCGCGCCGCGGACCGCGTGCGCTCCGGTGGTGGGCGACCAGTAGATAACGCCGTTCTGGAAGGTGGAGAACCGACCCTTGCCGTCCGGAGTGACGGTCTCGTCCGAGGTCGGCAGCGCGAGCGTGCCGTCGGCGCCGCCCTCGGCCTGGTACGCGGCACCGATGGCGCCCACGACGGAGTGCGCATCGGTCTCCTGTGACCAGAAGACGCGGCCGAAGCGGAAGTCGGTGGCCTTACCGCCCTTGACGTCGTACTCGCCGGTGAGGCAGGGCCCGAGACCGGGCTGACGCTCGGCGAGAGCAGCGATCGCGCCCTCCGGTGCGCACTGCGCCTCGACGTTCTCGATACCGACCGCGGCCGCGTACTGCGGCCACGCCTGGGTCATCTCGAACTGCCAGTAGGGCCAGGTGTGCGTCCCCGAGGGGCGGAAGTTCGCGGTCACGTCGACCCCGGCCTCGCGGGCACGGTTGACGAAGGTCTGCGTGGTCATCCGCGACAGCAACTCCAGGCCGTAGCCGGGGAAGTTGGTGGGGATGTCCGGGAGGCCGGACGGCTGGTCCCAGGGACCGGTGTTGCCGCTCCCGGCGGACACGTAGACGCTCTGTCCGCGCATCTTCTCGGCGTGGAGCTTGGGGTCCTGCTCCTGCCAACGCTCGGAACCCAGCGGGCCCCACATGTTCTCGGCCGGGTACCCGCCGGCGTCCTGCATCGCGACCTTCACGGCCTCGGGCATGCCGAAGCTGGTGAGGTCAAGGAAGCCCGAGTAGCTCGCGGCGAACTGGAAGTGGTCCGGGTAGCGCTGCGCGAGCATCATCGCCGCCGTACCACCCATGGACAGGCCCGCGACGCCGTGCTTGTCGCCCACCCGCCAGTCGCGCTCGAGCAGCGCCGGGAGCTCCTGCATAAGGAACGTCTCCCACTGGTAGGTGTCGCCCTTCGCGTCGGCCACCCAGTCGGTGTAAAAGCTCGACTCACCGCCGACGGGCAGGACGATGATCGAGTTCTTGGCGTCGAAGAACTGGGAGATCTTGGTCTCGAGGGTCCACCCGCTCGCGTCGTCGCGCGCACGCAGTCCGTCGAGCAGCAGCAGCGACGGGTACGTGCGGTCCGGCTCGGAGTTCCAGGTGGCCGGCAGCATGAGCTGTACCTGGACGGACTCCTTCATTGCCGGCGACTGCACCCAGAGCGCGACGCGGTTGGCGGTCTTCCACTCGACGCGGTCCAGGCGGACGCCCGACGGCACCTGGGACGTCACCTGCAGGGTCGGTGCCTCCGGCGCGTTCGCGGGGTCCGGGGCCGGGGTCGCCCGGGCCGGGGACTCCGGCGCGGGGCCGTCCTGGGCGGGACGCTCCGGAGCCGGGCTCTCCGAGGTCGGGGTCGCCTGGGCACTCACCAGGGGCGGCACGACGAGGCCGGAGCCCACCACACCCGCCACGAGGGGAGCCGCGAGAAGGGACGCCCACCGGTGTCGGGGGCCCGCGTATGGGTTGGGGGTCGCCATGATGCTGATCTCTTTCTTGCCGCGTCGTCCGGAAGGTGGTGCAGGAGCAGGTGCACGGACGGCCTGGGTCGGCCGGGCACACCGGTCTCCAGGGACCCGGATCCGCGACGAGTCCGTGGTTTCCCCTCCCACGGCCGTACACGGTGGTCATGACATACGACCGGGGCCCCGCACGTGAATTTACGCACGGGGCCCCTGTGTTACGGGTGAGGACTCGCTGACGGGAGTCCTATTCGTCGGTCAGATCACCAGGCGTGGGCGTTCATCACGTCAAGGATCTGGGTCGACCGGGCGGCGATGAGGTCGTCGTTCCAGTAGCCCCAGCCGTGGATGCCGGTGGTCCGGTAGTTGAAGACGGCCTTGTTCGGGGCCGCGTTCATCGTGTTCTGGAACGCCAGGGTCGAGCCGCGGGACAGACCCTCGAGGATGATGCCGTTGAAGGTGTTGAACACGGCCTGCAAGCTGGACGGCTGGTCGTACTGGCCGGGGATGGCCGAGCCGGCGGTGACGTACATCGGGATGTCGCGCAGCTTGTCGGCATTGAGCAGCGGATCGTGCGCGCCCCACTCGGGCGAGCCCGGCAGGCCCCACATGGCGAACGGGTCACACTTGCACTGGTCGAACATCGCCAGCGGGATCATGGAGTACATGCCCGGCGCGGTGGGGTTCATGTAGCCGGAGAACACCGAGACTTGCTTGAACTGGTCCGGGTGGTGGGCCGCGAGGGTCGCGGCGGCGGATCCGCCCATGGACAAACCGGCGATCGCGTTGTTGTCGCGACGGACGCCGAAGTGGGCCGCGAGGTAGCCCGGGAGCTCCTCGGACAGGAACGTCTCGTACTTGTACTCGAGCAGGTTGCCACCGAGGTTGATGGGCCGCTGCCAGTCGGAGTAGAAGGACACCTGGCCGCCGACGGGCATGACCAGCGTGATGTTGTCCTGCAGGAAGATGCGCTGAGCCTGGGCGTCGTGGGTCCACGCGTTCCAGTCGTCGCGGGCACGCAGGCCGTCGAGGAGGTACAAACCGGCGTTGCCGCCGAAACGGGCCGGCTGGACCTGGACCTTGATGTGGCGGTTCATGGCGGGCGACCAGACCTCACACAGCTGCACCCACGACTGCACCGGATCCCAGACGCAGCCCGGACGCAGCCAGTGACGGAACCCGACCGGGTTCTCGTTACCCGGCGCGGGCTGGAACTGCGGTGCCGGCGCGGGCGCGGAGGAACCAGCCGATCCGGCCGACTGCGCGTTGACGACTGCCGGGGCGCCGGCGAGGAGCCCGGCGGCCGTGGCCAGCGCGGTGAATCCGGCAGCGAGCTTACGCCGGAGGGTGGAGTGGGACATGCGTGGTTCCTTTGTTCGTTCCTGGTGCCCCGCGAGGCATCGGTGACGTCCATCGGACCGACCCCACCAGGTGAGGGTCGGAACTGCGACATCGTTACTGTCGCGCATCCTGGGACAGGTGTTACAGGGCGGGGGCCCAATCGACCCCATGTTGTTATCGTTTCGAGACAACAGCAGGCGCTACCCTACCGAGTGCCCTGATACTTCTCCACTTCGTCCGGCATGGGCAGACCGCACCTCTGGACCTCATACGCAGGGATTCTGTTCATCCGATACTCGGCGAATGAGAATGCGTTCACGAGGTTCGACCAGCGCCGTTCCAGGGTCAACGGAGCCGAGTACGAGTCGATGAGCGCCTGCGTCGCCGGGCACTGCAACGCCACCTCGGCCTGGTTCACCCAGTTCACATCGATCCATCTGGGGAAGTTCACAGGATCCTCGATGACCCCCGTCTCCGCGAGCACCCAGTCGTACGGCAGGAACTTGTCGTGCCCGATCCGCGCGTCCTCCATCCGGTCCGTGTGCGCCGCCAGCGGGGCCGCCAGCCCCACCGTGTCGTAGACCTTGACGTCCAACGGGAGGTTCATGCTCGTCATGCCGAGATTGAGGAACACCACCGTCTTCTGCGGATCCTCCGGCAGCTCGAACGGTGCCAGCCCCGGCAGGGGATGGTCGTAGGAGACCACGTCCCACCGGTCCTGGAAACCGGGCACCGGCAGGAACACCGCGCCCGTCCGGTTGGTGGAGACGTCCTGCACCAACGCACGCATGCGCGGGAAGTCGAGATAGTCGTCCGCGAGCAGCGGGTGTAGGTGCCCGGTGCGCTGGATGTAGAACTGCCGCTCGTCGACGATCCCCGCCGAGGTGATCGACTCCGGTTCGTCGCGGAACGGGTCCTGGGTGACCTGGATCGTCACGGCCCAGCCGACGACGACGAGCCACGCCGCGGCGCCGACCGGCACAGCGATCCGCCGCGTGCGCGCGTCCTCGGTCCCCCGCGCCGCACCCGCGGGAAGCGGCAGCACCGCGACCGGCAGCAGGAACAGGAAGAGCGAGGGCAGCAGTACGCGGCCGTGCATGAAGTCGCCGCCGACGCGTGTGACGTACAGGAGCATGATCGCGGCCACGACCAGGAACGCGAGGGTGACGACCCGGGTCGAGCGCACCCCGTCCCGCAGGCGGAGCAGACGGCCGGCCTCGTCGTCGTCGGACTTGGTCTTCTCTCCCCCGCCGCGCGGAAGGAACCCGCCGCGCGCGAGGAACCCGCCGCGCGCTTCAGGACCGAGGGCACCGGGGAGTCGACCGGCGTAGGCCCACAGGCAGACCAGCCCGGCGATCAGCACCGCGGCGAGCGGCAACAGCAGTACATACGGCGAGAGGAGGTTCCACAGGTAGTCGAGGCCGCGGCCCCACTTGGACCCGCCCGCGTCCTTTGCCACGGCCGTCAGCGGATACGGCAGGGCGTAGTACGACATGCGCCAGACCTGGTACAGCACGGGCACGGCGCCGGCGATCACGACCAACCAGCCCAGGTGCCGCCACGACTGCCGCGCGGCCGCCATCAGGCCCAGGAACACGACCGCGGCCAGCGCCATTTCCGGCCGCACCAACGGGCCCAGTCCGGCGACGAACGCGAGCAGCGCCGTCCACAGGGTCGGCAACCCGACGCGGTGCTCCCGATGCCCGGAGCGCGCCCACAGCTGCATGCCCAGCCACATCGCGCCGATCCAGCAGATCACCAGACCCGTCTCCAGGCCCGAGGTCGCGAAGTCGCGAGCCGGCGGCAGCATGACGTAGACCAGCACGCCGAACGGCAGCAGGACCATCGGCGTGCCCACCGGGGCCGCGCGGGTGCCGCGATACAGGACCCGGGTGCCGAGCATGGCCAGCACGACCGCCGCCATGCTCAGGGTCAGAGCCACCCCCAGCACCACCAGTTCGAGACGGCCGCCGGTCACCTCGTGGGTGAAGTAGATGACGTAGGTCCACAGCGTCGAGGTGTTGGACTCCACGCGCTCGCCGGCGTTGAACACCGGGCCGTTGCCGGCGATGAGATTGCGGACGGTACGCAGGACGATCAGCCCGTCGTCGGCGATCCACCGGCGCTGCCACGCACCCGCGAAGAAGACCGCCACCACCGCGACCAGTCCGGCCCAGAAGACCGGCCGCGCCCACCGCCATGGGTCCCCCGCCGCGACCTCGTTCGTCGACCCCGCCGCGACCTCGTTCACCGGCGCCCCTGCGTCAGAGTGACGGGACGACGTAGACACCGATCACCACGGTGAGCACCCACAGGGCGGCGAGGACCTGCAGGACCCGGTCGCCGAGGGCGATGTCCTCCGGCTCGCCGGCCTGGGCCTTGTCCACGTCCACCGCGTAGCGCAGGACGGCGATCGTGAAGGGGACGATCGAGATCTGCAGCCAGATCCCCGCGCCGTTGACCGAATCCGGATCCTCGCCCCGGTCGTACGCCCACAGGGCGTAGCAGAGCACGAGCACCGTGGCCGAGAGCGTCCAGACGAAACGGAGGTAGGTGGGCGTGTAGCTCTCCAGCGCCTTGCGGATCTTGGCGCCGGTCTGCAGGTGCAGGTTGAGCTCGGCGTAGCGCTTACCCGCGGCCATGAACAGGGAGCCGAACGCCATGACCAGCAGGAACCACTGCGAGATGGCGACCTCGGCCGCCGCGCCGCCGGCCACCGCGCGAAGGAGGAAGCCGGAGGAGACGAAGGCGATGTCGAGCACGGGCTGGTGCTTGAGCCCGAAGCAGTACATGAGCTGCAGCACGATGTACACGGCCACGACGATCGCCAGGGCCGGGTGCGCGAACGCGAGCGAGATGCCGATGGACGCGATGATGAGCACCACCGCCATCACGTACGCCATCGGCACGGGGAGCACGCCGGCCGCGATGGGACGGAAGCGCTTGGTGGGGTGGGCCCGGTCGGCCTCGACGTCCATCGCGTCGTTGATGAGGTACACGCTCGAGGCGGCCATGCAGAACGCCGCGAAGGCGATGAACACGTGGAACAGGACGGTCGTGTCCGTCAGCGTCTGCGAGCCAGCGGCCGCGGGGGCCGCGATCACGAGGACGTTCTTGACCCACTGCCGCGGGCGCAGTGCCTTGATCATGCCGTCGAGGAGGTTCTTGGGCGGGGCGCCCTTGGCCTCCTCGGCGGCGTCGGCGATGTCGTCGATCTCGTTGGCCGTGTGCGGCTCGGCGCCGAAGAGCTGGTGGTCTCCCCCGCCCCGGGTGGCCGGCGCTCCGGTCTGATCGGTCATCGATTCTCCTCGGGATTCTCTGTGGCACCTCGCCCTGCCGCGCTGTCACGCAGCGCGCCGGGCAGCACGTTCTGGACGACCTCGGTGGGCCAGACGGCACGTGTCAGCGCCGCACAGCCGACACCGACCGCGGCACCGCCGAGCACATCCGAAGGGTAGTGGACTCCGAGCGCGAGCCTGGACGCCAGCATCAGCGGCACGAGCGCGGGCGCGATCGAAACACCGGTCACCGACCCCGCGAGCAGGGCGAACGCGGTGGTCGAGGTGGCGTGGGACGACGGGAAGCTGAGCTTGGAGGGGGTACCGACCCCCACCGTCACGCTGGGGTGATGGGGCCGACGACGACGGACGATGCGCTTGATCACGACCGAGGCCGCGTGCGCCCCGAACGCCCCCACGCCGACCATGGCCCAGCGGCCGCGCCGCGCGGGGTCGAGTGCCACGCCGGCGCCGGCGATGGCGATCCAGCCCAGCGCGTGCTCTCCGACGTGGGACAGCGTCACGGCGGTCTCGCGCGAACCGGGGACCGCGAGCAGCCGGCCCTGGATCTCGGACAGCAGGCGCACCTCGCCGGTGGGGACGGGGATCTCCACCTGCGGTGTGGTGGGGTCAGGCGTCGAAGACACGGCTCCAGGCCTCCTTGGTCACGAGTTCCGTATGGGCATCACGGTAGCGCCGCCGCATCTCGGGGAAGCGGCGATACAGCTCGCGGTGAGCCGCGACAGACTCGGAGAACAACGCGGCGGCCTTGTCACGGTCGCGCTTGCGGTAGACCACGCCTCGCCCGTCGGCGGTGGTGACGGTGGCGCCGTCGACGCGGCTCAAGGAGTACCAGCGCGCCTCGATGGGCGGGAAGTTGGCCTGGGGCACCTCGTGGTGCGCCTTGTCATCGCGCGAGAGGGTGTGCGCGAGTCCCCTGGCCAGTGCCACGATCTTGCGGGCCTTGCCCTTGGGTTCGGTGTGGATGCCGGCGGGGCCGCCCGACGGGGCGGGGAGGTCGACCGCGGATCCGACGACGACGGCGTCGGGGAATTCGGCACGCATGGCGCGGATCTTGGGCAGGGCGGTCGGGAGGAGCTCGTACAGGGCCTCGGGTCCGCGGAGGAAGTCGCGGATGGCCTCGATCTGGATCGCCACGGTCGAGTACTCGAGGCAGACGAGGTGCTTGACCAGCGCCTTGAGGCTGGACTGCATGATCCCCTTGTGGTCACCGTCGTGGTAGAGCGAGGCCACCACGAGCCGGTTGCGCAGGTGAAAGTAGGCCTGCCAGTCGATCGCGTCGTCCTTGTCCGACCACGCCATGTGCCAGATCGCCACGCCCGGCATGGTGACAGTGGGGTGGCCGGCCCGGCGGGCGCGGAGCCCGTACTCGGCGTCGTCCCACTTGATGAACAGCGGCAGCGGCTGGCCGATCTTCTCGGCGACCACGCGCGGGATGAGGCACATCCACCAGCCGTTGTAGTCCACGTCGATGCGGCGGTGCAGCGGCTTGGGGTTCTCGCGGTCCGTCAGCGGGTAGCGGGAGAAGTCGTAGTCGTAGTCCGCGTGGGGGGCGGCGGTCCACATGAAGTCGTGGGCACCCACCACTTCGCCCATGGTGTGGAGGTGGCTGCGCTCCTGGAGATTGAGCATCTGACCGCCCACCAGCATCGGGACGCTGGAGTAGCGGCCGAACGCCAGGGCCCGCAGGATCGAGTCGGGCTCGATCTCGATGTCGTCGTCCATATAGAGGATGTACGGCGAATCGGTGAGCCGCCGTGCCTCGTACATGATGCGGCTGTATCCGCCGGACCCGCCGAGGTTGCCCTGGTCGAAGATGCTCAGCCGGTCGCCCAGTGCGGCGGCGGCCTCGGTGAAGCCGGGCTCGTCGCGGACCTTGCGGTCACCCTGGTCCGGCATGAGGACGGCGTCGATGACCGCGTCCACCTCGGGGTCGGACGTGAGCGCCTTGAGCGCGGCCACGGCGTCGCCGGGCCGGTTGAAGGTGGGGATGCCGATCGTCACGCGGCGGTCGTTGGGCACCTGCACCGACTCGTCGGGGCGACCGTCGGGGCCGGCGTCCGGTCGGGTGGCCGGGGCTGCGACGGGGGCGTACCAGCCGCCCGCGAGGAGCTCGATGTCCGTGTCGGAGGTGAGGTCGAACCAGATCCAGCCGCCGTCCTCGAACGGCCCGAGGTCGCAGACGAACTCGACGGTCGTCACCGAGTCGGCCTCGCCGGGACTGCCCACGACATCGCCGGTGATCGCGATGCGCGAGCCGTCGATCTTGGAGCGGTACAGGTCCACCCGCCCGGCGCCGCGGACGGTCAGCCGCAGGACGACGGAGTCGAGGATGGTCCAGCGGCGCCAGTAGGCGGCGGCGAAGGCGTTGAAGTAGGTAGCGAACGAGACCTCACTGTCCGCGCCGACGGTGAGGGTGGTGCGGGTGTCCGAGTGTGCGCGCCGGGCGTTGGTCGACGCCTCGGTCAGGTAGAGCGAACGGACGTCCAGCGGCTCCCCCGCCCGGGGCAGGATGATGCGCTGGAGGCATTCCAGGCCACGTGGATCCTCGAGAGCCGCGACCGAGCGCCTGACCTCGTCGTCCGGCTCGTGGTGGCCGTGATGCTCCATATGGATGAGTCCCCGTTCCCAGCGGCCCGCGCCGCCCTCGGTGCATATCGAAAGCCGGGTCGATCGTACCCGGCGGGTCGGGACACCCCTGATCACCACGCGGGGCCGGGGGCCCACCTAGGCTCATGCCATGACCACCACCGGCTCCGCCCTCCGTCGCCCCGCCCTCCGCTCGACCCTCGGGGTGCTCGCCCTCGCCGTCCCGCTGGCCCTGGCCGGCTGCGGCGCCGACGACTCCACCGACGAGTCGGGTCAGGCCGCCAGCGGGGCCACCGCGGCGGACGGGGCGTCCGCGGCGGACGAGGCCGCCACACCGACGACCGCCGAGGCCGTCGAGGGCTCCCTCGAGTGTCCGCCGGTCGAGGGCAGGACCGAGCGCGCCACCGTCTTCGCCGAGGCCCCGCAGATGTGCCTCGAGCCGGGCGTGGACTACACGGCCCGCATCACCACCGACGCCGGCGTCGTCACCGTGGACCTGCTCGAGGACGCCGCGCCCGAGACCGTCAACAACTTCGTCTTTCTGGCCCGCAACAAGTACTACGACGGCATCTCGTTCCACCGCGTCATCCCCGGCTTCATGATCCAGGGAGGCGACCCCCAGGGCACCGGCGCCGGCGGCCCGGGCTACGAGTTCGCCGACGAGCTCCCCGAGGACGGCGCGTACGAGGTCGGCTCCATGGCCATGGCCAACGCCGGTCCCGACACCAACGGCTCGCAGTTCTTCATCGTCACCGGCGACGCCGGTGTCTCGCTGCCCCCGCAGTACAGCCTCTTCGGCACCGTCACCGAGGGCATGGAGGCCGTCACGGCGATCGAGGACGACGGCAGCCCCCAGGGCACGCCGCGCACCACGCACGTCATCGAGCGGGTCGAGATCGTCGA
>NZ_BRVN01000006.1 GCF_026011735.1 Dietzia sp. NCCP-2495 | reverse complement strand
ACGGGGGTCAGGCCGCCGAGCGGTAGCTGGTCATCGAGAGCGAACCCCAGAGGTAGTCCTTGGTGAACGCGTCCAGCTTCTCCTCACCGCCGGCGGCCATACCCGCGGTGTAGAGCAGCGGCAGGAAATGGTCGGCGGTGGGCACGGCCAGGCGGATGTCGGGGTGTTCGATCAGCTTGAGGATGTTCTCGGGGTTCTCGGTGAGCAGTTCCTGGGCGGCATCGTCGAAGCGGCGGGCCCAGTCCGCGCCGGTATCGCCGCGGGAGGGGTCGATGATCGACAGGTTGTGCACGACGTTGCCACTGGCGAGCACGAGTACACCCGAGTCGCGGAGGGCGGAGAGCTTGGCGCCGAGCTCGAAGTGGTAGCTCGCCGGCTTGCCCGCATCGACGGAGAGCTGGGCGACCGGCACATCGGCGTCCGGGAACATGTGCGTCAGGACGGACCAGGTCCCGTGGTCCAGTCCCCATGAGTCCTTGTCGACGCCGATCCAGGTCGGCTTGGCGATCTCCGCGACCTCGGCGGCGAGTTCAGGCGCGCCGGACGCCGGGTACTCGAACTCGGTGAGCTCGCGGGAGAAACCGTAGAAGTCGTGGATCGTGCGCGGGGCGGACATGGCGGTCACCGCGGTGGCGTTGATGTACCAGTGCGCGGAGACGGCCAGGATCGCGCGCGGCTTCTCGGGAAGGGACTGGCCGATGGCCCGCCACTCGCGGGTCCACTTGTTGTCCTCGAGCGCATTGGTGGGTGCGCCGTGACCGATGAAGACGGCGGGCTGACGAGCGGGAGCGGTGGTCATGGAGGTCTCCTTCGATCGGTGTGAGTGCTGGGGTGTTCTCGTTTGTCGCAGTTGCATGATGCATCAACTAACTTGGAGATGCCAGCCCGTAGGGGTGGGGGGCTGTGGTGGTCCTTGATCTAGATAGACCGGTCTGTCTATTATTGGCGTCATGCAGATGCGACGAATGCCCTCGGCCGGTCCGGCGACATTCGCGCACGTGCGCTTCAGGTGTCCCGGCTCGGCAGTCCCTCGCGATCCAGCCGTCACCACTTCCGGGAGCCCCGCATGACCACCGCATTCGCCACCACCGTCACCACCACGACTGTCAACACAGCCCTGACCATCGACGCCTCCGACTACGCCTCGGCGGTCCGCGCCGGAGCCCTCGTCGTGGACATCCGCTCCCGCGCGCAGCGTGAGCGCCAGGGGGTTCTCGCCGGCGCCGTCGCAGTCGAGGCCCGCCCGGTCGTCGACCTCCTCGATCCGTCCTCGCCGGCGCCGCTCGCGGCGGTGTTCGGAGGTCGACCGGTCCTCCTGGTGAGCGACGACGGCCTCGACGCCGAACTGTTCGCGCTCGAGCTCGCCTCGCGGGGAGTGCGCGGGATCCGTGCCGTCGACGGTGGCCACGACGCCCTGCGCCAGGCCCGCGCCCTGGCACTGCTCTCGAACGCCGAGCACCTCCTGCGTGAACGGTCGGCGATCTCCGCGCACTGATCCCACCGCGCCGCCTCGACCCGGCCGTGCCAGGGCGTGACCGTCTCCGGTGGAGGTGACGACCGTCCGGAGGCACTGCCCCCAGAGGTCGCCCTGCCGCGACTTATGCTCAGGCGGCGACTATCCTCGGATGTCGTGACCGACTCGACTCCCGCCGCGACCGGGGCCGTCCAGGACGAGCCCGCAGACGACACCCCTGAGCAGCTGCGTATCCGCCGCGACAAGCGGGCGCGACTGCTGGAGTCGGGAGGGCAGGCCTACCCCGTCGACGTGCCGCGCACGCACGGGCTCTCCGAGATCACCTCGGACCCGCGTTTCGCGGAGCTCGAGCCCGGTGAGGAGACCGACGTCGAGGTGTCGGTGGCCGGCCGCGTGCTCTTCGTGCGCAACACCGGCAAGCTCTGCTTCGTCCGCCTCCAGGACGGTGTCGACCCCGACGCGGACCTGTCCGCCCCGGCCGTCGAGGGCGAGCCGAGCGGCTTCGCCCCGCAGCTGCAGGCGATGCTCTCGCTGGCCAACGTCGGCCAGGAGCAGCTAGACGCCTGGAAGCAGGACGTCGACCTCGGCGATTTTGTCTCCGTGACCGGTCGGGTCGTGCGCTCCAAGCGCGGCGAGCTCTCCGTCATGGCCGACTCCTGGGTGCTGGCCGCCAAGTCGCTGCGTCCGCTGCCGGTCGCGCACAAGGAACTCAGTGAGGACACCCGGGTCCGTCAGCGCTACACGGACCTGATCATGCGGGACCAGGCCCGCCGCAACGCCGTCCTGCGCATCAAGGTGGTCCGCGCCCTGCGGCACGCGCTGGAGAAGCGCGGCTTCCTCGAGGTCGAGACCCCGATGCTGCAGACGCTCCACGGCGGCGCCGCGGCCCGGCCGTTCGTCACCCACTCCAACGCGCTGGACCTGGACCTCTACCTGCGCATCGCGCCCGAGCTTTACCTCAAGCGCTGTGTCGTGGGCGGCATCGAGCGGGTCTTCGAGATCAACCGCAACTTCCGCAACGAGGGCGTCGACTCGTCGCACAGCCCCGAGTTCGCGATGCTCGAGACCTACCAGGCGTACGGCGACTACGACACGGCCGCCACGATGATCCGCGAGGTCATCCAGGAGATCGCGACCGAAGTGTTCGGCTCGACCACGGTCACTCTCGTGGACGGCACCGAGTTCGATCTCGGTGGCCAGTGGCGCGAGATGAAGATGTACCCCTCGCTCAACGAGGCGCTGCAGCGCAAGCACCCCGAGCTCGCCACCGCCGGCGCCGAGACGGTCACCGTCGACACGTCCGTCGAGGACCTCACCGCTCTCGCCGACAAGATCGGCCTCGAGGTGCCCACGGGCCAGGGCTGGCTGCACGGCAAGCTCGTCGAGGAGATCTGGGAGCATCTGTGTGCCGACCAGCTCGAGGGCCCGGTCTTCGTCCGCGACTTCCCGGTCGAGACGTCCCCGCTCACCCGCGACCACCGCACCGATCGCGGTGTCACCGAGAAGTGGGACCTCTACGTCCGAGGATTCGAACTGGCGACGGCCTACTCCGAGCTCGTGGACCCGGTCATCCAGCGTCAGCGCTTCGAGGACCAGGCGCGACTGGCCGCGGCGGGCGACGACGAGGCGATGGTGCTCGACGAGGACTTCCTCGCCGCGATGGAGCAGGGCATGCCGCCGTCGGCCGGCCTCGGAATGGGAATCGACCGGCTCCTCATGGCACTGACCGGGTTGGGTATCCGCGAGACCATCCTGTTCCCGATGGTCAAGCCGCTCCCGCGCGACTGACCGGCGGCAGCTCGAACTCCCTGATCGGCGCCAGGGTGTTGGTACGGGCGTTGGTCCTCGGGTTGGGGGCAGGTGTACTGCTCACCGCGACGCACTGGCTGCTGCCCGATCGGTGGGCGGTACTCGCCGGTACGAGCGCACTTTGGGGAGTGGTCTGCCTCGTCGCCGGTCGGAGCCGTGGCTATCGGGCCGTCGACGGGGCACTTGCAGGTGTGGCCGCGATGGTCGGGGTGCTGATCCCCTGGCTCGCGGTGCATGCCGCCTCGACGTCCCCGTCTGAGCTCGCATTGTGGATGACCGTGGGGCCGGCCGCCGGAGTGATCTGTGGCGCGACTGGTGCCATATCAATGACGGCCGGTCGCAAGGGTGCGCTCGCGGCCGGAGTGGTGCCCGGAATCGTCGGAGGCGAGGCGACCTACGGTCTCCTCCTGATCGGAGGGCCAGCCTGGAGAGTCGAAGCGCTCCTGGCGGTGGTGCTCCTGGCGGTGGCGTCGCGTCGGGGGGACCGGTTGATCTCGGTCGGGTCGGCGGCGGTTGTGGTCGCCCTGGCCGCCACCGCGTGCGTGGTCTACGACTCGATCCCCTGAGAGGCGAGACCGCTCAATAAGCGACGACCTCGTCAAAGAAGTGGGCGGCCGCCTGCTGGTCGAGGTGGATGCACCCGTGCGACGGCTCGTCGAGCCGACCCTCGTGGAAGGCGATACCGCCGGTCGTGAAGTACGTCGAGTACGGCATGGGGGAGTCGAACGGGATGCTGTGGTCGTGCCGGACGTGCCGGATCACGTGGTGTGTGCCCCGCTCGGTCTCGTGTCCCGGGCGACCCGTGGTGGTGGGGACCGGTCCGTAGGTGACACGACCGTTGTCGAGCATCCAGGTGACCTTGCCGTCCACGTCGATGCAGGCGCGGGCGGTGGGCGGGCACTGCGGCGGTGCCAGCACGGGCGCGGCCTCGGGACCGAGGTCCACCGGAGCGCCGGGACCGAATCCCAACATGGCCTCGCGGGTCAGCCGTTCGGCGTCGGCCGGGGTGGCGGGGGCCTGGGAGAGGACGTCCCTGGCGATGAGATCGGTGTTCGTGAGATTCTCCGGCTGCGACTGCTCGAGGAGCACCTGCCGGGCGACGGACTCGATCAACTGGGCGTCGACGGTCACCGGCTGCGGCCGCTCGTCGAGCACCACGTCAGCGTGCGTCGACTCCTCACCCGGCGCGGAGTGGTCCGGCCCGGTCTGGGTGGCGTGGCCGGTGGCGGTCACCGTGTCGTCGTCGGCACGGGTGTCACCACTGGCGGCCGTGGCCGCGCCCGCCGCACCGACCAGCGCTGAGGCCGCGAGCGCTGCGACGTGGATCCGGCCAGGCCGGGGTGTGCTCCGCGTGGACATGCGGTCACCCTAGCGTCAACCGGCGTCGCCCCGCGCCCATGCGGTGTCGACCATGTCACGCAGTGCCTGCTCGTCGATCCCGGACAGGCGCGTCACGTACAGGCAGCCCTTTCCGGTCTTGTGCGGGCCGAGTCGGTCGAGAAAGTCGTTCTGACCGGGGATTCCGAGGAGTCCGTACAGCGAGATCGCCGAGGCGCGGGGCGAGAACCCGACGCGGCAGGTGTCGCCCTCGCGGCCGGTGTCGTACACGTAGTGATGGTGGCCATATCCGACGATCGAGGGCGAGGGCCCCCACATCGTGGCCTTTTCGCCGGTGACCTCGTCGAAGAGCGCCAGGAGTCGGAGCCCGTCCTCGACTCGCCGGCCAGCGGGCAGTGAGTTGATCCAGTCTCGCGGAGACACCGTCGAGGCCGCCAGTGCCGTGTTGTCGTTGCGTCCCGTGGGCGTCGGTCGGGCGATCGGGTCGGTGAACGCCAGCCCTGCCTCTGTCAGCGCGTGGCGCAGGACGCCCAGTTGAGCCGGGCCGAGCCCGTGCAGGGCGAGCACGTCCTTCTCCGCCATGCCGTCCAGTTGGGTGAGGTCGGTGATCCCGGCTCCGGCCAGTGTCCGCTCGGCCGGTGCGGACAGTCGGGGCAACGGCAGTCGGGGCCGTGACGGTGGGGCGTCGCTCATGGAGAACAGAGTATTCATCGCCGCGTCGATGCCGCAGGCGCGGAGGCGCCGTCGAGATCGGACCGTGACCCCACGGTGCGCGGCCCGGTGATGTGGGTGGGAGATACTCCGCTCATGACCAGACGCCTCGCCCGCCCCGTTCTCGCGGCCGCCGCAGCACTCGCGATGGCAGCAGCCGCCGCGCCAGTGGCGTCGGCCCAGGCCCCCGGCGCGTTGCCACCGCAGCTCGAGCAGGCTTTTGCTCAGGCGCAGGCGGGCTCGGCCCAGGCGCAGGCCGGTTCCGCGCGGGCCGAGGCCGACGCCCGCACGGCGGTGGGTGGGGCGCTCGAGGCCGCCGGCATCACCCCGCCACCGGGTCTGGTCCCGGCGCCTCCCGCTCCTCCGACGCCACCGGACCCGACGCCGGAGAGCCCGTGCCCGCGGACGGCCGACGCCTGCATCGACTTGGACGGGGAGCGGAGCTGGCTGCAGGAGGACGGTCGTCTGAGCTACGGGCCGGTCCCGATCTCGCACGGCCGGCCGGGCTGGGAGACGCCTCCGGGGACGTTCCAGGTCACGCGCAAGGTCCGCGATGAGGTGAGCCGGATCTTCGACAACGCGCCCATGCCGTATTCGGTGTACTTCGTGGGCGGGATCGCGTTCCACGAGGGCGACTCGAACATCGATTCCCACGGCTGCATCCACCTCGAGCACGACGCGGCGGTCACCTACTTCGACCGGCTCGAGGTGGGCGAGACGGTCGTGGTGTTCTGACAGCCCCCGATAGGGGAGAGCCTGCACTCTGACGGTCCCCGAAAGGGAGGGCCCGCACGGTGAGAGCCGTGCGGGCCTGGCGGACTGCTCAGTGCCGGTGATGCGTCGGCCGGGCGGATTCGAGGTCCGGCAGGACGTACTCGGCCGATCGCGCGGCCCAAGCCGATCCGCCGGCCACGAGGATGAACCCGACCAGCGCGACGAACGCCCCGTAGGACAGTGAGGTGTCCGACGGCAGGCCCGAGAGCATCGGTTGGCCGGATCCGGTCGAGGACATGAGCGTCCACATGAACGTCACGTGCCCGAGCAGGATCAGTCCACCGATGATCGCGCCGGCGATCGCGAACGCGCCGAGCCTGGTCACCGTGGTGACGATCACGAGGAACATCATCACGACCAGTCCCAGGAAGAGGATCGGCGCGACGCTGCGGACGTCGATGATCTCGGTGATGCCGACACCGGTGATCGTCTCGCCGCTACTGGTGTTGAGCCACGGCACGTAGAGGCTGATCAGTGCGAGCGCGAGCCCGGTCGCGGCGGCGAGGGCCCCGATCCGGTTGGTGACGTGCGGGATGATCCCTGCCTGGGCCGGCGCTCTGGTGGGCAGGGCCGTACGGTGCGGTGCGGGATGTGTGTAGGCGGTCATGACAATCACCCTTCCGACGTCGACGCCATCAGTGATATGCCTCACAGCCTACGACTGAAAAGAAGGTTAATCCACCACTCCGTGCCTCGTTATGGTAATGACGCCATCCGCCGCAGTCACCGCCGTCGGTTGGTGTGCCGCGTCGGCTCCGCGCTCATCGGATCCTCCGGCCACGGGTGCTTGGGGTACCGCCCCCGCATCTCCGCACGCACGCCGGGATACGCCTCGCGCCAGAAGAACTCGAGGTCGCGCGTCACCGCGAGTGGTCGGCCGGCGGGGGAGAGCAGGTGGACGGTCACCGGTACCCGTCCGTCGCAGATCCGCGGGGAGGTGGTCCAGCCGAAGCACTCCTGGAGTTTCACCGCGAGGACCGGCGCGTCGCCGGAGTCGGGGAGGGGGTAGTCGACCCGGTATGACGACGACGAGGGCACAGTCAGCCTCTCCGGCACCAGCTCGTCGAACCTCCCGGCCTCGGGCCAGGTGAGCAGTCGCCTCAACGCGGGGCCGATGTCCCGTCCCGCCATCTTCCCTCCCGTCGCCAGGGTGGCGAGCTCGGGTCCCAGCCACTCCTCGAGCCTGTCGGCGAGGGCGTCGGAGGAGACGTCCGGCCACGGCTCACCGAGCACGGAGTGCGCCAGTGCGAGGCGGCGCCACAGGGTGTCCGCGTCGTCGTCGGGATTCAGCGCTGCCAGTCCGCCGGCCCGGACGGCGGCGGACACGGCGTCGACGGCCGAGGCATGCGACGGCCTGACGGGTGTAGAGGACAGCTCGATCGCGCCGAGGCGCCTCACGCGTCGCCCGGTGAGGGCTCCACCGGAGAATGATGCGGTCTCGTCGTCGTCGACCAGGTGGGACGCTGCGTCGAGCGCGTCGTCGACGCGCAGTGCGGCGGCCGCGCGGATCACGGCTCCGGTCTCTCCGGCGGCGCGTCCCGAGGCGCGGCCGACCTCGGCCACGGCGAGCCATTCGTGGCCGGTCAGGGCTGAGCCGGGTGGCAGGACGGCACCGGTTCCCGAGGCGAGGGTGTACTGGTCGCCGCGGCGGCGCGCGACGCGGTCCGGGTGGGCGAGGGCCACGACCAGTCCCACGGCGTCGTCGGGGTTCCCGGCGCCGCCGCTCAATCCACGCCGGTCGTCGCTTGCTCCGTACCCGCCGCCGCTCCTCCCACGACCGCCGTCGCTTGCTCCGTACCCGCCGTCACTTGATCCACGTCGACTGCGACCGTCGCCCCCGCGCTCGATCTGTTCCAGGCGGCGGGCCTGCTGCTGCCACGCACCCGCATCCGGCGCGCGGCCCGTACGCAGCGTCCGCAGATCCGCGGCCAGGTCCCCACCGGGGGAGCGGCGACCGGAGGCCAGTGCCGCCACCACCTCGGCGGCGGTGCGCGACCCCACCAGGCCGGCACCGTCGAGCAGGGCCCGCGCGTGGCGGGGGTCGGCGGGAACGCGGGCCAGATCCCTCCCGCGATCGGTGGCGCGGCCATCCTGATCCACTGCGCCGAGCCCCCGGAGCACCGACTCCGCGCGCGAGATCTCGCCGACCGGCGGGGCGTCCGGCAGGGCGAGGCCCTCGCCACGCGGTGCGCCCCAACACGCCACGTCGAGGGCGAAGGTCGTCAGATCGGACGTGGCGATCGCCGGCGCACGGTGGGACGGCAGGCGCGAGAACTCCTGCTCGGTGAGGCACCGGATCGCGCGACCCGGCCCCAGGCGGGCGGCACGGCCGGCGCGCTGGACACACGAGTCCCTGGATGCCGACACGGTGACCAGTCCGGTCATGTCGCGGGCGGTGTCCCGGCGGGGCTCGCGGCTCAGGCAGGCATCCACCACGGCACGCACGCCCGGCACGGTGAGCGAGGACTCGGCGAGGTCGGTCGACACCACCACGCGCGGCCGCGCCCCGCTCCCGGCAGTGCGCTCAGCAGTGCGACCGGACACCGCGCGGTCCTGGGCCGCCGGGTCGAGCCCTCCGTGCAGCGGCAGGATCTCCGCGGTGTCGCCGAGGCGGGCGCCGAGAGCCCTGATGACACGGTCGATCTCACGCACGCCGGGCAGGAACACCAGCGTGTCGTGGCCGTGCGCGGCGACCTCGTCCGCGGTCACGGCGGCGACGTGCTCGAGGAATCCGTCGGTCACACCGCGGGCGTCGAGGCGGGGGACCGGCGCGGGGGCGTAGGTGATCTCGAGCGGGTGGAGGACGGCCGGCACGTCGACGACCGGGGCGGACGGGTGCCCGCTCGAGTCGGCGCCGGTGTCGGCTCCGGCTGCGCCATCGGCACCGTCGAGCAGCCGGGCGAAGCGGTCGGCCTCCACGGTAGCCGACATCGCCACCACCGGCAGGTCGTCCCGGAGCTCGCGCAACTCGCACAGGAGGGCAAAAGCGAGGTCGGACTCGACATCACGTTCGTGGACCTCGTCGAGCACCACGGCCCCCACGCCGGGCAGGTCCGGATCGGCGATCAGTCGACGCACCAGGACGCCGGGCGTCACGAATTCCACCCGGGTGTCCCGGCCGACCCGCGAGTCACCGCGAACCGAGTAGCCCACCGCGCTGCCGAGTTCGGTGCCGGTCAGGGCGGCCAGCCGCCGGGCCGCGGAGCGGGCGGCCACGCGGCGGGGCTGGGTCACCACGACGCGCTCGGTGCCGCCACCGTCGGTCGTGTCGTGGCCGGTGCTGACGACGCCGACGACGACATGGTTTGCGACTGCGGGCGGGACGAGCGTGGTCTTACCGGTCCCCGGTGGGGCCTGGACGACCGCGGTTCCGGCCGAGGAGAGCGCGTCCCGTAAGTCGGGCAGGGCCTCGGCGAAGGGCAGGCCGCGACCGATGTGGTCAAGGTCGAACATGCTCACCTCCGTTCGCGCGGGAACGCCGCCGTCGCAGCTTCGTACAGTCTGCCCCGGCACTACGACAGTCCGACTCGCCCGGGGCGGCCCGTGGCCGGTCCGGGCGTTCGCTGTCGGCGTACACGAAACGGCAATGATTCCCCGACCTGCCGCGTTGGATAGACGTGACGGACCGACTGCCACCTCTGTGGCTACGGGCGTCGGACCGGGCCACTACAGTGGTGAAAACCCGAGGAATGTGAGGTAGCACGATGTTCGAACGGTTTACTGACCGCGCGCGTCGCGTCGTCGTCCTGGCCCAGGAAGAGGCCAGGATGCTCAACCACAATTACATCGGCACCGAGCACATCCTGCTGGGCCTCATCCATGAGGGTGAGGGAGTGGCCGCCAAGGCCCTCGAGTCCCTCGGGATCTCGCTCGAGGCCGTCCGTAGCCAGGTCGAGGAGATCATCGGCCAGGGCCAGCAGGCGCCGAGCGGGCACATCCCGTTCACCCCGCGCGCCAAGAAGGTGCTCGAGCTGAGCCTGCGCGAGGCGCTGCAGCTCGGCCACAACTACATCGGCACCGAGCACATCCTGCTCGGACTCATCCGCGAGGGCGAGGGCGTGGCCGCCCAGGTGCTGGTCAAGCTCGGCGCAGACCTCACGCGGGTGCGTCAGCAGGTCATCCAGCTGCTCTCGGGGTACCAGGGCAAGGAGGCGGAGGCCACGGGCACGCCCGCCGGTACCGGTGGACGCGAGTCCGGGACGCCGTCCTCGTCGACGGTCCTGGACCAGTTCGGCCGCAACCTCACCCAGGCCGCCATGGAGGGCAAGCTCGACCCGGTCGTGGGGCGCGCCAAGGAGGTGGAGCGCATCATGCAGGTGCTCTCCCGGCGCACCAAGAACAACCCGGTCCTTATCGGTGAGCCCGGTGTCGGTAAGACCGCCGTCGTCGAGGGCCTGGCCCAGGCCATCGTCAACAACGAGGTCCCCGAAACACTCAAGGACAAGCAGCTCTACTCGCTCGACCTCGGTTCGCTCGTGGCCGGCTCCCGCTACCGCGGTGACTTCGAGGAGCGCCTGAAGAAGGTGCTCAAGGAGATCAACCAGCGCGGAGACATCATCCTGTTCATCGACGAGATCCACACGCTCGTCGGCGCGGGTGCCGCCGAGGGCGCGATCGACGCCGCGTCGATCCTCAAGCCCAAGCTGGCCCGTGGCGAGCTGCAGACCATCGGTGCCACCACGCTCGACGAGTACCGCAAGCACATCGAGAAGGACGCGGCGCTCGAGCGCCGTTTCCAGCCGGTGCAGGTGCCCGAGCCCAGCGTCGAGCTGTCCATCGAGATCCTCAAGGGCCTGCGGGACCGCTACGAGGCGCACCACCGCGTCACCATCACCGACTCGGCGCTGGCCGCTGCGGCCCAGCTGGCCGACCGGTACATCAACGACCGGTTCCTGCCGGACAAGGCGATCGACCTCATCGACGAGGCGGGTGCCCGCATGCGCATCA
Organism: Dietzia sp. NCCP-2495; assembly: GCF_026011735.1. GTDB lineage: Bacteria > Actinomycetota > Actinomycetes > Mycobacteriales > Mycobacteriaceae > Dietzia. Next base: position 157,180 of record NZ_BRVN01000006.1, on the reverse strand, counting down.
AGCGGATGACGGCTCCGCCGGACCTGCGCGAGTTCGATGAGAAGATCGCGGAGGCCCGCCGCGAGAAGGAGTCCGCGATCGACGCGCAGGACTTCGAGAAGGCCGCCGGCCTGCGGGACACGGAGAAGAAGCTCATCGCCGAGCGCTCCGAGCGTGAGAAGCAGTGGCGTGCGGGCGACATGGACGTGGCCGCCGTGGTGGACGAGGAGCAGATCGCCGAGGTCTTGGGTAACTGGACCGGCATCCCCGTCTTCAAGCTCACCGAGGAGGAGACCACCCGTCTGCTCCGCATGGAGGACGAGCTGCACAAGCGGATCATCGGCCAGGAGGACGCCATCAAGGCGGTCTCGCGCGCCATCCGCCGCACCCGCGCCGGGCTCAAGGACCCCAAGCGTCCCAGCGGTTCGTTCATCTTCGCCGGCCCCTCGGGTGTCGGTAAGACGGAGCTGTCCAAGTCGCTGGCGAACTTCCTGTTCGGCGAGGATGACGCGCTCATCCAGATCGACATGGGCGAGTTCCACGACCGTTTCACGGCCTCCCGCCTCTTCGGCGCGCCCCCCGGGTACGTCGGTTACGAGGAGGGCGGTCAGCTCACGGAGAAGGTGCGGCGCAAGCCGTTCTCCGTGGTCCTGTTCGACGAGATCGAGAAGGCCCACTCGGAGATCTACAACACCCTGCTCCAGGTGCTGGAGGACGGCCGTCTCACCGACGGTCAGGGACGCATGGTCGACTTCAAGAACACCGTGCTGATCTTCACCTCGAACCTGGGGACGAAGGACATCTCCAAGGCCGTGGGCATGGGCTTCTCCGGCATCGGCGAACAGGATGCCGAAGGCCAGTACGAGCGCATGAAGCAGAAGGTCAACGACGAGCTGAAGAAGCACTTCCGCCCGGAGTTCCTCAACCGTATCGACGAGATCGTGGTGTTCCACCAGCTCACCGAGGATCAGATCGTCCAGATGGTCGAGCTGATGGTCGGGCGCGTCCGGTCGGCACTCAAGGCCAAGGGCATGGACATCGAGATCACCGAGCGGGCCGGACGCCTGCTGGCCAAGCGTGGATTCGATCCGGTTCTGGGCGCGCGGCCGCTGCGTCGCACGATCCAGCGCGAGATCGAGGACGCCCTGTCGGAGAAGATCCTCTTCGGCGAGGTCGCCTCGGGCGAGCTCGTGTCCGTGGACGTTGAGGGCTGGGACGGCGAGTCCGAGCGCACCGAGGACGCCAAGTTCACCTTCTCGAGCACTCCGCGTCCCGAGCTGGATGAGGAGCGCGAGGGCGAGGAGATCACCGCCAGCGTCGCCCCCACGGGTGAGGCCGGGCCGGGCGACTCCCTCCCGCCGAGCTCGGGTGGCTTCGGTGGCGGCGCCACCGGACCGTCCGGTACCGGCGGCGGGGCGGCTCCCGCCACCACCTGATCCGCGAGGGTCCCGACCGGAACAGACGACCCCCGCCCTCTGACCGAGGGCGGGGGTCGCCCCATTTCTTTCGATGTATCAGTTTCCGTCCGCTTCGCGGATTGCCGGGTGATGCCCGACTAGTGAGACGCCCCCGACACCGAACGGAATCCGCCGTCGAGGATCACCAGCGGGTCGGCGGGCGCCTCGTGGAACCAGGCGTTGAGCAGGCGTGCGATCACCAGGACGTGATCGCCGGCGGGCACCAGACGGTCAAGGGCGACCCGCAGTCGGACACGTCCGCCGTGCAGGAGTGGTTCACCGTTCTCTGCACGGGTCCACAGTGCGGTGTCGGCGAACCGCAGATGCGACGGACCGGCGAAGCGGAGCGCGAGATGCTCGTCCCCTTCTCCGAGTAGATGCACGACGGCGGTTCGGGCATCGAGGACGGCCGCCAGGCTCGACGAGGAGATCCCCACGTTGAAACTGATCAGGGCGGGTTCGGCCGACAGGCTCGAGGGGGATGATGCGGTGAAGCCGACCGGTCCGTGGGGGCCGTCCAGGGTTACGATCGTGACGCCGGCGGGGTGCGTCCGCATGGCGCGCCGGTGGATCTCGGGGGAGACGGACGGGAGTGCAGGGGATAACGACCGGTGTTCAGACATGACGGAAGTCTGCGGTCTGCACGCTACGGATGTCGAGACTTCTGTTCACGGTGAGGCAAAAGAAGCGTGCGGGGGAATCCGCCCACCACGGCGGCATGAACCGGGGCCTACTGCGCCGTGAGTTCGCGGGCTGCGAGCGCTCGCGTGGGATCCACGGAGATCGCGTCCAGAGCCACGGCCATGGCGGCGAACTGTTGGATGCGGCCACCGGCCGTCGAGACCCGGAGATCCGGCATCCCTCCCACGAGCCGGATCCTCCGGGTCGAGGTGATCAGTGCGGACAGATACTTCGGATGGTCGGTGAAGGCCTGACCGCACAGGACCACGGCGTCGGGTCGGGTGACGGAGGACAACAGGCCCACCAGGCGGCCCAGGACGGTGGCCCGCTCGACGAGGATCGCGTCCGCCACCGGGTCCCGCCGTGCCCGCACGGCGAGTTCGGCCACCGTTCCCACCTCGATGCGGTGGCGGGTCGCGGCCCGGAGGATCCCGGAGTCGCCGACCACGTCCAGGACACCTGCGCCGCGGTCGTCGAGCAGGTCGGTGGCCCCGACGGGCAAATGCGTCAGGTCCGGGGAGCCCGCCCGCGGCTGGTGGACGACACCGTCGATCACGAGTGCGGAGCCCAGATGCTCGCGCGCGTAGACGACCAGGGTGGTGCCCTCGTGGATCTCGTGCCCCACCAGTAGTTCCGTCGCGGCCATGGCTTCGACGTGCGGGGCCACCGAGAACGGCACCCCGATCCGTTCGGCGAACAGGTTTGTGACGGGCACGTCCTCCCATCCGAGTAGGTCGTGGATGATCCGCCCCGCTCCGGTGATCCGGGCGGCGGTGGCGATCCCGCCCCGGACCAGCCGGCGGTCGCGGTGGCCGTCAAGGAGTCGGAACGCGACCGCGGTCAGTTCGTCGGCGATGCGCGCCGGGTCGCGTCCGGGTGTGTCGATCGCGTGCTCGGACAGGATGCGGCACGCGAGGTCGCACACCGCCACCACACTGCGGTGTAGTCCGATGTGCACGGCGACGGCCACCGGGCCGGACGGGTCGATCTCCACCGGGACGCTCGGGCGTCCGACCGATCCGTCATGCATGAGCTCGGGTCGTTCCCGGATGGCGCCCGCGGCCACCAATGCGGAGGTCGCGCGGCCGACGGTCGCCACCGACAGCCCGGTCGTCGCGGCGATCTCGGGTCGGGAGACGGGGCCCCGGAAGCGGATCGTCCGCATGACCCGCGACGCGCTGGAGTCGGAAAGGCGCAGGTCGGCGACGGGGGACGGAGTGGGCATGGGGAGGACAGTAGCACAGAGAATAGACCGATCTGTCTGGTGGAGTTAAGCGTTTCGATCGCGGTGATCGCAACTCTGGGTTTCCCGTGTCGGCCGGCTCCACGATGAGTCGGTCCGACACTAAGCCCGACCCCCGAGGAGTACTTCGTGGCCACCCATCCGACCGACCCCGCCGCCGAGCACGAGAACCTGCACTTTCACTGGTTTCTGCCCACCTATGGCGATTCGCGACACCTCGTGGCCGGGGGCCACGGCACCTTCATGTCGGGCGACCGGCCCGCCACCCTGCCGTACCTCCGCCAGATCGTGGCCGCGGCCGAACACAACGGGTTCGAGTCACTGCTCACGCCGACCGGCGCGTGGTGTGAGGACGCATTGTTGACCTCGTCGCTGCTCGCCGAGTCCAGCGAGCGGATCAAGTTCCTCGTCGCGCTCCGGCCCGGTCTGATGAGCCCGACCCTGGCCGCCCAGATGGCCACGACCTTCCAGTGGCAGACCCACAGACGGCTGCTGCTCAACGTGGTGACCGGCGGAGAATCCCGGGAACAGCGCGCCTACGGCGACTTCCTCGACAAGGAGGCCCGGTACGCCCGGGCGGACGAGTTCCTGGAGATCGTGCGTGGACTGTGGACCTCGCCGGAGCCGCTGTCCTTCGAAGGCGAACACCTCGCCGTGGTCGACTCGGTCCTGGGGCGCCGCCCCGACGCCGCGCCGCCGATCTTCTTCGGCGGTTCCTCCACGGCCGGGATCCGTGTCGCCGCCCGTCATGCGGACACGTATCTGACCTGGGGCGAACCCCCGGCCCCTGTCGCCGAGAAGCTCGACCGGGTCCGGGTGGCCGCGGCCGCCAACGGCCGGACGCCGTCCTTCGGTATCCGGCTCCACGTGATCGCCCGCGACACCTCGGAACAGGCATGGGCCGAGGCCGAACGACTCCTCCGTGGGATCGATCCGGCCGACGTCGAGCGGGTGCAGGCGTCCCTACGTGCCAGCGAATCGGAGGGACAGCGCCGGATGCTCGATCTCCACGGGGGCAGGGCCGACGCACTGGAGATCGCACCGAACCTCTGGGCCGGCGTCGGGCTGGTCCGTGGCGGTGCGGGGACGGCTCTCGTGGGATCGCACGAGGAGGTGGCCGACCGGATCGCCGAGTACGCGGAGCTGGGGCTGAGCCACTTCGTGTTCTCCGGGTATCCGCACCTGGAGGAGACCTACACCTTCGGCGAGGGCGTGCTCCCGGTGCTCGCGCGACGGGGCCTGTGGTCCCCGCCGCACGTCGTCGGCGGTTCCGGCCACCACTCGTCGGCGGTGCCGTTCGCCGGATCCGGGACAGCCACGTCGTCCCCGGTCACCGCACCGGACCGTGCGCCAGCGCACACCCGAGAGCCCGCCCGTGTCGGCGGCTGACCTGCAGGAGAGGAAACCCATCGTGACCACGATCGTCCGTCCGACCCCCGTCGCGGAACCACGACCCTCCCCGCGCCGCGCCGAGAAAATACCCCGACGACGACGGCGTCGACGCCGTGAACTCACCTGGCTGCGGTGGCTCAGTCCGCTCGTCCTGATCGTGATCTGGCAGGTGGCTGCGGCCACCGGGGTCCTGCCCGAGCGTACATTGCCGGCACCCCAACTAATCGCTGAATCCGCGCTCGACCTGGTGACCTCCGGGGAGCTCGTGGACGCCCTGGCGGTCTCGAGCCTGCGCGTGCTGCAGGGCTTCGCCCTGGGCGCCGTGGCCGGGCTCGTGCTGGGGATCCTGGTGGGCACCTCGAGGTACGCGGACGCGATTGTCGACCCGCCGCTGCAGATGCTCCGCGCCCTGCCCCACCTGGGACTGATCCCGCTGTTCATCCTGTGGTTCGGCATCGGTGAGGCGCCAAAGGTCTTGCTCATCGCCCTGGGTGTGGTTTTTCCCATCTACCTCAACACCGCCTCGGGGCTGCGCCAGGTGGACCCCAAGCTGCTCGACATGGCCACGGTGTTCGGACTGTCACCGCGGCAGCGCCTGACCGAGGTGATCCTGCCGTCCATCGCGCCGCAGGTGCTCGTGGGTGTGCGGCAGTCACTGGCGATCGCCTGGCTCACCCTCATCGTGGCCGAACAACTAAACGCCACCACCGGCCTCGGCTACCTCATCATGAACGCCCGCGACTTCTTCCGGATCGACGTAATCATCGTCGGCCTGGTCGTGTACGCACTGCTGGGGATCGCCACCGACGTCCTGGTCCGTGCCGCCGAGGCCCGGGCCCTGCGGCACTACCGCTGACACCCCACCCGCACTGACCCGGAGGTCACCCATGCCCACCACCCACGCCCCGGCCGGGGCACTACACGACGTCACCCGTCAGTTCGAAGGCACCACCGTTCTCGACGGACTCGACCTAGAGGTCCCGCGCGGACAGATCGTCGCGCTGCTCGGCCGCAGCGGCAGCGGCAAATCGACCGCCCTGCGCATCCTCGCCGGGCTCGACCCCGACCACGGCGGAACCGCCCACCTCGACGGGGCGCCCGCCGTGGTGTTCCAGGACGCCCGATTGCTGCCGTGGCGCACCGTCGCCGACAACGTCCGACACGGCCTCAACCGGGTCGACGTGTCCGGCTCGGTCAAGGACGAGCGGGTATCGCAGATGCTCGCCGAGGTGGGGCTGGCGGGCCGGGACGACGCCTACCCGGGCGAGTTGTCCGGCGGCCAGGCCCAGCGCACCTCACTGGCCCGGGCCCTGGTCGCCGAACCCTCACTGCTGCTCCTCGACGAACCGTTCGGCGCGCTCGACGCGCTCACCAGACGAACCATGCACGACCTGCTGCTGCGACTGTGGCGTCGACACGGACCGGGGATCCTGCTCGTGACTCACGACATCGACGAGGCGATCGCCCTCGCCGACCGGGTGCACGTCCTGGGCGGCGGCCGCATCGCCCACACCGAGACCATCGACCACCCCCGCGAGGGCGGCCCCACCGGTCACCACCGCCGCTCACTCCTCGACGCGTTGGGCGTCGAGGACACCGACGAGGAGTTCACCATATGACCACCGTCCACCCGGCCCGTGCCCGATCCGGCACCGCTGTCACCGCACTCGCTCTGGCGTTGGCGGTCCTCGTCGTCGTCACCGGCTGCGCCACCCGCGAGTCAGAGGCGGCCGCACCGGCCCCTGACCGCGTCCCGGTGGCGGAGCTCGCCGACCTGACCCTGCGCGTCGGCGACCAGAAGGGCGGCACCCAGGCCCTCCTCGCCGCCGCCGGGCAACTCGACGACCTGCCCTACCAGGTGGAGTTCTCCACCTTCACCTCCGGCCCGCCGCAGATCGAGGCGCTCAACGCAGGGCAGATCGACGTGGCCGTCACCGGGAACACCCCGCCCGTGTTCGGGGCCGCCGCCGGTGCCCGCGCGTCCGTCGTGTCCGCCTACGCCAACCGCGGTGAAGGTGACCAGATCCTCGTCCCCGCCGACTCGGATGTACAGTCCGTGGCCGAACTGGCCGGAAAGAAGGTCCTGGTGGCCAAGGGGACCTCCGCGCACGGGCACCTGCTGCTGCAGCTCCGCGCGGCCGGGGTCGACCCGCAGGACGTGGAACTGGTGTTCCTCCAGCCCGCCGAAGCAGGGTCAGCATTCTCCCGCGGCGACGCCGACGCCTGGGCCATCTGGGACCCGTACACCGCCATCACCCAGACCACCACCGACGCCCGCACCCTCGTCACCGCCTCCGGCGTGTCCAACGGGTTCTGGTTCGGGGTGGCCTCCGACGAGGCGTTGGCGGACCCGCGGCGGCAGACCGCGATCGCCGACCTGCTGGTCCGGATCGCCGAGGCGGGAACCTGGACGGCGGAGAACCCGGCCGAGTGGGCGGACTACTACGGCGAGGCGGTGGGTGTCTCACCGGAGGCGGCCGCGTTGTCGCAGGGACGAAGCACCCGGGCCCCTGTGGCGTTGGCGGAGACCATCGCGCGCGAACAGGACCTGGCCGACGTGTTCACCGAGGACGGGCAGATCAACCCGGTGGACGTGTCCGAACTGGCAGACGACAGGTTTGCCGACGATCTCGCGGCGGTGGTGGGTCCGCTGCCCTGAACCGGACCGAACTGCACCACGCTGGTGGACCAACCTCGCGTCCGGGCGGTCCGGGTCAGGCGGCGATCCGGTCCCAGAGGGTCGCGATTGCCGCCCAGCCGACCATGCCGACAGTGGAGTAGAGCAGTGCCCAGAGTACGCATCCCACGGTCACTGCCGGCAGGTAGCGGCGCAGGGGCATGAGGGTGAACCCGGCGGAGAAGTTGATGGCCGTCTGCACCCCGATGGTGAGAAAGGACAGGGGGACGGCAATCACGCCGTACCGGGAGGCCAACCGGCGGGCCCGCAGCATCGCGGGCCCGTCGAGGCGGGTGGCCAGCCGCTCGCTGAGCCGCCCGCCGTTGAGGGCGCCACGGCCGAGCCAGTAGGTGGAGTTGGCGCGCAGCATCACGATCACGAACAGCAGGCTGAAGGCGATGACGAACGGCTGCTCGGCGATGCGGTCCACGGTCGGGTGAGCTGTAGGAGAGTGGTGGTCTCGGGCGCGGGGATCGTCAGCCGGCGGGCTTGACGTCCATCACCACGTCGAACTCGAGGAGGTTGGCACCCTCGGCGACCGGCTTACCGTGCTTGCCTGCGTGGGCGGCGCGGGCATCGCCGTCGCGCCAGGCGACGAACGACTCCTCGTCCTCCCAGGTGGTCACCACGAAGTAGCGCGACTCGCCGCCGGTGGGGCGAAGCAGCTGGAAGCCCAGGAAACCCGGCGAGTTCTCCACGGTGTGGGCCCGCTCGGAGAAACGGCGCTCGAGCTCGGCACCGGCCTGCTCGGGGACGTTGAGGGCGTTGATCTTCACGACGGCCATGTAGGACAGCCTACGCTTGGTTCCGGGTGCGTCGATCAGGGACTCGCCCCGGTCCCAAGGGGTGGTCAGGCACGCGAGAAGCGGTAGAAGTATTTGGTGACGTAGAGTTCGTCGACGATGGTGGTGACCATCAGGATGAGGTCTGGGCCGTCGGTGAACAGGTTGCTGTCCATGTCGAGGTCGCTGTCTGAGTATTTGCTCACCCAGGTGCCGTCCACCAGTCGCTCCATGCGGAGGTAGGGCGCAACACTGCTGACGATGCGTCCGTCCTGGTCCTCGATCGAGTCGAGAAGGACGCCCTGCTCTTTCTCGGCGGAGGTCCAGGGGACCTTGGCGCCGCCTCGCATCGAGAAGTGGACCTCGCCGCCGGAGTCGGTGATCTCGAGCGTTTCGCCACCGGCGGGAGAGAATGTGTCCGGGGTGTAGAGCGAGCGGTCGCGGAAGATGATTGCGTAGCTGCCTGATCGGTGTCCGGCGTCCTGTTCGGAGAAGCCGGTCAGTTCCCACCTTCCGAGCAGGGGCGTCGGGTCAGTCTTCTGGGGTGCGGGCATGATCGGGTCCTCTCGGTGGGAGTCTGGTCAGGGGGCCAGTGCAGCGCGTAGCTCCATGGAGTTGTCATTGTTGTAGCGCCAGGCCTCGGCTTCGTCGCCGAGGTAATAGGTTGCAGTCGCCGCTTTAGCTTTGAGGTCACACTGGATGATCGCGGCAAGGGGTTCGCCTGGTTGGTCGTCTTGGTTGTCGAGCCAAGTGTTTTGGACGACGCCACGCAGAATTCGGGCAGTTCTAGGGTGTATGTCCCCGTGAATATCGCTTCGTTCAGGGCCGTATGCCGCCGCAAGTATCTTGATGGTACTTGCTTCGTAGAAGAGGATCATGGCTGCGTGGTCAGCAGGTTCTTCAGCAAGAAAGTATGGGTCGTTGGTGAGCTTGTCGACGAGCGCAGCGGTGGTCTCGTCATCGACGGTCAGCGTGATCGGCATCGTCCCCTCGATTCCTCCCTGCTCTCCCGGCAATTGGTTCGTTGCCTCGTTGAATCGGTGAGCCTTCATGGCGAACGCATCTGGCAATGTCGGAACTAGGCAGAAACTAGTGCTGAGTCGACATCTGCTATTTCTACATTGAGGAGGCCCTAGTTATGATCACGCTTAGTCGGTACGCGCTTCAGGAGGATTGATTGAGGCCGGGCGCAGCTTTTCGCGAATCACGGAGATGTCGATAGCGTCCACGTCCCACTTAAGCGCGTCGCTACCGGTCAAGTAGTGTGCAGTAAGTACCGCATCGCCGTAGGAGTAGATGAATACTTCAGCAAACGGGAATTCTGGCACGGTCCCGACGTTGTTTCGCCAAATATCCTGAAAGGCTTGGCTAGCCTCCTCTCGTGTCTTGATCTTAAGGTTCGCATTGATGCTAGATTCCCCAGCTCGGTAAAGGGAGCTCACCGTGGACACTATGGAATTAGCGTGATAGTTGAGAATGGAGTACCCCTCGAAGGGGCCTTTTCTGGTGGCATTCGGATCCGTCCACACCGCTCGAGAAAGGTCCATTCGCTGTTGGTCGGAGCTTGGAAAGCTGTAGATCATCCAGCCCGACCCGGTGCTGTCCCCGTGGTCACGGCGCGAGTTCGGCGCGGAGTTCCTTGGAGTTGGCGTCGTTGAATCGCCAGGCCTCGGATTCGTCGCCTAGGTGGTAGGTCACGGTGGCTGTCTTCGTCTTGAGGTCGCACTGGATGATCGCGGCGAGTGGTTCGCTCAGCTTGTCCTCGCGGTTGTCGAGCCACGTGTTGTTGACGACTCCCTCGAGGATCCGAAACGCCGAAGTATGAAGTCGGGCGCGGGGGTCGTCCCGCTCGGGCCCGTAGGCGGCGAAGAGCATCTCGATGGTGTCAGCCTCGTAGAAGAGGATCATCGCTGCGTGGTCGGCGGGTGCTTCGGCGAGGAAGTATCGGTCGTTGGCGAGTTTCTCGACGAGGATTCCGGCGGTCTGGTCGTCGACTGTCAGTGTGATAGGCATGGTGTCCTCACTTTAGCGATACGCGCTTGAAATCTTGGCCCGCCTCGTTCTTGAATCTGACGTTGCGATCTTTGTCCAGGCCGGGCGATTCGTACGCAACGTCAACCCCGGAGGGCCTCGTGCCGTCCGGCGGGTAGTGCAGCGTGATGCTCCCGTCCACCGGGTGCTGAGCCGACACGAGCGCGGCCAGCTCGTTCTCCATCGTCTTGTAGGCGCTGGTGTTGAAGTTACCGTTCTGCGGGAAGAGGTTGTGCAGGCCCTGGTCGAGCATGAACCGGTGCGCAACGACGTGGCCGGCGTGGTCGCCCGTGACGGCGCCGTGCTGGTTGGAGCCGTCGGCCACCCCACTGGACACATCACGCTGATGCGAGGTCTCCTCGCTGGTGCGCCCCATGCCCTCGAATGTGTGCCGCAAATTGAGTTCCGCCTCGATGGTCCGGCTTCCGTGCTCGGTCCACGTGACGGTGTTGCGCACGTCCGGGCTGTCGCCCGCGGATACCGATGTTGTGGTGACGGTGACGCGTTCGCCGTCCCGGGGCGGGGGGTCCTGTCCTGGAGGGTGGCCGGGCGCGTAGACGGTCCGACGCTCCTCGATGGTCACAGGCTCCCCGGTGGGCAATGTCGCGGTACGGGTGCGGACCTCCTGCTCGGAAATCGCACCGTCGGGGTGAGCGTGCCGTGGGGCGTCGAAGTCGGGGTGCAGGTCGGACCGGTCGGCGGTCTCCCAGTCGGTGTACGTCGCTGGCTTCTTGTTGGCGTCGACTTCGCCGATCGCGGAGCTGACATCCCCTGCGGTGGAGTTCCCGTGAGCGGGAGTGCCGTCGGAGTTCACGTATCCGGCGGCCACGTCGCCCACGTCGCTGTACGTCGGTGGCCACGGGTGGGACTCGCCCGAGGTCGGGTCGGTGAACGTGATGTCGCCGCCGTCATTGTGGGCGAGGTACGTGTGGCCTCCGGTGTGGGTGCCCGCGGTCCAATTGGAGGTGACCAGAGCGGTGGAGCCATCCCCGAGTTCGGTGAGTCGGTCGCTGATCGCATCGAATGCGTCGGTGGCGCTGTCGTCAGGGTGCCCCGCCTGGTCAGTGCCCTGGCGCGGGTGCAGATCAGGGGTGATCCCGGCGGCGTCGTACAGTGCCCCGGCGGGCACCGGACCGTCGCCCCGCTCCCCGATGCCGGACCGGTCCGACGGGAGGTCGGGGTGCCGTTCGGAGAGCGCGTCGAGGGAATTGTGCCCGCAGTCTGTCGTGTCGACGTCGTCCGGATTCGTGGGCGTCGACGGGTCCTCCGGGGTGCTGGACGGGTCGTCAGCCGGGGCCGGGTCTGCGTCAGAGGTGTCGGTCGGGGTGCTGTCGACCGAGGTGGTCGGGTCCGTCGTGGTGACCGGGGTGGTGCCGTCGCCGTCGGGCAGATCGAGTCCCGAGAGGTGGTCGGAATCCGGCACCACGGTCTCCTCCGATGCCGGGGCGTCGGAGTCACCCGTGTCCCCGACCTTGTCGGCGGGGGCGGCCGTGTCGCTGTGCTGGTCGACGGCCGGTAGACCTTCGGGCGACTGCGAGGCATCGGTTCCGCTGTCGGCGGCTGCCACGATGTCAGAGTCGTCGGCCGTTTCTCCGGGTGTCGTCTCGGCGGTGTCCGCAGTCGCGTTGCCAGAGTCATTCGCGTCCCCGGAGTCGGGCGTGACGGACTCGCCGCCGGGGGTCGGGTCGGCGCCGTCGGCTGAGCCGGGATCGGCGGTGCCGGTGTCATCAGAGGTGCCCCGGTCGCCGGTGGTGTCGGTGCCCTTGGCCGACGACGACGACGACGAAGATCCGCCCGCCGAGCCGCCAGCACCTCCCGAGGCCGCCGACATCGCGGAGACCGGGGGAGCGGCCGCCACGCCGCCGTGGTCCTGCCCGGACTGCTCGCCGCCGGTGGCGGCGTGGTTGCCTGAGGCCGAACCCGCGTCGGAAGACGATGCGGTGCCGGAGGTGCCGCCGCCAGCCGTGCTGGTGGCGGTGTCCCCGGTCCCCGGTCCTGAGCCGCTTGCCGAGTCGCTGCTGAGTCCGGCGGCATCGGTGATGTTCGAGTTCGCGACCGAGTCGCTGCCCGTCCCTCCGAGATCGAGGCCGGAGAGGTTGTCGCCATTCGGGAGCGCGTCGGAGGACTGGCTGCTCGACCCTTCCGATCCCGAGCTGGTGGATGAGTCGGATCCGGCGGTCGAGCTGTCTCCAGCGCTGGACGAGGTGTCGCCGACGGACGCGGCACTGTCGCCCGCCGCGGCTCCATCGTTGCTGTTGGTTGCGGACTCGCCACCAGACGATGAGCTGTCGGACGCGGCTCCGTCGCCCTGGCCGCTGCTGTTGCTTCCGGCGTCGCCTCCTGAGGCGGCATCACCGGAGCCTTGACCTGCGCCGTCGGCCTGGGAACCTCCGTCGGCCTGGGAACCTCCGTCGGACTGCGAGCCGCCGTCTCCCGAGCCCTGACCTGCGCCGTCGGCTTGGGCACCTCCGTCGGCTTGGGTACCTCCGTCGGCCTGTGCGCCGCCGTCAGACTGTGCCCCACCCTCGGCGTGAGTCGTGCCGTCGCCGTGCCCACCAGCCCCGGCGTCGCCTATCGCGGAACCATCAGCGCCTGCAGGGGTCGTTGCCGTGCCGTCTCCGACCGGGCTCACCGACTCGCCCGCTACAGGGCCGGGCGGTGCGCCACCGGGATCTCCGGGTGTCACGGATTGACCGGGGCCCGGACCACCCGGATCTCCCGGTGCGCCACCGGGATCTCCGAGTGTCACGGATTGACCGGGGCCCGGACCACCCGGATCTCCGGAATTCGGGGTGGTCGACGTCCCCCCGGCGTCCCCGGGGGGACCCGCGGTCGTGGGGGAGTCGGAGTTGATGTTCGGCCCCGACCCCGGGTTCGAGGCGGCACCGGTGTCGCTTCCCGGATTACCTGCACCGTGGTGGTTTCCGCCCATTACCCCTTCGGCCGCGCCGATAGTGAGATCCTTGACATCCGGCGCTTCGCCGTGACTCGCCGAAACTGCGGTGGTCCCCGCCATCCCTTCGGCGGCGTTACGGGCGACCCGTCCGGTGGTTGTGGATCCTCGACCAAGACCCCGACGGGCGGCGGAACTGCCGAGACCGTAAACCGCGCCGTCGCGCAATGCTCCGGCCGACTCGGAGAAACTGGTGCTGGTGCTCCCGTCCATTGCGGAGATCCGTCGACCCAGCTGATCTACCGCCGCCTCGGTAACCGCCTGCTGCGCAACCTCCTTCGCCATCACCGTCGGGGCCTTCTTGGCTACCGCCTTGAGGCTGGTTTTAGCACCCTCTGTGGCGACCTTCTTGATGGCTGCCTTGATCGCAATCCGGATCGCCACCTTCTTGGCGGCGAGTTTGGCGAGCGCGGCGCCGGCGCCGAGTGGTCCGAGAAACATGAAACCGAGCGAGGCCACCGCCTCGACCATCGCCACGTTGATGATCCACTTGGTTTCCTCGAGGCTTTCGGCAAAGCCTTGGCACATGTCCGCCAGTGCCCGATAGTCAGTGGCAAGAACACTGAGCCCGGACTCACCGTCGATGATTTCTTCCGTCGAGGTCTGCATCGCCTTCTTGGACTCGCCCTCGATGTGGGACAGGAGGTCGGTGAGCGCAGTGTTCGCCTCTTCGACGATCGTGTCTATGTCGTCCGCAGCCGCCCGCCAGACGCCAGCGAGTGCTCGCATCGCCGTCTCGCTGCCCTCGGGCCATTCGCCACCGAGAATCTCGATCACAATGTCCGGAACCGGAGGCTTGGGGACGTCACCCATCAGGAATAGTCCTCCTCCGCGTCATCGCGGGCCTCTTCCTGGGCGTCTTCGATGGCGTTCATCTCCTCGGCGACCTCATCCAGGGTCTCGTAGGACTTGTTGCCATCGAACGAGATCTCCTCACCTGCTTCGACGGTCATCGGCTCATCTGCACCGTCCGGTGTGATCTCCTCGCCGATGCGAGCCTGGAGGTCGCCATTGGCGCCATCGCGCGTGACGAACGCTCGCCGTGCGTCGACGAAGCCCTTCCGGTATCCGTCGAAGCTCGTGATGAATTCGTTCGCGTTCGTCAGTGCCTCGGTGCGCAGTTTCGTGTAGTTCTTCGAGAAGGAATCGCCCATTTCGTCGCCGCCCCATTGCCCCGAGTAGCTGGCCGAGTCGTCACGCGCGGTGGTGCGCGCCGTCCGCTGGTCCTCGGTGACGGGGATAAAGGCGAGCGCTGCCTGGTAGTACTCCTCCGACTCAAGTTCGAACTTGTCGCTCATGGTCTGGTCCTTCCGTCGGTATTCGGCCGTGGATCAGGGTCCGGTTCGAGGCCGGGATCGCCGGGCTCGTGGTAGAGGCGTCGCTGGGTGGACTGCAGGTCGTCGAAGAACTGATTGACGTCGGGGGCCCCGGGCGGGACGGGTACGGCGTCCTCGAGCTGGTCGAGTCCGGGAAGCAGTGGGCTGAGCTGGTTCGCCACGGCGGTCTGGGCCGCCGCGGCGGCAGCCTGGGCGGCCTCGGTGACCGCCGCCGCGAGGCCCCGCGGGCTACTGCGACGCATCGCATCGGCGTCGAACTCGGTGGAGGTCACCACGCCCACCGAATTGACCGTGACGTGGACCAGGTGGTCCCGGTCCCACGCGTCCGCGGTGACCGCGGCCGCCGCCGTCTGGGCGTCCTTGGCGGCGTCGAGGAACTCCTCGAGCTGGGCTGTCATCGCCTCGGTGGTCAGTCCGGAATCATCGCCGAGCAGGAAGTCCCAGTCGTGCTGCGTCGGCGTAGACGCCTCCCGGCCCGGAGTGCCCTGCGCGGCGGCGCGGTCGTCACCCTCTGCCTCGGGGTCGCCACCGACCGGGCCGAACGCGTCCCAGTTGAATTTGCTCATGATGTGGCTCCTTCCGGCGCCAGGCACAGTCCCCGATCCCAGGAGAGTCGGGAGACGGGCAGGTCACGGTCGATGCTCCAGGTGTAGAGGGACTCGGCGTCGTCGTAGCCGGCGTCCACGCACGCGGCGAGCACCCCGGAAATAACGTCGGGCACCGCCGTACCTTCCTCGACCACGCCCACGACACGCGCGGCCCCGGCCGTTCCGCACTCGGCGCGGCGAGCCTTGTCGCCGTCGACGACCACACAGTCGCCGGGGACCACGGTGTTGACCGAGAGGGCGGGATCCGCGCCGACCGGGCCTACACACAGTGTCCGAGGGTGGGGCTCGGTCGAGGCCACTGTGGCGGTGGCGCCGTCGACCCCGAGGCATGTCGTCGGATCGGCGTCGGCGGGGCGTTCGCCGAGGACCACGTGGACCGCTGCGCCGTCGTCGCAGCCCACCACGCGCTGCTCGCGGGGACCGTCGACGACGCGCCGCGCGCGGCGGCTGGTGGAGGCGTTCCCGTCGGACTCCTCCGCGGCCTCGAGGCAGTCGCCGACCTCCGGCGCTCCGGAGCCCCGGAAGGCGTTCACGGCGGCGACGCCGCCCACCACCAGGCCGCCCAGCACCACGACGCCGGCAAGGCCGAGCGCCGAGATCCGGACCCCGCGACCGCGACCGCGCCCCAGACGGCCAGGACGGCTCGGATGACCCGGGCCGACCTGATCCGCGGCGTGGCCCGGGAAGGGGGGAGAGGTGGTCACGGTGCGGCCTGCGCTGGCTCGAGGCACACGGCCTTCTCGTGATCGAGGCTCTCCTGCTCGTCCAGCCCCCAGGAGAAGGCCTCGGTGGCCTCGGGCGCGTCGGCGTCCTCGCAGTCCCGGATCTGACCGATCGAGCGGTTCTCGAGATCGTCGCCGCCGCCGCGGAGCACGGCCAGGACGCGCATCGCGCCCGATTCGGCGCAGTCCGCGCGGCGCGGGTTGTCGTCGCTGCCGTCGACGTCCTCGGGGTCGTCGCCGTCACGGACCAGGCACTCGCCAGGAGCGATGGTGTTGATCGACGAGGCCGTGTCCACCCCGACGGGGCCGAGGCACAACACCGGGCCGTCGACACCGTCGGCCTGCATCTCGGTGGTGACGCCGGGGAAATCGGTGCACAGCACCTCGCGCTCGGAATATCTGATCCCGGCCTGGGCGGGGCGTTCGCCGAGCACCGCGAACTGCGCCTCGGGCGCCGAACAGTCCACCGGGACCGCCTCGGGGGATCCGCCACCGCCGCCCCGGCCGCGCCGGGAGAAGGAGGAGGACTCCTCGATCGTGATGCACTCCGCGGTGCCGTCCGCACCACCCCCGGCGACCGAGTCCGCGGCGTCGTCCCCCGCAACCCTGTCCCACGTGAAGTAGACGCCGCCGGCCACCAGGATCACGACGGCGACGAGCGCCGCGGGCACGACCCAGGCGGGGCGGCCGGTCGACCCGGGATCAGGAGTAGGTGCGTTCACAGGGATCAGCCCTTCCGGATCATGTCGGCGATCTCGACCATCGAGGTCTTCTCGAGGTCCACGGCGTCCGCTTCGTGACCGAACAGGAACTGCAGGCGCAGCGACGGTGTGGACTTGTCGAGGTGGACGATCACGCCGTCCCACTTCTCTGTCTCGTCACGTCGCAGGGCCCGCAGTTCGCGCTCGAGCGCGGGCGCTGCGGAATCCAGGCTGAACGGCTGGATGGTGCCCGGCTCCACGGCGAACGCGAGCAGCGTGCCGCTGGCCACGTGGAAGGTGAACGCCTGTGTGGCCGCAGGGGAGTCGAGCACCGCGCGGTCGGCGGCAAGCGCGCCGCCGAGGGCGTCGATCGCTGCCATCTGGCGCATCCGTGGGTCGAAGGTATCCATGGTCAACTCCTGGAATCGCTGCTGTCGGTGGTGCCGAGGGGGACTGCGGGGTCGTGGCCCGCCACAGGGCCGATGCCCGCATCCGCGGGTCCGACCCCGGCCGCGGGCATCGCCCAGTCGGCGGCGGCGCCGACGGAACCGACGGCGGGGTCGACGGTGTGTGTGCCGGGATCCGTGGGGGCGGGGGAGGAGGCTACGGCGAGGCCGTCACCTGCGGTGCTGCCCTCCGCGAGTCTGCCACCCGACTCAGAGACGGTCGCCCGTTCCCGGGCCTCGGCGGCCTGTCGGGCGGCTGCCTGCGCCCGCCCGCGCGCGGCCTCGATGTCGCATCCGGCGAGTTCCGGATCGGCGTCGGCGGTGGCGGGGACACCTGTCGGATTCGACCGTCCGGCGGCGTCGACGGTCACCCCGCCCGGACCCGGTGAACCGGATGCACGGGTGAGCAGGCGCCACAGGCAGTAGAGGATCACCGCGATCAGCACGAGGACGGCCACGCCGCCCCACACCAGTACCGATTCGTCCACGACGGACCTCCCTCCTCGAGTGGTGCCGGATATCAGGCGCAGGGCAGCAGCAGGCTCGCGCTCAGCTCACAGGTGGACTCGCGGGTGAGCTTCCACTCGCCGTCCACGTTGACGAACGTCACCGGCCGCCACGCCTGGTTGAACAGCACGTCCGACCGGACCCGGACGGTCGCACGGTTCCCGTCGATGATCACGGGGTCGTGTACGGACCAGTGCAGTAGCGACACCGATCCGGTCGACAGTGCCGCGAGCCGGTCACTGAGCGGCCGGGACTCGGCACCGCCCTCGAACAGGCTGTCGCGCATCCCGCCGGGGACCCCGGGGGCGAGGGCGTTGCGGAACGCGCCGTCGATGCGGGTCGCGGTGAGCGGGGCACGGTCGGACAGCAGGGCGTTATCCGGCGCCTCTTCTCGTGGCTCCGTGTCGGTGCGGTCCCCGCGATCAGCCTCGGGGCGCTCGGGGTCACGCTCGTCCCCTCCGTCACCTGCGGGGACGGTGGTCGTGCGCTCGGCGTCGCCAGGGGTGTCGGCGTCCTTCTCGGAGTCGTCGCGATCCCGGTCGGATGCGCCCGGGGACGTGGTGCTGGGCGTGGTGCCGTCGGCATCGTCGACTCCGGCCTGACGTACGTCGGCCCCGCCGTCACCCGTGCGTCCGTTGCCGTCACCCGCGCGGTCGTCGTCGGCGCCCGGGGTGGTGGTCAGGGTCGGCAGGACCCGCTCGGGCAGTACGGCGGGCGCCTCACCGGAGTCGTCGCCCGAATCCCGGCCGGCGGGAGTGCCGGATCCACGCGGGGCCGACGCCGACGTGGTGGGGGCCGCGGAGGACGAGGACTCGGTGGGCGTCGGGGTGACGGTCACCGTGTCGGGCGTCAGCGTCTCCGTGCGGGGAGCGGGCACCTCCATGGTCTGCGTGGTGGGGACGTCCCGGCCTGACGACGTCAGCGAGGTGTCGTCCCCGGAGACGGCGTGGGCGACACCGAACGCGGCGAACCCTCCGACGACCCCGGCCAGGCCGGCACCGGCGATGGTGAGCGCGATGACGTGGCGTCGCGCCAGCGGGGCCGTGGCCCGGCCGCTGTCGGGGCCGGCGCCGTCAGTGGGTGCCATCGTGTGAGTCCTCCGTGTGGTCTCGGACCCGTGGGGTCCGGTCGTGATCTGCTGTGGTCATCTGTGGTGCGTTCAGGGGTGGACGGGGACCTGCGGTGGTCCACCACGCGGCGGACCCCCGGCGGGTGCCGGGGGCCACCGGACGGCTCCCGTCCGCGGTGCGGGCGGGCCGACCAGATACCTCGTGAAGGTGACGTCTCGTTAGAAACCGCCGCCGACGGTGGTGTCGGTGCCCTTCATGTCGTTGGCCGAGGTCTCCACGGCGTTGGCGAGCTTGTTGAGCAGGGTGCGGGTGTCCGAGAACTCGGTGTCCCACTTGCTCTGGGCGTCCAGGTACTTGTCGCGGGCCTCGGGGGACTCCCACGCGGAGGCGATCGTGCTGACCTCCTCGCCCAGGGACTCGGACTGGGTGGTGAGGACCTTGAGCTCCTCGCGCAGGTCGTCGGCGAGCTGGTGGAGCTTGGTGAAGTCGTACTGGATCATCTGGCTACTCCTGTTGGTGCCGGTCGTTCTGGTGGGACGAGATCAGAGGTTGAGGCCCTGGCCGTCGAGCTGGCCGCCGAGGGTGGTGAACGTCTGCTCGACGCTGTCGTCCTGCGTGTCGTACTGCTTGTAACCGCTCTGGAGCGCGGCCTCCAGCTCGTCGAGGCGCTTGTTCAGGCGCTGGCCCTCGTCGTCCCACTCCTGTGCGGTCTTGACGAAGGACATGTTGCCGCGGCCCTGCCAGTACTGCTTGGCGGACTGCGCCTGCTCGTTGATGGCGCTGAGCGTGGTCTTCATCCCGGCCACGATGTCGGAGATGGAGTCGGTCGCCTTGACGGCGGTTTCGACCTCGAGGTTGAGACCCTGCTGCATCGGTGCTTCCTCCTACGGTGTGGTGTCGCCCGGGCGGTCGCCCGGACGGTCGGCTCTGTGCATCTCGCGCCGCGCCGTCACACGACGCGTCCCGGACTCGGGGTCCTGCGGCACGTCCGCTCCCGGCACAGTCGCCACGAGCCGGCCGAGGGCCTGCTCGAGACGGAGTCCCGTACCGGGGGAGAACGTGGTCCACGGGGTCCCGTCGACCGAGAGGTCCGGCCCGGCGATCACTCGCCCGGCCGGTCCGTCGAGCACGGCGACCGCGCCGACGGAGGTTGTGGGGAGACCGTCCACCCGCACGCGGGCGACGATCTCGGTGCGTCGCCGCGCCGAGGAGACGGCGGCGGCGAGGAGTGCGGCCTCGCGAGGGGACAGCCCGCCGCTGGCGAACGCGGCGGTCAGGTCCGTCGCGTCGTGGCAGGCCCGGAGTCGTTCAGCGAGTGGTTCGAGGGGGAAACGTGCGACCGGCACGTCAGCCGGGGTGGCGGTGCCGCCGGCACGGTCGAGCACTCCTCGCAGGACCCGCGCCGCTGCGCCGGCGTCGGGGGCCCACACCGGGCGGAGGGTCACCGAATCCGCCACGCACTCCGCGAGGACCGAGTGCTCGCCACCGGTGGCCAGTATCGCGAGGAACCCCGACGCGGGGTGGCGGGCCGTGTAGGTCACCGCGGGCGCGGCTAGCGCCTGCAGTAGTCCCACCAGGACGAGGTCGGACACCTCGTCGTCGTCCACCACGCCCCGCCCCTCCAGGGCGGCGAGGGCCGCGCGGCGGTCGGCTCGGGGTACCGGGGTGATCCCCAGGTCATCGAGGAGGGTGTCGGTGGCCACGACGACGGCGAGGACCCCGATCTCGGCGTGGCTGAACTCCCACGCGGTGTCCACGGCGGTGCTCATACGACACCACTTCCCGTGGAGACAGCGGCCGGCTCGGGCGGGGTGCCGCCGAACACCGGCGGGGCCACCGCGACCGACAGGCCGTAGAGTTCCTCGATCTCGGCGGGACCGGGGGCCGTCCGGAGGGCCCCGTCCGCCTGATGGGCGTCGTCGCCGTTGCCCGCGGCGCCGGCGGCCCTGGCCACGGGCGGGATCATCGGCAGGCCTGCCCCGGCTCGCTCGGCGGACGTGCCGCCGGCAGCGGGAGCGACGGGGGTGGTGGGACCTGTCCCGGGTGCGGTCGGTGCGGCCGTGGCCGGACGGACCTGCGCCTCGGTGGGCTGGGTGGACCCGGGGGAGCCGGTCGGGATCGCACCGGCCGCGGTGAACGGTGCGAGCGGGGCCGCGACGGCGGCCGGCGATGACGAGGTGGACGGCAGAGACCCGGCGGATCCGGTCGACCCGGCGACCCGGTCGGCAGCCGCCGACGGGACGGTGTCACCGGCCGTCCGGGCCAGGAGACCGGGCAACAGGTGTCGGGTCGCAGGCGGCCGCTCGCGGGGCACCTCGAGCGGCGCGGTCCGGGCCTCGTAGTAGGCCATCACCGTCGCGGCGGCCCTGCGCAGGTCGGCGGACCGGGTCTCGAGTGCATCCGTGGCGCCGGTGAGGACGCCGGCCAGGCCGGGCCCGAGGGAGTCCAGCGCGTCAAGGGCGCGGCCGGTGACCTCGATCTCCTCTACGCGGGGCATGGTGGCCCGCGCGACCGTGTGGTCGTGCGCGTGGCCGCCGGCGCGGTCGGCCAGCTCGCGGGCGTGGGCGGCCAGCCCGAACACGTCGTCGGCCACCTCGCGCGACCGGGCGTCGAGGTGTGGGGTGGCCTCGGACACCCAGTCCGCGGCCAGTTCCACGGCGAGCCGCCGGTACTCGGAGGACACCGCCTCGAGCTCCTCGGCCGCGGCGGTCCAGGCCGCCGCCAGTTCTCCGGCCTGTCCGGGACCGGGGCCGGCGGTGAGAGCGCGCGCGAGATCGTCCGGCGTGCGCTGATCCCACTCCACGCCGGTGAAGCCCACGGTGCCGTCCCGCTCGGTCATGGCAGGCGCACCCCGGACATGATCTCGGCGTTGGCGTCCTCTGTCCGCTCGTACGAGGCCGCGTACCCGCGAAGGCCCGAGGCGTCCGCCCGCATCCGCTCGGCCGTGTCGGTGACCACGGCGAGCAGATCGTCGGACTCACGGCCGAGAGTTCCGGCGGCCCACACCGACACCTCGTCGCCCCCGGCCGGAACCGGGTTTCCTGCGCGTTCCACGGCAGCCAGCGCCGTACGCAGCCGGTCGGCGAGCGCGTCCATGCGGTCGGCGGAGGCGGCAAGGGCGGCGGGATCCACCGCCAGCTGGTCGCGGGTCGTGTCCGGTCCGGTCATGTGGTGCTCCCTCCTGGGGCTCTCGCGTGTGCGTGTACGTGGACGCGTGCGTGGTCAGTGGTCAGAGGCTCAGGTGCGTCGAGTCGACGCCGTCGTCGTCCCGTTCAGCAGGCCCCGGGTGTGGGGTCCCGCCCAACACCCCCGGCGCGACGTCGGGCTGGTCGCCCACCACCTCGTCGCCGTGGGCGGCGATGACGAGGAACTCCGGGGTCTTGTGCGACTCGTCGCCGCCGCCGCGAGCGGCACCGGCACCCGCGCCCATCGGCGGTGGCGGCATCATGGCCGGTTGGCCGGCACCGGCGGTGGCCGCGCGCGCCGCGGCCGGGGCCGCCTCCGCACCCGTGGCCATCGCGCCCATCGCCCCGGCCGCACCCATGGTTCCGGCCGCGCCGAGCATGGCCGCGGCCCCGAGTGCGGATGCACCGCCCAGAGCGGAGCCCTCGTCGGCCCAGGCCGCGGCGAGGTCGTCGGAGAAGAGGTCGTCGAGGCCGGTCGAGGTGGCGTCTGACGCGTCGGAGGCGCCGTACCCCGCCGACAGGCCGGAGGAATACGGATCCAGCTCGTCGGAGTAGTCCAGCGCCGCGGACTCGGCGGTGGGGTCGCCCGCACCCATCTGCTGCATGACCTGCTGGACCGGTTCCATCACCTGCTGCGCCAGCTGAGAGGCCTTCTGCAGCTGCGCGGCCTCCGCTCCCGGTGGCATGCGGACCGGCACCGGCTCGGACAGCGACAGCATCGTCTGCGTGGGCGGGACCAGCTCCGCCTCGGTGGTCGCGATGATCGCCTCGGCCTCCGCCGTGGCCGAGGCGATGGCGGACACGATCGCCGCCTGCCCGGCGGGCGTCACCGCGGTGGGGGACAGGGCCGCCAGTGTGGTGGCGAGCCGCGAGGCGACCGCTTTGAGCAGCATGTTGCCGTGGTTGATGATCCCGGCGCCCGCCCGGACGGTCGCGGCGATCTGCTCGCCCTGGGTCTTGACCGCCTTCTTGTCCGCCTCGATCTGCTCGCCGGTGACCTGTGCGGTGTCGGAGGCCTCCCCCTGCCACTGTCCCTGCAGTGAGTTCAGCGCCGACGCGCCGGTGGACAGGGACTGGGTGAGGGTTTGCGAGAGGTTGAACAGGCCCGACAGGCCTCCGCCGGCGCCTCCGCCGCCACCTGTTCCGGCGTAGTCGGCCTCCCCGCCGGTACCCCACGGCCCGGCGATGAGTCCCTCACCGAGCAGCTGCATCTGCGACATGAGCGGCAAGATGAGGGCGGACAGGTCGAGAGCAGGAAGCGGCGGCAGGCTGGCGAAGAACTCCTCCGGGGTGGGCAGCGGCGGGATGTGGATGCCCGTGAGTGCGCCGAGATCCGGGGCCGGGGGCAACGCGAACTCCTGCATCCGCACGTCCACCACCGGGAGATGCACGGGCGCCGCGGCCGTGGTCGCGTCGGGGGCGGTCACGCCTCAGTCCGCCTGCGGGTCCGTCGGCGGATCGGTCTTGGTCGACGCGAGTCGAGCCGCATCAGTCGCGGTCTCCGACAACGACATCGCGGTGCGGACCGCCCCGGTCAGGGCCGCCGAGTCCGCGTCGGTCCCGTCATAGGCGGCCGCCGAGGTCTGGGACTGCGTGGCCATGGCGTCGTGGGCAATGGACACCTTGGACGCGCCCTGCAGGTGCGCCGCCTCCGCCTTGTGGAAGGCCGCGAGGAAGCCCTTGCCGATCGGTCCGAACGCCCCGGCGAGTTCAGCCTGGGAGGTCAACGCCCGCCCGCCGGCAGCCGTGGCCACCTCGGCCGACATGGTGCGCGAGATTTCCGAGTACGTACGCAGCGCGTCGGTGACGACGCTGATCCCCTGACCGGTTCCGCCTGATGCGCTCATCGTGAATCCTCCCCCGCGACTGGTGGCGTGCTCTGTCGCCCCATTGGACGCGCACCCGACGAACTCACGTCGGGTGCGGGACGAAAAGCGATGCTACAACCGAGAAATGACAGCACAAGCCCGGCATCTGATCGTTGACGTGACCACGGTGTAGGTGCTCAGGAGCGGATGTAAGGCGCGTGAACTGCACTGATCGTGCCGGAGGGGGCGGTCGACGGCGATCTCACCCGTGAGCTGCGTGGGAAGGTTCTCACCTGAGTTCATCGGCGCGCCCGAATCTCGTTACCGTTTCGAGACCTAAACGCTGTGGCGCAGGTCATAGCGCTGCGGGCGTCAGTCGGACGAGTACTCCGCCAGCACCTCGAGATGGCGCTCATAGGCCTCGCGCGCCGCGGCCTCCGCCGTCTCCACGATCACCCGCCCGAGCTCGCCCGGCGACCGGGACAGGGCCGACGGGTCGAGGCGGAGATCCACCATCGCGCCGGAGCCCTCGGCCGTCACGTGCACGTCACCCTGCTCCGAGTCCGCGTGGCCGCGCACCGCGGCCATTGCCTCCTGCATCTCGCGGATCCGGTCCAGTGCCGCCGACGCGGCCATCGTCACGGCGTCGAAGTCAAGTTCGGCGGAGACGTCCCGCCCCGAGTCCGGTCCGGTCACGGTGCCTGCATCCATGAGCCGACCTCGTCGTCGTCATCATCAAAGCGTGATTCCAGGTCGGCGAGTCGGTCGCGCGTCGGCAGCCCCAACTCGGCGAGCATGACCGCGTCGACCCCCGCGGCGGCGAGCTCGGCGCGGCGGGCGACCTGCGCCCGCGTCCCGGCGATCCGGCACAGCGCGAGGATGTCGGCGCCCAGTGCCTCGGCGGACCGGTGCAACTGACCGGCCTCGAGCTGGACTTCCATCGGTCGTCCGACCTCGTCGGTTCGGACCCTGATCCCGCCGTCGCGGCGCGCAGCTGTGTTCACGTCCCGTCCTCGTCGGTCGATGCTCATCCCACCGGGCCTGCCCCGGTGCGTACCCGCACCACGATAGCGGCCCCCGCCGGCCGCTCGCGCGGTCACGAACGTCCCGCGCGCCGGGCGTGGCTATACTGGCCCGCGGCCGAGCCCCGGACGGCCCGGCCCGCCAGACGTGGAGTGGGGAGCGGGGAATGACGGCACATGGTTGACGTTCGCCAGGCGCAGAAGGCCTTTCACGCCGGGGTGTTGTCCCTGGGGATCCAGGTCGAGGACCAGCAGGCACCGCGTGATGCGAAGTATGCAGAACTGGCCTTCCGGCGGGCGTCCGAATGGGACCCGTCCATGGCCGACGCGTGGCTCGGCAGACTGGTGAACGGCGACACAGACCCGGCCGTGCTCGAGGCTCTACACCGCGAGAGCCGCACCCTCGGCCGCGAGTCCCGCCGACTCGGACTCGCCCCCCGCACCCTCGCCGCCCGCTTCCACGCCGGTCTCTACATCGAGCACCCACTCGCCGACCGTGCCGAGGCCGCGTGCGCGCTCGCGGTGCAGCGCATGGGTCAGTCCCGTTTCTCCGAGGCCGAGCAGCTCCTGGACGAGGCCGAGCAGCTCGTCAGCAGGGAGCAGTCGGAGGCGGCCACCGACCGGCGGGTCATCGCCTATGTGCGGGGCGTTCTGTACCACCGCACCCAGCGCTGGCCGGATGTGATGACCGCGCTCGCCGGATCCAGGGAGTGGGAGGAGCCGCACATGGCCGCCGGCGCCCACGTCATGGTGGGCACGGCGTGCGCGCAGCTCGGTCTGTTCGGCGAGGCGGTCCAGCGGCTCACCGCCGCTGACGAGGGGCCGCTCGAGGCGGCCCGTACCGCCGCGCGGTTCACCCGCGGACTGACCCTGCGCGAGATGGGCAAGGAGGAGGAGGCGGTCGAGGTGTTCGAGACCGTGTACTCCGAGCAGCCGTCGTTCGAGGCCAACGCCCGCGCCCTGCGCGACCCGCGGTACCGGCTCGTGGTGACCAGCCGCGAGGCGATCGACGCCCGGACCGACCGGTGGGACCCCGCCTCCACCCCGACCCCGGAGGAACTCGACCGGGCCGAGGGCGAGGCCCGCGGTGCCGAGGTGCTCGCCGCCGCCCGCGCCGAACTCGACGCGCAGATCGGCATGGCGGAGGTCAAGGAGCAGGTGGCCAAGCTGCAGTCCGCGGCAACCCTCGCACGGGTGCGTGCCGACCGCGGGATGGCCACCGCCGCCCGCAGCAACCACCTCGCCTTCACCGGGCCGCCCGGCACCGGCAAGACCACCATCGCCCGCGTGGTGGCCAAGATCTACCAGGGGCTGGGCGTCCTGCGCACCGACAATCTGGTCGAGGCCACCCGTCAGGACTTCGTGGGCCAGCACCTGGGCTCCACGGCGATCAAGACCAACAAGCTCATCGACAGCGCGATGGACGGCGTGTTGTTCATCGACGAGGCCTACACGCTGGTCCAGCAGGGCCTGTCCGGCGGTGACGCGTTCGGCCGCGAGGCGGTCGACGCGCTGCTCGCCCGCATGGAGAACGACCGCGACCGGCTGGTGGTGATCATCGCCGGGTACGACGCCGAGATCGACCGCTTCCTCGACGCCAACGAGGGCCTGGCCTCGCGCTTCGCCAAGCGCGTCCGGTTCGCCTCCTACGACGCCGACGAGCTCACCGCGATCGCGACCCTCATCGCCGGGAAGCGGGACTCGGACCTGTCCCCGGAGGCCGCCGACGAGATCCGGCGGGTGTGCGCGCAGCTGCACTCCACGACCCGCCCGGACGGTAGCGGGCAGCAGCGGCGCGCGATCGACCTCGCCGGCAACGGGCGGTTCGTGCGCAACCTCATCGAGGCGGCCGAGGAGGAGCGCGAGTACCGCCTCAGCTCCGACGTCTCGCTCGACGTGACCTCGTTGGACGAGTCCACGCTGCGCCGGATCGAGGCCGCGGACCTGCAGGCGGCAGTGCGGTCGGTCCTGTCGACAATGAGCTGATCAGAGGAGCTGATCAGACGTACTGCGCCTCGTCGCGCAGTTCGAGGAGTCCGAGGTGCATCCGTCTGCCGTCGGCGGTCACGGTGAGCGACCCGGCCGCGTCCCCGACGTTCTCGGTCAGCTGAACCGCCGCGCGCGGGGCCCGGCCGCCCGGTGGGGTCACCGTGAGGACGGGGGCCCCGCCCGGGAGGGTGGAGGGGAGCTCTCCGGAGGCGCCGCCGGTCGATGCGGTGGGGTCGGTGGAGGTGGCGTCGACGACGACGAGGCCCGGCGTCCACCCGGGGTCGCCACGGTCGTCGGGGTGACTGCCGTTGGGGTGACTGCCGTTGGGGTGACCGGCGTCGGGGTGACGCACGACGAGCCGGTGCCCGCGGGAGTGCAGTGCGCCCCACGGGGTCGGATCCTCGGTGATCACCTCCACGGCGATCCCGGCGGACAGGGCGCGCGCCGTGATCAGACGGGCCGTCCGGGCGGTCCCCACCAGGGACATCCGGCGCGCGTGCCCGGGCAGCCCGAGGCGCACGGCCCGTCCGTCGGCGTCCACTCCGAGCAGTGGGTGCGTGCCGTCGAGGACCGGGGAGACCGCCGCGAGGGCGGGTGCGGTGTCCCGCTGCGGCCGTAGGGACGAGTCGGCCCCGATGCCCGGTCGCCCGGGAGCAGTGGCGAGCGGGTCGCCTCCGGCGCGCGGGTCCAGCAGGCGGGTTCCGGTGGGGGCGTCGGCGCCGGGTGGAACGGTCACCGCCGCGCACCAGTGGAGTCGGCCCGCGCGGTCGCGTCCCCGCAGTGAGATCCAGGTGGCTCCCGCGTGGGAGCGGGCCAGTGCGTCGATCCGGAGCACGCCGGCGACCCCGGAACCCGCGACCCCGGAACCCGCGACCCCGGACGCAGCGACCCCGGACGCCGGGTCGACGGCCGCGGTAGCGGCGTCCGGCGTCTCCCCACCGTTCGGCGTCCCCGCACCGGTCGGCCCCGCCGCGTACCGGCCCCGTCCCGTGTACCGGGCGATGTCCCTGTCGATCCCGGCGGAGTCGAGCGGGGTCACCCCGAGTCCCTCGCCGCCCAGCCGCAGCGCGAGTCGACGGGTCACGGTGACGAGCGTGCGCACCGCGCCGTCGTCCCCGCCCCCACGGCGGTCCACGGCGGCGGGGTCGAGAGCGGGGTCGAATCTGAGGGTGATCCAGGCCGTCCGGTCGCCCTCGCCGACCCCGACCGGGGCGACGGTGACGTCGATCGAGTGCAGGTCGACGTCGTACCGGCTGAGGTGGTCCGAGAGCAGGTCCAGCGGGATGGTCGCGGCCGGGCGCGTGCCGTCCACCACGAGGACGGGCGAGTCCGGGCGGACCGCGAGGACCGACACCAGCAGTCGGCCGTCGCGGATGACCCCCATCGTGGACCCGTCCGGGAGGTCCACGGCCAGGGGCGCCGGATCGGCGACGGTCCGGCCGCCCCGGTGCACCAGGCGCTCGACGGGGGAGTGATCGCGCCACCGGATGGTCAGGGCGAGTGCCGCCACCGCCACGATCACCGGGACCACCCAGACGGGCACCCCGTGCGGGGCGAGCAGAACCCCCGCCACGAGCGCCGGGCCCAGGGCGAGGACCTGCACGGTCACGATCGATCCGGGCGAGAGCCGGTTGAGCGGCGTCGGGTTGGACCGGTCCGGCACGGTGCCCTCGAACCCGGCGGGCGGGCGCACGCGTGTCCTCCCGTCCCGGATCACCACCGCGTCGTCCCCGTGATCGCCCGTGCTCATCGACAATCCCCGATTCTCGTCATCACTTCGCCAGTGCCACTTGGTCGCCGTCGATTCACTAGGGTAGCCGTGGCGACGAGCGCAGACAGACGGGGGAAAATCCATGGCGGCACCGCTGACCACCAAGCCACAGGTCAACGGCTATCGGTTCCTGGTGCGGCGGCTGCAGCACGCCCTCATGCGCCGGGACCCGAGGATGATCCACGATCCGATGCGCTCGCAGAACCGTTCCGTCATGGTGGGCCTGGCGCTGGCGGTGCTGGTCCTGCTGGGGTGCGGGATCCTCGCGCTGTTGCGACCGCAGGGCGCCGTGGGTGATTCCTCGATCGTGCTGGCCAAGGACTCCGGCGCGCTGTATGTCCGGGTCGGGGACCGACTTCACCCCGTGCTCAATCTCGCGTCCGCACGCCTCATCGTGGGCGAGGCCGAGTCCCCGACCGACGTCAAGGACGACAAACTGGACGAGTACCCCCGCGGGCCGATGCTCGGTATCCCCGGGGCCCCGTCGGCTCTCGACACCGGCGGCGGGGCCGTGGACTGGACCGTCTGCGACACGGACGCGGAGGGAACCGTGACCACGGGCGTGGTGGCCGGTCCGACCGACGCCGCCGGTGCGGCGCCGACCGGCCCGGGTCAGTCCGTGTTGGCCACGGGCGGGGACGGTACGTACCTGCTGTATGAGGGACGTAAGGCGCGGGTCGACACCGCGGACACGTCCCTGATGCGGTCGCTGGGCCTGGCCGACGCCACACCGCGACCGGTGAGCACCGGGCTGCTCGACGCGCTCGAGGACTCCCCGCCGCTGGCGGTCCCGGAGGTACCCGACCGTGACTCCGCCGGCGCGCTGGACGGGTTCGGGGTGGGCACGGTCGTGCGGGAACCCGGCACCGACGGCGACACCTATCACCTCGTGTTGTCCGACGGCGTCCAGCCGATTCCGGTCACCGCGGCCGCGGCCCTGCGCGCCGCGGACTCTTCCGGTCGCGCCGAGATGCCCGAGGTCTCCCCGGAGCAGATCGCCGCGGTGTCCGTGGTGCAGCGACTTCCCCTGGACCATTTCCCCACGGCGAAGCCCGAACTGCTCGAGGCCGACGCCGAGCCGGTGACGTGCGTGCTGTGGCACCGGGCAGACGGTGACCCGCGAGCCGAGCTCAGCCTGCTGTCCGGCCGTGACCTCCCGCTGCCCGAGGGCGTGGTGCCCACACCGCTGGCCGGGGCCGACGGCGGCGGCGACCACACCGACTGGTTCGCCAGCCCCGACTCCACCGGCTGGTTCGCCCAGGTCACCGACTCCTCGGGCGAGGCACGGCGCGCCGAGTCGCTCGGCTATATCTCCGCCACCGGGACCCGCTTCGAGATCCCCGACGCCGGTGTGGCCGAGGTGTTGGGTCTGGGGGCCGCCCCCACCCCGATCCCGTGGTCGATCGACCGGCTCCTCGCGCCGGGCCCGCTGCTCAGCCGCGAGACGGCGCTGGTCGCGCACGACGGCGTGGGGCCGGACTCCGTACCCGTGCCGATGCAACTGCGCGGCGGCTGAGTCGGAGCGGGCGGCACGGACCGCCGTCGCCCGGGTGTCAGTACGTGTCGTCCACGGCGTCGACGGTGACGTCCGGGCGGGGCTGGCGCCGGACGGCCAGGGCGATCGCCCAGCCTCCGCCGGCGAGCACGAGCAGAAGGCCCGCACCGGAGAACGCGAGGATCGTCGGGAGCGGATCCGGCCCGGGATCGGGCTCCGGCTCGACGAACTCCACCGATCCGACCCCGGACTCGGGGATCGTGGTGTCGGTGAGTGCGGCCACGGGGTCGATCACCCCGGCGCCTGTCCGCTCGTCGTGACCGGATTGCGGGGCGTGCGAGGTGGCCTTGATCCGGTTCATGATCTCGTCGGGCCCCGCGTCCGGGAAGCGTTCACGCAGCAGGGCGGCGAGCCCGGAGACGTACGCGGTCGAGAAACTGGATCCGGCGAACGGGGAGAGACCGTCGGCGGTCTGCTGCCGGTTCACCAGCCCGGTGGCGCCGGGTGCGGGGTCCAGCGAGACGATGTCCGTGCCGGGCGCGGCCACGCCCAGCCACGGTCCCCGGATGCTGAACGGCACGGCACTGCCGCGCGCGTCGACCGCCCCCACGGTGAGCACCTGGTCCGACCACCGGGCGGGGGAGACGTGCGTGGAGACGGTGTTCCACGCCGGTGCGTGCGGACTGGCCGGGTCGGCGAGAGGGTTCTGAGCTCCGCACGGGCCGTTGCCCTGGAGGTTGCCGGCAGCGGCCACCACCACCACGCCACGGTCGTGCGCGAAACGCAGGGAGCGGCCCAGCATGTCGTCGTCCAGCGCTTCGGCGGATGGAGCGCACGCCACCTGGGAGATGTTGATCACGGTGGCGCCCAGGTCGACCGCGCGCACCACCGCTGCGGCGAGGGTCGTCACGGTTCCGTAGCCGTCGCCGACCTGCTGGTACTCGGGCAGGGACCCGCGCTCGGCCGGGCCGAAGGCCAGGCTGGACTGTCGGATGGAGAGGATCTCGGCGTCGGGGGCGACACCCGCGAACCCGTCGTCAGCGGACGGCGCGGCCGCGATGAGGCCGGCGACGATCGTGCCGTGGCCGTCGCAGTCCTGGAGACCGTCGCCATCGGAGACGTAGTCGCCGCCGGGCTGGACCGGGCCCAGCCGGGGATGCGGGGTCACGCCGGTGTCGATCACGGCGACCTTCTGGCCGCGGCCGGTCGCCAGCTCCCGGGCACGGTCCAGGTCGAGGATCTGGCTCGGGGCGGGCACCTGCGAGGCGTCGCCGGAGAACTCGGGGGCCGCACACTCGGATGTCCGCTCGGTGGGGGACGGGGGTTGCGGGGGACCACCGAGGATCGGGCCCTCCGTCGCCACGGGTGGGCCCGCCGACTGGGCGAGCGCAGCCGGTGCGCCGGTGGAGGCGGCCACCCCGAGGACCGCGGCCACGGCGAGCGGCGCGGCCGCCACCCGCAGCCGGGGGCGTGAACTCACGTCCCGCCCCTCACAGGTTCCGGACCAGGGCGTACAGCCCGAGGATCCAGAACAGGAGCGGGATGATCGAGCAGAGCAGCAGGTACTCGCCGATCTCGACGAGCCGCCGGGTGGTGGGGGCGTGCTCGGTCCGGGGCACGACCACGCCAGACCACAACGCCACCGGGGCCAGCAGCACCATGAGTGCCAGCCCGATCGACAGCGCCGGCTCGGACCCCGCCACGGTGAAGCTGTAGGCGACCCCGGCCAGGACCACGGCCCCGCACGAGATCAGGACGGTCGCGCGCGTGAGGTCGGAATGCGAGCGACCGCGCGCGGCCACGACGAGCCCGAACACTGCCGCCAGTGCCACGGCCTGCCACCGGTACGAGGGCCCACCGGGCAGCATGAGCAGCGCAGCCACAGTGAGGGACAGGGCCGAGCCCACGGTGACGCCGGTCAGGACGCTGTCCGCGCGGTGAGCCCGCTCGGCCAGTCGTGTGGCGGAGGGCAGCGTGGTGGCGCCCACCGCGCCGACCGCCTCGATGGTGGGACGGGAGTCGTCGTCGCCGGGATCGATCGGATCGCCGGCGGTGGGCACCGGCGGCACCGGGAGGCGGCCCACCGCGATGGCGATCCTGGGCCCCAGGGCCAGGACCAGCAGGGCCACGGCGGCGGTGCCCGCGGCGACCGGCCGCAGCGGGAGGTCGGTGAGCAACGTCACCGCGGCGGCGACGGCCGTGATCGCGCCGGCGGTCGTGGCCGCGGTGAACTCCGGTTCGCCTGCCCCGATCACGCGCATGAGTGGCAGTGACGCCGCGGTCACCACGGCAGCGGCGAGAAGCAGGTGCGCGGCGCCGGGGGTGCCGGGAAGTGCCAGTCCGGCCCCGCCCGCCACCACCGCGACCCCGCCGACCCCGAGGACCCGCGCGGTGGTCCTGTCGGCGTACACCAGCGAGGACAGCACCGCCGTCACCAGCAGGCCGGCCCCGATGAGGGCCACCGCGAGAGGCGGCACCACCGAGGCGCCTCCGGCCCGCGTCTGCCACAGCGTGGCGAGCGTAGCGAGGAGTCCCACGAGGAACACCGCATAGCCGGTCCGGCGGGCTGCCGTGGGACTCCACGAGCTCTCGTCCCGTCGGAGGGTGGCCACCGCGTCGATCACGTCGTCGAACAGGGCCGGCGGTTGCGCAGAGTCCGCGCGCTGGAGGATCACCAGGTCGCCGTCCCGGATCCCGGCCTCCGTCAGGGAGACTGCCGGGTCGATGGGAGCGTGGCCGATGGTGGCGATCGACCAGTGCCACGTCCGGTCCTCCGGCTCCGGCTCGAGCTCCGACCGGGCGGGGGCACGGGACTCCACGAGTGCCACGAGGTCCGGTACTAGCGCCCCCACCGGGACGTCCGCGGGGAGTCCGAGGTCGATCTGGGTGTCTCCGCCGACCACGGACACGCGGCACAGCGCCGCGCCCCCGGTCGGCTCCCCGGTCTGAGCAGTCACCAGCGACAACCCCCGTCTACGTTGTGTGGCAGCATGTTCCGTCGTTTCCGGGGACACTGTAGCGTCGTGGGGTCCCGGACGGTCGGGGGCAGGGCACACCCGTGGACCGATACCGGTCGGAGTACGAGGAGGGGACTTCCAGGGTGACCACCGAAGCGTTCGTGCGAAGGCCACGACTGGCCCCACCCCGTATACCCGGTGGCGAGGTACCCCTCACCGCGCCGCCCGAGGTCCCGCGGCCGGTCCCGGGCAACCTCATGGCCAAGATCATGCCGGTGATCCTCATCGTGGCGGTGCTCGGCATGCTCGCCCTGTTCTTCACCATGGGTTCATCCATGATGCGCAACCCGTTCATGATGATGTTCCCGCTCATGATGCTCGTCTCGATGGGCGGCATGCTCGCCTCGGGCCGCCAGAACGGCGGGAAGCGGCCGGCGGAACTGGACGAGGACCGGAAGGACTACCTCCGGTACCTCGAGCGCACCCGGCGCGAGGTAGGGCAGACCGCCGCCGCCCAGCGCGCGGCTCTGGAATGGAACCACCCCGAGCCCTCCGCGCTGCTGACCTCGGTGGGGTCACGGCGAATGTGGGAGCGCCGCCCCTCGGACCCGGATTTCGTCCACGTCCGCCTCGGAGTGGGCAGCCAGCGGCTCGCGACCCGTCTGCAGCGACCGGAGACCGGGCCGGTGGAGGACCTGGAGCCGGTCTCGGCGGTGGCGTTGCGCCGATTCGTGCGCACGCACTCGGTGGTCCACGGACTCCCGGTCTCCCTCAACCTCCGGGCCTTCCCCGCGGTGAACATCGATGGCCCCTCCGAGGACACCCGCGCGTTGGTCCGGGTGATGCTCTGCGAGCTGTGCACGTTCCACGGGCCGGACGACCTGCAGATCGCCGTGGTGACCGGGGACCCCGACGATCCGCAGTGGTCGTGGGCCAAGTGGTTGCCGCACCTCGGCCATCCCACCGAGGTGGACGGGATGGGTCCCGAGCGGATGTTCTACACCTCGCTGGGGACTCTCGAACAGTCCCTTGAGGACGAGATCGCCGACCGGAGCAGGTTCAGCCGCTCGGCCAAGCCTGATCCGGACCGCCCCCACCTGGTGGTGGTGATCGACGACGGGTTCGTCGACGGCACGGAGCGGCTGGTCGGCGAGTCCGGCTACGACGGGGTGACGGTGCTCGACCTGACCGCCCCGGAGTCGGGCCTCGCCGTCCGCCGGGGTGTGCAACTCGTCGTGTCCGGCCGCACGCTGGCAGCGCGCAGCGCGGCGGGGACGGAGGAGTTCGCGACGATCGACCGGTTCCCGGTGGCGCAGGCGCAGACCCTCGCGCGCCGGCTGGGCCGCCACCAGCTCGCGAGCGCGGCCCGGTTGGTGGATCTCGGCGCCGATCCGACCGGGCCGGCCAAGGGCCTGATGTCCCTGCTCCGCATCCCCGACGCGGCGGCCATCGAGCCGGCCGACGTGTGGCGTCCGCGCACGGCCCGGGAGCGGCTGCGCGTGCCCATCGGGACAACGGTCGACGGCCGCCCGGTGGAGATCGACATCAAGGAGGCCGCCGAGAACGGCATGGGTCCGCACGGCCTGTGTATCGGTGCCACCGGTTCGGGTAAGTCGGAGTTCCTGCGCACGCTCGTGCTGTCGATGGTCACCACGCACTCGCCGGACGCGCTCAACCTCGTGTTGGTCGACTTCAAGGGCGGCGCGACATTCCTAGGTCTCGAATCGCTGCCGCACGTCTCGGCGGTCATCACCAACCTCGAGGGCGAGTTCGATCTCGTGGACCGGATGAAGGATGCGCTGTACGGCGAGATGACGCGCCGGCAGGAGCTACTGCGGGCCGCGGGCAACTTCGCTAACGTCGGTGACTACGAGAAGGCCCGCGCTGCGGGAGCGCCGCTGGATCCGCTGCCGGCCCTGTTCATCGTGGTGGACGAGTTCTCCGAGCTGCTCACCCAGAAGCCGGACTTCGCGGAACTGTTCGTGGCCATCGGCCGCCTCGGCCGTTCGCTGCAGATGCACCTGTTGCTGGCCTCGCAGCGGCTGGAGGAGGGCAAGCTCCGCGGGCTGGACAGTCACCTGTCGTACCGGATCGGCCTCAAGACCTTCTCCGCGAGCGAGTCGCGCTCGGTGCTCGGCGTCGTCGACGCCTACCACCTGCCCGGCACCCCGGGTGCGGGCTACCTCAAGACCGATTCCGACGACCTCACCCGGTTCCACGCCGCGTACGTGTCGGGTCCGTACGAGACTCCGGTGATCGACGACGACGACGAGCGCACCGGCCCCAGACTGCGTGCCGTGGAGTTCACCTCGATCGGCGTCCCGCTACCCGAGCTGCCGGAAGCGGCACCCGACACCCGGGATGCCGACCACGATGTCTCCGCCCAGGCCGGGCCGGCGGACGTGGCCGGGGCGTCGGACTCGTTCGGCGGCACGGGTGCGTTCGCGGGGCTGCCCAGCATGGCGGACCTCCTGGACGACTCCCCGCCCCACCTCGACGCCGACCCCGGTCCCGACGCCGCGCCCGCCGCCGGTGACGGCGCCGCCACCGGCGGGGAGCACACGCCCAAGTCGCTGCTGGACGTGGTGGTGGACCGCCTTCGCGGCCACGGCCGGCCGGCCCACGAGGTGTGGCTCCCGCCGCTGGACGAGCCGGAGTCGGTGGACGTCCTACTCGGCGGGCCGGTCGATGTGCCGGTGTCCGCGGCCGACGTGCCTACGTTGACCTGGCCGGTCGGCACGGTCGACAAGCCGTACGAGCAGCGGCGGGACCCGTTCCTGGTCCGGCTCGACGGCGGCGCCGGCAACGTGGCCGTGGCCGGCGGGCCGCAGTCGGGCAAGTCCACGGCGTTGCGCACGCTCATCATGTCCGCGGCCGCCACCCACGCGCCCGAGCTCGTCCAGTTCTTCTGCGTGGACCTCGGCGGCGGTTCGCTGGCGGGTCTGCGCGACGTCCCGCACGTCGGGTACGTCGCCGGCCGGCGGGACCTGGACGGGATCCGCCGCTCGGTCGCCGAACTCACCACGCTCCTGGCCGAGCGTGAGGCCCGGTTCCGCCGACTCGGGCTGGAGTCCATGACGGATTTCCGTCGGCAGCGGGCCGAGTACCTCGCGCTGGAGCCGGCTGAGCGTGCGTCGCACCCGTTGCACGGGGACCGGTTCGGCGACGTGTTTCTGGTGATCGACGGCTGGGCGACGTTCCGGGGCGAGTTCGAGGAACTTGCAGAGAAGGTCACCGCGCTCACCTCGGGGGGCCTGTCGTACGGGATACACGTGGTGGTGTCGGTGTCCCGGTGGGCGGAGCTCCGCTCGACGATGAAGGACTTCATGGGCACGCGGATCGAGCTCCGGCTCGGCGATCCGGGCGAGTCCGAGGCCGGACGGGTCAAGGGCGCGCTGGTGCCCGAGGGCCGGCCGGGTCGCGGCATCGTGAAGTCGGGGCTGCACACGCTCATCGGACTCCCGCGGCTCGACGGTGGTTCGTCGGTGGCCGATCTGGCCGAGGGCGTCCGCGCGGCAGCGGCGGACCTGAGGGCGTTGTACGGCGATCGTGCGGCGCCGCCGGTGCGGTTGTTGGCCGATGACATCCCGCGGTCGGCGGTGCTCGCCGAGATCGAGGCGGCCGGTGCCCGGATCCGCCCGAACCGGGCGTTGCTGGGGATCGGGGAGAACGCCCTCCAGCCGGTCACCCTCGACTTCCGGACGCAGCCGCATTTCATGGCGTTCGCGGACGCCGGTTCCGGCAAGACCACGGTCCTGCGGAACATCGTCGAGTCGATCGTGGCCACCACGACCCCCGAGGAGGCCAAGATCCTGCTGGTGGACTACCGGCGTTCCCTGCTCGGGGTGGTGCCGGACGATCATCTGGCGGGCTACATCTCGTCGGCCAAGTCCGCGCAGGCCCTCATCCCGCAACTCGTCCCGTACTTCCAGAAACGGCTCCCCGGTGACGACGTGACGGCCGAGCAACTGGCCACCCGCTCGTGGTGGACCGGGCCCGAGATCTACGTGGTGGTGGACGACCACGATCTGGTGGCCCCCTCGGCGGGCGCCGATCCGCTCTCTGATCTCCACCAGTTCTTCCCGCAGGCGCGCGACGTGGGCCTGCACATGGTGGTGACCCGCCGGATGGGCGGCGTGAGCCGGGCCATGTACAGCGGCACCATCGCCAAGCTCCGGGAGCTGTCGGTGGACATGCTGGTGATGTCGGGGTCGCGGGACGAGGGCAACATCGTGGGCAAGCTCAAGCCGAGCCCGCTGCCGCCGGGCCGCGGCACGCTGGTCTCGCGGGACTCCGGGACGCAGATGATCCAGGTGTGCTCGGTGCCCCCGGTGGTGTCAGCGATCCCGGGCGACGACTGAGCCGTCAGGCCTCCCCGAGGGTTTGTGGGTGCCCGCCGTGACTCAGCCCGGCAGCGCGTACCCGCCGTCGACGCGCGCGACGAGCCCGTCGTCGACCAGCGAGGCCAGGGCCCGCCCGCGCTGGACCGGGTCCGGCCACACGGCGTCTAGGCGCGCGGCGGTCGCGGTGCCGTCGCCGTCGCGCAGCACGTCCAGCAACATGCCGCGCACCTGGCGGTCGGTCCCGGCGTAGGTCTGGGCCTTGCGCCGGGGGCCGTCCCACTCGGGTTTCCCGGCGGCGACCCAGGCGCACGTCGGCGCGAGGGGGCAGGCATCGCAGTCGGGGGAGCGGGCGGTGCACACGAGCGCGCCCAGTTCCATCACCGCGACGGAGAACGCGACGGCCTCCTCTCGCCGCGCGGGCAGGAGTGCCTCGACGGCAGCGAGGTCGCGACGGGTCGACGGCGGTCCGGCCTCGGCGACCCCGTTCACCGCGCGTGCCACGACGCGCCGCACGTTGGTGTCGACCACCGGGACGGCTCGGCCGTGGGCGAAGCACGCCACGGCGCGCGCGGTGTAGTCGCCGACGCCGGGCAGGGAGAGGAGGTCGTCGACCTCGGTGGGGACCTCGCCGTGGAATTTTTCGACGACGACGACGGCGCATTCCCGCAGCCGCAGCGCGCGGCGGGGATAGCCGAGTTTGCCCCACATGCGGATCACGTCCGCGGGGGCGGCGGCGGCGAGTTCGGCCGGGCCCGGCCATCGTGCCAGCCACTCGCGCCAGACCGGCTCGACCCGGGCGACGGGCGTCTGCTGACTCATCACCTCGCAGAGCAGGATCTCCCAGGCGCTCACGCCGTCCTTGCGCCATGGCAGGGCCCGGCCGGCACCGGCGAACCAGTTCAGGAGTGCCGGGGTGTCGATGGCGGCCACGGGATCGGAGGAGGGGCCGCGATCGGAGGAGGACCCGCGTTCGGAGGTCAATTTCCTGCCTCTCCTGCAGCGTGTGCACAATATGAGGCATGCCTCACACCAACCCGATCAGCGCCTGGGCCTCGCTCCGCGACGGCAACCGTCGTTTCGTCAAGGGCGAGATGCGTCATCCGAGCCAGAATACCCAGCGGCGAGAGGATCTCGTCGCCTCGCAGCACCCCAAGGCCGTGCTGTTCGGGTGTTCGGATTCGCGGGTGGCGGCGGAGATCATCTTCGACCAGGGGCTCGGCGACCTGTTCGTGATCCGCACGGCGGGGCACATCATCGACACCGCGGTGTTGGGGTCGATCGAGTAT
The DNA here is from genome assembly GCF_026011735.1 of Dietzia sp. NCCP-2495. Lineage (GTDB taxonomy): Bacteria > Actinomycetota > Actinomycetes > Mycobacteriales > Mycobacteriaceae > Dietzia. Next base: position 118,738 of record NZ_BRVN01000006.1, on the reverse strand, counting down.
GCGGTGCATCTTCTGGATACCCCGCTCATCGTGGTGCTCGGTCACGACAGCTGTGGTGGCGTCGCCGCCGCCGTCAACGCGCTCCGGACCGGTGAGATCCCGCCGGGATTCCTGCGGGATGTGGTGGAGAAGGTCTCGCCGTCGATCCTCAACGGTCGCCGGGAGGGACTCACGAGTACCGACGACTACGAGGCCCGCCACATCCTCGAGACCGGCGAGCTGTTGCAGCAGCGGTCGAAGATCATCAGCGACCGGATCGACGCGGGGGAGCTGGCGATCGTCGGGGTGACCTACAAGCTCAACGACGGACGGGCGTACCTCCGCAGTGTGATCGGCGATGTCGAGGACATCCCGCACGGTCCCGGCGAGGAGATGGTCGCGGTCTGACGCGCGGCCCGGTCTGCCGGCGTGGGACCGCCCCGTCTGCTTGCTTTGCGGGACACGCCGCATCCCAGGTCCCAGGTGCGTGGGTCCGCCTCTAGAGTTGGCCTCGTGCACGAACCACAGGGCCCCCTACCGCGCGAAGTCTATGTGCGCCGTCGTTTCGCGGCTGTCGTCGTGGCGGTGGTGGCCGTCATCGTGGTGATCCTGGCACTGTTCCTGGCCTCCCGCGACTCGGGTACGGACACCCAGGAGACCGCGGGCAGCGTCGATCCTGATTCGGCGGAGGCCGTCGAGACCACTGACACCACGGCCACGACGACCAAGGAATCCGACGAGGACGACGACGGCGGCGCCTCCCGTGGCCGCTGCGCGAACGAGGATCTCCGCCTGGACGTGTGGCCGGCTGAGCCCAACGTGGTCGCCGGCGAGGACGTCCGGTTCTTCGTCAACATCATCAACACCTCCGAGACGACCTGCGACCGCAACCTGTCGGAGGCCCCGCTGTCGTTCGAGGTGTACCGCCTCGACGACAACACGAAGATCTGGTCGAGCATCGACTGCACCACCCCGCGCGAGGAGGACGAGGTGGACCTGCGTCCGGGCGAGCCGGAACCGCGTCAGATCGACTGGTCGGGCCGTCGCTCGGCCGAGGGGGCGTGCTCCGAGGGCGACCGCACCCCGGTCGAGGTGGGCGCCTACCAGGTGTACGCGCTGGTCGGAAGTGTGTTCAGCCCCGCAGCCACATTCAACGTGGTCGAGGCTCCCGAGTCCTGAGCGGAGTCCCTTCAGCCGGTGACGAGGCCGGTGAGTCGCTGGCGGACGTGCTTGGCCCACAGGGCGCCCACACCCTCGACGTCGGCGAAGTCCGACTGCTCCGCCTCCAGTAGCGCCGTCACCGATCCGAAGCGTTCCACCAGGGCCGCGATCTGTACCGGCCGGAGCCGGGGGATGTGCGCGAGCATGCGGTGACCGCGCGCGGAGACCTGTGCGTCCAGGTCCTCCGGCTCGGCCGGCAGGCCCAGGCACCGCGCGACCGGGCCGGGGAGCAGCAGATCGGCGTCGGACAGGGCCGAGAGCCGTTCGAGGGCGGCGGCGACCTGCTCGGAGGAGGGGCGGTCGCTGTGATCCGGGTCGACGTCGGTGCCGACGTGGGTGCCGGCTGCGTGCTGTCCCGTCACGAGGTAGTCGGCGACCAGCCCCCACAGTTCGTCGGGGGTGTCCGAGAGCAGTTCCTCGAGTTGCAGCGTGGTCTGCCGCCCGTACTCGCCCATCTCCACCGCGAGTTCGGCGAGTTCCGCTCCCAGACGCTCGAGGCGCAGGAGCCGCTGGGCCATGGTGATCACGTCCCGGACGGCGGCATACCCACCGATCTCTGCGCGGTCGAGCCGGTCGCGGGCCCGTGCCGTACGGGCGCCGTGTCGTTCCATGGCGGCCACGGACTGGTCGGCCCGCGCCAGGAGCACCACGGGGTCGGCGAGGACCTTGGCACGGTCACCGGAGTACACGGTCACCGTGGTCATGGACGCGGAGACCGCGATGGCCGGGACACTCGTGTGCCGGGCGGTCCGCTCGGCGGCGCGGTGGCGCGTGCCGGTCTCGCTCGCCGGGAGGGTGGGGTCGGGGACCAGGTGGACGTTGGCCCTGGTGATGCGCGTTCCGTCCGTGGAGAGGACGACGGCGCCGTCCATCTTGCTCAGCTCACGGAGCAGTGCCGGGGTGAACGGGACGTCCAGAACGACCCCTCCGTCACAGATCGACTGGACGTCGGAGTCGTCTCCTAGTACGACGAGGCCGCCGGTGCCGCTACGGCGGATCCGGTCGAGCGCGTCGCGCAACGGCGTGCCCGGGGCGACGCGCCTGAGAACGCGGACGAACTCGGGATCGAGTGGCGAACCGTCAGCCGAGCGGGCGGAGAGGGCGGACGTCTCAGTGTCCCTCAGTCGCGGCGGCGGTCTCGGCCGGGCGGGTGAACTCGCCGACCTCGACGAGCTCGGCCACCACGGCGGCGTCGGTCTCGATCTGGTCGCCGTTGCTGAAGCTGACCGTGGCGGGGACGGAGACGCCGATGTTCAGGTCGTCCGCGTTCGGGACGGTGGCGGTGGCGTGCTCGAGGCAGAGGCCCTCGATCTCCGGGCCGGCCTCGGCGTCCTCGGTCGCGTCGAACTCGATCGAGCAGCCGCGCTGCAGAGGCGCGAGGGCGCCGAGCTGGACCTGGTTGCCGTCGATCTCGAGGGAGTCGACGGAGACCTCGTCGCCCAGGCCGTAGCCGGTGTACGAGATCATGCCGCCGACGCGGGCCTGGCCGCCGTCCTCGGAGATGACGACCTGGAGGTCGTTCAGCGTCAGATCGCCGGCCTGGCCGCGGCCACCGTCGACTGCGGCGACCTGGTTGGCGGTCTGCGAGATCTGTCCGGCACTGCACGCGGTCATTCCGAGGGCCGTGCCCGCGGCCAGGACTACGAGCGCGGTGCGGCGCAGGCCGGTGTTCAGTGAAGTCACGTCAGGCTCCTCGGGGAATATTCGTCTCTCAGGCGCGTCTCATCGTAGTCCACGGCTGTTCGTGACCGGTGCCGGAGTGGCCCCGTTCCACCCGGTTGACTGCCCGGATTGGCTGCGCACGGTGCTGACCTGCGCAAACAGAAACCATGTTCCCTGAGGTCGTGCTAAGATGGCTCAGTCGAAAGGGGAAAGCCACTCATGGAGTTCAAGGTCGGCGACACCGTCGTCTACCCGCATCACGGCGCCGCGACCATTCAGGCGATCGAGATGCGGACGGTCAAGGGCACCGAGAAGGAATACCTCGTCCTCAAGGTCTCGCAGGGTGATCTCACGGTGAAGGTGCCGGCCGAGAACGCGGAGTACGTCGGTGTTCGTGACGTGGTCGACCAGGCGGGCCTCGACAAGGTCTTCGAGGTCCTGCGCACCGAGCACGCGGAGGAGCCCACCAACTGGTCCCGCCGCTACAAGGCCAACGGCGAGAAGCTCGCCTCGGGCGATGTGAACAAGGTCGCCGAGGTCGTGCGTGATCTCTGGCGTCGCGATCTCGACCGTGGTCTGTCCGCGGGCGAGAAGCGCATGCTGGCCAAGGCGCGCCAGGTGCTCGTCGGTGAGCTCGCGCTCGCCGAGCAGTCGGATCCCGAGCGTGCCGAGGCGGTCCTCGACGAGGCGCTCGCCACCGCCGTCACGGCGTAGTTCGTCCACCACGTCAGGTGACGCACCCGGCTCGACACGGCCACCCCGCCCCCACGGGCAGGGTGGCCGCTGTCGTGCCCGCCGCGGGGTCGGGGGTCCGCCTCGGCGCCGGTCTCCCCAAGGCGTTCGTCGAACTCGACGGCAGGACCATGCTCGAGCGCGCCGTCGCCGGACTGCTCGGCTCCGGGGTCGTCGACGACGTGGTGGCTGTGGTCCCCGACGATCGCGTGGACGAGTCCCGGGAACTGCTGGCGCCGCTCGGGGTGGACGGCCACGTCGTCGTCGTCACCACCGGCGGAGCCGAGCGCACCGACTCGGTGCGTCACGGCCTCGCGGCACTGACCACCGCCCACGTCGCGCCTGGGAGCGACGCCGCCGCGCAGGGCAGTGGCACGGCGGGCTATGACGTCCTGCTCGTCCACGACGCGGCGCGCTGCCTCACCCCAGCCGATCCGATCCGGCGCGTGGTCGAGGCGGTGCGCGCGGGCGAGGTCGCGGTGGTGCCCGTGGTCCCGGTCGTCGACACGGTCAAACAGGTCGACGCCTCCGGTCACGTGGTGGGCACCCCCGACCGCGCGGCACTGCGCGCCGTCCAGACCCCGCAGGGCTTCGCGCCACACGTGCTGCTCGCCGCCTACGACGCCGCCGGGGAGGTGGCCACCGACGACGCCGGGCTCGTCGAACGGCTCGGTCACCGTGTGGCCACGGTCGACGGTGACCCGCTCGCGTTCAAGGTCACCACCGGCGAGGACCGCCTGCGCGCCGAGATTCACCTGGCCTCCGAGCGCAGCCTCGCCGACGGCCCGCAGTCCATCAGCTTCGGCTGGCGTCCCTACCGGCCCGAACCCGGCTCCGAGCCGCCCCCAGACCCCGAGGAGAACCCATGACCGGTCCCGTCATCCCGCGCGTGGGGATCGGCACCGACGCCCACCGCGTCGAGCCCGGTAAGCCCTGCATGATGGCCTGCCTGCACTTTCCCGACGACCACGGCTGCGAGGGCCACTCCGACGGCGACGTGGTGGCGCACGCCCTCGTCGACGCCCTGCTGTCCGCCGCCGGGCTCGGTGACCTCGGGTCGATGGTCGGCACCGGGCGGCCCGAGTATGACGACGTCTCCGGCGAGCGTCTGCTCCGCGAGGCCGTGGAGCTGCTGGCACGCGAGGGCTGGACCATCGGCAACGGCGCCGTGCAGATGGTCGGCAACCGGCCCAAGATGGGGCCGCGGCGGCTCGAGGCGCAGGAGCGACTGGGCGAGATCATCGGCGCGCCCGTCTCCGTCTCGGCCACCACCACCGACGGTCTGGGGTTCACCGGCCGCGGCGAGGGAGTCTTCGCCACCGCGACGGCACTGGTCTACCGCGCCTGAGCCTGCAACCGCGCCGCGCGTGGGGAGCGGGAAGCGGAAAGCGGGAACGACGGCGCGGCACCGGTAGACTCGGCCACCGTGACACTCCACCTGTATGACACCGCCACCCGAACCCTCCGGGAATTCACCCCCGTCCGGGAAGGGCACGCGTCTGTCTACCTGTGTGGAGCCACCCCGCAGTCGGCGCCGCACATCGGGCACGTGCGCTCCGGCGTGGCCTTTGACATCCTCCGCCGCTGGCTGACCGCCGCCGGCTACGACGTGGCGTTCGTCCGCAACATCACGGACATCGACGACAAGATCCTCACCAAGGCCGCCGAGAACGGTCGCCCCTGGTGGGAGTGGGCGGCCACGCACGAGCGCGAGTTCACCCGGGCCTACGACGTGCTGGGCGTGCTGCCGCCGTCGACCGAGCCGCGGGCGACCGGGCACATGACGCAGATGATCGACTACATGGAGCGGCTCATCGAGCGCGGCTTCGCCTACCCGGCGGAGGGCTCGGTCTACTTCGACGTGGCGGCGTGGTCGGCGGCGCCGGAGGGCGATTACGGTCACCTGTCCGGCCACAAGCTCGACGAGGTGGACCAGGGCGAGTCCGCGGAGCTGCGCGGCAAGCGTGACCCCCGCGACTTCGCGCTGTGGAAGGCGGCCAAGGAGGGCGAGCCCAGCTGGCCCACACCGTGGGGCGACGGCCGTCCGGGCTGGCACCTGGAGTGCTCGGCCATGGCCACCTGGTACCTCGGCGGCACGTTCGACATCCACGGCGGCGGCCTTGACCTGCAGTTCCCGCATCACGAGAACGAGGCCGCCCAGTCCCACGCCGCCGGCGACGGGTTCGCCCGCTACTGGCTGCACAACGGCTGGGTGACCATGGCCGGCGAGAAGATGAGCAAGTCTCTGGGCAACGTGCTCAGCGTGCCGAACATCCTCACGGCGGTCCGGCCCGTCGAGCTGCGGTACTACCTGGGCAGCGCGCACTACCGCTCGATGCTGGAGTACTCGCCGGAGGCGCTGCAGGAGGCGGCCGCCGGGTACCGGCGGATCGAGGCGTTCGTGAAGCGGGTGGCGGAGGTGGCCGGCTCGTCCGGCTCCGCTGCTCCCGGCTCCGCAGTGCCGGTCGGCGCGTGGACCGACGGGTTCGCCGCCGCAATGGACGACGACCTCGGCGTCCCGGCCGCGCTGGCCGAGATCCACGGGCAGGTCCGTGCGGGCAACACCGCGCTGGCGGCCGGCGACACGGAGGCGGCCGTGGCCGCCGCCTCGTCCGTGCGGGCCATGGCGGGCGTGCTGGGCGTGGATCCGCTCGACGCCGGGTGGGCTGCCCGTGGTGGGGACGACGACGACGACACCGCCGTGGCACTCGACCTCCTGGTGCAGGCCGAGCTCGCGGCACGTCAACAGGCACGGGCGGACAAGGACTTCGCCACCGCCGATGCGATCCGGGACCGGTTGGTCGCGGCGGGCATCGAGGTGGCCGACACCGCGGACGGCCAGAAGTGGTCGCTCGCCAACCGGAAGGACTGACATGGCGGGCAATTCGAGCAGGCGCGGAGCTATTCGAAAGGCGGGGACCAAGAAGGGCCAGGTCGTCGGCTCCGGCGGTCAGCGGCGCCGCGGCCTCGAGGCGCGTGGCGCCACTCCCAAGGCGGAGGACCGGACCTATCACCCGGCGCATCGGCGGGCCAAGCAGGCCGACCGTAAGGCGCAGGGTGCGCAGCAGCGTCGTCGGCAGGCGGAGAAGCAGGCGGACGGGCCCGAGTTGGTGGTGGGTCGTAATCCGGTCGTCGAGTGCCTGCGTGCCGGCGTCCCCGCGACCGCGCTGTTCGTGGCCGTGGGTGCCGAGAACGACGAGCGTCTGACCGAGGCGGTCCGTATCGCCGCGGACAAGGGCATCTCGATCCTCGAGGTCCCCCGCACCGACCTGGACCGGATGACCTCGAACGGCATGCACCAGGGGATCGGTCTGCAGGTCCCGCCGTACGAGTACGCGGACCCGCGTGTCCTGCTCGAGAGCGCGATGAACTCCTCGACTCCGGCGTTGCTGGTCGCGCTGGACAACATCACCGATCCCCGCAATCTCGGCGCCGTGATCCGCTCGGTCGCGGCGTTCGGTGGGCACGGTGTGCTGATCCCGGAGAGGCGCAGCGCCTCGATCACCGCGGTCGCGTGGCGTACCTCGGCGGGTGCCGCGGCGCGTCTGCCTGTCGCCCGTGCCACGAATCTCAACCGGACGCTGTTGGAGTGGGCCAAGTCGGGGGCGCAGCTGGTCGGCCTCGACGCCGGCGGCGACGTCTCGCTCGACGACTACGACGGCACCGGCCCCACCGTCATCGTGGTGGGCTCGGAGGGCAAGGGCCTGTCGCGTCTGGTCCGCGAGAACTGCGATTCGATCCTGTCTATCCCGATCGCCTCGGACGTGGAGAGCCTCAATGCCTCCGTCGCCGCGGGCGTGGTGCTCTCGGAGTTCGCGCGTCAGCGGCGCACGCAGAAGTAGCGCCGACAGCCGCGGCCGATCAAGCAACGCGAGAGGCGCGACTGGTCAAGTACAGTCCATGGCGCACTTGACGATTGAACTCTGATCAAAGGAGATCGGAATGCTCGGTTCGCTGTATAACGGGTCGATGGAGATTGCCAGCGGCATCGCCAACCAGTTCCCCGCGCCGGAGGGCGGCGGCATCAGCCTCGGCTCGCTGATCGTCGGTTCCGCCATGGCGCCGTGGAGCCTCGTCCAGGCTGGTGCGCAGGCGTTGGGGATCCCGATGGAATGGCTGATTCCCGCACCCTGACGCGCCTCTCCGCCGTTCAAGCTCGTGGACGGTGTGGGGAGCGACAGCGGTCGAATGCCGAGCGTGCGTACTCCCAGGTCTCCTCGCCGTAGTACAGGTGACCGGCAAGGACGTATAGGCTAGCCAATCGCTGGTATGTCCAAGCCCGGTCGAGGAACCCGGCGTCCACCCGGCCGACGTAGCGGGCCAGGACGTCCTCGACGAACCGCGGGCCGTACTCGTACAACTCCGCGAAGTCGATCGCCGGGTCGCCGATGCACATATCGGTAAAGTCGATCAGGCCCAGTCGACCGGGGGAGTAGGTGGTCCCGCTCTCCCAGTAGAGGTGCCGCGAGTAGATGTCGTAGTGCAGGAACACCCGCGGCAGCAGCGTGGACTGGAGTGCGGCCACCTCGTCGCAGATCTCGCGGGCGGTACGCATCTCGTCCGGCGCGAGGACGTCGGACATGTTGTTCTCGACGATGCCGCGGACGAAGTCAAGGTTCTCGGGCTGGTACGACGCGGGCACGCGGTCCATCGGCGGTGCGGAGACGTCCTGGATGTGCAGCGCAGACAGCAGAGAACCCAGCTGCGTGGCGATGATCGTCTGCTCGGTGAAGGGCAGGGAGCGCAGTAGCTCCGGGGTGAGACGATCCCCGCGGACCATCGGGTACCCGGCGAACGGGATCGTCCCGTATTCCGCGCGGCTGCCCACTCCGGGCCCGGCATCGACGGGCACGTGCGTATAGCGGGGGAGCGCGGACTCGACCTGCGGCGCCAGGTGCTCGAGTACCGCGATCTCGGTGGGCAGCTGCGCCTCCGCCTGCTCGTCGGTGGGGAAGCGGAACACCAGGTCGCTGTGGCCGAGTGCGTCGTCGCCGGAGCATCCGTGGCAGATCACCACGACGTGGTCCCAGCCCTCCTCGGTGCGGGTGACTGACTCCCACTGCAGCGCCGGGAACGCGGCCCGGATCGCGTCGAGTTCTGTCGGAAGGGCGGGGTCCGTCATCCCGCCAACATTAGACCGGGGACAAGAGCATCCGGCACAGGCGCTCTCGGTCGATACAGGCCCGACACACGTGACGATGGCCCGGCCTTGCCCGTCGGCCCGCCTGTCTCCGTCAGCCGTCACCCCGGTCAGTGTTTCCCCAGGACGCGTTCCGCCAGAACGTACCGGAGTGACGGCTGGTCCGGGCGAGTGGCGGCAGCGGGGGCGTCAGCGACGCAGGGCGGCCACCCCGCGGCAGGCGAGGTAGATCACGAACGAGATCGTGGTGACGAAGACCGAGGCCGGCACGCCGGGCGCGAGCGAGAGCAGCATCCCGCCCACTGCCGCGACCTCGGCGAACAGGATCGTCAGCACGATCGCACGCGCCGGGCTCGCGGTGACGGCGGCCGCGGCGGCGGCCGGGGTGATGAGCAGGGAGAGCACCAGCAGCGCGCCGACGACCTGTACGGCTTGCGCGGCGGCGAGCCCGACGAGCACCGCGAAGATGAGGTTGAGCGCCCGGACCGGCACGCCGCGGGCCTCGGCCACCTCGGGGTCTGCCGAGGAGAAGACCAGCGGCCGGTACAGCGCGATCAGGGCGCCGCAGATGATCGCCGCGACCACCGCCATCTGCACCACGCCGTGCTCGGACACGCCAACGATCTGCCCGGTGAGCAGCGCGAACGAGGTCCCGGATCGCCCGGGGTAGAGGTGGATGAACAGCACTGCCAGGCCGAGGCCGAACGCCATGATCACGCCGATCGACGAGTCGCGCTGGGAGGCCCGCGAACCCATGAGGCCGAACATCAGGGCGGCCACCACCGAGCCGAGGATCGCGCCGAACCCCAGGTTGAGCCCGAACAGCAGCGCGGCGGCCGCACCGGTCAGTGCCAACTCGCTGGCACCGTGCACGGAGAACGACATCTGCCGCATGACGATGAACGGCCCGATCGCCCCGGCGAGCAGCCCGAGCAGCGCGATCGCCGCTAGGCCGAGCAGGACGAAGTCCTGCTGCAGCAGGTAGGCGGTGGTCTCGGTGTCGGCGAGGGACCGGCCGATCTCGAGCAGTCGATCCATCAGTGTGCTCCGTGCTCGGTGTCGTTGTCGTCGTCGTGATGGTGGTGCCCCGCACCGAACGGTTCGGCGACCAGGTGATGAGTGTCGCCCACCACGACGATCTGCCCGCGCACCCGCAGCACCTCGACGGGCGAGGAGTACAGGTCGGACATGACCTCGCTGGTGAACACCTCGTCGGGCGTGCCGATGCGGTGCCGGCCGTCGACGATGTAGAGCACGCGGTCGACCATCGGCAGCACGGGGTTGATCTCGTGGGTGACGAAGACGATCGCGGTGGCGTCCTCGCGGCGCCGACGGTCGAGCACGGAGGCGACAGTGCGTTGACCGGTGAGGTCGAGGCTGAGCAGCGGCTCGTCGCAGAGCATCACGCACGGGTCGCACGCGATCGCCTGGGCCACGCGCACGCGCTGCTGTTCGCCGCCGGACATTCGGCCGAGCGGCTTGTCTGCGAGCTTTCCGGCCTCGAGCCGGGCCAGCGAGTCCTCGACGATCCGGCGCTTCTCGCCACGTCGGCCGGGCCAGCCGGGTCCGAAGCGGGTGCCGTCGATACCCAGGCTGACCAGGTCGCGGCCGCGCAGGGTGATGCCGGGGTCGAACGCGCGCTGCTGCGGCACGTACCCGAGGTGGGTGCCGCGGTCGCCGGGCGCGCGGCCGTCGACGGTCACGGTGCCGGCGTCCGGGGCGATCTCGCCGAGCAGCACCTTGAGGAGGGTGGACTTGCCGGCGCCGTTGGGTCCGAGCACGGCAACGAACTCGCCGGGCTGGATATGCAGGTCGAGATCGCGCACGAGGGTGCGGCCGCCGCGCGAGATGGTCACGCCGTCGAGCGCGATGACGGGGCCGGGCCCGGGGACGCCGCGCGCGTGGTCCCCGGGCATCGGCGTGGGCTCAGTGGTCATCGTCGTCCACCGGGGTGGCGCCGTCGAGGGCGGCGGCGAGGTCCCCCACGATGTCGGTGATCCAGGTGAGATAGTCCGTGTCGTCGGGGAGGGTCTCGGTGAGGTCGACGACGACGACGCCGGCCTCCTCCGCCGCGCCGCGGACACGGGAGGTCACGCCGGTCTCGGTCTGGGAGTTGTACGCGAGGAACGAGACCTCGCGCTCCTGGAGCAGGTCGAGCATCGCGGTGAGGTCGGCGGCCGACGGGTCGGCGTCGTCCTCGACGGAGGACAGGAATCCGCGGGGGGTCTCGTCGACGAGGTGGGCGGCGTCGAAGAGGTGGGCGCCGATGCGTTCGGTCTGGGCGTAGGCGAAGTGCCCGCGGTCGTGGATCTGGTCGACCTGTGCCTCGAGCGGGGTGAGGGCGTCGCCGAAGCTCTCGGCGTTGGCGCGGTACTCGTCGGCGTTCTCGGGATCGAGCTCGGCGAGCTGGTTGGCGACCTGCTCGGCCACGGCGGCGGTGGTGGGCAGGTGGAACCAGACATGCTCGTTGATGCCGGACGCGTGCGCGTGGTCGTCATGCTCCGCGTGGGCGTCTTTGCTCGCGTGATTGCCCTGTCCCGCGTGGTCGTCGTCGCCCGCGTGGTCGTCGTGGCCCGAGTCGTCGTCCTGACCAGCGTGCGCGCCGTGGTCGTGGGTGTGGGCGGGCACAGCCTCGCCGGTGACCCGCGCGAACTCGTCGACCGCACGGACGACGGGTACCTCCCCGGCGTTCTCGAGCGCGAGATCGACGAAGGAGTCGTAGCCGCCGCCGTTGTAGACCACCAGATCGGCGGTGGCGACCCGGGCGGCGTCGGCCGGGCTGGCCTCATACGAGTGCGGGTCGGCGGCGGGGTCGGAGATCACGGACTCGACGGTCGCGTTCTCGCCGGCGACCTGACGCGCGATGTCGGCGTACACGCTGGTGGAGGCCACCACGCTCGGGCCGTCGCCGTCCTGGCCTGCTGACCCCGCACCGGTCGCGCCGTCGGAGCTCCCGCAGGCCGCCAGGACGCCTGCGCCCAGCAGCGCGGTCGCCGCGGCGGCGAGTGCGCGGGTGGCCGAGCGGTGCGCGTCAGCGTGGCGGGACCGTGGCGTGCGCGGGGGAGGAGTGGTCGTCACGTCTGAGCTCCTGGGGTGCGACAGGTCGGTAATGGGAACCGTTGTCGGTAAGTGTACGACTGCGGCCGCCGGAGAGGGCGAACCAGGGGGTGGTGTCGGAGTGCGTTCGCGGGGGCGTCAGGAGCGGAGGTCGGCCAGGGTTCCCAGGAGTCGCACGACGGCCGGGATGTCGGCGACGCGGTGGCCGGCGACGGTCTCGCCCTCGCCGACCTTGATCCCCACGTCCTGTGTGCGGAGGCGGGCGAAGCCGCGCTCATCGGTCACGTCGTCGCCGATGAAGACCGCCACACCGGCGTCGGCCTGCTCGGTCAGTCGCTCGATCGCGGCACCCTTGCTCGCCTCGCGGACGGCGATCTCCACGACGTTCTTGCCCTGGGTGACGAACACTCCGTCGAGCGCGGCGGGCCCGGCCATCGCCTGGGCCGTGGCGCGCTCGCGCGCGGCCGGGTCCTCGACGGGCCGTACATGCAGCACGGCCGCGGTCGGCTTGGATTCCACGTGTGCCCCGGGTGTGCGGGAGGCGATCTCCTCGAGTTCGGTGTGCAGCCGGGACAGCAGCGCGGTGTCGTCGTCGTCGAGCGGAGCGTCGAATCCACCCTCCCACTCGGACCCGTGGCTGCCGACCAGGACCACCGGGGCGGCCGCGCCGGAGACCTCGGCCAGCGCGGCGCGGTTGCGGCCGGACAACAGGGCGACCGTGGTGTGCGGCAGGTCGGCCAGGCGCGCGAGCGTCGCGATGGCCCCGGGGGCGGGGTGTGCGCCCATGGGATCGTCGGCGAAGGGGGCGAGGGTGCCGTCGTAGTCGCAGGCCACGACCAGGTTCGGGGTGGCGGCGGCGCGGCGCAGGGCCTCGGCGAGTTCGGGGGTGAGATCGGGTTCGGTGGCGGGGGAGGGTGTGGAGTCGGCGGAGGGGTCGGTGTCGGTGGAGGGGGCGGAGTGGTCGGCGGCGCTCATGGGATCAGCCTAGAAGCTCCGGCGGAGGCCGTCCGGCGCTGCGGTCTTGACGGGGCGTGCCGCAACTGTACGATTGTCGACAATCCGACGAAAGGTGGCCTGATGACCGCGTCACTTACCGCACTCCAGCTCGCCGAGAAGTTCCGGTCCCGCGAGGTCTCGCCCGTCGACGCGGCCCGCGATGCGCTCGACGCGATCGAGCGGGTCGACGGCCACCTGAACTCGATCTGCCACACCGATCCGGACGCGACGCTGCGCCTTGCCCGCGAGGCCGAGCAGCGCTACCGCGACGGCGCCCCGATCGGCCCCATCGACGGCGTCCCCACCACCATCAAGGACATCTTCTACACCCGTGGAGTGCCCACGCTGCGCGGCTCCCGACTGCTCGCCGACAAGCCCGACGCCGCCGACCCCGCCGCCTGGCCCGACGACGCCCCCGTCACCGCCGCGACCCGCGAGGCCGGCTGCGTGGTGATCGGCAAGACCACCACGCCCGAGTTCGCGTGGAAGGGCGTCACCGACAACACGCTCACCGGGATCACCCGCAACCCGTACGACCCCGCGCTGACATCCGGCGGTTCGAGTGGCGGCGCGGCGGCGGCGGTGGCGGCGGGGATCGGGCACCTCGCGTTGGGCACCGACGGCGGCGGCTCGGTCCGCATCCCCGCCTCGTTCTGCGGGATCGTCGCGCTCAAACCCACCTACGGCGTCATCCCCATGTTCCCCTCCAGCCCCTTCGGCACCCTCGCCCACGCCGGTCCCATGACGCGCACGGTCGGCGACACCGCCGCGTTCATGGACGCCCTCCTGCGCCCCGACCCGCGCGACTGGTCCGCCGTTCCCGCCCGCGCCACGACGCCCGGCCCCGGCGGATACCTCGCCGCCGCGCGCGACGGCGCCAGCGGGGACCGGCCCCTGGAGGGCCTGCGCGTGGCCTACAGCGCGACGTTGGGATTCGGGAGGAACGACGACGACGTCGAGGCCGCCGTCACCCGCGCCGTGGGCGTCCTCTCCGACCTCGGCGCACACGTCGACACGGTGGATCCCGGCATCTCCGATCCGGTGGACGCCTTCCACGTTCTCTGGTTCGCCGGGCTCGCGGCCGTGCTCGCGCCGCACGGGCCGGGCGCGATCGATCGCGTGGACCCCTCGATGCGCGAGGCGCTCGGCCGCTACCACGACTTCTCCGCCGCCGACTACCTCGACGCGGTGGCCGTACGGATGGCGCTCGGGGCACGGATGGCCGACTTCCACGGGGACTACGACCTGCTGGTCACTCCCACCATGCCGATCCCGGCGTTCACCGCCGGCTCAGACGTGCCGCCGGGCTGGCACAGCCCGGACTGGACCTCGTGGACGCCGTACACCTACCCGTTCAACATGACCCAGCAGCCGGCGCTGTCACTGCCGTGTGGCCTCACCGGGTCCGGGCTGCCGGTCGGGATACAGCTGATCGGGGCACGCTTCGAGGACCTGCTCGTGGTCCGCGCCGGGGCCGCGCTCGAGGCGGCGCTCCGGCAGGCCGTGCCCCCGCCGCCGATCCACGCGGACGCCACCGGCGGAGCGGCCTCGTGAGCGAGCTCGATCACCTCGCCGGGATCGACCCGGTGGTGCAGGAGTCGACCCCCGCGATCATCGCGCGGGCGCTGCGGCGGGCGATCTCGGACGGCACCGTCGGCCCCGGTGACCAGTTGGGGGAGGCCGCGCTGGCGCGCTCGCTCGGGGTGAGCCGGGGGCCGCTGCGCGAGGCTATGCAGCGGCTCACCCAGGAGGGGCTGCTGGTCTCGCACCGCAACCGCGGGCTGTTCGTCGCCGAGCTCACGCCCGAGGCGGTCGCCGACATGTATCTGCTCCGGACCACCGTCGAGACGGCCGCGCTGGACCGGGTGCTCGACTCGGGCCGTGGCGCCGAGGCGGCCGCCGCGCTCGACGCCGCGGTGGACGTGATGGCCGGACTGGCCGGAGAGCCCCGGTCCGCGGCGATGGTGGCCGCCGATCTCGACTTCCACCACGCGCTCGTCGAGGCCGCCCGCAGCCCCCGCCTGTCCCGTGTCCACGAGACGGTGTTGGTGGAGACGAGCATGTGTCTGCACGCCATGCGCGGCACGTATACGGATGCGGAGGCCCGGCTTTCCGAGCATCGGGCGATCGCGGACGCCGTCCGCGCGTCGGATTCCGTCACGGCACGGAACCTGCTGGTGGAGCACATGAATGACGGCCACGCGCGGGTCCGGTCCGGCGGCGCGATGTCCTGACCACCCACGGAAATGCCTGGCGGTGCATGCCATTCGGCCACGGGACGGTGACGGGGGTCATACGGTGAACGAGACGTTAACTTCGACGCGACGGAGGGCCCGATGACTACCGACATCTCACGCCGACAACTGTTCCGAGGCGCGCTGGCGCTGGGCGGCGTGGTGGCCGTGGGTGGCTCACTGGCCGCCTGCTCCACCACCGAGCCCGGCGGCCCCGAGGCCGGGGGCGGCGGCGGACTCCTCGACCGCGCCCGCGCACAGGGCCTCCGGATCGCCATCGGCAACGAGCCGCCGTACACCGAACTCGCCGCCGACGGCACCGTGACCGGCGCCGAGCCGGACGTGGTCAAGGCCGTCTGTGCGCGCCTGGGCATCGACAAGGTCGAGGGCATCGTCTCCGGCTACGACGCGATGATCCCCGGTCTCAAGGCCAACCGCTGGGACGCGATCGCCGCCGGATTGTTCATGAAGAAATCACGGTGTGCCGAGGTTAACTACGCCGCGCCGGTCATCGTCTCGACGGAGTCGTTCGGCGTGAAGCCGGGCAATCCGAAGAACGTCCTCACGATCGCCGACGTCACCGACCGCGCCGAACTGCGCGTGGGTGTGGTCCCAGGCGGCTTCGAACAGGGCATCCTCGAGGGGGCCGGGGTCCCGGCGCAGCAGATCGTCAACGTCACCGACGCCCGCGGCGGCCAGGACGCCCTGGCGGCGGACCGGATCGACGCGTTCCTGCTGCCGACCCTGTCACTCCGCGAACTGGAGGGCGTAGAGGTCACCGATCCGATCCCCGATGCGCCGAAGACCGGCTCGTCGGCGGCGTTCCGCCCCGATGACGCGGACTTCCTCGAGGCCTACAACACCGAACTCGAGGCGTTCAAGGCCACGCCGGAGTTCGATGAGATTCTCGAGAAATGGGGCTTCGACCCGACGGTCGTCGACGGTGTGACCACCGAGGAACTCTGCAGCGTCGACGGCTGATCCGGCCCCTATGGATGCAATCGTCGAATACCTCCCCCTGATCAGGCAGGGCTTCGTCACGACCGTCCTCGTGACGGTTCTGGGCGCGCTACTCGCGCTGGTCGTGGCCTTCACTCTGGGACTGGCCCGGCTGTCCGAGCATCGCTGGGTGCGCTGGCCGGCGGCGTGCATCGTGGAGTTCTTTCGCGGCACGTCGCTGGTCGTGCAGTTGTTCTGGCTGTTCTTCGCGCTGCCGTTCTTCGGGATCCAACTCACGGCCCTCTTCGCGGGCATCCTGGCGCTGGGGCTCAACGAGGGGGCCTACGCGTCCGAGGTGGTCCGCGGTTCCATCGCGGCCCGGCCCAAGGGGCAGACCGAGGCCGCCATCGCCCTCAACATGACCCCGGCCCAGCGAATGCGCCGGATCCTGCTGCCCCAGTCGATCCCGGCCATGCTCCCGCCCATGGGCAACGTCATGGTGGACCTGCTCAAGAACAGTTCGCTGGTCTCGATGGTCACCGTGGCGGACCTGACCTTCAACGCCGGGCTCATCCGGTCCTCCACGGGTGAGACCGCGCTGATCTACGCGATCATCCTCGTCCTGTACTTCGTCCTCTCGCTCGTGATCTCGGGGATCGTGGCGGTGCTCGAGCGCACGTTCTCGCCCACCGCGACACGGCGGTCACTGTTGACCGCCCTCACCGGCCGGATGCAGGGGGTGAGCTGATGATCTGGGACAACGCGTTCGCGATCAGCATCATCCCCCAGCTCCTCGAGGGACTTCTCACCACGATCCAGCTCACCTTCGCCGGCATGGCCATCGCCGTGGTCCTTGGCCTCGCGGTGGCGGTCCTGCGCTATCTGAGGATCCCGGTCGTGTCGCAGGTGCTCGGGTTCTGCGTCTACTTCATCCGAGGTACCCCGCTGCTCGTGCAGGCCTTTTTCGTGTTCTACGTGCTCCCCGAGTACGGCATCACGATGAGTGCGCTGATCACAGGCATCCTGGTGATCGGCGTCAACTACAGTGCCTACACCGCCGAGGTGTACCGATCCGGGATCGAGGGCGTCCCCACGGGGCAGTGGGAGGCGTCCACGGCGCTCAACCTGCCCAGGGCGCGCACCTGGGTGCGGATCGTCCTGCCGCAGGCCGTCCGCCGGGTGGTCCCGCTCCTGGGCAACTACCTCATCCAGATGTTCAAGGACTCGGCGATCCTGTCCGCCATCACCGTCTTCGAGCTCATGTCGGTGGCCAAGGCGATCGGCCAGTCCGAGTTCCGCTACATCGAACCGTTCACGCTCGCGGCACTGCTCTTCCTCATCGTGAGCGTTCCGTGCACGCTTGTCCTCCGTCGATTGGAGATCCGTTATGGCACCGTCCACTGAACCCGGACACACCGGGGAACCGATGGTCCGGTTCGAGAAGGTGAGCAAGAACTGGGGAGACAACCACGTCCTCCGCGAGCTCGACTTCTCCGTGGACAAGGGCGACAAGATCTCGATCATCGGCCCCTCTGGCTCGGGCAAGACCACGATCCTGCGCGTGATCATGACGCTGGAGTTTCCCACCAGCGGCCGCGTGCTCATCGAGGGACAGGAGCTGTGGAACACCGACGGGGCCCGGAAGCGGCCCCGCGAGACCAAGCAGTTGCGCGAGATCCGCAGCCGGATCGGCATGGTGTTCCAGCAGTTCAACCTGTTCCCGCACATGACGGCGATCGAGAACGTCATGGAGGCGCCGGTCCACGTCCTCGGGAAGGACAAGGCCACCGCACGGAAGGAGGCGGAGGAACTCCTCGGCCTGGTGGGGCTGGCGGATCACTTCACCAAGAAGCCACCCCAGCTCTCGGGCGGTCAGCAGCAGCGCGTGGCGATCGCCCGTGCCATGGCCACCAAGCCGGACATCATGCTCTTCGACGAGCCCACCTCCGCGCTGGACCCCGAGTTGGTGGGGGAGGTGCTCAAAGTGATCCGCGACTTGGCCAACGACTCGTCCATGACGATGCTCATGGTGACCCACGAGATGAACTTCGCCCGGGAGATCTCCGACCGCGTGGTGATGTTCGACGAGGGCGTCGCCGTGGAGGTCGCACCGCCAGATCAGTTCTTCGACTCCCCGGAGCACGAGCGCACCAAGCGTTTCCTCGGAGCGGTACTGGGTCGCTGAGCCGCCCCGCCCCGCCCGCGCCGGCCTCGCCTCGAATCCGCTACTCCGCCTGCGGATCCGCTACCCCTATTCGGGTAGCGAATCCGGCCGCACGGTAGCGGATGTGAGCGGAGACGTCAGGCCGGCAGGACACCCGCGGCGCGCAACCCGTCCGCCTGCTCCTCGGTGATGCCGAGCTCGGCGAGCACCTCTGCGGTGTCGGCGCCGCGGTCGCGGGGCCCAAACCGGACGGCGCCCGGGGTGTGCTCGAGTTTCACCGGGATGCCCACGCTGCGGTAGCCGTCGCGCTCGACCACCATCTCGCGGTGGAGGACCTGGGGCAGCGACATCGCCTCTCCGACGGTGTTGACCGCCCCTGCCGGCACCCCGGCGGAGCGACACAGATCCGACAGCTTGTCGCGGTCCCACTCACCGACGATCGCGCTGAGCAGCTCGCGAAGCTCCGCCGAATGGGCGAGCCGCTCGGCATTGGTCGTGAACCGCGGGTCCTCGATGAGGTGACCGACGCCCAGGGCGGAAACGAGTGAGCGGAACTGCGAGTCATTGCCTACACCGAGGAAGAACGGGCCGTCCGCGCACTGGAAGGTCTCGTACGGGCAGATCGTCGGGTGCGCCACGCCGGTGCGTGGCGGCGTCTCGCCGGTGGCAAACCATTTGCCGACATGCGGGTGGAGAATCGAGACGGCGCTGTCCAGCAGCGCGAGATCGACCAGCTGGCCCCGGCCGGACTTCTCCCGGGCATGCACGGCCATGAGGATGCCCGACATCGCGTTGAGGCTGGTGACGATGTCGACCAGGGGGATGCCGACCCGCATCTCGGGGCCGTCGGCCTCACCGTTGATGCTCATCAGGCCGGACAGCGCCTGGAGGACGGCGTCGTACCCGGGCGCGCCACCGAGAGGGCCGTCGACGCCGTACCCGGTGATCCGGCAGTGGATCAGCCGGGGGAACTCCTTCGCGAGTACCTCGTCGGACAGTCCCCATCGGTCGAGGGTGCCGGCCTTGAAGTTCTCGATCACGACGTCGGCCTCGGCCAGCATTCGGCGCAGGAGCGCCTGTCCGTCGTCGGTGCGCAGGTCCACGCTGATGTTGCGCTTGTTGCGATTGAGTCCGTCGAAGTAGGCGCTGTGGCCCGGTTTGACGAAGGGCGGGCCCCACCACCGGGTGTCGTCGCCGGCGGGGGGTTCGACCTTGATCACGTCCGCGCCGTGGTCGGCGAGCATCTGCCCGCAGAGCGGCCCCGCCAGGACGCGGGAGAGGTCCACTACCCGCAGGTCGGTGAGGGCGCCGGTGCGTTTCGTGATGTCGGTGTGGTCGGTCATCTGTCACTCCTGGTGTGGTTCGGTGTTGTTCGGTGTGGCGTGGCCACGGGGATCGGGTGGGCGTCGGGTCGGCTTAGCGCCGACCCGGCCGAGCTCGTCGAACGGGTGTCGACGGAGGGAGACGCTCGTGCTGACCGCCGAGGCGGCGGTGAGCGCGCCGGAGAGGAGGAAGACGCTGCCCGGTCCGGCGACCCCGGCGATCGCGCCGGCGGCGAGGGGGACGAGTACCTGGGCGGCCCGGTTGCCGGTCAGTCGCAACGACAGCGCCGCGGCGCGTTCTCCGGGCGGCGCGGCCGCGGTCACCCAGTACATGGTGACCGGTTGGTTCATGCCCCAGAAGAACCCGATCACGGCGAGGCAGGCGAACATCGTCGCTGCGGTGTCGGCGAGGCCGAGCACGACCACGGCCGGGGTCGTCACGACGGGGGAGGCGATGAGGATCGCGCGCTGGGACCACCGTCGCAGTGCCCACGGTGTGGCCGCGCGGGAGATCATGGAGAACACCGAGCGCGTCGCCACGAGCAGCGGTACCACGAGCGGTGTCAGTCCGACGGACCCACCCAGCACGGGCATGTACGCCGTGATGAGGTCGAAGCCCGTCACCACGATCAGTGCGGCGTAGATCGACGGTGCCATGCCCTTCCGACGCAGCAGCGCGATCGACGTGGCCCGGGGTCGCTCCGTGGTGGACGCCGTGGGCGTGAACCGCGGGAGGGTGAGCGCGAACGGCAGCGAGATGACGATCGCCGTCGCCATGACCCACAGCGCCGGGCCGGTCTCCGCGTGCTCGCCGGTGCGGCCGGCCTGGAGCAGGACGCCCATGACCGGTGTGCCCACCGCCTGGCCGACCGAGACGGCGAGAGTGAACATCGCGAAGCCGTTGACGTGCCGGTCGCGGGTGGTGAGCTCCATGACGAACCCCTGCGCGGCGATGAGGGTCATGACCTGACCCAGCCCGATCCCCGCGTTGGCGGCGGCCAACACGGGGATGGAGGGCGACACCGCGGTCAGGGCAACAGCCGTCGCGGACACCGTCGTACCGACGGCGAGGACGCCCCAGCTGCCGCGCCGGTCGACGAGCCGCCCGAACTGTAGGGCGACGAGCATCGGAAGCGCCGCGAATGTGGCGGCGACCAGGCCCACCTGGGCGGCGTCGCCGCCGAGTGCGAGCACCCGGTACGAGACCGCCACGCGCACGGCGTCGTACGCGCCGTTGATCAGAACGACGGCGACGAACAGTCGGGTGAGCGGAGCGGTCACGGATCGGCCTAGGCGCCGGTCACAGCGTCGAGCCATGCCGAGCCGGTCCCGTCGACGGGGGCGCCCTCGACGATCATCGGCCAGGCTCCGTCCATCCCACCTGCGACGGCGGCACGGCTGAGGAACCCCTCCCAGAACGCGGCCGAACCGAACTCCGACCGCCACTGGAGCGCGGGGAGGGTGAGCCGGTGCAGGGTGTGTTCGTGCGTCGTGCCGATCGCGCCGTGGACCTGGTGCGCGTTGCGCACGGCGACGCCCAGCGCCTGTGAGACGACGCTCCGGGCCACGGCCACGCGGAATCCGGACTGCTCGCCGGCGAGGTCCTCGGTCAGGGCGTCGACGAGCGCGGTATCCACGGCGGCGCGGGACAGGACGGACTCGGCGGCGATGTCCACGACCATGTTCTGCACGGACTGGAACTTCGCCAGGGCCCGACCGAACTGGTTCCGCTCGGTGGTGTGGGCGATCGACGAGGCGAGCATCCCGTCCATCGCGCCGACGCACTGGAGGGCGCGGGCGAGGGCACCGCGCAGGACGTGGGTCTGGACCGCCGAGGCGGGGATCGGAACCCACTGGTGGTCGCCGTCGGCGGTCACGGTGCCGGTGGGGACTGCGGAGATGCCCTCGGTTGTGACGACGACGAGGTGGTCGGTCGCCACGTCGGCGACCTCGTAGCCGTCAGCTGCCCGCCGGACGCACAGGACGGTCGCGGTGGCGCCGGCCCAGGGCACGCGGTGCGCCGTGCCGTCGGACCCGAGGACGGCGACTGTCGCGGTCTGCCCGGACGAGTCGTCCAGGCCGGCAGCGCGGCGGAGGGGGCCGGCGAGCAGGTCGGTCTCGGCGAATGGGACGGCCACACCGGCGGCCGCGAGCGTCCGCAGGAGGGCCGCGGCCGCGGTCCAGCCCGCGCCGCTGCCTCCGGATTCCTCCGGCGCGGTGAGTCGGGCGAGGCCGACCTCGGTCAGCGTGGCCCACACCGTATCCGGGTCGGGCTCGACGTCGGGGCCGGAGAACCCGGAGACGAGGTCGTCCATGAGGCTCTGCAGGTCGGGGTCGACTCCGAGGTTGATCCCGGTGGTGTTCGACGTGGTCATCAGCGCATCCCCAGTCCCCGCGCGATCACGCCGCGCAGGATCTCGTTGGTTCCGCCCCGGAGCGTGAAGCCCGGGCGTTGGTGTAGTCCTGCACGCAGGAGGGCATCGAATTCTCCGGGCGCCGAGGGCGTCTCGTCGCCGAGCCCGGCGGAGACCGCGTCGACGAGGTCCCCCTCGGTCGCGGTGCCGAGCAGTTTGACCAGGGCCGCCGCGGTGTCGGCCTGCTCGCCCCGCTGCAGGGCTCCCGCGATGTTCTGGCTCAGGGCGTGGAGGCCGGCCATCCGCGCGACGGATCGGCCGAGGTCGGTCCGTTCAGGGACCCTGCCGGTGTTGATCGCACCGATCTCCGCGGCGAGGAGTCGGAACGAGGACAGGAACCGCTCGGGTCCGCTGCGTTCGAAGGCGAGCTCGCCGTTGACCTGCTCCCAGCCGTTGCCCGGGGTCCCGAACACGCGGGAATCGGGGACAAAGACCTCGTCGAGGATGACCTCGTTGAAGTGATGGTCTCCGGACAGCGAGACGATGGGGCGGATGGTGACGCCCTCGGCGCGGAGGTCGACGATGAACTGGCTCAGGCCGGCGTGCCGGTTGCTCGTGTCGAGGGGTTCGGTGCGGGCCAGTGCGATGAACGCCTCCGCGTGCTGGGCGCCGGACGTCCACACCTTGGTCCCGGTGATGGTCCAGCCGCCGTCGACGCGCACGCCCCGGGTGCGCACGCTCGCGAGGTCGGAGCCGGAGTCGGGCTCGCTCATGCCGATCCCGAAGCAGCAGTCTCCGGCCGCGATGCGCGGCAGGAACTCCTGCTTCTGCTCCTCGGTGCCGTACCGCAGGAGAGACGGAGCGATCTGACGGTCGGCCACCCACTGGGCCGCGACCGGGGCGCCCACGGCGAGGAGCTCTTCGGTGATGACGAAGCGCTCGAGGTGTGTGCGGCCACGTCCGCCGTACTCCTCGGGGATCGTCATTCCGACCCACCCGCGATCGGCCAGGCGCCGGGTGAACGCCTCGTCCCATCGGGTGAGCCACGTGTCGATCCACGGGGTGAAAGCGCCCGCGGCGATCTCGCTGGCGAGGAACTCCCGCACCTGACCGCGGAGTTCCCGCGTCTGCGGGGTCTCCACGGTCGTGGGCGGAGCAAAGGTGGTACTCATCGGTTCTCCTGCTGGTGAGGGCTGCTGTGGCCGCGTGATGTCACTATGGCACCATTCACACTATTACGCAATACAGCATGTTATTACGGATTTAAGTAACTACGGGTTCCGGCTTGGTAGGCTCGCACCCATGACCACCACTGCTGGGCTCGATGCCCAGATCCCGGAACGGCCACGACATCGGATGGTCGACAGGGTGGCGTCGATCCTCGAGGCGGTCGCCCGGTCCGGATCCGGAATGACGCTCACGGCGATCGCCAAGGCGCTCGGCGCGCCGGTCAGTTCCACACAGGGACTCGTCAACGGTCTGGTGGCCACCGGGTACCTGGATGAGCGGGACCGGGTCTACACCCTCGGGATGGCGCCGTACCTGCTCAACGTGATCGCGGGTCGCCCTCCCGTAACGCAGGTGCCCCATGAGGCGCTCGAGGCGATCAACAAGGAGACCGGGATGGTCACCGTGCTCTCCGCCGCGGTGGGCGACGACCTCTTCTATGTCGATCACGTCTCGTCCGACCCCGCGTTCGCCTACCTCGCCGAGAACCGCCTGCGGCGCTCGTTGCTCCGGACGTCGGCCGGGTGGGTTCTGCTCGCGGCGCGGGAGAACCGGGACCTCTGGGCCTACCTCAATGCCCGCCCGGAGGGGGATTCCAGCCGTGTCGAGGCTTTTCTCGAGGCGCTCTCGGAGATCCGAGAGACCGGGATCTGCGCCGCACCGCACGCCGCCGAGAAGGGCGCTGACGGCGTGTCGGTCGCGGTGACCGAGCGGGGCTGCACGATCGCCGCGGTGGGCGTCATCGGTTCCCGTGCCGAGATCGATGAGCGACGTGACGACCTGGTGGAGATCCTCGGCCGCCACGTCGCCACCTGGCAGCTCGACTGACCGCGCGCGGTCAGCGCCCCTCGTAGTTCCCCGGTCGCTTTTCGCCGAACGCGGCGAGCGCCTCGCGGTGGTCCGCAGTGTGGTGGGCCAGAGCCTGCATGGCCGCGGAGAGCTCGAGGAGGGACTCCAGGGATTGGTGCTGGGATTCGCGGAGGAGTTTCTTGGCCATCCGGACCGAGTGCGGCGGGTTCTTGGCCACTCGCGCGGCCAGCTCACGGGCCGCGCCCATCAGTTCCTCGGGCTCGACGACCCGGGAGACCAGCCCCCAGTCGAGCGCGGTCGCGGCGTCCACGCGGTCGCCGGTCAGTGCCATCTCGGCCGCGCGGGCAGGGCCCACGGCCTTGGTCAGCAGCCACGCGCCGCCGTCGCCGGGGATGATGCCCAGCTGGACGAAGCTCTCGGCGAACCACGCCCTGCTCGACGCCACCCGGAGGTCACACATGAGGGTGAGATCGCAGCCCGCGCCGACGGCCGGGCCGTTCACTGCGGCGATCACGGGTACCTCACAGTGGTAGAGCGCGCGCGGGATTCGCTGGATGCCGTCGCGGTAGCCGCCGCGCACCTCGTAGGGGCTCCCCCCGAACATTCCGCTGCGGTCGACCATGTGCTTGACGTTGCCGCCCGCGGAGAATGCGGAACCGGCGCCGGTGAGGATGACGGCACGCACGTCGGGGTCGGCGTTGACGACGAACACCCGGTGGACGAGCGCCTCGATCACACGGTCGTCAGAGATGGGATTGCGAGCGTCCGGCAGGTTGATGGTCCAGGTCTCGATGTGATCGGCGCGGTCGATCAGCAGCGCATCATCGGAGGTGTTCTCTGTCATCGTCATTCCTTTGCAGGGGAGGGTTGGAGTGGGTGTCGGAGTGGGTCGGTCGGGTCGGCTCAGGTCACATTGTCTCCGGGATCCAGAGCACGATGCCGGGGAATATGAGGAACAGCAGGGCGACCGCCAGCATGGCGATCACGTACGGGAACGCGCCGCGGAAGACCTGCTCGGCCCGGCGACCGTCGACGCCGCGCGACGGGCTGTGGTCCGCCGGGCTGTACCGCGGATCGGACGAGGGGGCGTCTCATGAGAATCCTTAACTAGGGAACCCACTACGCATATACGTAGCAAACGGGACGTGGAAAGACTATGTCGTGACGCGAGTCACTGTCAATCCCGCTGGGCGGGATTGCTCGATACGACGACGTGGGCACTACGCGCGAGGAGCGCGTTCGCCACCGGAGGAATTTCGACAGGCCAATGCCCCGGCTCGGGGCGTGCGGGCGGGGACTGCCAGCCGGGCTCCTGCCCGGGGTCAGTGCGAGGGCTCGAGCCCGTTCCGCATCCCCCACGCCACGGCCTGTGCCCGCGTGGTGACCCCGATTTTCCGGTAGGCCTCACGGATGTACGACTTTACGGTGTTGGGCGAGAGGTAGCGCGACCGGGCGATCTCCTCGTTGGAGTAGCCCCGCACGATGAGTGAGAGCATCTCGGCCTCGCGGGGGCTCAGGCCCACGCCTTCGGCGGGCCAGTGATCGCCGGCGACGCCACCGTCCCGCGCGCCGAGGTCCACCACGCGATGCCCGCCGGCGATCGCCTCGATCCCCTCGACGAGCGCCTCGGCGGGAAGTGACTTGGCCAGGAAGCCGCCGGCGCCCGCGGCAAGTGAGTCCTCCACGGCCCTCGGGTCGGTCATGAACGAGTAGACGGCCACGGCGCCTACCCGTGAGTCCGCAGCCAGTTCTGTCAGCTGCGCCTGCCAGTCCAGGGGAGCGGCGAACGTGTCGAACAACGCCACGTCAACGGCGAGGTCGGGATTCGTCCGCAGTTGTGTCTCCACGACCAGCACCCGTTCGGCGAACGGGGCCAACAGCGCGCGCACGCCGGCCACCACGATGTCGTAGTCGTCGATAACGCACACGCTGACCGGCATGGGGCAAAGGTAGCAGCGCACGGCATGCGCATTTCCGGGGGCGTGCCGTGGCCTGCCCGGCCGGCCGTCGATCACACCCCTGGGGGTGTGCCGGGGGCCCGCCACTCTGGCAGAAGGTTGATCTCGCAACGGAGGAGATGGCCTGGATGACACCGCCGACGGGGATCCGCCGGATCGACGAACGATGGGAATGGACAGATCACGGGCATTGTCAGGAGTTGCCGGATCTGTTCTACAACTCCGAGGACGAGCCCAAGCGGGTGCGCCGCCGGAAGGAGGCAGTCGCCAAGAAGATCTGTGCCGGCTGCCCTGTCCTGGCCGAGTGTCGCGAGCATGCCGTGGCCAACGGTGAGTTATATGGCGTCTGGGGCGGCCTGACCGAGATCGAACGTCACCGTCTGGCTGGCCGGGTCCGCACCGGCTGACCCCGCGGCCGACGCGGCGGGCGCCGGCCCCGCGTCAGCGCACCGGGATCGCGACGAGCTTGGTCTCGAGGAACTCCTCGATCCCGGTCGTCCCGCCCTCGCGACCCAACCCCGACTGCTTGATGCCGCCGAACGGCGCCGCCGGGTTGGAGACCACGCCGACGTTGACGCCGACCATCCCCGCCTGCAGCCGCTCGGACATCGTCATCGCGCGGTCGAGATTCTCGGTCATGACGTACGAGACCAGCCCGAACTCGGTGTCGTTGGCCAGCTCGACGGCCTCATCGTCGGTGTCGAAGGGGATCAGTGCGGCGACGGGGCCGAAGATCTCGGTCGTCATCAGTTCGGACTCGGGCGAGACCCCGGTGATCACGGTGGGCGGGTAGAAAAACCCCGGCCCGTCTCCGCGATTGCCGCCGGTCAGAACCTCGGCGCCCCGCGAGACGGCGTCGTCGACCAGACCCGCGACCTTGGCGACGGCCTTCTCCTCGACCAGCGGACCGACGTCCACGCCGTCCTCGACACCGTTGCCGACGGTGAGCGCGCCCATCTTCTCGGTGAGGCGCCGCCCGAACTCGTCGATCACCGAGCGGTGCACCAGAATCCGGTTGGCGGACGTGCACGCCTCACCCATGTTGCGCATCTTGGCGGCCATGGCGGCGGCGACAGCGGTGTCCATATCCGCGTCCTCGCACACGACGAACGGAGCGTTGCCGCCCAGCTCCATGGACGTGCGCAGCACCCCGCGTGCGCACTGCTCGAGCAGGGTTCTGCCGACGGGGGTGGAGCCGGTGAAGGAGAGCTTGCGGGCGATGCCGGAGTCGATCCACGGCTCCACCACGTCGCCGGGGGAGGTGGTGCACACGACGTTGAGAACGCCGTCGGGCAGCCCGGCCTCGCGCAGCAGATCGATCACGTACAGCGAGGTCAGTGGTGTGAGGTTGGCGGGCTTGAACACCATGGTGCAGCCGGCGGCGATCGCCGGCCCGATCTTGCGGGTGGCCATGGCCAGCGGGAAGTTCCACGGGGTGATGAGGATGCACGGCCCCACGGGCTCGGAGGTGACCATCAGCCGGGTGCTGCCGTCGGGGGATCGGCGGGCGTCGCCGGAGATGCGGCAGGCCTCCTCGGAGAACCAGCGGAAGAACTCGGCGCCGTAGGTCACCTCGCCGCGCGCCTCGGCCAGGGGCTTGCCCATCTCGGTGGTCATGAGCAGCGCCAGCTCGTCGGCGCGGTCGATGAGCAGCTCGTAGGCCCGCCGCAGGATCTCGGCGCGGTCGCGGGCGGGCACCGCGGCCCACGAGGCCTGGGTCCGGCCGGCGACCCGGATCGCCTCGTCGGCATCGGCGGCGGCGCCGTCGGCGAGGGTGGCCACGCGCTCGCCGGTGGCCGGGTTGAGCACGTCGAAGGTCGCGCCGGAGGCGGCGTCGCGCCACTGGCCGTCGATGTGGATACCGGTGCCGAGCGCGGCGACGAGGTCGGTGACGGAGCGGGTCATGGCTTCCTCCTGGGGGCGGGATCGGGAGCGGGGTCGGGATCGAGCAGTTCGAACAGGTGGCGCCCGGCGCGACGGCCGACGTCCGGGTCGCGCGCGGCGAGGTGGTCGACCTGGGCGGTGCACGAGAACCCGTCGGTGAGCACGGGCGCGTCGGGGTCGGCGCGCAGGGCGGGGGCCAGGGCCTGCTCGGCGACGGCGTCGGCGACGTCCTCGTGCCCGGCGGTGAACCCGAA
The DNA here is from genome assembly GCF_026011735.1 of Dietzia sp. NCCP-2495. GTDB lineage: Bacteria > Actinomycetota > Actinomycetes > Mycobacteriales > Mycobacteriaceae > Dietzia. Next base: position 90,805 of record NZ_BRVN01000006.1, on the reverse strand, counting down.
GTCCCCGGCGACGCCGCAGCAGCCGGTGGCCTCGCGCACCGAGCCCACGCCCAGCGAGGTGAGGGTGGCGCGCTGGATCCGGTTGCCGAAGGTGGCGTACTCGTGGCAGTGGGTCTGGACCGTGACGCGGTCGGGGGCGCCGCCGGGCCAGTCGGGGGCGCGACCCTCGGCGGCGAGGTGGCCCAGGTGCTCGGCGGCGGAGCGCACGCGCGCGGCCACGCGCCGGGCGGCCGCCGCGTCGGGGTCGTCGGGATCGTCGGTGTCGCCGAGGAGTGTCGGGAGGTCGCCACGGAGGGTGGCGGCGCAGGAGGGTTCGACGACGACGACGGGGATCTCCTCCCCGCCCGGTCCGCGGATGCCGTCGAGGTGCTGCACGGTCCGGCGCAGGGTGCGGCGGGCGGCGTCGAGGCGGCCGGTGGTGACGTGGGTCAGTCCGCAGCAGTGGCGGGCGCTGCACGCGACGGAGGTGTGCGATCCGCCGAGGACGCGGGCGGCGGCGCCGGCGACGGCGGGCCGCAGTCCCCGGGTGAAGGAGTCGAGGAACAGCACTACCTCGGCGGAGGTCCGCGTCGAGGGGCCCACGCCGGCGGTGTCGACCGACCAGACGCTGTCCGGGGTGCGGTCGAGTTCGGCGCGCAGGGCGGCGGCGGAGGCGAAGCGGGGCAGCTCGCGGCCGGCGGCGATCCCGCCCAGCCTCGTGGCGGCGGCGCGGCCGGCGCGGGTGGACAGGACGGCGTTGAGCGGCCCGGCGATCCGACCGGTCACGCGCAGCCACACCGGCAGCAGGCCGAGGGAGTAATGCACGCGGGGGCGGAGCCGGCCCCGGTACCGGCGGTGCAGGGCCTCGTACTTGAAGGCGGCCATGTCCACGCCGGTGGGGCAGTCCGTGGAGCAGGCCTTGCAGGCCAGGCAGAGATCGAGCGATTCCTCCACGGCCGGGTGGGTGACGGGCAGGGTGCCGCGCACGACCTCCTGCAGCACGCGGGAGCGTCCGCGGGTGGAGTCCTTCTCGTCGCCGGTGGCGCGGTACGACGGGCACATGACGCCGCCGGTGGAGGTGCGGCAGCGGCCGACCCCGATGCAGGCCTGGACCGGGTGGGCGCCGTCGGCGGAGGTCAGCAGTCCCAGATCGCGGGGCGGCCTCCGGTCAAGCACGCCGTCCAGGGCGAGGTCGGAGTCCATGGGCCGGGTGCCGCTGAGGCCGCCCGGCGCGAGGATGCCGGCGGGGTCCCAGATCCGGGCGAAGCGGTCGAAGGCGCCCAGTATCTCGGGCGAGTACATGAGGGGCAGCAGCTCGGAGCGGGCGCGCCCGTCGCCGTGCTCGCCGGACAGGGACCCGCCGTGACGGACCGCGAGGTGGGCGGCGTCGGTGCAGAAGGCCCGGAAGACGGCCCGGCCGGCCTCGGTGCGCAGGTCGAAAGTGATGCGGATGTGCATGCACCCGGCGCCGAAGTGCCCGTACATCACCCCGGTGAGCCCGTGCCGGTCGAGCAGCTCGCGGAACTCGGCGAGGTAGTCGGCCAGGCGCTCGGGCGGCACGGCGGCGTCCTCCCAGCCGGGCCAGGACTCGATGGTCCGGCCGGTCGCCGGGTCGGCCAGCCGGGAGCTGAGCCCGGCGCCGTCCTCGCGGACGCGCCACAGGTCGGCGCGGGCCACCGGGTCGGTCACCTGCAGCACCCGGGTCGCGTGCCCGGACCGGGTGAGCTGCTCGGCGAGCCGGGCGATGCGGTCCTCGAGGGCCTCCGCGCCCGCGCCTGCACTGGCCGCCCCGGTGTCGTCGTCGAGCTCGACGAACAGCCACGCCCGCCCATCTGGAAGCTCGGCCACCGAGTCGGCGCCGCGCCGCAGGCGCATGGTCTCCACGATCACCTCGTCCACACCCTCTACGGCCGTGGGGCGGTGGGGGAGGATGAGCGGGACGTCGCGCGCGGCATCCACCACGTCGGCGTAGCCCACCACGAGCAGGCCGGTCCGCGCGGCTCGGGGCACGACCCGCAGCGTCGCCGAGGTGACGACCGCGCACGTGCCCTCCGAGCCCACGAGCGCACGGGCCACGTCGAAGCCCTCCTCGGGTAGTAGGTGCCGCAGGTGGTAGCCCGAGACCTGCCGCGGGAAGCGCCCGAGCTCGGTGCGGATCGCGCCCAGGTGGTCGGCGGCGAGGTCGCGCAGCTCGGTGGTCAGGTGATCGGCGCGGGCGGTGGCCGCGGCGTCGCCGGGGTCGGTGGCCTCGACCCCGCGGCGGGTCGCGGTGAGGCGCAGCCCGTCGGCGGTGACCAGGCGTAGGGCCTCCACGTGGTCGGCGGTGCGGCCGTGGCGGACCGAGTGGTTGCCACAGGCGTCGTTGCCGATCGCGCCGCCGACGCAGGCCCGTGACTGGCTGGAGGGGTCGGGGGCGAAGGTCAGGCGTTCATCGGTGGCGGCGTGGACGGCCGCGCGCAGGTCGGTGAGCACGACCCCGGCCTCGGCGGTCACGGTGGGCACGGCCGCGTCGTCGTCGACGGCGAGCACCCTGCGCATGTGCCGAGACAGGTCCAGCACGAGCCCGCCGCCGATCGCGTTCCCGGCCATCGACGTCCCCCCGCCGCGGGCGGTGGCCGGCACGCCGAGCCGGTGGCACACGGCCAGCGCGGCGGCGACCTCGGCCTCGGTGCGCGGGAACAGCACGGCCGCGGGGACGACGCGGTAGTTGGAGGCGTCGTAGGAGTACTCGGCCAGGCGGCGGGCGTCGGACTCGGGCGCAAGGCCCGCGGCGGCGAGGGCGCTGATCAGTTCCTCGCGGGTGGCGCCGGGCGCGGCGGACCCCGCCGGGGACGTGCCCGCCGTGATGGCCCCCGCCGCGCCCGTCACGACCGGCCCACGACCCGGTGGACGGCGCGGGCCAGGCGCTCGACGCCCGTGTCGACCTCGTCGGCGGTCACCACCAGCGCGGGGATGATCCGCACGACCGAGCCGGTGGGGCCGCAGGTCAGGGTGAGCAGGTCCTCGTCGATGCAGGCCTGCTGGACGGCGGCGGCCAAGCGCGCGCCCTCGGCCGAGGCGGGGCTGCCGGCGGGCGCGGTCGCGTCGCCGAACTCGACGCCGAGCATGAGCCCGGTGCCCCGGATGTCGCAGATCTCACCCACGTCGCCGAGACTACGCCGCAGCCCGTCCAGCAGTTGCGCACCGCGCTCGGCCGCGTTGGCGACCAGGCCCTCGCGCTCGATCACCCCGAGTGTGGCGACGGCCGCCGCAGCCGCCACGGCGTTGCCGCCGTAGGTGCCGCCCTGGGACCCCGGCCACGCCTTGGCCATGATCTCCTCGGGCGCGGCGATGGCGGAGATGGGAAAGCCCGAGGCGATGCCCTTGGCGGTGATGAGGACGTCCGGCACCAGCCCCTCGGTGTGCTGATGGCCCCAGAACTTCCCGGTCCGTCCCACGCCCGCCTGCACCTCGTCGAGCACCAGGAGCGCCCCGTGCGCCGTGGCGCGCTCGCGCAGTCCCTGCAGGTAGCGCGGCGGGACGGCCATGTAGCCGCCGTCGCCGAGCACGGGCTCGATCACGATCCCCGCCAGTTCGCGCGGGTCGATGCGGGTGGCGAGCAGGAAGTCGAGCTCGGCGAGGGCGTAGTCCACGGCCTCGTCCTCGCTCATCTTCAGCCGCAGCGCGTCGGGGTAGGGGGTCTGCGCCACCCCGGCCATGAGCGGGCCGAACCCGGCGGAGAACTTGGTGCCGGCGGTGGTCAGGCTCGCGGCGGCGACGGTGCGCCCGTGAAAACCGCGCTGCACGGTGACGATGTACTGCCGGCCGGTGGCCATGCGCGCCAGGCGCACCGCGGCCTCGACCGCCTCCGAACCGGAGTTGGCGTAGAACACCGAGTCGATACCCGCCGGCAGGTGCTCACCCAGCTTCTCGGTGAGCTCGAGCAGCGGCTGGTGCATGACGGTCGTGTACTGCGCGTGGATGATCGTGGCGCACTGTGCCTGGGCGGCGGCCACCACGTCGGGGTGGCAGTGACCGGTCGAGGTCACGCCGATGCCGGTGGTGAAGTCGAGGTAGTCGCGACCGTCGGTGCCGTGGATCCACGAGCCGGAGGCGTGGTCCACCACGACGGGCGTGGCCTGCTTGAGGACGGGGGACAGGTTCGCGGGCATGCGGCTAGTCTGTGACCGCCGGGCAGGATTGTCAACAATCCGACAACATCTGATTCCGGCGGGTTACGGTGGTCCTATGTCCTCCAGGCCGACTCTCGTGATCCTCACCGCCGACCAGGTGCCCGACCCCGCCGATCTCGCCGCGATCCGCGAGCTCGCCGACGTCCGGATCGCTACCGCCGACACGCTCGCCGCGGCGCTCCCAGGCGCCGAGATCCTCCTGATGTGGGACTTCTTCTCCGGCGCGCTGGCCCCTGCCTGGCCCGCCGCCGACTCCCTGCGCTGGATCCACGCGGCCTCGGCGGGCGTCGACAAGCTGCTCTTCGACGAGCTGCGCACCGCCGACGTGCTCCTGACCAACGCGCGCGGGGTGTACGACGGGCCGATCGCCGAGTACGTGCTGGCGTGCGTGCTGGCCCACGACAAGCGCCTCCACGAGAGCGCCGAGCTGCAGCGCGCAGGCATCTGGCGCCACCGCGAGACCACCCGGGTCGCCGGCCGCCGCGCCCTGGTGGTGGGCACCGGGGGGATCGGCCGGGCCACCGCGCGGCTCCTGCGGGCGGTCGGGGTCCAGGTCACCGGTGCGGGGCGACGACCGCGCGACGACGACGAGGACTTCGGCACCGTCGTGGACTCCGCTCGGCTGGCCGACCATCTCGGGGCCGTGGACCACCTGGTAATGGTGGCGCCGCTGACCGAGGCCACCGAGGGGATGCTCGGGCGGGACGAGTTGGCGGCGCTGCAGGAGGGAGCCCACGTGATCAGCGTGGGCCGCGGGAAGCTGATCGACCAGGACGCCCTGACCAAGGAGATCGCGTCCGGGAGACTGAGCGCTCATCTCGACGTCGTCGTCGTCGAACCCCTACCCCAGGGTGACCCGCTGTGGACCCTGGACGGCGCGCACATCAGCGCCCACATGTGCGGCGACGTGGTGGGCTGGCGCGACACCCTCTCCGAGCAGTTCCTCAGCCACCTGCGCACGTGGTGTGACGGCGGCACGCCCGGCCCGGCGGTCGACAAAACCCGGGGATACGTCAGTAACTGAGCGGTTGTCCGGTCTCCCGGTCGCTCCTACAGTCGGGCCCGAGGGCCCGTGTCACGAGACGGGCCACCGACCGAGAGGAGAGACATGACCCTGGCAGTCGATGCCTACAACACCCGCGTCAGCGGGACACCGGAGATCGTCGACCGACCGGATCCGGTGGTGTGGACCGACGCGCAGGACCCGGAGCTGCACGACTTCGCCGAGCGCGGCTACGTCCAGCGCGAGGCCGCCCTCGACGAGGCGCGCGTAAACGCCTGCCTCGAGGAGCTGCGGCGGATCGGCGACGACCCCGCGATGGCCGACGACCCGCGGGTCATCCGTGAGCGCGGCAGCGAGGCGGTGCGGTCGATCTTCGACGTGCACCTGCTCAGTGACGTGGTGGCCGAGGCCGTCGAGCGCTCCGGCGCCGTGGACCTGGCCCGCGAAATCCTCGGCTCCGAGGTATACGTGCACCAGAGCCGCATGAACTACAAGCCCGGGTTCGCCGGTGGCGCCTTCTACTGGCACTCCGATTTCGAGACCTGGCACGCCGAGGACGGCATGCCGCGCCCGCGCGCCTGCAGCGCCTCGATCGCGCTCACGCCCAACCGCACCTACAACGGGCCGCTCATGATCATGCCCGGCACCCAGAAGTACTTCGTGCAGTGCGCGGGCGAGACGCCGGAGGACTACTACAAGGAGTCGCTGGTGAGCACGGCGCCGCGGATCGGGGTGCCCTCGGAGGAGCACATCGCCGAGCTGTACCGCTCGCACGGCCTCGACGTCCTGACCGGCCCGACCGGGTCCATGACGATGTTCGACTGCAACGCGCTGCACGCCTCCGGCGGCAACATCACGCCGATGCCGCGGGCCAACGTGTTCATCGTGTTCAACAGCGTGGACAACGCGCTGGCCGAGCCGTACGCGGGCACCCCACGCCGGCCGGACTTCCTCGCGCGCCGGCCCTGAGTAGCGCGGGCCGGTCTGAACCGCCCGGCTCAGCCGGCGGGGGGCAGTCCCACGTGCCGGGCGCCCTCGCGGAAGGCCTCGACGAACGCCTGCAGTGACCGCCGGCGGGTGTCGCGCTCGCGGAAGGTGACCGACACGGTGCGCGTGGGCGACTCCACCAGCGGCAACGCCTCCACCCCCTCGGGCGCCGTGACCAGGCCCAGGTCCGAGGCCACGGTCACGCCCAGCCCGGCGGCGACCAGCGCCAGCGCGGTGGACTGCTCACCCGCCTCGTGCCGCACCTGCGGGTCGAAGCCGTGCTCGCGGCACGCGATCCGGACCGCGCGGCCGAAGTGCGAGCGCGGGCTGGCGATGATCCACGGCGCGTCCTCGAGGTCGGTCAGCGAGACCTGCGCTGCCCGGATCGTCCCGCGCGGCACCACCGCGTGGAGGGCCTCCACGGCGATCGGCACGCGGACGAGCTCGGGCACCCGGGCCATGGGGTAGCTGGAGTAGTCCAGCACGAACGACAGGTCCAGCGAGCCGTCGCGGACCGCGCCGGTGGTGTCCTCCGGGGCCAGCTCGCGGGTCCGCACGCCGATCTCCGGATGCTCGCGGCCCAGCACCACCAGGCCCGCGGGCAGCAGGGTGGTGGCCACCGACGCCCACACCCCGGCCTTCAGCGTGGTGGTCCCGCCGTCCCGGGCCGAGGCCATGGCGTGGGTGGCATCCTCGACCGCGCCCATAATGGTTCGGGCGTGACCGGCCAGCAGCAGCCCGGCCTCGGTCAGCACCAGGCCCCGCCCGCGGCGCTCGAACAGCGACGTCCCCGCCTCCCGCTCCAGCAGCGCGAGCTGCTGGGAAACCGCCGACACCGTGTAGTTCAGGGCATCCGCCACCGCAGTGACGGTACCCCGGCGCTCCAGTTCGTGGAGCAACCTCAGACGGTGCAGCGACAGCTCCATGACCCGAGGGTAGGAGGAACCGCACGGACCGTGTAGGAAAACTGAACGATGGCCTCCAGCAATCCTCGCTGGACCCCCGCAAATACCCGCCGCATGCTGGAGGAACGACCCCCGGAGAAGCCGCGGGGACGGCAGTCGCCGGGCAGGCGACGACCACCGCGAGGAGGCGAGCACCATGACGTCGATCGAGATACCGTGCACGGCAGGGACCCCGGCCACGAACCCGGGCACCGGCGGGGCGACGGCGGCGCCCGTCGCGTCACCGGCCGCCTCCACGCGGGAGCCGTACCTGCGGCTGCACTGGGAGGACGACCGCACCGACGCGCGCGGCTACCTGGTGGTGGACACCCTCGTCGGCGGCCTGGCCACCGGCGGCACCCGCATGCGCGCCGGCTGCACCCTGCGCGAGGTGGAGGACCTGGCCCGCGGCATGACCCGCAAGACCGCCGCGTTCGACCTGCCTGTGGGCGGCGCCAAGGGCGGCATCGACTTCGACCCCAAGGACTCCCGGGCCGTGGACGTGCTGGCCCGTTTCTGCGAGGCCATGCACCCCTTCCTCGACCGGCACTGGGTGACCGCCGAGGACCTGGGCGTGACGCAGCAGCTCATCGACGAGGTGTTCGCGCGACTCGGGATGCGCCAGTCTTACCACGCGGCCATCGAGCGTTCGGCCGACTGCGCGGCCACCACCGAGCGCATCTACCGCGGCCTGAACGCCGAGGTCCCGGGCGGCCTGCTCGGCGACGTGATCGGCGGGTACGGCGTGGCCCAGGCCTGTCTGGCCGCCGCGAGCGTGCGCGACTGGGACATCGAGCGCACCACCGTGGCGATCCAGGGCGTGGGCACCATGGGCGGCGGCGCCGCCTGGTACCTGCACGAGGCCGGGATGCGGGTCGTGGCACTGGCGGATGCGGCCGGCACCCTCTATGACCCGGCGGGCCTGGACGTGCCCGCCCTGCTGGCGACCCGCGACCGCTACGGCGAGATCGACCGCGCCGCGGTGCCCGCCCGGGTACAGGTCCTGGACCGGGAGCGGATCCTGGAGACGGACGTCGACGTGCTGGTCCCCGCGGCCGTCTCGTACGCGATCACCGCCGAGAACTGCGCCCGGATCACGGCGCCGGTCATCGTAGAGGCCGCCAACGCCGCGACCACCGCCGACGCCGAGCTCGACCTCACGGCCCGCGGGATCGCCGTGGTGCCCGACTTCGTGGCCAACGCCGGCGCCGTGGCGTGGGCCTGGTGGCTCATTCTCGGCGAGGTCGACGAGCGCGCCGAGACCTCGTTCCTTCGGCTCGGACGGGCGATGACCACCAAAGTCTCTGACCTGATGACCGGGTGGAGCCCAGCCGACGGCCCGCTGCGGTGGACCGCCGACGTCTCGGGCGTGGTGCGGGACGTGCCGCCGGTGGTGGTCCCGTAGCGGGTCAGGCCAGCGCGGTGGCCGGCGGCGAGTCCTCGTCGCCGGCCACGTCGCGTTCGGCGCCGTTGCCGTTGCCGTTGCCGTTCCCGAGCGCCGAGTGCAGGCTCGCCCGGCGCGGGGTGTCGTCGGTGCCCAGCAGTAGGTCGATGGTCAGGCCGAGGCGGTAGTTCACGTCGGCGGCGGTCGAGCGGCGGGTGAGCCACGAGACCAGGTTGGACATCCACACGTCCGAGACCACGCGGGCGATCGACAGCTGCATCTCGCCGGGGGTGCCGTCGGCCATGGCGCGGGCGATGATCCGGTCCATGTGGAAGCCCACCTCCTCGACCTCGTTGGCCACGGAGGCGTCGGCGAACATGAAGGCGCGCGTCATGGCCTCGGTGAGTCTGGGGTCGCGCTGCATGGACTTGGTGATCATGTCCACCACGACCTTCATCCGCTCCTGGGCGCTGTCCCCGGGCGGTGCGGAGCGCTCGGTGCGCTGGTCCAGGCGGCGGAACTCGCGGGCGAGTGCCGAGACGAGCAGGTGCACCTTGGACGGGAAATAGCGGTAGAGGGTGCCCACCGCGACTTCGGCCTTCTCGGCGACAGCACGCATCTGGACCGCCTCGTAGCCACCCTTGGAGGCCAGTGCGAGGGTGGCGTCGAGGATGCGGCGCCGGCGTTCCCGCTGTGAGGAGGTGGTGGGCTCTTCGGGGCGTGCGGCGTTCTTGTCGGACGCGCCACCGCCGGATGCGGTGTCGGTCGAGCTCTTGGTCATGGATTGAACACCTTTGTGCGCTGGGCTGATCGGGGCCCGGTTGTGCGTTTCGGGCCGTGCTGATGCATTCTAGAACACGTTTCCTAGAACAGGTTCTATTATGTCGGGCGAGGGCGCGATCCGACGAGCGCGTGCCGCCACCCGAAACCCGCAAACCGCAACCCGTCGTGCCGAGGAGCAATACGTGAGCATCGCCACCACCCCGGATCAGACCGAGATCCAGAGTTCGATCAAGGCCTGGGCGAAGACCGCAGAACCGGTGACCACGGTACGCGCCCAGGAGACCGATCCCGACGCGTGGAAGGCGCTGTGGCCCCAGCTCACCGAGCTCGGGCTGTTCGGAGTGGCGGTCGCCGAGGAGCACGGTGGCGCCGGCGCGGAGATCGTGGACCTGGCCTGCATGCTCGAGACCGCCTCCGCGACCATGGCCCCGGGACCGGTCCTCTCGACAGCCCTGGCGGGCGTCCTCGTCTCCCGTGCCGGTGGTCCGATCGCCTCCGCGCTCGGTGAGCAGATCGCCGAGGGTGCCCTGCCCGTGGGCGTCTGCCTGGGCTTCGGCGTGGACACCCTGGACGCCTCCGGAGCGGTGACCGGCGACCCCGGCATCGCCTATGGCGGGACCGTGGACGGCGGCCTGCTGCTGCCCGTCGAGGTCTCCGGACACACCCGCTGGGCCCTGCTGGAGCCCGGCACCGCGGGAGTGACCATCACCCCGTCGACCCCCTACGACATCTCCGCGTCGATCGCGCGGGTCTCGCTGGAGGACGTGACCGTCCCGGCGGACCGCATCCTCGACGGCATCACGACCGCGCACGTCCACCACCTGTTCGTCACCCTCGCCGCGGCCGAGGCCGCCGGCGTCGCGGACTACACGCTGACCACGGCCGTCGAGTACGCCAAGATCCGCGAGCAGTTCGGCCGCACCATCGGCTCGTTCCAGTCCATCAAGCACATGGCCGCCGACATGCTGTGCCGCACCGAGCAGGTCCGCGCCCTGGCGTGGGACGCCGCCGTGGCCGCCGAGGAGCTCACGAGCGACGACTCCGAGCTCCCCGTGGCCGCCTCGGTCGCCGGTGCGCTCGCGTTCGACAACGCGGTGACCAACTCGCAGGACTGCATCCAGATCCTCGGCGGCATCGGCTTCACCTTCGAGCACGAGGCCCACTTCTACATGCGTCGAGCGGGCGCCCTGCGCCAGGCAATCGGCGGCGCCGCCCGCTGGCGCCGCTCGCTGGCCGACCTCACTCTGGCCGGACAGCGTCGCCACCTGGACATCGACCTGTCGGAGATCGACGGGATCGACGCCAAGCGCGCGGAGATCAAGGCACTCGTGGAGAAGGTCGCGGCCGTCGAGGGCGACGACCGCAAGCAGGCCCTGGCCGACACCGGCCTGTTCATGCCACACCTGCCCGAGCCGTGGGGCCTGGGCGCCACCCCGGCGGTGCAGCTCCTCATCGACGAGGAGCTCGAGGCCGCGGGCGTGACCCGCCACGACATCACCATCGGCGGCTGGGCCGTGCCGACCGTCCTGCAGGCCGCGCCGGAGCACGCCGAGCTGCTGGTGCGCGACACCATGGCCGGCAAAATCAAGTGGTGCCAGCTGTTCTCCGAGCCCGGCGCCGGCTCCGACCTGGCCGCCCTGCGCACGACCGCCGAGAAGGTCGACGGTGGCTGGAAGCTCAACGGTCAGAAGGTGTGGACCTCTCTGGCCCGCGAGGCCGACTGGGCGATGTGCCTGGCCCGCACGGACAAGGACGCGCCCAAGCACAAGGGCATCACCTACTTCCTGGTGGACATGCGCTCCGAGGGCATCCGCACCTCGCCGCTGCGCGAGATCACCGGCGAGGCCCTGTTCAACGAGGTGTTCCTCGAGGACCTGTTCGTGCCCGACGAGTTCCAGATCGGCACCGCGGGCGACGGGTGGAAGATCGCCCGCACCACCCTGGCCAACGAGCGCGTGGCCATGGGCGGTGGTTCCTCACTCGGTGACGCCGCCGAGGAGATCATCGGCCTCATCGAGGCCGCCGGTGTCGCAGGTGACGCCCTGGTCCTGGACGAGCTCGGTAAGCACATCGCCGACGGCGTCGTGGGCAGCCTCCTCGACCTGCGCACCGCGCTGCGGAGCCTGGCGGGATCCGGCCCGGGCGCCGAGTCGAGCGTCCGCAAGATCGTCGGTGTCCGCCACCGCCAGGACATCGCCGAGTTCGGCCTCGAGCTCACCGGCACCGGCGGCGTGGAGTTCACCGAGCAGGGCCGGAAGTTCCTCATGGTCCGCTGCCTGTCGATCGCCGGCGGCACCGAGCAGGTCCTCCTCAACGTCGTGGGCGAGCGCATTCTCGGCCTGCCCCGCGACTGACTCACTTCCCCTCCCACTCCCGAACAGGACTGATCCCCCGTGGACTTCACCCGTACCGAGACCCAGGCCGCCGTCGCCGAGGCGGTGGCCGGCGCCCTGACCACCGCGGCCCCTGCCGAGGAGCTGCTCACCGCGCTGCCCAGTAGAAGCGTGGAGGACGCCGGCTACGACGAGCGCCTGTGGGCCTCCTTCGCCTCCTCCGGTCTGCTGTCCCTCGGCCTGCCCGAGGACCTGGGCGGCGACGGCCTGACGGTCGCCGACGTGGCCGTGGTGCTCGAGGAGGTCGGCCGGGCGGGCGTGGTGATCCCGGCCCTGGAGACCCTGGGCTTCGGCGTGCTGCCGATCGTCGCGCTCGGCACGCCGGCGCAGCAGGAGCGACTGCTGTCCGGGATCGAGGACGGCCGGATCCTCACCGCTGCCGTGGCCGAGCCCGGCAGCCCGCTGCCCGCGGCGCCCACCGTGCGACTGGACGGCGGGACGATCAGCGGCACCGTCACCTGTGTCCGTTACGCGGCCCAGGCGCGGTCCGTCCTGGTGCCGGTGACCACCGCCGAGGGTGCGGCCCTCGTCGTCGTCGCCCCCGACGCCCCGGGGGTCACCCTGACCCCCACCCTCGGCTCCCTGGGGGTGCCGGAGTACGCGATGCGGTTCGAGTCCACGCCGGTTGACGACGACGACGTGCTCCGCGGCGGCGGTGACGAGGGCGCCCTCGAGGTGTTCCACCGACTCGTCATCGCGGCGTGCGTCGCGCACGGCGACGGCCTCATCGCCGGTGCGCTGGACATGACCGCCGACTATCTCAAGGGACGTGAGCAGTTCGGCAAGCCCCTGGGCTCGTTCCAGGCGGTGCAGCAGGAACTCGCCGACGTCTACATCGTCTCGCGCACCCTGCACGTGATCGCGCAGTCCGTGGCGTGGCGGATCACCGAGGGGCTGACCGGTGAGTCCGACCGCTACGAGACCGACCCGACCATCGGCGCGTACTGGCTCGCCGCCGAGGGGCCGCGCGCGGTGCAGGTCCTGCACCACCTGCACGGTGGCGTCGGCGTGGACATCACCTACCCGATGTTCCGGTACTCCTCGGCGGTCAAGGACCTGGCCCGCTTCGTCGGCGGCCCGCGCCTGCAGCTCACCGGACTCGGCGAGGCCGTGGCGGCCGATCCCGTGGACAGCGTCGGTACCGGCGGCGAGTCGGTAGCCGACCACGGCGAGGCGTTCATCGACCTGACCCCCGCCCAGCGCGCGCTCCAGGCGGAGCTGCGCGAGTACTTCTCCACGCTCATCTCGCCCGAGGAGGCCGCCGACATCGGCACCACCCGCCACGGGAAGACGTACGAGGAGATCATCAAGCGGATGGGCCGCGACGGCTGGCTCGGCGTGGGCTGGCCCACCGAGTACGGCGGCAAGGGCTTCGGCCACATCGAGCAGCAGATCTTCACCAACGAGGCCACGCGCGCCGACGTGCCGCTGCCCTCGGTGACCCTGCAGACCGTCGGGCCGACCCTGCAGAAGTACGGCACGGACGTCCAGAAGAAGAAGTTCCTGCCCGGCATCCTCGAGGGCACCGTGCACTTCGCGATCGGCTACTCCGAGCCCGACGCCGGCACCGACCTCGCGTCGCTGCGCACCACCGCAAAGAAGGACGAGGCCACCGGCGACTGGATCATCAACGGTCAGAAGATGTGGACCACCGGCGGCCATCACGCCGACTACATCTGGCTCGCGGCCCGCACCGGCACCCCGGACTCCCGCCACCGCGGTCTGACGATCTTCATCGTCGACACCTCCGACCCGGGCTTCTCGTTCACGCCGATCATCACCTGCGACGGCGCGCACCACGTCAACGCCACCTACTACTCAGACGTGCGCGTGCCCGCCGACATGGTGGTCGGCGAGGTCGACGGCGGTTGGAAGATGCTCACCACGCAGCTCAACCACGAGCGCGTCATGCTCGCCCCCTCCGGGCGGTCCGGTGGCTACTACGACGAGCTGGTTGAGTGGGCCCGCGGCACCGGTCCCGACGGGGTGCGCCACCTGGACCGTCCCGAGGTTCGCGACGGCCTGGCCGAGATCTTCGCGATCGTCCGCCTCAACGAGCTGCTCAACTGGCAGGTCTCCGCGATGGGCGACAACCCGTCGATGGGCGACTCCGCCGCCTCCAAGGTCTTCTCCACCGAGAAGATCCAGCACGTCGGCCGGATCGCCGAGGAACTGCTCGGACGCTTCGGCGATCCGACCGATCCCGCCACCGCGAAGCTGCAGCGCTGGTTCGACATGATGAACAAGCGCAACGTCGTGATCACGTTCGGCGGCGGCGTCAACGAGGTCATGCGAGAGCTGACCTGCATGGGCGGCCTCGGCATGCCCCGCACCGCCCGCTGATCCGACCCCCGTACGAAAGGCACCCATGAGTGACGACACGGCTACCGACGCCCGTGCTTCCGACCCGCAGGCCGGCCGGATCCTCGCCGCGGCCGAAGAGATCCGGGCCGCCGGCGGCAGCGCCCGCCGCGCCGGCCGCGATCCCATCAATACCCCGATGATCCGCAACTGGACTGAGGCGATCGGCGACGAGAACCCGATCTACTCCTCAGAGGAGGCGGCCGTTGCGGCCGGCCACGGCGGACTCGTCGCGCCTCCTGCGATGGCGCAGGTGTGGACCATGCGCGGACTCGGCAAGGCCCGCGAGTCCGACGACCCGCTCGGCAACATGACCGACCTGCTCGACGCCGAGGGCTTCACCTCCGTCGTGGCCACCAACTGCGACTCCACCTATCACCGCTACACCCGTCCCGGCGAGGAGGTGACCATCTCGTCGGTGCTGGTGGACGTGGTGGGTCCCAAGACCACCGGGCTCGGCGAGGGCTGGTTCTTCACCACCCGCAACTACTGGCGGGTCGGCGACGAGGTGGTCGCCGAGATGGACTTCCGGATCCTCAAGTTCCGCCCGCCCGCGAAGAAGGCCGAGGCTGCGCCCGCTGAGCCCGCCGCTGCCGCCGCCGACCGGATCGTCGCGAGCTCCGGCTCGGCCACCGACGACCTGGTCGTGGGCAAGGTGCTGCGCCCCTCGGTCTCCCAGGACACCCGCTTCTTCTGGGACGGCGTCGCCGCCCACGAGCTGCGCATCCAGAAGCGCGAGGACGGCTCACTGCAGCACCCGCCCGTGCCGGCGCTGTGGAAGGACAAGACCGAGCAGACCGACTACGTGGTGGCCTCCGGCCGCGGCACCGTGTTCAGCTTCGTCACCCACCACGCCCCGCGCGTGCCGGGCCGTACCCGCTTCCCGTTCGTGATCGCACTGGTGGAACTGGAAGAGGGCGTGCGCATGCTCGGCGAGCTGCGCGACGTCGACCCGGCCGAGGTCCGGATCGGCATGGACGTCGAGGTGGAGTTCCTCGACATGCCCGGCGACGCGAGCGAGGACGCGGCGTTCGGCACCGAGCCGTGGACGCTGTACGCGTGGCGTCCCGCCGGTGCGGCGCCTGTCGACCGGCAGATGCCTGAAATAACGGAAGGTGGCGTCAAGTGAGCGAGAACAGTGCAGTGACCGACGTGGTCTGTCCCGCCGAGCCGCCCGCCGTCCAGGTGGGGGACACCCTGCCCGAACTGGCCATCGAGGGGACGCCCACGTTCATCGTGGCCTCGGCCCTGGCGACCCGCGACTTCCAGGACGTCCACCACGACCGGGATCTGGCCCATCAGAAGGGCTCGAAGGACATCTTCGTCAACATCCTCACCGACACCGGCCTCGTGCAGCGGTTCATCACCGACTGGGCCGGGCAACGAGCGCGGATCACCTCCATCAAGTTGCGTCTCGGTGTGCCCTGGTACGCCTACGACACGCTCACCCTGACCGGCGAGGTCACGGAGATCGCCGCCGACGGACTGGTGTCGCTGAAGATCGTCGGCACCGATTCGTTGGGCGCGCACGTCACCTCGACCGCGACCCTCTACATGAACGGAGACCCGCAGTGAGTTCCCCCGCGACCGAGTCACTGTCAAGCCGGGCGGCGATCGTCGGGATCGGCGCCACCGACTTCTCCAAGGATTCCGGCCGCTCCGAGCTGCGCCTGGCTGCCGAGGCCGTGCAGGCCGCCGTGGCCGATGCCGGGCTCGAGCCCTCGGATGTGGACGGACTGGTGTCGTTCACCATGGACACCAACACCGAGATCGCCGTCGCCCGCGCCGCCGGTATCGGTCACCTCAACTTCTTCTCCCGTATCCACTACGGCGGCGGCGCGGCGTGTGCCACCGTGCAGCAGGCCGCCATGGCCGTCGCCACCGGCGTCGCCGAGGTCGTGGTCTGCTACCGCGCCTTCAACGAACGCTCCGGGATGCGGTTCGGCCAGGTCAACTCGGCGCTGGTGCAGCAGGTCAACTCCTCGGGCACGGACAACGCCTTCTCCTACCCGCACGGCCTGTCCACGCCCGCCGGGTTCGTGGCGATGGTCGCCCAGCGCTACATGCACGAGTACGGCGCCACGAGTGAGGACCTCGGCCGCATCGCCGTGGTGGACCGCAAGCACGCCGCCGTGAATCCCGCCGCGTTCTTCTACGACAAGCCCATTACGCTCGACGACCACCAGAACTCGCGCTACATCGCCGAGCCGCTACACCTGCTGGACTGCTGTCAGGAGTCCGACGGCGGTCAGGCGATCGTCGTGACCACGCCCGAGCGTGCCAAGGACCTTCCGCACACGCCGGTCTCGATCGCAGCCGCGGCGTCGGGCGCCGGGCCGGATCAGTACATCATGACCTCGTACTACCGTCCCGAGCTGGCGGGCCTGCCCGAGATGGGCATCGTAGGCGACCAGCTGTGGAACCAGTCCGGGCTGCGCCCCGGGGACATGGACATGGCCGTGCTGTACGACCACTTCACCCCGTACGTCCTCATGCAGCTCGAGGAACTGGGCTTCTGCGGTCGCGGCGAGGCCAAGGACTTCGTCCGCGAGCCGGGCGCGCTCGAGGTAGGCGGCACGCTGCCGCTCAACACGCACGGTGGCCAGCTGGGAGAGGCCTACATCCACGGCATGAACGGCATCGCCGAGGGCGTGCGCCAGCTGCGGGGCGACTCAGTGAACCAGGTCGCGGGGGCGGAGAAGCTCGTCGTGACCGCCGGCACCGGCGTTCCCACCTCGGGGCTCGTTCTCACCGTCTGAGCCGGTCGGGCGCCGCCTGCCCGCCCCACGTCGTCAAGAGGGTTCGGCGCACGTCTCTCGAGTGGCGGTGTGCCGAACCCACTTCTCGATGGTGGGTGCGAAGTGGGCGGGCCGGTGGGTGCGAGGTGGGCGGGCCGCCGCACGCGAGGTGAGCGGGCAGCCGCGTGCGAGGTGGGCGGCCCGGGCTATCCGCGCAGGCAGCCCCGCACGAACGAGCCGATGTCGCGGAGGGCGATCTTCGCCTCGGGGACCAGCGGGTGGAACACCTGGAACACGTGGAACTGGTCCGGCCAGCGCTGGAACTCGTGGGTCACCCCGTGCTCGGCGAACTTCTCGGCCAGCTTCGCGACACTGCCGGCGAAGTTCTCCGCGCCGCCGCACTGGATGAGGAAGGGCGGCCAGTCGGGTGACGGCGTGTAGTTGAGGGGTGAGATCCGAGGATCGTCCTCGCTGATGTCGGGGGCGTACTGGACGCGGCACAGTTCGGCCATCCCCAGGGCGAGGAACGGGTCCTTCTTGGCCTTGTCGCGCGCGGACATGTCGGAGAAGTCCAGGTCGACCCAGGGGGACATGAGGACGACTCCCGCGGGCATCGTCTCGCCCGCCTCCTCGAGGTGTGCGATCAGCTGCAGAGCCAGATTGCCGCCCGCCGAGTCGCCGGAGACGACGATGTTCTCGGCGGGGAATCCGCTGTCGAGCAGCCACCGGAACCCGGCGACGGTGTCGTCGATCGCGGCGGGGAACGGATGCTCGGGCGCGAGTCGGTAGTCGGGGAGGAAGACGGGCGTTCCGGTCTCGGACGCCATCCGTGAGGCCAGGGCCTTGTGCGACCAGGGCGAACCGAACGTGAACCCGCCGCCGTGGACGTGGTAGATCACCTTGTCCGAGTCGAAGAACCGTTTGCGTCCGACCCACAGGCCGGGCACGGGGCCGTCCGAGGACCAGTCGTTGGTGGTCTCCAGTGCGGCGGCCCGTCCGGCGCCGGAGGTCAGCGCCCGGAGTCTGCTGAGCGAGGACTCGGTGGGCGGCATCCGGTCCAGCGCGGGCCGGACGAACAGTCGCAGGCTGCTGGCGAGGCCGCGGGCACGCAGGGTGCCCTGGACTCCGGGGCCGGCGAGTTCCGGTGCGCGCTGGGACGGGCGCTCCGCCTCGATGTCCGCGGAGCGGTGGCCGTCCTCCGGGACGTCCCCGGTGCCCGTCGTCTGGGGGAGCCTGGGTCCGCCGTCAGGCGTGCTGGTCCGTGGGGAACGTGATCCGTTCATGTTCGCAATGTATGTGTTGAAGTGACATGACGGGTGTCGAATCGCCGCTGCTACGATGAAGCGCAGCTAGAACTTGTTCCTGTTATCGGAAGATGGTGCAGGCCAGAGTCGGCTCTGGACATTGGAACAAGTTCAGGCCACACTGTGACAGTAGCCACATCTACCCTCAGTTCGAAGGATTTCTTCACGCGATGAGCGACGCAGTAGCCGATCCCACGACCGACCCTCTCGCCGGGACCAATCCCGATATGAACGAGGCTGCGGTGTTCGAGGCGGTGGTCGACAAGACGCCGGACAACCTGCTTCTCACCATGGACGGCGAGGACCACACGTACCGCCAGATCGACGAGCTCGCCAACCAGCTGGGTCACCTGCTGCAGGCGAACGGCGTCGCTCCTCGTGATCACGTCGCGCTCTACATGAAGAACGGCACGATCCACATGGCCACCATCATGGCCGCCATGAAGATCCGGATCGCCGGGATCAACGTCAACTACCGCTACACGCCGGCCGAGCTGGTCTACCTGTTCAACGACTCGCAGTCCGTGGCCGTGATGGTGGACTCGGAGTTCGCCGAGACGATGGCCGAGGTGGTGCCCCAGCTGGAGACGGTCCGCACCGTTCTCGTGTCCGGGGGCGTGGCGCCGGTGTTGGCGGCGGCGTGCGAGGAGAAGGGCATCGCCGTCGTCGACATCGACGCGGAGCTGCCCGCCCAGTCCACGGCGCGCGATTTCGAGCCCGCCCGTGGTGACGACCGCTGGATCGTCTACACCGGCGGTACCACCGGCTTCCCCAAGGGCGTCGAGTGGGAGATGTCGGACTACTACTACGCCTGTCTGTCCGGCGGTAACCCGTACGGCGACAAGCGCCACAGCCCGGCCGAGGTCGCCGAGCACGTCAACCCGGACGGCGGGTTCAAGGTCGTGGTCTCGGCGCCGCTCATGCACGGCGCCGGCCTGTTCACCCTGCTGACCTTCGTCAACATGGGTGGCCACCTGATCATGTTCCGCGATTTCGACCCGGAGACGGTCGTGCGCACGACCGCCGAGCGCCAGGCCCACATGCTCGTGTTCGTGGGAGACGGCATGGGCGTGCCGATCACCGACCAGATCGTCGCGCTCAAGGAGGAGATCGACCTCAGTACCCTGTTCATGGTCTCCTCGGGCGGCGGCATCTGGTCCAAGGCCTCGCGCGACCGCCTGGTCGAGGCGCTGCCGAACATCATGACGCGCGACAACTTCGGAGCGTCGGAGTCGGGCAACGACGGCGAGCTGGCCATCACCGAGAAGGCCGAGCTGACGATCCCGTCCGGCCCCAAGATCGGCCTGATCGACGAGTCCAACAACCCGATCAAGCCGGGCTCGGACGAGATCGGCTACATCGTGCGCCGCGGGCACATCCCGCTGGGCTACTGGAACGATCCGGAGAAGACCGCCAAGACCTTCCCCGTGGTCGAGGGTCGTCGCGTCTCGATCCTGGGTGACATGGGCCAGATCCGTGAGGACGGCACACTCGTGTTCCTCGGCCGCGGTTCCGGCTGCATCAACACCGGTGGCGAGAAGGTCTTCCCGGAGGAGGTCGAGCAGGCGCTCAAGGCGCACCCGACCGTGCACGACGCGCTGGTCGCCGGCGCCCCGGACGAGCGGTACGGCCAAAAGGTCGCCGCAGTGGTGTCGTTCCGCGAGGGGCAGTCGGCCACCACCGAGGAGCTGACCGAGTTCCTGCGCCAGTCGCTGGCCAACTACAAGGTACCCAAAACGATCGTGGACGTGCCCGAGATCCGTCGGTCGCCGGCGGGCAAGGCCGACTACAAGTGGGCCAAGGCCCAGGTGGGTGGCAACTGATCGGTGCCGACGTGTGATCGAGCCGGGTGCCTGATCGATCACGCCGGTAGGGGCCGGATCCGCGCGACGCGGGTCCGGCCCCTCCTCGCGTGCGGGGGACGTACGATCCGAACCATGGGAGAACGTGCGGCGGGGCGACCCGGATCGGTGGAGCGCCTCGGACCGGTGGAGCGCCTCGGGTCGGTGGGGCGCGGCGTCGCCGAGCGGGTCCGCGGCGTGTCGCAGGCGTATCGGGACCGGTACGGCCGTCGCGCCCGGGAGTTGGCGTTGGTGCTCGACGGTGACAACAGTGGTGACGACGGCGAGGTGACCGTCTCCCCGTGGCGGCTGCGACTCCCGCGGACCGTTGTGGTGGCTGCCGCCCGGAGCAGGGGCCTGGAACCGGTGGGTGGCGTCCCGGCGCTCGTGCAGCGGGGTCCGTGGCTCGAGCCGATGCGGTTCGCGCCGGATCGGAACGCGGGTGCGCGATGACCGTGGCCTGGACCATCGTGGCGCTGACCCTGCTGCCGCTCGCCGGGTGGCTCCTGGCGATCGCCGTGGTGGCGGGTCGCAGGGCGTGGCGCCGCCGGGGAGACGAGAGTGCCCGCCGGCTGAGACTCGCCCGCATGCTCGGCCGGCGGGAGCTCGTCATGATCCCCACGGCGGACGTCGACCTCCCCGAGAGCGCGGTGCTGGAGGTCGCGGACGCGGCGGGATTCCGGTTCCTCGGCTACGAGCGCCCGGACACCCTGCTGTCGCGGCGGGTGGGGGTGTTCGTCCGCGCCGGCGGATCGGTCGACGTGGCAATCCGGAGACCTGCACGCCTGTCCAGGTGATCTCGGCCGTCCCGGTAATGTCGCGACCATGCGCATCGGAATGGCACTGAACTACAGCGGCGGTTTCGCCGAGACCGCGGCCGAGGCCGCCGACCTCGAGCGGGCGGGCCTGGACATCGCCTTTGTCCCCGAGGCCTACTCGTTCGACGCCGTAAGCCAGCTCGGCTTTCTCGCGGCCAAGACGTCGACGATGGAACTCGCGTCGGGGATCCTGCAGCTCTACACCCGTACGCCCACGCTCACCGCCATGACCGCCGCCGGCCTCGACTTTGTGTCCGACGGCCGGTTCACCCTCGGCCTGGGCGCCTCCGGTCCGCAGGTCGTCGAGGGTTTCCACGGCGTGAAGTACGACGCGCCGCTGGCCCGCACCCGCGAGATCATCGAGATATGCCGCAAGGTGTGGCGCCGCGAGAAGCTCGTCCACGAGGGCAGGAAGTACCAGATCCCGCTGCCCGCCGACCAGGGCACCGGGCTGGGTAAGCCGCTCAAGCTCATCAACCACCCCGTGCGGGAGAACATCCCGATCATGCTGGCGGCGCTCGGCCCCAAGAACGTGGAGCTGGCCGCCGAGATCGCCGACGGCTGGCAGCCGATCTTCTTCCACCCGGAGAAGGCGCACCTCGCGTGGGGTGAGCCGCTCGCCGCCGGCCGGGCCAAGCGTGATCCGTCGCTCGGTGACCTGGACGTCCTGGCCAGCCCCGCGCTGGCGATCTGCGAGGAGTCCGAGGTGCCCGGCTACCTGGAGTTCGTCAAGCCGCACCTGGCCCTGTACATCGGCGGCATGGGCGCCCGCGGCAAGAACTTCTACAACGAGCTCGCCTGCCGCTACGGCTATGAGGCCGAGGCGAAGATCATCCAGGACCTGTACCTGGACGGGAAGAAGGACGAGGCCACCGCGGCGGTGCCCGACGAACTGGCGCGGTCCATCTCGCTCATCGGCCCGGAATCCTACGTCGCCGAGCGCGTCGAGGCGTTCCGGGAGGCCGGCGCCACCACGCTCACCGTCATCCCCATGGCCATGGACGCGCCGGGCCGCGTCGCGCTCGTGGAGAAGTTCCGCGAGCTCTGCTGAGCGGCCACTCCGCCGAGCTGCCCAGTACTCCCAGAACACATGGCCGCCCATCCGTCTGCCCGTTCGTCCGTCCGTCTGCATCCGACCCTTGGACTCGCGAAAAACCCATCCGACCCCACGACGCCTATCGGAATGTTCTACGCCTACCGAATTCTATGGGCGTAGACGAATCTGATGGGCGGCGTGGGGTCGGATAGGTGTTCGTGCCGCGTCCGGGTTGTCAGCGGTCGCGCGGATGCTCGCTGGCGGACACGCTGGAGTGTTCCGGAGGTGAACGGGTTGTCAGCGGTCGCGCGGATGCTCGCTGGTCCGGAGTTTCGCAGGCGGCGCGCTCGCCGGAGCGGCGGGAGACCGGCGCCCCCAGCAGCAGCATCCGCATCGACCGCTCGGTCGCCTCGACCAGCAGACGCCGGCACGGGCCATCCGCGGTGTAGGCAGGGACAGCGCAGTGAGTCGGGGCAGCGGTGTGCGGGACCACCCGGCGCCGGCGACCTGGCCGGCGCTGGCGACCTGGCCGGGGGTACGGCCGGGGCTCCGGTCGGGCACGGGCGTCCGGTGGTGGACGGGCGCGCTCATGACAGCTTGTAGCCGGCACCCCGGACGGTGACCAGCCGGTCGGCGCCGATCTTGCGGCGCAGGGTGCGCACGTACACGTCCACCACGTTGGAGGCGGGGTCGAAGTCGTATCCCCAGGCGTGGGCCAGGATCTGCTCGCGGGAGAGGACCTGGCCGGGGTGCTTGAGGAAAACCTTGAGCATGGCGAACTCGCGGCTGGTCAGTTCCACCGGCGTCCCGCCCACGTCGGCGATGCGGGTGAGCAGGTCCAGTGAGAGGTCCCCGTGGTGCAGGGCCGGGGCGCCGGCCCCGCCACTCGGGGCGCCGCCGACTCCACCGCCAGAGACCTCGCCGCCCTCGCCGAGCCGCACTCGCACGCGGGCGAGGAGCTCGGCGAAGTGGAACGGTTTGGCCAGGTAGTCGTTGGCGCCGGACTCCAGGCCCAGCACCGTGTCGTCGACCGAGTCCCGCGCGGTGAGTACGACCACGGGCGTGGTGATGCCGGAGCCGCGGGCGGTGGAGAGCACCTCGAAGCCGTCCATCATCGGCAGGCCGATGTCGAGCACCACCAGATCGTGGTCGCCGGCCCGCATGGCCTCGAGCGCGGACCTGCCGTCACTCACGTGCGAGGTGACGAACCCGGCGGCCTTCAGGCCCTTCTCGAGGAAGGACACGATCCGGGGATCGTCCTCGGCGATGAGGATGCGGTTCATGACTGGCTCTCCTGAGGGCTGGCGGACGGGTGGCGCTCGGACTGCTGACGTTCTGCAGCCGGGATGTCCACGGCGAAGGTCGCCCCCTCGCCGGGCGTGGAGTCGAGGGTGACGGTGCCGCCGTGCGCGGCAGCGATGGCGGTGACGATGGACAGTCCGAGCCCGGCCCCGCTGGCGGCGGGGACCCCGTCGGTGCCGCGGTCGAAGCGGCGGAAGATCCGCTGGGCGTCCTCGGCGCGCACGCCCGGGCCGTCGTCGGCGACCGAGACGACCAGGCGGTCCTCGACCCACCGCGACCCGATCCGGATCCGTCCGCCCGGCTCGGTGTGGGTGACGGCGTTGGTTGCCAGCTGGAGGACGGCCTGGGTGATGCGCTGCGGGTCGAGCGT
Source organism: Dietzia sp. NCCP-2495 (assembly GCF_026011735.1). Lineage (GTDB taxonomy): Bacteria > Actinomycetota > Actinomycetes > Mycobacteriales > Mycobacteriaceae > Dietzia. Next base: position 67,390 of record NZ_BRVN01000006.1, on the reverse strand, counting down.
GGCCTCGCCCTCGGCGATCTCCACCAGCTCCCACTGCCGGTCGCCCAGCTGTTGTGCCTGCGACTCGATGTCCAGTAGCAGTTCGGCGGCGTCCACGGCGCGCGGCTTGACGAAGTCGGGGCGCTCGGACTTGGCGATGGTGAGCAGGTCGGTGACGATCCGGCTCATCCGGTCGAGTTCGGAGTCCACGAGCCGCATGGTCTCGGCGCGGGCGGCCGGTTCCTCGTCGGGGCTCATGGTCTCGAGGTGTCCGCGGATCACGGTGATGGGCGTGCGCAGCTCGTGTCCGGCGTCGTCGACGAACCGGCGTTGCGTGTCGTAGGCGGCGCTGATGCGGTCGAGCATGGCGTTGAACGTCTCGGCGAGCTGCGAGATGTCGTCCCGACCGTGGACGGGTACGCGGCCGTCCAGGTCGTTCTCCTGGATCCGCTCGGCCACGGTCCGCACCTCGCGGACGGGCGCGAGGATCTGCCCGGCCACCACGTACCCGAACAGGGCGGTCAGTGCGAGGCCGGCGACCGACCCCCACGCGAACACGCGGATCATGGCGTCGACCTCGGCCCGGTCCGGTCCGGTGAACACGGCGATCACGAACGTCGAGTCGCTGTCGTTGATGCTGACCTTGCCCCACCGCACCGGACCGACGGGGGACTCGGCGATCCCCGACGGCGCAGTGGAGGTGCGGATCTCCTCGATCAGCTGCCCGTCCTCGGCGAGGTTGTAGGGCTCACCGTCGACCGGGCTCGAGGCGTCGGCGGAACGGTCCACGGCGAACACGCGCGCGGAGTCCATGCCGAGGTGCACCTCGTTTGCGGCGGGGATCTGCCGGCCGAGGTAGAGCCTCAGCAGACGCTCGGGGGAGTCGAACGGCTCCGCCGTGGTGGGGTCGACGCCCTCGCTCGCGAACGTCCGGAACTCGTCGAGCTCCTGCACCACGTCGTCGTTGGCCGTGCGGTCGACCTCGGTCATGAGCAGCGCGCGCAGCGTCAACCCCAGCCCGAGTAGGACCAGCGCGGTGGTGAGCACGATCCAGCCGACGATCCGCCAGCGCGCCGGGATCGAGGTCGCGGTGGGACGGTCGCCGGGGGAGCGGCTCGCCCCGGCCGCCTCAGTCGTCCCAGTCATCGTCCCAGTCGTCCTCATCGTCGTCGAGGTCATCGTCCCAGTCGTCGTCACCGTAGTAGGGGACGACGGGCTGAACCGGCTGGACCGGGATCGGGTTGGCCGCGGGTGGCGCGGGCGCCGGAGCCGGAGCCGGAGCAGGTCCGTTCGGGGCGGGAGACGGCGACGACGACGGATCGCCCTCGCTCGAATCGGGGTCGTCCTCCCCGGCGGGCGTCTCACGCTCGTCCCGGTCGGCCCCGCCATCGGTGCTCTGGTCGGCGCCGTGTCCGCCCGGGGAGTGCATCTCGACGGTGGCGTCCTCGACGCGAACCGGGGGAGCGCCGGTGTCCGAGCCGATCGCGAGAGCCCCCAGAGCGAGACCGGTCGGGACCAGGACTGCGGCGGCGATGATCGCGAACTTGCGGCTGAACTCGGTCATGGCGGGCCTGCTCAGTCGTCCGTGTCGTCGTGGTCGTCGTCATCCAGGTCGTCATCGCGGTCATCGTCCGCGTCGTCACGGTCGTCGTCATCGTCCCGGTCGTCTCGATCATCGTCTCGATCATCGTCGTCGTCATCGCGGTCATCGTCGTCGTCCCGGTCGTCATCCGCGTCGCCGGCATTCGGAGTCTCGGCGATCTCGGTGGCGGTGACGGTCGGAGCCGGATCGGCCTCGGCGGGGGAGTCGTCCCCACAACCGGTGAGGACCAGCAGGGCGGTGGCGGCAACGGCGATGAGGCCGTTTCGGGTGGCGTTGGTGGTGATCATGTCTTCGATAGTGCGGGGCGTCCGTGACTCCAACATGAAACCCTCATGACGGAGTCTTCATCTTCGCGGTCATCCGCACCGACCGGTTCGCCCCCGCGCACAGAAATGCCCACACCCCGCGGCCGTTCAGACCGCGGGGTGTGGGCAGGACCGGGTGGACTACTCCGGTGAGGTGATCAGGCTTGGTCGTCAGGCCAGGTCAACCACGACGTTCTTGAGGACGGGGGCGTCGTCACGCTCGACGACCGTGGCCGCCACGAGCAGCTGCGTGCCCTCCTCCCACACGCGGATGCGCATGGTCTCGCCGGGGAAGAAGATCCCGCCGAAGGTCACGCCGTAGCCGTGGACGCGGGTGACGTCGCCGCCCAGGACCTCGTCGATCACGGCGCGCAGGACCAGGCCGTACGAGCACAGTCCGTGCAGGATCGGACGCGGGAAGCCCGCCGCCTCGGCGAACGCCGGGTCCGAGTGCAGCGGGTTGCGGTCGCCGCACAGGCGGTAGAACAGCGCCTGCTGCGGCAGGGACGCGAACTCGATCGTGTGGTCGGCCTCCCGCTCCGGGTAGGTGACCTTCTCTGAGGTGCCGCGCTCGCCGCCGAAGCCGCCTTCGTCGCGGGCGAAGATGCCGGACCGGGCGGTCCACAGCTTCTCCCCGTCCGCCGACACGGTCTCCGACTCCTGGATGATCACCGCGGCAGAACCCTTGTCCTGGATCTCGGCGATTCTCGTCGTCGTTGTCGCCGTTCCCGCCGCCGGGATCGGACGGTGCAGGCGCACCGACTGGCTGCCGTGCACGACCTTGGCCAGATCGATCTCCACGCCGGGGAACGACACCTTCGGTGCCTCGGTCACATTCATCGTGGCCGCGACCGTCGCGAACGACGGCAGCACCTTCGGCGCGGAATCGTGGATGTACTCCAGGCCCGAGGTCTCCATCGGGTCGCCCGCCGCACCGACGGACAGCGCGTACAACGCCGCGTCCGAGGCGGTCCAGGAGAAGGTCTGCGACGGAAGCTCTGCCCCGAGGGCGGTATCGAGGTCGATCGGCACTTGTCAGACTCCAGTCTTCTGCGTGATGTCGGTGTTCGCCAGCATATGCTCGACCGCGAGGTAGCCGAAGACCAGCGCGGGGCCGATCGTCGCGCCGGGGCCGGCGTAGGTGTGGCCCATGACCGGCGACGAGGCGTTGCCGGCGGCGTACAGTCCGTCGATCACGGAACCGTCCTCGCGCAGCACCCGACCGTGGACGTCCGTGTTCGCCCCGCCCTTGGTGCCCAGGTCGCCCGGGACCATCTTGACCGCGTAGAACGGGCCCTTCGCGACCGGGCCGAGGCTCGGGTTGGGCTTGTTGGTGGGGTCACCGTAGTAGTGGTCGTAGCCCGACTTGCCGCGGCCGAAGTCCTCGTCCACGCCGCTCGCGGCGAAGCCGTTGAAGCGCGCGGTCGTGTTCTTCAGCGCGTCGGCCGGGACGTCGATGAGGCCGGCGAGCTCGTCGAGGGTCTCCGCCTTGTGGAAGTTCTCGCTCGCGAGCCACTTCTTGGGCAGCGGCTGCTTGGCCTGCAGTCCGGCGAAGAGGTACCGGTTCTTGTACTCCTGGTCGAAGATGATCCAGGCCGGGACGTTCTCGCCCGGGGTGTTCTCGTGGCCCTCGGGCGCCTGGCCGTACTCGCCGCCGTACATCTTGTGACCGGCCTCGACGTAGGGCAGCGACTCGTTCATGAACCGCTCGCCCTTCTGGTTGACCATGAAAGAGCAGGGCAGCGACCGCTCGGCCAGCGCGAACCACGGGCCGCGCGGCAGGAGGATCGTCGGACCCCACCAGGAGTCCTCCATGAAGGACAGCGCGGCGCCGGCCTTCTCCATGTACTCGATGCCCTCACCGGTGTTGGCGGCCGCGCCGACCGTCCACGAGGTGGGGATGGGCTGGCGCTGGTACTTGTCGCGCATCTCCTGGTTGTGCTCGAAGCCGCCCGACCCCATCACCACGCCGCGCCGGGCGCGGAGGGTGAGTTCCTCGCCGCCGCGGGTGACGGTGATGCCGACGACGCGCTCGTCCTGCCCGGAGCCCTCCGTGACGAAGCCCGTCATGGGGGTCTCGAGCCAGACCGGCACGCCCGCGTCGAGCAGGCCCTTGCGCATGGCGGCGATGAGCGCGCGGCCCATGCCCACCGAGTTCTGCTTGCGCGCCTTGGCGATGAACATGCGCGCGGCGACCCGCATCGAGCGGCGGATGCCCTTGGTGTGCGGACGCTGCAGGAGGTTGAGCCAGCGGTAGTCGGACTGCATCACGACCATGTTCGCCGGCGCCTTGGTGTACGGCGGCTCGAGCTTGTCGGCCTCGGAACCGAGCTGGTTGAGGTCGAACGGCTTGGGCTCGACGGACCGCCCGCCGAGACGGCCGCCGGGGGCCTCCGGGTAGTAGTCCGAGTAGTCCTTGACCCACTCGAGCTGCAGCGGGCTGTTGGCGAGGATGAAGTCGAGGACCTCGGGGCCGCGGTCGATGTAGGTGTCGATGCGCTCGGGGGCCACGACGTCGCCGATGATGGACCGCAGGTACGTCCTGGCGGCCTCCGGGGTGTCCAGCACGCCGTCGCGCTTGAGAACGGAATTGCCCGGGATCCACACGCCGCCGCCGGAGCGGGCGGTGGAACCACCGTAGTGCGGGGCCTTCTCGACGAGGACCACGCTGAGGCCCTTCTTTGCTGCCGCGAGGGCGGCGGTCATGCCTGCTCCACCGCTGCCGACGACGACGACGTCAAATTCCTGGTCTGCCATGTAGAACACGTTATAGAACTGATGGCCGTCGCGCCAGACGCCCCAGGTAGCATCCACGTCATGCTCAACGATGAGACCCGCGCCACCCTTGCCCAGCGTCTGTGGACCGCCGAGTCCGACGTCGCGCCCATCGCCCCGTTGACGGCCGACTATCCCGAGATGGACCCGGACGACGCCTTCGAGATCCAGCTCGTCAACATCCGCCGCAAGCTGGATGCCGGCGCCGTGGTGACAGGCCACAAGGTCGGCCTCGCCTCCAAGGCCATGCAGGAGATGATGGGCGTCGACGAGCCTGACTACGGCCACCTCCTCGACACCATGGTGTACTTCGAGGACCAGCCGGTCGAGGCCGCGCGGTTCTGCTTCCCGCGCGTCGAGGTGGAGGTCGGCTTCATCCTGGGCGCCGACATCCCGCCGGAGGGCTGCACCCAGGAAGAGGCCGCCGAGGCGATCGAGTGGGTCGTGCCGTCGATCGAGCTCATCGACTCGCGGATCAAGGACTGGAAGATCTCGCTCCCGGACACCATCGCCGACAACGCCTCGTCGTGCGGCTATGTGGTGGGGCAGGGGCGCGTGCGGCTGTCCGACATCGACGTGGCCGCCATCGACGCCACCCTCTACAAGAACGGCGAGTTCCTCGCCTCAGGCCGCTCCGACGCCGTGCTCGGCAACCCGCTCAACTCCGTGGGGTGGCTCGCCTCGACCGTCGCGAAGTTCGGTGTGCGGCTGCGCAAGGGCGACGTGATCCTGCCGGGCACGGCCATCCGCGCCATGGACGCGACCCCCGGCGACTCCTTCCGCGCTGAGTTCGCCGGCCTCGGGTCGGTCTCGATGGAGTTCAGCTGAGGCGTCCCCTCACTGCGCGGGTCTGGTCGGCGACGATCTCGATCGATTCGCTGATCCGCCTCACCCGGTGGCCGCCCGCGGCTCGTGACGATCCTCTGAGAGCGCGCGACTCGCTGCCACCGCGACCCGTGTGACCAGCGGTTCCAGTCGTGCCAGCGCACCCGGATCCGCCGCGCTGGCCGACAGGGCGGCAACCGCCCTGGTGCCGGGGAGGCCGGAGCCCGTGTCGTCGTCGTCAAACACCGGCGCCGCCACGCAGTACAGACCCGGTGTGAGCTCGGCGTGGTCCAACGCGCGCCGTTTCCGCCGGATCCCGGCGAGCTCCACCGCCAGCGCATCCGGCGAGGTCACCGTGGTGTCGGTCCACGCGACCATCGGTTCCCGGGCGACCCGCTCCGTCGCCTCCTCGTCGAAGGCGAGCATGGCCTTGCCCACCCCGGTGCAGTATGCGGGGAGGCCGCCGCCGATCCGCGACGGCGACGGGATGGGCCGAGGTCCGTGCAATTTGTTGAGATACACCACCTCGTCGCGGTGCATTGTGGCCAGGTGCACCGTTGCGCGCGTCGACTCGAACAGGTGTGCGAGAAATGGCGTGAGCACGCGCCGGATTCGCTCGAATTCCGGCGAGACCGGGATCGGGTCCAGTTCGTTGACGAGCGGCCCGAGTCGGTAGAGCTGCCCGATGCGTGCCACCGCGTCGTTGCGTTCCAATGCGGTGAGAAGTCGCAGCGCTGTGGACTTGGCGAGCCCGGTTCGCCGTGCGATCTCGCTCAGTGTTAGCCCGTTGCTTGCTGAGGTTACGCGGAGTACGTCGAAGGCCCGGTCGATGGGTGAGGCGGGGGGCTCGGTCATGCAGCGAGTGTAGCGCGACGGTATGACATTCGAAGGAATGTTATTCGAACTATTGCGCGAAGGCTGGATGGTGGTTACTGTGGTACGTGAGTTCGAATCTTGTGGGGGTGAGAGGAATGATGACGACGACACCTCGGTTATCGGCTGTTCCCGAAGCTGGTGGAGACGGGGCGCTCAGGGCGGTCAGTGAGGCTGCGCGGTCCGCGACGCTGGCGCAGAATCTCACGGGCGCCAGGCGCCTGGAGGCGGCAGATCGGATCGTGATCGAGTTCGCCGGGCGCGCGGAATGCGACGAGACCCGGCGGCGCGGCTTTGCACGGTTGGCGCCGGAGGCCCGGGCTCGCGATCATCTGGCGGCGGCGTGTCAGTTGACCACGTGGCACGCCGGGCGGCTGGTGACGGCGGGGATGCAGGTACATCGGCGGTTACCGAAGGTGCGGGCGATGGTCGAGGAGGGGCTGCTTCCCGAGCAGCTGGCCATCGATCTCGCGTGCCGGCTGGCAGAAGTGCCGGATGACATCGTCGGTGCCGTGGAGGCGTACATCACCGCGAAGCTCCGGGGCGATCTCGAGGGCGGTGACCGGCCCTCGAGATCGCGGATGGACAAGATGTTCGAGAGTGCGATCGAGGACGCCGATCCCAAGGCGGCGCAGGATGCCGTCGACGCCGCGACCGAGGAGCGCAAGGTGAGCATGCGTCCTGGCAGCAACGGCACGGCGACACTGTGGGCGAAGCTCCCGATCGCGGATGCGGAACTGCTGTGGCGCCGGATCCAGAACGATGCTGAAGTAGCCGCGATCAACGGTTCCCCGCGGCCGATCGACCAGCTTCGGGCTGACGCGCTGTCCGCCCTGGCGGTGTACCGCCCCACCATGACGACCGGTTGCGACTGTGGCGGCGAGAAGTCGGGCACCGACGACAACCATGGCTTCGATATCGCCGAGGTGGGACTCGGGCCGGATCTACCCCGCCCGACGGTGGGCAACGCCGCCGCAGCGGCGGGTCAGCCGATCCGGATCTCCGTGATCGCCTCCGCAGCGCACGGGCGGCCGAACCGGGTCGAGTTCGTCAACGGCGCCTACTCCAGCTTCGACTGGCTGTGCCAGGAACTGCTCGAGGGCGACGACGCGAAGGTGCGGTTCGAGATCATCGACCCGACACCCGGCGCGATGGACGACCCCGCCCAGAGGCTCCGCTACGTGGTCTCGCCGGCGCTGGCCGAGCGGATCCGGCTCCGGGACGGCACATGCCGTCATCCCGGGTGCTCAGTGGAGGCGCGAAACTGCGACATCGATCATGTGATCGCCTTCAATCGGGACGAGCCGGCGCTGGGCGGGCCCACCGTGGAGTGGAATCTCATGTGTCTGTGCCGATCGCATCACCGCGAGAAGACCTTCGGTGGGGCCACCTACCAGCTCGGCGCGCTGGGGGAGCTGGTGATCACGACCGAGACAGGGCACCGACACCGGACCCGGCCGACCGGGCCGTTGGCGATGGCCAGGGACTCGATCCAGGAACGGGACATGATCGAGCGGATCTCCCGATTGATCTCCAGGGACGGCTATATCGCGAGTCCGCCGGGGACGGAGCGAGGGGACTGGTCGGGGGACTGGTCGGCCTGACCGGAATCATCGGCTCAATCGACGCAACGTGACCCGCGTGCCACTGAGCGGCACAGCCGGTTGTCGGTCCGATGCCGTGCGCGCGAGACTGCCGGGTATGACGGAGAAGAAGAAGCTCACCGCCGCAATCGTGGGGTCCGGCAACATCGGCACCGACCTCATGTACAAGCTCGAGCGCAGCGAGTACATCGAACCCAAGTGGATGATCGGCATCGACGCGGAGTCCGAGGGGATGAAGCGGGCCGGCGACCATGGTCTGACCTGCATGTCCGGTGGCGCCGACGAGCTGCTCGCCTCGATCGAGGCCGGCGGCGAGAAGCCCGACCTGCTGTTCGAGGCCACCAGTGCCTACGTGCACAAGGCCTACGCGCCCAAGTACGAGGAGGCCGGCATCGTCGCGATCGACCTCACGCCGGCCGCGGTCGGCCCCATGGTCATCCCGCCGGCCAACCTCCACGAGCACGCTGACGCGCCCAACCACAACATGGTCACGTGTGGCGGCCAGGCCACCATCCCGATGGTCCACGCTGTCTCCTCGGTGGTGCCCGTCGAGTACGCCGAGATCGTCGCGTCCGTCTCCTCCGAGTCGGCCGGTCCCGGCACCCGTGCCAACATCGACGAGTTCACCGAGACCACCAAGATGGCCATCGAGCAGGTCGGCGGCGCCAAGCGCGGCAAGGCCATCATCATCCTCAACCCGGCCGAGCCGCCGATGATCATGCGCGACACGATCTTCTGCGCGATCCCCGAGGACGCGGACCAGGACCTCATCACCACCGCCATCCGCAAGCGGGAGAAGGAGATCCAGGAGTACGTGCCCGGCTATCGGCTACTCCAGGAGCCGCAGTTCGACCCGCCGACCGAGATCACCGGCGGGATGGCCCGTGTCGCAATCTTCGTCGAGGTCGAGGGCGCCGGAGACTTCCTCCCGCCGTACGCGGGCAATCTCGACATCATGACCGCCGCAGCCACCAAGGTCGGCGAGGACATCGCCAAGACCAAGCTCGCCACCACCACCGTCGGAGCGTGAGACAGACATGGACATGACCAACCCGCACAACGCGAACGCGCGCGCGTACAGCTCCGATCTCGACATCCGGATCACCGACTCCTCGCTGCGTGACGGCTCGCACCACAAGCGCCACCAGTTCTCGGTCGAGGACGTGCGCAACGTCGTCGGCGCCCTCGACGGTGCCGGTGTGCCCGTCATCGAGGTCACCCACGGCGACGGTCTCGGCGGCGCTTCCTTCAACTACGGCTTCGCCAAGTCCTACGACCAGGACCTCATCAAGGTGGCGGCCGAGACGGCGAAGCAGGCCAAGATCGCGTTCCTCACCCTCCCCGGCCTGGGGATCAAGGACGACATCCTCGCCGCCCGCGACAACGGTGGCTCCATCTGCCGCGTCGCCACCCACTGCACCGAGGCGGACGTCTCGATCCAGCACTTCGGCTACGCCCGCGAGCTCGGCCTCGAGACGGTCGGCTTCCTCATGATGAGCCACACCCAGCCGCCGGAGGTGCTCGCCAAGCAGGCCCGCATCATGGCCGATGCCGGTTGCCAGTGCGTTTACATCGTCGACTCCGCCGGCGCGCTCGTCATGGACCAGGTCTCCGACCGCGTGTCGGCGCTCGTCGCCGAGCTCGGCAACGACGCGCAGGTCGGCTTCCACGGTCACGAGAACCTCGACGTGGGCGTGGGCAACTCGATCATGGCCATCCGCGCAGGTGCCCAGCAGATCGATGGCTCGACCCGCCGCTTCGGTGCCGGCGCCGGCAATACGCCTGTCGAGGCGCTGGTCGGCGTGTGCGACAAACTCGGCATCTCTACCGGCGTCGATTTCTTCAAGATCGCCGATGCAGCCGAGGACGTCGTGCGCCCGCTCATGCCGACCGAGTGCGTCGTGGACCGCCAGGCCATGATGCTCGGCTACGCCGGCTGCTACTCGTCGTTCATGAAGCACGCGGAGGGCCACGCCGAGCGCTACGACGTCCCCGCCTCGGAGATCCTCATCCGGGCCGGCGAGCGACGGCTCGTGGGCGGCCAGGAGGACCAGCTCATCGACATCGCGCTCGAGATCCAGAAGGAGCGGGCGAACGCCTGATCCGCACCGGTGCTCGACCCGCCCCGGGGCCTTCTGGCCTCGGGGCGTCGTCGTCTCCGCCTTGACTTCTCACTTCACCTCACCCTCGACTTCTCACCCGGCTGCCCAGGCCACGACCGGGTCGAGCGTGGCCACATCGACCTGACTGACCCGCGTGCGCGGCAGGAGGAGCTTCGCCGCGGCCTCGTCGGGCGTCCGGCGGAGGGCCCGCCGCAGTGCGGACATGAGGACGCGGTCGGGCCAGGTGAGCCGCCCGGGATCGAGGTCACCGCGGAGCCCGAACGTGGTGACGACCCGGCCGCTGGCGGCGACGAGCCGTGCGGCGAGGTCGCCGCGTCCGGGATCGTCGGCGGGGGAGAGGGCGACGACGACGAGAGCCGCTCGCCCCGGAGCCGAACGCAGCACCCGGAGGATCCGTCTCCTGCCGCGTATCCGGGTCGCGTAGACGGGAGCCAGCACGATCACCGGGTCGGCCGGGGAGGCGGGCTGATACGAGGAAAGCTCCACCGCCGGCACTCCCAGTCGCTCGGCCAGAGCGTGGGCGTACCGGCGGGTGGAGCCGTACTTGGAGGTGTAGACGACGGCGGGGCTGCTCACACAGATGAGTCTGTCAGAACCCGCTGCTGGGTCAGTCGGAGTAAGAGACCTCGACGTGGTCCGTCTTCGGCAGGAGTTGGCAGCTGAGGACGTAGCCCTCCTCGACCTCCTCGGGGTCGAGGATCCCGTTGTGGATCATCTCGACCTCGCCGGACTTGAGGACGCAGGCGCAGGCCGAGCATTCGCCCTTGCGGCACGAGAAGGGGGCCTTGATGCCCTTGGCGAGCAGCACGTCGAGCAGGGGGGTGCTGCGGGGCCAGTCGACCTCGTGGGTCTCGCCGTCCAGTTCGACGGTGGCCTTGGCCGGGCCCTCGCCGCCCTCGGACGGGCTGTCGTCGATCACGATCTCGGCGAACGGGTCGCCGTCGATCGACGAGAACACCTCGGTGTGGATCTGGTGCATGTCGGCGCCGGAGCGACGGAGCCCGCTCTTGGCGGTCTCCATGAACGGTGTCGGCCCGCAGATGTACGAGTGACGCTTGGCGGCGACCGGCTGGAGGAGGTTGCCGATGATCTCGGCGGTGGGCAGGCCGGAGACGGACTCGAGCCAGTGGATCACCGTGAGGCGGTCCGGGTGCGCCTCCTGCAGTTCGCGCAGCTCGGTCTTGAAGATCACCGAGTCCTCGTCGCGGTTGGCGTAGACCATGACGATGTGGCCGGTGCCCTGCGTGAGCGCCGACCGCAGGATGGACATGACCGGCGTGATGCCCGACCCGGCGGCCAGGAGGATGAAGTCCTGGTCCAGGTTCTTGGGCGTGAAGATCCCGGACGGCGCCAGGACGTGCATCGACATGCCCGGCTCGGCGTTGTCGCAGACCCAGTTCGAGCCGTACCCGCCGACCGTGCGCTTGATCGTCACCTTGAGCTGGGAATCCTCGGTGGGGGAGCTCGACAGTGAGTAGCAGCGGGCGACGGAGCCGGTCTGATCGCTCGGGATCCGCAGGGTGAGGAACTGGCCCGGTGTGTACCGGAAATCGTCCTCCCCGCCCGCGGGGATGTCGAACACGATCGACTTGGCGTCTGCGGTCTCCTCGATGACGTCCGCGATGGTGAGTTCGCGCACGAAGGAGCCGAGCTGGGGCGTTTCTGTCATGAAGAAGCAGCCTATCGCTTGGATGCGGCGGGATGGGCGGTGCCCGTGAGTCGCCTGGGAGTGCCCAGGCGACTCACTCGGCGACGTAGAGCGGGTTGACCATGTGCTGTTCGTCGGCCGGGTCGACGCTCTCGGCGAGCGTGATCAGACCTTCGGCGTACGCGTAGCGGATGCTGGCGAGCATGTTCGGGCAGGTGTCCTCGCCCTCGGGTCGTTCGCCGCCGTCCCGCCACCCGCACAGCACCGGGCAGCGGCGATCGCTGCCGTCGACCCACTGGATCGACGTGTGCTTCTCGCTGTTCTTGCGTACCAGCACACCGGTACCGCACTGACGGCAGTCGACGGGCTGGAATCCCGACCGCGTGTAGGTCTCACGATCCAGGTCGGTATCGGAGTGCAGCCTCGCGGCGCGCGCGGGGTCCGTCTCGTCCCAGGTGGGAGCGCGCCGTGAGTCGTGCTGCTTGAAGGCGGTCACTTTGACGACCGGGAGGCCTCGGCCTCTCCGGCGACCTCGGCCATCCCCGTGTACTGGGTCTGCTCGTCGGAGGCATCGGCCTCGCCGGCGGCCTGCTTGCGCAGGTTCTCGGCGACCTCCTTCTCCCAGTACTCGTTGGCCGCAGTCGTGTCGACCTCGAACTCGAAGCGCTCCTGCATCTCCGGCAGGACCTTGTCGCGATCGACGTAGAACTGCTCGTACCAGCGGCGGAGCTGGTAAACCGGGCCGTCCTCCTCGCACAGGAGCGGGTTGGCGATCGCGGACTTGCGCTGCCAGATCCGGACGTCCTGGAGGAAGCCCTCGCCGAAGAACTCGGCGATCTTGCCCGCCATCGCGGTGGACGTCTTGTCGTCGAAGCCCTGGGGCTTCTTGACCATCAGGCCGTACATGAGCACGAACGAGTTCTGGTCGACCGGGTAGTGGCAGTTGATGAGGATGACCTCGGACTCGAAGTCGCCGTACTGCTGCTTGAGCGGGTTGATCATGAACGCGGGGCCGTAGTACGAGGCCACCGACTCGAGCAGGGTGTCGCCGTACTTGCCGCCCGACGGGTCGTGGTCCTGTCGGCCCTTGGTGTTGAGGTACTGCGTCGCCGTCTGGCCCTCGAAGACGTTCTTGAAGTACGTCGGGAACGCGTAGTGGATGTAGAAGAAGTGCGCCATGTCGACGACGTTGTCGACGATCTCCATGCAGTTGGAGCCCTCGATCTCGAGGCGGTTCCACACCCAGTCGGTCCACTCACCGGTGTCGTACTCGTCGAGGTACGGGATCTTGTCCTCGTCTTGCGGCGGCTTGCCCTCGTGGTCGTGCCACACGAAGACCAGGCCGTTCTGGGTCATGGTGGTCCAGGCGCGGGTCTTGGCGCGCAGCGGGACGCGCTTGGCGTAGGGGATGCCCTTGCACTTGCCGTCCCCGCCCCAGCGCCAGTCGTGGAACGGGCACGCGATGTTGCCGTCCTTGACCGTGCCGTCGGAGAGGTCGCCGCCCAGGTGGCGGCAGTACCCGTCGAGGACGTTGATGCCGTCATCGTTCGACCACACGACGAGCTTGGTGCCGAAGGCGTGGATCGAATGCGGCTTGCCGTCCGAGAACTCGGCGACGGTGCCGATGCAGTGCCAGCCGCGCGCGTACCGGTCCCGGGCTTCGCCGGTGTCGATCTCGCGAACAGCACCGGTGGATGTTCCGGATGCGGTCATGATCTTCCTCCTGAGGGGCAGGTCTGATGAGAACAGGTTATAGAATTGCCTCGCAGGCGACAACCAAAGTGCGTTGATGCTGGCACGGGGTGTCATAGCCTGGCGCTCACCAACGCATGGCTGGTGCGAAACTGGAACGTGTTCTAGTCTAGACCCAGCATCCACACCAATGCCAGGAAGGTACAGATGAGCGAGCACGTTAACCATGAGGTCATCGACCGGATCAAGGCACTGCTGCCCGGGTTCGCCGAGAGGGCCCAGGAGACCGAGGACCTGCGCAAGGTCCACCCGCAGAACATCGCGGAGCTCGACGAGGCGGGCTTCTTCAAGCTCTGCCAGCCGGCGCAGTGGGGTGGCTACGAGGCGGACATGGAGGTCTTCTACACCGCCGCGATGCTGGTCGCGACCGCGTGCCCGTCGACCGGGTGGTGCGCAAGCATCCTCGGCATCCACAACTGGCACCTGGCCCTGTTCCCGCAGCAGGCACAGGAGGAGGTCTGGGGTGAGGACCCGACCGTCCGCATCTCGTCCTCGTACGCACCGATGGGTGCGGCCAAGCGCACCGCCGACGGTCTGGTGCTCAACGGCAAGTGGTCGTGGTCCTCGGGCTGCCAGCACGCCGACTGGGTGTTCGTGGGCGGCCCGGTCCTGGACGAGAACGACAAGATGGTCGACTTCTGCACCTTCCTCGTCGAGAAGTCGCAGTACGAGATCCTCGACGTCTGGCACGTCGCCGGCCTCAAGGGCACCGGGTCCAACGACATCCTCGTCAAGGACGCCGTCATCCCAGAGCACCGCGTGCTCTCGTTCGGTCTGATGGCCGCAACCAAGAGCCCGGGCCTCGAGGTCAACACCAACCCGATCTACAAGATGCCGTGGGGCACCATCCACCCCACCACCATCTCCACCCCGATCGTCGGCATGGCGTTCGGCTGCTACGAGGTGCACCGCGAGCACCAGCGTGACCGCGTGCGCGCCGCCTTCGGCACCGCGGTCAAGGACGACCCGTTCGCCAAGGTCCGTCTGGCCGAGGCCGCCGGCGACATCGACGCCGCGTGGCTGCAGCTCATGCGCAACGTGCGCGAGGAGCAGAAGCTCATCGAGGCCGGCGACTACCCGGGTATGGACATCCGCACCCGTGCCCGTCGCGACCAGGTCCGCGCCACCCAGCGCTCGATCGACGCGATCGGCCTGCTGTTCCAGAACTCCGGCGCCCGCGCACTGCAGGACACCTCGCCGATCCAGCGGTTCTGGCGTGACGCCAACGCTGGCCGTGTCCACGCGGCCAACGAGGCGACGAAGGCGTACATCATGTACGGACAGAACGAGTTCGGCGAGAAGGTCACGGACTCGATGGTCTGATCCGGACGACGGATCGAAGGGATCGGCTGACGATGGCAATCAACAATTTCGGCTATGTCCGCATCTTCGCGACGGACATGGACGCCTGGCGCGAGTACGGCACCAAGGTGCTGGGCTTCGTGGTGGGGTCCGGTGACGACCCGGACGCGCTTTACTTCCGTATGGACGACCATCCGCACCGGTGGATCATCGTCCCCGGCGAGGAGGACAAGCTCGGCCAGGTGGGCTGGGAGTGCGCGAACGAGGGCGAGTTCGAGGACGTCAAGTCCCGTCTCGACGCCGCCGGTGTCCCGTGGGAGGAGGCCCCGGACGAGGTCAAGCGCGACCGCAAGGTCCGTGGGCTGATCACCTGCCAGGACCCGGCCGGGTTCACGCTGGAGATCTACCACACGATTGCGCTGCAGCACCGCCGCATCCCGACGCCGTACGGTCACGAGTTCGTGACCGGCGACCAGGGTGCGGGCCATATCGTCCTGTCCACCCCGGACGAGGTGGCGGCGCTGGAGTTCTACCGCGACGTGCTCGGCTTCTCGCTGCGTGACTCGATGAGTCTGCCGCCGGAGATCGTCGGCCGGCCGGCCGACGGCGAGCCCGCGTGGTTGCGCTTCCTCGGGTGTAACCCGCGCCACCACTCGCTGGCGTTCACGCCGTTCCCCAACCCCACCGGGATCATCCATCTGATGGTCGAGGTCGGCTCGGCGGACGACGTGGGACTTGCCCTGGACCGGGCGCAGCGCAAGCAGGTCAGGATGTCGGCGTCGCTCGGTCGGCACGTCAACGACAAGATGATGAGCTTCTACATGAAGACGCCCGGTGGCTTCGACTGCGAGTACGGCTGCGAGGGCATGCAGGTCACCGATGACGAGAAGTGGGTGGCCCGCGAGTCCACCGCCGTGAGCCTCTGGGGACACGACTTCTCCGTCGGCTTCAAGTAGACGCCTAGGCTGGGCCCACATCCGTATCGCCCGACGGCGGCGCGGGTGTGGGCCCGGCCGTAGCCGCGCCGCCCGCTCGCCCCGAACCACGTCTATGGGAGGACCGACCCGATGAGCAGCACCGAAGACCGCCCCGAGGGCCAGAATTTCTCGAGTCGGGAGCTGCGCGACGCACTCGGCCAGTTCTGCACCGGCATCACCGTAATCACGGCGGTGGACGAGGGCGCCCCGGTGGGCTTCGCCTGCCAGTCGTTCTCCGCGCTGTCGTTGGAGCCGCCGCTCGTCCTGTTCTGCCCCATGAAGACCTCAGGGTCATGGAAGGGCATCGAGAAGGCCGGCCGGTTCGCGGTCAACATCCTCTCCGAGGAGCAGGAGGACGTCTCCTCCACCTTCGGCCGTCGTGGTGACGACAAGTTCGCCGAGATCGACTGGGAGCCGAGTCCACTCGGTTCGCCGGTGATCAAGGGCGTCATGGCGTGGCTCGACTGCGAGATCGACCAGGTCCTCGACGGCGGCGACCACTGGATCGTCCTCGGTCGCGTCCACGATCTCGGCCCCACCAAGCGCGACATCCGGCCGCTGCTGTTCTACCGCGGCGCGTACCTCAGCATCGAGGAGGACGTCGTGGATCCCACACCCGAGCAGGAGGAGTTGGCCAACTTCATCACCTCTGCCGACTCCTACACCTGGCTGTGAGGTAGACGTCATGACCGGAAACGCGACGGGGCCCCTGGCCGCCGCACTGGCCGAGGCGGAGGAGACCATCCGCTCCGCGCCCCACGTGCGTACCGAGGCCGACGTGGCCGAGGGGCTCGACTACCTGCTCGGCACCCTCCGTGGGGTGATCGAGGGAGGTCAGCACCGGGGCCGCACGCACCCGCAGCTGTTCGAGGCGACGGGCCCCTACACCAAGATGGGCCTGGACAACCCGGACACGCTGTACTTCTACGCCAACCTCACCGACGACGCCGAGTACGTCGTCGAGGGCCGGCGCGGTACCACGGCGGACCTGTCGTTCCAGGTCATGGCGGGAAACTACTCGGCGGACGAGCGCGCAGCGTCGCACGCGGCATTCGACGACCGCGCCCTGGAGATCGATGCCGACGGCCGGTACTCCTTCCGGATGGGGCCGGCGAGAAACGACGACGACGAGGGCGACCCCGGCTACGTGGTGCTCCACCCCGGTTCGTCGATGATCGCGGTCCGCGAGGTGTTCTCGGACTGGGCGGTGGAGGAGGCCGGCTCGGCCACGCTTCGTCGTGTCGATGCCGCTGGCACCGCACCCGGACCCGCCACCGTCGCCGGCCAGGAGAAGTTCTACGCCAAGCTGGCGGAGGCGCTGATCGGTCGGCTGCGGACCTGGCTGGCGTTCCCGGGCTGGTTCTTCGGTGACCAGGAGCGGAACACGCTCTACACGCCCCGCAGCACGCCCGGCGGTCTCACCACGCAGTACTCGTCGGCGGGGATCTTCGAGCTCTCCCCGGATGAGGCCATGGTGATCTCGGTGCCCGTCGCCGGGGTGCCCTACCAGGGCTTCCAGCTGGGCAGCATGTGGTACGCCTCGCTTGACTACGTGCACCACCAGACCAGCCTCACCGTCGACCAGGCGCACGTGGACTCTGACGGCATGATCCACCTGGTGCTCTCCGAGCAGGATCCGGGCCTGGCCAACTGGCTCGAGCTGCTCGGCCACCGCGAGGGGATCATGCAGTTCCGGTGGCAGCGGGTCGATGGCCCCATCACCCCGGAACAGGGCCCGACTCTGAAGGTCGTGCCCTTCGATTCGCTGGCCGACGAAGTTCCCGGGTACGCCGATCAGCGGGTGAGCCCCGAGCAGTGGCGCGAGCGGATCGCCGCGCGGCAACAGGCGTTCGCACGCCGCGGACTGTCGTAGGAGGGGCCTGTCATGAGTGACGACGCCGACCGGGTCCATGTGGGGACCGTCGAGGACCTACACGCCAGCGCCTCGCGCGCCGTCGGATTGGAGGATTTCGGGGAGGGCGCCGACGCCCACCGCGAGGCTCTGGGTGTCCTGCTCGAGTCCCTGCACACCGACGCCGGCCTGACCCCTGCGGGCAGCAAGTACTGGCGCTCGGTCCTCAAGAGCGCACTGACCGCCAGGCTCATGGCGAACGCCGGGTTCGCGGCCGCGCCGGAGCAGACGGGCGTGGAGCTCGAGCGGCCCGTCGTCGTCACCGGGCTGCCCCGCACCGGCACCACGGCGCTGCACCGGCTCCTCGGTGCCGACCCCGCCAACCAGGGGCTCGAACTGTGGCTGACGGAGGTCCCGCAGCCGCGGCCACCGCGCGAGACGTGGGAGGACGACCCCGCGTACGTGGGCCTGCGCGATCTGTACGCCGGCTTCATGTCCGAGAACCCCGACTACGGGGGCGTGCACTACATCTCGGCCGACGATCTCGAGGAGTGCTGGCAGCTGCTCCGTCAGTCGGTGACGTCGGCGTCGTACGAGTGCCTCGCCCGGCTCGACGGCTATTCGAGCTGGCTCCAGGGCGCCGACTGGGTTCCGGCGTACGAGCGGCACAAGCGCAACCTGCAGCTCATCGGCGCCAACGATCCCGAGCGGCGCTGGGTGCTCAAGAACCCCAGCCACCTGTTCACGCTCGACGCGCTGCTCGAGGTGTATCCGGACGCCGTGGTGGTGCAGACGCATCGGGATCCGCGGAAGTCGATGGCCTCGATGTGCTCGCTCGCGCACCGCACCGCTGCAGACTGGTCGACGCGCTTCACACCCGAGTACATCGGCGAGTCCCAGCTGGAGATGTGGGCGCGGGGTGTCGAGACCTTCGATGCCGTTCGGACCCGGCACGAAGCGGACCCGGCGTCGAGGGCGACGTTCGTCGACGTGGAGCACCGTGAGTTGGTGGGCGATCCCGCCGGCGTGGTGGAGCGGGTCTACGCGGCAGCCGGTGAGGCGTTGACCGACGAGGTGCGCGCGGCCGTGGAGGCCGAGAACGCACGCAGCCTGTCCGGCGACCGCGCGCCAGCCCACCGGTACACGCTCGCCGACTACGGCCTGAGCGAGGGGCAGATCGCCGAGCGGTTCGCCGGCTACCGCGGCCTGGACACCTGACCGGCGCGCGCCGGCTAGAGGTACTGCGCCACGGCGCTGATGATCGTGTCGGCCAGCCCGGGCTTGCACACGAGCAGGTCGGGGAACTCGATCGCCTCGGTGTTGTAGCGCAGCTCGGAGCCGTCCAGGGCGCTGGCGTGGAGACCGCGCTGCTGGACCACGCCGACGGTGGCGGCGGAGTCCCACTGGTGGTGGCCGCTGGTGTGGATGTAGACGTCGCACTCGTCCTCGAGCACGGTCGCCGTCTTGCCACCGCCCGAGCCCAGATGCACCAGCGAGGCGCCCAGCTGCTGCGCCAGTTCCTCGGCGAACTCCGGGGGCCCGGCCTCGGAGACGGCGATGCGCAGGCGGTCGTCCTCCCGCGGCGGCACCAGGGGGCCGGGGCGGGGCCCGCGAATGATCGAGATCGGCTGATAGGTGGTGGCGCCGCGGCCCGTGAGCACCCGGCCGTAGGCGGGCATGGCGATCGCGCAGGCGGTGATGCCGCTGACACCGTCGGGCCCCTTCTCCCAGAGCGCCACCTGCGTGGCCCAGTCCGGGCGTCCCTCGGTGACGTACGACCTGACCCCGTCGAGCGGGTCAAGGAACCAGACTCGGTCGGCATCGAGCCGCGCCCGGTCGTCCGGGCACCATTCGCCGAACACCACGTCACCGGGCCGGGCCACGGCCAGACGGTCCAGCATGACGGCCCGGGCCTCGGCCTCGGCGAGCGGGCCCAGCTCCTCGGGGTCCATCTTCGAGACCCGGAGGTTGGTGAGCATCCGACCCGCCTGGGCGGCGAGGTCCTCGGCCGATCGTTGGTCGTTGGTCCGTCCGTGTTCGGGGAAGGGGCTCATGGCGCCCTACTCTAGTGGCCGCGGGACCACCCGGTGCCCCTGCCGCCGCCCCGTTACAGTCCGGCGGCGGTCTCCAGCGCCGAGAGCAGCTCGTGCGGCTGGCCGAGCAGCTGCGCGGTGCCGTGGGCGCGTTTGAAGTACAGATGCGCGTCGTACTCCCAGGTGATGCCCACTCCGCCGTGGAGCTGGATCGCCTCGCCGGTGATCCACTGCAGCGCCTCTGAGCAGTAGACCTTGGCCGACGCGGCCTCGATCTCGGCGGCGTAGGCCGCGGCGTCGGAGGCCGGGCCGGGGCCCTGCTCGGACTCGACGGCGCGGGCCTCGGCGACCAGCGCGGCCGCGGAGTAGGAGAGCGAGCGGGCGGTCTCGACCTTGACGTACATGTCGGCCATGCGGTGCTTGAGCGCCTGGAACGAGCCGATCACGCGACCGAACTGCTTGCGCTCCTGCGTGTACTGGACGGTCGCGTCGAGGATCGCGCGGGCGGCGCCGATCTGCTCGGCCGAGATCGCCGCCCAGCCCGCGGCGCGCACCCGGGACAGGAAACTGTCCCGGGTTCCGATCGCGGTGGCGGTGGCGCCGGAGAACTCCACGCGCGCGAGGGTGCGGGTGGGGTCCATGACGGGCACGCGGGTGACGACGACGCCGTCCGCATCGGCCGGGAGCTCGAACAGTCCCACGGTCTCGCCGGTAACGGCCACCACCAGCAGGGTGGACGCGGTGTCGGCGCCGAGGACGTGGTGGGCCGTTCCCGTGAGGGTCGCGATGTCGGCAGTGGGGGAGTCAGCACCGGCGGAGGAATCAGCGCTGACTCCCGGTGTCGACCACCCGTCGGGGCCCGCCCAGCAGAGCGCCACCTGCTCGCCGGCAGCGATGCCGGGCAGCAGGCGTGCCGCGGCCTCGGCGTCGCCGGAGGCGAGGACTGCTTGGGCGGCGAGCACGGCCGAGCCGAGCACCGGAGACGGGGTGAGCCGCCGGCCGAGCTCCTCGCACACCAGATGGGTCTCGACCCAGGTGGCGCCGGCGCCGTCGTACTCCTCGGGGATCGACAACGCGGCCGCGCCGATCTGCTCCACGAGCGTCGACCAGAGTGCGGTGTCGAACCCGTCGGCGGAGGTCATCGCGGCGCGCACGGCCGCCGAGTCGGATTTCTTCTCCAGCAGTGCGGCGACCGACTGGCGCAGGGCGGCCTGCTCGTCGGTGTCGACGCCGGGGGTGGCAACCGGGGCGGAGGTCATCGCGCGGCCTCCGTGGCACCTGAGGTGATGGCCTCGAAGACCCGGCCGCGGTGAAAGCTCTGCGTACCCCACGCGGTCTGCAGGGCGCGGGTCTTGGTCAGCCACAAGCCCAGGTCGTGCTCCAGGGTGTAGCCGATCGCGCCGTGCACCTGCAGTGCCGTGCGGGCCGAGAGGTAGGCGGCGTCCGCCACGGCGACGCGGGCGGCCGAGACGTCGCGGACGGCGGCGTCGGGATCGCCCGGGTTCTCGGCGATCGCCAGGGCGCCCGCCCACAGCAGCGGCCGCGCCATCTCGAGCGCGATCGCCACGTCGGCGAGTTGGTGCTTGAGACCCTGGTACTCGCCGATGAGCTTGCCGTACTGCTTGCGCTGCTTCGCGTACTCGACGCTCATGTCCAGCATCGCGGTGCCCAGTCCGAGGAGCTGGGCGGCGGTGCCGAGCGCGCCGTGGTTGACCAGGTCGACCGTGCTGTGGGCGGCCACCCGGTCTCCGCGGGTCGGGGTGGTGACGGTGCGGGCACGGTCGACCGAGCGACGGAACCCGCCGGCTGTGCCGGTGAACACCTCGTCGTCGTCGACCACCCACACGAACCGTGCGACGTCGGCGTCGGGGGCCAGCGGTGACACACGCGGCGCGGCCACGGAGGCGAGCGCGCCGGCGGCGATCTCCCCGGCGACGTCGCCCGCGTCCGGGGCCCCGCCCAGCGCGGTGGCGATACGCGGAGCGACCATGACCGACTCCACGACCGGCCCGGGCACGGCGTGGCGACCCAACACCTCGAGCGCCACGACGGCCTCTACGGACGTAGCGCCAGCGCCGCCGGACTCCTCGTCGACGAGCAGCGCGGCGGCACCGGTCTCGGCGACGTGGCCCCACAGCGCCGTACCCGGCGCGGTGTCCCCGGCGGCCCAGGAACGGATGACCGACGGCATGTCGGACTTGCCCAGCAGCGAGTCGATGCTCGCGGCGAAGTCGGTGATGTCGGGATCGATAGCGAAATCCATGTCTGTCCCTTGTTATCCGCGCGGAAGGCCGAGGAGGCGCTCGGCGATGATGTTCTTCTGGACCTCGTTCGTCCCCGCGTAGATGGGGCCCGCGAGGGCGAACAGGTAGCCGTCCATCCACTGCTCGCCGGCGAGCTCGCCCGCCGTGCCCAGGATGTCGAGCGCGGTCTCGTGCGTCGCGATGTCCCACTTCGACCAGAAGACCTTGTTGATCGAGGACTCGAAGCCCAGATTGGCGCCGCCGGTGAGCTTGGTGACCGTGTTCCAGGTGCTCAGCTCGTAGGCGCGCGAGCCGATCCAGGCGTCGACCACCTCGTCCGCCAGGCCGCCGCGGGTGCGCTCGTCCAGTTCGTCGGAGGTACCGTCCCACAGCTGGAGCAGCCGGTCGGTCGTGGCCAGGAACCGCCCGGGCGAGCGCAGCGAAAGGCCGCGCTCGTTGTTGGCGGTGGACATGGCCACCTTCCAGCCCTGGTTGACCTCACCGATCACGCCGGACTCGCCCGGGTTCGCCGGGTCGTCGGGGACAAAGACGTCCTCGAGGAACAGTTCCGCGAAGCCCGGCAGGCCGTCGAGCTGGTCGATCGGGCGCACGGTGACGCCCTCGGCGCGCAGGTCGAACATGAAGTACGTCAGGCCCTTGTGGCGCGGCTCGTCCGGGTCCGTGCGGAACAGGCCGAAGCCCTTGTCGGCGAACGAGGCGCGGGTCGACCACACCTTCTGGCCGTTGAGCACCCAGCCGCCGTCGACGCGCGTGGCGGTGGAGCGCAGCGATGCCAGGTCGGAACCGGCTTCGGGCTCGGACCAGGCCTGCGCCCAGATGTCGTCGGCGCGGGCCATGCGCGGCATGATCCGCTCGAGCTGCTCGGGGGAGGCGTGGTCGAACAGGGTCGGGGCAAGGAGGAAGATGCCGTTCTGGCTCACGCGCAGCGGCGCGCCGGCGCGGAAGTACTCCTCCTCGAACACCACCCAGTTGACGAGCCCGCAGTCGCGGCCGCCGAACTCCTCGGGCCACGACACGACCGACATGCGCGCGTCGGCCATCTTCGCCTCCCACGCGCGGTGGGCCTCGAAGCCCTCGGCGGTGTCCATGTGGGGGAGCGGCTCGGCGGGCACGTTCTCGGCCAGCCAGGTGCGGACCTCGAGGCGGAACTCCTCGGTCGCGGCGTCCAGGTGCAGGTCCACGCCTCAGCGCTCCTTGGTCGTGTCGGTGGTGCCGGTGTCGGAGGTGCCGGTGGCGCCCTTGTTCGCGGTGTCGCGCATCGAGCGGGCGTCCATTCCTCCGAGGGAGGCGGAGAAGGAATCGGTGTCGTCCGGCTCGGCGTTGGCCGAGTGCGCGAACATGTGCCAGCCGAACGCGGTGTCCAGGGAGGTCTGCAGCCCCATCTGGTCCTCGTTCGAGTTGATGACCTTCTTGGCCAGCGTGAGCCCGAACGCCGGCATGGCCTTGATCTCGCCGGCGATCTCGTCGACCTTGGCCTGGAGCTCGTCCCGGGGCACGACGTGGTTGAGCATGCCCCACTCCTGCGCCTCGGCAGCCCCGAACCGTCTACCGGTGTAAAGGATCTCCTTGGCGCGGCGCGGGCCCAGCACGAAGGCGTGGGCGAAGTACTCGACGCCCGGGATTCCCATCTTCACCACGGGATCGGAGAAGAACGCGTCGTCGGAGGCCACGATGAAGTCGCAGATCCAGGCCAGCATGAGTCCGCCGGCGATGCAGGCGCCGTGCACCTGGGCGATCATCGGCTTGGGGATCTCGCGCCAGCGGCGGCACATCTGCACGTAGACCTCGGTCTCGCGCGCCATCCGCCGGTCGCCGCCGCCGCGGGTGGTGTGGTCCCACCAGATCGAGGCGCGGTTCGTGTACTCGACGTGATGATCGCGCTCGGTGGTGCCGATGTCGTGCCCGGCAGAGAAGTGCTTGCCGTTGGCGCGCAGGACGATCACCTTCACGGCGTCGTCCTCGACGGCCTTGATGAACGCGTTGTCCAGCGAGTACGTCATGACCGAGTTCTGCGCGTTGCGGAAGTCCGGCCGGTTGAGGGTGACGTACGCGGTGCCGTCGGAGACCTCGTACGCCACGGGCTGCGTGTCCGCGCCGAGGTCGTCAATCCCGAGGACGGGCGGGATCTCCGCCGGAGGATGCTGTGCATCGGTCATGAGCTGGGACTCTCCTTACCTAGCAAGTGCTTGGTTGGTACTGTACCGGACTTCGTCTCCCGGCCCGACTCAGACGCCGTAGCCGCCGTCCACGTCGAGCTTCTGGCCCGAGATGAAGCCGGCGCGCTCGGAGGCCAGGAACGCCACGGCCTCGGCGATGTCGACGGCCGTACCGAACCGCCGCAGCGGGATGTTGCCGCGCGTGACCTCCAGCGCCCCGGAATCCAGCTCGCCCGACGAGATCAGCCGATCGGCCATCCCGTCGGTGAGCATCCCCGGCCCGACGCAGTTCAGCCGCACCCCGAACCGCCCCTCCTCGGCGGCCAGCCCCCGTACGAGCTGCTCGACCGCGCCTTTGGGGCCGGCCGACAGGCCGTCGCGGACGGGGTAGCGGGTCGTGGCGGCGGTGGTGACGACGACGACGTTGCCGCCCACCGCCCGCAGATGCTCCAGCGCGGGGTGCACCAGAGCGAAGAACCCGGCGGCGTCGTCGGCCAGTTGGCGGCGCAACTGTGCCGGCGATACCCGCGACAGGTGGACCATGGGCACGTGCGGGCCGGCGCAGTGGGCGAGGACGCGGATGCCGCCGAACCGGCGGCCGATCTCGTCGACCGTGGCCGCGAGCGCGGTGTCGGCCTCGGCCCCGTCGTCGTCCCCGAAAGCCAATCGGACGCACTCCACAGTGCGCCCGGCTCCCAGCTCCCTCGCCAGCTCCACCGGCTCCGTGGAGCGGTACCCCAGCACCATCGGCGCACCCGGGAACTCGGCGGCCAGACGACGCGCGACGGCCGAGCCGATCCCGCCCGAGGCGCCGGAGACCAGCACCGCGCCCGCCGCCGAACCCGCCGCGCCCGCCGCCTCCCTGGAATCCGCTACTCCGCCTTCAGATTCGCTACCGCTAAACGGGTAGCGAATGTCGCGGGAGGGTAGCGGATCTGAGGGGGTGGCGGCGTGGGTGGCCGAGGAGGGGGTGGGGGAGGCGCTCATCGCAGGTCCGTCTTGAGGATCTTGCCGGAGGCGTTGCGGGGGAACGCGTCGACGAACTTCACCGACCGCGGCCGCTTGAAGCCGGCCAGGTGCTCGGCGGCGAAGTCCTTGACGTCCTGCTCGGTGAGGTCGGCCCCCTCGCGGCGCACGATAAACGCCTTGCCGACCTCGCCCATCCGCTCGTCCGGCACGCCGATCACCGCGGACTCCACGACGCCGTCCAGGCGGGCGAGGGTCTGTTCGATCTCGGCCGGGTACACGTTGAAACCGCCCGTGATGTACATGTCCTTGAGCCGGTCGGTGATGCGGAGATTGCCATCAGCGTCGATCTCGCCCACGTCGCCCGTGCGCAGCCAGCCGTCGGCGGTGAAGGCCTTGGCGGTGTTCTCCGGGTCGTCGAGGTAGCCGTGCATGACCATCTCGCCACGGGCCTCGATCTCGCCCTGCTCGCCGATCCGGATATCCATGCCGGGGTAGGCGCGGCCACAGGTGGTGGCCACGGTGACGTCGTCGTCGGTCGGACGACACGTGGTGATGAAGCCCATCGTCTCGGTCTGTCCGTAGGCGGTGAGGACGGTCTCGAGGCCCAGGTCGGACTGCATGCGCTCGACCAGCACCACCGGCACCACCGAGGCGCCGGTCACGGCCAGGCGCAGTGACGACAGGTCGTACTCGCTCCGCGCGGGCTCGTCGAGCAGGGTCTGAAAGATCGTCGGCGCGCCGGGTAGGACGGTGGCCTGCTCGTCCCGGATGAGCCGCAGCGTCTCGGTGGTCGAGAAGACGGCCAGCGGGATGATCGTGGCGCCGGACAGTACGCACACGAGGAATCCGGCCTTGTAGCCGAAGCTGTGGAAGAACGGGTTGACGATGAGGTAGCGGTCGGTCTCGGTGAGCTCGCCGTTGGAGCCCCACGCGTGCGCGCCGGCGATGGTCTGGCGGTGCAGCGCCACGACGCCCTTGGACTTGCCGGTGGTGCCGGAGGTGAAGAGGATGTCGGCCACGTCGTCGCCGGTCACCGCATCGGCGCGGGCGTCGGCCTCGGCGAGGAGCCTGTCGGTGGACAGTGCGTGGAGGTCGGGGAAGTCGACGACGACGACGTCGGCCTCCGCACTGTCGCCGCCCTCGAGGGGGATGCGGATCAGGGTCGTGAGGTCGGTCGCGCCGGCCAGGGATCCGCCGGCGGCCGCGGTGAGGTCCGTGATGCGCTCGGTCCCGAGGAACGTGCCCGCCACCACGGCGGCGGTCGCGCCGGTGCGCTGGATGAGTTCGAGCGTCTCACTACCGGTGTAGCGGGTGTTGGCGGGGACGACGGTGGCGCCGACGTACTGGACGCCGAGCGCGGCCACCACCCAGTGGTGCGTGTTGGGCGCCCAGATCACCACGCGGTCGCCTGCCGCGACCCCACGGGAGAGCAGGCCGGCGGCGAAGGCGCGTACCTCGTCGAGGAGTTCGGACCACGTCCAGCGGGTGTCCTGGCCGGGCTGGACGTCGGCGATCGCCTCGCGGTCCGGCCACAGCGTCGCCGCCCGTCGCAGGGCTTCGGGGGTGGTCTCCACGGGCTGGCGGCCTGCGGCGGCTGCGTGTCCGACCGTGTGTCCGGCTGCGTCGGCGTCTGCGGGCTGCGACATTTCGGGCTCCTCCGTGCTGCGGGTGTGGCGTGCGCAACCCTACCAAGCAACTGCTTGGTACTGCCGCCGGATGCGTGACCAAGCAAGTGCTTGGTAGTGTGGCGGCATGACCGAGAACACCAGGCCTGCGTCGGAGATGTCCGACGACGAGTTCGCAGCGGAGTTCCGCGCCTGGCTGGACGCCAACCTCGTCGGCGAGTTCGCCGAGATCAAGGGCGCCGGCGGGCCGGGTAGCGAGCACGAGTTCTTCCCCCAGCGTCTGGCCTGGGAGCGGCACATGGCCGCCGCGGGGTGGACCTGCGTCGGCTGGCCGGTCGAGCACGGTGGCCGCGGTGCGTCACTGAGTCAGCAGGTGCGCTTCCATGAGGAGTACGCCAAGGCCGACGCGCCTGCCCGGGTGTCCCACCTGGGTGAGACGCTCCTCGGGCCGACGCTCATCGCGCACGGCACGCAGGAGCAGAAGGACCGCTTCCTGCCGACGATCATCGACGTCACCGAACTGTGGGCGCAGGGGTACTCCGAGCCGAACGCCGGCTCGGACCTCGCGAACGTCGCCACCACCGCGCGTCTCGGCGAGGACGGTAAATGGCACCTCAACGGCCAGAAGGTGTGGACCTCGCTCGCGCACCTGAGTCAGTGGGCGTTTGTCGTGGCCCGCACCGAGGAGGGCACGAGCCGCCACAAGGGACTGAGCTTCCTGCTCGTTCCGCTCGACCAGCCGGGCGTCGAGATCCGGCCCATCCAGCAGCTCACCGGCACCTCCGAGTTCAACGAGGTGTTCTTCGACGACGCGGTCACCGAGGCGTCGATGATCGTGGGGGAGCGGGGTGAGGGCTGGAAGGTCGCCATGACCCTGCTCGAGTTCGAGCGCGGCGTGTCCACGCTCGGTCAGCAGGTCGGCTTCGCCCGCGAGCTCGAGCAGATCACGCAGATGGCGCACGCCAACGGCAGTGCGCAGGACCCGGCGGTGCGTGAGCGCATCACCCGCGCGTGGATCGGCCTCAAGGTGATCCGGGCCCACGCCCTGCGCACGCTCGCCGAGCGTGATTCCTCGGGCGGCGCCGCGTCGGCGGCCAAGCTCCTGTGGGCGAACTGGCACCGTGACCTCGGCGAGCTCGCGATGCTCGTCCAGGGCGCCGAGTCGCTGACCGGTCCCACCGAGACCTCCGAGGGCGCGCCCAACGACATCCGTGACCCGGAGAACCTGGAGCTGGCGCTGTGGCAGCGGCTCTTCCTGTTCACCCGGTCCGACACCATCTACGGCGGATCGAACGAGATCCAGCGAAACATCATTTCCGAGCGCGTGCTCGGACTACCCCGAGAGGCCAGGCCGTCATGACCGAGCACAAGTCCCCCCTCAGCGTCGTCCCCGAGGAGACCCCGGGCCACGGGTTGCTGAAGGGCAAGAAGGTCGTGGTGACCGCCGCCGCCGGTACCGGAATCGGCTTCTCCTCTGCCCGCCGCGCGGCGCTCGAGGGTGCCGACGTGCTGGTCTCGGATTTCCACGAGCGCCGCATGAACGAGGCCCGTGACGCGCTGGCCGCCGAGTTTCCGGACCAGAAGTTCGAGGCCATCACGTGCAACGTGCAGTCGACCTCGGACGTGGACGCACTGATCACCGGCGCTGCCGAGAAGCTCGGCCGGA
Source organism: Dietzia sp. NCCP-2495 (assembly GCF_026011735.1). Lineage (GTDB taxonomy): Bacteria > Actinomycetota > Actinomycetes > Mycobacteriales > Mycobacteriaceae > Dietzia. Next base: position 39,059 of record NZ_BRVN01000006.1, on the reverse strand, counting down.
TCGACGTGCTCATCAACAATGCCGGTTTCGGCGGGGAGGGCGAGCTCGTCGACATGACCGACGAGGACTGGGACCGCGTCCTGGATATCACCCTGAACGGCACGTTCCGCGCCACCCGCGCCGCGCTGCGCTACTTCCGCGACGTGCCCCATGGCGGCGTGATCGTCAACAACGCCTCGGTGCTCGGCTGGCGTGCCCAGCGGGCGCAGGCCCACTACGCCGCGGCCAAGGCCGGCGTCATGGCGCTCACCCGGTGCTCGGCGATCGAGGGCGCGGACTTCGGGGTGCGGATCAACGCCGTGGCGCCGTCGATCGCGCGGCACAAGTTCCTCGAGAAGTCGGCGTCGTCCGACCTGCTCGACGAGCTGGCCTCGAAGGAGGCCTTCGGTCGCGCCGCCGACGTGTGGGAGGTCGCCGCGACCATCGCGATGCTGGCCAGCGACTACACGACCTACCTCACCGGCGAGGTCGTCTCCATCTCCTCGCAGCGGGCCTGACCCACCGGCTCGCAGCTTCTGGTCAGGCGCAGCGTCCGATCGGGCGCCGTGTCTGGTCAGGCGTTGCGGATCTTCTCGGCCTGCTTGGTGAACACCTCCATCGCGGTGGCCTGGGCCTCCGGTGCCAGATCGCCGAGCGCGCTGGTCCCGGTGACGGAGACGCCGATTCCCCGGACGGTTCCGGTGATCATGACGGTGCCGGAGTTCATGGCCTGACCGGCGACGTCCATCGAGGTGTCCTGCAGGACCGCCGCGAAGTCCTCGACGCCTGCGGGTGCCTCCCGGTCGAGAGGCGTGTTGGTGGTCTCGGACACGACCTCCTGGCCCTCGATCGGGACCGTGACGGTCATGACCGGGCACTTCTCGATCTCTCCTGCGCGCTGCGGAAGGCCGTCGGGCTTGGTGGTGAGGGCCACGGCGAACGCGGTCTGGCCCTGCATCCCGGACTGGATGGCGATCGTGCCGGGCTCGGCCTGGCCGGTGAGGGCGTCCTGGTTGAGGTCGGCACAGTGGGGCGGGTCCACCCTGACGTCCTTGGCGAGGTCGCCGAGCGCGTCCATGCCGCCGGTGATCTCCTCGGCGGGGACCGGAGTGAGGCCGAGTTCGGGTGCGTCCGAGGCGGTGAGGACCAGCTCGTCGATTCCCGCGGCGGGCGCACCATCGCCCGCCGTGTCGCCTGAGTCCTTTTCTGCGTCGCTATCTGGTGTGGCCGATGCGGCGGAGTCGCCGGCCGCGCTCTGCTCGGAGGTGGCAGACCCCGCGGCTGCCGTGTCGTCGTCGACCTCCCCGATCGTGCACGCAGAAACGGTGAGGGCGAGGCCCAGGCCTGCTGTCGCGGCGAGTGCGCGGGTCAGCAGGCGACCGGAGCGGTGACGGGGCGAGGTGGTGGAGGTGGTCCGCATGGTCCGGATTGTAGGCGGACCCGGGCCGGCTGGGACGGCAGCGCGGGCGGCCGCGCCACGGTTTATCACAAAATAGCCACAGTTCTCAGGATTTCGTGGCTGTAGGCATATGCTGGCGACATAGTCAACTCGTCCATTCATCACCCGGAGGTAAGGAAATGCTCGGCGATTCGCTGCACGACGTGGCACTAGACATCTGGGAATTCGGTGCGGAAGCCGCCCCGGCGGGCTCTGTGGGGGATCTTGTTTTCGGGGTGGTCGGGATCCCCGCCTCCCTCGTGCAATTTGTCAGCGAAGTCCTCTGGGGCTTCGGGTCCTGAACCGAGTCCTTCCCGCACCGCCCCAGTTCACCTTCCTGAACGGAGAAACATCATGAACATCTCTGGATCGCTCGCGGACCTCGGGCACGAAGTCCACGGCTCCATTGACGGAATTATTCCCGGTGGCTCGCTCGGTGACGTGATACACGGAGTCCTCAGTTTTCCGGCCGCCGTCCTGTACTTGGCCGCCAATCTCGTCTGGGGCTTCGGCTCCTGATCTGCCCTACGTGGGCCGGGTGTTCCCGGTTCCGGTGGGACCATCTCCCTGTGGCAGTCGTCCATCCCCCCGCGGCAGTCGTCGCGGGGGGATTCTCGTGTCTCTGGGAGGGGCGCTCCGCGACACGCGTACCCTAACAAGTGCTTGGTTGGTACTCTGTCCTCATGACCGCCAACACGCGACGCGAGGAGCTCCTGTCGATCGCGGCCGGCCTCTTCGCGGAACGCGGCCTGCGTGCGACCACGGTTCGCGACATCGCTGACGCCGCGGGGATCCTGTCCGGGAGCCTCTACCACCATTTCAAATCCAAGGAAGCGATCGTCGACGAGATCCTGCGGGGATTCCTCGATTCGCTCTTCGGTGAATACCGGCGCATCGTCAACTCGGACCTCGGGCCGCGCGAGACACTCGAGATGCTGGTCGAGGCGTCGTTCGAGGCGATCCACGACCAGCGTGACGAGGTGGCGATCTATCAGGACGAGGTCAAGCACCTGCGCGGCAACCCGCGATTCGACTACCTCCGTGAGCGCAACACCGAGTTCCGCGAGATGTGGACCGACGTGCTCACCCGGGGGATGGAGTCCGGCGACTTCCGCGGTGACCTCGACGTGCGGCTCACCTACCGCTTCCTGCGCGACACGGTGTGGGTCGCCGTGCGGTGGTACCGGCCCGACGACGAGAACGATCACGCGGCCATCGCGGACCAATACCTCAACATCGTGCTCGACGGCCTGGCCGTCGGCTGACCTTCCCACCCCTTCCCGAGGAGACACATGACCAGCGTGACCGGCCGCGAGGCCTACGTTATCGACGCCGTCCGCACGCCCGTCGGCAAGCGCGGCGGCAGCCTGTCCGGACAGCATCCGGCCGACCTGGGCGCGCACGTCATCAAGGCGGTCGTCGAACGCACCGGTATCGACCCGGAGGTCGTCGACGACGTCATCTTCGGCTGCGTCGACACCATCGGCCCCCAGGCCGGAAACATCGCCCGTTCCGCCTGGCTCGCCGCCGGGATGCCCCTGGGTGTCCCGGGCACGACCGTCGACCGCCAGTGCGGCTCCAGCCAGCAGGCCATCCACTTCGGCGCACAGGCCATCTGGTCCGGCACCCAGGACGTGATCCTGTTCGGCGGGGTGCAGAACATGAGCGCACTGCCCATCTCGTCGGCCATGCTCGCCGGGCGCGAGTACGGATTCGATGACCCGTTCACCGGTTCCACCGGCTGGGTCGAGCGCTTCGGCTCCCAGGAGATCTCCCAGTTCAACGGCGCCCAGAAGATGGCCGACAAGTGGGACATCTCCCGCCGGGAGATGGAGGAGTGGGCACTGCAGTCCCACGCCCGCGCCCGCGCCGCGATCGCCGAGGGGCGGTTCGCCAGCGAGTACGTCCCGATGGCCGGCCTCGAGGCCGATGAGACCACGCGCGAGACCACCCTCGAGAAGATGGCTTCGCTGCCCGTGCTGGCCGAGGGCGGCTCACTCACCGCCGCCGTCGCCTCGCAGATCTGTGACGGCGCCTCCGCCGGGCTGCTCGCCTCCGCCGAGGCGGTCGAGAAGTACGGCCTGAAGCCCCGCGCCCGCATCCACCACCTCACCGTCCGGGGTGACGACCCGGTGATGATGCTGTCGGCGCCCATCCCGGCCACCAAGTGGGCGCTGGAGAAGACCGGCCTGACGATCGACGACATCGACGTGGTGGAGATCAACGAGGCCTTCGCCCCCGTCGTCCTGGCGTGGATCAAGGAGACCGGAGCCGACCCGGCGCGCGTCAACCCCAACGGCGGCGGCATCGCGCTGGGCCACCCGCTCGGCGCCACCGGCGCCAAGCTGTTCGCGACCCTGCTGAACGAGCTCGAGCGCACCGGTGGTCGCTATGGCCTGCAGACCATGTGTGAGGGCGGCGGCACCGCCAACGTCACGATCATCGAGCGTCTCGACGGCTGACAGGCACTGCCGAACGCTCGGCCCCGCATTCGCAAGGATGCGGGGCCGTGTCGTATTCGGGCGCCGGCCCCCAGGCGAGTTACTGAGAAAATTGGCCAATTTCCTTAAGGTGCACGGAATCTCATGAAGTACTTAGCTTCGCAGTTGAGAGTGGGTTCGGCGGACATGTACGGGTTCGCTGCAGGCGGTCGAGGGGGCGATTGCGTCCCGTTCTAAAAATAGTGTTAACTATGGCTCGGGTAACTATGCCCGGGTCCGACCCCGCATGGGTGATGGGCCGATTTTCCTGGTGAAGGGACGGTTCATGTTTAGTGCTCGTATCGCCGCTATCGGCAGCCGCGACCCCGACAGGAACGGGGCGGACCAAGTCGGGGAAGGGCCTGGTCATAGCTTTTGTGATGTTCCTCGTCGCGGGTTTGGCGCCTGCAGTTGCAGGCTTTGCGCCGCTCCTGCCCGCCGCCAATGCGCAGTCCGGGCCGGCTCAGGATGCGAATGGCAACCCGTATTCCCAGACGCCGTCGACGTGTGGCGCGGCCGAACGTTACTCGATCGAAGGTCGAGTGTTTGATGACAACGGCGGTGGAAACTGGAATTGGAACCCGACCCTGGGAGACGTCGGACTTGGCGGGCAGACCGTCAAGCTGAGGTATACCGCGACCAACAGCTCCGGGCCGGTTTCCGAGTGGTACACGACCACCACGACTGCTGATGGCAGCTACTGCATCCGAGTGGCTGACGACTTCAACCCGACAGCGCTCGAGAGCTCTGGGTCCCGAATCCAGATCGTCACTGATACCAACATCACGGCCGGCGGCAGCGATTACGTCCTTGAGCGGCTTCCGGGCGACGGCAACTTCATGTCCGTCCCGAATCTTGATTCCACCAACAACAACCGGTCGACCGAATCGGCGTGGGAAACGGCACTCGACTACGTCCGCCTCCTCAATGTGATCTACAGGCCGCGATCGAACCCGCTTGTCGATCCCGTCTCAGGTGCGCCAGTTACTTACGAGACGCTTCAAACCCGTCCCGAGGCGGTAGCCGCCGACACACTGGATGCGTGTACGCACTACCCGACGATTCTTACCGAGAATTGCCAGGTCCTCGAGGGGTGGATCGGGCTGGACAACGAGCGCCTCTATACAGCCAAGACCGGCGGTGACGCCGCCGCGGCAGGTGTCACCGTGTACATCCGGATCGAGATGGCGGATGGATCGACGGGCTACTTCAGGACGACAACAGACGCAGACGGGTACTACTCGTTCGTCTTTCCGTAGGGGCGTCGAGTCGAGGACTTCCCCGAGTTCTATCTGACGACTGATGTACCCGATGGTTATTCGGTGCCGCACGATTACTGGGACGGGTGGACGCAGAGCTATCTTGCCTCTTCCGCCGGAACCGGTGACTGCGGTTTCGCCAATGCTTCGAACGCCACTTCTGGCGGTCACCGCTGCACCCTTAGGACGAATAACAACACGGTGGTCTCTGGAGTTACGCGCTCACCGAAACCCAGGCCAACGTGGTGTCGACGGACGCAGAGATCTTCCAGCCATCGTATGACTCGGTGAATGTGGAAGTTGGTCAGACGGTGACGTCTCCGGTGTCGTTCACCGAAGAAGGGCTGCCGGTATCGGCGCCTGCAGGGGCGACCTTCGCGCTGGGTGCCGGTGCACAGCCTGGTGCCTCGATCAACCCCACGACAGGTCTGGTTACGTACACGCCGCCTGCGGGTAGCGCGCCGGGGACTGTCCAGGTTCCGGTCGTGGTGACGTACGCCGATACTTCAGTAGATAACGTCACTGCGCCGTTCGTGGTCTCGGATGCGACCCCGACGGGGACGGAAGCGGACACGTACGACCCGACGTACCAGTCTGTGACCGTGGAGGCCGGTCAAACGGCGACGTCGCCGGTGACGTTCACCGAGGACGGCGCGCCGGTGCCGACGCCGACTGGTGCGACGTTCGCGCTCGGTGCCGGTGCGCCGGCAACTGCGTCGATCGATGCGGCCAGCGGTCTGGTGACCTACACGCCGCCTACGGGTACCGCGCCGGGGACTGTCCAGGCTCCGGTCGTGGTGACGTACGCCGACAATTCGGTCGACAACACCACGGCACCGTTCGTGGTGACCGAACCGGGTGCTGGTCCAACCGACGCTGAGACCAATACGCCGGCTTATGGGCCGGGGTCGGGTCAGGCTGGTACGCCGATCACGGCTCCGCAGACCGGTGATACGACGCTGCCGGCGGGGACGTCGTGTGTGGTTGGTCTGCCCACGGGGTGGACCGGCGATGCTGATAGTCCGAATTGTGATGTGACGGTCACCCCGCCTGTGGGAACGCCGGCCGGTGATTACCCGCTGACGGTGGCGGTCAGCTACCCGGATGGTTCGTCCGAGCAGGTGCCGGTGACGATCACGGTGCTGGCGCCGGATGCGGATCCGACTGATGCGCAGGAGAACACTCCGGCGTATGGGCCGGGTTCGGGTCAGGCGGGGACGCCGATCTCGGTGCCGCAGACTGGTGATGCGTCGTTGCCGACTGGTACGGAGTGTGTGGCGTCGTACCCGGCGTCGTGGACTGTGGTGTTCGATGCCAATTGCAACGCGACGGTGACTCCGACTGCGGGGACGACTCCGGGTGAGTACCCGGGGACGGTGACCATCACCTATCCGGATGGTTCGGTGGATGTGGTGCCGATTGTGGTGACGGTGGCTGAGCCGGATGTGGTTCCGGATGTGGCTGATTCGTACACGCCTGCGTATGCGTCGGGTTCGACGCAGCCGGGTGTGGCGGTGACGCTGCCGCAGACCGGTGATGCCGCGTTGCCTGCTGATGCGCAGTGTTCGGTGGGTTACCCGGCGAGCTGGAATGCGACGTTCGGTGACAACTGTGATCTGACGGTGACGCCTCCGGCGGGCACTGCTCCGGGGGAGTACCCGTCGTTTGTGACGGTGACGTACTCGGACGGGTCGACGGATGTGGTTCCGGTTGTGGTGACGGTGACGGCTGCGCCGACTGATGCGCAGGACAACACTCCGGGTTACGGCCCGGGCGTCGGTGATGCGGGTACGCCGATTGATGTTCCGCAGACCGGTGATGCGTCGTTGCCCGGGGGGACCGAGTGCGCGCATTCGTTCCCGGCCGGGTGGACGGTCACCTTCGATGACAACTGCAATATGACGGTGACGCCGCCGGCGGATACTCCTGCCGGTGACTACCCGGGGACGGTGACGATCACCTACCCCGACGACTCGGTGGACACCGTGCCCGTGGCGATCACGGTGCTGGCGCCGGATGCGGATCCGACTGATGCGCAGGAGAACACTCCGGCGTATGGGCCGGGTTCGGGTCAGGCGGGGACGCCGATCTCGGTGCCGCAGACTGGTGATGCGTCGTTGCCGACTGGTACGGAGTGTTCGGTGGGTTATGCGGACGAGTGGGGTGCGACGTTCGATGAGAACTGCAACCTCACTGTCACGGCGCCTGTCGGGACCGCGCCGGGTGAGTATCCGTCCACGGTGACGGTGACGTATCCGGATGGTTCGTCCGAGCAGGTGCCGGTGACGATCACGGTGCTGGCGCCGGATGCGGATCCGACTGATGCGCAGGAGAATGATCCGGGTTACGGCCCGGGTTCGGGCGAGGCGGGATCGGATATCACCGTTCCGCAGACCGGCGCCGACCTGCCGGAGGGGACCACGTGCACCGTCACGTACCCCGAGGGCTGGAACGCGACGTTCGACGAGAACTGCAACCTCACCGTCACGCCGCCCGAGGGGACGACTCCGGGTGACTACCCGGGGACGGTCACCGTCACCTACCCCGACAGCTCGGTCGACACAGTGCCCGTCGTGGTGACGGTGGAGGGTTCCGGCGGCGGGGGCGAGTGCAGCCCGCTCGGCTCGCTGGCCTGCCTGCTGCCCTGCGCCACCTGCGGGGAAGGCGGCACCGGATCTCTCGGGTCGCTCGCCAGCGGTTCGCTCGGTGGCGAGAGCGGCTCGCTTGGTGGCGAGAACGGCTCCGTCGGCTCCCTCCTGCAGGCGGCGCTCGGTTCGCTCGGCGTCACGGCGGGCTCGCTCGGTGATGATTCCGGCACGCCGGGCACCGGCTCGGGTTCGACGGGTCCGGGTTCGACCGGCGACGGCTCGGGCTCGATCCCGAGCAGCTCGCTCGGCTCGATCGAGGACACGCTCGGGTCCGGGGATGGAGGTGGCACCGGGTCGGACCCGGATACCACGTTCGGTTCACTGGCCCAGCTGCTGGGTTCGGTCGGCGGGACGAGCTCGCTCGCTCCGCTGCTGGGTTCCACCGGAGGGGCCGGCTCGCTCGCTGTCGGTTCGATCGGGCTAGGCGCTCTGGCGATCGGTGGGGTAATCCACGGAATCAACACCGGGATGATCTCGCTGCCTCCGGGGTTCCAACTCCCGGCGGTGCAGCTGCCGCCGCTGCCTCCGCCCCCGCCGGGTATCCCGGTAGGAAGCCTCGGCAGCATCGGAGGCGCGGGCCAGGACGATTCCCAGCGGGAGTTGCCCCAGGCGCCCGGTCCGTCGATCCCCAACGGTCGGGGTTGATCCGTAGGTAGCAGCGAGGGCCTGCCTCCCATCCAGGGAGGCAGGCCCTCGTCGTCTACCGGTGGAAAGGCTGGTCAGTCGGCCTGCTTCCTGCTCGCCGTGATCGTGCACGTGGCGTCCTCTGGGGCGTCCTCCCCGAAGCCGTCGAGGCTCACTTCAGCGCTTTCTTCCGCCTGCACAAGGACGGCATCGGCGGTGCCGGTGGCCCGGTACCCGCGATCCACGGCGCTCTGGACCGTGCCGGTGACGATGTACGTCGCCGCGTGTTCAGCCTTGTTGTTCACCGTGGCATCGAGGACGAAATGCTCGCCCTCCCGGGCGCACCGGCTCTCCTGGGCGAGGTCGGTGTCCGCGGTGATGAACTCCGGGGTCGAGGCGCCGCCCTCGTCGTCGTTGCTACAGGCGCTCGTCCCCAGCGCGATGGCTCCGGCTGCGGCGAGAAGCGTGAGTCGACGGAAGGGGGTTACGGTCACGATGTTTCTCGATTCTCTGGGATTGGCCCGTTTGGGCGGTGAGGTTAACTTTACTCGGCGCTGACCTGCACTCCGGCCAAGTGGAAGGGGGAGTCGGCGCCGCGGGCCCCGCCTCCTCCGAGGGGAGGGTGCGGGGCCCGCGGTGGTTCGCGTAAGGACTTGGTGATCACTCGCCGGCGGAGCCGGTGCCACCGCCGAGGAGGCCGCCGTCGCCGCCCTGTATGACGGTCGAGAGGGCGCGGATGCTGCCCTGGATGGCCTCGAGGGGCGAACCGACCATCAGGGTCGGGACGATGTAGGGATCCTCACCCGTGAGCAGGGTGGGGATGGCGGGCGTGGGAGTGGGGGCCACGGCAACGCATGACAAAGCGGACCCGCCACCCTTCGGAGTGGCGGGTCCGCGTCATCTCACAGTGGAGGCAGGGGCAATTACTCGCCGGCGCTGCCGGTGTCCAGTCCGCCACCGAGCATCGCGCCGATGTCGGAACCGGTGTCGCCGCCACCCTCGCCGCCCATGACGGCGGACAGGGTGCCGAGTGCGTCACCGTCGGAGGACAGACCGCCGATGCTGCCCTGGATCGCCTCCATCGGGTCGCCGACGAGGACGGGCGCCTCGATAGCGGGATTGGTCGGGTCAGAGAGGCAAAAGCTCACGATGGCGTAAACGTTCGACGGGACGTCGGTAGCGGTCACGGTGCCGGACGGGTTGACCAGGGGGACGAGGATCGTGTTGGGCAGGGACCCGTCGCGCAGGACCGTCACATTGTCGTCATTGACGAGAGTGTCGATGATGTCGACGATGTTGCCGTCCGCGAGCCTGGCCGCCAGCGCGGGAGCAGCGGAGGTCGGGGTCAGCACGGCGCCGCAGGTGTCACCGAGCTGACCGCTCTCGAGCTCGAACGTCACCGATACCGTATTACCGTCCACCGCACTGTCGTTGGTGGCTGCCATGGCGGCGCCGGCGCCGGCGATGGTGAGTGCGGTGGCGGCGCCGAGAACGGCAGCCGATCGGGCGAAAGTACGCGATGTCATCGAGGGTTCCTCCGAGGGGGCGCAGGGGCCGAGCGCTCCCCTGAGAAATTAGGACGGTTCTCAGCCTAGAACAAGAAGCTGTCTGTCGCATCACATTTCCCGGTAAGAACGAACTCCGCCCCCCTTGACGAGAGGGGGGCGGAGTTCGAGGAGCGCTAGTGGAGATCAGCCGAGATCGCGCAGTTCCGACAAGCGCTCGTGTGCCTGCGTCATGATCCGCTGGATCAGCTCGTCGCAGCTGGGTAGGTCGTCGATCATGCCCACCACCTGACCGGAGGCCAGCACGCCGGCCTCGGTGTTGCCCTCGACCAGTCCGGCCTTGAGCAGCATCGGCGTGTTGGCGGCCATGACGATCTGCTGCCAGGTGCGGTCGGACGCCTTCTTCATGTTGAGGCCGTCCTTGGCGAGCTGCTGCCACTTCATGCCCGTCATGGACTTGAACTTGTTGGCGTTCTGCACCGCCGCGATCATGCCCTTGACCGGGCTGCCGGACTCGAGTGCGTTGACCAGGCCGGTGCGCAGCACGCGGTGCGGCATGCCGTCGACGCGGGTCGAGACGACCGTGTCCTGCAGGCCCCGCTCGAGGTACTGCTGCTTGACCGCATTGGGCACCTGCGAGTCGCTGGTGAGGAGGAACCGGGTGCCCATCGCGACGCCCGCGGCGCCGTAGGACAGCGCCGCGACGAGGCCGCGGCCGTCGAAGAAGCCGCCGCCGGCGACGACCGGGATCGAGGTGCTGCCCGCCCCGCCCAGGGCGTCGATGACGCTGGGGAGGAGCAACGTGGTGGCGACCTGGCCGGTGTGACCGCCGCCCTCACCGCCCTGCACGATCACCGCGTCGGCGCCCCAGGAGGCGACCTTGACGGCGTGCTTCGCGGCACCAATGGAGGGGACGACGACGAGGCCGTTCTCCTTCAGACGGGCGATCAACTCGGGCTTCGGCGCGAGCGCGAAGGACGCGACCTTCACCCCGTGGCGGATCATCAGCTCGCACCGCTCGGCGGCGTCCTCGGCATCGGCCCGGAGGTTGACACCGAAGGGCTTGGAGGTGAGTTCCTTGGTCCGGATGATCGCGGCCTCGAGCTCGGCGTACGTCATGGTGGCCGAGGCGATGATGCCCAGGCCGCCCGCGTTGGCCGTGGCCGCGGTGAGCTCCGGTCCGGAGACCCATCCCATGCCCGTCTGGACGACCGGGTACTCCACGCCGACCAGCTTGGTGAAGTCCGTGGCCAGTGTCGCCGCGCGCGGGGTGCCGGCACTGCCAGCGCTGCCGGAGCCAGCGCTGCCGGTGCCGGTGGTGCTGGAGTCGGCGGCGTTGTTGTCGTCGTCGACCTTCCCGTCCCGCCCGGTCACTTGGCCTCCTCCGCGGGCACCTCGCGGTAACGGACGCCGCGCGGATCGATGACCTCGCGGATCAGGCGCAGCTCCTCGGCGGACGGGTCACGCGTGACGCCGGCCTCGGCCAGTCCGGCCACCTCGAAGCCCGTGTTCTCCGCGACCTGCTCGGCGGTGACGCCCGGGTGCAGGGTGACCGCACGCATGGTGCGGCCGGGGCCCTGGAAATCGAACACGCCCAGGTTGGTCACGACGCGGGGCAGGACGTGGAAGCGGAAGGCGGGATCGCCCTCGGTGTAGCGGTCGTAGCCGATGCCGCAGACGATGTCGACGGACTCGGTGAAGACGCGCGTGGAGTGCTTGCCCACCCAGTAGCTGGTGGCGTGGTTGATCGAGTTGCCCGGCGCCCCGCGGAGGCCGAACATCTGGCGCGTGGGCTTCTGGACGTCGTCACCGAATGCCGACAGGTTCTGGTTGCCGTACCGGTCGATCTGGTTGGCGCCCATCACCACGTGGCGGGTGCCCGCCTGCAGCACGTCGAAGACGCGGGGGAACGGGATGTAACCCTCGAAGTCGATGAGCTTGCCGAGCTGCGGCGTCTGGCCCAGGAAGCGGTACTCGCCGTCCGTGATGAGCAGGTCCGGCTCGGTGGTCAGACGCGCCAGGCGGGCGCCGATCGTGGCCATGGGGGTCATCGGCGAGGCGAAGATCTCCCCGGCGCCGGCGAAGATCTCGGCGCAGGCGACGGCGCAGTACTCGGCGCGGGTGATCTGGTCGGTGCTGTTCTCGCTCATCACTTGGCTCCCTTCTCGGATGCGGCGGCCTTCTCGGCGGCCACACGCTCGGCGAAGGCGGCGACCGCCTTCTGATAGTCCTCCTCGGACCCGGACAGAAACTCGGCCGTGAACTCGGCCCAGGCCTGCTCGTCCTTCGCGGCGGTCGCGTAGTGCTTCTGGAACGCCTCGTCGCGTCCGTAGCCGCCGGCGAACGTGAAGTGCGCGCCGTTCGGCGCCTCGGAGACGGTGTCGACGAACATGCGGCTGAGGAGCATGCGCTGCGGGCCGACCTCGTTCATCAGCGCATCCGCCGAGTCGACGATCTCGTCCGTCTCGAGCAGGACGGTGTCGGCGGCCATGGCGTACAGGTCGTCGAAGTAGCCGTCGGCGCCGGTGAACGCCGCGTTGCCGTGCTTGTCGGCCTTGTCCAGGTGAATGAGCGCGGCGTCCATCTTCAGGGCCGGCATCGCCAGGAGGGTCTCAGTCTTTCCCTCGAAATCGTACGGCGAATCGACGGTCTTGAGCTCGTCGCCCCAGAACCGGAACACGTCCGAGCCCAGGCCGGCGCGGGTCGGCAGGAACGGTAGGCGCTGCGCGGCGGCGGTCAGTCCGGCGCGGAACATGCCCTCGTCCATCTCGCGGGAGATGATCGCGCCCTCGGTGCGGCGACGCGCGAACCACGGGTCGTAGAACGGCGCCGAGTCCAGGGTGACGAAGCCGTAGTAGGCCTTGGAGACCTTGCCCGCCGAGCACAGCAGGCCCAGGTCCGGGCCGCCGTAGGTGATGACGGTGAGGTCGGTGAGGTCCTCGCGGCGCAGGATCGCACGGACCAGGGCCATCGGCTTACGCCGCGAGCCCCAACCGCCGATGCCGATCGTCATGCCGCTCTCGAGGCGCGAGACCGCCTCGTCCAGGCTCGTGCGCTTGTCGCGCGGGGTGGGGGTGCTCACTTGGTCTCGCCCGTCCTCTCGGTGCTGGTGTCGTGGGACCCGCGCTCGGCGCGCTTGTCCAGGTTCTGACCCGTCTTGACGAACTCGTCGCGGTGCTCGTCGGCCACGCCGGCGAGATTGAGTTCGAAGGTGAAGCCCTGCTCCATGCGGTAGGAGGACTTCACGTCGACCGGGTCGATGTGGTTGATGGCTTCCTTGGCCGCGCGGATCACGCGGGTGTCCTTGGCGGCGATCGACTCGGCCAGGTCGCGTGCCGCGGCGTCGAGCTGATCGCGGGGGACCACGTCGTAGACAGTTCCCCAGCTGTGGAGCTGCTGCGCCGTGACGGTGCGCGAGGTGAAGTACAGCGTCCGCATCATGTGCGGCGGGACCATGCGCGCCAGGTGGGTGGCGGCGCCGAGCGCACCACGGTCCACCTCGGGCAGGCCGAACACCGCGTCGTCCGAGGCGACGATGCAGTCCGCGTTGCCGACCAGGCCGATGCCACCGCCCACGCAGAAGCCGTTCACCACGGCGATCACGGGGACCGCGCACTCGTAGACGGCGTTGAACGCCACGTAGCAGCCGCGGTTGGCGGCCAGCAGGTGGTCGAAGCCGGAGAAGTTCTGCATCTCCTTGATGTCCACGCCAGCGTTGAATCCGCGGCCCTCGGCCCGCAGGATCACGACGTGGACCTCGGGGTCCTTGCCGGCGGCGAGGATCTGCTCGCCGAGTTCGAACCAGCCCGCGGACGGGATGGCGTTGACGGGGGGATAGTCGACGGTGACGGTCGCGATGCCGTCTGCGCCCTTGTCGACGCTGATGCCCATGGTGCTCCCTTCGCACGCCACCGTCCGTCCGATGCGGACCGGTCCGGTGACTAACCAAACGCTTGCTTGGTAGGCTAGCACGCATGACGAACATCGATCTTGGTCTGGCGGGCAAGGTGGTCCTCGTGACCGGAGGGGTCCGGGGCGTCGGCGCCGGAATCAGCCGTGTCTTCAGAGACGCCGGCGCCGTCGTCGTCACCTGCGCGCGGCGACCCGCCGACTCCGGCTCCGACGTGGCGGACCTCGAGTTCCACTCCGCCGATCTCCGCGACCCCGACGCGGTCCGCGCGATGATCGAGGAGATCGTCGAAACGCACGGCCGCCTCGACGTGGTGGTCAACAACGCCGGCGGCGCCCCGTTCGCCCTCGCCGCCGACGCCAGTGCCAACTTCCACTCCAAGATCGTGGCGCTCAACCTGCTCTCCGCACTCACCGTCGCGCAGGAGGCCCACCGGGTCATGACCGCGGACGGGCCGGACGGGCAGCTCGGGGGCGTGATCGTCAACATCTCCTCCGTCTCCGGCCACCGACCCTCGCCCGGCACCGCCTCCTACGGCGCCGCCAAGGCCGGCATCGACTCGCTCACGCAGTCGCTCGCCGTGGAGTGGGCCCCGGCCGTGCGCGTGAACTCCGTGGTGGTGGGCCCCGTCAAGACCGAGCTCGCCGAGATGCACTACGGAGACGCCGACGGGGTGGCCGCCGTCGACGCCACCATCCCCATGGGGCGCATGGCCGAGCCCGCCGACGCGGGCCGCGCCGCCGCGTTCCTCGCCTCGCCGCTCGCCGCCTACATCACCGGCGCCGAGCTGCTCGTCCACGGCGGCGGCGAGAAGCCCGCGTTCCTGGCGGCCTCCACCGCCGAGAACAAGCACTGACCACCGACCACGGGCTCCGCTCGTCACGAGCTCGCCCGAGACCACACAACCCGAGACCACACGACTCAAGACCTCACAAGGAGACAACAATGGGAATCTGCGACGGACGCGTCGTCATCGTCACCGGCGCCGGCCGCGGCATCGGCCGTGAGCATGCACTGGCCTTCGCCGCCGAGGGCGCCAAGGTCGTGGTGAACGACCTCGGCGCGGGCCTCGATGGCTCGAACGTCGGGGAGCACCCCGCCGAGCAGGTCGTCGCCGAGATCAAGGCCGCCGGCGGCGAGGCCGTGGTCAACGGCAACGACGTCTCCTCCTGGGAGGGCGCGCGCGAGCTCGTCCAGCAGGCCGTCGACACCTTCGGCGGGCTGGACGTGCTGGTCAACAACGCCGGCTTCCTGCGCGACAAGATGCTCGTCGGCATGTCCGAGGAGGAGTGGGACAAGGTCACGACCGTTCACCTCAAGGGACACTTCGCGACCCTGCGCCACGCCGCCGAGTACTGGCGCGCCGAGTCCAAGGCCGGGCGCCCGCGCGCCGCTCGCGTCATCAACACCTCGTCGGGTGCCGGACTGTTCGGCTCCGTCGGCCAGGGCAACTACGCCACCGCCAAGGCCGGCATCGCCCTGCTGACCATCCAGGCCGCCGCCGAGATGAAGGGGTACGGCGTGACCGCCAACGCGATCGCCCCGTCTGCCCGTACCCGCATGACCACCTCCGCCGGCGAGGCCATGGCCGCGCAGATGGCCGCTCCTGACGACGGCTCGTTTGACGTGATGGACCCGGCGAACGTCTCGCCGCTCGTGGTGTGGCTGGGCTCCGAGGCCTCCGGCGACGTCACAGGGCGTGTGTTCGAGGTCGAGGGCGGCAAGGTCACCGTCTGCGATGGCTGGCAGCGCGCCGCCTCCGAGGACAAGGGCGCCAAGTGGGACCCGGCCGAGCTCGGCTCCGTGGTCCCACGGCTGCTCGCCGAGTCGCCGACTCCGGTTCCGGTCTACGGCGCGCGCTGAGGCGCTGAGCGGCTGCGCTGAAGCAGCCGCCGAACGACTGTGGCCCCGCACCTGTCGGTGCGGGGCCACAGTGTCTGCGGGGCGTCAGTAGCTGACGGCCGTCAGGAGGGGACTATCAGTTCCCCTCGCGCTCCGGGTGGTAGCACTCCTGGTCAGCGATGCCCGAACCAGAGTTGGCCAGCTGATCGACCATGTCGTGCGGCAGGTCGCAGATGGTGGGGAGGTGCACTCCCGGCAGCGGCGGCAGACGGAGGTCCCCGCCGACGCCGGCGCCGACAGCGGCACCACCGAGAGCGATGGCTCCACCCACGGACAGGATCGGGAGCAGGCCGCCGCCGACGCTGGACTCGATGCTGGTGACGCTCTCGAGTGAGGCGTTGGTGCCCACGCCGGACGCGGTGTCGGTGGACGCTGTGGCGCGCAGCGAGCCGTTGTCCGCGGACGCAGTGGCCTGCAGCGAGCCGTTCTCGAGCGAGCCGGTGAAGGCGGTGAGCGAACCGTTGACGCCGGTCAGCTCGTCGACCGAGCCGATGCCCACGTAGGCGCTGTCGGTGGAGATGGTGGTGATCGCGTCGGAGCTCTGCCCGGTCGAGCCGCCGTTGCCGGTGACCGAGCCGAGCAGGCCGGTGTCCGGTCCGGCGAGCGAGTTGGTGACCACATCGAGAGAGCCGACGATGCCCTGGGTGAGGTAGCCGCCGGTGACGGAACCCAGCAGGCCGGTATCGGGATCCGTCAGGGAGCCCGAGAGGTTGGCGATCGAGCCCTCGGAGCCCGCGAGAATGCCGGCGACCGAGCCGCCGTCGTCGATCGAGCCCGCGAACGCGTCGGTGATGCTCTCGAGCGAGCCGCCGTTCTCGATCGAGCCACCGAGGCCGGTCGTGATGTCGCCGGCCGAGCCGCCGTCGCCCAGCGACCCCGTGATGCCCACGCCGATGTTGTCGAGTGAGCCACCGAGGTTGGAGGTGATGTCGCCGGCCGAGCCGCCGTCGCCGAGGGAGCCCTCGACACCGGCGAGGACTCCGGTGAGCGAGCCACCGTCGTCGAGCGAACCGGCGACACCGTCGATGATGCTGGTCAGCGAGCCTCCGGTGATGGACCCCTGGACACCGGTGAGGACACCGCTGAGGGAGCCGCCGTCGCCGAGGGAGCCCTCGACGCCGTCAAGGATGCCGGTGAGCGAACCGCCGTCAGAGATCGAGCCGGTCAGTGCCGTGGTGAAGTCGCCGAGCGAGCCGCTGAGACCGGTGGACGACCCCGAGAGGTTGTCGACCGAGCCGCTGACCGAGTCGATGACCGTGGTGACCGAGCCGCCTTCGAGCGAGCCGGCGAGACCGTTGGAGATGATTCCGCCGGAGCCGGTGAAGTCAGCGGAACCGCCGAGCTCGGTGGAGCCCTCACCGATGCCGCCGGTTGAGCCCTCGGGGATGACGCCAGCAGAGCCGGGGATCAGTTCCATGGAGCCCAGGTCGGTCGATCCCATGTCGGGGAACGTGAGGGTGGACGACTGGGTCAGACCTCCGAGGATCGGGATCTCGAAATCTCCGGACTGTGCGTTGGCGACTCCGGTGGCGCCCGAAGATGCAAGAGCTGCGGCGGCGACGAGAGCTGCGGCTCTGGTGGCGTTCTTCACGAGACAAGTCCTCTCAGCGGTGTAGGGCACGTGTGTGCCCCTCGTTGCATAAGACTTCACTGAGAATGAACTTTTGTCAATAGTTACCGACCGAATCGGTGCGTCAGTGGTGTTGACGGCGGTAACCGCTTCTGAACTGCGTGAAGGTGATCGGTCAGCTTTCGGTGCGCGTGCGGGGCTCGCAGATCACGACGGGGATGACCCGGCTGGTGTTTGCCTGATACTCAGCGAAGTCCGCGTACCGCTCGACGAGCCGTGGCCAGAGTTCCGCACGCTCGACCGGAGTGGCCTCCCTCGCCGTCATCGACCTGACACGGCGACCCACCTGGACGGTGACAGCCGGATCGGCCAGGACGTTGCGATACCACTGCGGATGCGAGGGCAAGCCGCCCTGGGAGGCGACCAGCAGGACACGGTCGCCGTCGGGGATGTGCAGCAGCGGCACGGTCCTCGGCTGGCCGGACTTGCGGCCCGTCGTCGTCACCAGACACACCGGAACCGGCGCCCGCAGCGCCGAACCCACGCGCCAGTTCCCACCGAGCCGGCCGCCCGTGCGCTGGTAAAGCCACGTGTTGACCCGCGACATCACCTTGATGACGCCGACGACCCACGGCGCGCCACGCCGTGGGTCGTCGGTCCCGGTCTCGGGAGCGGGGACGTCCTCGGGGCCGGGCTGCTGTGCGCCGGTCACTTGCCCGCCAGCGGGGCGCGCACGATCACGTGCTTTCCCGGGAAGAACGCGGCGAGCTCGCGGCGGCTCTCCTTGAGTGAGAGCATGCCGTATCCCTTCTTGCGCTCCTCGGGGTGGATCCAGATCGCCACGTCCACGTCGCCGTCGTTGGTCTGCTCGCCGAACACCAGGCCCACGGCGGAGCCGCGCGCGGTGTCCACGGCGACGAACCACATGGCCGACTCCGAGTCGATCCGGCTCAGGCCGTCGCGGCGCTCCTGTTCGGTGCGGTTCTCGTCCCACTCGCCGCCGGTCGCCGACGAGGAGTCGGAGGAACGCGAGTGGTACAGCGAACGGTGGTCGTCCGAGTCCTTGAACGGCTGGAGTTCGAAGCCGGCCGGTCCGGCCGGGACCGCGTGCTCGGTGGTGGCGCCGACGAACGACTCCAGCGGCGCCCGCAGGACCTCGCGGGCCTCGTCCGCCGACACGGCGAGGAGGTGCGAGATGGCCTGGATCGCGTCGTCCGTGCCGTTGGCCGAGGAGATGGCGGCGAAGATCTCCCGCCGACGTCCCGCTGCCGCCTCGATGACGTTGCTCATGTCAGATCCTCTCGATGATGCTGGCCGAGGCCTGGGCGCCTCCCGCGCACATGGTGATGAGCGCGCGCTCGCCGTCCGTGCGCTCGAGCTCGTGCAGGGCGGTGGTGATGAGCCGTGACCCGGTACTGCCGACGGGGTGGCCGATCGCGATGGCGCCCCCGTTGACGTTGACCTTGTCCATGTCCGGACCATGCACCTGTGCCCAGCTTAGGAGGACGGAGGCGAACGCCTCGTTGCATTCGAACAGATCGAAGTCGGAGATCGACATGCCCGAGCGGTCGAGGACTCGCTGAGTGGCCTGGACCGGGCCGTCGAGGTGGTACTCGGGCTCGCCGCCGACCAGCGCCTGGTGGACGATGCGCGCGCGGGGCGTGAGGCCGTGCGCCTTGGCGACGTCCTCGTCCATGAGCAGCACCGCAGCCGAGCCGTCGGACATCTGGCTCGAGGTGCCGGCGGTGTGCAGGCCGCCCTCGAGGACCGGCTTGAGGCCGGCCAGCGCCTCGGCGGTGGTCTCCCGCAGGCCCTGATCGCGGGTGACGGTCACCGTCTCGCCGGTGTAGGTACCGTCCTTGAGGCGCTCGGGGGCGTCGACGGCAAAGGTCTCTCGGTCGAACCGGCCCTCCTCCCAGGCGCGCTTGGCGTTGGCCTGCGAGCGGACACCCAGCTCCTCCAGGTCGGCCCGGCTGAGGCCGCGACGGGCGGCGATCCGGTCGGCGGCCGTGAACTGGTCCGGAAGATCGACCGTCCAGTCGTCGGGACGGGGCATGCCGTTCTCGCCGTTGCCGACGGCGGCGCGCAGGGCGATCCAGCTCATCGACTCGACGCCGCAGGCGATGCCGACGTCCATGGCACCGGCGTGGATGAGGTTGGCGATGAAATGGTTGGCCTGCTGCGCCGACGAGCACTGGCAGTCGATCGTGGTGCAGGCGGTCTGCCAGGGCAGGCCCGAGGCGAGCCAGGCGCCACGGGTGACGTTGTTGCCCTGCGCACCGGCCTGGGTCACGCAGCCGCCCACGACCTGCTCGACCAGGGAGGCGTCGATGCCCGCGCGGCGGATGACCTCTTTTTGGGAGGCGCCCAGAAGATGCGCGGGGTGCAGACCCGACAGGGCTCCACGGGCCTTGCCGATCGGGGTGCGTACGGCCTCGACGATGACGGGATTTCCCATGGTTTTCCTTCCGGGAATCCGGCCGGAGGTAGGTCTGGCCGGATCTGAACCTGTTCTAGTATGGTGGTGGAACGTGTTCTAGATTACAGCTCGGGCGAGGGGTTCGCAGGATCCGGGTTGTGGGAGTGAACACCCGACGCACAACGACGCGGCCAAGGAGTGCCATGCAGCCAGTCACCATTCCCGAGGGGTTCGACTTCACCGACCCGGAGCTCTACCAGAAGCGACTTCCGCATCCGGAGTGGATGCACCTGCGGCAGACCGAGCCGATCTGGTGGTGCGCCAACGAGCCGGGCGCGGACGGGTTCGACGACGACGGCTACTGGGTCGTCACCAAGCACGCAGACGTCAAGGAGATCTCCCGGCGCACCAACGAGGTGTTCTCCACCTGGGAGAACACTGCGATCCCGCGCTTCGCGCCCGGGACCGAGCGCGAGATCGTCGAGATGACGCGCTTCCTGTTCATCAACCAGGACGGCGACGAGCACAAGAAGTACCGCCGCATCATCTCCAAGGGGTTCACCCCGCGGAACATCGAGAAGATGCGCGAGAACCTGCAGGCCAAGGCCAAGCAGATCGTCGAGACTGCCGCCGCGAAGGGCGGGGGAAATTTCATCACCGAGGTGGCCTCCGAACTCCCGCTGCAGGCCATCGCCGAACTCATCGGTATCCCGCAGGAGGACCGCCACCAGATTTTCGAGTGGTCCAACAAGATGACTAGCTACGACATCCCGGAACTGGCGGACGAGTCCAACGCCGCCAACGCCGAGATCCTCGGCTACGCCATGGAGCTGGCCGCTAAGCGCGAGGTCGACCCGCGGGACGACCTGGTGACCAAATTGGTCCAAGCCGACGTTGACGGCGAGAAGCTCTCCGCGGACGAGTTCGGCTGGTTCGTGGTGCTGCTCGCGGTGGCCGGCAACGAGACCACCCGTAACGCGACGACCCACGGCATGATCGCGTTCCTGGAGAACCCGGACCAGTGGGAGCTGTTCAAGGCCGAGCGCCCGGAGACCACCTACGACGAGATCCTCCGCTGGGCCTCGCCGATCACCTCGTTCCAGCGCACCGCCACCGAGGACGTGGAGATCGGCGGGGTGACCATGAAGAAGGGCGACCGCGCGGCGATCATGTACGGCTCGGCGAACTTCGACGAGGACGTCTTCGAGGACCCGTTCAGCTTCAACATCTTGCGCGACCCGAACCCGCACCTGACGTTCGGCGGCAACGGCCCGCACTACTGCATCGGTGCCAACCTGGCGAAGCTGCAGATCGAGCTGATCTTCAACGCGATCGCCGACCACATGCCCGACATCACCTCGATGGGCGACGCGACCCGCCTGCGTTCGGGCTGGCTCAACGCCATCCAGGACTGGAAGGTCGACTTCAAGTGCCCGGTCCGGGCCTGACCGGCTGAGCTGACCGACTGGACCGAAAAACCATGACGACGGCCCCGGCGCACCGCTCGAGCAGCGGAGCGCCGGGGTCTCGTCGTCGTCGGATCTTTAGTCACTTCCACGCGGATCACTTCGGATCACTTCCACGCCGTTCCCACCACACTCTCGACCAGACCAGGCAAGGTGGCCCCATGATCGATCCCCGAATCGACGACCCGTCCTTCCTCGAACACCGCCACATCGACCGCGACGGTGTCGGAATCCACTACGTGGTCGCCGAGCCGGGTTTTTCGGCGGGTGAGCCTGGCGCGTCTGCCGGCGAGCCGGGGTCCTCCGCCGCCGAGCGCCCGGGCACCGTCGTGCTGGTCCACGGTTTCCCGCACTTCTGGTTCGCGTGGCACCGCATGATCCCCGTCCTCGTGGACGCCGGGTGGCGGGTGGTCGCGCCGGATCTCCGCGGGATGGGCGGCTCCGACGCGCCGACGAACGTCGAGGACTATGCGCCGCGTGAGGTGGTCGACGACCTGGTCGCCGTACTCGACGACGCGGTGCCCCGGTCGGAGAAGGTCGTGCTGGTGGGCTTCGACTTCGGCGCGGGGGTCGTCTACGACACGTGCCACCTCGCGCCCGAGCGGGTGCGGGCGGTGATCGGGATGGAGAACCCGTTCATGGGCACCGCCGGATCGGTCTCCCCGCTGGAGGGCGCCGCGATGATGGCGGAGAAGCATTTCCTGCACCTGCACTACTTCGCCCAGCCGGGCGTCGCCGAGGTCGATCTCGAGGGCCACGAGCGGGACTTCCTCGCCCGCGTGTTCTGGGCCCTGTCCGCTGATTTCCACTACCTCGACGTGTGGCAGCACCCGCCCGGGACGACCTACCTCGACGCGCTGCCCGAGGCTCCGGAGCTGCCGTGGCGCTGGCTCACGTCGGAAGAGCTGGATCGCTACGAGACCGAATACGTCCGCACAGGCTTCGCCGGCCCGCTGCAGTGGTACCGGGCCATGGACGTTTCGTGGCAGGCGCGCAAGGAGTTCGAGCGGCAGACCAACCCCGTGCCGTACTACTTCGTCTACTCGGAGCACGATCCCGACCTCGAGGGATTCCACGGTCGCGAGCCGCTGGCCAAGCTCGACCGGTACCACGACGACGTCCGCCAGGTCCGGAGTGTGCCGCGTGCCGGGCACCTCATGCATCTCGAGGCGACCGAGGACACCCACCGCGAGATCCTGGCGTGTCTCGATGACATATCCGCCCACATCTCGGCCGACCGCCCCATCCCCAACGACGCATAAGCGGCCTCGTTGCAACCGCAGCCCACCCCCAGCGCCGCGTATGCGGCCTCGCTGCGGCGCCGTCCGTCCATCCGTCCCGTCTACTAGACAGTTGAGTCGCTCAGAGCCAGGAACGTCGACCATTCTGTCGAGTAAATTGGGGGGGCGGGGGCATACTGAGCGGTCGGCGAGGCGAGCTGGCGGGCAGCCGGGTGGGGTCGCCGGGACGGCGAGCAGGGGGCGCTGGTCAGGGGTGCTGGTCAGCGATCTTTTTTTCTTCTGCTCCGGTCCAATGCCTGTTCTATGTGGTGGACCGCGATGCCGGCGAGCATCCCTTTCGCGAGTCGAACGACTTCCCAGCCCAGGTCCGCGAGCTCGGCATTGATCTGGACGTCGTACAGCCACTGAGCTTCACGGGAGTGCCCGCGGCCGTCGTAGAAGATCGCCACCTTTTCGGCCTCGTACCCGAGGTCCGCGGTCGCCACCTTTTGCCCGTACTCGTTGAATATCTCCAACTGGCTCGTCGGGGTGGGAAGGTGAGACCTCGCTATCCGCAGCCGCATCTCTGTTTCCTGGGGCGATTGCGCGCCCGGATCGCAGTGCGGGAGGAGGTCGGCCACCGCGCGGACCCCGTGCTGTCCGACCATTCGACCGGCGGCGTCCTCGACAGCCTGCAGCGTGATCGAGGCGGAGTTGCAGATCGAGTCGATCGCACAGATTTTGAGGTCGTGCCCGCGCGTCCAGCGCGCGACATCGACAGCGGCACGTGCGGGAGCCACCACCCATAATCCACCGAGTTTCCACCTGTCAGCGGTCGGTATGGTTCGTGAACTCGCGTGAACGCGCACCCCGGACGCCGGGCGTAGTGGTCGAGGAGAATGGACATCAATGACACGAGCGCAGCGTCGGTCCGAGTACCACTCCTCGCCGTACAGATGCGCGGCAGCCCATCCAGTAATAGTCGCGTCCGGAGGCGCCCACAGGCCGGCGGCCCGGATGCGGTCGCGGGTGGCGAGCTGCTTATCGACGGCCACGTATACGCCCGGATGAAGTTGGCGAAACCGTGTCTTCAGGGCGTATCTGGTGACGATCCCGAGCTCCAGCGCTGCACTGGCGACGAACGGCCGACCCGTTGCTATAGCTGCCGCGAACATATCGGTGTCAACGGCGGTTCCGGGCCGGTCGTCCCGATCCGAGCGACGACGACGTGGCTTGCTTTCTGCGTGCTCGGGCCCGTTCCCACTGGTCATGCCTGCCATGGTCGTGAGTGCGGGCAGCCGGGAACAGGCCAACACTGCAGAATGTGGAGGATGGGGACGGTCTTCCACAGCTACGAAAGACCTCTTGATCGCGGCGCGTCTGCATGCTTGGAGCTGGGGCCCGACGCGCCAGCGGGCCGTCGCAGCAAACGCCCGCCTCCCGATTACTAAACAGCAGTCGCGAGATCTGACGGATCTTCGCAAAAGCTGTCTAGTAAACGGGGCGGGGCGGCTGGAGCGAGGGGCGGGACGGCTGGAGCGAGGGGCGGTGTCAGCCGCCGAGGCCGTACTTCGCGCCGAAGTTGGCGATGGACTCGAGCTTCTGATCCACCGAGCAGTCGAAACCGTGGCCCTCGATCATCCACGGCATCACGATGATGTCGGTGACACCCGCCTCGGCGAGCTCAGTGAACCCGCGGCTGCCGAACTTGTCGAGGCACACCACCTGGATGGCGAACGGCTTGCCGTCGCCGCGGTCGGCCAACGAGCGACCGTTGGCCTCGAGAAGCTCACCCAGGCGCTTCACGGTGGCCACGATGTCGTCGTACTTCATCATCGCGCTGGTCCAGCCCTGGCCGAGCCGCGCGGCCCGCTTGAGCGCGATCTCCGTGTGGCCGCCGACGTAGAACGGCACCTGCTCGGAGGGGGCGGGGGTGAAGATGAGCTCGTCGAAGTCGAAGTGGTCGCCATGGAACTCCATCCACTCGCCGCGCAGCGCCTCGCGCATGATCGCCAGCGACTCGTCGACGCGCTTACCGCGGCCCTTGAAGGGGGCGCCGCACCACTCGAACTCGTTGGGGTCCCAGCCGATCCCCACGCCCAGGTCCAGGCGGTTGCCGGTGAGCAGCGCGACCGAGGCCACCTGGCGGGTCAGCAGCAGCGGGTTCCGCGGCCCCACTTTGAGCACCTGCGGGGAGAACCGGATGGTCGAGGTGGCCCCGCCCATGGCTGCGGAGGCGATGAGCGGCTCGACCCACTGCGTGTTCTCGTCCCACATGCGCGAGCCGTCGGGCGTGTAGGGGTAGTCCTTGTCCTGCCGACGCGGGTGGAACAGGGAGTCGGGCAGCACCACGCGGTCGAAGCCGGCGGCCTCGGCGCCGCGGGCGATCGAGATGTACTGGTCGACGGGGGAGAAGGAGACCGGGACGGAGAACTCGACGTCCGCTACCCGTGCCATGTCAGGTGTCCTTTCGGAGGGCGCCTGAGATGGCGGCCCGGTCGTCGTCTGTGAGGGGGCGCAGCCCGGAGGACATGGCCACGTCCTGCTCCCAGAACGCGCGCAGCGCGATGAGCTTCCCGTCGGCGTCGACGCGGTAGTCCACCGCGATGTCGATATCCATGAGGTTGGCGCCCATGTGGGTGCGCATGGTGCCGGTGCAGAGCAGCTCGTCGCCGGCGGCGATCGCGCGGTCGAAGCGGAACTCGATGTGGTCCGGGGTGGCCACGGCCTTCTCCCAGAACTCCAGGAGGCGCTCGGTGCCGGTGTGGCCGCGGCCCTCCTCGTCGAACATCGACGGCCCTACGGGGTCCTCGATGGTGCCCTCGGGGGACCAGGCGCCGATCCAGGCGTCGCGGTCACCGGCGTTGGTCGCGGCCCACGAGCGGCGGGCGGCGGCGTAGGCGGGGCTCGCCAGGGCCTGCTCGCTCATCGCGCGCGGCCGGTACTGGCCGGTCTCGTCGAGGTAGGGATTGGTCATGCCTTGCGCTCTGTTCCGACAACCCACATTGAGAAGTACTGGGATCCCCCACCGTAGGCGTGGCCGAAAGCCTTTCTCGCCCCGGGGATCTGGTGGTCGTCCGCCCTGTTCATGACCTGACGGGCGGCCTCGGCGAACCGCAGCATCCCGGAAGCGCCGATCGGGTTCGAGCAGAGAACCCCGCCGGACGGGTTGACGGGCAGGGAGCCGTCGCGCGCGGTGGCGCCGGACTCGGTCATCCGCCAGCCCTCGCCGGGTTCCGCGAATCCGAGACTCTCCAGCCACATGGGCTCGAACCAGGAGAACGGGACGTAGATCTCGGCGGCGTCGATCTCCTCGGCCGGGTTGGAGATCCCGGCCTCGGCCCACAGCGCGGCCGCGGCGTCGCGGCTGGCCTGTGGGTTGGCGTAGTCGCGTCCGGCGAAGGTGCCGGGCTCGGTGCGCAGGGCGGTGGCGTGGATCCAAGCGACCTGACGGCCCTCTGCCTCGACAGCCTCAGCGGCCTCGCCGTCGCCGATCACGATCGCGCACGCGCCGTCGGAGGAGGGGCAGGTCTCGTCGAAGCGGATCGGGTCCCACAGCATCTGCCCCTCGAGCACCTTGTCCACGGTGATGTCGGGCTGCTTGAGGTGCGCGTACGGGTTGGTGGCGCCGTTGAGCCGGTCCTTGACCGCGACCATGGCGCCCACGTGCTCGGGGGCGCCGGTGTTACGGATGTAGGAGCGCACGTGCGGGGCGAAGTAGCCGCCGGCGCCGGCCCCGACGGGCGCAGTGAACGGCACGGGCAGCGAGAGCGCCCACATGGCGTTGGACTCGGACTGCTTCTCCCAGGCCACGGCCAACACGCGGCGGTACCGCCCGGACTGGACGTGCGAGGCGGCCACGACGGCGGTCGACCCGCCCACGGAGCCGGCGGTGTGCACGCGCAGGAGAGGCTTGCCCACGGCGCCCAGGGCGTCGGCCATCATCAGCTCGGGCATCATGACGCCCTCGAACAGGTCGGGGGCCTTGCCCACCACTACGGCGTCGATGTCGTCCCAGCCCACGCCGGCGTCGACCATGGCGGCGTCGATGGCCTCACGGCAGAGGCCGGCCATGGTGAC
The DNA here is from genome assembly GCF_026011735.1 of Dietzia sp. NCCP-2495. Classification (GTDB taxonomy): domain Bacteria; phylum Actinomycetota; class Actinomycetes; order Mycobacteriales; family Mycobacteriaceae; genus Dietzia. The sequence goes on along the minus strand of NZ_BRVN01000006.1, from coordinate 12,559 downwards.
GTCGCCGCGGCGGGCCACGTGGTGGGTCTGGCCGGTCCCGAGGACGGCGGCGGGCAGTCCGGAGCCGTGCGAGTTCTCGCTCATGCGGTGCGTCCTTCCAGGAGGCAGATGAGGTTCTGCTGCAGCAGGTGGCCGCTGGTGGCGTGGGCCAGGGCGCGTTCGGCGCGGCCGGACCAGATGGCCTCGGCGGCGTAGCCGATGCGCTCGAGTCCGGCGGAGAACAGCGGGTCGGCGACCAGCGAGCCGCCCGACGGGGTCACCGTGACATCGTCGGACAGGCCCAGCGCCGCGCGTAGGAGCAGTTCCTGGTGCGTGTACTGGGTGTGCAGCTCGGCGATCCCGACGCCGCCCAGGTCGGGACGGTCCGACGACGAGCCCGTCGCTCGGGCCGCGGCGGCTCGGGTCGAGGGCGAGTCGGTGAGATCGCGCGCCCCGAACTCTGCGGAGTCGGCGATGTGCTCGATCCCCGAGATGTAGGCGGGGTTGTCGACCAGCTCACGGGCGCGGTCGCCGGAGGCGAGGATGATCGCACCTGCCCCGTCGGTGACCGGCGGGCAGTCGTGGCGGCGAAGCGGGTCGGCCACGTACGGCTCGGCCAGCAGGTCGGCGGCCTCGCGGCCGTGGGCGCGCGCGGCGACGGCGGCCATCTCGGCCTCCGACCAGCGGCCGGCGTCGATGCCGGCGCGGGCCTGCAGGGCGGCGATGTGGTGGCGGCCGGGCCACAGTGGCGCGACGGTGTAGGGGTCGAGCTGCAGGGCGAGCGCCGAGTCGAGGTCGTCGCTGGCGGAGGCCTTGCCGAACCCGTAGACCAGCGCGGTGTCCGCGTGGCCGGCGGCGATCTTGAGATAGGCCTCGAACAGGGCCCATGCGGCGTCCATCTCGACGTGGGACTCGGAGATGGGCGGCACGGCACCTATCGAGTCGACGGCGGAGATGAACGAGAAGGCGCGACCGGCCAGGTAGTCCGATGAGCCGGAGCACCAGAACTCGATGTCGGTGCGGTCGAGCCCGGTCTGGCGGTAGCACTCGGCGAAGACGGGGGCGAGCATCTCGACACCGTTGGTGGTGCCGAAGGTGGACTCGGTGTGGCGGGCGTGGGCGAAGCCGATGACGGCCACGTCCCGGGGCGCTGTCTGGGTCACGGGGTGTCCTCTACAGGTATGGCGGGATCGGCGGGATCTGCCAGTTCGGCGGAACCGGCCAGTGCGGCGGGATCGGCGTCGGGCTCGCCGCTCGGCTCGAAGTGTGTGATGGCCTTCATGGACGCGGGCCGCTCGGACTCCGGCGCCCACACCGCGCGCACGCGCATCCCGATCCGCACCTCGGAGGCCTCGCAGCCCAGGACCAGGTGCTGGACGGGCACGTCGGCGCCGTCGAGCATGATGTACGCGGTGACGTACGGCGGCGTGATCTGCTGGCCCGCGAACGGCACGTTGACGATGCCGAACGTGGTGACGGTGCCGTGGTCGGCCACCTGCACGTACTCGCCCATCGCCACGCCGTCGGACGGGCAGTAGTCGCGCGGCGGGACGTAGACCTCGGGACCGTTGGAGCGGCGCCGCCCGAGGATGCGGCCCTGCACGATGGCGCGCAGGAACTCGCTCTCGGCGGGCGCGGCCGTGTGGGTGACCGCGAGGCCGATGGGCGTGACGATGCCGGTCACCGGGTCGGAGCTGGAGGCATCGGAACTCGGGGCGTCAACGGTGGTGTTGTTGTCGTCGTCCCGTCCCTCGCCGCTCGAGCCCTCGGCGACCACGCCCTCGGCGACCACGCACGCGATGTCGTGGACCCGCCCGCTCCGCTCTGCCGCCCACCGCACGCGCACGCGCATCCCGGTGCTCACGGCGTCGGGTCCGTCGGCGGCCAGGGGCAGGAGCATGCTGGTGCCCGCGCCGTCGAACCGCACCAGGGCCCACGCGAACGGGGAGCTGAGCGGGTTGAGGTCGGTGGGGGAGGGAACCCAGGTCCAGGCGACGACGACGCCGCCGATCCCGTCACCCGCACCGATCTCGACCAGCTCGGTAAGCGGCCCGCGCGTGAGCGGGTCGAACTCGACGGGCGGGACGTGCACGGTGCCGGCCGAATCGCGGGTGCCCACGATCCGTCGGTCCCGCAGTCCGGTGAAGAACGCTCCCAGCACGGGCCCGGTCGACCTGGTGTAGTCGAAGGACGGAGTGAGAGAGGCGGACAGCGGCGGCTCGTCCGGTGGGGTGATCTCTACGGCGATCTCTCTTGATGTCACAAGCGCAAGTAGAACACGTTCCACTGGAATTCGGGAGGTTTTCCGTTGTGGGCGTCACGCGGATCCGGCGGCGTGGGTCACACTATGTCCATGAAATTCGCCTTGCAGCTCGGATACTGGGGCGCGCAGCCGCCCACCAATCACGCCGACCTCGTGGTGGCGGCGGACAAGGCGGGGTTCGACACCGTCTTCACCGCCGAGGCCTGGGGTTCGGACGCGTTCACCCCGCTGGCCTGGTACGGCTCGCTGACCGAGAACATCCGGTTGTCGACCGCCGTCGTGCAGCTCTCCGCTCGCACGCCCACGGCCACCGCGATGAGCACCATGACGATCGACCACCTATCCGGCGGGCGCTTCTGCCTGGGGCTGGGTGTCTCGGGGCCGCAGGTGGTGGAGGGATGGTACGGACAGGCGTTCGCCAAGCCGCTCGCCCGGACCCGCGAGTACATCGACATCATCCGCAAGGTGCTGCGGCGCGAGGCCCCGGTCACCTCCGAGGGGCCGGCCTACGCGCTGCCGTACCAGGGCGCGGACGCCTCCGGCTTCGGCAAGCCGCTCAAGTCGATCCTGCACCCGCTGCGCGAGGACGTGCCCATCTGGCTGGGCGCCGAGGGGCCAAAGAACGTGGCCCTTGCCGCCGAGATCGCCGATGGCTGGCTGGGCTTCCTCGCCTCCCCGCGCACGGCGTCCGAGTTCAACTCCTGGCTCGATGAAGGCTTCGCCCGTCCCGGTGCGCGGCGCACACGTGAGGATTTCGAGGTGGCGTTCCTGTGCCAGCTCCACATCACCGATGACCGCCGCGGCGTGATCGACGCCTACAAGCCGTTCACCGCGCTGTACGCCGGCGGCATGGGGGCCGAGGAGAAGAACTTCCACGCCGAGGCGTTCCGCAGGATGGGATTCGCCGAGGACGTGGACCGCATCACCGAGCTGTTCCGGGCGGGGCGCAAGGACGAGGCCGCGGCCGCCGTGCCGGACGAGATGGTGGAGGCCACGGCGATCATCGGCGACGAGGCGCAGGTGCGCGAGCAGATCGCCGAGTGGGAGGCCGCAGGCATCACGATGCTCGTGGTCACGGCCAAGACGGTTGAGGAGATCGAGAAGATCGGCGCGCTGATCGGCTGAGCCTGCGGCCTGCCCTCCCGGCGCTCGCCCCGCGTCCGCTCCCCGCCCCGCCTTAATGCCCACTCTGAGCGACAAACCCGCGCTGGCCCGACGCGGCACCGCAGTAATTGACCCGATCATCCGTGGGATGCCCGCAGCCCGAGTGAACGTGGCGTCGTAGTTCTGCAGATCCGCGTGGATCAGCGGGGCTGTCAGGGTTCTTGGACCTGGCGGAGCTGGCCGTCGGCGCCGAAGGTGGCGGTGCCCAGGTCGCCGTACTTGCCCTTGGAGGCCGAGACCCGCACCTCCGGGTCGCCGAGGGCGTCCGCGGAGATCTGCACGTGGCTGATGACCATTGTCTCCGGGTCCAGGTCGAGCACGTCCGACGTGGCGTTGATCGCGGCTATCACCGTTGACGGCATGATGGTCGACACGTCGAGGGTGTCCTTGGCGTCGATGGGGTCGATCCGCCGCTCCTCCCAGCCGCCCCGGTACTCGTAGGTGACCCGCTTGTGCGGGGTGGCCGGGTCTTGCTGGGACAGGGTGGCGTACTTGCCGTAGATGAGGATCGAGTCGATGCCGCGGCTGGCGAACTGGGGGTCGGCCTGGGTGTCGGCGATGAGCCGGTTCACGCCGTCCTCGGTGTGCAGCAGCCCGGGGGTCAGGTCCTCGGTGGACATACCCTCCGAGCTGGAGTCGGAGGTGGTGGCGGCGATGATCGCGCCCCCGCCCAGCAGGAGCACCGCCACCGCCAGGCCGACGATCAGGCCCTTTCGGCCCGAGCGGGTCCGCCCGCGCGTGCCGTGGCCCGGCCCGCCGGGCTGTTGGGCGCTGCCCCGGTTCCCGGCGGCGGGACCGGCGTTGCCGAGCCCGAGGTCGTCGTTGTTCTCTTTGATGTCCTCCACCAGCGGGCGCAGTTCGTCGACGTACTTGGCCTTGGTGGCGGTCCGCATGCGCTCGAAGTGCTCGAAGTGGTCGAGCCGCCCGGCGGCGAAGGCTGTGTCCAGGGCCTGCTGGACGGCGGCGCGCTGGGCATCGGAGGCGCGAGTTCGGTGCTTGGCCATGTGCGAGAGCGTAGTTGACTCGGTCAGCGGTCCCGATCCGTCCGGGGGTGGGAAAGCGGCACCATCGAGTTAGAACACGTTCTACCATGGGGTCATGAGTGCACCCACGCCTACCGTCCCCGCCGACGCAGGAGTCCTCGACCCGCGGACCGGCAAGCACGTGACCAGTGTGTATCGCATCGCCGAGGCCCAGCCGGACCGGCCGGCCGTGATCGAGGGCGGCTCCGACGACGCCCCCGGCCGCCGGGTGACGTTCGGCGAGCTCGCCGGCGCCGCCCACCGCTACGCGCGCGGCCTGCAGGAGCTGGGGCTGAGGACCGGCGACTGCATCGTCCTGCTGGCCCCCAACTCGATCGAGTTCCTCGAGGTCTACTACGCCGCGTTGGAGATCGGCCTGTACGTGGCGCCCGCCAACTGGCACCTCACCGGCCCAGAGGTCGCCTACATCCTGGATAACTCAGGCTCGACCGTGTTCATCGCCGATGAGCGGTTCGCCGACGTGGCCACCGTGGCCGCGCGCGAGGCCGGGCTGGATCCCGCACGCTGCTACGCGGTGGGCGAGGTGCCGGGGTTCCGGCCGCTGGCGGAGCTGGCGCCGGGCGACTCGGCGCCGGGTGCCGGGTCCGAGGCATCGTCGTCGTCGGACACCCCGGTCCTCCCCACCGACCGCACCCTGGGCGCCCCGATGCTCTACACCAGTGGCACCACCGGCCGCCCCAAGGGCGTGCGCCGCCCGCTCACCGGCGCGAGCCCCGACCAGGTGACGGTTCCCAACTACTACTTCTTCGCCAGCTTCAACATCCACGCGCCGGACAACGTCCACATCTGCGGCTCGCCGCTGTACCACACGGCGGTGCTCAATTTTGTCACCATCTCGCTCAACCTGGGGCAGCTGGTGGTGCTCATGGACAAGTGGACGCCCGAGCAGATGCTGCGGCTCATCGACGAGCACGGGGTCACGCAGTCGCACATGGTGCCCACCCAGTTCTCGCGGTTGCTCGAGCTGCCGGAGGACGTGCGTGCGAAGTACGACGTGTCGAGCCTGCGGACCATCGTCCACGGGGCCGCGCCGTGTCCGCAGCACGTCAAGCAGGCGATGCTGGACTGGTGGGGGCCGGTACTCACCGAGTACTACGCCGGCACCGAGGGCGGCGGCTGCACCATCACGGGCGAGGAGTGGCTGCGCAAGCCCGGCAGCGTGGGGCGCCCGTGGAAGACGACGACCTTGAAGATCCTCGACGACGACGGCAACGAGCTGCCCGTCGGCGAGGTCGGGAACGTCTATCTCCAGATGCACGGCTCGCAGTTCGAGTATCACCAGGATGCAGAAAAGACTGCCAAGACGTACGTGGGCGAGATGTTCACGATGGGCGACATCGGGTACGTCGATGAGGACGGCTACCTGTTCCTGCGGGACCGGAAGAACGACATGATCATCTCGGGCGGCGTGAACATCTACCCGGCGGAGATCGAGTCGGAGATGACGCGGCACCCCGCGGTGCGTGATGCCGCGGTGTTCGGGATCCCGCACACGGACTGGGGCGAGGAGGTCAAGGCCGTGATCGAGCTGGCCGAGGGCTTCGAGGAGTCCGAGGAGCTCAAGTCGGAGATCCTGGCGGACCTGTCCGGGCGGGTGGCGAAGTTCAAGCTGCCTCGCACGATCGACGTGGTGGACGCGCTGCCGCGGCAGGCCAACGGGAAGCTGGTCAAGCGGACGCTCAAGGAGCCGTACTGGGCGGACGCCAGGTAAGGGAGCGGCCGCAGGCCAGAGCCCCGGCCTCCCGCGTGAGTGCGGGTGGCCGGGGCTCGAGACTGTCGGGGCCTATCGCCGGCTACTCGGCCGGCTTGGGGCTCAACTCAGGCCGACCATCTTCCCGAGGTCGAGGCCGTTGATGATGTCCGAGATGAACCCGGACGGGTCGCTGGAGATGCCGCCGGCGGCGGTGGAGCCGGAGGTCACCGAGCCGAGGCCCAGGCCGTCGAGGCTACCGGTCACGGCCTCCGCGGCGTTGGGCTCGCGGATGGTGACGCAGACGTCGATGGGGTTGGCATCAATGCTTCCGACGGCGGTGACCGAGGTGGCCGCCCCCGAGTTGAGGACGGTGCCGGGCTTGGCGTCCGCCGGCACCCTGTAGGTGGTCTCGAGAGTGGCCGTCGCGCCACTCGCAGTTGTCCAGCCGCTACCCGAGTGCTTCACCGAGTTGTTTGCGGCGTTCTTGGTCACTTTGCCGGTGACGTCGGCCCACTTCTGGCCCCCGACGAGCCACCAGACGTTCTCTCGAGCGCCGACGAGCTCGAACCCGGCGGGGTGATAGTCGGTGATCGAGGCGACGAGACCGCCTGCACCGCTGACCTTGGTCCGGAAGGTGACCTGGCCGCCCGGGGCGACAGTGCCGTCACCAACGACTTCCTTGTTTACGGTGTAGTTGCCTGCCAAGTTCTTCGTCACCGACTGGCTGGTCGCGCAGTTCTCGGTGCCGGTGGTCTGCGCGCTCGCGGTGGCGGCGCCGACGGTCAGGCCGGACACGGCCATCAGCGCGGCGGCGCTGACGGCGATCGACTTCCTACAGAGTGTGGTCATGCTGCGGTCCTTTCGGGGACGACAATCGAGTGGGTGACAAGCTCCGCTGACTAGGCATTTACTCAGGTCAAGAGTGTGACCCATCTCACTGTGGCGGCTGCTTCGGCCAAGTGTATCGCCTCGAGGTCGATCGTCCTATTCCCACCGTGTGCAGCAGTGAAGGCTCAATGTCCACAGCGTTGGGTGTCCGGGATGGTCCTGCTGGGCGCCCGACCAGGTAAGCAGCACTAAAATAAAAGGAACCTATTGACCCAGGCACGAGGTGTGATCTAGCTTACGTTCTCATGTTCGTCGTTTCGGGGTCACGTCAACACGGCTCGCCCCTTCCGCTCAGGGGTCTCCAACTGCTGGGTCTCGGCATGGTCACAGCGCTGTCCGCGGGCTGTATGGCCACCGCGGCTCCGAGTGCCCCCGAGCCGGTGGAGCGGGAGCGCTACCAGTTCTCGGCCGATGGCCTGACCTGGGGCGGGGCCGAGGTGATCCCGTGGGATCAGGCCACTATTCCGGTTCCGGGCGGCACACCCAATGCGACGAGCTTTCACCTCCGGGTGGACGGGCAGTCCGACGTCGAGGGCGAGGTGTACCTGGGCAACTGGTCCGTCGAGCGCGGCAGCGCCTGGTTCCGGGTCGACGTCAACGGCGTCGAGGGCCGGACACAGATCCTGCCGGGCGCGCAGCCCCCCGGGCCGGGAGTCCTGATGAGCGAGTTCGCGCTGGATGCCGGCGAGACCGTGCGCCTCACGCTGAACGTGGGCGTGCCCGCCGCGGAGGTCGAGCAGGCCGCCACTATCGCGCCGGACTGGGGGATCGCCCTGCACGAGCGCCCGGGCGGTGGCGGCGGCTCGGGATCCACTGGCTCGTTGGGCTCGCTCGGCTCCTCCGGCTCGACCGGCTCGCTCGGCTCCTCCACCGGGAGCGGCTCGGTGAAATCCGGCTCGACCGGCTCGCTCGGCTCCTCCGCCGGGAGCGGCTCGGTGAAATCCGGCTCGACCGGCTCCTCCGGGAGTAGTGGGTCGTCGGGCACCGGTTCCCTGCCCGCCTCGTGGATCGGCGTCGGTTCACTGAGCAGTCCCTCCCTGGGCTTCGGATAGGAGCCCACCATCGCCCCGGACAACCGGGGCCCGAGAACTCGGTCGTCAGCACCCGCTGCCGACCGTCGACGGACACATGGTCCGTCACGTTTGAGCGATGAGAAGGCCCGAGGCCGGCGACATCGCACCGCTGGTCCGGTCGGCTACGCCGCCCCGGTACCGAACACCTTGAAAGGGATCCCATGAAGAAGAACACCAAGGGCGCCATCGCCCTGGGGGCGGCCGCGCTGCTGCTGGCCGGCGGCGCGGGAACGTACGCGGCGTGGAGCGATGAGGCGTCGCTCGGCGGCGACACCGTCACGGCAGGGCAGCTCAAGATCACCCCGACCTCGACGGGCGCATGGACCTGGGGTGACGACACCACGTTCGTTCCGGGCACCGACCGCATCGTTCCGGGTGACAGAGTTAAGTATTCCGCTGCGTACCGGCTCGACGTGGAGGGCAAGAACCTTGTTGCCTCGCTGACACCGGCGCTGGGTGGGGTCTCTGGCGGCCTCGTGGACTACCTCGACGTCAATGCGACGACTTCCACGCCAGGGATCACGCTCAGCAACATCACGTCGGCAGACAATGGCAAGACGATCAATGTCACTACGACCATCACCTTCAAGGCGGATACGAAGGACAAAGAAGGGATGGGGGAATCCGCCAACCTGGCCGGGTCGACCATCACGCTCGAGCAAACCGCTCCGGCGAGCAACACCACTCCGTGATCTGAGCTGATCAACAGATGACCACTCATCGTCGTTGGACTCTCGCCGCGGTGGCCGCAGCGGGAGCCGCCATCGTTTCCGTGCAACAGACCGGTGCTCTGTGGAGTAATTCCGCTCAGAGTACGGGCTCCACTATCACCGCTGGGAGGCTTGATATTGCCGTCGGTGACTCGAATACGCAGGTGAAAGCCTACCAGTTCACGGCATTGACGGCATCCAACATGGTGAGTGGCGACTCGGTGCAGCGTCCGCTGCGCGTAAGAAACGCCGGCAACGTGCCGATGAAGTACAAGGTCGACTCCGCGACTCTCAGTGGAGTTCTTCCACTGAAGTTGCAGGTCACCGCGGTGCCCTCCGAAGTCGCTTGTCCGGCTTCGGGGGAAGCCTCGGGGGACCCCCTCTATTCGGGCGATCTAACTGATGCGGAGACTAGTTATCGCGAACTCGCGAAGGGGACATCGGAGATCCTGTGCTTCCGCGTAACGATGGGGCCGAACGCTACTGCCGGGAACTCGGGGGCGGCTACCTTCACGTTCGGGACCACGCAATCATGACAGCGAGCGACGTGGGGGCTGAGTCGGATGCGGCCGACGCACCCGAAGAGCGGACTGGTGTGTGGTGGTGGATTCGCACTGTCACATCCGGGGCACTGCTCATCGTGGCGTTTGCAGTCCTGGCAGCGCTCGTGGTGGTGCCGCGCATCGCCGGCGCCACCCCGTATACGGTCCTTTCGGGTTCTATGGAACCCACTCTTTCGCCGGCGGATTTGATCGTGGTAAAGCCAGTCCCTGCTGACGAACTCCGCGCCGGGGACGTGATCACGTTCCAGATCGAATCGGATAATCCGGCCGTCAATACACACCGAATCACGCAGCTGGCCTATGACGCGCAGGGGCAACTGCGAATTCAGACCCAGGGGGATGCCAACAGCATCCCTGATTCGGATCTCCTGGTCCCAGGGCAGGTCAGAGGCAAGCTTTGGTACTCGGTTCCCTACCTCGGATACGCAAATAACCTGCTCTCGGGCGAAAACAGGCAGGTGCTGATCATGGTCGTGGTCGGCGGCTTGGGCGCCTACGCGGTCTGGATGTTCTGTGGAAGCCTGCGTGATCGATCACGCAAGACGACGGTCGCGGATGTATCGCCTGAAAGAGGGGAGAGTCGCTGATGGCAGGCAACAAGAAGCGGGACATTGTCGCAAATTCAAGGATTAGCTGGCAGCAATTCAAGTGGCGCGGCTCGGCATGGACTCGAGTTCGCGCGCTGCTGTCGCTAGGCATGGTGTTCAGCCTCAGTGCTGCGGGAACAGTGGCGTATTGGGTGGACAACGCTACTGCGACTTCGGGAGCATTCAGTGCCGCGTCGTTGGACCTGCAAGTCAATGATTCATACGCGTCCACGTGGTCCCTCGCGGGCTCAGGACTCATGCCGGGAAGTACGGTTGCGTCCACGCTGACTGTGCAGAACAAGGGCGGAGTCGGCTTCGGTTACACCGCGAAAATTAATGCCACCGGCGATTCGAGTCTCGCTCAGTACATAGCGGTGACGGCGAGAGCGGGAGCCACCCTGAGCGGTGGAACGTGCACTGGCGGGACTCAAATCGGTTCGACCACCCTCGCGGTGGGGACATCCAAGCCATTCATCAGCACCGCACGCACATTGACGTCGTCCAGTTCGGAAATCCTGTGTTTCCAGGCGCAATTGTCTTCCGCAGTGTCTAAGACTGTTTCGGGCAAAGCGGTCAAGGCCGTAGTCGAGTTCACAGCAACGGCAGCATCATGACTACGGGAATCAATGTGGCGAAACCATTCGCAGAGCAGGGCGAAACCGAGCGCTCCGAACGTTGGATGCGGTGGGGCAACCTCGCCCTCAACGTTGGTGCGGTCGCGGGTGTGGTGTGCATGCTGTTGGCCGCGGCGTCCATGTTTTTCGGGATCAGCCCGCTGGTCTTCCGGTCAGGGTCGATGGCCCCAGAAATCACCACTGGCTCGTTGGCGTTGGCCCGGACCATCGGCGCATCCGAGGTTCAGGTGGGCGACGTCATCGCGGTCAAGAACGACAGCGGCACGTCAATCACGCACCGCGTGGTTTCGGTGACAGAGTTTGACGACGACAACGGCGCCGTGGCGGTAACCCTCAAAGGTGACGCGAACCCGGTCGACGACCCCTTTCCCTACGTGATTACCGAGGCCGAGCGTGTGTTCGTAGATGCTCAATATCTGGGTTACTTGGTGATGTGGCTGTCGGGACGAACGGCGATTTTCCTAGGCGGACTTTTGTCCGGGGCGTTGCTCATGCTTGCCTTCGGGCCGGCCCGTGCTGGTGGTGAGACGATGATGAACGAGGAGATCGGCAATGACTAGATCGCTTCATAGGCCCAGGTTGATTGCTGCCGTCATCGCGTGCGCACTCGGGCTCAGCATAATGGCGTCTCAGATCGCTCTTACTGACGCTGCCCCTAATGGCACAGCCACTGCGACCTCGCAAGATCTCGCTACAGCCGATGATTTGCTACCTCGGGCAGATGAAATCTCATGTTCAGATTATGAAAACGCCAACTGGGCCGGCATTAGATTTACTATTAATAAAAAGAGAGAAGAGCAGCGTTATCGAATGTACATTGTTCAAGATAACGGCCTTGTCCGGCGTCTGGGTTCCAACGGGCCATACAGCTGGGGTCCAGAAGATAGCTACCCTTATCCGAGAGATACTATTCGGTTTCCGCGACTGACTAATGATCAATTGGGTGGCACCAATGGGTGGTCCTTCACTGCAAAGATATACTCTGTCAATGAGCTTGGCGAAGAATCAAATAACTGGATTGGGTGGTATTTTGTCCATTCGTCGAGTTTGATATACGACTGCACTGGTGGCTCGCGAGGGCAGCGAACTGGTACAGGTCCTCCTGGAACCTTTCCCGAGGGATTGACTTCAGGCGCCGAGCCGGTTGAAGCGGCGATGCGGCTTGCAGGTGAGGCGGCGGGGGAAGAGGTAGAACGCGAGGCTGATGACGGTGGATCCCCGGCCGAAAGGGCGGAATCTCCCGGCGTTAATTCGTTCACTCCGACGAGTCCTGTGGAAAAGAGCTCGATGAAGTCGACTTCCGAGGCCTCGACCTCTGCGTCCGTGTCGCCTACTCCCGCGCTGCCACGCACAGCCCGGGTGACCACCGTCAAACCGACTCCAAGTTCTCCCGCTCCGGCAACTGCCTCGCCGCAACCGAGCAATACGCCCACCGCTCCGAGCACAACGACCACGTCGTCGGTCAAGGCCGGAGTGGGGGACTCGCCGATTCCGGTGGGCGACGCCTTCGCGCGACTCGAGGACATCGACGGACGCACCTACTTGGTGGTGACCAGAGGCGGAACCGAGGTCTGCGCCGCGGACGTGGACGGCGCGAGCCGGATCGAAGAAGTCAGCGGCGAGCTCACGGTCACCGTGGCCGGCCGCACCTTGAAGGTGGACATCGGGACCTGCGAACTGACGTAGGAATCCAGCGCTGACACGTCGCGCCCGGAGCGTCCGGGCGCCACGTTATTTGGTCGAGACCTGTGAAGGCGGCTCAGGTGAGCCTCGGTACATGTGGTCGCTGATAACGCATGTGAATGCGTGGTTCGTGTCGGGGACGACCGTCAAGGTCCAGCGTCCAGTAAGACTTTCCTTTTCTTCGCCGCTCGCCTAGTGTTAGTCAGGTCACACCACTTGGGGTCGATGCTGGTGAATGGGTATGGGGCCGCGCCAGGTGAATGCAAGAACAGGGGAGT
>NZ_BRVN01000005.1 GCF_026011735.1 Dietzia sp. NCCP-2495 | reverse complement strand
CGCTGGTCCGTGAGGCGTCCGCTCGGTAGAACCGCTCGAAGGCCCGCGCCGCCTCCTCCGCAGCCATCCCCGGCCCCGAGTCGTCGGCGAACGGGTCGATCGCGCGGCTCACCACGAGCGCCGAGCGCACCTCGCCGTGCCGCCGGATCACCGCGCGCAGGCGGCTGACCAGCATGGTCGCGTCGCCGAACGGCGCGGCCAGTGCGACCCGCGCGCCGCCCGACCGGTCCCGGCCGTCCGGGCCGGTTCCATGCAGGCGCCCCCGGACGTCGCGGAGGGTGCGCGCCGCGTCGGCGATCACCGTGGGCGCGCGGCCGAACGTCATGGGGACGACGACGACAACGCCACCCTCCCCCGCCGGCGTGTGCACCAGGCCCGTCACCGCGTCGGCGAGATCGCGGCCGGGCCGCACCGCCGGGATGCCGAGGTCAGGCATCCCCTCGGACTCCGGTCCCAGGGCCGCGACGAGCCGGGCGGTTGCCGGATCGGTGTGCGCGTGGCTGTGGCTGTGGGCGTTACTGCGCTGATGACTGTGTGTATGCGCGGGGCCGGTCACGCGCTCTGCTCCACCGGCCCGATGGGGTCGTGCACCGTGACGAGCTTGGTCCCGTCCGGAAAGGTGGCCTCGACCTGGATCATCGCCAAGCGCTCGATCACGCCGTCCATGACCTGGCCCGCGTCGAGGACCTGCCGGCCGAGGTTCATGCACTCGGCGACCGTGCGGCCGTCGCGGGCGTGCTCGACGATCTGCCACGGGATGAGCGCGGTGGCCTCGGGCACGTTGAGCAGCACCCCGCGGTCGAGTCTGCGACGCGCGACCTAGGCCGCGGTGAACAGGGTGAGCTTGTCCAGTTCGCGGGGGGTGAGCTTCATGCGTGATCCTCTCGTTCGCGTCAACCGGTCAGAACGCTAGTGGGCTCGTGTGTCGGCTGTGTTACGTGACCGCTGGCTCCGTGGGCCCGCCTCCTTGCCATCGGCAGACACCTGTCCAGGCAGTTGTCCGGAAGGGACCCTGTGGCGCGATTCCCGGTGGTAGCGTCCGCGACGTACAGGCGGCCCGACCGGGGCCGACAGCAGGTTTGGGGGATTTCCATGGCCATCCGGGTCGCACAGATCGCCACGGGCAATGCCGGCGCCATCGCTCTGCGGCACCTCATCGAGGACCCGCGGTTCGAGTTGGTCGGGGTGTGGGTCCACTCCCCGGACAAGGCCGGCAAGGACGCGGGCGAGCTCGCCGGCCTCGACGTCCACACTGGCGTCACCGCGACCACGGACAGCCAGGCCATCATCGCCGCGCGTCCGGACTGCGTCGTCTACTGCGCGATGAGTGACAACCGGCCCGTCGAAGCCGCCCGGGACATCCAGGCGTATCTGTCCGCGGGGATCAACGTCGCGGGCACCGCCCCCACTCCCCTCATCAACCCTGCCGCCGGGGTCCCGGACAAGGCGCGCATCCGGCTCGAGAACGCCGCGCGCGAGGGCGGGGCCACCCTGTTCGTCACCGGCGTCGATCCCGGCTTCACCAACGACCTGCTGCCGCTGGCGATCACCGGCACCTGTCGCGAGGTCCGTCAGGTCCGCTGCACGGAGTTCTCCGACTACGCCACCTACGACTCCACCGAGTCGATGGTCGACGTGATGGGATTCGGCACCCCGCTCGACCAGACGCCGCTGCTGTTCCTGCCCGGCGTGCTCTCCGCCGGCTGGGGCGCCTCCATCCACCTGCTGGCCGCGGGACTCGGGGTCGAGGTCGACGAGATCACCGAGCACGTCGAGCGCGAACCCGCACCCGAGACCTACGAGGTCGCGGCCTGCACCATCAAGAAGGGCACGCAGGCGGGCTTTCGCTTCCAGATCACCGGGATGGTCAGGGGCGAGCCGGTGATCGTGATCGACCACGTCACGCGCACCCGCGACGATCTCCGCCCGGACTGGCCCTACGCCGTCCAGGAGGGGCATTCCTATCGCGTCGAGGTGATCGGCGAGCCGTCCTACGTGCTCGACCTGGCGGCCCAGAGTGCGGACGGCGACCACAACTACTCGGCGATCCTGGCGGGCGTCGGGCGGGTGGTCAACGCGATCCCCGCCGTCGTGGCGGCGGCTCCGGGGCTCACCACCACGCTCGACCTGCCGCTCACCGGCGCGCCGGGCCTCGTGGGCGCACGCCGCTGACAACACGCCGTACACACCGCACACTGAACCGCTGAAAAGAGGAGACACCATGGGCCGGGTAGAGGGAAAGGTCGCGATCGTCACGGGCGCCGCGCGCGGGATGGGGGAAGCCGACGCACGGCGCCTGGTCGCGGAGGGCGCGAGGGTCGTGCTCACCGATGTGCTCGACGACCAGGGCGAGGCCGTCGCCGCGGAACTCGGCGAGAACGCCCGCTACCGCCGGTTGGACGTGACAAGCCCCGACCGGTGGGCGGAGGTGGTGGCGGAGACCGTGACCGACTGGGGCGGGGTCGACGTCCTCGTCAACAACGCCGGCATCGCCAACGGCGCCGACCTGGCCTCGTTCCGCCACGACAAGTGGCAGCAGATCCTCGACGTCAACCTGTCGGGCACCTTCTACGGTTGTCAGGCGGTCACCACGACCATGATCGAGGCGGGTCGCGGGTCGATCATCAACGTCTCCTCGATCGAGGGCATGCGCGGCACACCGTGGGCCCACGGGTACGTGTCCGCCAAGTGGGCCGTGCGCGGACTGACCAAGTCGGTCGCCCTCGAGTTGGCGCCGCACGGCATCCGGTGCAATTCGCTGCACCCGGGCCTGGTCCGCACGCCGATCACCGAGGGCATCCCGGACGACATGATCCCCATCCCGCTCAACCGGCTCGGCACGGTCGAGGATGTCGCCTCCTTCGTGCTGTTCCTGGCCTCCGACGAGTCCGCTTATGCGACCGCGACCGAGTTCGTCGTCGACGGCGGAACGATCAACGGAATCCCGCACAAGCAGTTGTGACGCCGCGCCGGCGGTGGATCCCGCCGGCGCAGACGGGCTCTGTCTGACTGTGAAGTCAGTACAGCGGGTGAACTGTCGGGAACGCTCCGGTGAAGCTGGCAGTTGCCTGGCAACTGGTGTCGGTGGTCGCCGCCGCGTCAGTCCCGGGCGCGCGGCAGCCGCACCCGGAATGTCGCACCCCGCCCCGGGCTGGTGTCGACCCCCACCGTCCCGTGGTGCGCCTCGACGAGAGCCTGCACTATCGCCAGCCCGAGCCCGCTGCCGCCGGTCGTGCTGGTCCGTGAGGCGTCCGCTCGGTAGAACCGCTCGAACGCCCGCGCCGCCTCCTCCGCAGCCATCCCCGGCCCCGAGTCGGCCACCTCGAGCAGCGCGTCGCCCGCCTCGGTGCCCACCCGAACGGTCACCGGGACGCCTGCCGGGGTGTGGCGCAGAGCGTTGTCCACGAGGTTTCCCAGCACCTGACGCAGCCGCACCTCGTCGCCCAGGACCTCCGGCGTTCCGGGGCCGTCGATGACCTCCAGCCCGATCGTCCTGCCGGGGGCCAGCACGCGGGCGTCGTGGACGGCGTCCGCCGCCAGCGACAGCAGGTCCACCCGGTCCCGAGCGATCGGGCGCTGCTCATCCATCCGAGCGAGGGTGAGCAGGTCTTCGACCAGCACGCCCATTCGGCGGGCCTCGGACTCGATGCGCCGCATGAGACGGTCGGTGTCGTCGGCCGCGCCCTGACGGTGCAGCTCGGCGAACCCGCGGATCGTGGTGAGCGGAGTCCTCAGGTCGTGGCCGGCGTCGGCGACGAAGCGCCGCATGGCCGCCTCCGACTGACGCGCGGCGGCCGCGGAGTCGCGTGCCGCGTCCTCGGCTCGGGCGGCGTCGGCCATCGAGGTCTGGATGCGCGCCAGCATTTCGTTGACCGCCACCGAGAGCGTGCCGACCTCGGTGCGCGGATCGCCCTCGGGCACCCGGCGGGAAAGGTCGCCGCCCGCGATCGCCGCCGCCGTGTGCTCCACCTGACGCAGCGGCCGCAGACTCCTGCGGACCGTGAGATAGGCGGCCAGCGCGAGCGCCACCAGGATCGCGGCCCCGATACCCACCTGCAGGCGCACGAGCCGCTGCACCACCGCGTGGTTCTCCGTCAGCGGGGTCGCCACCGTCACCGTCTCGCCCTCGGGCCCGTCGAACCGCAGAGCCCGCCACGGCGCCGAGCCGTCCTCCTCGGACGGCACGGTGGCCGGCTCCCCGACTTCGAGACCGTCGACCACGGGGGCGGAGTCCTCGTCGTTGATCTCCACCACCTCCGCGCCGCCGGCATCGCGGACCTGCACGTAGAAGCGGCTCGGCGGGCTTTGCGGGCCGGGCGCCCGCGCCGGCGGCGGGTTCGCGGGCAGCTCGCCCGAGGGCCGGGCCCATCCGCGCTCGGCCTCCTGCAGCGCGGCGTCGGTGCGCTCGAGCATCGACGCGTCGAGCGCCCGGGTCACCGCCACTCCCGACCCCACCAACGCGAGCGCGGTGAGCGCCACCGCGAGCAGGACCAGGCTCACCCGCAGAGGCAGGCGGCGCACGGCGGGCACCCCCGCCGCCGGCTGGTCGGGCGGCATCAGCGCGGTTGGCGCAGGACGTACCCCACGCCCCGGATCGTGTGGATCAGTCGCGGCTCTCCGGTGTCGATCTTCTTGCGCAGGTAGGAGACGTAGGACTCGACCACCCCGCCGTCGCCGCCGAAATCGTAGTCCCACACGTGGTCGAGGATCCGCGCCTTGGACAGCACGGTCCCCGCGTTGAGCATGAGGTAGCGCAGTAGAGCGAACTCGGTAGGCGAGAGCGCCACCGGCTGGCCGGCCTTGTAGACCTCGTGGGTGTCCTCGTCCAGCTCAAGATCGGCGAAGGTCAGACGCGCACTACGCTCAGCCGCGGACAGGGTGCCGGTACGCCGCAGAATCGTGCGCAGCCTGGCCACCACCTCCTCGAGGCTGAACGGCTTGGTCACGTAGTCGTCGGCACCCAGTGTCAGACCCGCGACCCGGTCCTCGACCGCGTCCCGGGCCGTCAGGAACAGCACCGGGGCGTCGCAGCCGTCCGCCCGCAGTCGCTTCACCGCGTCGAACCCGTCCATCACCGGCATCATCACGTCGAGGATCACCGCATCCGGACGGAAGGTGCGGGCCCTGTCGATCGCTTCCGCACCCGTGCGGGCCGTCGCCACCTCGAATCCCTGGAACTTCAGGGAGACCGCGAGCAGCTCGACGATGTTCTCCTCGTCGTCCACCACCAGCACCCGGGCTTCAGGGGCGGCGGCTCCGGCGGCATCTGGACCGGCAGCAGGGCGGGGCTTCGGGGCGGTGTTCACGGGTCTCAGTATGGCGGCTGTTCCCGCGAGTTCCCGGCGGATTCGCTGGGAGATTCCTGTGTGCCACAGGTCACCGGCGCGATCGCCGCCACGTCCGTATGGTGTGGATCACACTGCCTGACCTATCGGAGGTGACCGTGCCCCGGACCGCCCACCCATCCCACTCGCCCGATGCGAACCCGCTGGACCTGGCGTGGCGCCGGTCCGAGTTGAGTGGCCTGACCCCGCACAGCGCCCGCCCGGGGGCGCCCGACCCGCGGGCCGCCCGCTCCCACCGCCTGACCGAGGCCGCGCGCCCGGTGATGGACGGGCTCGACACCGTCCTGCAGGACACCGGCGCCAGCCTCGTGCTGGCAGATCGCGAGGGCCGTGTCATCAGGACGGCTCGCGACAATGCGCGGATCTCCCGCATGCTGCTCCGGCGAGGCGTCGACGAAGGCGCCGAGCTCACGGAGGAGGCCCTGGGCAACAACGGCATCGGCACGGCGCTCGAGACGCGGGCCGGGGTGTTCATCCACGGTGAGCAGCACTTCGCCGAGGTTTTGCGCGACTTCGTCTGCTACGGCCACCCGATCATCGACCCGCTTACCCGACGCCTGGTGGGCGCGGTCAACCTCACGGGCATGACCGCGGACGCATCCCGACTGTTCGCGCCCTTCGTCCGGAAGGTCGTGGCCGACATCGAAGCCCGTTATGTCGACACCGCCCGCGCGGACGACCGGGAACTGTGGCGCCGCTTCGTCGAACGCACCCGCTCCTCCGACACCGCGACGTGCGCGTTCGGGGACGAGGTGGTGCTGGCCTCTCATTCGAGCCTGGAGCGACTTGATTCCCGCGACCTCGTCACCCTCCGCCGCCTGGTCGAGCGCGACGATGTGGGTGAGGTCGTCGAACTGTCGGTGGGCGCCGTGGGGGTGGCCACCAGCCGCGTAGGACGTCGCGGGCACCTGCTGGACCTCACGTTCCCCGAGTCGCCAGGGGCGCCCGCGCCCGCGACAACACCCGCGCCCACACTCGCGTCCCGGATCGTCGTCGCCGCCCCCGCGACGGCGGTGCGGAGTCACGCCGTCCGGGGGCCGTCGGGGTCGGGGAGGTCGACGACGGCGAGGGCGATCGCCGGCCCCGGGGCCCGCCATCTCCGGCTCGCCGAGGCGGACGACGCCGCGACAGCATGGCGGGAGATGGTCGCGCCCGCACTCCGTGAACGTTCCGGGCCGGTGATCCTGGACGACATCGACCTGTTGGACGACGCCGATCTTCGCCGGTTGGCCGCGCGTATGGAATCGGCCGGAGACCACCTCGTCGTCGTCACCAGTCGCGACGACCCGCGCCCCGCGGTGACGGCGATACTCGACCTGTGCGACCGGCGGACAGAGGTCCGCCCCCTCCACGAGCGCGGCACCGAGGGCGAGGAGATCGTCCGCCGCATGGTCGCCGACCTGGCCGCGCGGCGCGGTATGCGGCCACCCACGGTGACCCCGCGGTTCCTCGACGCGGTGAGCGGCCTGGACCTGCCCAACGGACTGGTCTCGCTGCGCGCCATCCTCACCGAATGCCTCGACGGCCCCACCGGGCGGGGCGCGCGGAGACTGGACGTGGGCGATCTACCCGCCCGCGCCCGCGCCGGACGACCCCCGACGCCGGGCGAGCTGGCGCGTGGCGAGTACGACGCGATCGTCGCGGCGCTGGCCGAGTGCAACGGTGTGCGGTCGCGGGCGGCGAAGCGTCTCGGCATCAGCCGCACGACCCTCTACGCCCGTATGCGCGAGTTCGGCTTGTCCTGACCTGTCGGAGAAGCCCCTGAGCGGCATCCGGAAATTGTCCAGAAACTGAACACTTCGCACCCTCCGGGCGCCTCCATAGTGGTTTGTGACCGGCCTCACACCGAGGCGGTCGTCGACTTCGGAGGTAGCCATGACCGGAACACTGAACCGCCCCACCGATGCCGCGGGGGTCGATGAGCGACTCAGCGCGCAGGCCCGCGAGTTCCTCGCCCGCCCGCACCGTCTGCTGATCGACGGACAGTGGGTCGACGCCGCCGACGGCCGCACCTTCGGCACCTACGATCCCGCCACCGGCGCCGAGATCACCCAGGTCGCCCACGGCGCCGCCGCGGACGTCGACAAGGCCGTGGCCGCCGCCCGCCGCGCGTTCGACGACGGCGCCTGGGCGACCATGAAGCCGTGCGACCGCGAGCAGATCCTGTGGCGCATCGGCGACCTGCTCGAGGAGAAGGGCGAGCTGTTCGCCCAGATCGAGGCGCTGGACAACGGCAAAGCCGCGTCCATCGCGCAGGCGGTGGACGTCAAGTTCGCGGCCGACGTGTTCCGCTACTACGCCGGCTGGGTGACCAAGCTCGAGGGCAGCACCGTGCCGGTGTCCATGCCGTTCGCCGGCGACACGCAGTTCCACGCCTACACCCAGCGCGTGCCCGTGGGCGTGTGCGGGCAGATCATCCCGTGGAACTTCCCGCTGCTCATGGCCGCGTGGAAGCTCGGGCCCGCCCTGGCCACCGGAAACACGCTCGTCCTCAAGCCCGCCGAGCAGACCCCGCTCACCGCGCTGTTGCTGGGCGAGCTCTGCGCCGAGGCCGGCGTGCCCGACGGCGTGGTCAACATCGTCACCGGCTTCGGCGACGCCGGCGCCGCGATCTCCGGCCACCCCGACGTGGACAAGGTCGCGTTCACCGGCTCCACCGAGGTGGGCAAGCTCATCGTCGACGCCGCCAAGGGCAACCTCAAGAAGGTCTCCCTGGAGCTGGGCGGCAAGAGCGCCAACATCGTCTTTGCCGACTGCGACTGGGACGCCGCCGTCCAGGGCTCCGTGGCCGCGTGGATGTTCAACCACGGCCAGGCCTGCACCGCCGGCACCCGCCTGTACGTCGAGGACTCCATCTACGAGGAGTTCACCCAGGCCGTCGCCGACGCCGCCGCCCAGACCCCGATCGGCCACGGCCTCGACCCCGACACCGTGCTCGGGCCGCTGGTCGACCAGGACCAGTTCGACAAGGTCAACCACTACCTGCGCGCCGGGATCGAGGACGGTGGACGGGCGCTGACCGGCGGCGGCCGCCATGGTGACACCGGCTACTTCGTCGAGCCCACCGTCTTTGTGGACGTCAAGCCGGGCGACCGCGTGGTGACCGACGAGATCTTCGGCCCCGTCGTCTCCGCCCTGCGGTTCTCCGACGTCGACGACGCCGTGCGCCAGGCCAACGACTCGATGTACGGACTCGCCGCCGGCATCTGGACCAAGGACATCTCCAAGGCCCACCACGTGGCCAGCCGCCTGCAGGCCGGCTCCGTGTGGGTCAACCAGTACAACGGCTTCGACGCCGCGATGCCGTTCGGTGGGTTCAAGCAGTCCGGCTGGGGCCGCGAGCTCGGCAAGGGCGCGCTCGACCTGTACACCCAGACGCGCTCGGTCAACATCCAGCTGTGACCCCGAGGGGCACGGCGCAGCCATGCGCGGTCATGCGCGGCCATGCGCGGCCATGCGCGGCCCCGACCCCTGAGCCGGTCCCCCGGCCCACCCCGTAACCCCCTCACATCCACTCCCCGAGAGGACCCGTCATGAAGACCAAGGCAGCAGTGCTGTTCGACCTCCACCAGCCCTTCGAGATCATCGAGCTGGACCTGGATGATCCGGGCCCCGGCGAAGTCCTGATCAAGTACACGGCCGCCGGGCTGTGCCACTCCGACCTCCACCTGTCCGACGGCTCGCTGCCGCCCCGCTTCCCGATCGTCGGCGGGCACGAGGGGTCCGGCGTGATCGAGGCCGTGGGTGCCGGCGTGACCAAGGTCAAGCCCGGCGACCACGTGGTGTGCTCCTTCATCCCCAACTGCGGCACCTGCCGCTACTGCTCCACCGGACGCCAGAGCCTTTGCGACATGGGCGCCACGATCCTCGACGGCCACATGCCCGACGGCACCTTCCGATTCCATGCGGACGGCAAGGACTTCGGCGCCATGTGCATGCTCGGCACCTTCTCCGAGCGGTCGGTCATCTCCCAGCACTCCGTGGTCAAGGTCGACGACTGGCTGCCGCTGGACAAGGCCGTGCTCGTCGGCTGCGGTGTCCCCTCGGGCTGGGGCACCGCGGTGTACGCCGGTGGCGTCCGCCAGGGCGACACCGTGGTGATCTACGGAATCGGCGGCCTCGGCATCAACACCGTGCAGGGCGCCGTCCACTCGGGTGCCCGCCACGTCGTGGTGGTGGACCCCGTCCAGTTCAAGCGCGACGAGGCCCTGAAATTCGGCGCCACCCACGCCTTCGCCACCGCCGAGGAGGCCCACGCCGCCGTCGAGAAGCTCACCTGGGGCCAGATGGCCGACCAGGCGCTGATCCTGGTGGGCACCGTCGACGAGCCGGTCGTGTCCGCGGCCTTCGACGTGATCGGCAAGGGCGGCAAGGTCGTGATCACAGGCCTGGGCAACATGACCGACAAGACCGTGCAGGTCAGCGGCACCCAGCTGGCGCTGTTCGGCAAAACCATCACCGGCACGCTCTTCGGCTCCGCCAACCCGCAGTACGACATCGTCAAGCTGCTGCGCCTGTACGACGAGGGCAAGCTCAAGCTCGACGAGCTGATCACCACCACCTACACCCTCGACACGATCAACCAGGGTTACCAGGACCTGCAGGACGGGAAGATCATGCGCGGCGTGCTCATCCACGACACCTGATCACCCGGCCGGCACCCGGCCCCGCTCGGCGGACCCCTTCCGCCGAGCGGGGGCGGCGCGGCCCCCACGAACTCGCCCTCCCGGTCGTATGATCCCGCGGCCGGGAGGGCGACACCATTTCCGGCATGGGCGAGCCGCCGGTCACGGCGTGGGCGACCCGCCCGTCAGGGCGTCGGCGCCCCGCCGGTCACCGAGAGCGTGTTGCCGGTGGTGTACGAGGACTCCTCCGAGGCCAGGTACACGTACGCCCCGGCCATCTCGACCGGCTGCCCCGGCCGCTTAAGCGGGTTCTTCTGCCCGTGGTACGGCACCTGCTCCGGATCCTTGCCGCCGCTGACCTGCAGCGCGGTCCAGAACGGCCCCGGGGCCACGGCGTTGACCCGGATCCCGCGCGGCGCGAGTTGCTGCGCCAGCGACTTGGACATCGTGTTGACCGCCGCGCGGGAGGCCGCGTAGTCCACCAGCCCCGCGGACGGGGTGTACGCCTGCACCGAGGACGTGAAGATCACGCTCGAGCCCGGCTCCAGGTGCGGAAGCGCCTCCTGCATCTGCCAGAACGGGGCGTTGACGTTGACGTTCATCGTCTCGGCCCACTGCTCCGACGACAGGTCCTCCAGATTCGCGACGAACGTCTGCCTGGCAGCGTTGAGCACCAGTACGTCGAGCCCGCCGAGTCCGTCGACCGCCTCGCGCACGATCCGTCGGGCCGTGGCCTCGTCGCCCACATCACCGGGCAGGAGCACGCACGTCCGGCCGGCCTCGCGCACCAGGGCGGCCACCTCATCGGCATCGGACTGCTCCGACGGCAGGTAGCCGATCACCACATCCGCGCCCTCGCGGGCGAACGCGATCGCCACCGCCCGCCCGATCCCGGAGTCGCCTCCGGTGATGAGCGCGCGTCGGCCGGCGAGGCGGCCGTGGCCGACCCACGAGGACTCCCCGTGATCGGCGGGCGGGATCAGCTCGGATGCCAGGCCCGGGAAGGGCTGGGTCTGCAGCGGGATGTCGACGGGGTACTTGCTCACCGGATCGACCGGCGCGGTGCCGGGTCCGGGCCGGTTCGACTGTGCGGTCTGATCGGGCCGGTCTGCCTGCTCTGCCTGGTCCGCCTGTGCAGTCTGATCGGGCTGGTCCTGTGTCACGAGTCCTCCTGGCGTCGAGACTTCGACCATACGCCCCGCGCCCGTCCCCCAACCCCAACAATCCGCTACTCCGCCTCCACATTCGCTACCGCTCTGGGGGTAGCGGATCCACAGGCGGAGTAGCGGATTCGGGAGGTCGGGAAGCGGGAGGCCGGGTGGCGGGGGTCAGAGCCAACCGCGCAGACGGGCCTCGTGCGCGGCCTCTGCACGCGTCGAGGTGTGGGTCTTGGCGATGGCCGAGGACAGGTGGTTACGCACGGTCCCCTGCGACAGGTGGAGGGCGGCGGCGATGTCGGCGACGCGCGCCCCCGCCAACGCCTCACGCAGGACGTCCTTCTCGCGGGGCGTGAGCGGGTCGGGTCCGGACATCATCGAGTCCCGCACCAGGTCCGGATCCACCACGGTCTCCCCGCGGTGCACCCGACGCACGGCCTGCGCGAGTTCACGGGCCGGGGTGTCCTTCACGACGAATCCGCCCGCCCCCGCGGCGAGCGCTCGACTGACGTAGCCCGGTCGCCCGAACGTGGTGACGATCAGGACCCGAACCTCGGGAAACGCCTCGCGGATGCGGCTGGTCACCGTGATCCCGTCGCCTCCGGGCATCTCGATGTCCACCACGCACACGTCCGGCCGGAGCCTGGTGACCGCGTCCTCGAGCTCGTCGCCGCGCCCGACCTCTGCCACCACGTCGATGTCCTCCTCCATCGCCAGCAGTGCGGCCAGCCCGCCGCGCACGAGGGCCTGGTCGTCGGCGAGGACGATCCGGATCGCGGGGACGGTCATGGCGCCCACCGTAGATCGACGACGGTCCCGACCGAGTCGTTGCCGGCGTCTTCGCCGTAGCCAGCATCTTTGTCGCGACCGTGGCCGTTGCCGTTGCCGCTGCCGCTGCCGCTGCCGCTGCCGATCGTCAGCCGGGCGCCGGCCGCCGCGGCCCGTGCCGCGAGTCCGCGCAGTCCCTGCCCACCCGTGGCCTGGGAGCAGGTGTCGATGCCCACGCCGTCGTCGGTGATCCGCACGCCCCCACTCGAGAACTCCACCGTGACGCACCCGGCGCCGGAGTGACGGATGACGTTGGTTCCCGCCTCGCGCAACGTCCAGGCGGCGAGCTCACCGTGGGAGTCGGGGACGAGGGAAGGAGATCCGACGACGACGAGGGCTATCCCCGCCGACTTCAGCGATCCGGACAGATTCCCCAGCTCGGTGTCCGGATCGGTAACACGCATACCGGACACGGTCAGTCGCATCTCGCGTAGCGCAGTCCGGGTGAGTTCTTCGATGTTCACCAACTCCGCGCGGGTGGCATCGGGATCGGTGTCCAGCCGTGCCTGTGCGAGCTGCGCCCGGATCGACAGGGCAGTGAGGGTGTGGCCCAGCACGTCGTGCAGGTCGCGGGCGACACGCTCACGCTCCTCCACGACGCCCAGCGCGCGGCGAAAGTGCACCTCACGGACGCTGACGCCGACGGAGATCCGTGTGCCCGCCATCGACAGTGACACCGGCACCACGAGGAGTGCAGGGATGAGAGGTCCCACCTCGCCGATCCCGAACGCCGTGGCGGAACCGATCGCGATGAACCCCATGGAGACCGGAATGCTCCACCGCAGTGGCCATACCGCGGTGACGTAGCAGGCCAGGAACGGCAGGAACGTCGTGACAGCCATGACGCCCCCCGCAGGCATCGTCGCCAAGGCGCAGACGACCAACGCGGCCAGGTAGCCGAGACCTGTCGATGCGACCTTCCGGGCGTGGTCTGGCTCGGTGCCGCCGCGATCGGCCAGCTCCGACTCGACCGTGTCGGCACCGCCGGACCGCCGCAGGTGGAGGGGGAAGCCGACGGTCACGGCGGGCGAGGCGAACGCCAACAGATAGGTCACGGAGAAGACCGCGACGGCCGTCAACCCGAGGACCGTTCGGGCTGCACTCGCGTCCGCGGTGACCACAGCGAGGATCGGGTAGATCAGGAAGACCTGCCAGATCAGCGAGAACAGGACGGCGGGTCCGGAGGACAGTCCCCGGATGCGCGACCACCTACTGGTCCAGCTCCGCTCCGTCACGGCCATGTGGTGGTGTCCTCCTCTGCGGGACCGGGCGCACGCGGTGCGGGTGCTCGCGGTGCAAGTGTCGGCGGGGTGGGTGTCGGCGGGGTGGGTGCTGTCAGTGCTGGTGCTGGCGGTGTGGGGGGTCGTCGTCGTCCCCTCGGTCACACCCGACCCCGACGGCGACGCACCAGGACCGCGGCGACCCCACCCAGTATGAGGGCCCACGCGACCACGTTGAGGATCGGCAGCCACAGTGGATCCGACACCCCCTCGCTGATCACCCCGCCGGTGAGCGGATACCGCGCCAGCGCGTTGACCCCGTACAGCGGGGTGAAACGGGCCAGGTCCAACATCAACCCGGACAGCGGGACGAAGAGGTTGCCCGCGAAGCCCAGCAGGACCAGGCTGCCGCCGGCCACCCCCAGCGCGGACTCGGATCGGAACGCCATCCCCGCCGCCAGCCCGTACGCGGAGAACACCGCCGACCCCAGCCACGCCGCGCCGAGCGAGAGCACCCACGCCAGGGGCGTCGCCTCCGCGCCGGTCAGCGCGCCGACCAGGCCGATCAGGGCCACGGGCACCGCCGCGATCGTCATGGCCACCGCGGACTTGGTGGTCACGTACCCCGCGCTACTCCACGGGGTGAGCCCGAGTTGACGGCCCCAGCCCTGGAACCGCTCCAGGGCGGCCCCACCGCTGATCGTCGTGGTGGCCGTGACCGCGCCGTAGACCGCCATCGACACCATGACGACCGCTCCTACATTGCCGCGCAGAACCGGCGCGTCCGTGTACGACTGCGCGCTGCCGAAGACCAGGTACATCACGACGGGCAGGGCCACGATGAAGAACATGTTGGTGACGTCGCGGCCGGTACGGCGCAGGTCGATTGCCCAGTAGGTGGTGTTCATCAGGAGGCCTCCGGCTCGGCGGTGAGGGTGAGGAACGCGTCGTCGAGCGACCTCGCGGTGATGGTGACGTCGTGCGCCGCGGTCCTGGCGAACAGGGCGCGGGCGGTGGAATCGCTGTCCGAACTGGTGAGGATCACCCGTGCCGCGGTGCGTTCCACGCCCGTGACACCGGGGAGTTCCTCGGGGGCCGGCTCGCCGTCGACGGGGCTCCACACGGCGGTGATCGTGCTGCCCGAGGCCATCGCGCGGATCCGCGCTACCGGGCCGTCAGCGACGATCCGGCCGCGCGCCATCAGCACGATCCGGTCCGCGAACGCCTCGGCCTCCTCCATGTGATGGGTCGCGAACACGACTGTCGAGCCCGAGGAGGCCTCGGCGTGCATCGTCGACCAGAACTCGCGGCGGGTGGCGATGTCCATCGCGGCGGTCGGCTCGTCGAGGATGAGCAGGTCCGGATCCGGCAGCAGTGCCAGCGCGAAACGCAGGCGCTGCTGCTCACCGCCCGAGCACCGGGCCACGCGCCGGCCGGCGATCGACGCCAGGCCCGCCCGGTCGAGCACCTCGCCCACGCCGAGCGTGCTCTCATACAGCCCGGCGATCGCCCGGACCGTCTCCTCGACCGTCAGATCCGACAGCAGACCGCCGGACTGCAACACCGCCGACACCCGCCCGTCCGCCACCGCCCGACGCGGAGCCTGACCGAAGACCCGGGCCTGACCGCCGGTCGGTTCGGTCAGACCCAGAGCGATGTCGAGCGTCGTGGTCTTGCCCGCTCCGTTGGGGCCCAGCAGCGCCACTACCTCTCCGGGTTCGATGCGCAGGTCGATGTTGCGCACCGCCGGCACGGGCCCGGATCCGGGCACGGTGAACGACTTGGTGAGTCCCTGGAACTCCAGTGCCGGAGGGGTGTGCGGTGCCGGAGGCGTGCGCTCTGCCGGAGGGGTGCGCGGTGCCGGACTGGTGCGTGTCGTCATGAGTCCAGCCTCGTCGCCCGCGGGCGCCGTGCGAAGGGCCAGATGTCACGTTGTCACCCATGACATCCGTCATGGCCATGTTCACAGCGCGGCCTTCTGGGATGCTTGGCATATGCCCAGTCGTCGAAGCCGAATCACGTCCCCACGTTTCGTCGCCGCGCTCGCGGCCGTCGCCGTCGTCGTCCCCGGACTCTCCGTCGCCGCGCCGACCGTACCTACCTCACAGGCGGTTCCCGCCCCGGCCTCCTCCCTCGCCTGGGGCCCGTGCCCGGAGACGGTGACCACCCCAGGCGCGGTCTGCGCGGCCGTGACCGTCCCGCAGGACTACTCCCAGCCTGGCGGTGAGACGATCGATGTGACGGTCTCCAAACTCCCGGCGCGCGACCCGGGCGCACGGCGCGGCTCCCTCTTCGGCAACGCCGGTGGTCCCGGCGGCGACTCCCTCACCTACTTCGACGACGGCATGTTCACCTGGCCGGACGCACTGCGAGACGAGTGGGACCTCATCGGCGTCCAGCCGCGCGGCCTCGCCCACGCCGGTCCCCTGCTCTGCGAGCCGATGGCCGCCGACCCTCTCACCCTCGCCACCGCCGGCGGCGCCGCCCACCGCGCCGGATGCGAGGCCGCCAGCGGCGACGACTGGCGGCACCTCACCACCGAGAACACCGCCCGCGACTGGGAGCTGGTGCGGCAGGCGCTGGGTGAGGAGCGGATCTCTATCCACGGCCTGTCCTACGGCACGCTGCTCGGATCCACCTACGCCACCCTGTTCCCGCAGCACACCGACAAGATGGTGCTCGACTCCGCCGCGAACCCGGACTGGATGTGGAACGAGGTCCTCTTCCAGCAGAACGAGCCGTACAAGCAGCGCGTCCACGCGATGTTCGAGTGGATCGCCGCGAACGACGCCGTCTACGGCCTCGGGGACACCCCGCTGAAGGTGTACCAGCGGTGGACCGAGCAGGTCCTCGCCGAGACGGGCACCACCGCCACGCTCGCCCCGCCTCCGGCGCGGGTCGGCGACGTGCCGCCGGCGTGGCAGGCCCTCGCCGAGCCGTGGATGGCCGGGACCACCCTGACCGGCCCCGCCCGCGTGCAGCTCGAGGGGCTCGCCCGGCAACTGGCGACCCCCGGCGCCGTCCAGGCGGCCTCCCCGACGCTCGCCTCCACCCGCGGACTCGCGGCACAGTCGGCGGCATGGCCGGTGCTGGCCGAGGCCCTGGCCGCCGGTCACCCCATCTCCGGGGGCGGCGGGGACCCGCAGATGCCGGAGCTTCCGGAGGAGGCGATGATCGCGCTCAACATGCAATCGGTCGTGCTGTGCAACGAGAACCGGGTGGCCCCGCGGCCGCTCGACTACCCCGGGTTCCTGTGGACCCAGTTCGTCACCGGCGACATCTTCGACGCCACCGGGCTGATGTTCAGCTCGGGCGCCGCCTGCGCCGGCGCGCCCGCGATCACCACGCCCGTCGAGCTCAGCGGCGACGCGCTCGAGACCCGGCCGTTGCTGCTCAACTCCGTCGGCGACCCGCAGACGTCCCTGCACGGCGCCCACGCCCTGGCGGACCGGATGGGCGCGCACATGATCACCGTCGCCGGCGGCGACCACGGCCAGGTGGCCAAGGGCAACACCGTGGTCGACGACGCCGTGGTGGAGTACCTGCGCACCGGGCACACCGACGTGACCGAGGCCCCGGCGCCGCCGATCCCCGCTGCGGGCTGAGCTGGCGGGCGGGTGGGGCCAGGCGGGAGAGTCGAGGGCTCAGCGCAGCCATTCGTTCACCCGCCCAGGTGAAATGACGTTCATCCCTGCCCCATAGTGCGCGTCCGCCGCGGCGTGAGCCCCTACGGTGAGATGTCCGTCGAGGGCTACACCACCAACGTGCACGACAGCGTGATCGGCAAAGTCAACGACGCGCAGAACCTCAACCTCGCGGCGACCGAGCTCGCTCCCGGCGAGTCGCACGCCACGATCGCGTTCCTCGCCTACCAGCATCCCCAGAAGGCCGACATCCTGGGCGTGGGGACCAATACGCTCGCGATGCAGGAGTCGTCCAAGGTCGAGAACGCCGTGCGGGGGATCGCCGTGGCCAACAACACGACCGACGTGAACCTCTCACTGTTCGGCCACTCGTACGGCTCGACCACCTCCGGCATCGCCGCGCAGGAGCTCGCCGCCGACGGGAGGTCCCCGGTGGACACTCTCGCCCTCTACGGCAGCCCCGGGTTCCCCGAGCTCCGCCCGGACACCTCCACCACCTATCCGACGCAGACCGCCCCGACCGAGGACCTCATGCGGCCCCTCCCGGACAAGGACGCGCTCGGCATCGACGAGGGCCGGGCGTTCCACATGACCGAGGACGGCGACTTCGTCAACGAGTTCTTCGGCGAGGTCGGCACCACCAAGGCGGGACTGGGCAATCCGCCGCGGCAGTGGGGGCTCGAGGAGTTGTCCATGGAGACCAGCGACGTGGTGGTGCGGACCCACCCCGAGACCGGCGAGCCGGTCGCCCACGACACGCGCTACGGTCGCGCCGACTACAACCGGATCAACGGCGAGGACGTCGGCGCACACAGCATCTATACGAAGAACGAGACCGTCTCCCAGCACAACCTCGCCGCCATCGCGGCGGACCGGCTCGACCTCCTGGCGAGGTGACCAGCATGCGAGAAGGCCCGTCCCACCCCTCCGTCCTCCGCCGCGTCCTGGCCGCGGCGCTGGGCGCGGGCGTCCTGGCCGTTGCGGCCGGATGCACAGACAGCCAGATCGTCGAGGACCCGACGACCACCGAGGAGCACCCCGTGACCGACGCCATGACCATCGACGATCCCAGGCGTGAGCTGGACGCGACGCTCGAGGAGGTCCGCGCGGTGGCCGAGGAGACGCTCGGCGCGGACGGGTGGCAGCAGAACCCGTCCAGCGGCGCGGTCACCGCGTGCGACGTGGACCTGTACGTCTACAACGCGCCCCAGATGAGCGTCACCACGGTGATGGACGACGACCAGTGGGGGCAGGCGTGGCCACGGATCCGCGAGATCATCGAGGGCCACGGCTACACCGACGGCTCCGAGGTCCCGATGGAAGGCAGCGCTCACCACGTACTGCGGATCGCCAACGAGCGCGGCGACACGATCACCATCGCCAACGTCGAGGGAGCCGGGTTCACCTACGGCGGCCAGACGGCCTGTTACCCCGCCGCGGACGGGAACGCCGCCAACGACGCAGGGTGATGGCAGCCGGGCACGAGGTGATCAACTGACCGCCTTGAGCCCCACCACGCCGCCGATGATCATCACCAGGAACACGACCTTGAGCGCCGACACCGGCTCACCCCCGGTCGCCATGGCGTATACGACGGTCAGCGTCGCCCCGATGCCCACCCACACCGCATACGCGGTCCCGACGGGCAGGTCGCGCATGGCGTAGGCCAGTCCGCCCATGCTCACGACGAGCGCCACGGCGAACACCACGGTCGGCCAGAGCCTGGTGAAACCGTCCGAGCGACCGAGCGCGGTGGCCCACACGGCCTCCAGCACACCGGACAAGACGAGAATGATCCACGACACGACGGCCTCCTGCGCGCCGTCTTGTCGCACACCGGGTACGGCCGCCCTCGTCCGGAAGTCCCCGTGTCGGGACCCTGTGGACGAGGTTGTCACACGCCGGGGTGGGCGGCAATGACAGAGTGGTCACCATGCAGGTGGGCGTGATCTCCGAGTTGTGGCGCTTCCCGGTCAAGTCGATGCGTGGCGACCGCGTGGTCTCCACCGAGGTCACCGAGCGGTGGGGATTCCCCGGCGATCGTGGGTGGGCCCTGCGCGACGAGGAGACCGGACGAATCACCAACGCCAAGAAGCTCACGTCGTTGCTGCAGTTCCACGCCCGGTACCTGGCGGAACCCGTCGGAGCCGGGGCGCCGCCGGTCGAGATCACGGTGCCAGGGGGACGAACGGTGCGGAGCGACGACGACGACAACGGCGTCGACGCCGCCCTGTCCGCAGCAGCTGGCCGGCGCGTGACGCTGTGGCCGCGGCAGTCTCCTGGGAACCACGCGCATCACCGGCGTGGCCGCCTCTCCGAGGCCGAGAGGAGCGACACCTACTTCGACGCGATGCCGCTCTCGCTGGCCACCACCACCGCGCTGGGATCTGTGCAGGGCACGGTTCCGGGCTCCTCGATCGACCCGCGCCGGTTCCGCAAGAACATCATCGTGTCCACGGACGGCGGACCCGGCCGGTTCCCGGAGTCCGACCCCGGCGGGTTCCCCGAGTTCGACTGGGTGGGTCGCCGGCTCATGCTCGGTGAGGTGGTCTGCGAGGTCACGGTCCGTATCCCGCGGTGCGTGATGGTCAGCCTTCCCCAGGCGGAGCTCCCCCACGACGGCGCGGTTCTCAAGGCGCTCGCCGCCCGGACGGGTATGGACTTCGGCGTGTACCTGCGTGTCGTCGAACCCGGCCGGATCAGCGAGGGCGACCCGGTTCACCTGGCCTGACGGCGCCCACGCCGTGACACCCACGCCGAAGCCGCCTACCAGCAGCTGTTCGCTAGTGGGCCGGGTCGGTGGCTCCCCACGCTCGCAGCCACACGGCCTTGAGGCTGTCCAGCATCCGCGCGGACTCCTCCGGCGTGCACTCGAGCCTGCGGTCTCTGTAGAAGGCATAGGTGATCATGTCGGTCACGGTCACCACCAGCCTGTAGTGATCGTCGGACGGCGGCGCGATCAGCCCGGCCTCCGCGTCCCGTGTCATCTGGTCGGCGAGCTGGGAATAGAGTTCTTCGTCGAGTTCCGCCCATCGGGCACGCAGCTTCTCGTCGTAGGCGGTCGCCTGGAATCCGGCGACGAGTGCCCGTCCCCGCGGCACCCAGACCGTGTGTGACACCCGGAAGAGCCGGTCGAAATAGTCTGCGTGGGTCTCCCCCGCGTGCCGGTGGTAGCTGCCGATCGCCTCGTCCCAGGCCTTCCACGCCTCGCCCACGAGCTCGGCGAGAATCTCGTCTTTCGACTCGAAGTAGAAGTAGAAGTTGGGCCGTTTGATCCCGGCCGCGTCGGTGATGTCCTTGACCGTGATCTCCACCGCCGACATCTCGCCCAATAGTGATTCGAACGCGTCGAGAATCGCCTGTCTCTGGATTTCACCGCGCGGGATCCGCCTCCGACGTCCGCTCTGGACGTCGGACGCGGATTCCGAGATGCCGGTGCTCATGGGTCATACCCTAGGCGCCTTGACCACCGACGATGTGCGCCACGTCCGGCAGTGCCACCGAACCGCACCATGCCACTGAATCGCACTACGCCACCGGCACGGCCGTCGTCGACGGCTCCATGATCAGCCCGTCGAAGGTCCCGGCGTGCCACCAGTCCTCGATCATGTTCCAGAAGTCGATCTCGGAGGAGTTGTAGACGTCCATGAACACTGCCTTGGAGACATCTCCCTGGCCGTTGTAGTAGCCGGGGGTGCAGGCTCCCCAGTAGGCCATGCGGGGCTCGTTGGACTCGCGGACCTTCCGCACCCACTCGGTCTGGGCCTGAAGGGTCGGTTCGAAGGTGCCCAGGTCGTTGTCCAGCAGGTGCTTGATGATGCGCGCGGAGTGCCGGGCCTTGCGGTCGAGCATGTAGACGAAGTTGACGTAATACGCCGTCTGCGTCATGCCCAGCTCCACGAAGTTGGGGAAGCCGTGGGTGAAGAACCCGTGGAAGGTCTTCGCGCCGTCGGAGAAGTACTCCTGCATGGACTGGCCGTCGCGGCCGATCACGTCGTAGCCGTAGATGCCGGCCGGACCCGAGCCGGTCTCGAACCCGGTGGCGAAGATGATGCAGTCGACCTCGTGCTCGACTCCGTCCACTACGATGCCCGTGGCGGTGATCCCGTCGATGCCGGTGGGTGACGCGGCGAGGGTGACGTTGTCCCGGTTGAAGGTGTCCAGGTACTCGTCGTTGAAACAGGGCCGCTTGCACATGTAGCCGAACCAGGGCTTGAGTCCCTCGGCCACGGCGGGGTCGCGGACGATGGAGTCGACGCGGGCGTGGGCGCCCATGAGCAGCTTCATGTCCGCGATCTCGGCCACAACTGCCTGGTCGCCGGCGGGCAGCTCACCGACGGGGGTGTCGACGAGGTGCTGACCGGTGAGCTCGGGGAAGAGATGGGTCCACCCGTCGTCGACGTGGTTCCCCTCCACCTCGTGGCCGCTGATGATGCCGTTGAAGTTGTCGTGCCGCTCGTACTGCCAGCCGGGCTTCAGGGACGCCGCCCAGGCGGGATCGGTCTTGCGGTTGTTGCGCGGCTGCACCACGCTCGGCGTGCGCTGTACCACCACCAGGTGCTCGGCGTCTTCGGCGACGTACGGCACCATCTGGATTCCGGTGGCGCCGGTGCCCACCACGGCCACGCGCTTGTCGCGGAGGTTCTCCATGTTCCCGGCCGCCGAGCCGCCGGTGTAGTCGTAGTCCCACCGGCTGCTGTGGAAGATCTTTCCCTCGAAGTCACCGATTCCGGGCACCTTGGGCAGGACGGGCTTGGTCAGGGCTCCGTTGCAGCGCATGAAGAACTTGGTGACGAAGCGGTCGCCGCGGTCGGTGGTGACCTCCCAGCGCTGCTCGGCCTCGTCCCACTGGGCGTGGGTGGCGCGGGTCTGGAAGTAGGTCTTGTCGTAAAGGTCGTAGTGGCGACCGATGCGCTGGGCGTGTTCGAAGATCTCGGACCCGTCGGCGTAGCGCTGGCTGGGGACGTAGCCGGTCTCCTCGAGAAGCGGCATGTAGATGTGCGATTCGATGTCGCACTGGACGCCGGGGTACCGGTTCCAGTACCAGGTGCCGCCGTAGTCGCCGCCGTACTCGACGATGCGGAAGTTCGTCACTCCGTTCATGGTGAGGTAGGCGCCGGCCGTGAGCCCTCCGAAGCCGCCGCCCAGGACCAGGACGTCGAGTTCTTCGGTGACGGGTTCGCGCGTGATCGGCTCGCTGAAGGGGTCGTGGTCGGCGATCTCGAGCACGTCGTCGAGGTTCTGGAACTGGTCGAGGGTGTCCTTGCGCAGCCGTGCCTGCTTGTCGGCCTCGAAGCGCTCGCGGAGGTAGTCGGGGTCGAAGTCGATGTCGAGGGGGATGTTCGACTCGGGGAGGGTGAAGGCCATGTCCGCGTCCTTGTCGGGGTGGGGGCGTCCGTCCACCGTGTGCGAAGTGGACGGTCTGTCGAGGAAACTTGACGGGCAGTCAAGTTGTGATCAGGATTACACACCGCATGTGATGCGCGCAATACCCCACGTGGTGCGAAGGTCACCGCGGTCCACGTGACGACAACGACGACGACACCGAGTTCCCCTGACGACCCGTAGCGGTTGACGGGAGTACGAGAAAGGCTCTGGGATGACCACTCCCCCGCTGGTCGGGAGCGATTCCGACCCCACGGCTCCGTCCGACCCCACGGTCCCGTCCGGCCCCACGGCCACATCCGACACAACGGCGCCGCCTGCGATCACGGCCCCGTCCGGGGCATACACGGCCGCGCCGTGGCGCGCTCTCTATCCGGACGTCCGGCGGGACGGCTCCACGAGCGAGTTCCCCACTGCGCTGGACATGGTCGCAGCCACCGTGGCCCGTACTCCGGATTCCGACGCGATCCGCTTCGGCGGCGGCCGGCTTTCCTGGCGTGAGCTGGACGAACTCTCGGATGCATTTGCCGTCGGGATTCTGGCCGACGGCTTCCAGTCGGGAGATCGGGTGGCGCTCTACGCGCAGAACGCTCCGCAGTTCGTGATCGCCCAGGTGGGCACGTGGAAGGCGGGCGGGATCGCCGTGTCCGCCAATCCGATGTACCGCTCCCGGGAACTGTCGGAGATCCTCACCGATTCCGGGGCCATTGTGCTAGTGGCGATGGAGGACCTCTACCGGGACGTGGCGTCGCTCGTGGTGCAGGCGACGCAGGTGCGCACGGTGCTGACGATTCCGGAGGGAGGGGCCCTCACTGCGGACCGGGTACCGGGCGGCGCCGCTGCCGACGCGGCCACTGGCGGCCGGGTCGACGCGGAAACCACGGACCTCGCCGACCTGCTCGAGCGCTACCGCGACCAGCGGCCCGCGGAGGCGGAGCTGGGCCCGGAGTCGGTCGCTTTCCTGACCTACACCTCGGGGACCACCGGCCCGCCGAAAGGCGCCGTGACCACGCACGCCAACGTGGTGTTCAACGCCCGCACTTACCGCGACTGGGTGGGGCTGGGCCCCGACGACGTCATCCTGGGCGTCGCACCGCTGTTCCACATCACCGGGCTGGTCGGCCACATCGCCGTGTCCCTGCTGACCGGGGCACCGCTGGTGCTGATGGGCCGGATGGATCCGGCCGAGACCGTGCGGACTGTCGCCGAGCACGGCGCCACGTTCACGGTCGGCTCCGCCACGGTGTTCATCGCGCTGATGAACGTCCCCGACGTGGATCCGGCGGCGCTGTCCACGCTGACCAAGATCTATTCCGCCGGCGCGCCGATCCCGCCGAGCACCATCCAGGCATTCGAGGAGAAGTTCGGGCACTACATCCACAACATCTACGGACTCACCGAGACCACCTCGCCCTCGCACGCCGTGCCATTCGGCGTCCGTGCACCCGTCGATCCGGACAGTGGTGCCACCTCCGTCGGCGTGCCGGTCTTCGACACGATGGTGCGGATCATCGGCGAGGACGGCTCGGAGCTCCCTACCGGCGAGGTGGGCGAGCTCGTCACCCGCGGCCCCCAGGTGGTGGCCGGCTACTGGAACAAGCCGGAGGCCACCGCCTCGGATATCCCTGGCGGCGAACTCCGCACCGGGGACGGGGGCTTCATGGACTCAGACGGGTGGTTCTACATCGTCGATCGCAAAAAGGACCAGATCAACGCGTCCGGCTACAAGGTCTGGCCCCGCGAGGTGGAGGACGTGCTCTACGAACACCCGGCCGTGCGCGAGGCCGCGGTGGTGGGCGTGCCCGACGAGTACCGGGGAGAGACGGTGAAGGCGTTCGTCAGCCTCCGACCGGGAGTCTCCGCCACTCCGGAGGAGCTCATCGATCACTGCCGTACCCGCATGGCGGCGTACAAATATCCCCGACTGGTCGACATCATGGACGAGATCCCCAAGACCGCAACGGGGAAGATGCTCCGCCGCCAGCTCCGCTGACCACCACTCGAGTAGAGGACCCCTCACGTGACCACCACCGCAGACAGCAGCGCAGATTCATGTCCCGCGTCTGACCCCGCCTGGCTCGACGGTGCCGGGGTTGTCGTCACCGGGGCCGGCAGCGGCATCGGTCGCGCCCTGGCCCGCCGCCTGGCACAGGCCGGGGCCAAGGTGGTGGTCAACGACCTCGACTCGGCGGGCTGCGAGGCCACCGCGCGCGAGATCGGCGCACTCGCGGTGCCCGGCGACGCCGCCTCCGCTGACGGAGTGGCCGCGCTCCTCGCCGGCGCCCGTGCGCACCTGGGCCAGGTCGACGCGTACTTCGCCAACGCCGGTATCGAGACCGGTAGCGACGCGAGCCCCGCGGCGTGGGAGCGGTCGTTCGCCGTCAACATGATGGCGCATGTCCACGCCGCCGACCAGCTGATCCCGGACTGGCTCGAGCGGGGCGAGGGACGCCTGGTGGTGACCGCCTCCGCCGCCGGACTGCTCACCATGCTGGGCAGCGCGCCGTATTCGGTGTCCAAACACGCCGCGGTCGCGTACGCGGAGTGGCTGTCGGTGACCTACGGGGACAGGGGCGTCATCGTCCAGTGCCTGTGCCCGCAGGGGGTACAGACCCCACTGCTTCCCGGTGGAGCGCTCGGCGACGTGGTGTTCGGCGACAACGTGCTCACTCCGGAGCAGGTGGCCGAGGACGTGATGGCCGCCCTGCACGGCGAGGAGTTCTACATCCTCCCGCACCCGGAGGTCGCGACGTTCTACGCGACCCGTGCCACCCAGCCCGAGCGTTGGCTGCGCGGGATGCGGCGGCTGCAGGCCCAGCTGAACTCACGCACCTGACGATGCCTGACGAGAACTGACGAGACTGGGTAGGTTCGGGACGTATGGCCCCTCTCCCCCGGAATCCCGGCAGTGCCCGCCCCCTCACCGTGGCCCTGATCGGGGCCGGCGCCATCGGCGGCGCCGTCATCGAGGCCGTCGAGAACGGGCGGGTCCCCGGGGCCCGCCTCATCGCGGAGCTCCACTCGGGGAGCACGTCTGACGAGATCGATGGGGCGATCGCCGAAGCCGACGTGGTGGTGGAGGCGACCACCGTCGACGCCGCGGAGGAGTTCATCCCGCGCGTGACGGCCGCCGGCAAGGACATCATCGTCTGCTCCTGCGGCGTGTTCGCACGCCACGAGAATCCGCGTGAGCTGATCGCGGCACCGCACGACAGGTCCGCACTGCCGGGCAGGGTGCTCGTGCCCGCCGGCGCGGTCGGGGGGCTGGATGTCCTCGCCGCCGCGTCCCGGGCCAGCACCGCCGACGCCCGGCTGCGTCACGTCACCATCAAGAGCCCCGCCGCGCTGGGGGTCGACGAGAATCTCCGCGAACCACGGGAGGTGTTCCGCGGCAGCGCCCGCGAGGCGGCACTCCGGTTCCCTCGAACCTCCAACGCGTCGGTCGCCCTCGCCCTGGCCACGCTCGGTCTCGACCGCGCAGAAGTAATCGTCCTTGCCGATCCGCAGGTCAGCCGCACGAGACATGTCGTGGAGTTCGACTCACCGCTGGGCAGCTACGAGCTGAGCTTCGAGAATTCGCTGGACCCGGGCTCGGGCGGACGGACCTCTGCCATCACTGCGTGGTCGGTCGCCGAACTGCTCATCGGCATCCGCGACAGAGTGGGCCCGGGCGCTGTCGTCCTCGACGGCACAGCCGAGACCTAGCCTCGCCGCCCACTCAACCTCAGTGGGACGGTCAGTGGGTGGCCAGCTCGATCCGCTCCCGTCGCGCCCGCGGCAGTTCGGCGCCGCGCTGCAGATCGACCCGTACGTGGTGCAGCACCGCTCCCCGCACCGGGAACGCCCCGTCGTAGGAGTGACTCACGGCGCTGCCGCGACTACGACCGACGTCCAGCGTCTCGTTCATACTGAACATCGCTGGTGCGGTCACCGCGATGCGACCGGCACCCACCTGCTCGCCGTCGACGAACAGCAGCAGGTCGGCGCCCGCGGCGATACCGCCGTCGTAGGCGAACTCCAGCTCCACCGTGCGAGCGCCCGGGCCCAACGCCGCGGTGCCGGCGGCCCGGCCGCGAGCGCGACCGAAGAAGTTGTACTCGAACACCGGCACGCCCTCGAGCAGGTACAGGGACAATCCACCGAAGCGCCCACCCAGGCTGAGCAGCACGCCCTCACAGGGGTCGCTCTCCGCGCTGACGGGGTCCACGTCCAGTGACGCCGAGAGCAGGAAACCCCGGTTGAACAGCGTCGGCGCGGCTTTCTCGTGGAGTCCGTCCATGTGCGGGTACAGCGTGATCGACGAGCGGCCCGCCATGGGGTGCGGCGGCCGGTTCGCGGCGCCGGCCTGGCGCCCGACCGTGGAATCATCCAGTGGCAGCACGTCATACCGGGCGGCCTCGGCGATGAACTTGGTCGTGAGCCGCTCGAGGATCTCAGGATGCTCGGCGGCCAGGTCGCGGGATTGCGACCAGTCCGCGCTCGTGTCATACAGCTCCCAGGTGCTCTCCGTCAGCGGTGTCAGGTCCACACCGCCGGTCGCCATGAGCCACGGCGCGCGCTGCGCGGTGACGGCGGTCCACCCGTGGTCGTAGATCCCCCGGTTGCCGAAGATCTCGAAGTACTGCGTGGTGTGACGGTCAGGCGCGTCGGGCTCAGTGAACGTGTACGCCATACCCACGCCCTCCAGCGGCTTCTGCGCCACCCCGTCCACGGTGTGCGGCATGGGCATACCGGCCGCCTCGAGGATGGTGGGCGTGATGTCCACGCAGTGGTGCCACTGGTGGCGCAGGCGCCCGGGCTCGGTGATCCGCCCCGGCCAGTGCGCGACCAGCCCGTTGCGGGTACCGCCGTAGTGCGAGGCGACCTGCTTGGCCCACTGGTACGGGGTGTTCAGCGCGAGCGCCCACGATGCGGGGAAGTGTGGGTACGACTCGGGCCCGCCGAGCGCGTCCCAGTTCTCGAGGATCTCCTCGGTGGTCGACGGGATCCCGTTGAGCCCGGCCAGATAGTTGAGCGCTCCCAGGCGTCCGCCCTCGGTGGAGGCGCCGTTGTCCCCCACCATGTACAGCGCCAGGGTGTTCTCCAGCGCTCCGGTCACCTCGAGGTGGTCGATCAGGCGGCCGACCTGGTCGTCGGTGTGCTCGAGGAACCCGGCGTACAGCTCCATGAGGCGGGCGGCCGCGCGGCGCTCGTCGTCGTCCAACTCCTCCCAGTGCGGCAGGCCGGGCGCCCACGGGCCGAGCTCGGTGTCCTCCGGCACCACACCGAGGTCCTTCTGGCGGGCCAGGGTGCGCTCGCGAAGCGCGTCCCAGCCGTCGTCGAACTCGCCTGAGTACCGGTCGCGGTACGCCTCGGGAACGTGCAGCGGCGCGTGGCAGGCCCCGAACGGTAGGTAGCAGAACCACGGCTGGTCGGGTGCCACTGATCCCAGTTCGTCGGTCCACTGGATGGCCCGGTCCACCAGGTCCTCGGTGAGGTGATAGCCCTCCTCCGGCGTGCGCGGTGGGTCGACCTGCTTCCTACCGTCGTAGAGGACGGGGGTGAAGTGGTCGGCCTCGGCACCGAGGAAGCCGTAGAAGGTGTCGAACCCCTCCTCGGTCGGCCAGCGATCGAACGGCCCGGCGGCCGTGGTCTCCCACGGCGGGGTCTGGTGCATCTTGCCGAACGCGCCGGTGGCGTAGCCGTTGCCGCGGAGTACCCGCGCGACGGTGGCGGCCGAGTCGGGCCGCACCCCGGTGTACCCGGGGGCGCGCGTGGCCATCTCGGAGATCACGCCCATCCCCACGCTGTGGTGGTTCCGTCCGGTGAGGGTGGCCGCGCGGGTCGGCGAGCACAGGGCCGTGGTGTGGAAGCGCGTGTAGCCGGCGCCGTCGCGGGCCAGCCGCTCGATCGTGGGCGTGCGGCACGGGCCGCCGAAGGCCGAGGAGGCGCCGAAGCCCACGTCGTCGAGCATCACCAGCAGGATGTTGGGCGCACCGTCGGGGGCGCGGACCTGCTCGGCTCCGGGGAAGGCGTCCTGCTGGTGGCGGCGGTCCATCTCGGCGGGGATCCGGCCGGTGAGTCGCCGAGCGGGGAGGACGTGTCGGTCGACGGCCGGTGCGGATTCGGTCATGCCGGTATGTCCCCGACGATCGCGACCCGCTCCATGACGCGCCGGTTAGGGAAGTAGTCACTACATGCGTAGTGCTGCGTGGCGCGGTTGTCCCAGAACGCGACGGTGCCGGGAACCCAACGCAGCCGGACCTGGAAGTCGGGCATCTTGACCTGGTCGATCAGGCGCCGCA
Source organism: Dietzia sp. NCCP-2495 (assembly GCF_026011735.1). Classification (GTDB taxonomy): domain Bacteria; phylum Actinomycetota; class Actinomycetes; order Mycobacteriales; family Mycobacteriaceae; genus Dietzia. Next base: position 153,462 of record NZ_BRVN01000005.1, on the reverse strand, counting down.
GTAGCTCCCGCCCCTCCACGAGGTCCACGTCGTCGATCCGGGTGGTGAACAGGCTGTTGACGAACAGCAGCTTGCGCCCGGTCTCAGGGTGCGTGCGCACGACGGGATGGTGCTGGGGTGGGTACTGCGCCTGCATCTCGGCGAGCTTCTCGGGGGTCATCCCGAGCCCGAACGACGGCGTGAAGTCGTGGGTGGCCGTGAGTCCGTCGATGCGCTCCTTGATGTCCTCAGGCAGGGCATCGTAGGCGTTACCCATGTCGGACCACAGGGTGTCGCCGCCGGCGGCGGGGACATCGATGGCGCGCAGGACCGACCCGAGCGGCGGGCGCTGCTGCCACGAGACGTCGACGTGCCAGATGTTCTCCATGCCCGGGTTCTCCTGGCCGCGGTCGAACCGCACGACCTCGGGGATCTCCCCCTGGTCCAGCAGTGGGTGGACCTCGAGCTCGCCCCAGTGCGCGGCGAAGTCGCGGTGATGACGGGCGGTCAGGTGCTGCTGGTCGCGGAAGAACAGGACCTTCCGCTCGAGCAGCGCCCGTTTGAGCTCGTCGATCTGTTCCGGGGTCGGGGCCGCGAGGTCGACGCCGGAGATCTCGGCGCCGATGAAGGGCGTGACCGGCCGGAGCCGGAGGTGCTCGTACGGCGCGGGCTCGTCGGCGCTGACGCCCAGTCGCAACCGTTTGGGTCCGAATTCGATCCTGTGTTCACCGACGGTGATCTGCATGGGGGTTCCTTTCGGGAGGGGCCGCTGGCGGCTTCCGGGTGAAGAGTGAGGGGTGAAGGGTGAGGGGCGCGTGACGGGGCGGGATGAGCGGGAGGGGACGGTCCGGAGATGACTTATCTGCCGATCGTGCGCGAGATGGTCCCGGTCACATCCCTAACTGTAGACGTTCGTCTACAGTTGTGTCCATGAACGCTCAGAAGTCCGGCAAGCCCTCCGGCCGCGAGGCCGTTCGCCGTGCGGTCCTGGGAACGGCGCGCCGCGTGTTCGCGGCCCGAGGTCCGCGCGCGTCGCTGCGGGAGGTCGCCGAGGCCGCGGACGTCAACCTCGGCCTCATCCACCGCCACATCGGCAACAAGGACGACCTGCTGGCCGAGGTCCTCGACTCGGGCCTGCGGCACGGCTCGGCCCGGCTCGACGCCCACACAGGCGCTGGCGCCGCCGTCCGCTCGATGCTGCTAGGCGCCACCGCCAATCCCGAGTTCAGCCGTCTGCTCCTGTGGCTCTCGCTCGATCCCGGCGCCGTGGGCCGCCCCGTCCTCGAGGCTTCGGACCGCCCGGCCCGCGCGGTGCTCGACATGACCGATCCCCCACCCGCCGATGAGCTGGGCCTGGCGATGGCGCTCACGGTGATCTACGCCTGGCCGGTGCTGCGCGAGCAGATCATGGACGTCCTCGAGTTCACCCCCGCCCAGCGTGACGGGGTCGACGAGCGCATGGCCGACCTCACCGAGCGGGTCGTGACAGGATCGACCGCGAGGGTCACCGAGGAAGAGGAAGAACTATGACGACGACGAGCTCGTGCTGCTCCCCGTCGGGTCCGCTCGGTCCCGGTGAGCCCGATCCTGCAGGGGCGAGGGGTCCGGATTCCGGCGGTGTGCCGTGGCCGGGCGATGCCGTGCCGGGGGCGGGCGCCGGGCGACCCCGTCGCCAGAAGATGATCCCCGCCGGCGTGTTTCGGATGGGCGATCACCACGACGAGGGCTACGCCGCGGACGGCGAGGTACCGGTCCACGAGGTCAGACTGCGGTCGTTCCGGATGGACGAGGCCACGGTGACCAACGCGCAGTTCGCGACCTTCTGCAAGGACACCGGGTACGTGACCGAGTCCGAGCAGATAGGCGTGTCGGCGGTGTTCCATCAGGTCGTGGAGGCCGCCCGGGCGGATGTCCTCCACGAGCTCGCCGCCACGCCCTGGTGGGTCGCGGTCAGGGGTGCGAACTGGCGCCACCCGGGCGGCCCCCGGAGCTCGATCACGGACCTGCAGAACCATCCGGTGGTCCACGTGTCCTGGAACGACGCGCAGGCGTACTGCGCGTGGGCCGGTACCCGCCTGCCCACCGAGGCCGAGTGGGAGTACGCGGCCCGCGGCGGCCTCGACGCGGCCCGTTTCCCGTGGGGCGACGAGCTCACGCCGAAGGGACGCTGGAACCTCAACGTGTGGCAGGGGCGGTTCCCGACCCACAACACCGGCGATGACGGTCACATCACCACGGCGCCGGTGCGGTCGTACCGACCGAACGCCTACGGCCTGCACCAGATGGTCGGCAACGTGTGGGAGTGGTGTTCCGACCGGTTCGACCCCGGCTGGTACGCGGTGTCCGGGGTGGACGATCCGCAGGGACCCGGGCCGGAGGAGCACTCCGCGCTCGCGCCGGGCCGCTCCCCGGGCGGCGAGGACTGGCGTGTCATGCGCGGCGGCTCCTACCTGTGCCACGACTCCTACTGCTACCGGTACCGCGTCGCCGCGAGGTCGTCCAACACCGCCGACTCAGCTACCGGGAACCTCGGGTTCCGCTGCGTCCGCGATCTCTGACGGCGCCGCGCCCGTGCCCATGCCGGCGCGCAGTGCCGCCTCGATCATGTCGAACAGGTGGGCCACGACCTTCTCGAACTGCGTGTTGACCACGGTGTTGTTGGCGTCGCGGCGATCCTCGTAGACCGCCAGGGACCCGGTGAACATCTGGGTCGCCAGGTCGATCCGCTCGAACGCCGCCCGGCGTGGGAGGTGGGACATCGCGTCGATGAGCCGCACCACCACGTCGTCGGTCGCCGTGCGCAGGTTCACCTCCGGCACAGCCGGGCCGAAGACCGGCCCGACCCGCTGGAGGAAGCGGGCGTAGTGGGTCGCCTCGGGCGAGGCCCGCAGCAGGTCCACCATCGGGTCGAACAGCACGTGTACGAGCGCCGTGAGGTCCGTGCCCAGGCCCACCTCGTCGACCTCGGCCAGTCGGCGCTTCCGCTCCGTGTCCAGCGCGACGAGACGCCGACGCAGGATCTGCGTGATGAGGCCGTCCCTGCTGCCGAAGTGGTACTGCACCGCGGAGTTGTTCCGCTGCCCGGCTGCCGTGGCGACGTCGCGCATCGAGACGTTGTCCAGTCCCCGGGCGCCGATGAGTTCCTCGGCGACGTTGACCATCAGGCTCTTGGCGTCGCGGGGGTCCTCGCCGCCGCCCACGGGGCCGCCGCCGGGCTCGTCGGTGGAGGCGTTCTCCGGTGCTTCCGGGCCGCCCGCTTCCCGGGCTCCCGGGCTACTGTTCTCCGGGCCTTCCGCGCCGTCGACCCCGGAGCCAGCATCAGATCTTTGCCGCACCTGGACTCCACTTCCGTCCTGCGCTCTCACCGAGGTGATTGAAACTCAACACGGTGAGGAACAGTACTGTCGCCGGGACGCCCACGAGATAGGGGTATCGCTCGAAGTCCGCCTGACCGGCACTGATCATGTTGCCCCAGGTCGGTTCCGGTCGCGGGATACTCAGGCCCAGGTAACTCAGCGACGCTTCGGCGACGATGAGCACGGCCACCAGCATGAAGCTGTAGGAGAAGACCGCCGGCAGGATGTTCGGGGCGACCTCGCGGAACATGATCCGGAGCTCGCCGGCGCCCAGCGACCGGGCCGCGGTGACGAACTCCCGCCCCGAGTACGTCATGGCGTTGGCCCTGACGAGCCTCGCGAACGAGGGCACCACCATGATTCCCAGCGCGAGCGTGACGTTGGGCAGGGTCGGGTCGAGGACAGTGACGATCGCGATGAGCAGGATCAGCGAGGGGAACGCGAGGAGTGTGTCGGTGAAGATCGACACCACCCGGTCGGTCCAGCCGCCGCGGTATCCGGCCACCAGGCCGAGGACGCCACCGATGATCGCTCCCACGACCACGCCGCCGATGCCCACCACGAGCGACACCCGGGCGCCGTAGAGGAGGCCACCCAGGACATCGAGCCCCTGCGAATCGGTGCCGAGGGGATGGGCGGAGGCCAGGTCGGGCGGGAGCATCGAGGGGGTCATCAGGGCCAGCGACGGGTCGCGGGCCTCGGAGAGGGGGAGAAAGTCCACGATCAGGGCGCCCACCACTATCAGAACGGTCCATGCCAGAGCGAGGATCGTCCCGAGCCCGCCGAGACCCGGCGGTCGCCGACGCGGCCGAGGGGACGCGGACCCGGTGGTCGGTCCCTGCACCCGGGCCCGGACCCGGTCCTGGTCGCGGGACGGATCGGTGGGGGTCGAAGTGTTGTCAGCCACGGCGGATCCTCGGGTCGATGAGTGCATAGGTGACGTCCACGATCGTGTTGACCAGGACGTAGAAGACGGCGATCACGATCACTCCGCCGAGCACGACGGGGAGATTGTCGTTCTGCACGGCGTCGACGATCATGGTGCCCATTCCGGGGAGGTTGAACAGGCGCTCGATCACGACGGTGCCGCCGATCAGCCGTCCGAGGCTGATGCCCGCGAGCGTGATGATGGAGACCGTCGATGGCCGGAGCGCCTCGGAGACCAGGACGTGGCGGGTGGGCATGCCCTTGGCGCGGGACGACAGGACGAAGTCCTGCTGCAGTGTCGAGATCATGTCGGTGCGCAGGACGCGGGTGAAGATCGCGACCTCCATGAGGGCCAGGGTCAGTGCCGGCAATGCGATGCTGCGGAGGTTCTCCCCGAGTCCGTCGGTCAGCGGCTCGAACCCCTGTCGTGGGAACTCGGGCAGCAGGAGGGCGATCAGCGCGAGGATCCCGCCCACGACGAGGCCGCCGATGAGGGACCGGCTCCACATGACACCGGGTGCGTCCTTCCCACCGCGTCGACCGATCGGGGACAATGCCACGGCCAGTGCCACGATCGCCGCGAGCCCGAAGAGGAGTTGCTGGGCGAGCGAGTGGTTGAACACGAACAGGTAGATGAGCAGGAGGCCGCCCACGAAGCTGGGCACCGAGATGAACGCGAACGCGACGATCGAGGCGACCTGGTCGAAGACGCCACCGCGGCGGTAGGCGGACCACACCGCGACGGGAACGGCGATCAGCAGCGACAGGATGATCGCCGTGAACGCGAGTTGGATCGTGACCGGGAGGGCGTTGCCGATCATCTCGGAGACGGACTGGTTCGGCGGGATGAGCGAGTTGCCGAGATCGCCTCGCACGATGTCACCGGCCCAGTTCCCGAACCGTGTGGCCACAGGGTCGTCGAGACCGAGTTCCTCGCGGGCGAGTTGGTACTGCTCCTCGGTCGCGCCCGGTCCGACGGCGGACGCCGCCGAGTCACCCGGCACCGCCTCCATCAGGAAGAACGCGCCGACTGCGGCGAGTATGACGACGACGACCGCGTGCAGAGCGCGTTCGCCAATGAACCTGAGCACGTGGGTGGACCCTTCGATTGAGACACCGCATGAGGCGGTTGCTTAATTGTCTTGACGTAGACACCATAAGTCGTGATACTCATCACAGCAAGACGGATTAAGTAGATGACTTAGACCGGACCACGATCCAGAGGAGGCAGTCATCACCGCCGCCCCATCGCGCGACTCGAGCACGCAGTCCGACCGCGCCACCCCGTTGCTTGAGGTCCGTGATCTCCGCACCCACATCGATACTCCCGGTGGGAGAATCACCCCTGTCGACGGCGTCGACATCTCGCTCTACCGCGGTGAGACGATCGGTATCGTCGGCGAATCGGGCTCCGGGAAATCGATGCTCGTGCGCTCGATCATGGGTATCGCGCCGTCCGCCGCGACCGTCGACCAGTCCTCGACGGTCCGCTTCGACGGACGTGACGTGTTGGCGCTCGGCCAGCGCGAGTCCCAGAAGTTCTGGGGCCGCGAGATCGCGATGGTCTTCCAGGATCCGCTCACCTCGCTCAATCCCATCCGCACGATCGGCCGGCAGATCACCGATCCGATCCGGCACCATCTGGGTCTGAGCCGCAAGGACGCAATCGAGCTCGCCGTCGAACTGCTCGACCGAGTCCGCATCCCCTCTCCCCGGGCGCGGATGAACGAGTACCCGCACCAACTCTCGGGCGGCATGCGCCAGCGCGTCGGCATCGCGATCGCCCTGTCGTGCTCCCCCAAGCTGCTCATCGCGGACGAGCCCACCACCGCACTCGACGTGACCGTCCAGCACGAGATCCTCGACCTGCTGCACTCCCTCCAGTCGGAGAGCGACATGGCGATGATCCTCGTCAGCCACGACCTCGCGGTGGTCTCCCAGCACACCGACCGGATCGGCGTGATGTACGCGGGACACTTCCTCGAGGTGGGCGCGACCCGGGCCATGCTCGACGAGCCCGCACACCCGTACACCGACGCACTTTTGTCGTCGATCCCCCGCCCGGACCTCCCGCCGCACAGCCGGCTGACCGTCATCGACGGGCGACCGCCGAACCTCCGCGACATGCCACAGGGATGCCGGTTCGCCCCGCGCTGCACCCGCGTATCCGACGTCTGCCGGAGCGTCGATCCGTCGCTCGAGGACACAGGTGGCGCGTCCGTGCACCGGGTCGCCTGCCACCACCCGTTGATCCCCGTCCTCTCCGGCTCGAGCGAGGCATCATGACCGGCACCACCATCACCGACGACGCCGCGCAGAACCCGGCGGGCGCGGGCCCGGCTGGCGAGGCGAAGCTCGTCGTCGACTCCGTCACCGTCGAGTACTCCACCCGCAAGGGCACCGTTCACGCGGTCAGCGACGTCTCCCTGGACGTGCCGCACGGCACCACCCTCGCCCTGGTGGGCGAGTCGGGTTGCGGCAAGTCCAGCCTCGGCCGGGCCATGCTCCAGCTCCCCCGACCCACGTCCGGCAGTGTGCGGGTGGACGACACGGACCTGACGACGCTCTCGGGGTCCGCCCTCAAGTCCGCCCGGAAGATGATCCAGATGGTCTTCCAGGACCCCATCTCCTCGCTCAATCCACGACGCACCGTGCGGGACATCGTGGCCGAGGGACTGGAGATCCAGGGAACCGGCGGCAGTCGCGCGGACATCCGGCAGAAGGTCGACGCCGCGCTCGAGGCCGTGGGACTGGATCCCCAGCACGCCGGTGACCGCCGTCCGTCGGAGTTCTCCGGCGGCCAGTGCCAGCGCATCGCTCTGGCCCGCGCCCTGGTACTCGAGCCCGAAGTCCTGGTCTGCGACGAGCCGGTGTCCGCACTGGACGTGTCCGTGCAGGCGCAGATCCTCAACCTGCTCGAAGACATGAAGGAGCGCTACCGACTGACCATGGTGTTCATCTCCCATGACCTGTCGGTGGTGCACAACATCGCCGACAAGGTCGCGGTGATGTACCTGGGCACGGTGTGCGAGGTCGCGGACACGGAGACTCTCTACCGCTCCCCCGCGCATCCGTACACGATGCTCCTCATCTCGTCGGCCCCGACGCTCAGCGGCACGCTCGCCGACACCCTGGGAGAGGCCCCCATCACGGCCACGAGCTCCGAGCTGCCGTCCCCTCTCGACCCACCGTCCGGCTGCAGATTCCGTACGCGGTGCCCCCGGGCCACCGAGATCTGCGCCAGTGAACGACCCCTGCTTACCGACATCGCACCCGGCCACAAGGTCGCGTGCCATCACCCTTTCGAGGAGATCCGATGAAGAGAACGACCGGCGCCATCGCCGTACTCGCCGCGGCCACGCTGGCCCTCACCGCCTGTGGAGGTGGCGGACCGGAGGACTCCTCTACCGCCGCCGGTGGCGGCGAGGGGCTCACCCCGGCCGCCGGTGAGGAGTGCACCGAGGACAAGGTCGGCGGCACCATCACCATGGGCGAGTACGTCATGCTGCCCTCCTTCATGCCGGGGCAGGGCCAGTACGGCATCCGCGGCGGCGCGGAGTCCGCAGCCATCTACGACCGGCTCATGATCTGGAATCCCGAGTCCCATGAGTTCGAGCCCAAGCTCGCCGAGTCGCTCGAGGCGAACGACGACAACACGGTCTGGACCCTGAAGCTCCGTGAGGGCGTGAACTTCTCCAACGGTGATCCCCTGACCGCCGAGGACGTGGCGTTCAGCGTCGGCCTGCACAAGGACCCGGCCACCCAGTCCGTCGCCATGACGCAAGCGCTCTACGTCACGGAGGCAAAGGTCGTCGACCCGCAGACCGTCGAGTTCACCCTCGACGCGCCGTGGGCCGGGTTCCCCGCGTTGCTCGCGGGGACCGTGGGCGAGGTCATCCCGCAGAAGGCCTTCGAGGCTGCGGGGCCGGAGAAGTGGGCCACCGAGCCGATCGGCGCCGGCGCGTTCGTCCTGGAGTCCTACATCCCGAACCAGGAGGTCGTACTCAAGCCCAACCCCGAGTACTACGACGGCCCGGTGTGCCCGACGCTGGAGTTCATCCGGATCCCCGGCTCCCAGGGCACCTACGACGCGTTCCAGACCGGCGAGCTGCAGGTCGGCGTGCTCCGTGGCGCCAAGTTCGTCTCCGAGGCCAAGTCGGACGGGACCCAGGGCTTCGAGGAGATCATCAGCGCCGGCTCGATCATCAACATGAACTCCGGCAAGTCCGGCTACGACGGTGTCCTCACCGACGTGCGTGCCCGCCAGGCCGTCGCCCACGCCTTGGACCGCGATCTGTGGGACCAGCGCCTCGCCGGTGGCGAGGGACAGCCCACTTCGGCGCTCGTGGCCGAGTCGTCACGCTTCTTCGACGGCCAGGAGGGCCCGGCCTACGACGTGGAGGAGGCCAAGCGACTCGTCGAGGAGGTCAAGGCCGACAAGCCGGACTGGGACGGCACCCTCGAGCTGCTCATCTCGGACGGGCCGGAGAACGTGGAGGCCGGCGTCGTGGCCAAGGCCATGCTTGACGCCGCGGGCTTCAACGTCAGCATCGTCAACGCACCGGTCTCCCAGGTCACCGCTCGCCAGTTCACGGGCGACTACGAGATCGTGATCGGTGGCCTCGCCCCGTCGGACGCCGACCTGGCCTCGACGTTCGCCAGCGGCATGACTCCCGGTGGCGCGACCAACCTCACCGGCATCGATGACCCCGAACTGACGGCGGCGCTCGCCGACTTCAAGGCCGCCGCGGACCTGGACGCCCAGAAGGAGGCGCTGACCACGGTCCAGGAGGTCTACAACGAGGTCATGCCGTTCACGGTCCTGGCCAACGCCGAGCAGTACGTCGTGGTCGACGAGTCGGTCAAGGGCGTCGTGCCCACTCTGTCCTCGGTCGTCCTGTTCGACAACGCCTACGTCGAGGAGTGAGCACAGGAGTGAGTCGAGGAGTGAGCAGCCCCGCTCACCCGTGACGGTGCCTCACGCGCCGTCGACGAGTTCCACCACCGAGCTCCATCACCGAACTGCAGCACCGAGCTCCACCACAACAGTCCGGGCCCCGGGTCACCTCGCCCAGCGGCGAGGTCCCGGGGCCCGGCTGTCTCTACCCGCCCCGCTTCGAGACCATCACCAGCGCCGGCTCCGTCGTCAACCTCAACACCGGCGCGGGCGGCTACGACGGCGTCCTCACCGACGAGCGTGCCCGGCAGGCCCTCACCTACGCGCTGGACCGTGACCTCATCAACCACAACGCGTTCGTCCAGGAGTAAGCGTCCCGCCCGCGCCCCGGGCGTAGCGGCCGAGCGGCCGACGCCCGCGACCGGCCGCACCACGGCCCCGGAACCCGCACCATCGCGGGATCCGGGGCCGTTTCCGTGTCGACACGACGACCGGCGGTGCGCAGGGTCGCCAGCCAGGCCGCCAGCCAGGCCATCTGCTCGACCTCCGGTGCGTACGGCCGTCCGTCAGCTCACCACCCGGCGAAGCCCGGCGCGATCCGGGTCCACGGCGCGGCCGCCTCGAGCTGGCCCGACAGCCGGAGCAACAGGTCCTCGCGCGCGTAGTCGGCAACCAGTTGCACGCCCACCGGCAGGCCACGGGAGTCCAACCCCGCGGGCAGCGAGATCGCCGGCTGTCCGGACAGGTTGAACATGCCGGTACACACCGAGTAGGCCGACGAGCGCGCCCACATCGACTCCGGGTCGGTCACGTCGAGAAACCCCAGCTCCGGGGTCACCGACGGCAACGTCGGCAGCAACAGCACGTCCACTCCGTCGGCCCCGAAGTGCTCGGCGATCGTCCAGCCCAGCCGGTGTGCGGTCTGCAGCGCCCGCGCCACGTCAGGTGCCGAGTGGGTCAGGGAATTCTCGAGGATCACGCGGGTCCAGGGCTCGATGTCGTCGTCGTCAAGATCTCGTCCCAGGGCGGTGAGGCGGTCGTCGATCGTCGCGCGCAGCTGGGCGCCCATGATCGTGCCGACGGCACTCATCCCCGCGAGCACGTCGATCCCCAGCTCCACCTCGCGCACCTCGTGGCCCAGGCCGCGCAGGGTCCCGGCGGTGCGGTCCACGGCGGCGGTGCACTCGTCGTCGGTCGGGAACGGCCCCGGCGCGACCCGCAGCACACCGACCCTCAGGCGGCCGGGATCCGCGCCCACCTCGTCGAGGAACGGGCGCGCGGGCGTGGGGGCACCGTAGGCGTCGCCGGGTACATGACCGGCGACCACGTCGAGCAGCGCGGCACTGTCGCGGACGGTCGTGGTGACCGCGTGGTGGTAGGCCAGAGGTGCGGCGAGGCCGATCGGGTGCGGCCAGGTCGGTACGCGCCCACGGCTGGGCTTGAGGCCGACGAGTCCGCACATCGCGGCGGGGATGCGGATGGACCCGCCGCCGTCGGTCGCGTGGGCCACGGGCACCATCCCGGAGGCCACAGCGGCCGCCGACCCACCGCTCGACCCGCCGGTGGAGTGGCCGGTGTCCCACGGGTTGCGGCAGGGCCCGTGCAGTAGCGATTCGGTGGTGGTGGTCTTGCCCATCTCGGGCACGTTGGTGGTGCCCAGGACGATCATCCCGGCGGCCTTGTAGCGCTGCACGATGGTCGAGTCGACGCTCGCCACGACGTCGGCGAACAGTCGCGAGCCGTCCGCGGCGGGCAGTCCGGCCACGTCGGTACCGAGTGCCTTGATCACCACCGGCACGCCCCGCAGTGGTCCGTCGGGCAGGCCCGCGGCGACCTCGGCACGCGCGGCGTCGAAGCGGGTGGCGACCATCGCGCCCAGGCCGGGGTCGAGGTCCTCGATGCGGCCGATGGCCTGTTCCAGCACGGCGGCGGGATCGAGCTCGCCGGCGCGGATGTCGGCGGCCAGCGCCACGGCGTCGCTGGGGGTCGGGGTGGTCATGGCGGAAACTCCTGAGTGGGTGAGGGGGATTGTTGACGACGACGACAATGCCGCAGATTTCAGCGACGATCCGTCGGCAGCGGCAGTGCCTGCGCCAGCAGTAGTGGCACGGGCTCCGTGCCGGTCAGCCCCAGCGGGACTGGCCGCCGTCGAGCGGGATGGTCGCACCGGACAGGTACGAGGCCTCCGCCGAGCAGAGCCAGGCGACGGGCCGGCCGATGTCGGCGAGCGGGTCACCCACTCGGCCGGCGGGGATGCCAGCGACGAACTCGGCGGCTTCTTCCGGGTTGTTCTCCATCCACCAGTCAAGCCCGGGACTGTGGGCGTGCGGGGCGATGTTGAGAGCGCGGATGCCATCGGCGGCCCATTCGTAGGCGGCGGCGCGGGTCAGGGCGCGGACGGCCTCCTTCACCGCCGAGTAGATGCCGTAGTTGGCAGCGTCCCAGCGCACGGCCGCGGAGGTGACAAGGTTGATGATGGTGCCGCCGCCGCGCGCAGCCATCGCCGGGCGGGCCAGCTTCATCAGCGAGAAGGTGACACGGGGGCCGCCCTCGAACGCCTTGCGGAAGTCCTTGTCGGGGTAGTCGGACAGCGGCAGCGGCATGGCCATATTGGCGTTGTTGACCAGGATGTCCACGCCACCCAGTCGGTCGACGGCGGTGGAGATGATGGTCTCGGGGGCGCCGTCGGTGACGATGTCCACGGCCAGGCACTCGGCGGTGCCACCGGCGCTGCGGATCTCCTCGGCCACGCGCTCGAGTTTGGACAGGGTGCGGCCGACCAGCAGGATCGCGGCCCCGGACTCGGCCAGGCCGAGCGCGATGCCGCGGCCCACGCCCTGGCCGCCTCCGGTGATGATCGCGATCTTGCCGGCGAGGCGGTCCGCGCGGTCTGCGCCGGGAGCCGTGCGGGCCGAAGCCGGGACGGGGTCGAGCGGGGAGTTGTCGGTCATGGTTCCTCCACGTGAGTTGACGGGCTATCGAGAGTTGACGGGTTACGCGGTGATGATGGTGACGATTCCGGCGATCACCACGAGGGCGATCACGGCGGAGCGGAACACGTGCGTGGGCAGGCGCGTGGCGATGGCGATGCCGAGCTGGTTGAACACGACGCCGGCCACCACACAGGCGGCGAGCATCGGCCCCAGCGCGCCGTCGTCGAGGGTGGTGCCGGTCGCCAGCAGCGCCAGGGAGACGATGCTGGTGACGACGAAGTAGCCGGCGAGGTCGGCGATGAAGCTCAGCGGCGGCAGCTTCGCCCGACCGAGCAGCAGGACGACCGGCGGACCGTTGAGCGAGGTGGTGGTGGAGAAGTAGCCGCCGATCACGCCGGTGACCGCGGTCAGCCACGTTGAGGGCGGCCTGACCGTCGTCGAGCCGGGGAGCGCCATGAGCAGGCCGCACACCACGGTGATCACGCCCGCGGCCGGTTTGAGGTACTGCTCGGGCAGCATGCTCACGGTCTCCACGCCGAGCCACGCCCCCGGCAGACTCGCCCCGCCGAGCAGCGCCACCCTGCGCCAGTCGATGTGCTCACGCAGCTGGACGGTTACGCCGACGCGCGTCACCAGGGCCACCACGAGGTTGATCACGACGGTCTCGGTGAGACCGATCCCGGCCATGAGCATGAACGGGGTCGCCATGAGCGACGTGCCGAAGCCGGTCGCGCCGCCGATGATCGAGGCCACGGCCATGCACACCGCCGCGATCGCGATCAGTTCCACGCGTATGCCCTACCTCGTCGTCGTCGTTGTCGTCGTCAGGGTGGTCCTCGTCCACCCCACCCGCACGGTCCGCTAGTGGTCCCCCGTCGCGGCGAGGTGGTTGTCGTTGAGCCGGAAGCTGGGCACGTCCTTGAGGTTGACCATCGCCTCGTAGGTGCGCTTGTAGCCCGTCTTGGTGATGAGCCACCGACCGTCGCGGAAGGCATAGGCGTCGTCGTAGAAGGCGCTGCCGAAGATGTAGGTGTCGAAGGCGGGGACGATCACCCGGTCCTGCAGGTACCAGACCCCGGTCGCGGTGTCGCCGTTGATCTCGATCTCCGGGTGGTGGAGCTGGTGCTCGGTGATCACGTCATCGGTCATCTGCCCCTTGAGACCCTCGACCACCTCGTCGCGACCGGTGTAGGACAGGCGCTTGCCGTAGGTAGCGGTGACCTCCGGGGCGAGGGTCGCGGCGAGCTCGTCCCACAGTCGCAGGTCCACGCAGCGCATGTAGCGGTACTTGAGGTTCTTGATCGCGTCGACGTCGTCGCGGCGGTCACGTGAGGTCATGTCGGGGGCCTTTCGAGAGGGGAATGGAACGTGTTCTACGTCCACCTCAGCGACTGTAGTCAACTGTGTACAGTTTGGGAATGGCACGCGAGAAGTCGACCCCGGAGCCTTCGTCCGACCTCCCCGACCCCATTGGCACCGGTCCCCGCCCCACCGGCCGCGACGAGGTAAGGACGGCCGTCCTCCGCGAAGCCCGGCGACTGTTCTCCGAGCGCGGCCCCCACGTCCCGCTGCGCGACATCGCCGATGCCGCAGGGGTGAATCTCGGCTTGATCCATCGCCACATCGGCCGCAAAGACGCCCTGATCACGGCGGTCATGCAGGATGCGGTGCGGTTCGGCGCCGCACGGCTGGAGAACACTGACAATGCCGGCGAGGCCGTGCACGGCATGCTGCTCGGGGCCTCGTCACACCCCGAGATCAGCCGCCTGCTCGCCTGGCTGGCACTGGATCGCGAGGCCGCGTTCCCGCCGATGGTCGACCCGTCGCAACGGCCCGCCGCAGCGCTTCGCCGGATGGACAACCCGCCGCCCGCGGGAGACGCGGAACTCCTGCTGGTGTTCACCGCGGTCTACGGCTGGCCGGTCTTTCGCGGCCCGATGCTCGACGCGTTGGACATCCCCGAATCCGAACGGGAGGGTATCGACGAGCGCGTGGCCGACCTCCTGGCCCGCGTGGTTGTCGGCGGAGCCGCAGCGCCGGATGCCGACACCCGGACCCGTACCGGCGAACCTCCCGCACCCGTGGCAACAAGTGAGTAGAACTTGTTCCAGCAGCTTTGCGTAATGATGGTCGCCGCGGCAACCGGGAACTTCGGTCGGCTGGACATCCTCGTCAACAACGCCTGGAAGGGATCCGGCTTCGCGCGCTTGGAGAACATGACGGACGAGAAGCTGCGCGGCGGTTTCGAGATGGCCGTGATGGCTGCGTTCTGGGCGATGCAGGCGGCGCTGCCGGAACTGGAGAAGCACGGCACCGGCCGGGTGATCAACCTGTGCTCACTCAACGGCGTCAATGCGCACATGTACTCGGTGCAGTACAACGCCGCCAAGGAGGCACTCCGCACGCTCACCCGCACCGCGGCCCGCGAGTGGGCCCCCAAACACATCAGCTGCAACGTCATCTGTCCCGGCGCCCAGAGCGAGGCCTACCGCCGAGTCGCCGAGGCCAACCCCGAGATGGCGGCGACGATGGCGGCGGCCAACCCGATGGGCCGGGTGGGCGACCCGCTCAACGACATCGGACCCGTGGCCGTGTTTCTCGCCGGCGACGCGAGCAGCTACCTGACCGGCAACACGCTGTACGTCGACGGCGGCAGCCACATCAACGGCGTCCAGTGGGCGCCCGAGGTCGACTGAGAATGCTCGTCACGCCTGCCAGCACCGGGCCGCGGCGTGACGAGAAGGGCCGACGGGAGTGCCGACGATTCTCAGCGTTCTCCCGATGAAGACTGTCGCGCGTGCCACGTACATTGGGACCAGTACTGGCAGGAGGATCGTCATGCAGGAGCACCCCTCACCCGAGCACGAGCCGGGGCCGTCCGAGGCCTACGCGGCAGACCGCTCGGACGCTGCCCGGACGCGGTCGTTCGAGACCGAGCCGTTCGCAACCGAGAAGTTCGAAACCGAGCCGTTCTACGGCGAGCCGGGCGGGTCCGGGCAGTTCTACGGCGAGCCGGTCGGGCCCCAGTCCGACGCGACCCGCGCACACGACCGATTCGACGCGGAGACGCGACCCCTCCCACCTGCGCCCGGGCCGGAGCGCCCGGCGTCCCGCCCTGCGGCGAGCTACGAGCCTCTGGCGCACGAGGGCGGGCTCCCCTACGGGAAGCCGCCGGCACCGGCCTCTTCCCCGCCAGAGCAGTTCGCCCCCCGGAGTCTCGGCCAGCAGACGTTCGGCCAACCGTCGTTCGGTCACCATGGGCCCAGCAGACCGCCATACGGACCGCAGCGCTATGGACCTCAGCAGCGCGGGCCGCAGCAGTTCAGTGGCCAGCAGCCCGGCTACCAGCAGTTCGTCCCGCAGCACCTGGCGATGCCCCTGCAGTCCGCGCCCGGCCCCTACCCACAGCAGATGCCCGGGCAGAACTACCCGTACCCGCCGCAGCACTTCCAGCAGATGGTCGTTGTGAACGACAGGCGCCGCGTCAACCACCCGCTACACCTGATCCTCACCCTGCTCACGGCCGGACTGTGGCTACCGGTCTGGATCATCCTGATGATCGCCAATTCCTGACCGGATCCGACCAGTGACGCCCGCCCCGACATCTGCTCCGGCGATTACTCCGACGACTACAGCGACGGCCGGTCCGACGACTCAGCCCGTCCCGTCCGCCGACGATGATGATGACGACGACGCACCGTAGAAGGGCCGCAACTCGAGCCACTCCCTGATGGGCTCCCCTCCGGCGCCGGGAGCCGCGGCCAACTCGAGGGCACGCTCGTACGTGGCGGCCTCGATGATCATCCCGCCGGCGACGAGATCCCTGTCGTCGGGAAATGGGCCCTCCGTGACGGCCGGCTGACCGTCACCCCCGGAACGGACCCAGGCACCCGACTCCGACAGCGCGAAGGACGTCACGAACTCACCGGTCGCCTCGATGCGGGCCGCGAAATCGTTCATGTACTGCACATGAGCGTCCACCTCCGAGGGAGTCCACTCGCTCATCGGCACGTTGTTGGGCGGCTCCGGGGCGCCGCGGTAATGCTTGAGAAGCAGGTACTTGGCCATACCGACCCCCTTCCGGCGTGTGCACCACCCAGTGTCCCGCACACGCCGGTCGGGCGATACCGGAAAATAGATCAGGCCGGCTGGCGGCCGTAGCGCTCGTACTGAGCCAGGAGCTCGGCCTCGTCGTCGTCGTCCAACAGGCGGTACTCGAGCGCCTTCGTGTCACCCAGGTACACGGCGTCGGGCACCGTCCAGGACTGGCGGCGCAGGTCCTTCTTGTCGATCTTGCGCGTCGCGGTGACCGGGATGTCCTCCACCACCCGCACGAAGCGTGGCGCCCACTTGGTGCCCAGATCCGACTGCTCGCCGAGGAACCGACCGAACTCCGCCGGGTCGAACGCGGCACCGGCGGCCATCTGGACGGTGGCCATGACCTGGTCGCCCGTCCGCGGATCCGGAACCGGGTACACCGCGACCAGTGCGACGCCGGGGAACCTGGCGAGGATCCGCTCGACGGGCGCAGCGGCGAAATTCTCGCTGTCCACGCGCATCCAGTCCCCACCACGGCCTGCGAAGTAGAAGTAGCCGTCCGCGTCGCGGTAACCCAGGTCACCCGACTTGTAGGTCGCACCGTCGACGCGCTCCGCGGTGGCCTCCGGATTGCGGTAGTAGCCCTCGAAATTCGCAGCACCCGTGCGGTTGACGATCTCGCCGATCGCGACGTCCGCGTTGACCAGCCGGCCGCCAGCGTCGAACTCCGCCGGCGGGCACTCCCGACCGTCCGGGTCCACCACGTGGACGTCCATGAACTCGGGCGGCACGCCGAGAGAGTTCCGTGGCGTCTCGGGCGTGAGGCTGAGGATCACTCCGCCCTCGGACGACCCGTAGCTCTCGATGGGTCGGACACCGAAGCGGCGCTCGAACTCGTCGCGGTCGTGCGGCGACGCCTCGGTGCCGAACACCAGGCGGAGCGCAGTCTCACGCTCGGCCGGCGACTCGGGGACCGCGAGGATGTACGCCAGCGAGCGGCCGACGTAGTTGAAGAACGTCGCGCCGAACTTCTGGATATCCGGCAGGAAACCCGAGGCCGAGAACTTGCGGCGCATGCTGAACGTCGCGCCCGAGAAGACTGACGGGCCCCAGCAGGAGAAGATCGCGTTGCCGTGGAAGAGCGGCATCGAGTTGTACGTGACGTCCGCGGTGGTGAACGACAGGTGGTTGATCGCCGAGAGGGCCGCCATGCGACCGGTCGAGCAGATGACGGCCTTCGGTGCGCCGGTCGAGCCGGAGGTGAAGGTCAGCAGCAATGTGGCGGCCGGATCCTCGGCCTCGGGGATCCGGGGAAGCTCCATCTCCCCCGCCGCCTCGAGCGCCTCAGCCCACCGCAGACTGTCGATCGTGAGCACCCGGTCCGCATCGACCCCCGTGTCCAGCCCGTCCAGCAATTCGGCCTGGGCGGAGTCGGTGATGATGAGGTCCACGTCCACGCTACGGATATCGGCAGCGAGCTCTGCCCCACGGCGGGTGGGATTGATGCCGACGATCGTGGCCCCCGCCAGCGCACCGGCGCCGATGAGGAAGATATAGTCCGGCACGTTCTCCAGTAGCAAGCCGACGTGAAACGGCCGGCCCTCGCGGCGAAGGTCGCGCAGCACGACTGCCCGCTTCTCGGCCTCTCTCACCACCTCGTCCCACGTGAAACTCTGGTCCTCGAACAGCAGCCCGGGACGGGTATCGCCCCGGCGGCGAGCGAGGATGTCCGCGAAGGTGAGCCGCTGCTCGGCGACCTCGTCCGGGAGCAACCTCTCGACCTCGGCCGCTGCCGGGTCGGCCGCGTTCGCGTAATTCGCACCGGTGGTACTCGACATCCGTGAGTTCCTCGCATCCCTCTCGCAGGTGGGCACCCTGCCGCGCCGACATAACAACTGTTGTGTGAACGAGCTCGAGTGGTAACACTAGTGGATACGTGTCACACGTCACAAGTGCGTGGAGTCGACTACCGTGTGGACCTGCGCGCCGACGCTGACGCGCCGGGCCCGACCGGACCCGACCCCCACCAGCAAGCCCTGCCAGCCCAGTCCAGCCCAGCGCAGCCCAGCCCAGCCCAGCCCAGCCCAGAAGCGAGGACCACCGTGACCACGCCGCCGTCGCGTGTCGACACCAACCGCCGCGAGATCGCAGCCGCGGCATGCACACTGGTAGCCGACGGCGGCCTCGACAGCATCTCCATGCGGCGGGTCGCCACACACCTGGGAGCCACAACGGGGTACATCTCGCACTACTACGCGGACAAGAACGACCTGCTCGAGGCGGCACTACGCGAAGCGCTCTCGGAATTGACCGACCTCGCCGAGCCCCGGTCCACCAACCTTGCCGAGTGGATCGACAACGCAGTGCGGACACTTCCGCACAACGTCGCCTCGCAGCGGTTCTGGCGGATTCACACCGCGTTCCAGTCGGCCAGCCTCCACAGCCCGCGACTGGCCGACATCCTGCACACCTACGTGGCGGAGCAGATCTCGACTCTGGCCGGACACCTCGCCGACGAGATCGGGACAGCCTCAAAGCCCGAGGAACTCACCACACTCGCCCGGTCACTGTTCGCGCTGGTATCGAGCCTGGGCACCACGTCGACCATCACCCCGGATGTGTTCACCCCGGAGCAGTTCAGGACGATCATCCACTCGTCGGTGCACGGCCTCATCGAGGAGTTCACCGAGCGCAGCGACGCCTGAGCGCCTACTGACAACCCGAGGGAACGACCCGCCAGCCGGATCAGAGCTGGATGATCGGCTTACCGTCGGCCCCCAGCAGCGGTATCAGGCCGCCCCCGAAGCCACCGAACCGCCACAGGTAACAGACCCCAGTCTCAGTGTCGCGGAAAATCTCCACGCCATCGCTCATCCCCATGGATTCCTTGTGGATTCTCTCGAATCGCCTGTCACCCTTGGCCATGAACACATCCTGCCAACTGGCGACCCACCGAAGAGGCCGGACGTGAATCACGGATCCGAGCAGAGATAAGAGGAATCGCCGGGGGCCACGGAGGGGGACTACGCGACCCCCGGCGATCCTGACGCGCGATGATCTCGGTCGCAACCCTGGGGGGAGGGTCCGCGGTGTCCGTACATCGCAGCGAAGTCGGCGACAGCTGGCGGGGGGCATCAGCTTTCGCTACCGACATCCTGAATCGTAGCTCGCACGGCCGAACTTCACAACTGTCAAGTTTGTCGGCAGTAGCTGATCTGGCGGATTCTTCTCATGTGTCCTGGGGCCTCGGACTCCTTGCCCTCGATCGCTGTGCCCGCCGACGTCGTCGTCACGATCAGGTCGAGGCGACGCCGACCTCCACCGTCCGCGACTCCTGCATGTCCTCGACCGGGTACCGCTCCCATTTCCTGACCGTCGCCCCCTTGCTCATCACCTATTCCGTCACGCGGGCCTTCACGCGGAAGCAATTGCCGAACGGAACCGACGACGAGGAAGAACCGACGAGACCGCCCCGCACCGCGCGGGGCGGAACGGGGCGATCTCGAGGGTGGCGCCGGCGCGGAGCTGGTACAGCGCCATAATGGCGCCGGGCGTGGGATCAGACCACTGATCGCTTCTCGTCGATGGTCCGGTCGAACACGAGCGCGTAGAGAAGTCCGGCGACCACGGCGGTGTAGGGCCAGATGAAGTAGACGATCACGGCCATCGAGGTGGGGATCCCCCACAGGGTGGAGCCACCACCGAAGGACAGGATCGACCACAGCACCAGCGCGGCCAGACCCGCGCAGTAGGCGACGATCGCCGTGGTGGACTGCTTCTCCCAGCTGCCATCGGCGCGCAGCGACCCCTTGAGCATGAGCACCAGTGCGAACAGGGGAACGCTGAGGAACACTATCTGCCAGATGTCGGCCAGCATTCCGATCAGGGCGAACACGCAGACCAGGGCGAAGGCGTGGATCAGCATGTCCGCGCGCTTGTGATCGGGCTCGGGGGCGCGGGTGGCGGCGAGAACAGGCTCAGACATGGTCGTTCCTTTCGGTAGTCGCGGAGGGCGCGGCGGTCGAGGCAGGCGCGGCGGTCGAGGTGGACGCGCCGGCCCCGGCGCCGGCGGTGGCTGTGCCGGTGTCCGCGGATGCGGCGAGACCGCCGATCGGGGTGCTCGGCCCGCCGTAGAGGTGCTCCAGTGTCGCGTCGGGATGCCGGTTGGAGGTGACGAGCGAGACCGCGTAGAACAGCAGGATCGACACCAGCAGCGAGAGCCCGCCGACCTGGAGGTACGCGGGCATGGTGATGACCTCGCGTGCGGCAAGTGAGCTGATCACAAGGTTGCCGACGATCGCGAAGATGATCGTCACGGTCGCGGCGGTGGCCGTGGCGCGATGCCAGTAGATGGACATCACAACGGGGCCGACGATCGCGGCGGCGAACGCCGCCCAGCCCAGTGCGCCGAGCAGGAACACGACCTGGGACAGGAACAGGGTCAGCAACACGGAGAGCACGACCAGGACCAGCGAGGAGATGCGGCTCCACAGCAGTTCGCGGACCACCTTGACGCCGAATGCGGTGGGCAGGTCCCGCATCATCGAGGAGGCACCGATGGTGATGAAGCTCGAGGCTGAGGACATGATCGCGGCGAGCAGGCCGGTCAGCGCGATTCCGCCGACGACCGGGTGCGTGACCGAGTCGAGGAACCAGATCGCGGTGTCGTCGATGTTCTCCAGCTCGGGGGCGTCCCCGGTGATCGTCATGGCGCGGGTGGCCAGGCCGATGCCGATGGAGAACAGGGTGGTCACGGCGTAGGCGATGCCGGCGACCGCGGCGCCCCATTTGAGCTGGGTCATGTCGCGCAGCATGAGGAACTTGGTGAGCAGCTGTGGCTGCCCCACGGCGCCGACGAAGATCAGCAATCCGAAGGAGAAGATGAAGGTCGGCGACTTCACACCGTCGATCGCCAGGATCTCCGCGCTGGTCGCGCTGATGGTGTCGAGCATGGGCACCCAGCCACCGGCGGAATGAACCGCGAAGAAGAACAGTCCCACGGACATGACCACCATCAGCACGCCCTGGATGAGGTCGGTCCACACGGCGGCGAGCATGCCGCCGGCCATGGTGTAGGCGGCCACCACGAGGGAGCCGATCCAGGCGCTGGTGGCGACGGAGGTGCCGAGCAGCAGGGAGATGATCACGCCGATCGCGGTGACCTGGGCGGTCATGTAGGCCACGGCGGCGATGAACACCGCGACGGACATGGTGGCATGCGAGGTCTTGTCCTGGAACCTGACCCGGATGAGGTCGGGCACGGAGTACACGGCGTGCTTCTTGCCGATCCAGTTCAGCCGGCTCCCGAGGAGGAACCACGCCACGGCGAAACCGAACGGGGCGAACAGACCCACGGCGACGAGTGCCTGGAAGCCCCAGGCGTAGGTCTGGCCGGTGCCGCCGACCATGCCCCATCCGGACTGGATTGAGGAGAAACTGGCGATGGCCATCACAAAGAAGCCGAGTGACTGCCCGGCGACGAGGAATTCCTTGGCGGACTTCATCTTGGTGTTGGCCCAGGCGCCGATGGCGAACATCAGCACGAAGTAGGCGAGGACCACGCCTATGACTACGGGATTGTTCATTGCATTTCCTCTGGTGAAGGAGTCTGGCTCGTCGGGAAAAGGGGTCAGCGTCCGTGGTCGGCGCGGAGTTGCGCGCGGCGGATCTTGCCCGTGTTGGTGGTGGGGAGTTCGCCTAGGAAGACGACCTCGCGCGGGTACTGGTAGAAGGCCAGGCGCGTCTTGACGAAGTCCTGGATCTCGGCGGCGAGCTCGTCGGTGGCGGCGGTCCCGGCGGCGGGGACGACGTACGCGACGATCGCCTCACCGCGCAGTTCGTCGGGCACGCCGATCACGGCGACCATCTCGACGGAGGGGTGTCGCAGGATCTGGTCCTCGATCTCGCCCGGCCCGACGCGGTACCCGGCGGTGGAGATGACGTCGTCGTTGCGGCCGGCGAACCAGTAGTTGCCGTCGTCGTCGACCGTCGCCAGATCCCCGGTGTGCAGGACGCCGCCGCCGGTCTTCTCCGCCGTCTTCTCCGGCGCGTTCCAGTAGTGCAGGAACGCGTTGGGACTGGGCAGGCGGACGCAGATCTCACCCGTCTCGCCGGGGGCGACGGGCTCACCGAGCGGGTCGAGCAGCACCAGGTCGAAGCCGGGCGTGGGGCGCCCCATGGATCCGGGCGGGGTGTCGAACCGGGCGTGACAGGTGCCCACGATGAGGTTGAGCTCGGTCTGTCCGTAGATCTCGTTGACGGAGATCCCCAGCGCCCCGCGTGCCCATTCGGCCACGGCCTCGCCGAGTGCCTCGCCGCCGGAGAACGCCGCGCGCAGGACCGTGCGGGAGTAGTCCACGTCGGCGGCGCGCATCATCTTGAGGATCGTCGGCGGCAGGAACGAGCAGGTCACCGCGTGCCGGCGGAGGATGTGCTCCACGGTCTCGGGGCTGGGTCGCCGGTCGGAGGCCACCACGGCTACACCGCTGTAGAGGCTGGGCAGGAGCACGTCGAGCAGGCCGCCGGCCCACGCCCAGTCGGCGGGCGTCCAGAACACGTCGCGCGTCGCCGGGAAGCCGTCGAGCGCGCGGACGACGCCGGGCATGTGGCCCAGCACGACGCGGTGCCCGTGCAGGGCGCCCTTGGGTTGACCGGTGGTGCCGGAAGTGTAGATGAGCAGGGCGGGGTCGTCGGGGCCGGTGTCGGGGACGACGACGTCGACGTCGGCCGAATCCGTGACGGACAGCGGTAGCACGGTGAGCCCGCCTGTCTCCCCCGCCACCAGCGCACCCGTCTCCCCCGCCACGAGCACGGTGCGCAGCTCCGGTAGTTCGGCGAGTTCGGTGGCGAGGCGCTCGTAGCAGGCGGCGTCGAACACGGCTGCCACCGCGGCAGAGTCGCCCATGCGGAACAGGGCCGCCTCGGGTCCGAACTTCACCGACAGCGGGACCGCGATCGCACCCATGAGGTAGGCAGCCATGTGGGCGACGGCCGTGTCGGCGGACTGGGCGCACATCACGGCCACGCGGTCACCCTCGCCGACCCCGCGTCCGCGGAGGAAGGTGATGAGGCGGCGGGCGCGCTCGCCGAGCTGGCCGAAGGTGGTGACCTCGGGCGGGGCGTCACCGCGGTCGGTGATGATCGCCGGGGCGTCGGCGGGGTGCGCGTCGGTGCAGGCGGCGCCGATGTTGAACCGGTCGGGGATCTCCCAGGCGAAGCCCTCGGGCTCCAACTGGGGACTCCACGGGGCCTCCCGCTCGCCTGTGATCTCACTCAGGTTGTGGTGCATGCCATGACGGTAGGAGTGGCCCACACCACATACAATGGAGCTTCCCCCACTACTTGGAGCCT
Organism: Dietzia sp. NCCP-2495; assembly: GCF_026011735.1. Lineage (GTDB taxonomy): Bacteria > Actinomycetota > Actinomycetes > Mycobacteriales > Mycobacteriaceae > Dietzia. The sequence goes on along the minus strand of NZ_BRVN01000005.1, from coordinate 129,982 downwards.
GACTATGTATGAACATCTGTCCGTTGACTTCTCGGACGGCATTGCCCTCATCACCCTCGACCGGCCCCCGGTCAACGCCCTGTCCCGCGCCATGCAGGAGGAACTGCGCGCCGTCTCGAGTGACGTCGCGGGCCGCTCCGACGTGGACGCGGTGGTGTTCACCGGCAGCGAGCGGGTGTTCGCCGCCGGCGCGGACATCAAGGAGATGCGCACCATGACGCACGCGCAGATGGTCACCGAGGCCCGCGACCTGCAGTCGGCGTTCTCCGCCGTGGCCGCGATCCCGCAGCCGACCGTCGCCGCGATCACCGGCGCGGCCCTGGGCGGCGGCATGGAGCTCGCCCTGTGCTGCGACCGCCGGATTGCCGAGTCGCGGGCCAAGCTCGGCCAACCCGAGATCCTGCTCGGCATCATCCCCGGCGCCGGCGGAACGCAGCGCCTCCCCAGGCTTGTGGGTCCGGCCGTCGCCAAGGACCTGTGCCTCACCGGACGGACCCTCACCGCCGCCGAGGCGTTACAGCTCGGTGCCGTCGAGGAGGTCGTGGACGACGGCACCGCACTGGACCGCGCACTCGACTGGGCCCGACAGTTCGTCGGCGGGCCGCGCATCGCCCTGCGTGCGGTGAAGGAAGCCGTGGACCGTGGGATCGAGGTGGACCTAGAGACCGGGCTGGCGATCGAGCGTGCGCTGTTCGCCGCGCTGTTCGCGACCGAGGACCGCGAGATCGGCATGCAGTCGTTCATGGACAACGGGCCGGGCAAGGCCGAGTTCACCGGCCACTGACCTCGTGCCCGTCGATCTGAACCGTGGGTTGCGCGACGTCCTCGACGCGGCCGCGGAGCTCGCCTCCGCCCGCGACGAGGACGCGGTCCTGCACATCGCCATCCGCAGGGCCCGCCAGCTCATGGGCACCGATCTCGCCTATGTGATGCTGCTCGACCCCGAGCGGGGCGACACCTACATGCGGATGGCGGAGGGCGCGACCAGCCCGCGGTTCGACACCATCCGGCTAGGCATGGGACTCGGCCTCGGCGGCCAGGTCGCCGAGGCCATGGCCCCACGCTGGACCCGCAACTACCTGTCCGACGCACAGTACACGCACGTGATCGACCCGATCATCGTCGAGGAGGGACTCACCGCGATCCTCGGCGTGCCGGTCCGGACCCACGGCCGACTCACCGGCATGCTCTTCACCTCCGACCGCACCGAGCGGGACTTCACCCAGGACGAGATCACCCTGCTCGCACTGCTGGCCGACCAGATCTCCGCCGCCCTCACCGCAGCCGCCCGCGCCTCCCGCGACCGCCGCCAGCTCGACGAGACCCGCGACGCCCTCGACCTCGAACGCACCCGCACCGCGACCCTGTCCGCCACGGTGGACATCCACCAGCGCCTCACCGAGCTGGTCGTCCGCGGAGCGACCGTCCGCGAGATCGTGGAACTGCTCGTGGAGTTCGAGGGCGGCACCGCGGCCGTGTTCGACCTCGCCCACCGGGAACTCAGCTCCACCCGGTCCAGGGAGGGGCCGCCCGTCGACCTCCTCGAGCAGGTGCTACGTGAGGTCACGGCGGAGACCGAACGCCCCGCGGGGCCCACGACCCGGCAGGTGGCGGACCACGTCGTCGTCGTCACCCCGGTCGTCACCGGCCCGGACCACCTCGGGTACGTCGCGATCGGCGGCCGCGGCGCCTCCCCCACCACCGGCGTCGCACTGGGCCGGGCCGCGTCGGTGATCGCCCTGTTCCTCCTGGGACACCAGGCGCGCGACGAGGCCGACAACCGCGTGCGTGGCGAGCTGCTCGCCGAACTGCTCTCGCCCGGCGAGCACGATCTCGACTCGATCGGACGCCGCGCCGACCTCCTCGGCGTGGACCTCGACACCCACCTCGTCGCCCTGGTGATCACCCCGCCCGAGACCCGCATGAGCCGCGCGCTGCAGACCGACTGCCGCGCCCTGGCCCGCGCCGAGGGCGGACTCGTCACGACCTACGGCGACCGCGCCGTGATGCTCCTGGCCGGCTCCGACGCCGGCGACACCGCGCGCGACGTGGCCGGTCGCCTGTCAGCGCACCGGGCGACGGTCGGCGCCTCCGGGCCCCTCCCGGGCGTGCGGGGGCCCGCCGGGTCGGACGACGGCGGGAGCGGTACCGGCAGGAGCGGCGACCATGTCGGTGATCACGTGGAGAGGGCCCGCAGGGCGGCCCGGCTGCTCATTGCGCTGGACCGCGAGGGCGACGGCGCCGCGACCGAGGAACTGGGACTCTACGGCCTACTGTTCAGTGAGGTCGACCGCGAGTTCGTCACCCAGTTCATCGACAGTCACCTCGGGCCCGTGCGCGCGTTCGACCGCAGCCGCGGCACCGATCTGACCGCCACGCTGCAGGCGTGGTTCGCCGCCGAGGGCAGTCCGTCCGCCACCGCCGAGCAGCTGTTCGTGCACGTCAATACCGTGTACCAACGACTCGAGCGGCTCGACGCGGTGCTCGGTCCCGGCTGGCGGCGCGGCGACCGGGCACTCGAGCTGCGCCTGGCACTGCGGATGGCCGAGCTGCGCGACGGCTGAGGGCACGCGGCAACGCGGCGGCACGGCAGCTGAATACAGCACCGGGGGCCGCGGGCACTGCCCACGGCCCCCGCCGCCTCGCCTCACGCGGCGGCCAGCACCTCCCTCTCCAGCCGCTGGAAGCTGATCTCCATGCCGTCGGTCATGCCGGTACCGAGGATCGCGTCACGCTGCTCGCGGCTGGCGTAGGTCATCACGATCGAGATCAGGGTGCCGCCCTCGACGGCGGTCAGCGTCTGCTCGTTGCGGACCGGCGGGCCGTCGACGCCCTCCATGCTCTCGGCGAACACCTCGCGGTGCGGCGGCTCCGACTCGAGCAGCTCCCCGACCAGTGCGAACGCCTGCTCGGCGGGGCCGTCGGTCGGGGCGTAGGCGTAGCGATACCTCTCGCCCGGCGCGGCCGCAATGACACAGTCGGTGAACTCCCACCCGTCGGGGCCGGTGCACCACCGGCGGAACAGGTCGGCGTCGTGGTGTGCGGCCCAGACCTGCTCGGGGGTCCCGCGCACCACTCGGCTGACCCGCACGCGGGTGTCGGAGAGCGTCTGCGCCAGTACCGCCTTGTCCGCGGCGAAAGTCCGGAGGTCGGCGAGCACGTCATCGATCTGTCCCATCGCCGCGGTCATGCCCTCCTCCATGCCCATCTCGACGAGCTGCTCGAGTTCCGCCAGGCTCGGGAAGTGGGTCGTGGTGGTGAGCCGCGAGCCGGCATCGGTCTCGACGAACTCGAGCACCATGCGCATCGTGGGCAGGTCGCGGTTCGGCTGCCCGTCGGGGCCGGTGAAGCCGTCGATCACCTCGAACGAGCGTCCCTCTTCCACGGCGAGGAACTCCCAGTAGCCGCCGGAGCGCTCGCCGTCGGGGCCGGTCATGTAGTAGGTCGAGAGTCCGCCGGGGGTGAGATCGTGCCGGTCGAAGGTCGCGGGCCACTGGGGTGGCCCCCAGAACTTCTCGATCTGCCGCGGGTCGGCGTAGGCGTCCCAGAGACGCCGGAGCGGGACGGGGAAGTCGGCGACGACGACAAGGGTCAGCGCCTCCGGGTCCTTGACTACTGAGGTGATGGGCATGACGTGCCTCCTGGAGAGATGTAGTGCCTGGGTCGTGGGTGGGCGTCGTGGTCAGGAAATGGCGTTAGTGAATGTCGTCAGGGTGTGCGGTCCGTGATCGTGGGCGTGTGGGTCCTTTCCGTCGTCGGCCGGGATTCAGTCTTCGGCCAGGAGCGCGTCGAGTCGGTCGATGCGCCCGCGCCAGATCTGTTCAAAGCTGGCGAGGAGCTGTTGTGCGGTGCGGATGGCGTCGGGGTTGCCACGGATTCGGCGCTGTCTGCCGATGCGTTTGTCGCTCACCAGTCCTGCCTCCTCGAGAACGTTGACGTGTTTGCGGACCGCGGCGAACGACATGTCGTAGCGCTCGGCCAGCTCGGAGACGGACACTTCCTCGACGAGGGTGCGCCGGACGATGTCGCGTCGGGTGGAATCGGCCAGGGCCCGGAAGATCCGGTCGACGTCGGCGTCACTCAAGGTCGTCGCGTTCATGCGCCCCTCCCAGGTCCCTATTGCCGATTATGAAACCATCTGGTTTCACGTTAGGTCCGGTGGGCGTCCCGGTCAATACCCCCGCGCGATTTTCCTGAGGCGACTCCCGCCCCGGACATACTCGTCAGCAGAGCGTCACGCCCCGTCAGTCGAGCGACACGCCCGTCGGCGCAGCGTCAAGCCCGTCGGCACAGTGTCACACCCGGTAGCCCAGCCGGCGCGCGTCGCTCTCGAGGCCTTCCGGCGCAAATCCCCTACGGAACAGCGGGGACGAGGGCACAATCGGGCCATGGTCAGGTCTGCCAACACCGCCGGTATCGCCTCCGGCACCGCACGGTCATGGGACGAGTGGGTCGCCCTGCTCGACGACGCCGGCGCACGCGAGATGAACCACACCGAGATCGCCAGGGTGGCGCTGGAGTCGATGCCGGCCGGCGTCGAGCGGGCCGAGTGGTGGGCACAGGGCACCGCGGTCGCCTACGAACAGCAGGTCGGACTGCGGGTGCCGGGCCAGTCCTGCACGGGCGACTTCCAGCTCTCCACCTCGCGCACCGTCGCCGGGGAAAAGGACTCCGTCCTCGAGGCGTGGTCCGAGGTGGTCGCCGGGCGCGAGGAGTTCGGTGGCGTTCCGGTCGAGTCCTCACCGACCACGTCGAGCACCGAGAAATGGCGCTACTGGCGCGTCCCGTTGGCCGACGGGACGCGAGCGGCCGTGAACTTCAGCGACAAGCCGGGCGGCAAGACGTCGGTGGGCGTCAACCACACCAAGCTCGACTCGGCCGAGGCGATCGAGTTCTGGCGCCCGATCTGGAAGGACCTGCTCGCGCAGCTCTGAACCCGTACAACACCTCGGCGGGCCCTCCCATCAGGGAGGGCCCGCCGTGTGTACGTAGTAATCCGAGCAGAGTCCGATCAGTGCAGGGTCGTGATCAGAGCAGTGGCGTCAGTGCGTCAGTGCGCCGGCCGCGACGCGCACCATCTCCTCGCGCGTGGCCACCTTCACCCGCTCGCGCGGATGCGCGTCGGTCTCACCGAGCGTGCGCTCGTGCTCGTCGAGCGCCACCCAGCCGTCCCAGTCGGTTGTGGTGATCCCACGCTCGTCGAGGAGAGGCCGCAGCCCCTCGAAGCCGTCGGTGCCGTCTGCTGACTCGATACCGTCCGCCGACTCGACGCCGCGAGCGGCGAGATCCTCGAGGAGATGGGTGATGGTCTGCTGGGCGTCGGACTTGGTGTGCCCGATCAGTCCGATTGGGCCGCGCTTGACCCAGCCGGTGACGTACGCGCCCGGCACGGCCTCACCGGACTCGTCCAGTACGCGCCCGCCGTCGTTGGGGATCACGTTGCGGCCGAAGTCGAACGGCAGCCCCTCGATCGGATCCGACTTGTAACCGATCGCCCGGTAGACCGCTCCGACCTCCCAGTCGACGAACTCTCCGGTCCCCCGCGCGTTGCCGGTCCCGTCGAGTTCGGAGACCTCGGTCCGCAGTCCGGTCACCCGGCCGTCCTCGCCCAGGATCTCCGTCGGCGCCGCGCCGAAGTGCAGGTGGATACGGCAGGCCGCGTCCGGCTTGGGATCCTTGGCGAGGTACGTGGTGAGCACGTTGACAACGAGTCGCTGGGACTTGTTCTGGCGCACGTACTCCTCGGACCCCTCGTCGAACTCGAAGCCCTCGGGGTGCACGATCACGTCCACGTTCGGCGAGTGCGCCAGCTCCCGCAGCTCCATGGGCGAGAACTTGGCCTGCGCCGGGCCGCGACGCCCGAAGACGTGGACGTCGACGGCCGGATTGGCGGCGAGCCCCTCGTGGACGTGGTCCGGAATCTCGGTGACGAGCATCTCCTCGGCCGTCTTGGCCAGCACCCGCGCGACGTCCAGCGCGACGTTCCCCATGCCCAGGACAGCCACCGAGGTGGCCTCCGGACGGAACTCCCACTCCTGCGGCGCATCGGGGTGCGCGTCGTACCAGCTCACGAAATCCGCGGCGCCGAAGCTGCCCTCCAGCTCCACACCGGGGATGTTCAGGTCGGCGTCCTTGCGCGCCCCGGTCGCCATGACGATGGCGTCATAGTGGGCCCGCAGCTCGTCGATGCTGACGTCACGGCCGATACGCAGGTTGCCGTGGAATGAGATCTCGGGCTTGCTCATCACCCGGTTCAGCGCCTTGACGATCTCCTTGATGCGGGGATGGTCAGGCGCCACCCCGTAGCGGATGAGACCGAAGGGGGTCGGATCGGCATCGAACACGTCGACGGCGATCCCGTCGTAGCCTGCCGGAAGCTCCGACGAGGTCACGATATCTGCGGCGTACGTCCCCGCAGGCCCTGCGCCAACAATGGCAATACGCAATGTCCTGGACAAGTAGAACCCCTCACTAGCTGTGGCCGCGCACGTTGGTGTGAGCACCCGAGATCCCGCGACCATGATCTGATCGCCGAGCGGCCGTGTTTCAACAGAAGCGAACCCATCCCCCGATGGGTGTGACGCCGCATGTTCGGCCGGTGGCCCCGAGTGCCTGTCCACGACGTCCGCGACTCCGAAGCTCACATCCTAGTGCACTACCGGTGAGTTAGGGCAGCCTAACCTTAAAAATGAGTGCTGCGTCACACTGCCGCTCAGGTCACACTGCCGCTCAGTTCAGGCCGGCGTACGAGTGCAGGCCCGAGACGACGATGTTGATGAAGAACAGGTTGAAGATCAGCACCGCGAAGCCGGCGAGGTTGATCCACGCGGCCTTCTTGGGCCCCCACCCGGACGTCGCCCGGGCGTGCAGGTACCCGGCGTAGAGCACCCAGGACACGAACGACGCGGTCTCCTTGGGGTCCCAGCCCCAGAAGCGACCCCAGGCACTCTCGGCCCAGACCGCGCCGAGCAGGATCCCCACGCCGAAGATCGGGAACGCGATGACCGTGGTCCTATACGCCAGCCGGTCGAGAGTGTCGGCGGCGGGCAGCGGCCGCGCGATCGCCGCGCCCCAGCCGGATTCCAGGCCCTGCGGCTGCCACACGCGGATCAGGTACATGATCGACGCCACCCCGGCGATGAGGAGGATGCCCGAACCCAGCGAGATGATCGACACGTGGATCGGCAGCCAGTACGACCGGAGCGCGGGCACGACCGGGGCCGCCTCGGAGTACAGGTGGGTGCCACCGAAGAACAACAGGGCGAGCACCGGGACGAGCACGTACGGCCACGCCACCGCCATCGCGGGCTTACGCAGGAACACCAGACCGGCGGCGACACCCAACAGGGTGGTTGCGAGGATGAACTCGTACATGTTGCCCCACGGGAAGCGGCTTGTGGCCACCCCGCGGAGGATCAGCGCGGCCGCCTGGAACAGCCACGCGATGATCACGAACAGCTGCGCGATCCGCGCCCAACGCAGACTTCCCGCGGACGCCCGGTCCTCGTCACCGGTGTCGGTCAGTGACACCGACTCCGTCAGGCCCGGTCCACCCGATCCGGCGAGCTCGCGTCGCGACTCGGTCACCTTGGCCACTCGGAACCCGGCGTAATAGATCATCGACGCCAGCAGGGCCAGCGCGTAGATGCCGAACGCCGTCCGGAATGCCAGGTCACTGTAGTTCGAGAGCGTCTCGTTGACAGGCAGTCCCTGCGCGAGAATCAAGGTGTTCACCGGGTGTCGTCCTTCCGCGGGGTGCCGGGGTGTGTGCCCCGGCTAGATGCAGTGTCGTCCGTCCCGGTCGCTCCGGGCAAGACGGGTGTGACCGTGGACTCGGCCACGAGACGGTCACGGAGGTCGTCGAACTCACGGCCCCAGCCCGATCGGTCCGTCCGGGCCAGGCCGCCCAGGTCGACGCGGGTCACGCCGTCGTCGTCGACACCGACCCTCGCCCACACACGCCGGCGCCGCACCATCAGGCTCAACACCAGGCCACCCATCATGACCGCGGCGAACACACCCACCCAGATCTGCGTGGGGTCCTCGGAGACCTGGATGTTGATGAACTCCTCGGCGCCGTCGAACCGGACCTCCGTCCCGTCGGCGAGCGTCGTGGACTCCCCCGGCCGCAGGTTGACGCGCGCCTCGCGTTCCAGCGCGCCCGACTCGATGAGATCCGGCTCCAGCGAGAACACCGACTGCGGACGACCGGTGTCCAGTCCGGCGTCACCGCGGTAGACGTCGATCGCCACCGCCGGATCATCCATCCGCGGGAACCGGGAACTGAGCAACGTGCCGTCGAACTGCGCCGTCGGCGCGAACAGGCCCTGAATGGCGATCTGCTGCTCACGACGGTCCGCGAGGTCCGGGTACATACCCGCCGGCGGGTCGAAGCGCATGATCCCCGAGGACAGGAACGTCTGCAGTTCGGTGGGCTGCCAGTGCTGCGTGTCCGTGCGGGTCTCGCCGTTCGGGAAGGTCACCGTGAACGTGGGGGCGTAGCCGTGTCCCTGCAGGTACACACGGGTGCCCCCGATGCGCAGCGGGTGGTTGACCCGCATCTCGAAGTGCTCCCACGTGTCGGGATCGGTGGTCGAGATCTCGTCGGTGTAGCGGACGTTCGAGGTGAACATCTCCGCCTGCCCGTTGGGCAGGTAGTCGGCACGGAAGTCCTCGATCTTGATGCAGAACTGCTCGAGATCCGTGCCGTCGACCAGCAGCCCGGCGCGGAACGAGTCGTACGCGCTCGGGGTCGTGTTGCAGAACGCGGGCGACTCGGCGTTCGCGATGAGGACCCGCATCCCCTCCGCGTATACGAACTTCCCGGCCGCGAACATGATGAGCAGGGCCAGCAACGCGAAGTGGAACACGATGTTTCCGACCTCACGCATGTACCCGCGCTCGGACGAGAGCTCGATGGTGTCGGGGACCCGGCCGTCTCCGTCGTTGCGCCGGACCCGCCAGCCCCGCAATGCGCCCTGCACCCGGTCCGCCGCCTGCTCGGGCGACTCCGTCGTGCGGTACGACGCGTGGTGCGGCATCCGGCCGAGGTTCCGCGGCGTGAGGGGCGGCGGGGTCCGCAGCTGCTTGACCAGTTCGATCGACCGCGGCGTGACGCACCCGACCAGCGAGACGAAAAGCAACACGTACACGGCCGTGAACCACCAGCTGGAGAACACGTCGAACAGCTGGAGCTTGTCGTAGAGCTCCCCTAACCAGCCGTTCTCCTCGATGTACTCGAGGACCTTGCCCTCGTTGAGGCTGCGCTGCGGCAGGAGCGCGCCGGGGATGGCGGCCACCGCGAGGAGGAACAGCAGGATGAGGGCCGTGCGCATCGCCGTGAGGGTGCGCCAAGCGTTGCGGAGGAAGGCCGTGACGGAGGCGAATCTGGGCATGGGGTCCATCTGCGGGTCTCGGTGCGCCGATACCTGCCCGGAAAGGACGGTGCCCGGGTACTGTTCGGCGCCGGTCGGTCCCAGGCTAGTCGGGGCGACCTGAGGGAAACCTGGCAGGGTGAGTCGCGCCCGGCGGGTAGAGCGGTCTCGTGCCGACACGCTGGCCCTGAAGCGCTGATCGGGCCCCGAGTTGGACGTGGAAAATCGATCGTCTAGTGTTCTTATCCGCAGGGGGCACGAGCAGGACACGCTCCCTGGGCACGATGCGGATGTGGCGCAGCTGGTAGCGCATCACCTTGCCAAGGTGAGGGTCGCGGGTTCGAATCCCGTCATCCGCTCCACAGAGAAATCCCGGGTCCACGCTGAGCGTGGACCCGGGATTTTTCTCTGCTGGGCAGGATCCCCTGGGCACGTCCACGGCCTGTGCTCGACGCGCGGAATTCTTGTCGACACTGTCGCGATTCTTGTCGCCGGTGCTGCGATTTTCGTCGCGTTTCACCGCAGTGGTGCCATCAAATTTTTAATGCCCCTGGACGCCAGGACGCCAGGACGGCAGGACGGCAGGACCGCAGGACCGCAGGACCGCAGGACGGCAGGACGGCAGGACGGCAGGACGGCACTTAAAGCTGCGGCACGGGGCACTCTCCAGTCCTGTTCACTCGATTCTGGATTCTCCGGCCCCGGCAGCTGCGACCCCACCGACACCTACACCTGCACCAGCACCTGCCACCCCCACCGCCACCGACCGAACTCCTGCACCACAGGCCGTCGCGGAGTCGCGGTGTGACGGGATGGTGGATCAGATGGGCAGTGTCGTGTCGGTGATGGCGAAGTCGCGCAGCCAGTACACGAACTCCGACCACAGGCCGGTGAGCAGGGCCAGGCCAACGAGGATGAGCAGCACGCCGCCGAAGATCTGGATCCGGCGCGTGTTGCGCTGCAGCCAGCCGACGGTGCGCACGGCCCAGGTGGAACCGAACGCCACGATCACGAAAGGCAGGCCGAGTCCCAGGCAGTACGCGACGATCAGCAGGACGCCGCGGGCCGCGTCGAGACCCGTGCCGGCCGCCACCGACAGGGCGGCCGCCAGCGTCGGGCCGAGGCACGGGGTCCAGCCGAGGGCGAACACGGCGCCGAGCACAGGCGCGCCGAGCCAGGTGGACAGTGCCTTGGGCTGCATGCGGGTGTCGCGCTGCAGGGTCGGGACGAGGCCGATGAACACCAGTCCCATGAGGATGGTCACCACGCCGCCGAGACGCTGCAGAAGCTTCTCCTGGGGCTGGAGGTACTGGACCGTCCCCAGGACCATGGCGCTGAGCAGGACGAACACCACGGTGAACCCGGCCACGAACAGCAGGGAGGCGCCCACGACGCGCATCCGGGAGGCCCGGCGTGTCCGCCGCTCCTCGACCGTCAACGTGGCCACGGCCGCGCGCTGCTTCTCTGCGGCGGCGACCGTCGCCGGCGGGCGCTCGGCGCCCACGACGCTGGAGAGATAGGCGAGGTATCCCGGCACCAGCGGAACGACGCACGGCGAGGCGAAGGACACCAGTCCGGCCAGCAGGCACGCGCCGAGGGCCAGGATGATCGGCCCGGACGCGACGGTCTGTTGGAAGGTCTCCCCCACGCTCTGCGCGAGCAGGATCACCTCGGGGTTCACGCCGCGGTCCCCTCTTCGGCCAGTAGACCTGAGACGGTGTCCTTGAGCCCCTCGTCGGTGATCTCGGCCAGGTAGACGGCGGCCACGCGGTGCTGCTTGTCGAGGATGATGGTGGCCGGTACGACGGACGTCGGGAAGCCGTGCAGTGCGGCGACGGCGGCGTTGCTCGGGTCCCAGATCGACGGGTAGGTGATCCCGTTGTCGGTGACGAAGTCGACCGGCTTCTGCCGGTTCGGATCCCGCAGGTTGATGCCGAACACGGTCGCGCCCTGCGGCTCGAACTCCTCCTGCAGCCGCTGGAGGTCGTCCGACTCGGCACGACACGGACCACACCACTGTCCCCAGAGGTTGAGGATCACCACCTCACCTGCGTGGTCCTCCTGCACGTTCAGGGTGGTGTCCGGGTCGAGCAGGTCGGGACCGGAGAGGGGGGCGACGGGCTTGCGCTCGTCGGGGGCGTAGTGGATCTCGATCTGCCCGTCGGGGCTGACGAACTCGAACGTGTCGGGACCGGCCACCACTGCGTCGTCGCCGGTGGCACAGGCCCCGGTGGCGAGCACTCCCGCGAGCATCAGCGCGGCGAACGCGCGACGGGTCTTGACCATGTGTTTCAGGCTCCGGTCTGCGAGGGATCCGACGCTCCCGCCGGTTCCGAGTAGACGATGTCACGCAGCGTGGTGCCCTCGAACACGAGCGAGGTGACCGACGCGAGCGAACACTGTCGTTTCCGCGGATCGTGCCACAGACGACGCCCCTCGAGAAATCGTCGGGTGGTGTACACGGGGAGCTGGTGGCTGACGAGGACCGCCTCGTGCCCGCGCGCCACGTCGAGCGTGGAGTACACGGCGCCGATCATGCGGTGCGCGATCTGCAGGTACGGCTCCCCCCACGACGGGCGCAGGGGGTTGAGCAGGATCGGCCAGTACTGGGGATCGCGCAGCGCACCGCCGGGGCCGCCGACCCTACTGCCCTCGAACCGGTTGTCGGCCTCGATGATGTCCTCGTCGATCCCCACCGGCAGCCCGAGCTTCTCGGCGAGTGGGGCGGCGGTCTCCTGCGCGCGCTGGAGCGGCGAGGCGACGACCGACACGATGTCGTGCCCGGTCCCCAGCACCCGGCCGACCGTCTCGGCCTGGCTGCGTCCCAGCTCGGAGAGCCGGAATCCGGGCAGGCGACCGTAGAGGACGCCGTCGGGATTGTGGACCTCGCCGTGGCGCACGAGGTGGACGATGGTCTGGGTCTCGGTGCCCCGGGCCGAGGCGTCCCGGGAGGTCGACGACGACGAGCTCGGCTCACCCGGTGCCGCGATCGACCCCGGCTCCGCCCCGTAGGCCTCGGACCCCTCGGCCTGTGCCGGGACACGGCGGTCACCGGCGTCGGCCGCCGGTCCGGAGACGGCCAGCGAGGGCGGCGCGTCTGCGGGGGCGGGATGGTCTCCGCGCAGGGGGATCGGCAGAGAAGTGGGGCCGGTCGCGGGGACGGCGAGCTTTCCGCGCAGGCCTCGTTTGATACTGCTCATCGGTCGGCCTCCGGTGTGGTGGCGGCAGCGGCGGCCTCGGCCGCGACGGGCAGAGCATCGGCGATGTGCTGGAAGTCGTCGTCCGTCAGTGCGGTGGAGACGAACCAGGTCTCGAACGCGCTCGGCGGGGCGTAGATGCCGCGGTCGAGCAGCGTGTTGAAGAACGGCGCGTAGCGGAAGGTCTCGGCGGCCTTGGCACCGGCGTAGTCGGTGACCTTGTCCTCGGTGAAGAAGGTGCTGAGCATGGTGCCTGCGCGCTGGATGGTGTGGGCGACCCCGGCGGCCTGCAGGGCGTTGGTGATGAGCGCCTCGAGCCGGTCGGCGTTGGTCTGCAGCGTGTAGTAGGCGGAGTGGTCCGCCAGGCGCAGCGAGGTGAGGCCGGCGGCCACGGCGACGGGGTTCCCGGACAGGGTTCCCGCCTGGTAGACGGGACCGGCGGGTGCGAGGTGGCTCATCACGTCGGCGCGACCGCCGAACGCGGCGGCGGGCAGCCCGCCGGACATGACCTTGCCGAACGTCGTGAGGTCGCCGGCCACACCCTCGATCCCCCACCAGCCGCGGTCCCCTGCCCGGAAGCCGGTCATGACCTCGTCCATGATGAGCAGCGCGCCGTTCTCCGAGCAGAGAGTGCGGAGTTCCTCGTTGAACCCGGGCAGCGGCGGGACCGTGCCCATGTTCCCGGCGGCGGCCTCGGTGATGACGCAGGCGATCTGGTCACCGTGGGTGGCGAACGCGAGGCGGACCGCGTCCACGTCGTTGTACGGCAGCACGATCGTGTCCTGGGCCGCGGCGCCGGTGACCCCGGGAGAGTCCGGCAGCGAGAAGGTGGCGACGCCCGAGCCCGCGTCGGCCAGGAGGGCGTCGACGTGGCCGTGGTAGCAGCCCGAGAACTTGACGACCTTGGCGCGGCCCGTGAAGCCGCGGGCCAGACGCACCGCGCTCATGGTGGCCTCGGTGCCGGAGTTGACCAGCCGGACCTCCTCGACCGACGTGCGGGCGATGATCTCGCGGGCCAGGTCCACCTCGCCCTCGGTGGGGGTGCCGAAGCTCAGCCCGCGCGAGGACGCCTCACGCACCGCGTCGACGATCTCGGGATGGGCGTGGCCGTGGATCATCGGCCCCCAGGAACACACCAGGTCGATGTAGGTGTTGCCGTCCACGTCGATCATGCGCGAACCCCGCGCCTCACGCATGAAACGCGGGGTTCCTCCGACGGAGTTGAAGGCGCGGACCGGGGAGTTGACCCCGCCGGGGATCAGCTCACGGGCTTCGGCGAACAGCTCCGCTGATCGTGTGGTGCCGGACAAGCCGGACGGGGTCTGGAAGGCATCACTCGAAGTCGTCACGTTCCCAGTGTCTCAGAGAACTCGGACGAGCACCCGTCCGCCCGCGGCCCGACCCCCGCCGAGGTCGGGCCGTTCCCGTGCCGGACCCGGGTCAGGCCTGCGGCGCCGCCAGAGCAGGCGCGGCGTGCGGGGCGAAGAAGGACTTGGCCGCGGTGTCGATCTGGCCGGCCACGTCCTGGATGGCCTTCTCCGCCTGCTGCTGCAGCTGCTGCGGGGTGGGCAGCGGTGCCGGGGCGGGCAACACCGGAGCGGGGGCAGGCTGGGCGGCCGGAGCCGCGGCGGGCGCCGGGGCGGGCGCCGGGGCGTTCGGAGCGGGCGTCGCCCGGCCGGTGCCGTACCAGTCGTCTGCGCCGGCGACGTTCCCGGACATCCCCTCGGCTGCGGCGGCCGCGCGGTCGTCCGCGCCCCACTTGGGAAGCGGATCGGGCGAGGGCTTGCCGGCGACGTGGCCCGGGTCTGCGATCCCCGTCTCGAGGAACTTCATGACGACGTCGTCCACGAGCTTGTTGCCCGACCGGAACGTACCGTGGTCGCCGCCGCCGACGGTGACGAGCGTGCCGCCCAGTGCCTCCGCGGTGCGGATGGCCCCGGCGATCGGCGTGACCGCGTCGCGCTCGGAGTGCAGGACGAGGGGCTTCTCGTCCAGCGCGTCACCGTTCGGGTCGATCGTCTGCGCGACGGGAGCCCAGCCCACGCAGTCGTCGCCCGCGGCCTCGACGGCGGCGCGGGTGGTGAGGCGGTTGCCGCCGGTGTGCTTGTCGATCTTCGCGGCCATCACGCCGAGCTCGTTCGACGGGGCGGCCGTCTCGTTGCACGTGATGATCGAGTTCATCTCGATGTCCGTGCGGTAGATCGGCGCCGGGTTCTCCTGCGCCGCGAGCATCTTCCCGACCGTCTCGTAGTCGACCCGCGCGATCTCGCCGCCGTCGTTGTAGTACTTGAGGATGTGCGCGAGCATCGGCCACGCCTGCTCGCTGTAGGTGGCGCCCACCGTGGCATCGTACAGGCCGGTGGTGGCGTTGTTCGTCAGCCCCTGCAGGGCGGCGGCACGCACGAGTCCCTCGGCGCGGGCCCGCCCGGGCGCGGTCGTGTTGATCACGTCCAGCGCGGGCTGCGCGAGCGGGGTGTCACGCAGCTCGACGGGCAGGTCACCGGTCTGGGCCGGCGGCGGGGTGAGGTTCGCGGGACCGCCCACCTCCTGGTCGGTCACCCACTTCCACGAGTGGAACACCTTGAGCGGGGTGTCGCCCAGCCCGTAGTAGTCGTCGCGCTCGGCGATCCAGCCGAAGATGTCGTTGATCCGGTCCGCCTGGGCGAATGCGCCCTGCTCGGCCTGCTCGGACCAGCGCCAGTCGGGGTGGGTGTTGGAATCCAGGACCATCCGGCCGGTGTGCTCGGGGAACAGCGTCGCGTAGTCGGTCCCGATCGCCGTGCCGTAGGACACGCCCACGTAGTCGATCTCGGCCAGCTCGAGGGCGGACCGGACCGAGTCCATGTCGCGCGCGGCGTTCTCCGTGGTCATGGACTTCATGTAGGCCGGATCAGTGCCGTAGCACGCGTCGTGGAGCGGGTTGGCCGCGTTCGGGCCGATGTACGACACGTCGCAGACCATCGGGTTGGAGCCGTACATCCCCCGCGGCTGGACCGCCACGAGGTCGTGGTTCTCGTACAGGCCCGCCGGGGCGTTGCCGTCCAGAGGCGGGGCCCAGAAGTTGAGCGCGTAACTGCCCGGGCCACCCGGGTTGCCGAACACGGTCGACTTGGCCTGCCCTGAGGAGGCCTTGATCCGCGTCAACGCGACCTGCGTCTGCGCACCGTCCGGATTCGAGTAGTCGACGGGCACGTCGACGGTGCCGCACTCCATCCCCTTCGGCAGATACTCGGACTCCACGCCGAGCATGTCAGTGCAGTTCTGCCACTGCACCGGGGCGGCCGCGGCCACACCGGTCCCAAGTAGTGCGATCGCTCCCACGACCGCGGTGGTGCCTACAAAAGTGCTAGACGGCTGCACCTATCCCCGATTCCATTGCGCTGAAAATGTCTTCCCGTGTCCGGACACCGAGGCGGGTCACCCTGACATCACGCGTCCGAATCGTCACAAATGTAACCTGTGGCGCGAACCACGCGGCACCCACCCTCGAGCACTCAGCGAACCGTCACCCGATCGTTACCGCACCACGGGGAATTGCGAGGAAACCGCAGGCAGAAGTGGATATATCAGCGTGCCTTCAGGCCCGCGCCTCTCAGGATCGCCAGCGTTGTGAACAGCAGAGACATCCCCGCCGCGACGGTCGCCGCGAGCAGCATCCATGTGGTGGTGACGGACTGCTCGAGATACCCCTCGACGGGCGGGTCAGTCGCCGGCGGGAGCACCCGGATCGAGCCCTTCGACAGCCACCACAGGACGACCGCCAGAATCGCCCAGACGACCGCGACGCCGGCGTTGCGCCGGGCACTCATGCCGGGTCCGGGAACTCGTCGTCGTCGTACCCGGATCGCCGGTCGCCCCCGACTGTCCCGCCGTCACCCACAGCCCCGGAACCGCCGGCGGTTCCGGCCGGTCCGGCGTCACCGCCGGCAGCGACCGCACCGGCCAGCGCGTCCCGCAGTCGGTCGGGCCTGCGACCCCACGCCCGCACCTCGGCGCCCGAGTCCAACCTCAGCCCCACGGCCCCGCGGCGGCGAGGCACCTCCCGCAACTCCCCCAGGGTCCGCGCGGACTGCCACGACTGGGTCTCCCCGGCCGCCGGCGGCAGCACCTCCGCGACCCGGGCCAACTCCAACTCCTCGGTGCCCTGGTAGTAGGCGGTGGGCGTGAGCCGGACGCGACCGTGCACGCGCGTCGCGGCGATCATCACGGCGTGGCACGCGGCCGAGGCCACCGCACAGACGGTGAGCATCAGCCAGTGCACCGGCGCGCCCGTCACGACCTCGAACAGCCCCGCCGCCAGGCAGAACAGCGGCGCCGCCAGGATCCACGCCCAGCTCCACCCGTCCTCGGCGTAGAGGATCGGCCCCTCGGGCTCGACCCCTGGACGGTTCTGCATGGGATCAACCGGCGGCACCGCGACCCCCGGTGCCGACGAGGAACTTTGTCGCCTCGGCGGTGTGCTGGCGCCACACCGCGGTGCCGGCGCACAGGCCGGCGAGGATCTGCAGCGAGAAGACGACGAAGGTGAGCACGTCCCCTCGCCCACCGCCCGCGGCGACGCCGGTGAAGACGCCGACGACGACGGAGACCGCGTCCACGACGAGAAATACGGCCACCAGATTGAGCATCGTGCGCGCCCAGCCCTTGCCCGCGCGCAACCGGAAGGCGAGCCACACCGTGACTGCGGCGGCCGCCACGGCCAACACGGCTCCGAGGACCAACGCCGCGGTGAAGGCCCCCTCGACGGTGACGCCGCTCGCCCCGGCGTCGGTGACCGCCTGCTCGACGGCGTCCCGGGTGGCGGCCGGGAGATCGCCGTACTTCGCCGTGGCCGAGTTGATCAGAGCACCCACCAGCGCGAGCACCGTGGCCGCGAGCCACAGGGTCCAGGCGATGGTGATCTCCTCCGGTGGCGTCGGCCGCGCGGGGCGTCCGCCCGGAGCGGAGTCCTCGGTGGTGGAGGTGTCAGGAGTGGAGGTGTCAGGAGTGGAGGTGTCAGGAGTGGAGGCGCCCGGCGGGGTCGGTGCGGGCGGGCGCCACGGTCCGCTGGAGGTCACCGGCCGCCCCAGCCTTCGGCCAGCCGCCGGGCGGCCAGCAGCGCCCAGTAGGTCAGCACGATGTCGGCTCCCGCACGGCGGATGGACAGCAGCGACTCCATGACCGCGGGGTCGTGGTCGATCCACCCCTTCTCGGCGGCCGCCGAGATCATCGCGTACTCCCCGGAGACCTGATACGCGGCCACGGGCACGTCGGAGATCTCGGCGGTCTGACGCAGGATGTCGAGGTACGACATCGCGGGCTTGACCATCACCATGTCGGCGCCCTCGTCCAGGTCCAGCCGCACCTCACGCAGCGACTCCCGCAGGTTGGCGGGATCCTGCTGATACGTGCGGCGATCCCCCTGGAGCGACGACCCGACCGCCTCGCGGAACGGGCCGTAGAAGGCGCTCGCGTACTTGGCGCTGTAGGCAAGGATCGACACGTCCTGGTGCCCCTCGGCGTCGAGGGCCGCGCGGATCGACGCGATCTGGCCGTCCATCATCCCGCTCGGTGACACCACATGCGCCCCGGCGGCGGCCTGCGCCACGGCCAGCTCGTCGTAGGCGGCCAGGGTCCTGTCGTTGTCGACGACCGTCTCCCCGTGGGGGCCGGCGCGCAGCACGCCGCAATGACCGTGGTCGGTGAACTCGTCGAGGCAGGTGTCTGCCATCACCACCAGGTCGTCGCCCACTTCTGCGCGGACGGCGGACAGCGCGCGGTTGAGGATGCCGTCGTCGCGCGCACCGCAACTGCCGGCGGCGTCCTTGTCCTCCTCGCGGGGAACGCCGAAGAGCATGATCCCGCCGAGCCCCGCCTTGACCGCGGCTGCGGCCTCACGACGCAGAGAGTCCTCGGTGTGTTGGACCACGCCGGGCATCGAGGCGATGGGGCGCGGCTCGTCGATCCCGTCGGCGATGAACGCCGGCAGGACGAGCTGCCGGGCATGGAGCGAGGTCTCCCCCACCAGGCGCCGCATCGCGGGCGTCCCCCTCAGACGGCGGGGTCGAATCACGGGGGCGGCAGGGATTTCCGACGAGTCCTTCACGCTCCCCACTCTAGATAAGTCCCCGCCGGGGCGGCGAGGCGTCTCAAGCAGGCGGTTCGGAGAGCAACCACAGGCCACGACCTGCCGGCAATGTCCATACCCGGCCTGAGAAAGTGATGAGTAGTTCACGGTCCCGGCCCCCGCTCAGACCTGGTCCGTGCACTCGGCGTGGATACGGGGATCTGGAAAGTCGGAGGTCCCCCGCATCTGCGCTGACCTCGACGCCGAGGTCAGACGCGATGGACGGGAGGCCATTCAGTATCTCCTATATGTTTGATATTTGATCTTCAGGCACGAGGATTCCCACCCGAGAAACGTGGTTCACGGCGCGGGTGGACACCCCGTGCACGTAGGCCTGCATGATCACCGCGCAGGAGGGCCCGGTCGATGCGGCGACGCCGCTCCAGCAGCGCGGGGAGGAACGACCCAAAGCGCAGCTTGGGGATCTTCGCTTCGATGTCCTCTACGGGCGTAGAGGCGGTCTTGGTGCGGTGCCCGTTGCGGTGCGTGGTGCGGCCTTCGGTGCGCTCGTAGCGGTCGGCACCAATCTTGGCCGCGGCTTCTGCCTCGATCAGCGCCTGCAGGCCGGCCCGCACGAGTTCGGCGAACATGGCCTGCGGATCGGCGGACAGAAGTGCATCGAGCTGGGCGTGTACGCCAGAATGGGACTGGGTCAGCGCGTGGTGTGTCCTTTCGGTGAGCTACTTGGCGGTAACTCATTGACCACTACGCGATGACCCACCCCCCTGGCGGACCAACACACCGTCGTCAGCCCAAACCCCGGCCCCCAAACCCCACCACGCCAGGAGACTTACCCCTTTCTGATTAAGGAGAGCGATGAGCGCTGTAGACGGCACGGTCGTGCCCGTTTGGACTTTGTCCACTGTCGAGGGCGCTACCGTTCCCTCGCTCGCTGATGATGGACCTCTTAGCTCGGAGAGGTTGACCGAGCTCAGGTCCGCGCTTGCCGCGTTCGCCTCGGCGCCGTTGGTGACGTTAGAGGCCCATCCGCTGCCGGCTAGGCGCGAAAGCTCGAGCGGACTGCCGCTCGACGCCATGAGCCCTCTGGCGAAGGAGCTTTCAAGGCTCGTGACCCGCTCATCGAATGCGCCTGTTGTGGCGCAGGTCGCCCAACCGACTGAGGTGCTGTATCGGATGCATGTGCCTGCGAAGGTGGCATCCCAGTTCGGCCAGGGCCTAGTGAAGCAGATGCCGTCAAGGGCGGTCGATGGGGGCGTTTACGGGGATCTGCTCGGTCGGACCGGGGTTGTGGCCAAGGCGTCTTTTGTGCCGGTCGAGGTGACATCGGTAGGGGCCAAGGGGACAGTCGTTGGCGCCGCTGCGGGGACGGCTGCAGCGGGGACCGCGGTGACTGTGGCCGCTCCGCTGGTGCTCATGGCTGTCGCGGTGGGCGCTAGTGCATATGCCGACCAACAGCGCCAGAAGGCCATCGAGAGCATCACTGAGCTTCTGGAGAAGCTCCACGTTGACAAGCTGGAGGCTGAACGAAGTGAGCTCACCGGTTGCCGTGACGCGATCGACAAGGCCACGACGCTTTTGCTGGATCATGGGAAGGTCGGTGCCTCTCTCGGCCTCGATTCGGCTGTTCACGCGATCAGCACCGCGACGCAGAATGCAGAGCATCGCGTGAAGAAGTGGGAAGCCGCGCTCGACGCGATCGCCGGTGATCGCGTCGATACCACCGAGCTGGAATCGGCGTTTCCGGGGATCACCGGCGACGGTGGCGAGTTCCGCGCTCATCTCGAGTTGGCTTCACTGGCGATCGCGCTCAAACGGCGGGTGATCGTTCTGCAGGGCGTCGAGGTCGGCCAGAACCATGAGGACAACCCTTTTGAGAATTTCCTCCGAAGTCTTCGAGAGGACCAGAAGCGGATCTCCGACTTGGAAGACCGTGTGCAGAAGGTCCTGCGGCGGCTGTCGACGCTCGAACTGCGCTCGTCGAAACGGCTTATAGACAGGTTGCTGACCAGCGCACAGGTCGACAACCTACTCAAAACGTCGTACCGGCTGCGTGCACTCGCGCCCGCGCACAACACCATCTCACCAAGCGGTGATGTGGTGATCGAGATCGAAAAACGCAGTGACGGCTCGCTCCTGGTGCTCCCGGCCTCTGCCACCTAAACCGCACGCAATGAACCTGGTTGATCACCTGGCTAGTTGAGCCCACGGGCTCGTATTCTCAGGCACCCGTGGGGTGATCGGGGATCTCCCCGTGCGCAGATCGGTTAAGGCGTGTCGTTTGTCGAACGCGCACTCCCCTAGTTTTCTAGGGCCGGGTGTCCGGCGTGGTTGTAGAGGTCGAGGTAGCGGTAGACGGTGGCGCGGCTGACGCGTGCTTCACGTGCGATTTCAGTGACGGTGTATCGACGGTTTCCGTGTTCGTCCTTCGCGTACAAGAGCTCCATGATGACTTTCTGTTTCTTGGAGAACTTGATCTGGGGCCGTCCGGGGCGCTTGCCGTTATCTGCCGACTTAGCTATGCCGGTTCGGATGCGGTGGGAGCGTCCGATGGTGTTGACATCATCGAGAGCGAGGATTGTTCGAAGGAAGATGCGTTCGGCATCAAGCTCGGTGTGGAGTTGTCTGTCGAGGATGTGCAGGTGGGCGTTTCGGGCGTCGATGGCGGTGACGTGGTCGACGAGGGCGGTGGCGTGGCGTGCGAGACGGTCGAGACTGGTCACAACGAGGGTGTCGCCAGGGTTGAGGTTCTCGAGCGCGGTGGCCAGTTGTGGTTGGGCGGCGCCGGTTTCGCGGGCGTCGTCGAGGAAAATCTGCTGGCAGTTAGTGTCGGCTAGGGCCTCGTGCTGGTGTTCAGGATCGGTATCGGTGGGATAGATCCGTCCGTATCCGATCTGCATGAGGCTGAATATAGCAACCCGCGCGCCCCGGCCCCTTTCAGTTCAGGGGCCGGGGCGCGAAGGTGCTCAGGCTGCGGACGGGTAGGTGTCCTCGTGCAGAGCGTGGGCCTGGGCGATGGCCTGGTTCAGGGCGTTGATGTCGTCCATCAGGTCCCAGTCGCAGATGTGGTCCTCGATGCAGGATGCGCCTGTGGTGATGAGGTCCCAGCCGGTGCGCACGAAGCGGGCGTCGAGGCGTTCCTCGTCGAGGAAGACTTCCGGTGCACGCCCCAGGCGGGCGTCGGTGATGAGCGAGACGGCCTGTGCGCGCGTGTGGTGGTTGCCGTCGATCAGCCGCGGCTCGAGTCTGGGCTTGATGCCTTGCTCGACGGCGGTCGCGAGGGTGTCCAGCTGGAGGTAGCTAGCTGCGGTGTCGTCCCCGTCGAACCCGTGTCCCACGATGAGCAGCTCCTCGATCGGCCGGACTGCTCCGTTGATCAGGGTCCACGCCTCGTCGCGTTCCCCCATGTCGAGCATGATCGCGCCCAGGTGGACCAGGCTGCTCGCGCGCATGAGGTAGGTGGCTAGGGCCAGGAACTGATCTCGCTCGCAGGTGGTTGCCCATTTGCTGACGGTCGACTCGTCGATGATGTCGACCAGGGCGACCTTGACGATGCCGGCGACGTCCGCCAGAGCCATGCGGTCGGTGGCAGCATCGGTGACGGCGTTGCTGAGGGTCTCGGTGATGTTGTGGTCATTCATTGGGTTCTCTTTTCTCTCGGTTTCATGGAGCAGTGGCCGGGGCCGCCTGCACTGTGGTGTCGGCGGCCCCGGATGCTGTGGTGTGGTGCGGTGGGCGTGGGGGTTACGCCGCGAGCTGGTGGTCTCGAGGGGTCGCGACCTTGTGGAAGGTCTCGGATCCGAGCCAGTGGCACCAGCCGGGCTTGCCACTGCCCTGGCGGATCCACAGGCCCGCGCTTTGCCCTTCCCATCGGGCGAGCTCGATGTGCGCTCCGGGCTTGGCTACCGCCCGATCTACTGCGGGCTGCAGGTCGCGATCGGCTGAGAACACCACCACCGAATCCACCTTCGGGTCGCTGGCCTGATCCATGACCTGCATACCGAGCTCCATATCGACGCCCTTCTCGATCCCGCTCTCCCAGTGGTTTTCGAAGGCGATGACCTGGACCCGCTTGTCGCGCTGCCAGAAACGGATGTTCTGGTCCGCGATCATCCTGGCCCGGGGGTTCTGCGCCCGGTTATGGACGCCGATCACGACCGTGACCGATACGACCCGAGAGGGACGATTGCGCTGAGCTGCGATCTCGTCGGCGAGCTTGCCGAAGTCGAGCACATACCGGTCGATCTGGTCCCCGAAGTCCAGCACCTGATCCGCACCGCGAAGTGCGTTCCAGCCGTCGAAAATGACGGCCACGTTCTGGGGCAGGGAGACGACGTTGTTGTTCTGGATCATTTAATGTCCTTTCAATGACATATTCGGATTATTCTCTCTGATGTGATTGAGTGGAAAATTCATGAGTTAAACCATCACCCAAAAGCAATGTATACAACTTCTCCGAATTACCTATATCGCTTCGGCGCACACCCTCTTTGGGATATCCAAGTCGCAACCACCACCTAATCAAATCAAACAGTGCATCGTCGCGCAACTGCCCCACTCCGCTCGACACGCTGCGAGAATGCCAGTTTTAGACACAGTTTACGGACGCCTCTACCTGCGGATATGGCACCTGCCGAGCAATCGCCGGGGTGCAGTTTTTACGGGAAATACTGGATTTAATACCCGAATTATTGCAGCCTCGAAGATGGGCATTTTTGCATCTTATTTTTAAATGGTTCTCGAATGCTTCAAGCGAAGTTAGCGTTTTCCCTTTATGGGTCGACAATAATTGGGCAATAGGAGTCGAATTACCGCGCACCCCCCTATCTGCGGCTTTGCCGACAGGGTTGGATTGTTGCGCGTTCTGGACCTCGTGCAGGGCGGCCCTCAGGTCGGGCCACGAGGGGGCCTGCTGGCGACGGAGGGCGGCTAAATCGACGTCTCGCGGGGGCCCGTCAGGGCGCCGAAGAGGGGACCAGGACCGCCGGCAACCTCCACTTCTGGCCGTTATGAAACTGTTACCAAAATTTGGGAGAAGTGGGCCTCTGGGCGCATCCCAGCCCGCCCTCGCCTTCGTTCGGAAGAGGTAGACCCCTCCGAGGAGAGTGATCAAGGAGGACTCCGCCACAGATCGCAGTCGCCCATCAGCGGGCTGCTACGCCTCACCGAGAGCTGCAAGCCACATTGTGAGCAGGAATCAGTCGGGCCTGCCGGTACAACACGTTTCGTCCGCCACGTGGTCGCCGCCGATGAGACCGATTCCGTCTAGTCGCTAGCGTTCCGGGCACTGACGCGCCCCCCTACTGGTGGCGACGGTGATCGGCGAGTGTGCGACCGCCGCTGTAGACGGGCTTGCCGTCGGCGCCGTGGCGGTGTCGGCGCGGATCGCGGGCTGCTCGGCGTAGGTCCCGGAGCAGGTCGGCGGCTCGATCGTCGCCGAGTTCGGTGATGGCGGTCCTGTAGGCGCCCTGGCTGGACCAGTCGAGGTCAGGAAGGCCGATCACGGCGCGGTGCCAGCGCAACAGCTCGAGAAACTCGGCGTCGCCGATTGTCGCGGCGACCTCCTGGATCTGGGCGACGATGTGGAGGTCTGCCATGTGGCGGCACATTAGCGCCGCGGTCGGACAGTCCCCTACTGGCTAAGGTCGCGGGCGGCGACGAGGCCGGCGATGAAGTCGGCGACGCGGTCGTCTTCGCCAGCCACTATGCCGGCATGGCGCTGCTCAACGGACTCCGCGCCGCCTACCAGGTGCCCGGCCCGGGACTGAACCCGAACAACGACATCGGCGTCTTCGGCATCGCCGGCGGAGGGGTCAGTGCCGCGGTCGCGATCGAGTACCAGCCCTGGTACGCGCCCGAACTGCCCGTGTCAGCGACCGTCCTCGAGGCGCTCGCCGTGGACCAACGCAGCTTCATCGACTTCGCCGACGGTCACCTCGGGTCCGGCTTCGTGCTTGCCACGCTCGTGGGTCTGGAGTCCCAGTACCCCGAGATGAGGCTCAACGAGAAACTCAACCCCGCGGGCCGTGCGATGGCCGACCTGTTCCGCGACTCCTGTCAGGTCCCCTTCTACTACCTCACGCCGTTCCTGCCGCAGAACCTCCTGTTCACCAGCGGCATCCCGCCAGCCGACGAACCCGATTTCCAGCACGTGAACCGCGACAACAACCTGGGCCGCAACAACCCTGAAGGTGACCCGGCGCTGCGGCCCCGGGCAAGGTGCTGGTCACCTCATGTGCCGCCGACGACTCGATGATGGTGGTCACGCCCGCGCAGGACATCCGCGATCTCGCCAACGCGTACCGCGACCAGGGTGTCGACGTGCACTACCACGGACTCGACTGTGGGCCCGATGTGATGATCACCGATGCCTACCGGTGGATGACAGAACTGTTCGGCATGCACGCGATCGACTGGCTGCTGGACGAGATCCGCTGACGGACCCCAGACCAGACCCCGACCCCGACCCCGACCGTGACCGTGACCGTGACCCTGACCCTGACCCCGACCGTGTGGAGACACCAGCTGATGGACACCAACAGATCGACCCCAACAGACAAGGACACCGCGATGGGACGACTTGACCTCCACCCCGACGACCTGCTGGCGATCGCGCCGGCCATTTTCCACAGCCTCGCCTACTCGTTCACATGGGGAAGCCTGGCGAACGTCGTGACCTCCGTCGACGGGCTGGACGCCGCAATGGGCGATCCGGGACGCTACTGACCCCGACCGGTCTCCACGCCTCCACAGACAACGCGACGCGCCCCGAGCAGTCGAGCTCGGGGCGCGTCGGCGTCCGCGAAGTGTGCGGCGGCGAGGACCGCGTCAGCGCCGGCGGGCGCGGCGACGCGGCGGCGGCAGCTCGCCGGCCGCCCGCAGGTGATCGGCGTGGGAGGCCAGTGCGTCGACCAGTTCCAGAACCGAGGCGTTCTCCGGCTGCACGTCCACCCGCAGCCCGAACTCGGCGGCGGTCTCGGCGGTGCGCGGCCCGATGCACGCGATGAGCGTGCGGGCGTGCGGCTTACCGGCGATCCCCACCAGGTTGCGCACGGTGGAGGAGCTGGTGAAGCACACGGCGTCGAACCCGCCGGTCTTGATCATCTCGCGGATCTCGGCGGCCGGCGGAGCGGCGCGGACGGTGCGGTAGGCGGTGACGTCCTCGATCTCCCAGCCACGATCGGTGAGGCCCTCGGCGAGGGTCTCGGTGGCGATGTCGGCACGCGGCAGCAGGACGCGGTTGACCGGGTCCAGTACATCGTCGTAGGGCGGGAACACCTCGAGCATGCCGAGGCTGGACTGCTCGCCCGACGGCAGCAGCTCGGGCTGGATACCCAGCTCCCGGACGCGGGCTGCGGTCCCCTCGCCGACACACGCGATCTTCACGCCGGAGAAGGCACGGGCGTCGAGACCGAACTCGACGAACTTCTCCCACACGGCGCGGACCGCGTTGGCGGAGGTGAACACGACCCACTGGTAGCGGCCGTCGACGAGCCCCTTGACGGCACGCTCCATCTGGGCGGGGCTGCGGGGCGGTTCCACGGCGATGGTCGGCACCTCGACCGGCACGGCACCGTGCTCGGCGATGCGCTCGCTCATCTCGGCGGACTGCGCCTTGGTGCGGGGCACCAGGACGTTCCAACCGAACATGGCGCGCGACTCCCACCACTGGTGACGATGACGCTCACCGGCGGACTTGCCGATGGTCACCACCAGGTCGCCCTCCATGTCGCGGCCGATCTCGGCCATGGTGGCCAGGGTGCCGTCAGCGGACTTCTGGGCGCACATCGAGCCGGAGCAGGTGACGGTCACCGGGGTGCCGGCGGCCAGGCCCTGCTCGCCGAGCGAGGAGGCGGCCTCGGCCAGGTGGCGGCCGGTCGTGCGCAGGACGATCGGCCCGGGGGCGCCGACGAGGGCGGCCCAGTCGACCTTGCCGCGGCTGTCGGCGAAGACGTAGCCGGAGCCCAGCGCGATGCCGGCGAACGCGGGCACGGCGGTGGCCTCGGCGACGCCGGGCACGACCTCGAACGGCACGACGGTGCGACCCACGGCGGCGATCTCGGTGACGGTGGCGTCGGTGGTCATGGGGTCACCGGCGACCAGACGGACGATGTCACGTCCCTTCTTGGCCTCGGCGGTGAGCTGCTTGGCCACGGCGGCGGGCTCGCCCAGCACGGGTCGGATGTCGGCGGCGGTCGGCGCGGGCAGTGCCTTGAGTCGCTTGATCTCGGCCTTGTCCTCCGCGGCGACGGCGGCGTCCATCTCGGCCTGACGCGCGTCGAGCAGTTCCTGCGGGACGGGCACCTCGGTGGCGACGAGTGCCAGTACCTCGGGCGAGACGTCGGCGTCGGCGAAGACCACCGCGTTGCCCGCGAGGACCTCCCGGGCCCGGCAGGTGAGCATCCCCGCGTTGCCTGGGCCGCCGCCGACGAAGCGGACGGTTCCGGGGCGGGTGGTGCGTGCTCGAGTCATTGTTCGTCTCTCCGTGGGGTGGATGTCGCGCGCTGGCTGCGCGCGAGTGGGGAGTTCTGGGAGTGGGTCTGGTCAGGAATCTCGGACGGTCGGTGGCGCCGTCGTGGATTCCCTGGGTACGAGTGGGTCGCCCTGGTCCGGCGCCTCGACGGACATCAGGTCGTTCGCGCCCCGGTCGAGGAGGTCGGCTGCGAGTCGCCGGCCGAGGTCCTCGGCTCCGGCGACGGGCCCGTCCGGGTGCGCGGCGGGGACGGTGGTCCCCACGGCGCGCAGGACCTCCGATCCGTCGTGGGCGGCCACGACGGCGTGGAGCGTGAGCTCGGCGCCCGTGGCGATGGTGTCGCCGCCGGGGTCGGTGCCGGCGAAGGCGGAGTCCGCGGAGTCGACCCCGGTGAGCTCGGCGCGGGCGCCGACGGGCGCGGTGCACCCTGCCTCGAGGTCGGCGAGCAGGCGCCGTTCGGCGGCGATGCGCACGCGGGTCGGGAGGTGGTCGACGACGGCGAGGGCCGCGATCGCCTCCGGGTCATCGGCACGCGCCTCGACGGCCAACGCTCCCTGGGCCGGGGCCGGCAACATCTCGTCGATGCCGAACCGGTGGGTGGCGCGGGCGCCGGCCCGGGTGCGGTCGAGTCCGGCGGCGGCGAGCACCACGGCGTCGAGGTCGCCGCTGGTCACGTAGCCCATGCGGGTGTCGATGTTGCCGCGCAGCGGGCGCAGGTCCAGGTCGGGCCGCAGGGCGGCGAGCTGGGACCGCCGACGCGGCGCGGAGGTGCCGACGCGGGCTCCCTCGGGGAGCGTGTCCAGGGTGAGGCCGTCGCGGGCGATGAGCACGTCCGACGGGTCGACCCGGGGCGGCACGGCGATGGGCGCGAACCGGTCGTCGCGGGCCGTGGGCAGGTCCTTGTAGGAGTGGACGGCGATGTCGCAGTCCCCGCGCTCGAGGGCGGCGCGCAGCTCGAGCGTGAACACGCCGACGCCGATCCGCTCGACCGGCGCCATCACCACGTCGCCCTTGGTCTGCACGATGACCAGTTCGGCCGGGTGGCCGGCGGCGATGAGTGCGTCGCGGACGTGGCCGGCCTGGGTCGTGGCCAGCACGCTCCCCCGCGTGCCCACCTTCAGGATCCTGCTCATGACGCCTCCTCGTCCACGGTTCCGTCCAGGTCGAACAGGGTCCGGACGACCGCCGCGTAGTTCTCCCCGTCCGGCCGGGCGGCGAGTTCCTTGAACTTCACGGTCGGCGGGTGCAGGAGTTTGTCCACGACGCGGCGCACGGTGTTGGTGATCTCGTCCCGCGTCGTGTCGTCCATGTCCGGGAGCCGGGACTCCAGTCGGCGCATCTCGGCGGCGACCACCTGGCCACCGCGGCCGCGCAGTTTGCCGATGAGCGGCCCGACCTCGGCCATGCGCTCGGCCTGGGTGTAGGCGGTGAGCTCAGCGTCGACGATCGTGCGGGCGGCGTCGGACTCCGAGGCCGCGCCGGAGGCTGCGGGATCGGACCGGAGCGCCTCGATGCCCAGGACCGTGACGCCCGGCAGGCCGGACACCGCGGGGTCCACGTCACGCGGCATCCCCAGGTCGCAGATCACGAGCGGGCGCGCGTCCTCCCGGCGGGCGAGGGCGGTGTGGATGTCGCCGAGGGTGACCACCGCGCCGACCGCGCCGGTACAGGTGAAGAGGATGTCGGCCCTGGCGACGGCATCAGCCAGGTCCTCGAGCGGGAACGACGAGGCCGGGGTGCCGGCGTCACGGGCGATCTCCGACAGCCGCTCGGCGCGCTCGGCCGTACGGTTGGTCACGTCGATGTGGGCGATCCCGCTGCGGCCGAGGTGGGCCACGGCGAGTCCGCCCATCGCGCCGGCCCCCAGCACGACGGCTCGACGGCCGTCGAGGCGGCGCCCCGTGGCGGTGGCCTCGCCGGTCACGTCGTTGGCGCTCTCGCCATTGACGATCGCGGCGGCGCGGTCCAGCGCGACCGACACGACCGACGCCCCGGCGGAGTCGATGCCGGTCTCGGTATGGACGCGCTTGCCCACGTGCAGGGCCTGCTGCGCAAGCCGGTGCAGCGTCGTGCCGGCGGCGCCGATGTCCGAGGCCGACTGGTAGGCGGTACGGATCTGTCCGATAATCTGCTGTTCGCCCACGACCATCGAGTCCAGGCCCGACGCCACCGAGAACAGGTGTTCCGCGGCCGATTCGGAGTACCGGATGTAGAGGTGGCGGCTGAGCTCCTCGGCGGACAGGCCGGAGTGCGTGGACAGCAGGGTCACCACGTCGTCGAGTGCCGGGTGGAACGCACCGACGGCGGCGTAGACCTCAACCCGGTTACAGGTGGTGACGATCATCGCCTCGTCGACGTTCTCGCCGGCGATGAGGTCCTCGGTGAGGGAGTCTCGATCCGCCTCGGACACCGCTACGGCCTCGAGCAGCGAGACGGGCGCGCTGTGATGAGAGACACCGACCAGGAGGATGCTCACAACCGACCCCCGGGCGTCGAGGCCCCGCGGGCCCGTGCCAGAATGGATGCCAGATCGTCAACTCGTGACGGAACGGCCACGGAAACGAACAGGGAGCCGCAGGACGATCTCGCGGAACGCTGGTCCACAGTCGGTCGTCTCCTGTCGGTGGGCACGTCGGTATACAGGCCCACGCCGGAGCGGTGCGGTCCTGACGGGACGGCCGCGACCGGCAAGCCTGCGTACGACCCGTAACGAGGTCCACCGTAACCCGCATGACACCCCGGGACAAAACCGTCGCCGGGGCTAATGCTATGCGCAGCCGACCCTTGTCGCTGTGCGCAGCCCACCTGTGTCAGGAACCGCGATCAGCGCCCGGCCCCGGGTGCCGGACCACCGACATCGCCCCACGGCCCCACACACACAGCCGGAGCACCGTCACCCCACTGTCACCCCGGATAGAGGATCGCCCCGTGCCACCCCGTCGCAGAAACTCCTCGTCGATGTCGCCGGCGACCCGGGCCCGCTATGCCCGGCGACGGCAGCGCCGGCTCGCGCAGGTCGACAACGACCTCACCACGGACCAGTGGCACGAGATCCTCGACGCCTGGGGAGGGTGCGCCTACTGTCGGGCGACCGGTCCTGCCCTGCAGCGTGATTGCGTGCAGCCCGTCTCCCGCGGCGGCCGGTACACGGTCGAGAACGTGGTCCCCGCCTGCGCCTCGTGCAACGCGAGCAAGCACAACAGCGAGGTGACCGGCTGGATGCGGCGCAAGAAACTCGACGAGGGCGCGTTCCTGCTCCGTCACGCCACGTTCCTCAAGGAGCTGCGCGAGCGCCAGGCCGAACCGGAGGCGGAGTCCTAGTCGTCCCAGCCCGTGAACGGTTCGGGCTCGGCGAGCGTGGCGACCAGCTCGTCGTCGTCGACCTCCCAGCACGAATGCTCCGCACCGTCCACCAACACGACCGGCAGACGGTCCCCGTACTCCACGGCGAGCTCACGGTCGGCGGCCAGGTCCACGTCCGTGGTCTCAAGGCGCGCGCCCGCGCCCTCACACAGCGGGATCAGCTGGGCGTGGACGCGCACGCAGCTCCCACACCCCTCGCGGGTCAGCAGGGTCACCGTGTGTGTCATGTCTCGATAGTGCCCGACGTCCCCGGGCCTGACCTAGGATGGGGTGCCAGCGACCTGCAGGAGGACACCCCAGGTGAACGACGACGACACCACCCCGCCGGCCGACGATCCCGGCAACGAGGAGTCCAGCCGCGAGGAGTTCGTCGTGGACTCGTCCGAGCTGGACGAGGACGGGGAGTCTGCGGATCCGGGGAGGTCCCTGTTCGGCCTGCACGTGCCCGGTCGTGCGGATGTCATGAGCGCCCTCGGCCGGTTGGTCTGGGTGAGCCGCAACAACCGCACGCAACGCCTGGCAGGTAAGGCCTCCGCCGAGCACGCGGTCAAGATCGAGTCCGGATCCGGGGCGGACACGCTGCCGGACGACGTGCGGGTGCCCCAGACCCCGGCCGCCCCCGACGAGCCCGGAGCCGAGGAGCTCGCCACCGAAGAAGCCCCGGACGAGTTCGCCAACGAGCCGTTCGTGGCCGACCCGAAGGTCGCCGCGTTCTTCGACGTGGACAACACGCTTATCCAGGGCGCATCGATCATCCTGCTGGCCCGTGGCCTGGCCAAACACAAGTTCTTCACCGCACGCGACGTCCTGGGGTTGGCGTGGTCGCAGGCCAAGTTCCGGATCTCGGGCGAGGAGAACAAGGACGACGTGGAGGCCGGCAAGGCCAAGGCGTTGGCGTTCGTCGAGGGTCGCACCGTTGCCGAGTTGACCGCGCTGAGCGAGGACGTGGTGGACACGTCGATGCTCGACCGGGTGTGGCCCGGCACGCGCGCGCTGGTGCAGATGCACCTGGACGCCGGCCAGCAGGTCTGGCTGGTCACCGCCACGCCGTTGATGCTGGCCCGCGTGATCGCCACCCGGCTGGGCCTGTCGGGTGCGTTGGGGACGGTCACCGAGGAGGTCGACGGCGTCTACACCGGTCGACTGGTGGGCGACATCCTGCACGGGCCGGGCAAGGCGCACGCCATCGCGACGCTCGCCGAGGCCGAGGGCTTCGACCTGTCCCGGTGCTACGCCTATTCGGACAGTTTCAACGACATGCCGATGCTGACCATGGTGGGTCACCCGGTGGCCATCAACCCGGATTCGAAGCTGCGGAAGTACGCGTCGGAGAACGGCTGGAACATCAAGGATTTCCGCACGGTGCGCAAGGCGGCGAAAAAGGCCGTTCCGGGCGTCCTCGCGGTGGGCGGTATCGCCGGAGCCGGCGCCGCGGTCCGCTCGAGGCTCGGGACCCGCACGGACTAGGCGGCCCGCGCCAGTCGTGTGCGGGAGCCCCCGGCGGTGGTCCGGGTAGCCCGCGCCGGGCAGCCTGAGCCGAGCGTCAGCCGAAGAACACGCTGCCGCGGCGTGCGAGGTTCCGGAACAGTGTGTTCTGGATGGTCTCGCGGACCTGGTCGGTGATCTCGAAGACCACCATCGGATCGTCGGCGGCCTCGGGCCCGAGATGGGCCGTCTCGATGGGCTCGCCGAACTCCATCGTCCACTTGGTGGGCAGCGGGATGCCGCCGAGTCCGCCGAGGAGCGGGAAGGTGGGCGTGATGGGCATGTATGGGAGGCCGAGCAGGCGGGCGATCGCCGGGATCTCGCCGATCTTCGGGTAGATCTCCTCCGATCCCACGACTGAGCACGGGATGATCGGCGCGCCCGCGGCCAGCGCGGTGGAGACGAATCCGCCGCGGCCGAATCGCTGCAGTCGGTACCGGTCGGCGAACGGCTTGCCGAGGCCCTTGAACCCCTCGGGCCACACGGCCACGACCTCGCCGCTGGTGAGCAGCCGCTCGGCGTCCGCGCTGCAGGCCAGGGTGGCACCCGTGCGGCGCGCCAGCGGTGCCGAGAACGGGAGCGTCATGGCCAGGTCGGCGGCCAGCAGGCGCAGGGAGCGACCGGCGTGGTCGTGCACCGCGACGCTCGTCATGAGTCCGTCGAGCGGGAGGACGCCGGCGTGATTGGACACGATCAGTCCGGCACCGGACTCGGGGATGTTCTCCGCGCCGATCACCTCGACGCGGAACCAGTGCTCGAACAGCGGGCGCCACAAGGGTAGCCACACGGTGCGGTGGAAGTGCTCGTCGAAACCGAACTCGTCGACCTCGTAGGCACCGGTGACGCGGTTGGCGAGGACCTCCCCCGCCGAGTTGATGAGGTCGGCCATCCCCGCCAGGGAGCTGACGTCGCCGGTCGCGAGCATCACGTCGACGCTGCGCGCCACGTCCGCGACGGGGGCGAGCATCTCGGCGTCGACGGGCAGCGCCTCGACGACCTGGCCCAGTGCGGAGCGCATCGAGGTGAGGAACCGGTCGACGATGCGGCCGATCTCGGTGGCCGCGGCGTCACTCCCGGTGGTGGCACCCAGGAATCCCTCGCCCACCATCCGGTCACTGCGGGCGTCACGACGCCCTTCTCCCCAGCGGGGACCCCCGAGGGGTTGGCTCAGATCGAACTCCGGGCCCTTCACTGTGCCTCCTCCAGAAGCTCGGGCAGCGCACCCATGGCCTTGAGCTCGTTGATCGTGGTGCGCACACTGGCGTGAAGTCGGTCAGCCACCGGCGCGGGGAGCAGGGTCGCGATCCGGCCGGCCTTGCTCTCCAGCGAGGCGCGGGTGATCAGTGGTTCCGTACCGGAGTCCACGAGGTACGCGTGCATGGCCTCGTCGGTGGTGTAGCTCGGTTCGAACCCGAACTCGGTACGCATGCGGGTGGTGTCCACCACGCGGCCGTACCGCATGTACCGCAACTGGGACGCACCCACGTCGCGCAGTCCCTGGCTGAGCACGAGCCGGGCGACGAGCCGGAAGGTCTGCGGTGGCACCGGAAGCGGGATGTGTCCGGCCCGGCGGATGGCCTGGGTCAGCGTGAGCACCCCGTCCGCCGCGATGTTGAACGTGCCCGGTGTCGCCCCGAGCGTGGCACGGACAAGGGCGTCCAGGGCGTCCTGCGGGTGCAACAGCTGGACGCGGGGGTCGAAGCCCGCCAGGACCGGCGCCACGGACGGCAGCAGCAACTCCCCCAGGACAGTCGGTTCCGGCAGACCGAGAATGGCGGGGATGCGCAGGATCGTCACGTCGATGTCCGGCCGCTTGCGGGACATGCCGCGCACGTACCCCTCCACGGAGAGGTGGTCCAGTGGGATGCCGCCGCTGGGCTGCCGACGGGCCGCCATGTCCTCGGTGAACATGGCCGGGTCGGCGCCCGAGGACCCGTAGACGGTGGTCGAGGAGATCAGCACGAAGCGCCTGACCGTCGCGGCGCGGCCGCACGCCGCGATGACGTGCATGGAGCCCATGATGTTGGACTCCTTGACGGCCGCGCGTCCGCCCGGCGCGAAATCGGTGTGGAACAGGCCGGCGTGGACCACGGTGTCGATCTCCGCGTCCCGCAGGATTCCCTGCAGGCGGGGCGATTGCGGGTCGAGCCGGACGAACTCCGCGTCGCGCATACGCCTGCGGTGTTGCGCCGACGGTTTGACCGAATCGATGGCGAGCACGCGCTCGACGGACTCGTTCCGGAGCAGCATGCCCACCAGGTGCGCGCCGAGATACCGGCTGCCGCCGACAACCGCGACTCTGCGGGCCGGAGGGCTGGTGGGAGCTTGGGGGTTCACCCGCACGAGTCTAGCCGCGGCACCCCGCTCAGCGGGGACGGGTCCGTGGCCCCTGCCGTGGATACACCGATGCCCGCCACCGGTGAGGGTGACGGGCATCCGCTACAGGCGTGAATCCGGGCGCGATCAGCGCGCAGCCGGACTCACTTACCGAGCTTGCGACGCTGCACGCGGGTCCGGCGGAGCATCTTGCGGTGCTTCTTCTTGGACATACGCTTGCGGCGCTTCTTGATCACAGAACCCATATCGGGGTCACCTACCTGTCGACTACTGGTCGTGGGACATACCGCGCCCCGGCTTCGAAAGCGGGCTCGCCGGGACGTAACCAGTCCAGACTACCTGCAGGCGGCCCCTCGACGGAAATGGACCCGTCCTCCCCTGCCGGCCGCGGCGCTCCGGGCGTGATCCTGGTCGCGATTCCGGTCAGAGCGCCGACCGGGGTCAGCCCGCGGAGAAGTACGAGGTGTCGAGGTACTCGTGCACGGCCTTGGAGTGGACGCGGAACGAGCGGCCCACGCGAACGGCCGGCAGCTCGCCCGAGTGCACGAGTCGGTAGACCGTCATCTTGGACACGCGCATCAGCGCGGCCACCTCGGCCACCGTGAGGAACTGGGATCCCCCAGCAGCCGGTGCGCCGCCCTCGGTCTTGTCGGTAGTCGCCATTGTCACAACCCTTCGTGGCACGCGTCGCGCCGCAGGCTTCCCCTCCTGCGGTACGGACACGCACGTGCTGGGAATGAGCCTAGCGTGAATGGTGTGGTCTATGCGACGGGAGTGGGCGAATTACTTCGATGACACGCCGTCGAATCCCGGGGTAACCCGTTCTGAGCAGGGGTTGTGCTAAACGAATCGGCCCGCCGGGTGGGGTTTCTCTCACCTGGCGGGCCGCTCTCGGTCCTCTCCCGGGGGTCCGCTCGGGACGATCCACAGGAGAGGGCGGTGCGAAGTCGGACGTCAGTCCACGGCGTCGTCTTCTGCCGCGGACGCGGCTATCTCACGCGAGCGCGTCGCGGCACCCTCGACGGCGTCGGCCACGGCGGCGCGGATCCCACCGGCCTCGAGCCGGCGGATGGCGGCAGCGGTGGTGCCACCGGGCGAGCTGACGTTGTAGCGGAGCTGTCCGGGGCCGTCCTCGCCCGCGGCGAGCATGGCGCCCGCGCCGAGGGCGGTACCGGCCGCCAGGGCGTGCGCCACGTCGCGTGGCAGCCCCTGTTCCACGCCGGCGTCCACCATGGCCTCGGCGAGGAGGAAGAAGTAGGCGGGGCCGGACCCGGACACGGCCGTCACCGCGTCCATCTGGGCCTCGGTGACGACGACGACGACACCGACACTCTCCATGATCGTGCGCACCTGCTCGAGGTGCTCGTCCTTCGCGAACCGGCCCTTACAGATCGCGGACACGCCCTTGCCCACGAGCATCGCCGTATTGGGCATCACGCGGACGACCGGAGAGCCGGCACTGAGCCGGTTCTCGAGCGTCTGCGTGGGGACGCCCGCAGCGAGGGAGACCACGATCGACTCGTGGACGCTGTCGGAGATGGCGTCGCCGATACGGTCGACCACGGCCGGCACGTCGTTGGGTTTGACGGCCACGACGATCACGTCGGCGCCTTCACAACCGATGTCGAGGCCGGTGGAGAGGATGTTGTACCTCTTGGCCAACTCGTCTGCGCGGGCCTGGACGGCCTCGATCACCACGATGTCTGACGCCGGCGTACCGGCCTCACGGAGCCCTGCGATGAGCGCCTCTCCGATGCGGCCGCCACCGACCACTGCGATTCTCGTCATGGCTTTCAGGGTGCCACACCGGCGCTCATCGCTTTACTCGTCGAGGGTCATGACGGGCTCAGACGAGTTCCGCCCGCATCCGGCGTGCGGATGCGGGCGGAATGGAGTCGCTGTGCGATCAGCTCCTAGGTGATCAGCCGGAGGAGAAGCGGACCGCAGGTCACGGCCAGGCCCACGACCACCGCCAGGGCGATGCTGACGGTGTCGTTGGACCTGCGGAGGACGCGCACCATGCCGACGAGGACGAAGACCACGATGATCGCGAGCGCGAACGCCACCCACGGGAGGTCGCCCCACAGCAACTGGAAGCCGAGGAACAGCGCCGCACCGGCGACCGCGGAGGCGAGCACCTGCGCGATGAGGATGAGCCACTGCGATGCGCCCGAACGCTCGGTGGTGTCCGGGTCCCGGTCGCGACGATCGAGGTCGCGTCGGGAGTCGGCGTCGCCGGCGGTGGCTGCCGCTTCGGTGCCAGTTGCCGAGTCGGTACCAGTTGCCGAGTCGGTGCCGGCGGCCGAATACTTACCGGCGGCTGAATCCTTGCCGGCAGCCTTGGTCGCGGCGAGGCCGGCGGCACCAGCGGCTGCGGCACCTGCTGCGGCGACGCCCACACCGGCCTTGCCACCGTCCTTGTCGGCGTCGGTCTTCTTGCCCCCGTCCTCAGCGCCCGCGCCGGTTGCCGCATCGGCGTCTGGTCCACGGTGGGCGGTCGAGCCGCTGCCCGAGGGAACGCCCCAGGCCGGCGACTGCGCTGCGTCAGCCGAGGCCCTTGCACCCTGTACCGGAGCGGCGCCGGAAACGGTCGAGGCACTGCCCGCAGTGCCTGCACCAGCAGCAGCACCTGCACCGGCAGCGGCGCCGGTGCCCGTAGTAGCCGCAGTGGTCGCGCCGCCGGGCCTGCCAGCGTCCTTGGCGTCGGCCTTGTCGTCGGACCTGCCGGCTGTCTTGTCAGCGGACGTGTCCTTGGCCGCGGCGCCGGCCATCGCCGCGCCACCCGCCACCGCGGCACCGGCGGCTGCAGCTCCGCCTGCTGCGACACCGGCGGTGCCGAGCCCTGACCGTCCGCCGTCACGCTTCGCCTCGGAGGACTCGACGCCCGTTGTGCTCGAGTCACCCGCGGTGCTCGAGTCACCCGTGGTGCTCGTGCCAGCGGTCGAGGTCGGGGCCGCAGTCCGTGCCGAATCCTCGGACTTGGTCTGGTCGGCGCCCTTACGCCCCCGGCCGAACAGTCCGCGGAGGCCGCCCTTCTTGCCGGATGTCTCAGGGGGCTTGTCGGACGTTTCAGGGGCGTCGGCAGCGAGGGCGTCCGCCTTCGGGACCGCCGGGCTCGCAGACGACGGGGACCCCGTGGAGGTGGTCGAAGTCCCGGGCGCCGACTGGGCGGGGATCCGGGTGGTGGTAGCCGCGGACGGAGCCGCCGTGGGGCCGCCGGGACGGTCCTGGGTCGGAGTGCTCGGGGTCGGCGTGGCGGGACGCTTCGTCGGGGAGCTCGGCGTGGTGGAACTCGGCGTGGTGGAACTCGGCGTGGTCGCACTCTGCCCGGCGGGAGCCGATGCCGCGGCGCCCGGCGTACGGCCGGACTGCGGGGTGGACGGCGTCTTCGTCGTCGTCGAACTCGTCGGCGTGGCACCCGCACCGGTGCCGGACGGCACCACCTTCGGCCCCTCCGACTTCCGCTGGGCCTGGGCTGCGGTGCCCTCCCCCGCGGACGGCGACTGACCACCCGCTTCGGACTCCTGCGCCTCCTGAGCCTCGCGCGCACGACGCCGCGCCGCACGACCGCTCAGCACGGTGTCGTCAGTGATCCGCGGGATCTCTCCGGTGAGCTCGGAGACACTCACTCCACCCTCGTCCGCCCGGCGACGCCGGCGCCCGGACGGAGCGGACTGCTGCTCCGCGCCCATGCGCTTGAGCAGCTCCGCCACGGTGATCTGCTGACCGTCAGGATCTTCGGCCATCATCAGTTCCCCTTCTCGTCGCCGCCCAGGTCCCGGTCGAGACGCTGCAGGATCAGCCCCTCACGCAGAGCCCACGGACAGATTTTCACACTTTCCAGTCCCAGTGCACGCATGGACGCCTCCGCGACCAGCGCGCCGGCCACCACCTGGTGCGACCGGTCAGAGCTGATTCCCTCCAACTCTGCCCTGTCCGCTGCGGTCATGCGGGAGATGAACGAGATCACCTGACGCAAACCGGCAGCGGTGAGAGTTCTCTCAACCCGCGGCCCCTCCGAGGACGGTGCGGCACCCGTCAACCGGGCGAGCATACGAAACGTCTTGGAGGTGGCGCACGCCAGATCCGGTTCGCCGGCCGTCTTCAGCTCCTTGGCCGGGCCCTCCAGCTCCGCGTCGATGTAGTCGCGCAGCTGGTTGATCCGCTTGCGTTCCGGCGGATCGGACTTGAACCAGTCGTGGGTGAGGCGGCTCGCGCCCAACTGGAGGCTGAACGCGTGCTCGGGGAGTTCGTCCTCCCCGCTGGTCAACTCCAGCGACCCTCCACCGATGTCGAGGTTGAGGATCCGCCCGGCACTCCAGCCGTACCACCGGCGCGCGGCCAGAAACGTCATCCGTGCCTCGTCCTCACCGGAGAGCACGCGCAGTTCGATCCCGGTCTCCTTGGTGACCTTGGCCAGGACCTCGTCCGAGTTATTGGAGTCGCGCACCGCCGAGGTGGCCAGCGCCATGACCTCTTTGCACTTGGTGGCGCGGGCGAGATCGGCTGCCTCGTTCACCGCGTCGATGAGGCGGGCGATGCCGGTCTTGGAGATGTTGTTCTCCTCATCCAGGTACTCGATGAGGCGCAGGCGGGTCTTGGAATCGTTCATCGGGGTCGGATGACCGCCACGATGCGCGTCGACGACGACGAAGTGCACCGTGTTACTTCCGACGTCCAGGACACCTAATCTCACACGACCACCCTAAAGGGTCTACGGTCGCAAGTTGTGACCGCCACTGAACCTTCTCCAACCCCGGGTGCCCCTCAGCCCGAGGTCCCTCTGGACTTCCCCCGCGAGTGGTACAGCTTCACCGACCCGACGAACGACGAACATCTCATCTCCGTCGACATGACCTGGCTCCTGTCGTCGTGGACGTGTGTGTTCGGTTCGCCCGCATGCCACGGCATCGACGCCTCCCAGCCCGAGTCCGGATGCTGCACCCACGGCGCGTTCATCAGCGACGCCGAGGACCGCG
The DNA here is from genome assembly GCF_026011735.1 of Dietzia sp. NCCP-2495. GTDB lineage: Bacteria > Actinomycetota > Actinomycetes > Mycobacteriales > Mycobacteriaceae > Dietzia. The sequence continues at coordinate 90,710 of NZ_BRVN01000005.1, read as the reverse complement.
AGCGCCTCACCCTCAACGTGTCCAGGCTGGAACCCGGCGAATGGCAGCACCGCGATGCCGCCATCGAAGCCACCGGGGCTGAGAATTCCGACCACGAGGCCTGGCTCGAGATGGACGAACTGACCGGGGACGACGGCGAGATGGAGCCCGCGCTGCGCACCCGCAGGCACAAGGGTCGGTGTGTCTTCTTCAACGACCCCGGCTGGCCGGCGGGCTCGGGCTGCGCGCTGCACCACATGGCGATGCGGACCGGGCGCCCGCTCACCGAGGCAAAGCCGGACGTGTGCTGGCAACTGCCCCTACACGTGACGCACGAGTGGGAGGACCGGCCCGACGAGGTCGAGATCCTCCACACCAAGGTCAGTGAGTACGACCGTCGCGGCTGGGGTCCCGGCGGACTGGACCTGGACTGGTACTGCACCGGTTCTCCCGAAGCACACGTCGGCGCGGAGCCCGTGTACCTCTCGCTCCGCGACGAGCTGATCGCGCTGCTCGGCGATGAGGTGTACGAGGTGCTGGCCGCCGCGTGCGGGCGGCGTCGCCAGTTGGGCATCGTCGCCGTCCACCCGGCGACCGAGCGGGCCTGCGGATCCAGCTCCTGCTGAGCCCTCCGCAGATCCGCTACTCCTGCTCAGGATCCGCTACCCCCAGGCGCCTCCGAATCCGCTACTCCTGCTCAGGATCCGCTACCCCCACGGGAGTAGCGAATCCGCAGGCGGAGTAGCGAATTCTGGGAGTTGGCGGTGGGTGGTGGGGCGAGGCCGGTCAGCCCTCGAACTTGTAGCCAAGCCCGCGCACCGTCACGAGGTTGACCGGCTTGCCCGGGTCCGCCTCGATCTTCGAGCGCAGGCGCTTGACGTGCACGTCGAGGGTCTTGGTGTCGCCGACGTAGTCCGAACCCCACACCCGGTCGATGAGCTGACCCCGGGTGAGCACGCGACCGGAGTTGCGCAGCAGGTACTCGAGCAGGTCGAACTCCTTGAGCGGCAGCGTGACCTGCTCACCGCGAACGGTCACCGTGTGCCGCTCGATGTCCATCCGGACCGGCCCGGATTCGAGGACGCCGACCTCGTCGACTTCCTCGGCCTCCTTCTCCGTGCCACGGCGCAGCACGGCCCGGATCCTGGCGATGAGCTCACGAGCCGAATACGGCTTGGTCACGTAGTCGTCGGCCCCCAGCTCGAGGCCCACCACCTTGTCGATCTCACTGTCGCGCGCGGTCACCATGATCACCGGCACGCTTGAGGTGGCCCGGAGTCGCTTGCACACATCCGTCCCGGACATCCCCGGGAGCATGAGGTCGAGCAACACGATGTCCGCGCCGTGGGACTCGAATCGTTCCAGCGCGGTCGGCCCGTCGCCGGCGATGGTGACGTCGAAGCCCTCCTTACGGAGCAGGAACGCCAGCGGATCCGCCAACGCGTCCTCGTCCTCCACGATCAGCACCCTGGTCACGGCACCTGGTCCTCTCCTTGTTCGACATGCTCTGCTGCGGGAGTCTTCCCACCGAGTTCCGACTCTGTATAGGCCGGGAGTTGAAGGGTGAAGGTCGACCCGGTCCCGGGTCGGCTCCACAGGGTCACGACGCCGTTGTGGTTCTGGGCGACGTGCTTGACGATCGCCAGTCCCAGTCCGGTGCCGCCGGTGGCACGCGACCGGGCCTTGTCGACGCGGAAGAAACGCTCGAAGACGCGCGCCTGGTGTTCGGGGGCGATCCCGATCCCGCGGTCGGTCACCCGGAGCACCACGGTCCCGCCCGTGCAGTCCCGGGTGATCGACACCGGGGTGCGCTCGGGCGAGTAGTTGATGGCGTTGAGGATGAGGTTGGCCAGCGCGGTGACCAGCAGGGTCCAGTCGCCCTTGACCTCCAGCCCCGACGGCGCGTCGGTGATGAGCTCGATCTCGGCAGCTTCCGCGGCCGACTGGGCCCGCCGGATGGCCTCGTCCACCACGTCGTCGACCGCCACCGGCTCCGGGTCGCGGATCCGCTCCGCACCCTGCAGGCGGGAGAGCGCGATGAGCTCGGTGACCATCTTCCCCAGTCGCTGGGCCTCGTCCACGACGCGACCACCGAAGTACTCGACCTGCTCCGGGTCGTCCTTGGACTCCAGCAGTGCCTCGGCCAGGAGCGCCATCGCCCCGACCGGGGTCTTGAGCTCGTGCGAGACGTTGGCAACGAAGTCCCGGCGTGCGGCCTCCATGCGCCGGTGCTCCGAGTCGTCGTCGGCGAACACCACGACGAACTGCTCACCGTGCCCCTCGAGGATCTCACTACGGCCACTGATCGACGGAATCCGGCGACGGCCCGCGGCCATTTTCGGCGGCAGGTCGAACGCCGAGGGCTTGCCGTCCTCGAACGTCGCGTCGGCCGCTTTCCAGATCGAATCGATCAGCAGTCGGTCCTCGACGATTCCCAGTTCCGCGGCTCGACGGTTGAAGAGGACCACGTCCTGGTGACGGTCCACCACAGCCAGCGCCGTCGGGGCCTGTTCGTAGACGGACCCCAGCACATCGAGGCGGGTCGGCCCCGCCTGCTCCGCCCGGCGACGGTCTGCGCGTGCGTTGAGTCTGGGGATGATGAATCCGCCCACCACGAAGCCGATGACACCGGCGACGATGGCGAGGAAGATCCCCAAACTGACCTGCACGCTCCAGATACTACGTCGCAAGGTGTCGTGCCAGAAAACGCAGAACCCCCGGCCACCTGCAGGAAGTTCGCAGGTAGACGGGGATTTACTGCTCATTTACCGGACCGTCACCGAGCGTGAGCCCAGCGTGTCCCCCTGCCGGGCCGATCACCGTGCGGCGATGCCGGTTTCACCTCACTTCGGACGTGCCGGTCACTTACCACCCTGGTTGGCGACGGCCGCGGCGCCGGCAGCGGCAGCCTCCGGGTCCAGGTAGGTGCCACCCGGGTTGGCGACCTCGCCGGCCTCGTCGAAGCGGTAGACCAGCGGGATGCCGGTCGGGATATTCAGCTCGGCGATGTCGGAATCCGAGATGCCGTCGAGGTGCTTGACCAGCGCGCGCAGGGAGTTTCCGTGCGCCGCCACCATCACGGTCTCGCCGGCGGCGAGACGCGGGGCGATCTCGGCGGAGTAGTACGGGATGAAGCGGTCGACGACGTCCTTGAGGCACTCGGTCAGCGGCACTTCCGGCAGGTCGGCGTAGCGGGCGTCCGCGGTCTGCGAGTACTCGTTGTCCGCATCGATCGCCGGCGGCGGGGTGTCGTAGCTGCGGCGCCACAGCATGAACTGCTCGTCGCCGAACTCCGCCTTGATCTCCGCCTTGTTGAGTCCCTGGAGCTTGCCGTAGTGACGCTCGTTGAGCTTCCAGTGCCGGATGACGGGAATCCAGTGACGATCGCACGCGTCGAGCGCGATGTTCGCGGTGGTGATCGCGCGACGCAGCAACGAGGTGTACAGCACGTCGGGGAGGATGCCCGCCTCCGCGAGGAGCGCGCCACCGCGGACGGCCTCCTCGCGACCGAGGTTGGTCAGGTCGACATCGACCCAGCCCGTGAACTGATTGGACGCGTTCCACTGGGACTGCCCGTGACGCAGGAGGACGAGTGTTCCGTAAGCCATACCCACATTATGACCCGTCGCCCACCCGCTACGGTGCAGGCATGACCGCAGACGTCGGAGACACCACTGAATCCACCAGCCGCCCCTGGACGGTCCACTACACACCGGGCACCACGCACGACCTGAACTACGGCACCACCACGCTGTGTGACCAGTTCGACCGTGCCGTGTCCGCTTTCTCCGACCGTCCCGCCACCGAGTTCTTCGGCCGCCTGACGACCTACTCCGAACTCGGCCGCCGGGTCCGTCACGCCGCCGAGGGGCTCCGCCTGCTCGGCGTCGGCAGGGGCGACCGCGTGGCGGTGCTGCTGCCCAACTGCCCCCAGGGAATCGTCGTCTTCTACGCGGCCCTCCGACTGGGGGCGATCGTGGTGGAGCACAACCCCCTCTACACCGCCGACGAGCTCGAGGGCCCTTTCTCGGACCACGGCGCGAAGGTCGTCGTGACGTGGAACGTCATCACCGGTGTCGTCGAGGATCTCGCGCAGCGGTCCGGTTCCGCGATCGAGCACATCCTCGCCGTCGACCTCCTCGAGGCCTTCCCCACCGCCAAGCGCCTCGCCCTGCGACATCTCCCCGTGCCCGCGCTGCGCGCCTCGCGGGACAAGCTGTCGCGCCCGGACTCCCACACGCCCCACTGGTCGGCGTTGGAGAACGGACCCGAACTCGACTTCTCGCACCCCTACCCCTCGAGCGACGACCCGGCGCTGATCCTCTACACCTCGGGCACGACCGGCACCCCCAAGGGCGCGACGCTCACGCATGCGAATCTCGTCGCCAACTCCCTGCAGGGCGAGGCCTGGGTGCCCGGCCTGGTGCCCGGCGAGGAGCGGTTCCTGGCCTCCCTGCCGATGTTCCACGCGTACGGGGTGACGATGTGCGTGGTGTTCGGCATCGCGCAGGGTGCCCGCCTGCAGCTCGTCCCGACGCCCGACATGGACCTGATCATGCCGATCATGGCGAAGAACCTGCCGACGTTCATCCCGGCGGTCCCGCCCATCTACTCGCGGATCCTCGAGGAGGCCGACGCGCGCGGCATCTCGCTGCGCGGCGTCCGCAACTCCTTCTCCGGGGCCATGGCGCTGCCCGACGACCTCATCGCGCGGTGGGAGTCCGCCACCGGAGGCCTGTTGGTGGAGGGGTACGGGATGACCGAGTCCTCGCCCATCACCGTCGGCAACCCCATGTCGACGGCGAGGCGACCGGAATCGATCGGTGTCCCCTTCCCGGACACCGATATCCGCATCGCCGACAAGGACGACCCCTCCCGCGACGCGCCGCCCGGAGAGCCGGGCGAGCTCCTGGTCAAGGGGCCCCAGGTCTTCCCTGGATACTGGCGCAATCCCGAGGCCACCGCGGCGACCTTCCACGACGGCTGGCTCCGCACCGGCGATGTGGTCCGGCAGGATCCCGACGGCTTCCTGCGGATCGTGGACCGTCTCAAGGAGATGATCGTCACGGGCGGGTTCAACGTCTACCCCTCCGAGGTCGAGGCGGTCCTGCGCACGGCGCCCGGCATCGCTGACTGCTCGGTCGTGGGTCGACCTGGCTCGGACGGAGGCGAGCAGGTCGTCGCGGCGGTGGTGCTCGAGCCGGGTGCGACGCTCGACGTCGACGCGGTGCGCGCGCACTGCCGGGCCTCACTCACCGGCTACAAGGTGCCGCGGGACTTCGTCGAGCTGGCCGAGCTGCCCACCAACCCGATGGGCAAGGTGTTGCGCAAGAAGGTCGCCGAGGCCGTCAACGCCTGACGCCCTCGGTCGGCGAGGACTGAGGCCGGCGTGCCCGAGGCCGCGCCCAAGGCAGACCACGCCCTCGGTCGGCCCCTACTCCGGCTGGGGCAGGTCCTCAGTGATGTGCCGGAACGCCTCGAGGTTGCGCAGCGACTCCCCGCGGGAGACGCGCCACTGGAACTCGCGCCGGATCGCGGTGTGGAAGCCGGTCTCGAGCAGGATGTTGAAGTCGTGGTCGGCGGCCTCGAGGACCTGGCCCAGGACGCGGTCCAACTCCTCCTCGGTCACCGCGACCAGCGGCATCCGACCGACGAGATAGATGTCACCGTTGTTGTCCAGCGTGTACGCCACCTGGTACATCCGCCGGTTGCGGCGGAGCAGGTAGTTGTAGACCTTCTCGAAATCCTCGTCGGGCCGGCGGCAGACGAACGCCTCGACGCGGACGCTCTCCCGGTTCACCGTGAGGTGACACGCGGTCTTGAGGCGCTTCTCCCCCGGCAGGATCACGACGAACGTGCGCCCGTCGACCAGGGTTGACTCGATCTCGCGGTCCACCAGGAACCGGCGGATCGTCTCGACGCTGGGGCCGTGGGTCTCGCCGTCACCGGGGTCGAGCGGGCCGCGCACCTCGCCACTGTCGAACGGGTTCGCCTCGCCTGCGTTGTTCGCGTCGGTCATCGTGACTCCTTGGGGTCGAGCGGTTGCGGTGCCGGACTCCCCCAGTGTGGCCGAAGTCGTCTCTGTCTGCTGTCAGGACGCGGTCGCCTCGGCCCGTCGTGCCCGGTAGGCCGCCATCGTGCCCGCGTAGGAGGCCAGCAGTCCGTCCGCCGTGGCGTCCCAACTGAACCCGGCGGCGTGATCCGGTGCGCGACGGGACATGGCGAGTCGCTGGTCGTCATCGTCGAGGAGTGAGACCAACGTCCGTGCCCACTCGCGCGGATCGTGCCCGTCCACGGTGATCCCGGTCCGGCCGTCGGCGACGGCCGTCGGCAGCCCGCCCACGGCGGCGGCCACGACCGGCGTCCCGCACGCCTGCGCCTCCAGCGCGACCAGGCCGAACGACTCGGAGTACGAGGGCACCGCCACGATGTCCGCGGCGCGGTACACGTCCACCAACTCTGACGGCGGGCGCGGCGCGAGGAAGTTCACGCGGTCGGCCACGCCCAACTCGTCGGCCAGCTCCATGAGCGAGCGCGGCCGTTCGAGGCCCGACCCGCTGGGGCCGCCCACGACAATCAGGCGCACGTCGCGGTGCGGCTCGGCGCGCACGATCTCGGCGAGCGCCCGCACCACCACGTCGGGCGCTTTGAGCGGCTGGATCCGTCCGACGAACGCGATGACCTCGGTCTTCTGCGCCAGCCCGAGCGCGCGGCGGGCCTTCTCGGTGCCGCGCTGCGTGCCGGGGGTGTACTGCTCGAGGTCGGCGCCGGGCGGCACGATGTCGATGTCGGCCGGATCGGCGTCGTAGTAGCCCACCAGCTCGTCGCGCTCGCCGGTGGTGTTGACCACCAGTCGGTGCGCGGCGTCGACGATCTGCTGCTCGCCGATGCGCCGCGACTCGGGCTCGGGGGTGTCGCCGGCGGTGAGGACGGCGTTCTTGACCTCGGCGAGCGTGTGCGCGGTGTGGACCAGCGGCACGCCCCAGTGCTCGGCGGCGACCAGTCCGGCCTGCCCGGAGAGCCAGTAGTGCGAGTGGATGAGGTCGTAGTGTCCGGGCGCCTGACCGGCCTCGGCGCGCATGACGCCGGCGACAAAGGGACACAGCTGGGTGGGCAGGTCCTCCTTGCGCAGGCCCTCGAACGGCCCGGCGACGATGTTGCGGACCAACACCCCGTCGCCCGCCTCCTCGATCGGGGGCTGTGTGGAGTGGGTGGCGCGGGTGAAGATCTCCACCTCGACGCCGCGCATGGCCAGCCGCCGCGCGGTCTGCAGGACGTAGACGTTGAGTCCACCCGCGTCGCCGGTACCGGGCTGGGCGAGCGGCGACGTGTGGAAGGACAGCACGGCGATGCGTCGGGGCAGCGGGGCCCCGGACGCGGCGCTGAAGTCGGTGACGGTCACGGGTCTGATTGTGCCCCCGTCAGCACCGGGGTGCACGTCGTGCCGGTGCGGGAGGGTGCGGGCGGGGACGAGTATGACGACGACGACGACGGCGCGGCGACCCGACGGTGAACTTCTCCCCATCCTGCGGCCTGGATACCCGGTCGGGACGGGAAGCGATATAGCGTGCCCGACGTCAGGTGTCACCGCTGATCGCACCCGGAGGATCCTCATGACTGTTCGCCGTCTCGGCATCACGCTCGCCCTGGGCGTCGCACTCACCGCCGCGTCCTGTTCGTCCGACACCGCCGATCAGGCCGCCTCGGACGCCACGTCAGCGGCGTCATCGGTGGCCGGTGAGGCCGGGGACGCGGTCTCCGAGGCGACAGACGACGCGACCTCCGAGCCCACCGATGCGCCGGTGCAGGAGCTGCTGCTGACCCCCGAGGAGGTCCCGTCGATGCCCATGCAGGCGGCTGACCCCGCGATGCTCGCTCAGGCCGGTGCGAACATGGAGCTTCCGGAGGGCATGGAGATCACCTTCGATCCCCCGGAGTGCGCCGACGCCGCTGACACGAACGCGGCACTGGCCAGGGACGTCGAGGACGGTGGGATGGCCGCACTCATGGGCGGAGGCGAGAGCGCCCCCGCGATGTACACGGTGCAGGTGCTCCGGACCTCGGTCCCCTTCGACGAGTACCAGTCCAACTGGGGGAGCTGCGAGAACGTCGTGTTCGAGGGTCAGGCGCTCGGCATGCGCGGCACCTCGACCTCGACGGACGCCCCGGAGATCGACGGCGCCGACGAGGTCCTCGCCCGTATTTCGGACACTCAGGTGGACAGCGTTCTGGGCGAGGGTGGTCAGATGAAGTCCCTCGTGTACCTGACCGAGGTCCGCGGCGTGAAGGTGGTCGGCGGGGCGATGACCGCCCCCGGGGCCGGCGGAGAGCTCGGACCCGAGGCGGAAGCGGCACTGACCGGGCTGATGACGCAGCAGGTCGCCAAGATCAACGACGCCGCCTGACCGGCGTTCCGGTCAGGCTGACGTCCCGGTCAGGCCGGCGTTCCGGTCAGAGTTCGGCGGTGAACGCGTCGAGCTCGGCCAGGAACGTCGGCGTCTCCTCGAGGAACGGCGCGTGGGCGGACTCGGAAAAGCCGACATAGCGGCCGCCGGGGATCATCTCGGCGTTCGCCCGGCCGGCCGAGGGCAGCACCACGCCGTCGTGCTCGCCGTGGATGACCAGCGCCGGGATGGTCAGTCCACGCAGCGTGTCGTCGTTGTCGACGCGACGGGTGAGCATCTTCTGGCGGACCGCTGGTGGGGTGGCCAGTGACAGGCCGAAGATCCGCTGTCCGCTCGTCCCGTCACCGGAGTGCATCATCGCGGTGCCGAAGCCGGCCAGGGCGGCGACGGCCTTACCCGGACGCTCGTCGAACGCACCGTTCGAGGTGGCCTCGATCATCGCCGGGCCCACCGCGCCGCCCGCCGAGCGGGAGATGGAGGTGACCGCGCCGCAGAGCACGATCCCCGCGACACGCCCCTCCCCGCGGGAGGCGAGGTAGTCCGAGACGACGATCCCGCCGTACGACCAGCCCAGCAGGACCGCGCCCGCACCGTCGCCGATCCCGGCGGCGTCCAGCACCGCTTCCACGTCGTCGGCCCACTGGGCGGGCGAGTCGTACCCCTCGTCCGCGACGGTCGAGTGCCCGTGTCCGCGGAGGTCCATCGCCACCACGTGGTAGCGCGTCGCCAGCTCCGCGAGCAGCTCGGGGCCCCAGCAGGCGCTGGACTGGGCCCAGCCGTGGATCAGCACGAGCGGCCGGGCGGCGCGGTCGCCGAGCTCACGGAACGCGATCGTGGTGCCGTCCGAGGAGACGGCGGAGGCGACGGTCATGGCAGGAGTCGGTACACCGGAGGAGGTCATGCGGGTCATGGTGCCAGCCGGATCACTCCGGCACCGGCATTGCGAGCAGAACTCTCCCCCGCCACGGGCCGGGTTCGTTACCGTGTGCCAATGGTTCCCACCTCGACTCAGACAGACGCGGATGTCGTGGTCCGCACCTTCCTGGACGCCCTGTGCTCGGGCTCGACCGACGCGGCCGCGGGTCTGGTCACCGACGACGTGTGGTGGGAGAACATCGGGCTCCCAGTGGTCCGGGGCAAGCGATCCGTCGTGGGCGCGATCGCCCTGATGCACCGTCGCTGCCGCTTCGACGTCCGGACGCACCACCTCGCGGTCGAGGCGCCCGTCGACCCGACGAATCCACATGCGCCGACCATCGTGCTCACCGAGCGGACGGACATCCTGGGCTTCGGACCCCTCTCGGTGGACTTCTGGGTGTGCGGCCGGTTCGAGGTCCGTGACGGGAGGATCTGCGGGTGGCGGGACTACTTCTCCACCGCGGACATGACCCGGGGTGTGGCGCGCGGGATCATCCGCACGGTCACCGGTCGAGGCCGCTGACCCCGGCCTCGTCGTCGTCATCCCTGTTCCTCCCCGGACCGCGCCCTCGAACCTCACCTACCCTGAACGACATGACCGATCACTCCGCCGCCCGCGAACGCCTCTCCGCCCTCCCCTCCGACACCCGCGTCGCCGTGGTCACCGGGGCGTCGTCCGGAATCGGGGAAGCCTCCGCCCGCGAACTGGCGCGGCAGGGCTTCCACGTCGTGGTGGGGGCGAGGCGCGTCGACCGACTCGAGGCACTGGCGCGCGAGATCGACGGCACCGCCCTCCCTCTGGACGTGACCGACGAGCAGTCGTGCGCGTCGTTCTGCGCGGCCATCCCCCGCCTGAACGTCCTGGTCAACAACGCCGGCGGCGCCAAGGGCACCACCAGTGTCATGGACGCCGACGAGGACCAGTGGCGGTGGATGTGGGAGACCAACGTCCTGGGAACGCTTCGGATGGTCAAGGGCCTCATGCCGACGCTTGTCGAGACCGGGGACGGCCTGGTCGTCACCATCACCTCCATCGCCGCGCTCGAGTCGTACGACAACGGCTCGGGTTACACCTCCGCCAAGCACGCGCAGGCCATCCTGCACCGCACGTTGCGCGGCGAGCACCTGGGGCAGCCCGTGCGGTTCACCGAGATCGCACCCGGCATGGTCGACACCGAGTTCTCCACCGTGCGTTTCGACGGCGACAAGGACCGGGCCGACGCCGTCTACCGCGGCCTGACCCCGATGGTGGCCGAGGATATCGCCGAGATCGTGGGTTTCGTCGCGAGCCGTCCGTCGCACGTGAACCTCGACCAGATCGTGGTGAAGCCGCGGGCGCAGCACTCCGCGATGCGTGCTCACCGCGACTGACGCGGCGTCGGGCGGCCGTGACGGGACGCTCGAGGGTCGCGGCGTCGGCCGTGACGGGACACAGCGACGGCCACGACCGGGGCGCGCCGATGGGCTCCCACCGGCCTCGGAGCACCTCTACAGAAGGCAAGGCTGACCAATATCAGGTAAGGCTGTCCACCGTCAGGTTAGGCTAACTGACCTGGCACGATGCTGAATCTGCTCCTATCGTGAGAGCCATCGGGAGACGCCCTCCCCGCCGACTCGACGGTTGTCGAGCGGCTCTGACGAAAGGCCTCACAATGACCCAGAGCACCAGCACCTACGCAGACCTTCTCTCCGCCCAGGTCGGCCACGAGTTCGCCGCGAGCCACCAGTACGTCGCGATCGCCGTGTGGGCCGACGGGCAGGACCTGCCGCAGCTGGCGGGTCGCTTCTACCAGCACAGCCTGGGCGAGCGGAACCACGCCATGATGATGGTCCAGTACATGCTCGATCGGGACATCCCGACCGTGATCCCCGCCGTGCCGGCGCCGCAGGTCGAGTTCGACGGCCCCGTCGCCGCGCTCGCCCTCGCGCTCGAGCAGGAGAAGGAGGTGACCCGTCAGATCGAGGCACTGTTCCAGGCCGCGCGCGCGGAGAACGATCCGCTGGGCGAGCAGTTCATGCTGTGGTTCCTGCGCGAGCAGGTCGAGGAGGTCGCCAACATGAACACGCTGGTGACCATCGCGGAGCGTGCCGACAACGACTGGTTCCGCATCGAGGAGTACCTCGCGCGCGAGACGGATGCCTCCACCAACACGGGCACCCCGCCCGCGGTCGCCGGCGGAGCGGTCTGACAAGGCACTTCCGGATCTAGCGCAGCCTGAACCGGCACCGTCTGCCGGAGAGGCCCCGGCCGCCCGGTCACCGCGACCAGGCGGCCAGCCTCTCCACGAGAACGCGGTTGCTCTCCTCGAGCGCAGCGGCATTCGCCTCGGCCGAGCCTCCGTTGCGCATCCCGTCGGAATGATCGCCGGGTACGTAGAACACGTGCCCGGCATCGTCATAGATGTGTACCTCGGCACCCTCCGGGCGGGCCTGCTCCATGCGGCGGGCCGCGTCGTCGGCGGGCCAGAGCTGGTCGTCCCCGCCGGCGAACATCAGTAGCTCCCCCGGCAGCGGTGCGAGATCGATCCGGGCGTCGTCCCTATCATGGCCCGCGATCGCCCCCTCGAATACCGGCCGCAGATGGATGGGCTCGCCCAGCAGCGTGGACACCGCGAGCCGCAGGACCGGCCCACGCTCGGCGGCGTCGGAGTAGGCGACGAACGGCACGTCCTGCCCGTCGACGGTCCACGATGACACCACGTCTCGCTGATCCATCCCCTGCATCACGTGGTCCATCGGCGCGAACAGCACCAGGTTGTCGACGCGCGGTTCGTACGTGGGAAGCAGCGCGGCGAGCTCCGCGCCCTTGGATGTCCCCACGACCGTGACCGGGTCGGCCGACTCAGCGTGGGTCTCGGCCCAGTCGATCGCCAGCGACGCGTTCTCCACCGGCACCCGGTCCAGCGTCGCGGGCTGCCCCGGCTGCCCGAAGTAGAACAGCGACAGCACTTCGTGCCCCTCGAGCGCGAGCAGTTCGGCGTGCTCGAAGTCCGGCCCGCCTTCCGATCCGCCCCAGGTCAGGACCACTCCGTCGTGGCGGATGTCGTCGGGCCGCAGGTGGAATCCGCGCACGGGGCCGTCGGCGATCGGCGTCACCGTGACCCCCGGCAGCCCGGCGGGATAAGACGCCGGGTCCGCGGGTTCGGCGTAGGTGACGTCCGGTTCGGGGTAGCGGTAGTGGTTGACGACGCGGGCGAGGACCACGGCGAGAATGACGACGACGAGGAGCGCCACCGGCCACCGGAGTACCTTCCACACGCCGCGCATCATGCTCCTTCCCGGGAGGGGCGCTCACCCACAGGTCATTTCCCGGGAGGGGCGCTCACCCGCAGGTGATTACCTGCAGGCTATCGGCATCAGGTCCCCGCTAGCGTCGGAATACCCTATGCGCGTGCGTATTCCACGTACGTCACCCCACTGTCGAACGCCTTGACCCGCCGGCGCATGAGGCCGATGAGCGGGACCGCCGGAGTCGCGTCAGCGTCCGGAGACGCGGTTCGCGCGCCGACCAACGGGATCCCCCGACCGAGGACGAACGGATTGACCTTGAGTCGGAACTCATCGATCTCGTCGACCAGCGTCCCGGCGAGTGTTCCGCCGCCACACAACCAGTCGTCGAGATCCGACTCCTCCGCCTTGAGCTTCCGGACCACCGCCACCGGGTCCTCCGTCGTGATGGTGAGCCCGTCCTCGGCGGGCAGCCCGTCGGGTCGGCGGGTGAACACGTATTGCCGCAGGTGCGGGTAGCCACTGACCAGTCCCTCGTCCACGGCGACCTGATGGGTCGCGCGCCCCATGACGACGGTGTCGAACTCCGCGTCCTGCTCCGCGTCCTGCTCCGTTCCCGGCAGGACACGCCTCGCCGCCGTGCCGGTTCGAGCCTGAGCGTGCCTGAGCGGGCCAGCCAGGGCCAACCAGGGCCAACCATTGCCGAGCCGTCAGTCCGGTCAGCGTTTCCCCAGGACGCAAATCCTGAAACCGTACCGGAGTGACGGCTCAGCGCGGACGCAGCGGAAACGGCGAGCGGGCGCGGGATAGGCGCGAGCCGGGCAGGCCGAGCGGGCGCCGGATCGAGCCGGGCGGGCGCCGGCTGGCCGCACGGGCCAGGCGCGCGCCAGCTCGAGCCTGATCGGGCCAGCTATTGCCGAGCCGTCAGTCCGGTCAGCGTTTCCCCAGGACGCAAATCCTGAAACCGTACCGGAGTGACGGCTCAGCGCGGACGCGGTGGAATCGGCGAGCGGGCGCGGAATAGGCGCGAGCCGGGCAGGCCGAGCGGGCGCCGGATCGGACCGGGCAGGCTCCAGAGCAGCCCGCGCCTACATGAACGCGCTGGGCGGCAGGCCCTCGTGTCCCTTCATCGGCAGCTCTTTCTCAAGCTTCTCCATGAAGAAGTGCGACTGCACGGCGGTCCAGACGTTGTTGGTGAGCCAGTACAGGCCGATCGCGATGGGGAAGTTGAAGAAGTACGCGCCCACGATCGGGAAGAACGGGAACAGGTACATCATGATCTTCATCGACTGGTTCATCGACTCGGTCATGGACTCGGCGATCGACTGGAAGTCCTGGGGCTTGTCGGTACCGGCGGCACCGGCGGCACCAGCGCCACCGCCACCGGCGGCACCGGCGCCATCGGCTCCTGCCCCGGCGCCCGCGCCCGCGGCACCCGCCTTGGCTGGGGTCCCCGGGGTTCCGTCGGCCCGATCGGAATCCCGATCGGAGTCCCGGTCGCGGCCGTCACCGCGACCATCCGCCCCGTCGTCGATGCTGCTCGTGACGGACTCGCCGTCGATCTCGAGCACCTCACCGTCGACGACCGGACCGCCGGCGCGGGCCTCGGCCTCGACCTCGGCGATCGCCTCCTTCTCCGCCAGCTTGGCGGCCTTCTGCCGGCGGAAGGAGTTCCACATGTTGATGAAGGTGGCAATGCCGGCCAGTACGAACAGCGGCACGGCCAGCATGAGGATGTCCGCGCGCTCGAGGCCCGGGTGCAGGGAGTCCATGACCTCCTGCGGCATCCGGATGTACGACGCCAGCGGCACCCCGAAGATCTCGGCGTTGAGGAACGACGATACCTGCTCGGGCCCGAACGCCCCGTTGGTCATCTGCGAGGCCTCCTCGATGGTCTTGCCGGGAGGCGAGAAGTTGAGCAGCACGTAGTACAGGCCCAGGAACACGGGGATCTGCACGAGGAGTGGCAGGCAGCCGGCCAGGGGGTTCACCCCGGCGTCGGCGTACAGGGCCTGCATCTCCTGGGCCTGCTCCTGGCGGTCCTCGGGAGACTTGCGGCCGGAGTACTTAAGCTGCAGCTCCTTCATCTTGGGGGCGAGCTGCGCCATCTTGCGCATCGAGTACTGCTGCCGCCACATGGACCGTAGGAGCAGCAGCCGCACTGTCACCACCAGCAGGAGCACGGAGCCCACCCAGGCGACGCCCGAGTCGGGGTCTACCACGAAGCTCAGCGCCCAATGCCAGAACTTCATGACGAGCGACACCGGGTACGCGAACAGGTCCACGGGGCAATCTCCAGAAATCGGCGGCCGCGGTGGCGGGCGCGCGGGGTGAGGTCAGGAACGACAGGTCATGTACCAGCCTGCCAGGCGCGGCCGTTCCGGTGGGCGCGGGGGTCAGATGCTGCAGCCCACCCAGACGGGCTCGGGGTGCAGGTCGACGCCGAACGCCTCCCGGACGCCGTCACGCACGTCACGGGCCAGCGCGATCACGTCATCGGCCGTGGCCGCCCCCCGGTTGGTGAGCGCGAGGGTGTGCTTGGTGGACAGGCGTGCCGGCGACGACGACGAGGGATAACCCTTGCCGAAACCGGCCCGCTCGATCAACCAGCCCGCCGAGAGCTTGGTCCCACCGGGCGCCGCGAACGCCGGCATCTGCTCGGCCACGCCATCCCCGAGCTTTCCCGCGACACGATCGCGGACGGCGGGGAGAGCCTCATCACGGATCACCGGGTTGGTGAAGAACGACCCGGCGCTCCAGGTGTCGTTGTCGTCGTCGTCGAGCACCATCCCCTTGCCGCGCCGCAGCTCCAGCACGGTCTCGCGCACCGTGGCCGGGTCGGTCCGCTCCCCCGGTTCCACACCGAGGCGCCCGGCGAGTTCGGCGTAGCGAATCGGTTCGCTCCGACCGGCGGCGTCGAGCCGGAACTCGACCTCCAGCACCACCGCACGATCCGTGTTCTTGAGGACCGACGTGCGGTAGGCCAGGCCCAGCGCCTCCGGCGTGACCCACTCCACGACGCCGGTCCGGCGGTCGAACCAGCGGACACGGTGCAGGATCTGCGAGACCTCGACCCCGTACGCGCCCACGTTCTGGACCGGCGTGGCACCGACCGACCCCGGAATGCCGGACAGGCACTCGAGGCCGCCGTACCCGCGCTCGACGGTGTCGGCGACGAGATCATCCCAGGTCAGGCCCGCTCCGGCGCGAACGATCAGCTCACCGGAGCCGTCCAGGTACTCGACCTCCCGGTTCCGCACCGCCACCACCGTCAGGTCCAGGTCGCCACCCGCCACCACGAGGTTCGACCCGCCGCCGAGCACCAACACCGGCTCGGAGGCCTCGTCCAGCGCGCGGACCACCTCCACCACCGCATCGGCCGTCACGCACTCGAGCAGTGCCCGCGGACGGCCGCCGATCCGCAGGGTCGTGAGCTCGGACAGCGTCGTCGCGGGTGCGGCCACGACGCCGTCCAGTCCGCTCAGTCCGCGGACCGTCGGATCGGCGGCCCGGCCCGGCACGTCAGGCGTGGTCCGTGCCGGCACGTCAGGCGTGCTCTGTACCTGCACGTCAGGCGTGGTCCGGGCTGATCCGTCTGGCTCGGAGGAGTTCACAGTCACCTGCCCGAGACTAGTCCGTTGCTTGTATCGTCTGAGCCTATGGCGACCAGGTTCACGCACAACGCTCGCATCGAGGCTCCCATCGAGACGGTGTTCAACGCCCTCCGCGAGGAGGCCTTCTGGCACGACCGCATCTCGGCTGTCGGCACCTCGAAGGACACGCTCGACGCCTTCGACCTCACCGACGACTCGATCACCGTGACCACCACCCAGCACATCCCCGACGACGACATCCCGGACATCGCGCGCAAGGTGATCCCCGGCCAGTTGGTCGTGGTGCGGACCAACGTGATCAGCGGATTTGACGGCGAGCGGTTCCTCGGCAACGCCAAAGCCGACGCCGCCGGCGGCCTCGGCCGCATCGAGGGCGGATCCGAGGCCGTCGCCTCCGACGGTGTGGCCGTGGAGAACGTCTCGGGCAGCGTCAAGGTGTCCGTGCCGCTGATGGGCGGCAAGCTCGAGAAGCTGGTCGTGGACCACCTCCGGCGCCTGCTGGTCGCCGAGTACGAGCAGCTCAACCGCTGGACCGCATCGCTCTGAGACCGCGGGAGCCCGGCCGGGCCCCGGCGATTTTCGGTTGGCCAAGACCGAGATGACACGCTATCGCCCGGCCTGACCTGCAGTTCTGCGAGCCGGGCCGGAATCGGAGAGAATCGGACGAATGCAGCCGCACGACACCCAGCGACTCCCTGCCTACGACCAGCCCGGCGTCCAGAATGCCGACACCCAGCAGTTCGCCGCCGCCTACCCTGTCGCCGGCGGCCCGGACAACGGTCCCGCCGCCGGCACCTCTGGTGGCCAGGGCGGCGACACCGGGCGCCGCCGGCGCGGCCCGATCATCGCGCTCATCGGCGGTGTCACGGTGCTCGTACTCGTCCTGGGGCTCGTCGGCCTCGAGTTCGGACTCCGGAACTCGATCAAGCAGCAGATGACCGAAGAGGTCGCCTCCTCTCTGGGCTCGCCCGCACAGGTCGACCTCGGCGCACGGCCCGTTCTGCTGTCGTACTTCACCGGCACGCTCGGCTCGGTTCACCTCACCACCGACGGCTCCCCCGCCGAGGGCGCCACCGGACCGGCCCCCGCGATCGACGTCCGGGCCGAGGGAGTGAGCTCCGAGGGCGAGACCACACACATCGATTCGCTCACCGGGACCGCGTTCGTCTCCGACGAGGCCATGACCCAGGCCGCGCTGAACGATCAGGGCGCCGGAGACTCCATGCTCGGCGGGCTGATCCAGGTGCAGAACATCGTGTCCGATCCCGCATCCGGGACGCTGAAGGTCTCGATCAGCGGCCTCGCCGAGGCCGTCGTGACCCCGCGCCTCAACGGCGGGAACCTCGAGATGGACCCGCAGCAGGCGTCGGTGTTCGGGTTCACCCTTCCGCCCGAACTCCTCGGGGGAACGGTGTCGATGATGGACTCGACGCTCGCCGAACTCCCCGAGGGCGTGACGCTCACCGGCGTGCGCGTCGTGGACGGGGGTATGACCATCGACCTCTCCGGCACCGACGTCGTTCTCGAATCGACTAACTGACGTCGGTCTCTGACATCCTGGGGCGCATGACCCCTCCCCGACCTCCTCGCCCCACCATGCGCGCCGTCTCGCAGGAGTCACTCGGCGGACCCGAGGTCCTGGCCGTGGTCGATCTCCCCCGCCCGGCCCCGCGGACGAACGAGATCCTGATCCGCGTCGAAGCCGCCAGCGTCAATCCCACCGACTGGAAGAACCGCGCCGGTCGCGGTCTCATCGGCGAGCCGCCGTTCGTCCTCGGCTGGGACCTGTCGGGCGTGGTCGAGGAGGTGGGGATCGGTGTCGCCCGCTTCTCCCCCGGCGACGAGGTCTATGGGATGCTCTCGTATCCGTTCGGCCACGGAGCACATGCCGAGTACGTCTCCGCGCCCGCGAGCTGGTTCGCCCCCAAGCCCGTCTCGCTGGACCACGTTCAGGCCGCCGCGCTTCCCCTGGTCGGCCTCACCGCGTGGCAGGCCCTCGTCGAATACGCCGCCATCGAGCCCGGGCAGCGGGTCCTGATCCATGCCGCGGCCGGCGGTGTCGGGCACGTGGCGGTGCAGATCGCCAAGGCCCGGGGCGCCCACGTGATCGGCACGGCCAGTGCCGCCAAGCACGACTTCCTGCGGGAACTGGGTGCTGACGAGGTAATCGACTACCGCGACACGTCAATAGCCGACGCGGTGTCCGGGGTGGACGTCGTGTTCGACACGATCGGCGGCGAGACAGCGCTGGAGTCCCTTCGGGTTCTGCGCCCCGGCGGGACCCTGGTGTCGATCCTCCCGGTGGGATCGGACGAGCTCTTCGCCGAGGCCGACAGGCTGGGAGTACGGGCCCTACGCATGCTGGTCGACTCCTCTCGCCACAACCTGTACTCCCTTACCGACCTGGTTGACCGGGGCGCATTGCGGCCGACCATCGCCGCCGTCTTCCCCCTCGACGAGGCCCCCGAGGCCCACCGGCTCGGAGAGACCGGACGCACGACCGGGAAGATGGTGCTCACACCCCGTTAACTTAGGGCACCCTTCCCTAACTTCGTCTGCCTGATCTACTCTGGAGCCGATTTCCCACAGCGGCTCTAATACGCAGCAGAGGCGGCAGCATGACCACACCCACCGCGGACCCGGCCCCGGCCGCGGCGTCCGCCGAACGACCCGACCGCTCCGAGGAGACACGAGCCCGCGCCGAGATCCTCGCGCCGGTCCGTCCACACCTCGCGGTGGCCGCGGCGCTCGTGTTCCTGTCCTCGGTCTGCACCGTGGTCCCGTATCTCCTCATCGTGGAGGCCGCCCGGGTGATGCTCGCCGACCGGGTCGACGACGCCTGGCCGCTCCTCGGCTGGGCGGTGGCCGTCTTCGCCGCCCGCGCACTGCTGTATTCGGGCGCACTGTTCTGGACCCACCTCGTGGACGCCGACAACCAGCTGAACCTGCGCCGCCTCATCGCCGACACCCTGCGCCGGGTTCCCCTGGGATGGTTCGGTACGCGCAGCTCCGCAGAGGTCAAGAAGGCGCTGCAGGACGACGTGGAGGCGATCCACTATCTGATCGCCCACGCGCAGGTCGAGTTCGTCGCCGCCATCACCACCCCCGCGCTCACCTTCATCTACCTGATCTGGGTCGACTGGCGACTCGCACTGGTGCTGCTCGCCCCGCTTGTCGGGTACGCCGTGGCGCTGACCTTCATGGTGGGCCGCGATCACCGGGCCAAGATGGAGATCTACCAGCAATTGGAGAAGAAGACCGAGGCCACGACGATCGAGTTCGTCGACGGTATCCAGGTGGTCCGCACTTTCGGACAGGCCGGCCAGGCCCACGCGCGCTACGCCGCCGCCGTGGAGGAGTTCTCCGACTACTTCACGGAGTGGTCCACTCCCATGACCCGCATCGAGTCGGCGGCCGGCGTCCTGCTCAACCCGATCTTCCTGCTCACCGCGATCCTGCTCGCCGGACTGCCGATGATCGGCTCGGGCGCGCTCGACCCGGTCGACCTGCTTCCGTTCCTGCTCCTGGGCCTCGGCCTGGGCAGCACGGTGCTCACCGTGGGTCACGCGGCCCAGGCCCGCAGCCAGGCCGACGCCGCCGCCGTGCGGATCCACCGACTCCTGTCCACCCCGCCTCTCGAACGTCACGACACCGCGCCCGGATCGAGCACGCCCGGATCGGACGACGACGACGACTCCGCCGCCGGCACCGTCCGATTCGAGAACGTCCACTTCGCCTACCGCGAGGGCGTCGAGGTGCTGCGCGGCGTCGATCTCACACTGCAGCCGGGCACCATCACCGCCCTCGTCGGCCCGAGCGGGGCCGGCAAGTCGACCCTGGCCGCGCTGCTGCCCCGCTTCCACGACGTCACCGGCGGCCGCATCACTATCGGCGGCGTAGATATCCGCGAGCTGGCCCCCGAGGAGCTCTACGCCCGGGTGGGATTCGTGTTCCAGGACGTGCGGCTCCTCCGCAACACCGTCCGCGCCAATATCGCGATCGCCCGCGAAGGCGCGACAGACGTCGAGATCGAACGGGCCGCCCGTGCCGCCCGGATCCACGACCGGATCCTGGCGCTACCGAACGGATATGACTCGGTCATCGGCGTGGACGCCCACCTGTCCGGCGGCGAGGCCCAGCGACTCTCGATCGCCCGTGCCCTTCTCGCCGATTCGCCCGTCCTCGTCCTGGACGAGGCCACCGCGTTCGCCGACCCGGAGTCCGAAGCCGAGATCCAGACCGCCATCGCCTCCCTCGTCGCCGGGAGAACGGTCCTGGTGATCGCCCATCGCCTGCACACCATCACGGGTGTGGACTCCGTCGTCGTCGTCGACTCCGGCCGGGTCGTGGAACAGGGCACCCACACCGACCTCCTCGCCGCGGGTGGGACCTATGCGCGCCTGTGGCGCGCCGACGCCGAGGCCACGGCGCACCTCACCGGACACGACGGAGGACTCCGATGATCCGCGATATGATCGCTCTCGTGCCCGCAGACAGCCGGCACCTCCTGCCCCGCTACTTCGCGGCCGTACTGGTGCTGGGCGTGGCCCAGGGACTTGCCTACGCCGCGCTCGCGCCACTGCTCACCGCGGTGTTCGGCGGCGATCTCGATACCGCGTGGACGTGGACCATCGCGGTCGTGGTGGCGCTCGTCGCCGTCGCGGCCGGCCGCTACGTGCAGGCCATGTCGGGGATGCGGATCGGCATCTCGATGATGCGTGACCTGCGCCTTCGCCTCGGCGACCACCTGGGCGCCCTGCCGCTGGGCTGGTTCTCGAACCACACCGCCGGCTCCACCTCGCGCGTACTCAACTCCAGCACCAACGAGGTCCTGAGGGTGTTTGCGCAACTGCTCACGCCACTCATCACCGCCGTCCTGACCCCGGTCACCGTGGCCGTGGCGATGCTGTGGGTCGACTGGCGGGTGTCGCTGGCGATGGTGGTCACCGCGCCGGTGCTGTATCTGGTCAACCGCGTCGGCAACCGCCTGTTCGCGGGCGCGACCGAGGCCCAGCACGACGCCGCCGCTCGCGCGAACGAGCAGGTCATCGAGTTCGCCCAGGCCCAACCTGTGTTGCGCGTGTTCGGCACCGACGCCTCGCACGAGCGGCAGCTCATGACCTCTTTACAGGCGTTGCGCACCGCCATCCGGCGCGCGCTGTTCGCCTCCGTTCCGGGCCTGGCGGTGTTCACGATCGTCGTGCAGCTGACGTTCATGCTGCTCGTGTGGGTGGTGGTGGCGCTGGCCTCCGGCGGAGAGCTCGCCGTGCCCACCGCGATCGCGCTCATCACCGTCGCCTCGAGGTTCGTCGAGCCGTTGACCCAGGCGGCCGACCTCAGCTCGGCGATCCGGCGCGCCCAGGTGGCCGCGCGGCGCATCAATGCCCTGCTCGACGCGCCGACGATCGCCGAGCCGGAGGACCCCCGGTCGCCGTCGGGGTCGGACCTGAGGTTTGATCGCGTGACGTTCGGGTATGACGACGACGAGTCCGCCGCCGTCCTCCACTCGGTGGAGTTCGAGGTCCCGGCCGGCACCACGACCGCGATCGTCGGACCCAGCGGCTCGGGTAAGACGACGGTTCTGAGGCTGGCAGCACGGTTCCACGAGCCTGATCAGGGTCGGATTTCCGTCGGCGGGGTGGATCTGGCGGAGCTGGGAACGGACACGGCGCAGGCGCAGGTGTCATTGGTGTTCCAGGACGTGTACCTGTTCGACCAGTCCGTTCTGGACAACATCCGGGTCGGTCGGCCGGATGCCACCGATGCCGAGGTACTGGAGGCGGCACGGGTCGCGCGGGTCGACGAGATCGTCGAGCGCCTTCCCGACGGGTGGGACACCCGCGTCGGCGAGGGCGGTGCGGCCCTGTCCGGGGGCGAGCGTCAGCGTGTCTCGGTGGCGCGGGCGATGCTCAAGGACGCGCCGATCGTGCTGCTCGACGAGGCCACCAGTGCGCTCGACCCGCAGAACGAGGCCGCTGTGGTGGGTGGGATCAGGGAGCTGACCCGCGACAAGACCGTCGCGGTGGTGGCGCATCGACTGCCGACGATTCGTCACGCGGACCAGATCCTGTTCCTCGACGCGGGTCGGGTCGTCGAGCGGGGCACGCACGACGAGCTGCTCGACAACGGCGGCCGCTACGCGGACTTCTGGGCCAAGCGCAGCACTGCGTCCGGCTGGAGGCTCGAGGCGGTCCGCGCCTGAGTCCGAGCTGCCCGGGCGGGGCGGGCCGCTCCCGGGGACGGGGCGCCGTAGGCACGCTGGCCCCGGGGACGGGGCGGGACCGTCCCCGGCGACGACTATTCCGGGAACCCGTCGAGCACTCCGCGGCTGCCGCTCAGGCCGAGCCGGGTCGCGCCGGCGGCGATCATAGCGCGAGCCGTGTCGGCATCTCGGATTCCGCCGGACGCCTTGATCCCCAATGTGCCGCCCACGGCACGGTGCATCGCCTCCACCGCGCGCACACTGGCACCGCCGGCGGGGTGGAACCCGGTGGAGGTCTTGACGAAATCGGCCCCGGCCTTGGCGACGGCGTGGCACAGCTCCTCGATGCGCCGGTCACCGGCCTCATCGCCCAGGGCCTTGTGGAGCGCCGCGGTCTCGAGGATCACCTTGATGACCACCGGCGGCGGCACCGCGTCACGCATGGTGAGGACGTCGGCCATCACCTCGTCGACCAGTCCCGCGATCGCGGCGCCCACGTCGATCACCATGTCGACCTCGCGCGCGCCCTGGTCCACGGCGAGCCGGCCTTCCATGGCTTTGACCAGGGAGTGGTGCTTGCCGGACGGGAACCCGGCCACGGTGGCCACGACGAGTTCCTCGCCCCGGACCGGCAACATGGCCGGGCTGACGCACACCGCCTTGACGCCCAGCTCGTGTGCTTCGGCCAGGCAGGCTTGTACGTCCTCGCGGGAGGAATCCGGCGAGAGCAGCGTGTGGTCGATCATCGCGGCGACCCGCGCACGGGTCAGCCCGTCGGGGGTGGGGGCAGGGGCGGAGGCATCCATGGGAGCCAGCCTAGCCGCGTGCCCCGACACCGCCTGCTGGCACAATGACGTGTCATGTCACGTCGTTTCGTCCTCTCCCTCGGCTGCCCGGACCGCATCGGCATCGTCGCCCGCATCGCCACGTTCCTCGCCGAGCTCGGCGGCACCATCGTCGAGGCCGCCTACCACGCGGACGAGGACACCGGCTGGTTCTTCACGAGGCAGGCGGTCGACGCCGCGTCGATCGGGATGGAGCTCGACGAGCTGCGTCGCCGCTTCGATCGTGTCGCGAGCGAGCTCGGCCCGGAGACCGAGTGGGACATCGCCGATTCGGACGAGCCGAAGGACGTCGTGATCCTGGTGTCGAAGGACGGGCACTGCCTGCACGACCTGCTGGGTCGCGTCGCGAGCGGCGACTATCCGGCCCGGGTGCGCGCCGTGATCGGGAACCATGACAACCTGCGCGGGATGGCCGAGGCGCACGGGGTGCCGTTCCACCACATCCCCTTCCCGGCCGATCCCTCCGATCGCGGCCCGTCATTCGACGAGGTCGCGACCCTGGTCGACGACATCGACCCGCGCGCGATCGTGCTGGCCCGCTTCATGCAGGTCCTGCCCGACGAGCTGTGCACCAGATGGGCCGGACGGGCGATCAACATCCACCACAGCTTCCTCCCGAGCTTCGTCGGTGCCCGCCCGTACCACCAGGCTCACACCCGCGGGGTGAAGCTGATCGGGGCGACCTGCCACTACGTGACCGCCGATCTGGACGAGGGCCCGATCATAGAGCAGGACGTCATCCGCGTCGACCACACCGCGACCGTGAAGGACATGGTCCGTCAGGGGCGCGACGCCGAGAAGCTGGTCCTCGCGCGGGGTCTGCGCTGGCACCTCGAGGACCGGATCCTGGTGCACGGCGGACGCACCGTGGTGTTCACCTAGTCCGCGCGGACACCGGACACTCGGGCACAGCGCACTCAACCCTTCCGCGGGCACAGAGCACTCACCCCTTCCGCGGGCACAGTGCACTCAGCTCTTGGGGAATCCGTGGTTGTCGGACAATAGTGTCTGGACTGCGGAGAGAAAGATCAGGCGTGCGGCCGCTCCGGCACCGGGCAGGATGTCGGTGACACGTTTCTCGATGACGGCCTGGTCCATTCCGGAGTCCCGCAGAGTCTCCACCAGGACCTCGATAGCACTGGCCGCCGTGGCCTGCCCTTCCATGAACGTGGTGCCGATGCGGTCGAGGCCCTCCTCGTCGACCCCCAACACGATCAGTTCGCGGAGGAGCTTGTACATGTACTCGTCGGCCAGGAAGTGATCGTCCGAGCTGGTCTCCGCGCTCAGGCCGATCGCGGAACCCTGGTCCAGGAGGTCCTCGGGGAGCTCGAACCCGGTCACCGCCTGCACACCGCCGCGCGGGAGGCGGCGCCGACGGGTTCCGGAGGATCGCCTGTCAGACCGGACGCTGTGGACCTCGAGCAGATCGGTGAGGCTGAACCCGTGACGCTGGGCGATGAGCAGCTCCTCGATCGTCGCGAACGTGTAACCGCGGTCGAGCAGCCGCAGGATCAACAGGAGCCGTTGCTTGTGCTCAGCGCCGTAGTAGGCGGTTCGTCCGCGCCGTTCAGGGGACGGGAGCAGCCCGCGTTCCTGATACACGCGGATATTCCGGGCCGTGGTTCCCACCTCGGCGGCGAGCTCGTCGATGCGTAGCCCCTGCCCGGCGCCGGGGGACGTCATCGACGTCGCCCACCCACCGCCGGTCTCACGTCGGCGAAGAAGACGCCCACGGCGACCATGGCGATGAGGCTGAGGAACCCGAGCGGTCGGATCGCGAACAACACGGCGGCGACGGCACAGATACCGATCCACGCGGCCTTCGGCCATTTGCCCTCGATCGAATAGGCGGAGGCCGGCGGAAGAGCGGCCAGGAGCAGTCCGGCGAGCGCCCAGACGACCAGCGCCGCCTGGATGCCCATCTTGACCATGCCCCACGAACCCGAGATTTGATCGATCACGGCCGCCATCCTAGTCGGCGCAAATGCCTGCGCCCCGGCCTGCTCGTTCAGAGCAGGCCGGGGCGCGGCGTCATCGGTGAGTGCGCGGGATCGCCCCGCGCGGCATCACTTGGTGTCGGCGGAGCCGGCGGCCGGCTTCGCGGCGGTGGTCGACGCAGCCGGCTTGGCGGCGGTGGTCGACGCGGCCGGCTTCGCAGCCGTGGTCTTCTTCGCAGTGGTGGTCGACGCGGCCTTCTTGGCCGGAGCCTTCTTCGCCGGAGCCTTCTTCGCCGGAGCCTTCTTGGCCGGGGCCTTCTTCTCGGCGATAGTGCGGTCCTCGACCTTGGCGGCGGTGCTCTGGACCTCATCGGACACGGCGTAGGCGGCCTCGTCCACGGCGTCGGCGGCCTTATCGGCGGCGTCACCGATCTCCTCGGCGGCCTGGCGGGCGGACTTGGAGACGCGGCCGGCGGCCTTCACACCGATGGAACGGGTCTGACGGGCGACGGTGCCGAGGGCCTCTTCGCCCAGCTCGACCTGCTCCTCGACGACCGCGGTCGCACGGGCGACCTGCTCGTTGACCAGAGCCAGCCCGGCCTCGAGCTGCGGGTTCTCCTCGCGGAGGCGGGTCACGACATCCTCACCGCGAGCGGCGAGACCGTCGTAGATGCCGGCGGCGACCTGGACGTAGGCGTCCGCGACCTTGCGCAGCTCCTCCGGACGGAAGCGGTTGACGAGCTCCTCGACCTCGGTCGGCAGGCTCTGGACGCGCCCGGGCACCTCGGCCACCTTGGCCTGGGCCTCGGTGTAGCGCTCGGTGACCTTGGTCTGCGCGTCGGTGACGGCATCCTCGGCACGACGACGGAGGTCGGTGACGAGACCGGTGACGGCCTGGATCGCGAGGTCGTTCACGCCGACGTAGGCGTAGACCGGGGTACGCACGGCGGCGATCGCCTGACCGAGCGGACCGTCCACGGCGACGTCCTTGGTGGTGGCCTTGGCCGGGGCGGTCTTCGCCGAACCGGACACCTTCTTGGCGGCGGTCTTCTTGGCGGGCGCCTTCTTGGCCGGGGCCTTCTTGGCGGTGGTCTTCTTCTCGGTCATGTCGACTCCTTCTACGGTTGGTCTCGTTCTGGTGTTCACGTCTGTGGTGTTCTCGTGGCCACTCGGGCCGCCGTACGACATCAGGGGACGTCGACGACCTGTTCAGCGGCGGTCTCGTTGTTCGCTCGGAACGACTCGTAGATCTCCACGAGCACCTCCCTCTGCCGTTCTGTGAGGTCAGGAGCAGTGAGGACCGCATCCCTCACCGGGCTCCCCTGCTTGAGTTCGAGAATTCCCGCCTGCGCGTACAGCACCTCGGCGGAAAGCCTCAGACCTCTGGCGATCTGTGACAGGACCTCGGCGGACGGCTTGCGCAGCCCACGCTCGATCTGACTCAGATACGGGTTGGAGACGCCGGCGCGCTCTGCGAGCTGCCGGATGGACACCTGAGCGGCCTCCCGCTGTGCGCGGATGAACGACCCGATGTCCTGCGAATCGGACGAGCGCTTGCCGCCCTCGGCACGGTTTCCGGCACCGGCATTAACCGGCACCTCTCCCGTGGGCTTGGACCGGCGAGCAAGGGCTGCCCCGGTGGCCGGAGCCACCGACTGGTCGGCAGAACCCGTCGGCTTCTCGCTCTTACGTCCTCGTTGAGCTGCCATGGGATCCACCCCCTCTGCACTGCATCCGTCTTCGTCCGCCGACAACGCTAACAAGACGTGCTAACTGCAGCAAGCGCTAATTGAGCCCTCTAGCGGTGTCGTTCGTCACATGCCCCCACCTTGCCGGGGGTGTGTTCACTCCAGGCATAACGCCACTGTCGCAGTGCGACTGGGGGCTCAGCTCACGACACAGCTAGCAGTGCTCTACACATGTAATGCAGGCGTGCCGGCCACTGCGGAGCTCAGAAGATGAGCTGGGTGGCGGTATAGATCGCCAGGCCCGCGAGCGCACCGACGACCGTGCCGTTGATGCGGATGAACTGCAGATCCTTGCCGGCGAGCAGTTCGATCTTCTCCGAGGCCTCATCGGCGTCCCACCGCTCGACCGTCTCGGAGATGATCGACGTCACCTCACCCGCGTAGTTCTCCGCGACGTACGCGGCGGTGCGGGTCATGTAGTCGTCGAGGCGGTTGCGCACCTTCTCGTCGCCGACCAGCATCTCGGACAACCGCCGCAGCAGGTCGTCGATCTTGACGCGCAACGTGGAGGAGGTGTCCTCGGTGGCCTCGACGATCATCCGCTTGGCGGACGCCCACGCCGAGCCGGCGGCACGGCGCACCTCGTCGCGGTTCATGACCTCGTGCTTGAACGTCTCGAGCTTGGCCATGGTGGCCGGATCGGACTGCAGATCGCGGGCGAAGTCCTCGACGAACCCGATCAGGGCGAGCCGCACCGCGTGCTGCTTGTCGACCTTGATCTGCCACGTCCATTCGGACAACTCGCGGTACGCACGGTCAGAGAGCAGCTCGTTGACGAATTCGGGCGCCCACGTCGGCGCCTTCTCGCGGACCCAGCGGTCGATGGTCTCCGGATGGGCGTCGACCCAGCCGTAGGCCCGGTCGGCCATGAGATCCATGAGCGGGAGGTGACGCCCCTCCTCCAACAGTTCAGCGAGGATGCGACCAGCCGGTGGACCCCACTGGGGCTCCGCGATGCGGGCGACGATAGTGCGTTCGATGATCGCGACGGCGTCCTCGTCGCGGAGGACCGCGAGAGTCGAGCGGATGGCCTTGGCCGCCTGGTCGGAGGCGAGAGCACGGTTCTCGTCGACCGCCAGCCATTCGCCGGCACGCTCGGGGATGTGGGCGCTGCGGACCTTCTCGCTCACCATCTCGGGATCGAGGAAGTTCTCCCCCACGAACCCGCCGAGAGAGTCGCCGAGCTGGTCCTTCTTCTTGCGGATGAGCGCCGTGTGCGGGATCGGGATCCCGAGCGGGTGCCGGAACAGCGCGGTCACGGCGAACCAGTCGGCGAGACCGCCGACCATGCCCGCCTCCGCGGCGGCACGCACATAGTTGACCCACTGCGGTCCGCCGTTGTGGAGCCAGTACTCGGCGGCCAGATAAACGAGACCGGCCGCGACGAGGAACCCCGTCGCGACCAACTTCATCCGGCGGAGGGCGACCCTCCGCGCAGCGTCGTCCGACGGATCACCCGCCTTGAAGGCGGGTGCCGTCGTGACGGCGGAACCGACTGTCAGTGCCCGTCCTCACGCCCGTGCTTGCGGAACGCGTAAAAGCAGATGCCGAGACCGACCAGGAACACGACGGCGGTGGCCACGACGGCGGCGATGACGAGACCCATGGAGACGCCCATGTCGTCCGCGAAGTAGCCCGCCGCGGTGAGCGGCAGACCGAGCATGCACATGCTCAGCAGGATGATGGCCGAACCGAGGTACAGCGGCCCCGAGTACAGCGTGTACACGGGAGCCTCGGTCGTCGCATATTCCGGGTAGTACTCCTCGACGATGGCGGCACCAGTGTGCTCGAGCGTCTGACCGGCCATGATGGCGTCCTCTTCTCTCGGTCTACCTATCCCGCACCCACGGTGCCGGACTTGTATCACCAGTGATCCTATTAGACCCTCAGCAGTCCCGGGCAATCGCCCGCCGGATCCGGCGCGCGGCGGTCACCAGATTCCGCAGACTGGGCTCCAACTGCCAGGTGTACCGGCTCTTCAACCCGCCGTCAGGGACCGCCCACAGGCGATCGACCCCGACCGCCTCCACCCCTTTGAGGAGGCGCTCGTGCATCAGGTCGATATCCGGGACGAACCCCGAACGCGACTCATACACACCGGGGCCGACCTGGCGCGTGAGTGTGCGGTCCTGCAGAGCGTCGAGCACCCAGTCGATCGACCTCGTGGCGACGATGTTCGTCACATCCGCGTCGAGATCCTCGATCGCCTCGGTCATCACCGTCAGCGACGAGTAGCCCAGGTGCGTGTGGATCTGCGTCTGCGGCCCCGCGCCGGCGGTGGCGAGCCGGAACGTGCCCACCGCCCAGTCGAGATACGCCTGACGGTCCGCGCCGCGCCGGGGCAGCAACTCCCGCAGCGCCGGCTCGTCGACCTGGATGATCGCGGTCCCCGCAGCCTCGAGATCCGCGACCTCGTCGCGGATCACCAACGCCAGCTGTGTGGCAACCTCGGGCAACGCGAGATCCGTGCGGCAGAACGACCTCGCCAACATCGTCACGGGGCCGGTGAGGATCCCCTTCACCGGCCGACTGGTCAACGACTGCGCGTACCCGGTCCACTCCACCGTCATGGGCGCGGGACGGGCCACGTCGCCGTAGAGAATCGGCGGTCGTACGCAGCGCGAGCCGTACGACTGCACCCACCCCTGACTGGTCGCGGCGAACCCGTCGAGCAACTCGGCAAAGTACTGCACCATGTCGTTGCGCTCGACCTCGCCGTGCACCAGGACGTCCAGTCCCATGTCCTCCTGCAGTCGGATCACCGCGGCGATCTCGGCGCGCAGGTAGTCCCGGTAGCGGTCGTAGTCGATCCGGCCCTCGGCCAGGTCCAGACGGGCCCGCCGGATCTGTACGGTCTGCGGGAACGAGCCCAGCGTCGACGTGGGAAGCACCGGCAGGCCGAGCCGGGCAGCCTGCACGGCGGCGCGCTCGGGATAGGGGCTGCGCGCCCTGTCGTCGTCGTCGACCCCGGCCGTCCTGGCCCGCACATCGTCCCGACGCGCGCTGGGCAGGGCGGGGAGCGGACGCCAGCGCGGGGTGGGCCCGTCCTCGAGCGCGGCGGCCAGGGACACCACCTCGTCGACCTTCTGGTCGGCGAACGCGAGCGAATCCGCCAGCTCCACCGGAAGCCCGTTCTCGACACGGACGTCGTACGGGACGTGCAAGAGGGAGCACGAGGTCGTCACGACCAGATCTTCGAACTCGGCCTTGAGGTCGCGCAGGTAGTCCAGGGTCGCGAACTTGTCTGTGCGCCAGACGTTCTGGCCGTCGACCACACCGGCGTAGAGGCGCTTGCCCCGCATTCCCGGAACCGCGGCAAGCTCGGCCGCCGAACGTCGTCCACGGACGAGGTCGAGCCCGATCGCCTCGACATCGGTCGAGACAATGGCCGGGAGTGCGTCACCGAGGTCCCCGTACGGGCCCGCCACGAGGATGCGGGGGCGCTCGGCCACCGACGCGAGGCGTGCGTACGCACCCCGCAGGGCCTCGATCTCGTCCGGCGTGCGCTCCTCCGTCAGGCACGGTTCGTCGAACTGCACGCACGTCACGCCCGCTCCGGCCAGGACCCGCAGCAGCGCCTCGTACTGCTCCAGCACGCGGTCCAGCACGTCCAGGGGCGTGAAACCCGGATCAGCGCCCGACTCCGACTTGCTGAGCAGCAACAGGGACACCGGCCCCGTCACCACGGGCCGGAGCTCGTATCCGAACCCCTGCGCCCGGACGATCTCGTCGACCAGGGAGTCAGGCCGCAAACCCAGCTCGATCCCCGCGGAGAACTCGGGCTGGCGATAGTGGTAGCTCGTGCCCTGTAGCTGCACCATCTCGAGCGGTGACACATCGGCGCGGCCGCGGGCGAGCGCGAACACCGTGTCCACCGGGGCCAGGCCGGCGGTGAGCTCCCGGAACCGCGCGGGCACCGCGCCGATCAGCAGGGCATCGCCGAGGATGTGGTCGTAGAACGAGAACGTGTTGCCCGGCAGCTGAGTGAGTCCGGCGTCGTGCAGATCGTGCCAGGTGGAGTCGCGGATTCGTCGACCTACCGCCTCCAGTTGGGCGCGGGTGTCGTCACCGTGCCAGTAGCGCTCGAGCGCACGCTTGAGTTCCCGCCGGCGACCGATCCGCGGGAAGCCCTGGACGCTCGAGGCGCGCGTGGATGACAGATGCGCCGACGACACAGACCTCAGAGTGCCACGCGTGCGAGCGCCCGTGGGCCGGAGTAGCGGAAGAAACCGTGTCCCGACTTCTTGCCGAGCCTGCCCGCCTCCACCATCCTCATGAGCAGTGCGGGCGGCGCGTACATGGGCTCCCTGAACTCGGCGTACATCGAGTCCGCGATCGCCTTGACTGTGTCCAGGCCCACATGATCGGCCAACGAGAGCGGTCCCATCGGATGCGCGCAGCCCAGGACCATGGCCTTGTCGATGTCCTCGGGAGTGGCGAAGCCGGACTCTGCCATCCGGATGGCGGAGAGCAGGTACGGCACGAGCAGCGCGTTGACCACCGCCCCCGACCTGTCCGCGGAGTGGATGACCTGCTTGCCCAGGACCTGCTGCGCGAAATGCTCCGCGCGGGCCCGGACTCGGTCCCCGGTCTCGAGGGTGCTCACCAGCTCGACGAGCGGGAGCACCGGCACGGGGTTGAAGAAGTGCATCCCGATCACGCGCTCGGGCCGCGTCGTGCAGGTGCCGAGCTTCATGATGGGGATGGATGAAGTGTTGGAGGCGAGCACGGCCTGCGGGTCGGTGACCACCGAGTCCAGCTCGCGGAACACCGCGGTCTTGGCGTCCTCGTCCTCCACGATCGCCTCGATCACCAGCTGCCGGTCGGCGAAGTCGCCGAGATCGGTGGTGAAGCGCAGGCGCAGGGCGGCCCGGTCGCGTTCGCGTTCGGTGATCTTGCCCGAGGAGACGCCACGGTCGAGCGAGTCGAGGACACGTCCCCGGCCCGCGGCCGCCAGCTCGCGGGTCGACTCCCAGACGAGGACGTCGACGTGGGCCCGGGCGCACACCTCGGCGATGCCCGATCCCATCTGACCCGCCCCGACCACGCCGACGCGCGTGATTCGCCCCTGGTCGGCAGTCGCGTCGTGAGTCGTACTCATCCGTTCGTGCCTTTCGTCGAAGAGGGGCGGCGTCAGCGGGGTCGTCGTTACCGTCGTCGTGGTCGTGGCCGTTGTCGTCGTCGGCCTTGTCGTCGTCGTCGTTGTCGGCGTCGCCGCGCTCCCCCACCACGTCGTACCGACGACTCCGGGGGCCGGGTCGTCTCATCGAGACGGCCACGGCCCCCGGATCATTCACGTCATGGTGAGCATCGACCCGTCAGGGGTCGATGATCGCCGGTCCGTTGCGGACCGACCAGGGGTCAGTGGAACTGACCCTCCTCGGTGGAGCCCTTCAGCGCCGCGGTGGACGTGTTGGGGTCAACCGTGGTGGCGATGCGGTCGAAGTAGCCGGCGCCGACCTCGCGCTGGTGCTTGACGGCGGTGAAGCCACGCTCCTCGGCGGCCTTGAACTCGCGCTGCTGCAGCTCGACGAACGAGGTCATCTGGTTGCGGGCGTAGCCGTAGGCCAGATCGAACATGCTGTAGTTGAGCGAGTGGAAGCCGGCCAGGGTGATGAACTGGAACTTGAAGCCCATGGCGCCGAGCTCCTTCTGGAACTTGGCGATGGTGTCGTCGTCCAGGTTCGCCTTCCAGTTGAAGGACGGCGAGCAGTTGTAGGCCAGCAGCTGGTCCGGGAACTCGGCCTTGACGCCCTCGGCGAACTTCTTGGCGTACTCGAGATCCGGGGTGCCGGTCTCCATCCAGATCAGGTCGGCGTACGGGGCGTAGGCCTTGGCACGCGCGATGCAGGGCTCGATGCCGTTGCGGACGTTGTAGAAGCCCTCGGCGGTGCGCTCGCCGGTGATGAACTCCTGGTCACGCTCGTCCACATCGGAGGTGATGAGGGTCGCGGCCTCGGCGTCCGTGCGCGCGATGATCACGGACGGCACGTTGGCGACGTCGGCCGCGAGGCGGGCCGAGGTCAGGGTGCGGATGTGCTGCTGGGTCGGGATGAGCACCTTGCCACCGAGGTGGCCGCACTTCTTCTCCGACGCGAGCTGGTCCTCCCAGTGCACACCGGCGGCGCCGGCGGCGATCATGGCCTTCTGCAGCTCGTAGGCGTTCAGGGCGCCACCGAAGCCGGCCTCGGCGTCGGCGACGATCGGGGCGAGCCAGTTCTCGACCGAGGTGTCACCCTCGATGCGGGCGATCTCGTCGGCACGCAGCAGGGCGTTGTTGATGCGACGCACGACGCTGGGGACCGAGTTGGCCGGGTACAGCGACTGGTCCGGGTAGGTGTGGCCCGAGAGGTTGGCGTCGCCGGCGACCTGCCAGCCGGAGAGGTACACGGCCTCGAGGCCTGCGCGGATCTGCTGCACGGCCTGGTTACCGGTCAGCGCACCGAGGGAGTTGACGAAGTCCTTGTTGTTGACCTTGTCCCAGAGGATCTCCGCGCCACGACGGGCGAGGGTGTGCTCCTCGACGACGGAGCCCTGCAGCTCGGCGACCTGCTCTGCCGTGTAGTTGCGGGTGATGCCCTTCCAGCGCGGGTTGGTGTCCCAATCCTGCTGGATCTCTGCAGCGGTACGTGCCTTACCAACGTTCGACATGGACTCTCTTTCCTGTCTCGGGGGCGGACTCAAGTTCGCACTATTGCGAGTCCGTGATCCTGTACGACGCAAGAATGCCACACCATCCGCAGTGCGTCTACCTGCGACTTGTGCAAATTCCGCGAGTTTCGTTGCCTCTTTTGCAAACTTTGCGAAGAATGTGGGGCACACCACGCGACCGGAGGAACAGACCTGATGACACCCTCACATATGGGATCGAGACTCCGCCGACTCCGCGAAGAGCAGGCCCTCACCCAGGCCGCGTTCGCGGAGAGTCTCGGCCTGTCCGCCAGTTACCTCAACCAGCTCGAGAAGGACACCCGGCCGGTCACCTCGCGGGTCCTGACCCGGTTGTCGGAGGTGTACGGCGTCGACTCGACGTTCTTCGCCTCGGATGCCGACACCCGCCTCATCGCCGAGCTGACCGAGGCCCTGGCCGATCCCCAGGTCTCGACCGGCATCCCGGCCTCGGAGGTGATCGATCTCGTCCGTGCGCATCCCCGCCTCGCCCGGGCGTTCGCCGTCCTCAACCAGCGCTACCGCAACTCGGCAGATCTGCTGGCCGCACTCACCGAGAGCCGCAACGCCCTCGCCGGGGAGGTCGACCACACAGCCCTGGCGTTGCCCCACGAGGAGGTGCGCGACTACTTCTACCAGCGGCAGAACTACATCGACTCCCTCGACACCGCGGCCGAGGAACTCACCAACCGCATCCGGATGAACCGCGGCGATGTCCGTACGGAACTCGAGAACAGGCTCTCCGAGACGCACGGCATCCACGTCTCACGCCGGGTCGACCTGCCTGACGGCCTGTGGCACCGGTTCTCCGCCGATGACCACCGGCTCGACCTGTCCGCCCACCTCACCGCCGGGCAGCAGGCCTTCCGCGTCGCCTCCGAGCTGGCGTTCCTCGAGCACGGCGAGCTGCTCGAGCAGCTGGTCGCGGATGGGGCCTTCAGCTCCCCCGCCGGCCGCGACCTCGCCCGGCGTGGCCTGGCGAACTACTTCGCCGCCGCGGTCCTCATGCCGTACGAACGGTTCCTCGACACCGCCGAGGACTTCCGGTACGACGTCGAGCGCCTCATGACCTTCCACGCCCTGGGGTACGAGACGATCTGTCACCGGCTGTCGACGCTGCAGCGGCCGGGCGCCGCGGGCGTGCCGTTCAGTTTCGTGCGGGTCGACCGCGCGGGGAACATGTCCAAGCGGCAGTCCGCGTCGGGCGTGCACTTCACGACCTCCGGCGGCACCTGCCCGCTGTGGAACATGTACGAGACGTTCTCGTTCCCCGGCAAGGTCATGCGACAACTCGCCGAGACCCCGGACGGCCGCCTGCACCTGTGGGTCTCGCGCACCGTCACCACCCGCCCGATGCGCTTCGGCCAGTCGCGCAAGACCTTCGCGATCGGCCTCGGCTGCGAGGCCCGCCACGCCCACCGCACCGTGTACTCGCAGGGGTTGGACCTGGGGGATGTGGATGCCGCCACCAAGATCGGGCCCGGCTGCCGGATGTGCGAGCGCCCGGCCTGTCCGCAGCGTGCGTTCCCACCGCTCAACCGGACCTTGACCGTCGACGCCCACCGCTCGGCGCTCTCCCCTTATCTCCTCGACGAACCCGGCTCCCCCGGCGCGTCCACTGCCCTACCCTTGCGGCCATGAGCCAGCCCCACGACAGCACCGACGCCACGCCTGACACACCCACGCCCGACAGTCCCGCGACTGACACCCCCGCGCCCGATCCTTCCCTCTCCGCCACGCCCCGCATCCGCCCCGGCGGTTTCCGCGAGCTCGGCCCGGTCGGCTGGGCGGTCAACCGCCTCGGCGCCCGCGTCACCGGCAAGCGCGACGTCCACCTGTTCGCCACCCTCGGTCACGCCCGTCGCCTGTTCCCGGCCTGGCTGGCCTACTCGGGGATGATGATGCCGTTCGGAATCCTCGACCGTCGCACCACCGAGCTGGTGATCCTGCGCATCGCGTGGGTGCGGGGCAGCGCGTACGAGCGGGCTCACCACGAGCGGATCGGGGCCAGCGTGGGACTGGACGACGACGACATCGCCCGCACCACCCGTGATCCCGCGACGGCCGGCTGGTCACCCCGGCTCAGGGCCGTGTTGGTCGCGGTCGACGAGCAGGTCCGCACCAAGGACATCGCCGACGACACCTGGGCCGAGCTCGGCACGCACCTGGACGAGGCGCAGCTGGTGGCGCTGGTCCAGCTCATCGCCCAGTACGACGGTCTCGCCACGGCCCTGCACACACTGCGTATCCAGCCCGACGTCCCCCGCTGACCGGGCCCGGCCGGCGCTGCTCAGCGACCGCCGGGTCAGGGCATGCAGACCCGCGCGCGCTCGTCCAGCTCCTCGACCACGGTCTCGCCGGCCGGCACCCGCACCGGCCGCCCCTGCACGGTGCACCCGAAGTCGCTGCCGTTGAGGTTGGTGATGGTGATCTCGTGGTGCGTGCAGCGGACCCGCACGTGCGTGCCGCGGACCGTCAGCCGAAACGTCAGCGCGTCCCACGCCGCGGGGACGCGGGGGTCGAACGAGATGTCGCCGCGGTAGTCGCGCATGCCGCCGAACCCGCTCACCAGCCCGGACCACACACCGCCGGTCGAGGCGACGTGGATGCCGTCGGCGGCGTTGCCGTGCACGTCGGCCAGGTCCACGACGAGCGCCTTGGAGAAGTGCTCGAACGCCTCGTCGCAGTAGCCGATCTCCGCGGCGATGATCGACTGCACCACGGCCGAGAGCGTCGAGTCCCCGGTGGTCAACGGGTCGTAGTACTCGAAGTTGGCGCGCTTCTGCTCCTCGGTGAACTCGTCGCCACGCAGGAACATCGCCAGCACCACGTCGGCCTGCTTGAGGACCTGGTGCCGGTAGATCACCAGCGGGTGGAAGTGCAGTAGCAGGGGCCGCCGCGGCTCGTCCAGGTCGTGGTCCCAGACCTCCTTGTCGAGGAAGTCCTGGTCCTGCGGGTGCACGCCCAGTTCCTCGTCGAAGGCGATCACCATGTTCTTGGCGGCCCGGTGCCATTCGTCGATCTCGTCGTCACGGATGCCGAGCCGCTGGCAGATTCCCTCCCACCGGCCGTCGCCGAGGTCGGCGATCCGCTTGCACGCGATGGTGGCGGCCATGAGGTTGAAACGCGCCATCGCGTTGGTGAACAGGTTGTTGTCCACGACGGTGGTGTACTCGTCGGGCCCGGTCACGCCGTGGATGTGGAACGCGCCGTCGCCGGCGAAGAACCCGAGCGAGACCCACATCCGGGCGGTCTCGACGAGGATGTCCACGCCTTCGCGGACCATGAACTCCTCGTCGCCGGTCGCCCACATGTACTTGACGAGGGCGTGCGCGATGTCGGCGTTGATGTGGTACTGCGCGGTGCCGGCCTCGTAGTAGGCGGACGCCTCTTCACCGTTGATGGTGCGCCACGGGTAGAGCGCCCCGTTGACGGACAGGTACCGGGCGCGCTCGCGTGCCTTGTCGAGCATCTCGTAGCGGAACCGCAGTGCGTTCCGCGCGAACTGCGGCATCGTGTAGGTGAGGAACGGCAGGACGTAGGTCTCGGTGTCCCAGAAGTAGTGGCCGGAGTAGCCGCTGCCGGTGACCCCCTTCGCCGCGATCCCGGCGGCCTCGGCACGTGCGGAGGCCTGGGCGAGCTGGAAGAGGTTGAAGCGGATCGCCTGCTGGGTCTCCGCGGGTCCCTCGACCTCCACGTCCGACAGGTCCCAGAAGTTGTCGAACCACGCGCGTTGGGACTGGTGCAGGTCCGCCACTCCCCGTTCGCGGGCCCGGGCCAGGGTGCGCGAGCAGCGGTCGACCAGTTCGCGGGCCGGCACCTTGGTGGAGGTGTGGTACGCGGCGGTCTTGGTGAGCTTGAGAGGGCTGCCCGGGGTGGCGTGGACGTGGAACACGACCCGGGAGGCGTCGTCACTGACGTCGGTGCTCATGGCCACGTCGTCGACGGTCTCGACCTCGTGGTCCACGGCCACGCCGATGGTCATGCCGGAGTTGCGGCAGCGGTACCCGTGGGACTGGTAGCCGCGCTGGCACTCGGTCACCTCGGTCTGCAGCACGCGGTGGTCGAATCCCTCGGAGCGACGGGGGTCGAAGCCGGCGGGCAGGTCGTCGGTGGTGTGGTATTCGTCCTCGCCGTCCTGGCGGTTGAGCACCTCGGAGACGATCACCACGGGCGCCGATTCCTCCGGCAGCTCCACCTCGAGGGTCATCACGGCGAGGTGCTTCTCGACCATCGACACCATGCGCGAGGTGCGCAGGACGACCTTCTTGCCGGCCGGTGTGCGCCACACGAGTTCGCGCCGCAGGATGCCGTCGCGGAAGTCGATGCTGCGCTCGTAGTGCTCGAGGTCGGCGGCGGTGACGCGCAGCGGCTCGTCGTCGACGTACACGCGGATGGTCTTGGTGTCGGGTGCCTGGACCACGGTCTGGCCCTCGCGCGCGAGTCCGAACGCGTCCTCGGCGTGCTGGATGTGCCACGTCTCGTGGAAGCCGTTGACAAAGGTGCCGTGGTGGCGAGAGTTGCGCCCCTCCTCGGGGTTGCCGCGCATGCCGAGGTAGCCGTTGCCCACGGCGAACTGGGTCTCGGCCACGCCGAGCGGGCTGGCCTTGGGGGTGGTCTCGACCCAGCGCCACGGATCGACGGGGTGGGTGGAGCGGTTGATCTCCGGCACCTCGAGGTGGCTGCGGAGGTTCACGCCGTAGGTGGTGCGGATGTTGCCGGGCACGGACTGTCCGGTGGTGGTGTGGGCGGGGCCGCGCCCCGGGGAGACGGGGGTCATGCGCGCTCGCCCTTCGTCGTGGTGTCTGTGACCGTGTCGTGGCCCGTGCCGGTGCCGGGACCCGTGCCGGTGTCGGCGTCGGTGCCGGTGTCGGCGTCGGCGTCGGTGACGGTGTCCGTGCCGGTGTCGGGGATGAGATCGGCGAGGTCGACGACGACGACGTCGGCTCCCTCCCCCAACAAGATCTCCGCGCCGGCCCCGCGATCCACGCCCACGACATGGGCGAACCCGCCGGCGGCGCCGGCCTGCACACCGGAGACCGCGTCCTCCACCACCACACACCGCTCGGGGGGCACCCCGAGGAGCTGTGCCCCGCGGAGGTACGTGTCGGGCTTCGGCTTCCCGGCGATCCCCTCGGCCGCGGCGACCATCCCGTCGACGATCACCTCGAAGCGGTCACGCAGCCCCGCGGCCGTGAGCACGGCAACTGCGTTCTTGGAGCTCGAGACCACGCAGGAGGCGATCCCGTTGTCGCGGAGCCAGTCGAGGTAGGCGACGGATCCGGGGTACGCCTCGATCCCCTCGGCGAGGAGCTCCATGAAGATGCGGTTCTTGCGCTCCCCGAGTCCGGCCACCGTGTCGGCGTCCGCGGCGTTGTCGTCGTCGACCTTTACTTCTTCCCCCGTGGGCAGGGTGAGACCGCGCGCGGCGAGCATCGACACGATCCCCTCGGCGCGGGGTTTACCGTCGATGTACCGGAAGTAGTCCTCGTCCGAGTAGGGCTCGACCCCGCGGTCGGCGAAGTACGCGGTGAACATCCGGTTCCACGCCTGCATGTGCTTCTCGGCGGTGGGGGTGATCACTCCATCGAGGTCGAGGAGGATGGCCTCGACGCCGTCGTGGTTCATGTGGCGTCCTAGCTTCCGGGTTCCGGGGTGGGGTCTGCGGGGTGAGATCTGCACTGCGAGGTCTGCGGTGCATAGTCCGCGGTGCGGTCAGGCTCGTCTCGTGACGCACCAAGGGTAGCCACATGCGGCGCGGTTCATCGAGAACCTCCGGATGGCGATTCCCCCGTCCGTGTCCGACGCCTCATGTCAGTCGTGTTATCCCTCGCTTCAACCCTCGCCGAAATCGCACCTCCGACGGCCGGGACACCGCGGGGACGGCGCCCGGTACACCGCGGGACAGCGCTCGTGCGACGTCGGATCACCGCCGCCGGGCACGCCGCGACCTCGGATCACCGCCGCCGGGCACGCCGCGACCTCGGCGCCCGGCGGGGCGGGGTTCACAGCGCGGAGGCCAGCGGTGGCACTATATGAGGAACCACGTTATTGAAGGAGAGAGATGCGACTGAGCACCCGTACCCCCCGACGTGTCGCGATCGCCGGACTCGCGTTGGTCACGGCGGCCACGCTCACGGCCTGCTCGTCCGACTCCGACGGGGACGCCCCGGAGTCCGGCAACGGCGAGACCACCTCGTCCGCATCGTCCTCCGCCCCGGCCCCCACGGTGCCCGTCTCCGAGCGGATCCTGGCCGAGGGCGACGCCCCGGGCGGCGGAGTCGTGCAGGTCATCGAGCCGACGATGCTGCAGGAGGGTGTCGACAAGCTGGTCGCCGACCAGGGCCGGCAGCTCATGGAGGATCCGGCGTGCGACAAGGTCTCGCGCCTGGAGACCGTCTCGAACTTCGCCACCACCGAGGGTTCGACCGTCGTGGTCCGCTACAAGCAGTCCGAGGCCGACAAGACCGAGCACCGCTTCGGTGTCGGCATGGTCGGCAAGAAGCTCGACGAGTTCATGGACCGCTCCCTGTACGAGGCCTGCAAGACCTCCAAGAGCGTCGCCAACCCGAACGTCGAGCTGGTCATGACCGTCGAGGACGCGCCCGAGGTCGAGGGCGCCGAGGGCTTCCGCGTCATCAGCGACTTCATCACCACGCAGCCGGACGGCACCAAGCAGCTCAACCGCGCCATCGCCATCCACGGCTACGCGCGCGACACCACCGTGAGTGTCGAGTACGCGGCCCGTGGCAACGACCCGCAGGCCGACCCGGTCCTGCCGACTGCGGCCGGCGCGTTGGACGCGATCTACATGGCCCAGATGGTCAAGCTCCTCAAGGCCGAGTAACAGCGAACCGCCGCCCCACACGACCGACAGACCGCGAGCCGGCACCTCCACGACGGAGGTGCCGGCTCGCGGTCCCTTGCCCGGCGACCAGCTGGGCCCACTGACCCAGCCGGCCCTGGGTCCACCGGCCCGGCTAGCCGCCCTTGCCCACCGGCCCGGCCGGTCGGACTACAGGTTGATCATGTGCCCGGCGATGCCGTGGACCGCTTCCTTCATGGCCTCGGACAGCGTCGGGTGGGTGTGGACGTTGCGGCCGATGTCCTCGGCGGTGAGGTCCCACATCTGCGCCAGCGTCAGCTGCGGCAGAAGCTCGGACACGTCGGGGCCGATGAGGTGGGCACCGAGCAGCTCTCCGTGGGTGGCGTCGGCGACGACCTTGACGAAGCCCACCGCATGGCCGAGCCCGTGGGCCTTGCCGTTGGCGGAGAACGGGAACTTGCCGACCTTCACGTCGAATCCCTCGTCCTTGGCCTGCGCCTCGGTCAGACCGAACGAGGCGACCTGCGGCTGGCAGAACGTGGCCCGCGGCATCATGCGGTAGTCGCCGAGCGTCTGGGTCTCGGCGCCGGCCATGGTCTCGGCCGCGACGACGCCCTGCGCCTCGGCCACGTGGGCGAGCTGCAGCTTGGCGGTGACGTCGCCGATCGCGTAGATGCCGTCGACGTTGGTGCGCATGTGGTCGTCGATCGCGATGGCACCGCGGTCGGTGAGCTCGACGCCCGTGTTCTCCAGGCCGAAACCCTCGACGCGGGGGGCGAAGCCGACGGCCATGAGCACCTTGTCGACGGTCAGCGTCTGGGTCTCGCCGCCGTCGTTCTTCTCGATCGCGACCTCGACCGAGTCGCCGTTGTCGGTGATCGCGGTGGTCTTGTGCCCGGTGAGGAGCTTCACGCCGAGCTTCTTGTAGTGCTTGACCATCTCCTTCGAGACTTCCTCGTCCTCGTTCGGCAGGACGCGGTCCATGAACTCCACGATCGTCACGTCGACGTCGTAGTTGGCCATGACGTAGGCGAACTCCATGCCGATCGCGCCGGCGCCGACGATCACGATGGACTTCGGCAGGTCGCGGGAGAGGATCTGCTCCTCGTAGCTGACGACGTTGTCGCTGAGCTCAATCCCGGGCAGCGTCTTGACGACGGAGCCGGAGGCGATGATGCAGTTGTCGAAGGTGTACTCGGTGCCCTCGACCTCGATCGTCTTGGCGTCGACAAACGTGCCGTACCCGTTGATCTCGGTGATCTTGTTCTTCTTCATGAGGAAGTGGACGCCCTTGACGATGCCGTCCGAGACCTTGCGACTGCGGTCGAAGGCGGCACCGAAGTCGAAGGAGACGTCACCGGAGATGCCGAACGTCTTGGCGTCGCGCAGGACGGTGTTGGCGAGCTCCGCGTTACGCAGGAGCGCCTTGGAGGGGATACAGCCCACGTTGAGGCACACGCCGCCCCAGTATTTCTCCTCGACCACGGCCACCTTGAGGCCGAGCTGTGAGGCACGGATGGCGGCGACGTAGCCACCGGGGCCCGCGCCGAGGACGATGAGATCGAAATGAGTGTCAGCCACGACACACAGGGTATGCGCATCCGGGGGGCAGGGTCACCCGATGCGGGGAGGAAGACACCCGAAATGGACTGACGCCGCCCACTCCCGGGGGGAGCGGCGGCGTCAGGGCTCGCGAGGAGGACTCAGGACATGTTGCCCAGGACCGACTTCAGGAGGGTGGCGACGGCGTCGCCGATGGCCTCGGCGATCTGGTCGGTGATGTTCGTGGTGGAGCTGCCCCCGTCGGCGGAGCCGCCCTCGGAGATGCCGCTGAAGATGTCGGTGATGGAACCCATTAGTGATTCTCCATTTATCGTGTTCATCCTCGAAACCCCGTCGAGAATGGCCGGGTCAGACGACCCCCGCTGACATGGGATGTTACTTAGCGAGCGTCCGGCTAACAAGACCCTGAGTGGTTTTCGTCTGAGGCCACGCTGAGGGCGAGGCCGATCACCCGCGCCGCGCGTCACCGGCCGCTCGCGGACACCCGCCGGAGTTCACGGCATCATCGTGGGTATGACCCCTTCCGCTCAGCAGGACCCGTATCTCCACCTCGAGGCCGTCGACAGTCCCGAGGCCCTCGCGTGGGTCACGGAGCGCAGTGACGCCACCGTGGCCGACCTCGCCTCGGGCGACCACGCGGAGGCCTCGCACACCCGCGCGCTGGAGATCCTGGACGCCACGGATCGCATCGCGTGGCCGGTCCTGCGGGGCGGGTACGCGTACAACGTGTGGAAGGACCGCGATCACCCACGGGGGTTGTGGCGGCGGGTGCCGTGGTCAGTTCTCGCGGGCGGGGCGCCCGCGTTCGACCATCCCGCGTGGGAGACCCTCATCGACGTGGACGCGCTCGCCGAGGCCGAGGGCGTCAACTGG
This sequence comes from Dietzia sp. NCCP-2495, assembly GCF_026011735.1. Classification (GTDB taxonomy): domain Bacteria; phylum Actinomycetota; class Actinomycetes; order Mycobacteriales; family Mycobacteriaceae; genus Dietzia. The sequence continues at coordinate 47,903 of NZ_BRVN01000005.1, read as the reverse complement.
GTCTACGCGGGGACCGTGGTGCGGCGCCCTGAGGATGACCGCGCGCTGATCCGCCTGTCCCGGGGCGGCGCCGACGCGGTGGAGGTGCGCGAGTTCGACCTGCTCGAGCGCCGCTTCGTGCCGGCGTCCGAGGGCGGCTTCCACCTGCCAGAGGTCAAGTGTTCGGTGTCGTGGCTGGACAGGGACACCCTGGCGCTGGCGGCGCCCCTGGCGGAGGACGGGTCCGATGCGACCAGCTCGGGGTACGCGCGTGTGGCGCGGGTCTGGCGACGCGGTACCGCGCCCGTGGACGGGGCGGTTATCTTCGAGGGGAACGACGACGACGTCGCCGTCGGCATCGGGTACGACCTCGACACCGGTCGTCTCGTCGCGAGCCGCTCTCCCGATTTCCATACGTCCCAGGAGTGGTTCTGGCGCCCGGGCGGCGATCCGGTATCGGAGGAGCCGACGCGGATACCGGTGCCCGAGGACTGCCGCGTGGGGATGAGCGGGCAGTGGTTGGTCCTGCAGCCGCGGACGGACATCGACCTCGCGGGGGCCACCTACCCGGGCGGCTCGGTGCTGGTCGTGCCGTGGTCCGCGGTCGATGCCGATCCCACCGCCCTGCCCGCGCCGACGGTGCTGTTCACCCCGACCCCGTCCACCACGGTCGAGGACGTCTCATGGGGTCGTGGGCGCGTGCTGCTCACGATTCTCGACGACACCGAGTCACGACTCGAGGCGTACGCCATCCCCGGTTCCGGCCCTGATACCGATGCCGGCCCCGGTACCAGTGCGATTCCCGACGCCGACGCCACCTCCCCCACGCGCGCCCCCACCCAATGGCGACGCCTGCCCGTCGAGGGCCTGCCCGAGCACGTGTCGATCGACGTGCTCTCCCTCGATCGTCACGCAGGCACCGGCACGAGCACAGGCGCCAGCGCCGGTGCGACCCCCCACCCCGACGACGCGGTGCTCGCGGTGTCCGGGCCCATCGTGCCGCCGTCCCTGGTCCTCCTCCGCGCCGACGGCTCCACGGAGACTCTTGGCTCGACCCCCGACCGCTTCGACACCTCCGGCATCGCGGTCTCCCGCCACGTCGCGGTGAGTGACGACGGCACAGAAGTTCCGTACACGGTCATGCGCGGTCCCGGCGGCGACGGACCGCGGCCCACGATCCTCTACGGCTACGGCGGGTTCAACGTGTCGATGCGCCCGTCGTACGCGGCGCTGCGCGGTGCGCTGTGGCTCGAGACCGGCGGCGTCTACGTGGTGGCCGGTATCCGGGGCGGCGGCGAGTACGGCCCGTCGTGGCACCAGGCCGCGGTGCGCGAGAAGCGCCCCCGCGCGTATGAGGACTTCGCGGCCGTCGCGCGGGCGCTCGTCGACACGGGCGTCACCACGCGCGACCAACTCGGCGCCACTGGCGGCTCGAACGGCGGGCTGCTCATGGGAGTGATGCTCACCCGCTACCCGGAGCTGTTCGGGGCACTGGCCATCGCGGTCCCACTTCTGGACATGAAGCGGTACCACCTCCTGCTCGCGGGGGCATCGTGGATGGCCGAGTACGGCGACCCCGACTCCTCCGACTGGGACGAGTTCCTGGGCCTGTACTCGCCGTACCAGCACGTCCGGCCGGCCTCGGAGGTGCGGTACCCGCCGGTGCTCATGACCACCTCGACGAGGGACGACCGAGTCCACCCGGGGCACGCCCGCAAGATGACGGCCGCGCTCGAGGCGGCCGGACATGCGGTCGAGTACTACGAGAACGTCGAGGGCGGGCACGCCGGTGCCGCCGACAATTCTCAGGAGGCCCGGAAAGCGGTCCTCACCTACGAGTTCTTCAGGCGTCGGCTGACGTCGTCGTAGTCGTCGTAGTCGTCGTCGGGTTCACCGATGTGGCACCCGGGTCCACCGGCGCCCCGCCGCCGACGACCTCACGGTCGATCCACGCGAGGACCCGCGCCGAGATCTCGGCCGGCTGCCGCGCCCAGGTGTTGTGCCCGAGCGCCTCGTCCTCGCGCTCGAGCGTCGTGCGCGCCGACGGCAGCATGGCCAGGAGGTTGCGGGCGGCGCCTTCGGGGGCGAGGTGGTCGTCCGCGATCACCACCGCCAGGGCCGGCACCGTCACGCGCGACAGTCCTTCGACGTAGTCCAGATCGGCGCGCTCGGGCTGCATGACCCCGGTGGTGGCGAGCCTGGCCCAGTCGCGGATCCGATCCACTGGCACGCGCCCGGTGGCGCCGAAGAACTGCCCCGGCACGTGTCCGGTCACCCGCCCCACCACGGGCATGACGTACGCGCCGAACCGCAACTTGCGCCGGAAATCGTCGGGGAAACCGCGGTGATACGGGGACTGCGCGGCCACGGCGGCCAGTCCCACGACACGCCGGTCCTGCCGTGCGAGGTGGTAGACACCGATCTGGGCGCCCATACTGTGCCCGAGCAGCACGACCCGCGTGGCACCGAGTTCGCGTTCCATGGCGTCTAATGCCAGGGGGATGTCCTCGCCCGCACTCTCGTGGTAGCCGGCCGCCGCTCCCCCGCGCCCGATGCGGTGCGTGCTCTCGCCCTGGCCACGCAGCTCGGTGATCGCCACGTCCACACCGTGCTCCGCGAGAGCACGCGCGAGCGGGAGGTAGTACCGGGCACCGACGGCGATCCCGGGCAGGACCAGCACGGCGGGGCGTCGCTCGTCCCGCTCCGCGGCGCGGACGATCAGCAGCGGACTGGTGCTGCCATCAGGGTGCCGCAGTTCGATCCGGTGCGGGGTATCGCTCTTGGTCATCTGTACAGAATGCCCGATCAACGGAGGACGATGCACGTCACGGTCACCACCGACCGCCAGCCCGGTCGGTCAGACGGTCCGGACGACGAAAGACCCCGCCCCACCCGTAACGGGTGAAGCGGGGTCCGTCAGACGTGCGCGGTGCGCAGGTCAACTGATCAGATCGCACCCCAGCGGGCGCCCATGGCGTTACCGAGCATCGGCCAGGACTGCGCGAGATCGTCCTCCCAGTAGCCCCACGAGTGCGTGCCGTTGGGCGCGAAGTCGAAGTGAGCCGGGATGCCCAGCTCGTTGAAGCGACGGGCGAGGTTGGCCGTGCAGTACTGCGTGGCCGCCTCGATGATGCCGCCGACGATGGCCTGGTTGGCCAGGGCCGGGACCGAGTTCTTGAGGCGCCAGTTCTCGAGCGACTCGTGCGGCCCGGGCAGGCCGTTACCGGTGGAGATGAACATGGCGGGCAGCGTGCCGTTGTCGCGCTGCTCGACGAAGCGGAAGGCGCCCCAGACCGGGTCGTTGTCGTACCAGCTGTTGGTGCCGACCTTGGGCTCGCCCGGGAACGGGCCCCACATGTTGTCCAGGTTGGCGCCGCCACGCATGCCGGTGACGATGTTGATGAACTCGTGGCCGATCGGGGTGGAGGTCTCGGCACAGCCCGAGTAGGAGCCGATGGCCTGGAAGCGGCCCGGGTGCTTCTGCGCGATGGTGAGCACCGAGGTGGCGGTCATGGAGATGGCCGCCAGGCCGCGCCCGCGGTCCTTTCCGGTGTTACCGCCGTAGTGCCCCTCGAAGGCGTCCGGGAGTTCCTTGGCCAGGAAGGTCTCGAACTTCATCGGCTTGGTGTCGCTGGCGTAGCGGGTCTGGACGTTCGGGTCCGGGTTCCACCAGTCGGTGTAGTACGAGAAGGCGCCACCGATGGGGGTGACGGTCCAGGCGTCCTTGTCGGCCATGAAGTCCTTGACGTTGGACTGGGCCTGCCAGGTGGCCGAGTCCTCGCCACCACCGGCGCCGTTGACGAGGTAGAGCACCGGCGCCTTGGCGTTACCGTCGCGCGGCTTCTGGACAATGTTCGGCACCTCCTGCTCCATGGAGGGCGACCACACGGACACGATGAGACGACCGTCCGAGAGCTCGGTCTCGACGACCTGGTTCTCGGCGGTGGCCTTGGTGTAGTTGATCGTGCCACCCTGCGCCTGGGCCGTGCCCGTGGCGACGACGGGAACCATGGCGGCGGCGATGGCCGCTGCGCCGACCTTCGTGCCGATCCTCTTCACTGAACGCATATTCTTTGTCGCCTTACTTCTCGTTTGTTCTCAGACAGACCCGGGTCAGAGTTTTCTCAGCGAAGAGTTAACCCTTTTCCCATCAGTCACACAAGCCCCAACTGATAACTCGAATACCGTTCGGGCGATCCGGGGACTGGGCGTTTCGCCTGCGGAGTCTGGCCTGAGACTTCCATATCCGTTCTGGTCACAGAAACTCAGGTGGTCCTCCGCGAGGCTCACGTCCACAGTATCGACCAGTGACGCACGGCCGTTACATTAATGAGCAAATCCCTATACATCTTCACGGGCTCGCAGGTCGAGACCTTGTCGGCGCGTCCAACATTTACCCGAGAAGCGTGCAAATACAGCGAGGGCGCCGGGATCGCTCCCGACGCCCTCACCGGCTGACGAGGTCAGCTCACTTCATGAAACCGCCGGCGATGGCCTCCTGGAAGTCCTCACCGGTGAAGTAGTCCGCAGCATCGACGAAGTTGCCGATGTTGCCGAGGAGGTCACTGAGGAGGCCGAAGGCCCCGTCCTCGCCGACGATGCCCTTGAGCGAACCGAGCTCAATACCCATGATGTTCTCCTTGCTGGATGCGGCCCGGGGATACCCGGTGCCAAAGTGTGGGGGATGGCTGCTTTACGCCGCAGCCGGGGCGGGGTGCCCTTCAGGGGCGCTGCGACCGAAAGGTCACTCGGCAGCCGGGGGCTCAATATCGACACTGCCGAGGAGCCCGAGCATGGTCTCGACGCCGTCGCCACCCACCGAGCCGGCGAAACCGATGACGCCGTCGAGGACGTCCTTCACGGCACCGATGAGGTCGCTGATCGCACTGAAGTCAGGCATGTGTATCTCCCTTTATTGTTGCGCCCCGGTCCCCGGGGCCCGTCGAGCCCCACGTTCCGGGACCAAGGCCAGAATAGACTGAGCGAATCCAGAGTCAATTGTGACCTTCATCTCGTCGCCGGCTCCCGATAACAATACATTCCCCGAGCTAAACATGTGACCTAAACCGCCGTCTTAATAAAAGTCTCAGGTAGCGCCCTAGCTGGGAGTTTAACCGGCGCGCAGCGACGCAAAGCTAGGCTCACCTTGCTGGCAGCGGGCGCCTCACACGTCGCGCTTGGTGCCGTTCACGACCACGACACCAACAATTAATCTTAAATCTTTCGTTACCAAAGCACTTTGCGGTCGGTTTTGAGATGAACGCCACAGCTGTCGGCCGGCAGCCGCCGCCCTCTCGTTCCGACGAAGGCCACACCCGCACGCCCAGAATGTGAGACCTCCGGCGGCTGCGTCGTCCCCCGGGCCGTGTCGCACAGCCCTCGGAAATGCGTCGTGGCCCCGCACCGGGTCCGGTGCGGGGCCACGACGGTCGCGTGCGCGGGGGTTCTGGCTAGATCAGAAGCCCATGCCGCCCATCTCGTCGCCGCCCGGCATCGCCGGAGCAGCGGGCTCGGGCTTGTCGGCCACGACGGCCTCGGTGGTGAGGAACAGTGCGGCGATCGACGCGGCGTTCTGCAGCGCCGAGCGGGTCACCTTCACCGGGTCGTTGATGCCGGCGACCAGCAGGTCGACGTACTCGCCGGTGGCAGCGTTGAGGCCCTCGGCACCGGGGAGGCCCCGGACCTTCTCGGCCACGACGCCCGGCTCGAGGCCGGCGTTGAGGGCGATCTGCTTGAGCGGGGCGCTCAGCGCGAACTTCACGATGTTCGCGCCGGTGAGCTCCTCGTTCTCGAGCGCGAGACCCTCGATGGCGGTCTCGGACTTGACGAGGGCCACGCCACCGCCGGCGACGATGCCCTCCTCGACCGCGGCCTTGGCGTTGCGGACCGCGTCCTCGATGCGGTGCTTGCGCTCCTTGAGCTCGACCTCGGTGGCCGCGCCCGCCTTGATCACGGCGACGCCGCCGGCCAGCTTGGCGAGGCGCTCCTGAAGCTTCTCGCGGTCGTAGTCCGAGTCGGAGTTCTCGATCTCGGCGCGGATCTGGTTGACGCGGCCCTCGATCTGGGCCTGGTCGCCCGCGCCCTCGACGATGGTGGTCTCGTCCTTGGTCACGACGACCTTGCGGGCCTTGCCCAGCATGGAGATGTCGGCGGTCTCGAGCGAGAGGCCAACCTCCTCGGAGATGACCTGGCCACCGGTGAGGATGGCGATGTCCTGCAGCATGGCCTTGCGGCGGTCACCGAAGCCCGGGGCCTTGACGGCGACGGACTTGAAGGTGCCGCGGATCTTGTTGACCACGAGGGTCGACAGGGCCTCACCCTCGACGTCCTCGGCGATGATCAGCAGCGACTTGTTCTCGCCGATGACCTTCTCGAGCAGCGGGAGCAGATCCTTGACGGTGGAGACCTTGCCCGAGACGAGCAGCAGGTACGGATCCTCGAGGACCGCCTCCTGACGCTCCGGGTCCGTCATGAAGTACTGCGAGATGTAGCCCTTGTCGAAGCGCATGCCCTCGGTGAGCTCGAGGTCCAGGCCGAAGGTCTGCGACTCCTCGACCGTGATCACGCCCTCCTTGCCGACCTTGTCCATGGCCTGGGCGATGAGCTCGCCGATGGCCGGGTCAGCGGCGGAGATGCCGGCGGTGGCGGCGATCTGCTCCTTGGTCTCGATCTCCTTGGCGGAGTCGATCAGGTGCGCGGTGACGGCCTCGACGGCCTTCTCGATGCCACGCTTGATGCCCATGGGGTTCGCACCGGCGGCAACGTTGCGCAGGCCCTCACGCACGAGAGCCTGGGCGAGAACGGTGGCGGTGGTAGTGCCGTCGCCCGCGACATCGTCGGTCTTCTTGGCGACCTCCTTGACGAGCTCCGCGCCGATCTTCTCGTACGGGTCCTCGAGCTCGATCTCCTTGGCGATGGAAACACCGTCGTTGGTGATCGTGGGGGCGCCCCACTTCTTCTCCAGCACGACGTTTCGGCCCTTGGGGCCGAGGGTGACCTTGACGGCGTCGGCTAGCTGATTGAGGCCGCTCTCCAGGCCGCGCCGGGCCTCTTCGTCGAACGCGATCATCTTTGCCATGGGGTGAATCATCCTCCGTGTATGGGGTGACACGCATGTGGTCGGCATCGGTGCCCGCGACGGACGGAGCGGACCGTGTCGGATCCACACCTCACCTAGCGACCTTCTCATTCAGGGTCTTGCTGGCACTCAGGGTAACCGAGTGCCAATCGCTTTTCTAGCACTCGCCCCCATCGAGTGCAAAGGATCCGGCCCAGTGTTCGCGGCCGGCGAACGACCGCCGCCGGAGCCGGCGCTGCCCTACCATCGAGTCGCTGTCCCCGACACCCCATGGAGGGCCCGATGTCCAGCGACCCCACCGCCGCCCCACAGGGCCCGACATCCCGCGGGAAATCGATCGAGATCGACGCCCCGCCGGCCCGGGTGTGGCAGATCGTCTCCGAGGTCCGCAACGCCCCGCAGTGGAGCAGCCAGGCCCGGAAGGTCTACGCCACCTCCGGCCCCACCCGCCTCGGGACCAACTCGCTCAACGTCAACCGCCAGGGCCCCGTCTTCTGGCCCACCACCAGCCGTGTGGTGGGGTTCGAGCCCGAGCGGCGGTTCGTCAACCGCACCGGCGGTCACGGCACGCTGTGGATCTTCGAGCTCGAGCCCACCGCCTCCGGCGGCACGCGCCTCACCGAGCGCAGCGAGCCACCCGCCGCCCTCGTGGCCGCGGTCCGCACGCTCTCCGGTCTGCTGCCCACCGGCCGCAAGGGCACGCCCACCTCGTCGTCGTCGTCGGGTTCTCCCGACTCGTCGACCCCCGCGGCGCCGCGCCCGTCATCCTCCCTGCTCCACATCAAGGCCCTCGCCGAACAGTAAGGCCGCACCGCACCGCCCCACATCAGGAAGGCACCCCATGACCACCAAGAACACCGAGAACACCGCCGGTATCGAGAGCTCGATCGAGATCGACGCCCTGCCCGCACGCGTCTGGGACGTGATCTCCGACGTCCGCAACGCCACCCAGTGGAGCAGCCAGGCCGTCAAGATCATCTCTCCCGGCGGCCGCACCACCAAGGGCACGTGGGCCCTCAACATCAACAAGCGCGGGCCCCTGTTCTGGCCCACCACCAGTCGCGTCGTGGAGTTCGAACCCGGCCGCAAGTTCGCCAACAGGATCACCGAGAACACGACCATCTGGGTGTTCGAGCTCGAACCCACCGCATCCGGCGGAACCCGCCTCACCGAACGCCGCGAGGTCCCCGAGGGCCTGACCTTCATCTCCCGCTTCCTCACCGACAAGTTCTTCGGCGGGCAGCCCTCGTTCACCTCCGAGATGAACCAGGGCGTGTCCACCTCTCTCCAGCGGATCAAGACCCTCGTCGAGCGGAGCTGAGTCCGACATGGTCCGGGCTGCGGCCACCACCCTGGTCTCCGGCACCCTCGTCGCGGCGTTGACCGGGTGCGGGCTCCTGGACCGCGGGGCCGACAGCCCGGACCAGACCCCGCGCGAACAACCCGGCCCCACCCTCGCCGAGGGCCCGCCGCCCGCCGACTGGCAGAACGTCCACAGTCCGAGCGGGCTCGTCTACTCGGTGCCGCCGGACTGGGAGGTCGGCGACCCGTTCGGCGTGCCCGAGGACGGCCCCGATCCCGGCTCGGACTGGGGCTCGGGCTACATCACCGTCGCCAACGCGATCGCCGACCGCGACTACTGCCCGTTGAGCGGGATGAGTTTCCGGACCCTGGCAGGGATCAGTGCGGCCGTTCTGCCCGGGGAGGCGCGCGAGCAGGCGGAGTCGGCCTCACGCGCGATGGCCGACTCGATCGACCGGCGGTTCACCCAGGCCGGAGCAGAGGTGCCCGTGCCCGAGGCCCAGAGCATCGGGGTGTCCGGGGTCCCGGCCTGGCACGTGTCACTGCGCGGCGAGGTGCACCCGCCGCGCAACATCTGCACCCCACCCGTCATCCGGTTCGACACCATCGCGGTGTCCACGCGCACGCCCGACGGGGCTCCGGCCTCGATCGTGTTCGTGCTCATGGCCGACGAGGGCGAGCCCGGGGTCCAGGACCCCGAGGTCATCGACGCCGTGGTGGCATCGCTGCGGTACGACAACTCCGTCTAGGCACTTCCGGCGGCCCGGCGTATTCCGTCGGCGCCGCCGGCGAGATCAGGCCGCGGACACCTCCGGAGCACCGAAGAACGCGGTCCAGTCGGCGTCATTGCGCGCCCACGCCCATCCGGCATCCGCCACGAGCCCGAGGTGACCGGGCGACAGGACCCGTGCGCGGAGCGCGGTGTCCGGCCCGTCCGCGACGGAGACCGCCAGCTCGCCGTCGACACGCTCGCAGAGGAACCACCGCTGGGCATCGCACTCGAGCTCGAGACGGTCGCCGTCCACGACCAGTGCTGCGAGAAGCTGCTCCAGGAGCTCGCGGGTGACCCACGGGAGTGTGCCGTACGGGCGGCCCCGCACAGCGTGGTCGGTGATCGCCGCGCCGGCCATGGTCGGTCGGCGGTGGACGTCGATATCGATGCGATCGCGCGGATCCGCCACCAGGCCGAGCTCGGGCGAGGTCACCAGGAGCTGCCGACGCGCGGCGAACCGCATGACCGCATTGACCACGAGCGGCCGGGTGAGGACCTCGGGATGGATGACCACGCCGACACCCTCGATGGTCGGGCGCTCCGACAGCGCACCGGTCTCCCCGATCGCGTCGGATTCGGGGAACCGCTCATCGATCTCGTCACGCAGGGCTTCTAGATCCGCACGCAGGCGCTCCGGCAGCAGTGCCAGGTCGGTGGCGTCACGGTACTCAGACTCAGCTGGGGTGACCACAATCACAAAGCTCATGCCCCGAGATATTACGTCACTCTCCGTTCACCTTGCGTTCACCTCCCGTCGCGTGTCGTATCGCGGACCTATCCTTGACCCATGGCCGATTCACCCTCGTTCACCGATCCGCACCCCGACCTCTCGGCGCTCGCCGCCGCCGTGGCCACCCAGATGGACTGCGCCCGGTCCGATCTGTCCGACCTCGTCGCGTTCCCCTCGGTCCACGACGCGGAGCCGCAGGCGTGTGCTCAGGCCCGCGACCTGGTACGGGACCTGCTGGGGGAACTTCCCGTACCGGGACTGGGGCCGGAGTCCGTGCAGGTGATCGAGACCTCGGACGGCTCGCACGCGGTGTTCGCGCACCGCCCCGCCGCGCCCGGCCGTCCCACGGTTCTGCTGTACAGCCACTACGACGTGCAGCCGTCGGGGGACCCGGCGGCGTGGACCAGCTCACCGTGGGAGCTGACGGAGCGTGACGGCCGGTGGTACGGCCGCGGGGCGGCCGACTGCAAGGGCAACCTGGTCGTCCACCTCACCGCGCTGCGCGCACTCGCCGAATTGGGCGACGACGCGGATCCGCTCGACGGTCTCGGCATCCGGCTCGTCGTGGAGGGCTCCGAGGAGACCGGTGGAGGCGGGCTCGATGACCTCGTCGCAGAGAGGCCGGACCTCGTCGCAGCGGACGCGATCCTCATCGTGGACTCGGGGAACGTCGCGGTGGGAACCCCCACTCTCACGACCAGCCTGCGGGGAATCGCCAACGTCGTCGTCACCGTCGACACCATGGAGGCCGGGGTCCACTCCGGCCAGTTCGGCGGCGCGGCGCCGGACGCGCTCGCGGCGCTCATCTCCATCCTCGCATCGTTGCGTGACACCGACACCGGAGCCACCACTGTCGACGGACTGGACTTCACCGGACAGTGGGACGGAGAGGCCTACCCGGAGGAGACGTTCCGGAGGGATGCCGGGGTGCTCGACGGCGTGGAGCTGTCCACGGCCGCCCCGGTCGCCGAGCTCGTGTGGTCGCGCCCCACGGCCACCGTCCTCGGGATCGACTGCCCGCCGGTCGAGGGGGCCATCGCGGCCGTCCAGCCCCGGGCCCGGGCACTGGTCAACCTGCGTGTCCCGCCCGGCATGGACCCGGAGGCGGCACAGCGCACGCTGGTCGAGCACATCGAGAAGCGTCGACCGTGGAACGCGCGGGTCACCGTGGAGCCGGAAGCCGTGGGGCACCCGTTCCGCGCGGTTCCGGCCGGGCAGAGCGATCCGGTCCACGAGTTGCTGTCCGAGAGCCTCGCGCAGGCCTACGGCGCGGACGAGGTGGCCCAGATCGGCTCCGGCGGGTCCATCCCGCTGTGCACGGCGCTGCGGCGGGCGCACCCGGAGGCGAGCATCGCCCTGTTCGGTGTGGAGGACCCGGCGGCGGCCATCCACTCCCCCGACGAGAGCGTGGATCCGCGGGAGATCGAGCGGATCGCCCTCGCCGAGGCCGCGTTCCTGCAGCGGTACCGCTGAGCGTCGACACCCACGAGGCCTGACCACCCTCAACAGAAGTGACGTTCCCGTGGGCGGTAACAGTGTGATGAGATGGGGCGATAGTGACACCAGTGGCGGTGCTGCCACTGGCCGTCAGAGATAAAGGAGTCCTCATGCCCGTCCAGATCGACGCCTCCGCCACCGCCGGCGGCCCCGACAGTCGCCGGGCCACCCGCACCCCCCGGCTCGGCCGCGTCGCCCGCGGGGCCGTCGCCGCCGCGGCCGCCACCGCGCTCGCGCTCAGCTTGACCCCTGCGGTCGCGCAGGCACAGTCGGTGGGCACGGTCAGCCCCGAGTCGGTCGCCAATGATGCGCTCGGCACCCTGTCCCCGGAGAGCCTGAGCCAGCTGCTGTACCTCGGCAACCTGCCGGGATCCTCGGGCTCATCGATGATGGGCATCGCCAACGCGATCGGCTTCTCGCCCAATATGTTCGCCGGTCCGCCGCCGCCGTCGCCCGAGCCCAACCCGAACATCACCGAGACCAAGGTCATCGGCGTGACGGAGCGGGACGGCCGCTACGAGCGCTGGCTCATCGACTCCGGCGACATGAAGCGCGGCATCACCGTCGAGGTGTACCGCGCCCCCAATCCGGACGCCCCGTTCCTCTACCTCCTCGACGGCGTGGGCTCCGAGCTGCCCAGCGGCTTCATGCAGTGGGGCGCGGCCGAGCAGTTCAAGGACCAGAACGTCAACCTCGTCATCCCGACCGGCGGCCAGGGCTCCATGTGGGCCGATTGGAACGTTCAGGACCCGGTCCTGGGCATCAGCAAGTGGGAGAAGTTCATCACCCAGGACCTGCCGAAGCACCTCGAGCCGAGGGTCAGCAACAACCCCAACCGCGCGATCGGCGGCATCTCCATGGGCGCCGGCGCGGCCATGACCATGGCCACCCGCAACCCCGAGCTCTACAAGGGCGTCTTCGGTGTTTCCGGCTGCTACTCCACCGACGCGCTCGGCCAGATCCTCACCCGCTACACGGTCGAGAGTCGCGGCGCGAACCTCACCAACATGTGGGGCACTCCCGGCAACGACCAGTGGGTCGCCCACGACGCGCTGATCAACGCGGAGCAGTTGCGCGGAAAGGCCATCTACATGTCGTCCGGCACCGGTGTGGCCAACCCCGGTGACTGGGCCTCCTACAACAACGACGTCGCCAACTTCGTCGCCGGCATGGCCCTCGAGCAGGCCACCGGCCAGTGCACCCACGCCGCGGACCGCCGACTGGGTGAACTCGGCATCCCGGCCACGATCGACCACCTGCCCACCGGCATGCACAACTGGTCGTACTACTCCAAGCAGATCCCGGTCGCCTGGAACTCCATCAAGCACTCGGTGAGCTGACGGCCCGATCCCGGACCGGCGGCCCGCCGGCCTGCTCCCACCTCCACCGTTGACGGCGGCCCGCCCCATGAGGCGGGCCGCCGTTAGTCTCGAAGCCGTGAACCCCCGCCCGTCCCTTGACCTGACCCTGCGACTGTCGGCCTCGGCCGCCGACTCCCGCCGCGGCATCGTGCGCGCCCACCCCGAGGTGCTGCTCGCACTCGGGATGCGCGAGTGGGACGCGATCGAGATCGTCGGCGCCCGCACCACCGGGGCCGTCGTGGCGGCGGCGGGTACCGGATCCCCCAGCGGAGTACTGGTCGTGGACGAGGTGGTGGCCGCCAACTGTGGCCTCGGCGAGAACGCCCGAGTGGCCGTCCAAGCAGCGCAGGTGACGGGAGCGCAGAGCATCGAGGTGCAAGGGTTGCCAGCCGCAGGACGCGGGGTACCCGAGCGCGTGCTGCGGTCGGCGTTGCTGGGAAAGGTGGTGCGCGTCGGCGACTCGGTGACGCTGCTGCCCCGCGACCTCGGCCCCGACTTCCCCACCTCCGACACCACCCGAACCCTGCGCAACACAATGGGCTCCGCGTGGAGCACCGAGTTGCTCACCGTCACGGCGACCGTGCCGGAGGGGATCGTGTCGGTGCAGCCCACCACCGCGGTGCTCGAGGCCGGTGGGACGGCCGGCGGTGGGGCCAGCGTTGCGGCCGGGACCGGTGCGGCCGGCGGTGCGGCCGGGGCCGGGGCCTCCTTCGGGACCACCCCCAGGACGACGACACCACCCACGTCCACTCCCTCATCGGTGCAGCCGGCCACGGGCGGGGCCTCGTCGATCTCCGAAGTCGCCCGCGAGGACCTGGTGGGCGTCGACGACCAGGCCGAGGTCCTGGCCCAGTGGCTCGCACTGGCACTGGACCGCTCCGAGCTCCTGCGCACCCTCGGCGCGTCGCCGCACCTCGGGGTGTTGGTGGCCGGCCCGCCCGGCGTGGGCAAGGCGACGATGGTGCGCTCAGTGGCCGGCGGCCGCCGACTCGAGGTGCTGGACGGTCCCGCCGTCGGTACCGTCGACCCCGCCGCCCGACTGGAGGCCGTCCGTGCGGCCGCGGAACGAACCCGCGAGAACGGCGGCATCCTGCTGGTCACCGACATCGACGCCCTCCTGCCGGCCCAGACCGAACCCGTCGCGACGCTGATCCTCGACCGGCTCCGCTCGGTGGTGGCGCACCCCGGATCCGCCCTCGTCGCCACGTGCGTACGGTCTGAGGACGCCGACGCCCGCCTGCGCGACCCTGAGATCTGCGACCGGGTCCTGGACCTGCCACTGCCCGACGCCGCGGACCGCGCGGCGCTGCTCGGGGTGATGCTCCGCGGCGTCCCCGCCGGCGAGCTGGACCTGGCCGCGGTCGCGGACCTGACCCCCGGCTACGTGGCCGGCGACCTGCGGGCGCTGACCCGGGAGGCCGCCCTGCGCGCCGCCGCCCGGGCGACCACGGGTGCCGGCACCGACTCCGAGGCCGATTCTGGCTCCGACTCCGACACCGAACCCCGACTCGAGCAGGACGACCTGCTCGGTGCCGTGAGCGTGATCCGGCCGCTGTCGCGCTCGGGCACGGAGGAACTGAGCCTGGGCTCCATCACCCTCGAGGACGTGGGCGACATGGTCGAGGTACGCCAGGCGCTGACCGAGACCGTGCTCTGGCCGCTCCAGCATCGCGACTCGTTCGAGCGACTGGGCGTGGAGCCCCCGCGCGGCGTGCTGCTCTACGGGCCGCCCGGCTGCGGCAAGACCTTCGTCGTGCGGGCGCTGGCGGCCAGCGGCCGCCTGACGGTGCACATGGTCAAGGGCGCCGAGCTCATGGACAAGTGGGTCGGCTCCTCGGAGAAGGCCGTGCGTGACCTGTTCCAGAAGGCCCGGGACTCCGCCCCGTCGCTGGTGTTCCTCGATGAAATCGACGCGTTAGCCCCGCGCCGCGGACAGACCGGCGACTCCGGCGTCGGCGACCGGGTGGTGGCGGCCCTGCTCACCGAACTCGACGGTGCGGAGCCGCTGGACGACGTGGTGATCCTCGGCGCGACCAACCGACCCGAACTGATCGACCCCGCACTGCTCCGCCCCGGCCGGCTCGAAAAGCTGGTCTTCGTGCCGCCGCCTGACGCGCAGGCCCGCGCCGACATCCTGCGCGCGGCCGGCCGCAACGTGCCGCTGGCCGACGACGTCGACCTCGCCCGGCTCGCTGCGGACCTCGAGGGATACTCCGCCGCCGACTGCGCGGCGCTCCTGCGCGAATCGGCCCTGACCGCGATGCGCCGGGACATCGATGCCGCCGAGGTGACCGCCGACGACGTGTCCCGCGCCCGCGAGGCAGTGACCGCCTCTCTTGACGCCGACCAGGTCGAGAACCTGCGGCAGTACGCCGAGCGTCGGGAGAACTGAGCCCTGGGCGTGCCTTGCCGGGCTCCTCAGCGGACCGCTAGAGTGCATGCCATGCGGAATCTTCTCGTAGTAATCGGACGCAACGGGGCCTGACAGACCGGCACCCCGCTTGCGTGGTTACTCCTGTTCCGTCGGTCGCCGCACCGACGTCGAACAACGAGAGAGCCATGAACTCCGCCGCGCACCACTCCACCCGCACCTCCGGGTCCGCCGCCGCCACCACCAGCAACCCGTTCACCGAGCGCTATGGCCGCCGCCTCCCTCGCGGTTTCGCCGACGAGGCCGCCGG
This sequence comes from Dietzia sp. NCCP-2495, assembly GCF_026011735.1. GTDB lineage: Bacteria > Actinomycetota > Actinomycetes > Mycobacteriales > Mycobacteriaceae > Dietzia. The sequence continues at coordinate 32,503 of NZ_BRVN01000005.1, read as the reverse complement.
GATGAGCTGGAAGACGATGGTCGACACCTTCGCACCCTCCACCGACCGTTTCCACCTCGCCGATTTCTCCCGCCGCCCGCTCGGCCGCGGGATCACCGCCTACGAGGCGATCCTCGCCACGCGCACACCGCAGGACGAACCGGGTAACTTCACCGCCCATCGACTCACCACCCGGTCGTGCGGCGACCTCACGGCGATGTCCGACATGCTCGGCAGCGTCGGCGCCCCCGCCGAGATCGAGAAGTTCCACCAGTACGAGGGAACCGCATTCGACGGGACCGAATCGTGGTGCACCATTCTCCGGGCCACCTGCGGGAGGAGATCGACGTGGGCACTGGGCTTCGGCCGGGACTCCACTGAAGCCTCGATCGCGGCACTGCTGAGCACCGCGACCAGGCTTCACCTGCGCTGACGGCGCGCCTGAAACACTGTTCTGTAAAGTATTCACAGATACCACGCCCCGGTCGGCCACCGGTCACCCGCCCAGTTCGGACGGGCATGCCCGGCTGTCGTCGTCCGAACGATGTTACGAGAGGAGCCGCCGGTGATCGTGATCCTCGCGGCCCACGCCGTGGCCGCCCTGATCGCGATCCCCTTGGTTGCGCGGTTCGGTCGCCGGATATTCCCCCTGCTCGCCCTGGTTCCCGCCGCTGGCGCGGTCTGGGTGGCCGGGAACCTCCAGGGCACTCCGACGGAGACGATCCCCTGGGCCGCCGGCATCCACCTCTCCCTCGATCTGAGGATGGATTCCCTCTCCGCGCTGATGGCGCTCATCGCCCTGGGCGTCGGCGCGCTCGTCCTCTTCTACTGCACGTTCTACTTCAAGGACTCAGAGCCGCGACTGCACCTGTTCGCGGCGGAGATGGTGGCCTTCGCCGGTGTCATGTTCGGCCTCGTGGTGGCCGACAACATGATCCTCCTCTACATCTTCTGGGAGATCACGTCCGTCCTGAGCTTCCTGCTGGTCGGCCACTACGCGGAGCGGGCGTCGTCGCGGCGTGCGGCCACTCAGGCACTTCTCGTCACCACGCTTGGTGGTCTCGCGATGCTCGTCGGCCTGATCATCCTGGCGCAGGAGACGGGCTCGTACCTCCTCAGCGACATCGTCGCCTCGCCGCCGTCGGGCACTCTCGTCCACTGGGCGCTCGCACTGGTGATCGTCGGCGCGACCAGCAAGTCGGCCATCGCACCCCTGCACTTCTGGCTACCGGGCGCGATGACCGCCCCGACCCCGGTCAGTGCCTATCTGCACTCCGCCGCGATGGTCAAGGCCGGCGTGTTCCTCATCGCCGCCATGAGCCCAGGGCTGTCCGGCTCCTCGACGTGGCAGCTCTCGCTCATCGTGCTGGGTCTGGTCTCCCTGCTCATGGCGGGCTGGCGTGCCCTGCGCGAGACCGACCTCAAGCTGGTGCTCGCGTTCGGCACGGTCTCCCAGCTGGGATTTCTGCTCGTGCTGGTCGGCATCGGCTCCCGGGACACCATGCTCGCCGGCCTCACCATGCTGCTGGCGCACTCGCTGTTCAAGTCCGCACTGTTCATGTCCGTCGGTGTGATCGACAAGACCACCGGGACCCGCGAGATCCACGAGTTGTCCGGACTCGGCCGGAAGAGGCCGGCCCTCGCGGTGGTCTTCTCGCTCGCCGCCTTCTCCATGGCGGGGCTCCCGCCGTTCATCGGATTCGTCGGCAAAGAGGCCGCGTTCGCCACCGTGCTCTCCGAGGAGCGTCTGCACGGCATGCCCGCGCTGGTCGTCACCGCCGGACTCGTGGCCGGCTCGATCCTCACGTTCTCCTACACGGCCCGCCTGGTCAGGGGCGCGTTCCGCAGTAAGCGCATCTTCCAGGACGGGGTGAGCCCCGCGGTTGCCCAGTCCCGTGCACCGGGTGCGCTCTTCCTCTCGGTGCCCGCGGTTCTCGCCGTCTCCGGCCTCGTCCTGGGCCTGTGGTCCGCCCCCGTCGAATCGCTGCTGTCGAGCTACGTCGACACCGTCTTCCCGGCCGGCAGCCCGTGGCGCGGTGAGCACGACTACCACCTCGGCCTGTGGCACGGAATCTCTATCCCGCTGGCGCTGACCGTCGTCGTCTACGTGTTGGGAGCCCTGCTCTACATCGCCCAGCGAATCGTCGAGCGCATGCAGTTCGAGTCCCCGGCCCTCGGTAACGCCGACCGGATCTACGACAGCGTCCTGCGCTTCTTCGACCTGCTCTCACTGCGCCTGACCGCGAGCATCCAGCGCGGTTCACTCCCGCTGACACTCGGGATCATCCTGGTCACCCTCGTGACGTTCCCGTTCATCTCGCTGCTCGTCGGCACCCGCGAGGGTCTGCAGATGGAACTCTCGGCGAACCCCGTCGTCCTCATCGTCATGATCCCGATGACCGTCGCCGCGGTGGCCGCCACGGTCCTGCGAAACCGTCTCGCCGCCGTCATCTGCGTCTCGGTGACCGGCTACGGCGTCGCCGTGATCTTCGCGTTCCACGGTGCCCCGGACCTCGCCCTGACCCAGGTGCTCGTGGAGACCCTGCTGATGGTGTCGTTCGTGCTGGTCCTGCGCACGATGCCCGCGGAGGTTCCGCTGTCCGACGGCTTCCGCCGCGTGCGTGCCTGGCTCGGCATCGGCGTGGGACTGCTCGTCATGATCGTCGGCGCCTACGCCATCAACGCCCGCCAGCATCCGGCGGTCTCCACGGTGTTCTCCGACATCGCCTATCGGATCGGCAACGGCGCCAACTCCGTCAACGTCACTCTCGTCGATATCCGGGCCTGGGACACCCTGGGCGAGATCACGGTGCTTCTCGTGTCCGCCACGGGCGTGGCGAGCCTGGTCTTCCGCAACCGTCGTTACGGCTCCGGACCGCGGATCACCGACGCCGACAAGACCCGGTCGGGTCGACTCGGCATCGAGGCCAACCGCATCGTCATCGAGGCGCCCGGCGCTTCGCCCGGCCGCTGGCTCAAGGGCGCCACCGTGCGCGACCCTCGCAACCGCTCGTTGGTCCTCGAGGTGACCACACGACTCATCTTCCCCACGATGATGGTGCTGAGCCTGTTCTTCTTCTTCACCGGTCACAACAACCCCGGCGGCGGGTTCGCCGGAGGACTCGTGGCCGGACTCGCACTCGTCCTGCGGTACCTCGCCGGCGGGCGTTACGAACTCGGTGAGGCCGTCCCGGTCGACGCCGGCCGTATCCTCGGCGTGGGCCTGCTGCTCGCCGCCGGTACGGCCACCGCCTCGTTATTCTTCGGGGCACCGGTGTTGTCCAGCGCGACGTTCCAGTGGACCCTGCCCGTGTTCGGCGAGGTCAAGCTGGTCACGGCACTGTTCTTCGACGCGGGTGTCTACCTCATCGTGGTGGGACTCGTCCTGGACATCCTCCGCAGCCTCGGCGCACGACTGGATCTCAACGCCGAGGACCTCGCGGAGCTCCGTGCCATCTACGTCGACGCGACCGACTCGCCGTCCACCGCAGCGCTCCGCAAGGTCCCGGGTGTCGATGTGTCCGCACCGAAGTCCGACCTGGTCGCGCGCCGCACCGCTCAGCTGGAAGCCGCCGAGAACCAGGGCGTCACCCCGGGGGGAATGCCATGACCGCCGACTTCGCTCTCCTGCTGCTCGCCGGCATCCTCTGTGCCGCCGGCGTCTACCTCCTGCTCGAACGGGCGATCATCAAGATCCTGCTCGGGATCATGACCATGTCCAACGGTGTCAACCTGTTGATCCTGGCCTCTGGCGGGGCCCCCGGGAACCCACCGATCCGCGGGCGGGGCTCGGGTGACCACCTGGCGGACTCGGATCCACTGGCCCAGGCCATGATCCTCACCGCGATCGTGATCACCGCCGGCGTCGGTGCCTTCATCCTCGCGTTGGCATATCGCTCGTACCAGTTCACCACCATGGACGAGGTCGCCGACGACGCCGAGGACGCCAAGATCGCCAAGCGGTCGCCCCAGGACGCCGCGTCGGCTCCCGACCGCGACGCCTCCGATGACCCCACCACGGGTCAGCCCACCGAACTCGGCGAACACGTCGACTACGAGGACGAAGACCTCGAGGACGCCGAGGCCGAGGCCGAGGCGGAATCGCGAGCCGAGGCCGCGGCCAAGGCCGAGGCACTGGCCCGCGTCGAGGAGTTGCGCAAGAAACTCGCCAAGAACGAACGTCGTGCCACGGACGACCGGAAGGGAGGCAACTGATGTCTGCTGACCTCTTCGGCTATCTCATCCCCTCCGTGACCCTGCTCCCCCTTCTCGCGGCGGCTCTGTGTCTGGTCGTCTCCCGCAGCCCCCGCCTGCAGAACTTCATTACGGTCGTCACGCTCATCGGTGTGCTCGTGAACTCGGGGGTCTTGCTGGTCCTCACCGACCAACACGGCATGCACACCGTCCAGGTCGGCGGGTGGGACTCGCCTGTCGGGATCACGCTCGTCGCGGATCGCCTCAGTGCGTTGATGCTGTGTGTGTCCGCGGTGGTGTTGCTGACCGTCATCATCTACGCCGTCGGCCAGGGTGTGCGCGACGGTGCCGGTGACCAGCCGACGTCGATCTTCCTCCCCACGTACCTCGCCCTGGCCGCGGGTCTGAACACTGCGTTCATCGCCGGGGACCTGTTCAACTTGTTCGTCGGGTTCGAGATCCTGCTGGCCGCGTCGTACGTCCTGTTGACGCTCGGTGCCAGCCAGGAACGCGTCCGTGCAGGTGTCTCCTACACCGTCGTGTCGATGGTCTCCTCGATGGTCTTCCTCCTGGGGATCGGCCTGACGTATTCGGCGGCCGGCACTCTCAACTTGGCGCAACTCGCCACCCGGATGGCAGAGGTCCCCGACGGACTCCGGAACACGATCTTCGCGGTGTTCCTCGTGGCGTTCGGGATCAAAGCCGCCATCTTCCCGCTCTCGACCTGGCTGCCCGACTCGTACCCGACCGCACCGGCACCTGTTACCGCAGTGTTCGCCGGACTGCTCACGAAGGTCGGTGTGTACGCGATCATCCGCTTCCACACACTGATCTTCACCGGGGGGAGCATGGACAACGTCCTGCTCGTGGCCGGTCTGCTGACGATGGTCGTGGGCATCCTCGGTGCGATCGCCCAGTCCGACATCAAACGAATCCTGTCCTTCACGCTCGTCAGCCACATCGGCTACATGGTGTACGGCATCGCCCTGTCCACAGAGTCGGGACTCAGCGCCGCGATCTACTACGTCGCGCACCACATCATCGTCCAGACCACGCTGTTCCTGGTCGTGGGTCTGATCGAACGTCAAGCAGGGTCGTCGTCTCTCCGTCGACTCGGTTCGCTGGCCGTGGCCAGCCCCGTCCTCGCCGTGACCTTCCTGATCCCTGCCCTGAACCTGGGCGGGATCCCGCCGTTCTCGGGGTTCGTCGGCAAGCTCGCCGTCGTCCAGGCCGGCGCCGAGGTCGGTGGAGCGCTCAACTGGATCCTCATCGCCGGCGCGATGGCCACCAGTCTCCTCACCCTCTACGTGGTGGTGCGAGTCTGGTCCAAGGCGTTCTGGCGGCCCCGCGCCGACGCGCCCGAGGGTGCGGTCGCGCTGGCCAAGCCTCTCGCGCTGCTGCCCTCTGATGAGTACGTCGAGTTCGATGAGCGTGACGACGTGGGCCGCATGCCCCTGAGCATGCTGTCCTCGACCTGGATCCTCGTTCTGGTCTCGACTCTCATGACCGTGTTCGCAGGTCCGCTACTCGCCGTCACCGACCGCGCGGCGCACAGTCTCATGGAGCGAGGCGAGTACATCTACACGATTCCCGCCGACCTGGAACCGGGACGCTTCGTCGGCAATCCGACAGGGGTTCGCTGACATGAGCAGAAAGCAGAAGTTCAACTGGCGCGTCGCCGGTTCCAGGTTCTTCATGGCCCTGTGGTTGACCTTCGCCTGGGTGCTCCTGTGGGGAACGTTGGACGTCGGCACGATCGCAGCCGGATTCCTCGTCGCCGTCGGCATCATGCTCGTCCTCCCCCTCCCCCGCGTCCCCGTCGAGGGTCTGGTCCGCCCGATCTCCACACTGTGGCTGATCATCATGGTCGGCTACCTCCTCGTCCGCTCGTCGCTGATCGTCGCGTGGCAATCGATTCGTCCCCAGGCCCCGCCGGTCCCCGCGGTACTCCGCGCACCCATGAGGCTGAGGTCGGATTTCACGCTCGCGCTCGCGGTCAATTCGCTCAACCTCATGCCTGGCGGCATCGTGGTGCGCGTCGACCCGGTCGCCCGCTACGTCTACATCCACGTCCTGGACACCGGCACGGAGAAGGCGGTCGAGGCCTTCTATCGCCAGACCGCGCAGGTGGAGCGGCTCTTCCAGCGTGCGTTCGAGCGGCCCGAGGACTGGCGCGAGAACCCCGAGCACTACACGGCGCCACCGGACAGCGGCCCGGACGACGACAACTCGCAAGTCGTCGGCCCGCAGGCCGATGCGCCCAAGACCACTGCGTCTCAGAGCACGGCACCGCGTGTGGACGGTCCCCGGGACGATTCATCCGAGGCGGAGAAGGAGGCCCGATCGTGAGTATCTCGTTGGTCCTGTGGACCCTGGCCGTGATCGCGATGACGATCTCGTTCTTCATCGCGACCATCCGGCTCGTCGGCGGCCCAAACACCCTGGACCGCCTCATCTCGCTGGATATGCTCGCCGCCATCGCACAGGGTGGGCTCGGCATCTACATCGCCTGGACCAAGGACACCACTGTCGCGGCGGCGCTCGTCTCTCTGGCGCTCGTCGCGTTCCTCGGCTCGGTGTCCGTGGCCCGCTTCCGCGTCACCGACGCCACCGGAATCCCCGAGGAGAAAGTCTGATGACCGACGACCCACGGGAGATCATCTCCGCTCTGTTCGTCCTCGCCGGATCGCTCCTGACGCTCGCCAGTTCCATCGGGGTCCTGCGATTTCGTGACACGTTGAGCCGGATGCACCCGTCTGCCAAGCCGCAGGTGCTCGGATTGCTGCTCATCCTGATCGGCGCGGCGATCCGCGTCTTCCCCGGAATCGACGTGGGCATGCTCCTGCTGGTCGCCCTGGTCGCCGTATGTACGTCTCCGGTGATCGCCAACCGGGTCGGGAACCTGGCCTACAGGGAAAGCGTCGAGGACGGCACCATCACCCACGAAGCACCTGTCCTCGAGAAGCTCCACGACAAGGACATCTGGCCCGACTCGCCCCGCTGAGGGCACCCCTCACCACCAGGCGGACCTCACCACCAGGCGGACCTCACGATCACCCGCGTCGGGGAGACAACCCACACCCCGGAGCCCGCCGCGAAGCCCGTCACACGGCCCACCCCGGGAACGCCTCGAGCCCTGCCCCCAACGCGGGGACAGGGCTCGGTCGCGTTTCGCTCAAGCGCACCTACCAGCAGAAAGTGCGACTCACGCGAGTATTGCCGGTCGGCGGTCGCCGACCGGCGGGAGCGGAATCAGTTGGCGGGGACAGCCGGGGCGGGAGCGGCGCCGGGGGCACCCTGTCCGCCCGCAGCCTGGTCTCCAGCGACGCCGGTCTCCGCTGCACCGGTAACGGCGGTCTCGGCGGGAGCACCCTCAGCCGGAGCACCCTCAGCGTCGGTACCCTCGGCGCCCTCGGCGCCCTCCGTGGCCTCGGAGTCCTCGGCAGCCTCCGGCTCCTCGTGGGCGGTCGTGTGCTTCGCCTCTTCCGAGTAGGTGGGGAGCGTGTACGGCGCGTCGGCATCGGCCGGCTGCTCGTTGGGCGGGCTGCACGCGGTCACGCCGAGGGCGAGCGAGAGTGCGGGAACCGCGACCAGGAGGCGGCGGACGGTCTGACGCGGGGCCATGGGGGCTCCTTCGATCTCGGGTTGCTGCAAGTCGCTGAGGTGCACGGTCCCGTACGGTGGGGTGCGCCGACTCATCATATCGTCAGGCCCCTCCTGCCGAGGCCACGGGGGACGATCGTCGTCAGCGCTCGAGGTCCTGGGTGACGATCACGATCACGCCGGGTGCATCGCCGACCATGTCCGCCGGCCGCGGCTTCGCGGTGATTCCCAACGTGTCGGCGATGGCCTGAGCTGCCTCCTGCTCGCCCGGGCCGGTGCCGTAGAACGCGGTGGACTCGGCCACGACTCCGCGGTTGGACGGCATGTTGGCCACGTCGCCCACGGCGAAGCCGCCCTCGCGGAGCTGCTCGCCGGTGCGGCCGGCGAGGCCGGTCACGGTGCTGTTGTTGTAGATCTGCACGGGCACGGAGTTCACGTTCGGCGCGGAGCCGTCGGCCGGCTGGCCCTGGCCGCCGGCGGGGTCGGCTTGTCCGTCGGGGGCGGGGGCGTTCGGATCGGCGGGGGCGCCGGGCTCCTGGCCGTCAGCGCCCGGGGGCAGGGGCTGCCCGTCCGGACCGACCAGGCCCGGCTGCGGGGCCTGGCCGTCGGCATCGTCCTGACCAGCGGCACCGTTCTGCCCGTCGGCGCCGGTCTGGCCGTTGCTCTCGACCTGTGAGGTGCCCTCCTCGCCCGCAGTGGGGTTCTCGTCGTTCCCGCTGCCGAACAGCTGGACGAGTCCGATTCCGATCGCCAGCACGACCGCCGAGAGCAGGACCATGGCGATGGCGCGGTAGGGCGGGCCACCGGGCTCGTCGGCCTGGCCGGCCTCGCCCTGTGGGCCGCCGGGGTGGCCGTGGTCGGTCGCGTACGGGTCGGCGTCATAGGCGTCGCCGGCGTGCGCGTCGTAGTGCTGCGGGTCGTGCGGGTTCTCGCTCACGCGCCCGAGTGTAGGTCAGTCGAGGCGCATTCCCAGGTTGCGCGCCGCGCGAGCCTTCTGACGGCTACTGCGCATCCTGCGAAGCCGCTTGACGAGGAGTGGGTCGGCGGCCAGCGCCTCGGGGCGGTCGATGAGGTTGTTGAGGATCTGGAAGTAGCGTGTCCCGGACATGTCGAACTTCTGCCGGATCGCCTCCTCCTTGGAGCCGGCAAACTTCCACCACTGCCGCTCGAACTCCAGCATCGCCTGGTCCCGGTCGGACAGCGTGGGGTCGGCGGCGTGCAGCTCGGTCATGGCCTGCTCGTCTCCGACCTGCACGTCCTGTGCCGTAGTGGCCGCTCGCCCCATGGTGCGTGCCTCCTCGGTTGCCGGCACCGCCGCTCCCCGTTCCCGGACTGCCAGGGTTCCCGGACCGTCAGGGTTCCCGATCCGTCAGGGTTCCCGATCCGTCAGAGTTCCCGATCCGTCAGGGGGAGGGCGGATCACACTGTTGTGATTCCCCCGTAGTGAACCACAGACCCCCGACACGGTGCCAGATCCGAGACGGCGGTAAAGGCCAGCCGGGCAGTCGATTCCCGGGGCCGCGCACTAAGATCTGGGGCCATGGCCATCCGTCCCATCGTCATTCTCGGCGACCCCGCGCTGCACGCACCGACCGAGCCCGTCACCGAGTCGCCCGAGGAGCTCGCCGGACTCGTGGCGGACATGTACGAGACGATGGACGCCGCACATGGTGTGGGCCTCGCGGCCAACCAGATCGGCGTGAGCAAGCGCCTGTTCGTCTACGACTGCCCGGATCTGGACACCGAGGACGGCGGCAGCCTGTCCCGCGAGGAGGTCGAGGCGCGCGGCGGCTGGATCACGCGTCGCGGCTGCGTGGTCAACCCCGTACTCGAGACGTCCGAGATCCCGGAGACGATGCCTGATCCCGATGACGACATGGAGGGCTGCCTGTCCGTCCCGGGCGTGAACTTCCCGCGCGGGCGCGCGTGGTGGGCGCGCGTGACCGGCACCGATGAGCACGGCGAGCCCGTGTCGATCGAGGGCTACGGACTGTTCGCGCGCTGCCTCCAGCACGAGGTGGGCCACCTGGACGGATTCCTCTACACCGACCACCTGATCGGCCGGAACCGCAAGGCCGCCAAGCGCCACATCCGTGACGAGGGCTGGGGTGTGCCGGGCCTGAGCTGGGATCCGGCGGTCGATCCCGATCCGTTCCGGGATGAGGACGAGGACGACGACGACAACGCCGCCCCTCCCCGTGGCTGAGCTGCCTCACGACCCGGCAGACCCCGCTCACCCTGACCGTGGACTGTCCGGCCGATCGCGCTGGAACGCCGGTCGCGAGGTGGCCGTGGGCACGCGGGTGGTGGTCCGCCGGCACCTCGCCCCGGGCGAGACCTCGCACCTGTACACCGATGTGATCGGGCACGTGACCGAGCTCGAACCCGAGTTGGTCGTGCGCCGCGAGTCCGGCGAGGACGTGCGTATCCCTGACGCCGACATCGCGGTGCTCAAGGTCATCCCGCCGCGTCCGGTGCGGGCACGGGACATCCGGGCCCACGAGTACGCGGGTGCGCTGGCCTGGCCGGGGACGGAGTACGAGATCGTCGACGGCTGGTTCTGCCGGGCCGGCGACGACTGGTCGTACCGGCGGAACTCGGCGGTCCCGGTCCTGCCGTGGGCCGACTGCACTGACCTCGACGGTGTCCGCGACTGGTACGCCGCCCGCGGCCAGCCCCTGCGGATCGTGGACGTGGAGCGACTGGCCTCTACCGGGCAGATGATGCTCGACGGCCAGCCTGTCGACCCCGCGCGTATCCGCGCCGACCGCGAGCTGCACCTCTGCACCGCCGACAGCCGCGAACTCCTGGACATCGTGGACGCCGCGTTCCCGTCCGACACGCGACCGGCGGTGACGCTGGACGAGTCTCCGGCCGACGACTGGCTGGCGCTCTACCACGCCACCGCTGACCTGGATCCCGAGCGCGTGCGCCCGGCGATGCTCGCCACCGCCGACGCCTCGAGCGGCGACCCCGGCCCCGGCGGCCACGCCGTGTTCGCCCGCCTGGAGGACGGCGGAGAACTGGCGGCGATCGCCCGCGGGGCGGTCACCGCGGGACCGGACGGAACGCCGCGTCTGGCCGTGTCGTGCGTCCAGACCGGGGCGACCCACCGCCGCAAGGGCCTGGCGGAGATCGTCACCGGCTCGCTCGCACAATGGGGACTCGGCCTCGGGGCGACCGAGTGTCACCTCCACGTGTTCGCGGACAATTCCGCCGGCCGGGGCCTCTGGGCGAAACTCGGGCTGCAGCCCCACCACTCGATGCGGCACCTCGTCGTCGTCGACCCCAGCTGATCGCCCGCCGCCTGACGATGAGTACCACCCGTCCGACAGTGAGCACCGCCTCACCGTCGATACCGAGAGTTCACCGTCGACTCACGTCCGCGTTCGCCCGGGGGTAATACACTGGCTCCATGCGCCTGGCCACCTGGAACGTCAACTCCATCCGTGCACGTCAAGAGCGGGTTCTCGCCTGGCTCGACCGGTCGGACTGTGACGTGTTGGCCATGCAGGAGACCAAGTGCAAGGACGAGCAGTTCCCGTTCGACGCGTTCACCGAGGCCGGCTACGAGGTCGCCCACCACGGGCTGAGCCAGTGGAACGGTGTGGCCATCGCGTCGCGGGTCGGACTCGAGGACGTGCGGATCGGATTCGACGGCATGCCCGGCTTCCACAAGGACCCCGAGGTGTCACAGGATCCCGAGGCCCGCGCGATCTCCGCGGTGTGTGACGGCGTCCGCGTGCACAGCCTGTACGTCCCCAACGGCCGCGAACTGTCCGACCCGCACTACACGTACAAGCTCGAATGGCTGGCCCGACTCCGTGATCATGCGGCCGCCGAGGTGGCGGCCGACCCGCGCGCGCAGGTCGCGCTTGTCGGCGACTGGAATGTCGCGCCGCTCGACGAGGACGTGTGGGACATGGAGGTCTTCGCCGGGAAAACCCACGTCTCCGAGCCCGAGCGTCAGGCATTCGCCGCGTTCGACGGAGCCGGATTCCGCGAGGTCACCCGCGAGTACACGCCCGGACCCGGCGTCTACACGTACTGGGACTACACCGGCCTGAGCTTCCCCAAGCGCAAGGGCATGCGCATCGACTTCCAGCTCCACTCCCCCGCCCTCGCCGCGCGGGTCACCGGCGCGAGCATCGACCGCGAGGAACGCAAGGGCAAGGGCGCATCCGATCACGCGCCGGTCGTGGTGGATCTCGAATAGGCGGCCTGGCCCGGTCCGGAGCTCCCGGGCCACCCGCGCAGCGCCCGCCGCCCCGGTGCCGGGCACCAGGCACCCGGCACTGCCTCTCGTCCCCCGTCCCGTCGTCTCGCACTGCTGTTCCGCAGTGCGCCCGCTCCAGCTCCGACTCGTTCCAGCTACTACCCGGATCAGACCCAGTCCAGGAGACCAGTACCCATGTCCACCTTCCAGCTCCGCCACTACATCGACCGTCTCCGCGAGGAGGGTTACACGGTCCGCGACGACCACGGCGAGGACCCCGACCTCATCGACATCAACGGCAAAGCCGTGGACACGTGGCGGGAGAACTACCCGTACTCCAAGCGGATGGACCGGAACCAGTACGAGGTGGAGAAGTACCTGCTGCAGATCGAACTGCTGAAGTTCCAGCGCTGGCAATCCGAGACCGGGCACCGGCAGGTCATCGTGTTCGAGGGCCGCGACGCCGCCGGCAAGGGCGGAACGATCAAGCGGTTCACCGAGTACATCAACGTGCGGCAGGCCCGGGTCGTGGCCCTGATCAAGCCCACCGAGACCGAGCTCTACCAGTGGTACTTCCAGCGCTACGTCAGTCACCTGCCCAGTCGCGGTGAGCTCGTCCTGTACGACCGCTCCTGGTACAACCGCGCCGGCGTCGAACGCGTGATGGGGTTCTGCACGGACTCTCAGTACGAGACGTTCATGGACCAGGCGCCCATGTTCGAGAAGATGCTGGTCGATTCGGGGATCGGCGTGACCAAGTTCTGGTTCTCGGTCACCCAGGAGGAGCAGAAGACCCGCTTCGCGATCCGCCAGCTCGACCCGGTGCGCCGCTGGAAACTCTCGCCGATGGACCTGGAATCCCTCGACAAGTGGGACAAGTACACCGCCGCCAAGGAAGAAATGTTCCGTCGCACGGACACCGACTGGGCACCCTGGACCACCATCAAGTCCAACGACAAGAAGCGCGCCCGCATCAACGCCCTGCGCCACTTCCTCCACCAGTTCGACTACCCGGAGAAGGACCCGCAGGTCGTGTTTGCCCCGGATCCGAAGATCGTCCGACGCGCCAAGGACGCCGTCGGGGACTAGTGGAGCGAGCGCCAGCGAGCGTAGCGATGTCCCCGCGCACAAGGCCCGTCGGGGACTAGCGGACCGAGCGCCAGGAATGAACGGGCGCCAGCGGGCATTGAAGGGGGTATGAGCCATGTCAATGATCCCGAAGTCATGAAGCGTCTGCTGTCCGACAAGGGCCGCTGGGCCGTGGTCGGTCTCTCGGCGAACACCGAGCGAACCGCCTATGAGATCGCCGGGTACGTCCGCGAGCTCGGGCACGAGATCGTGCCTGTCCACCCCAAGGCCGAGACGGTCTACGGCCAGCAGGGTTACGCAGACCTGGCGTCGGTGCCCGGCGAGGTGGATGTGGTGGACGTGTTCGTGAACTCGCAGCTCGCCGGGGCTGTGGTGGACGACGCCATCGCCAAGGGCGCCAAGGCGGTCTGGCTGCAGAAGGGTGTCATCGACGAGGCAGCGGCCGAGCGCGCGGCGCAAGCCGGCCTCGACGTGGTGATGAACACCTGCCCCGCGATCGAGGCGCCCAGGTTCGGTCTGGTCTGACACCCGCCTGGACTGACACCGAGAGCCCGGCGGCGGGCTGCGGGGCCTGTCAGTAGCCCGCCGTGGCGGCCACGCCCACCATCACGAAGATGAACACGAAGTACAGCACGATCAGGACCGCGACCACGGCTATCGAGATCAGCCCCAGCTTCTTGGCCGTGGCACTGGCCGCCTCGGCCTCAGCATGCCGACCGGCAGCCCAGAGCGGGTAGACCTGCAGCGCGCGGGTCATCGCCACGAACGACAGCGGCCAGAAGAACAGGATCGACGCCACGGCCCAGCCTATGTTCGACGGCGGACCGGTCTGCGGATCAGTCGTACTGAGCCCGGACGGCGAGGCCATCGCGCCGTAGACGTCCTGTCGGAATCCCTGCTGGCCATAGGTCGACCCCGCGTACGGCATCTGACCGGAATCCGGCTGGCCGGACGACGGGGACATGTACGGGGACTGGGCGGTGTAGTCGGTGAAACCTGAGCCCGAGTCAGGGCCCGAGGCATCACCGTGCTGTGGATAGGTCATGACATTCCTTGAGTTCTCGTGCGGCGTGTTTTCGTGCGGCAGGGTTTCGTGCGGAGGACGCCTCAAGCGGGCGCGACGAGCAACTGGTACTCGGGGAACCTGACGAGGAATCGACGCACTTAACTGCACACGGGACGGATCTTGACCCCGTCGAGCCGCATGCGGGTCAAAACGAGGCTGACGAGCAGGCGAGCGATGCCCTGTTGCCCGAATCGTTCCTCGATCACGGTGTGCAGGAGGATGCAGACGTCCCCGTCCCGCTCGTAGCCGACGAGGCCCATGAACGTCTCGCCGTCCCACATCTCGAAACGATCCCGGTCCGCGTTGTGGACCAGCTTCAACGACGTTTCTGACGACATCTCGACTCCTCTGCCCGACCGTTCTACTTCCATCGAGCCTACTCGCGGTGTTAGCCTCCGACGACACAACTTCATAACCCATCCACACGGGAGCCCGCTTCGGAGCGTGGGCTGAGAGGACGACCAGCCGGGTCGTCGACCGTAGAACCTGTCCGGATCATGCCGGCGTAGGGAGTTCTGGAATTCTCATGGCTACACACGATTCTGCACTCGCGCACACCTCGACACCTGTTGAGACCGTGACGTGCGGCCCCATCTACTCGAGCACCAAGGCATACCGCTCCGTGGACATACCCGGCGCTGACGCCACCACGTCCGGAGCTGACGCCACCGCGTCCGGCCCTGCCGACGCCGCATCCGAGCGGGCCACCACGATGCAGGTGCCCGTGCGGCGCATCAACCTGACCGACGGCACCTCGTTCGATGCCTATGACACCTCGGGCCCGTATACCGGGTATGCCACCGCTGCCGAATGCCACGACCTCGCACTGGGCCTCCCTCGCACCCGGAACGACTGGACTCATCCGGAACCGGTCCCGGTCTCGGGGAACGGGGCGGAGACGTCGTCGTCGTCATCCTCATCTTCTTCTCCCTCGGCCCGCACCCACCAGGTCGGGACTGACCAGATCCGGACCCAGCTGGCCTGGGCACGTGCGGGCCTGGTCACTCCCGAGATGCGGTTCGTCGCCGCGCGCGAGGGCGTGGACGTGGAGGTGGTCCGCGCGGAGGTCGCGGCGGGACGCGCGGTGATCCCCGCCAACCACCGGCACCCCGAGAGCGAACCGATGATCATCGGCAAGCGGTTCGCGACCAAGATCAACGCCAACATCGGCAATTCGGCGGTGACCAGCTCGATCGCCGAGGAGGTCGAGAAGATGGTGTGGGCCATCCGGTGGGGCGCCGACACGATCATGGACCTGTCGACCGGCGCCGACATCCACGCCACCCGCGAGTGGATCCTCCGCAACTCGCCCGTCCCTGTGGGCACCGTGCCGATCTACCAGGCGCTGGAGAAGGTCGGCGGCGACCCGGCGAAACTGACCTGGGAACTGTACCGGGACACGGTGATCGAGCAGTGCGAACAGGGAGTGGACTACATGACCGTCCACGCTGGCGTCCTGCTGCGGTACGTGCCGTTGGCCGCAAAGCGGGTGACCGGCATCGTCTCGCGCGGCGGCTCGATCATGGCCGCGTGGTGCCTGGCGCATCACCGGGAGTCGTTCCTCTACACCCACTTCGCCGAACTGTGCGAGATCCTGGCCGGCTACGACGTGACCTTCTCCCTCGGCGACGGACTGCGTCCCGGCTCGATCGCCGACGCGAACGACGAGGCCCAGTTCGCCGAGCTGCGGACCCTCGGCGAGCTGACGCGGGTGGCCAAGGCGCACGGCGTGCAGGTGATGATCGAGGGGCCCGGCCACGTGCCGATGGACAAGATCGTGGAGAACGTCCGACTCGAGGAACAGTGGTGCGACGAGGCGCCGTTCTACACGCTCGGACCACTCGCAACCGATATCGCGCCGGGATACGACCACATCACCAGCGCGATCGGTGCCGCCCGCATCGCCGAGGCCGGTACCGCGATGCTCTGCTACGTCACACCCAAGGAGCACCTCGGGCTGCCGAACCGCGATGACGTGAAGACCGGCGTGATCACCTACAAGATCGCCGCCCACTCCGCCGACCTGGCCAAGGGGCACCCGCGGGCGCAGGAGCGGGACGATGCGCTGAGCACGGCGCGCTTCGAGTTCCGGTGGCGCGACCAGTTCGCCCTGTCCCTCGACCCCGACACCGCCCGCGAGTTCCACGACGAGACCCTGCCCGCCGAACCGGCCAAGACCGCTCACTTCTGCTCGATGTGCGGGCCGAAGTTCTGCTCGATGCGCATCTCGCAGGACATCCGCGACTACGCCGCCGAGCACGGCCTCGACACAGTGGAGGCGATCGAGGCCGGGATGGCGGAGAAGTCGACCGAGTTCGCCGACGCCGGAGGCAGGGTCTACCTGCCGATCAGCACGAACTGACCGGGCTCGGCCGGCAGCGCACACGCGAACGCGCCCGGAACGATCCGTTCCGGGCGCGTGCGTGGTGCTCGAGTCAGGCGTCGCGGCGCTCCTGCGCTGGCGCTCGAGTCAGGCGTCGCGGCGCAGCGTGAGAACCAATCCGATGGCCCACAGCACGACACACACGCCGGCGAACCAGGCGAATGCAGGCCACTGGTCCCACGTGATGTGACCGCGTACTGACTCTCCCTGCGTCCAGAAATCACCGTTCGCGAACGGCATCCAACCGGCGATCTTCGGTCCCACCTCCGGGATCAGGGCGACCATGCCCTCCAGCGCGAGGATCCACACGAGGAACAGCGAGATCGTCCCGGCGGCATTGCGCATGACGTACGCCAGTCCCATCACCGCGAGCGTGCCCAGGCCGGCGTAGACCGGGAACCGCCACAGGTAGGTCAGCCCCTGACCGGAGAACGGGGTCCAGTTCTCGTTGCCGGAGAGCGAGCCGGCGATGAGGAGCGCGAGGACGATGGCGACGGCGACCACGACCACCGACGAGACCGTGAACAGGACCGTTTTGGCGACCACGGCCTTCCATCTAGAGGGCGTGACCAGGAAGGTGGTGCGGATCGTGTGATAGCGGTACTCGCCGGTCACGGCAACTATCGCCGCGATCCACACGAGCAACACGGTGAAGACATTCGCGCCGAGGATCGCCATCAACGGGTCGCTACCGGGGCCGGCCGGGCCCGCGACGGGGTCGCCACCGGAGGACTTCTCCATCTGACCCACGAGAATGGCGATCCCCGCCGCCAGGGCGAGACCGATACCGTACAGCCAGTAGGCGCTCTTGGTGCTGGTGGCCTTGATCCACTCGGACTTCAGAAGGTTCATCGGGCGGACTCCTCGCCGTGGTACTCGACGTCCTGATCGGTGAGTGCCATGAAGGCCTCCTCCAGCGACGCCCGCTTCTCGGTCAGTTCATGAACGGTGATCCCCAAGCTGGCGGACAACTCGCCGACCTGCTGAGCGCTCACGCCGTCGATGTGGAACACGCCCGCCGCCTCGTCGTACTCCGCGGCGATCCCCTCCTCGACGGCGGCGGCCGAGAACTCCTCGTGGTGCGGAGTGCGGAATACGACCGCCGACTTCCCGGTCGCGAGGAACTCGTCGACCGAGGTCTGGGCACGCAACTGTCCGCGCCCGATCACCACGAGGTCCTGGGCGGTCTGCGCCATCTCCGACAGCAGGTGCGAGGACACCAGCACGGTGCGCCCCTCCGCCGCCCGCGCGTGCATGAATCGTCGGATCCAGAGGATGCCCTCGGGGTCAAGACCGTTGACGGGCTCGTCGAAGAGCAGCACCTCGGGGTCGCCGAGCATCGCGGTGGCCAGGCCGAGTCGCTGGCGCATGCCGAGCGAGTAGCCGCCGACCTTGCGGCCAGCGACATCGGCGAGTCCCACCAGTCCGAGGACCTCGTCGACCCGGGTCTTGGAGATCCCCGCTGCCGCGGCGATCGACTTCAGGTGAGCGCCAGCGGAGCGGTTGGCATGCGTCCACGACGCATCGAGCAGGCAGCCCACCGTCCCGGAGGGGTCCTCGAGCTGACGGAAGGGCACGCCGTTGATCAGCGCCTCTCCGGAGGTCGGGGTGTCGAGTCCGACGATCATCCGCATCGTCGTGGACTTACCCGCGCCGTTGGGCCCGAGGAAGCCGGTGACGACGCCGGGCCGCACCGTGAAGGTGAGGTCGTCGACGGCGGTGGCCGCGCCGTAGCGTTTGGTCAGATTGCGTACCTCGATCATGGTGCACATTCTGCCTGGCACAGGGCACTCGACGCGCGTGCTCCTCCTCACTGGGCGTTCAGGTCCCGGCGGGGAGCTGCCGAAATCCCGGCGTGAGGTGGGTGTACGCCGGGCGCTGCATCCCGAGAATCTTTCACATCGCGTGCGGTACTGAGGCTTTAGGGCACTACGCTGGCGACATGGACGACGCCGGAAGTGACCCGCACGGCAACGACTCGCACGGCAACGACCCGCACGGCAACGACTCGAACAGCAGCAACCCGCACAGCAACCGCTCGCCGGCGCCTGACCAGCACAGCAACGTTCCGCAGGTGCGCGCGTCTGATGCTGAGCGGCACGTGACCGCGCAGATCCTCCAACATGCGTTCTCCGAGGGGCGTCTCACGCTGGCCGAGTTCGACGACCGCACGACAGAGGCGTACCAGGCACGGTTCCAGACCGATCTCACACGGCTCACGGCAGACCTCTCCCCCGCCCGTCGACATGACTCCGGCCCGCAGGTCACTCCGGTCACGGCGGGGGCGCCCGTCAACCGCGTCACCGGCGGACCAGGACCGTCGACGTCGCTGGCGGTCATGAGTGGGTGCGACCGCAAGGGCGAGTGGACGGTTCCGGCCGAGCACACGGCCGTCGCCGTGATGGGCGGAGTGGCGCTCGACCTCACGGAGGCCACGCTGGAATCCCGTGAGACCACCATCCGGGCAATCGTCTTCTGGGGAGGGATGGAGATCGTGGTCCCGGACGACATCCACGTCGTGGTCGACGGTCTCGGCATCATGGGCGGTTTCGCCGAACAGAACGATTCCGGACGCCATGACCGGCGGCCGGTCCGCAAGGCCCCGCCGGGCGCTCCCACGGTCCGGGTCACCGGGATCGCGCTCATGGGCGGAGTAGGTGTCCGGCGGGTCCGGCGCGACCACGGGCGCTCCGAGGGCTAGATGATCTTCAGCTGACTGTGCGACCTCGAGAGTTCGTAGGTCTTGATCAGCCAGAAGGTCGCGAACGCATACAGCGCTGCGGTCTCGACGATGAACAACGTCGCGTCATGCTCCACGTTCCAGGCGAGGACGAATGCGATCACCGGCAGCACCACGACGGTCGCCGTGATCACGCGGTAGACGGCACGGTACCTCCGCTGCGAGCGCGGGTCTGGGATGTCGCTGACAGTCGTGTGGCCGTAGAACACGATCGACAGGGCTGCGAAGATGAAGAACGCCAGCGCGACCACGGCGTGGATGATGTTGCCGGGATCCGTCTCGCCCGTCGACGGGTCGGTCGTGGGGACCAACGCCACGACGATCGAGAAGATCCCGGCTGTGTTGAGGAGCAGATTCGACCCTCGCGTGTAGCCGCGATAGGCCAGCAGCGCGACACCGATCGCCACCACCGCGCCGACAAAGACCCCGCGCGCCCGCGTGTAGTAGAAGGCACTGATCGAATGCTGCATCGGCACCGCCGGGTCCGCCGCCGCCCACAGGAGCAGAACCGCGGGGAGGAGCAGGGCGCCGCCGGCGATCACGAGGCGCAGGACGAAGTAGGTCTGGACGATGTAGTCCGCCGGCGCCTCACACCAGGTGGCGTCCGCGGGGAGGCCGCGGGCCGACGTGGATTCGCTCATTCCTCCACCCTGGCACGGCGGCGAGCCCGCCCAGGCCAGTTCGGGTCGGTCACCCGAACTGCTCCAGGTCCGTTCGCAACGAGCTTTCAGACCTACCCAGACCCGTTCGCGACAGCCACCCCCGTGAACCGTGGGTCCGACGCCGTCAGTCGATCGGCGGACTCGACGCCTGCGCCCAGAACCGCTTGGGGATGCGCCCGGCCAGGCGCGCGGCGTACCCGGCGCGGACCGCCTCGCGCATCGCAGCGGCCATGAGCGGTGGATTCTCCGCGCGGGTCACGGCGGTCGCGAGCAGCACGCCGTCGCATCCGAGCTCCATGGCCAGCGCGGCGTCGGAGGCGGTGCCGATCCCGGCGTCGCAGATCACCGGCACCCCGGCGCGTTCGACGATCATCTCCAGATTGTGCGGGTTGGAGATGCCCAGCCCGGTCCCGATCGGCGCACCCAGCGGCATGACCGCCGCGCAGCCCACATCCTCCAGCCGACGGGCGAGGACGGGATCGTCGGTGGTGTAGGGCAGCACGACGAAACCGTCGTCGACCAGGTCTTCCGCCGCCTCGACGAGCTCGATCGCGTCCGGTAGCAGGGTGCGCTCGTCGGCGATCACCTCGAGCTTGACCCAGTTGGTGCCCAGCGCCTCACGCGCGAGCCGGGCGGTCTTGACCGCCTCCGCAGCGCCACGGCAGCCGGCCGTGTTGGGCAGCGGGCGGATGCCGAGTTCACGCAGCATTCCGAGCAGGCCGGGCCCCTCCGAGCCCAGGCGCATGTCGACCTTTCGGATCGAGACCGTGGTCAGCGCGGTACCGGAGGCGATGAGCGCCTCGCGCAGCACCTCTTGGTTGCCGGCGCCGCCGGTTCCGGTGATGAGCCGCGACGGGATCTCCTCGCCCGCGATCACCAGCGGCGAGTCCAGCACTCCGGCGATCTGCGCCGCGACGGGCAGGTCGGGACAGGCAGGGGCGGCCGGCTCAGCCACCCTGGACCGCCGTGAGGATGTCCACCTCCGCGCCGGCATCGAGCGGAGACTGGTCCCAGCTCGAGCAGGGCACCACCATGCCGTTCACGGCGATCGCCACGCCGTCGTCGGGCAGGTCCATCTCGGTGACGAGGGCGCGCACGGTGGCGCCGTCGGTGAGCGTACGGTCCTCACCGTTCACGGTGACGATCATGTGACCTCCTCGGGGACACTGGCAAAGCTGGCCTCTACGATAGTCACCCGCCCGACACCCCGCAGTCGCACCCCACAGCCGCGCACCACACCCGCGCCCGTCCGAAGCTCACCGCGCGCTCACCCCGCGGCTGCACCCCGCGCTCACCCGCGCCGCAGCCGCTGCACCCCGGCCGCACGCGCCGCCTCGGGAACTGGACACCCCTGCACGGCCGCGAGCACAGTCGCCGCCGTGATGGGAGTGAGCGCGATCCCGTTACGGCCGTGACCCGTGGCGTACACGAGCCGCGGGTCGTCGGGGTCAGCGCCGAGGATCGGCAGATTATCCGGAGCCATCGGCCGCAGCCCGGCGATCATCTCGGCCAGCTCGTACTCGCCGATCCCAGGGAAGATCGTCTCCGCATCCGCGAGCAGGTCCCGCACTCCCCCGACGGTGACCTGCCGATCGTCCCCGTGCTCGTACTGCGTCGCCCCCACCACGAGCCCACCGTCGCGGGGCACGAGGTACAGCGGGCGACCGCGCACGAACGCCCGGACAACTCCCCGCGGAGCGTCCTCGCAGCCGGGCCTGGCCCGCAACCGCAGGACCTCCCCCTTGACCGGTCGGATTGGCAGCCCGGCGAGAGCCGCGGACCCCGCGCCTGCGGCCAGGACGAGGCGGTCGGCGTCGATGTCGTCGTCGTCAAGACTGTCCACCGCGCCCCGCACCCACGTGACACCCTCGGCGCGGCACGCGCGGGTCAGGGCGGCCAGGAGGACGCGGTTGTCCACGGCGCCCTCGGAGTCCATGCGGTAGGCGGCGCGCGCGACGCGCGCGAGCGACGGTTCGGCCTCGCGGAGTTCGCGCCGGGTGACGCGTCGCAGGTCGGTGCTGGTCACCCCGCCGACGACGACGGCGTCGTTGCCCACCGCCCACGACATCGCCATCTCGAGGTCGCGCGCATCCGCGTCGTCCACGGCCAGCATGTGCGTGTGGGTGGCGCTGCGGATCGACGTGCCGGGCGGTGCGTACGGGGCGAGCGCATCGAGGAAGCCGTTCCACAGGCGTAGAGACGCCACGCCGAGGGCGAACACCTCCGTCTCGCCCGGCCACGCCTCGCTGAAGGGGGCGAGCATGCCTCCTGCGACCCAGGCCGCGCCCGAGGTGGGGACGCCGTCGGGGCCGGAGTCATCGGGCTCGTGGATCACGACCTCGGCATCCGGGAGCTCACGGGCGATGACCCAGGCGCAGGCCAGACCGATCACCGAGCCGCCGATCACAGCGATGCGACGAGCGGGAGGGGTAGGGGTCATGCCGCCAACCTACCCCGACGCGCACTGGGGGCGATCCCCGGGATGCACCCGGATTCCAGGCTCGGACCAGTGCCTTTTGTGTCGGTCGGCCCTAGCGTCAGCGTCATGAGCACTTTCCAGCCTCCGTCCTCCGTTTCCGACTCGCCGGCCTCGCCGCCGCCTGGCTCCGGCCCCGACTCGCCCGCCTCGCGGCCGCCGGCCCCCGCACCCGCCGCGTCCCGTCCCCCGGCTGTGGGGCTGTCGCTGGTGACCGTGGTGGTCCTGGCGCTACTCGCCGTGCCGCGGGTGATCCTCCACGACCTCGACCTGGTCCACGAGGGGACCTTCGTCAACCTTCTCCTGGGGTTCGTGCCGCTGGCCGTCTGGATCGTGGTGACCCTGCGGGCCCGCGTCGAGCGGCCGTTCACCACATTGCTCGCGGTGGGCGGCCACTACGGAGTGCTGCTCGCCGGCACCCACCAGGTGCTGTGGGCCGTCGGGCTCGACGATGCCGCCCCGCGACTCGGCGGGAACCTGGCCGACCTCTCGCCGGACGTGCAGGAGGTGATCTTCCGTGTGGCCGGGACGATCTCCTCGCTGGGCACCGGACTCCTGGTGGGGGCCGTCACCGGGTTGGTCGCGCTCGGGCTGACTGCGATGCTGGGGCAGGCGGACCGACCCTGACCGGCACCATGGTGATGCCGCGGGCGGACCGAGTCTGACTGGCACCACGGTGATCCCTCGGGCGGACTATGTCTGACCGGCACCGCCTACCGAGAGCTCACCACCTACTGTGGGCTCCATGACCTCCCGCGCCGACGCCCTCCGCGCCCGCCTCGACAGCGCCCGCCTCTACCTGTGTATCGATGCCCGACGGCATCTCGACGAGCAGGCCCGCGACGAGGGCTGGACCGGCGACTTTCCGGCACTGCGGCGAGATGTCACCGCTGCCCTCACCGGCGGGGTCGACCTGGTGCAGCTGCGCGACAAGAACTCGCCCGGCGAGCGGGAGCACGGTCCGTTGGAGGCCGGACACGAGCTGCGGGCGCTCGCCGTGATGCGCGAGGTGTGCGATTCCCACGGCGCGCTGCTGTCCGTCAACGACCGCGCCGACATCGCTGCAGCCGCCGGCGCCGACATCCTGCACATCGGCCAGGACGACCTTCCCGTTCGGTGGGCGCGCCGGTTCATAGGTGACGAGATGCTGCTGGGCATGTCCTGCCACGCGACCGACGAGGTCGACGCCGCCGCCGCGGACCCGCTGATCGACTACTTCTGCACCGGCCCGGTCTGGCCGACGCCCACCAAGCCGGGCCGCCACGCTCCGGGGCTCGAGCTGGTCCGACACGCTGCCGGACTGGGCAGCCGCCGCGCGGGTGCGGGCTCCGGCTCGAACGCGAGCTCGGATTCATCTGACCAGGTCAAGCCGTGGTTCGCGATCGGCGGGATCGACACCGGCAATCTGCACGAGGTACTGGCCGCAGGCGCGAGCAGAGCCGTGGTGGTGCGCGCGATCACCGAAGCCGCCGACCCCACGACCGCGGCCCGCCAGATGCGCGGGGCGTTGGACTGACGTGATCGTCACGTCCGGCCGCCGCTGAGGGGAACCCGCTAAAAGCTTGTCGACAACACTGCGAAAATCCGAGCACATCCCCGCAGTGACGACGACAAGCCCCGCACTTGTGCCTACAAGCCGGGGCAGGGGCGGCGCACGGCAGCACTCGGGGCAGACGGCGAGCGGTTGTGGCAGCCGGCTGACCGCGGGGCCACGCGGCCACCTGGGCAGATCCGCGGTCAGCCGGTCAGCCGGTCAGATCCTTGGTCAACGTGCGGCGGAGCACCTGCCGTGGCTTGCGCTCGAGGGAATCGCCGTCTGGCTGTCGTCCCCAGGAGTCGGGTGCCAGTCCGGGGACCAGGGTGAGCAGCTTGCCCAAGCCGCGGGCGGGCCATTCCACCACTGCGTGGTCGACCTGCACGGAAGCATTGCGGCCACGCAGCACGAGGGTCATCACGCCGTTGTCGAACCACACGCCGTTCGTCATCCGCCACCGCACCGCCGGTTCGCGAACCCCGACCGCTCGCGCCAACCTGCGCGCCACCGATGGCAACGGCTCGCGCACCGAGAGGCGGTTCACCACGCGGATCGGCTTGTGTAGCGGATTTCGGAAAGGCGACATGACGAGCTGGTGCACGCGGGTCGGCGAACCGGCCGCCTCCGGCGCGGTCAGCTCGACCTCCTCCAGATAGGAACAATGGACGTCACCGCCGAGCATGAGGATCGACGCCGGCGCTGCACCCTCCTGCCCATCCTGCCCTGCCTGCCCTGGCTGCCCAGAAGGTCCGGACTGCCCCGCCTGCCCGACTGTCCCCGCCTTCCCCGCCGCGACCTCGGTGAGCAGTCCCACCAGGTCGTCGAAGCTTCTCCGGAACGCCGCCCAGTGTTCGAGGTCCACGGCGAGGCGGATCCGCTCTCCCAGCCTGGCGCTGAGGGGCTTGTTCGGCCGATCCCGTGAGACGGCCTCGTTCCAGCCCTCGAGGTGGTGCAGTGCGGGCAGCATGAACGCAGGCAGCGACGACCCGATCACCAGGTGGTCCACGTCCGTGTCGAGGCAGGCATGACGCGTCCACTCCCATTCCGCAGAATCCATGACGCGTCGGTCCTCGGGCTCGAGGTGCCGGGAGGCACGCACGTCGAGCATCACCACGCGCACCCGGCCGAAGTCACGCTTGTAGCTCCATTGGGAGGCCCCTCGCTCGGCGTCGGCCCGTACAGCGAAGTCGGACAGGATCCGCTCCCGCTCACTGTCCGAGTCGGCCGCACGAATCGCCTGGTAGACCTCGTTCTCAGCCAGCTCATCGGGGGCGAGGTTGCCGAGGTGCTGGTACACAAAGTAGCTCGAGAACGCGCCGGTGACCCGGTCCCGCCACCAGGGCTGGGCGGTCATCTCGCGCCGCCACGATTGCGAGGAGTTCCAGTCGTCGCGTAGGTCGTGGTCGTCGAGGATCATGCAGCTCGGCACGGTCGACAGCAGCCACCGCACGTCCGGATCGCGCCATGACTCGTGGTAGAGCCCGGAGTATTCCTCGAAGTCGCAGATCTCGTCCGAGACGTCGCGGTCGCCGCCCGCCCCGGCCGAGTCGCGCACCGACTGGGGACCGCCTCCGGCACGCCGACGCGCTGCCAGCCGTTCGGCGATGTCCTCGCTGGGGATGTCCGCGTACACCTGGTCGCCGAGCAGGAGCATGGCGTCGGGCCAGTCGTCGTGGTCGGTCGAGGCCATCCGATGCGAGAGCGCCACCAGCGAGTCCGCGCCGATCTTGCGCAGCGCCCTCGGGGTCAGACTCTCGCCGCGGCGGCACGAGCCGAACGCCAGCCGCACGGTGTCGTCGGCGCGCGGGGTGCGGATCACGCTGGGCCGCTCGGGGTCCAGCGGCCAGACGAGCTCACCGTCGAGCAGCACCTCGTACGGGGTCTCGGCGCCGGTGTCGAGGTCGGTGAGGTGGAGGAGGGCGAAGTGGTGCCCGAACACTCCCCAGCTGGTTTCGGTCACCTCGTCGTCACCGGTCCGGATGGTGACGCGGCTCGGCGCCGACACCTCGACCCAGACCGTGGCCTCGGTGGCGTCGACGTAACGCAGCAGCGGGCCTACGAGAATCTCGGGGCGGTCAGTCATGTCACCAGTGTGCCCCGCGCACCTGAATCGTTCCTGGGATCGCAAGCTCGGGTCGCCGTGGGCAGGTCACCGGGCGGATCGCCGTGGTCGGGTCGCCGTTGTCAGGTCGCCGTGGTCGGGTCAGGTGAGAATGGCCCTGGGTCCGACGACGACGACACCGCCCGGCAACCTGTCCCGCAGTCCCCGATCGGCGGTCACCACCACCACTCGTCGGGGCCCGCCATTCTGCACGGTGGACAGTTCGGTGTCCGGCTCCGTGACCATCCCGGTGACCAGCGCCGTAACCAGCTCCACGATCGCATCGTCACCCGACCCGGCGGCGCGGTGGATGGCGAAAGGACCCGAGTGCTCGGCGTCCCGCGCGGCGCCCTCGATCACGGCGTGGGCACGGGCCACCCAACCGAACTCGCGGTCAGGTCCGGCGGCGGCATCACCGCCCGCCGGCAGGTCGAGCGTGCGCGGCATCCCCGCTCCCAGCTCGTCGAGCAGGCGCGTCGTCGCCCCGGCCCGGTCCTTCCACCAGCCGTTCGGCCTGGAGCCCAGCACGTTGGCCACGTCGACCACCAGCTCGACGGGTTCCGAGCGCAGGCCCGTCTCCCAGGCGGCGGCGAAGGCGGGCATCAACGGCATCTCGGCGACCTCGGTCTCCGGCACCCACCGCAGTTCCAGGCTCTCGTTGTTCGGCACGGTCTCCAGCGGCCGCGGCGCGTCGGCCACGACGGTCGTGTAGGTCCATTCCACCGGTTCGGTCGACTCCTGGACCAGCGGCGGGATCGCGAGCTTCGGCCGGGCAGCGGAGGCGCCGGAGGCGGAGCCGTCACCAGAGCCGGCCTCGGAGCCGGAACCGTCACCGGAGCCAGAATCGTCATCGGTGTGCTTCTGGTCCGGCCGCAGCCGGCTCATCATCTCCGCGACGTGCCGCATGTCCAGCCCGGGGCGGTGCCACACGGTGCCGGGCATCCGGGAGGTGACGCGTTCGGAGCGCACCGTCACGTCGGCGGGCCGGATCTCTGCCTCCTCCTCCGTCTCGCGCAGCGCAGCGGTGGCCGCGTCCTCGTGCGAATCGCGTGCGCCACCCGGCAACGCCCAGGTGTCACCCGAGGCGGTCCACACGGCCCGGTGCTGGAGGAGGACGAGCGGGGTGTCGGGGTCGGCGGGGTCGGCGGCGCGCAGCAGCAGGCCGGCGGCGCCGTAGCGTCCCCACCGTCGCTCACCGGACGCCGACACCACCCAGCCGTTACCGTCGCCCTCGATCACCACCACCGGTCGACCACCTTTCTCCGCTGGGGTCCACCACCGTTTCGGGCGCGACCTTGCCGACTTCACGACCAGTCTGCCCGACTACCGGCCCCCACTTCACTAACGTGGGTCCCACGCCCGTCCGACTCGATGCCCGACGGGACCGCCGGACCGGGGAGGTGAGTGAGCAGATGGCCACTCCCACCCTGCCACGACCCAAGGTCCCCGCGGCCCCCAAGGAGGACACATCCGCCCCGGTCGGTTCGCGCCACCCTCTGCGGCATCGCGCGGCGCGGTTCTGGAACGACGTGCTCACGACGCCGGGGCGGATGTCGGTGTTCACCATCGTGGCGATCGTGTCGGTGTTGCTGGGCGGGATCGTCGCGTCGACCACCATCACCCAGCGGCAGACCCACCACGAGACGCTCCTGGCCGAGGTCGAGCCCGTCGCCAACGCCTCGCAGACGCTCTACAGTTCGCTGACCATCGCCGACTCGGCGGCCAACACGGCGTTCATCACGGGCGGGATCGAACCACCGGAACTGCGGGACCGTTATCTCGAGGCCATCGCCACGTCGTCGTCGGCGATCATCGCGGCCTCCCAGGGCCTGGACCGCGCGGACACCGAGTCCATCGACCAGCTCGCGAACATCAACGCGCAACTGGCCACCTACACCGGCCTCGTGGAGACCGCGCGGACCAACAACCGCGTCGCCAACCCCGTGGGCTCGGCGTATCTGGCCACGGCGTCCTCGCTCATGCAGGACACGATCCTCCCCGCGGCCGCCGATCTGTACGACCGCCAGTCCTCGTCGGTGGGCGAGTCGGACCGCGAGTGGTCGTCGCCGCCGTGGGGCTCGTTCTTCCTGCTGATGCTCTCGATCGCGGTGCTGATCCTGCTGCAGCAGTGGCTCTGGCGCCTGACCGCGCGTCGCGTGAACCCGGCGCTCGCCATGGCGACCCTGCTCGTCGTGGCGTCGTTCCTGCTCACGATGGTCGCCGGGTTCCTCGCCGCGAACGACAACGCGCGGGGATTGTCCGAGGGCGCGGCGCCGATGAACGAGTTGACGCGGCAGCGGATCAACGCGCAGAAGGTGCGCGCCCAGGAGACGCTCAACCTAGTGCGGCGTACGGATCCGGAGAGCTCGGCCGCCGAGCGCGGCCGGATCCTGGAGGGAGTCCGGAGCTCGCTGACGGTGTACCTGGACGACGAGGACTCCGGCCGCGACACCAGCCTGGACGACAACGGCGCCGTCACTGACGCCATCGGCGCCCTCGACCAGTGGATGGCCGCCCAGAATCGCGCGGACTCGCTGTACCAGCAGGGCGACTACCAGGGCGCGATCGCGATCTCCTCCGGCCAGAGCCCGGGCGACTCGGGTGCCGCGTTCGACGATTTCGACGAGTCGATGCAAAACGCCATCGAGGAGGCCCGGGAGACCCTGCGCACCCGCATCGACAAGGCCCGCCGCACGTCCTCGGCGGGTCCGGACCTCATCATGGCGCTGTCCGCGCTCGCGGCGTTCGCGGTGGTCGTGGGTATCGCGCCCCGGATCCGGGAGTACCTGTGACCGGGCGCGGGGCGGGTGTGCAGCGCCGACGGAGAGCCGGGAACCGGTCCCTGCGGGGCGTGGTCGGGGGCGCCCTGGTGGCGGCCCTGGTGGCGACGGGCGCCTGTGGTGTCGACGACGACAACGCCGGGCCCGGAACGGCAGGTGAGCCCGCCACCGACGCCGCGGCAACCTCGACGGCCGACCCGGTCGAGGCGGGGATCCCCGAGGTCGACGCCGTCCAGCCCCTTCCCGCCGGCGCGGTGGTGAGCACCGGCATCCCGTCGGAGCTACCGTCGGAGGACACCTCGTGCAATCCCCTGCTCAGCCTGGCGCCCGACGACCAGCCGCCCGCCGAGCGGGTCCCGGAGATCCTCGACCGCGGCCGACTGATCGTGGGCCTGGACCAGGGTTCCAACCTCTTCTCGTTCCGCGATCCCGGCACCGGCGAACTCACCGGTTTCGACGTGGACCTGGCGCGGGAGATCTCCGCGGACATCTTCGGCAATCCCGACCAGGTCGAGTTCCAGTCACTGACGTCGGCGAACAGGATCCAGGCGTTGGAGAACGACCGTGTCGACCTGGTGATCCGGTCGATGTCGATCACGTGTGAGCGTCGGGAGCGGATCACCTTCTCCGTCCCGTACTTCCGCGCCTACCAGCGCGTCTTGGCGGTGCGCGGCTCCGGGATCGAGACCATCGAGGATCTCGAGGGCAAACGCGTGTGCGTGGCCTCGGGCACCACCTCGGCGGCGCATCTGCGGGACTCGCTGGACCGCATCACGGTGCTGTCGGTCAACACGTGGGCGGATTGCCTGGTGGCCATCCAGCAGAACCAGGTTGACGCCATCACGACCGACGACGCGATCCTCGTCGGCATCACCGCCCAGGACCCGTACCTGCAGATCGTGGGCCCGCGACTCAATGCGGAACCGTACGGCGTGGGCATCGCCAAGTCGACGCGGCGGAACAACACCGACGGTCTGGTCCGTCAGGTCAACTCGACGCTCGAGCGGATCCGCAACGACGGCACGTGGAACCGCATGTACTCGACCTGGCTCTCCGGCCTCGGTCCGAGTCCCGGGATGCCCGAACCGATGTACCTCCCCGAGCCGTCGACGACCCCGGAGCCGCCGCGATGAGCATCCGGAACAGTGATACCGAGCGTCCCGACGACGAGCCCGACGCCCGCACCCAGGCGATCGTGCACACCGAGGCCGTGGCGCAGACCGAGGGCGTGGCCGCGACGGGACCGCTCGAGGCGACCGGCGCCATGGAGTCCACCGGGTCCATGGAACACACTGGCGCGATGGAATCGACCGGGTCCATGGATCACACGGGCGTGGTCGAGGCCACCGGCGCGGTGAGCATGACCAGCTTCCTCGACGACACCGATCCCCGGCCTGCCCGTGCCCGGGACGACGACCCGGATTCCGCCACCGAATCCGTGCCGGTGGCGGGGTCGTCGTCGTCGGGATCGTGGTCGGGGCGGTCGTCGGGGTCGTCGGGGTCGTCCTCCACCTCACACGGCGCGACGCCCGGTCACACCTCGGATACCGGCGAGCGGACCACCGGATCCCCGTTCCGGATCCGCCAACCCGACAAGCCCGAGGACAAGCCCAGCCTCGCCGCCGAGGGCCTGGTCGACCTCCCGTACATCATCCCGGTCGACCCCACGTCCGCCATGCTCAGCGATGAGGAGATCGAGGCCGAGTGCGCCGCCTCGAACGGACGGCTCCCCCGCCCCGAACTCCGCCCCGGCGACCTCGTCGCCGACCAGTACGAGGTGCGCGGCGCCCTCGCCCACGGCGGGATGGGCTGGATCTACCTGGCCGTGGACCACAACGTCTCCGACCGCTGGGTGGTGCTCAAGGGGCTGCTCCACGCCGACCACGCCGCCGCGCAGGAAGTCGCGGTGGCCGAACGCGAGATCCTCGCCGAGCTGTCCCACCCCTCGATCGTGAGGATCTACAACTTCATCCACGACGACTGGGCCACCTCTCCGACCCACGGCGGCTACATCGTCATGGAATACGTCGGCGGCCCCAGCCTGCGCGACGTCCGACGCGCCGCACCCGGCCGCGTGCTCCCGGTCGAGAAGGCCATCGCCTACGTGCTCGAGGTCCTCCAGGCCCTCTCGTACCTCCACTCGGTGGGGCTGGTCTACAACGACCTCAAGCCCGAGAACATCATGCTCACCGAAGACCACGTGAAGCTGATCGACATGGGCGCAGTCTCCGGCGTGGGCGACTTCGGGCACATCTACGGCACGCCCGGTTTCCAGGCACCCGAGATCCCCGAGACCGGACCGACCGTCGCCTCCGACCTCTACACAGTCGGACGCACCCTCGCCTCACTGATCGTCCGCCTCCCCGTGGTGGACGGCCGCTACGCCGACGGCATCCCCTCCCCCGTCGAGGAGCCCGTCTTCAGCCGCTACGACTCCCTGTACCGGTTCATCCAGCGGTCCACCAACACCGACCCCACCATGCGGTTCCGCACCGCCACCGGCATGGCCGGGCAGCTCATGGGCGTGCTCCGCGAAGTACTCGCACTACGCACCGGCACGCCGCACCCCGCCTTTTCGCAGGTGTTCTCCCCGCAGCGGTCCACCTTCGGGACCCTGTACACCGTCGAACCCACCGACTTCCTCGTCGACGGCGAGGCCCGCGACACCACCCTCACCAGTGCCGAACTGGTCAACGCCCTCCCCGTGCCCCTCATGGAAGCCGGCGACCCGGCCTCCCGGATCCTCGCCGCCACCTCCTACACGTCCGCCGAACAACGCATCGACACCCTCATGGACCTGTACGAGGACAAGGACTCCGAAGTCCGCGCCAGCACCGGCGTGATCATGTCCCTCGCCCGTGCGTACCTCGAGAGCGGAGACCTGGCCTCCGCCGAGGCGCTGCTGGACGAGAACGACGACAAGCGCAAAACCGAATGGCGGCTGGCCTGGTACGACGGAGTTGTGGCGCTCCTCAAGGGCGACCCGCTCGGGGCCTACCCCAAGTTCCAGCAGGTGCTGTCGGCGATGCCGGGTGAGAACGGGTCCAAACTCGCTCTCGCCGCGACCGCCGAACTGATCCTCGACGTGTGCCCCGAGAGCGACCGGAACAGGTGGGCGCGCTCCAGCGAACATTTCTACCGCATCGTGTGGTCGGTCGACCGGTCCGTGATCAGCTCCGCGTTCGGGCTCGCACGCCAGCTCCAACGACGCGGTGAGGTGACCGCCGCGATCGCCGAACTCGACCAGGTGCCACCCAACTCGCGGTACTCCACACTCGCCACCCTCACCACGATCCTGCTGCTGTGCCAGGGACGGCCCCTCGAGGAGACCGAGGAATCGCACCTGAGGGAGGCCGCGCGCCGGGTCGCGAACCTGCCGGCCGGCGAGCACCGGGCCTTCCAGATCCGACTCACAGTGCTCATCACCGCCCTGGACTGGATCAAGCTCCCCGACAACGAGCCGTCGCCCTCACCGCTGATGCGGGACGTGCCGTTCACCGAGTTCGGACTGCGGACCGGGGCGGAGACGGTGCTGCGGACGCTCGCCCGGTCCACCGATACCCGGCAGCAACGGTTCCGGCTCGTGGACCAGGCGAACAGTGTGCGGCCGCGGACGCTGTTCTAGGCGGGGCGGGGCCGGGTTGGGCCGCGCTGGGCTTGGCCGGGCTGGGCTGAGCTCG
>NZ_BRVN01000004.1 GCF_026011735.1 Dietzia sp. NCCP-2495 | reverse complement strand
CGCCGTGCCACCCCTGTCCCCCACTCGCGACGAGATCCGCAAGGGCGTCGCCGACGCCGTACCCGTCGCCATCGGCATGGTCCCGCTCGGGATCGCCTTCGGCGTGCTCATCACGCAAGCGGGGTTCGCGTGGTGGTGGGCGCCGGTCTTCTCGATCGTGATCTACGCCGGGTCGATGGAGTTCCTGGCGATTGGCATGCTCGCCGCTATGACCCCGCTGTACTCGCTGGCCGCGGCGACCTTCCTGGTGAACTTCCGGCACGTGTTCTACGGGCTGAGCTTCCCCATCGAGTCGATCCGGTCCCGACTCGGCAAGGCGTACGCCGTGTACTCCCTGACCGACGAGGTGTACGCCATCACGGCGACCAAGCCGCGTTCGGAGATGACGGGTGCCCGGACCCTGACCATCGCTGTGGTCTGCCAGCTGAGCTGGGTGCTGCCGGGCGTGGTCGGAGGGTTGATCGGTGCGGCGTTGCCGCCCGGGCTGGACGGGCTCCAGTTCGCCCTGACGGCCCTGTTCGCCGTACTCGCGGTGGACGCCTGGCGTGCCTCCGGCGACCTCCCGTCCCCCGTGCTGGGACTGATCTGCGGGCTGATCGCGCTGGTGGTGGCGCCGGAGCAGATGCTGCTCGTGGGGCTCTGCCTTTTCGTGGCGGCGCTACTCGTGCGGTTCGCCGTGCAGTCCCGGAGCGCGCGGGGTGAGACGTGAGCCCCGCACTCCCCTCGACTCTGCCCTCGATCGGGTACCTGCTGGCCGGGCTGGGCGTGATGTTCCTGGTGACCGTCGCGCTCCGCGCCGCGCCATTCGTGGCCCTGACCCGGCTGCGGGACTCGGCGGTGATGCGGTACCTGGGCGGCGCGATGCCGGCCGGGATCATGGTGTTGCTGGTGGTCTACACGTTGCGCGACACCACCGCAGAGCTCTCCTCGTGGGCCCCTGCGGCCGGCGCACTGGCTCTCACTCTCGCTGTGCACCTCGCCTTTCGGCGTACGGCGGCGAGCATTGTTGTGGGCACCGCCGCGTACATGCTCCTTCGGGCCTGGCTCGTCTGACTCTGGCTCGTCTGACTCTGACCGTCTGACTCGGACGGTGACTTTGACAGTGGACTCTGACAGTGGACTCTGACGGCTGACCCCGATGCGGGACGAGTGATGTTGCCCTACGGCATCCTCGCCGCGGAACCCATGCCCACGTCGAGCACAGATCCGGTCACGTAATCACCGGAGGCACCGACGAGGTAGTCGACCGCGTCAGCTATGGCCTCGGGCGGGCTCCACGGGATCCGCATCGGACTCATCGCGGCGTACCTCGGTTCCACGTCATCCCGGGACGGATTGTCGAGGTCAGGGGCGAACAACGAGTACAGGGCGGGGTTGTGCAGCATCGGGGTGTCCACGTTGGTCGGACACACCACGTTGGCGGTAACCCCCTGCTGCGCGTACTCGAGGGCGACCGATTTGATCAGTCCGATCACGCCCCATTTGGACGCCGAATAGTGCGCGAGGTTCGGCGTGCCCTGTCGACCGCTCATCGACGAGATCGCCACGATCCTCCCGGATCGACGGTCAGCCATCCCAGGCAGGACGGCTCGGACGCAATGGAACGTGCCGGTGAGATTTGTGGCGATCATGTCGGCCCACTGCTCGTCGCGCAGCTCGGCGGTGGGGGCGAAGCCCACGATCCCCGCACAGGTCACCAGGATGTCGACGCTTCCGGTGCTATCAACGACGTGTCCGACCAGGTCATTCACGGCCTCGGGATCCCGTACGTCGAGGAGCTCGGGATGGCACTCTCCTCCCTCGGATGAGACCAGCCGTGCGGTCTCGTCGAGGTCGCCCGGCTCCGCGAGAGGGTACGGCGCGGTACCCGACGGGGCACACAGATCGGTGGCCCAGACCACGGCACCCCGACGTGCGAGGGCGACGGCGACGGCCCGACCCTGCCCGCGCCCGGCGCCCGTCACCAGGGCGGTCCTGCCCCGGAGGTCCTGTTCGCGTCGCGGCATCAGAGATCACCCGACTCGGTGGTCGTGGCGTCGGTGGCCGTGGCGTCGGTGGTCGCCGCCTCGGCGAGTCCGCGGACCTCGCCCTTGGCGATCTTCCCGCCCGGTGCCGTGGGCAGGGAGTCGACGACGAGGAGGCGCTCCGGAAGATACTCCCGCGTCACGCCGCGATCGCGGAGCCATGTGGTGAGGTCGGGCAGGGACAGGTCATCGGCCCCACTCCGCAGCGTGACGACGACGCACAGGCGCTCCCCGAAAAGCGGGTCCGGCACTCCCACCGCCGCCACCATCGCGACCGCGGGATGCTCACGGACGTGATCTTCGACCTCCACCGCGGAGATGTTCTTGCCACCCCGGATGATGAGGTCCGCGATTCTGCCCACGACTCTGAGTCGGTCCGACTCGTCCACCTCCACCACGTCGCCCAGCAGAATCCACCCGTCGTCGGTGAACAGTTCGGCATTGGCCGCATCGTCGTTCCAGTAGCCCCGGGACATGAGCGGTCCTCGCACAGCCGGTTGCCCACGACGGAGGCCGGGTCCGGGGATCTCCCGACCCCCGTCGAACACGCGGACCTGCATCTCGGGGAGGAGGTAACCCCCTGTGGCGAGGCGGGTCTCGTCGTCGTCGTGGATCGAGGTCGCGCTGGCGGCCCCGGTCTCGTTCGAGCCGTAGAACTGGAGGGCCCGGGCGCCGGTGATCTCCTCGAACCTCCTGGCCTCCGTGGTGGGCACGGCTTCGCCACCGGTGTACATCACGCGAAGGGAGGTGTGCTCGCTCAGCGGGGGATGCTCGGAGTGCAGCATCATCCGGAACTGCGTGCTCACGCACGCGAGCACCGTCGCACCGTGGTCACGCATCAACGAGATGGCGACCGAGGCGTCGAAGCGGTCCATGACAAGGGTCGGCCGACCCATCAGGGCGGGAAGGAAGTGTGATGTCCAGAGCCCGAAGCCGAACGGCGCGGGGACGAACGCCGCGATCGTCTCGTCACGATCCAGTTCGCCCTTCCGGCAGGCCACGCCCGCGAAGGCGACCCACCTGCGCTGTGTCTGCGTGACCAGCTTGGGACGTCCCGTCGTCCCGGAGGTGCTGTTGAGCATCGAGATCTCGTCCACCCCGAACGCACGGGAGGGGTCGACTTCGCGTCTGACAACGGGTCCGTGACCGCTGACGATCTCGGTGCCGTCGACGATGATCACGGCGTCGAGGCCCAGCCCCCTGGACTCGAGGTCGTCGAGTAGTTCTCCGACAGAGCGGCCGCGGATGGACGGAGCGGTGACGAGGACCCGGGCACCGGCGGTCGACATGATGTGGGCGATCTCGGCCGGCCCCGAGCGCGCTCCCATGGCCGCGACCCGTACACCGGCCCGGTAGGCGCCGACCAGCGCGATGTGGAATCCGGCGGTATCGGGCAGGTACACCGCCGCCGAGCCCGGCGCGTCTGATCCGTCCTCCGGGACGAGGGCAGCGTATACGAGATCGGCGGCGCGGTCGTAGCCCGACCAGCTGAGGATGCCTTCGGTGTCGATATAGGCCGGGTCGTCAGCGCGGGTGCGGGCCCAATGGCGGACCATTCCGCTCACGGATACCTCGGCGAACTTCTCGGGTGCGAGGGTGAAATCGTCGAGGCTGTCGCCGACGGGAACGGATGCGGAGTCGGTCACAGCGCTTCCTCCAGGAGGCCCATCGCGGACCGGTAGGCGGAGTCCAGGGACTCCGCGTCGGGGTACGGCTCGCTCAGGCCGCCGCGCATCATCACGTAACCGCGGTCGACGATCCGGGCCACCCGGTGCAGAGCGGGTTCGGCCACCACGACCGTCACCCCGGAGTCGGCCAGTGCGCGGACCAGGTCGAGCAGCTCACCGCCGATCTTGGGCGACAGGCCGGTGGTCATCTCGTCGAGGAGCAGGGTGCTCGGTTGCACCAACAAGGCGCGGGCCAGGACCAGCATCTGTTGCTCGCCACCGGACAGCACGCCGGCGAGGCTCCGTTGGCGGGTTCGCAGGATGGGAAACCGGTCGAATGCGGTGCCCAGCACGTCGTTGCGCCGGCCGAGGAGTCGGGCACCGATCTCGAGGTTCTCCCGCACGGTAAGTCGGGGGAAGAGCTGACGCCCCTGCGGGACGTAGGCGAGCCCGGACCGGAGGCGCTTCCCGGACGGGACGGAGCTGAGGTCGACGCCGCCCACTTCGACCGAGCCGGCGGCCGGGACCGAGCCGAGCAGGGCGGACATGAGGCTGGATTTGCCGGCGCCGTTCGGACCGACGACGGCGGTGACGGTGCCGGCAGGGGCGGTGAGCGACGCCTCCCGAACGGCGAGAGCACTGCCGTAGCGGACGGTGATCCCTGACGCGGAGATCATCGGGCCTCCTTCGTTGACGGCGTGGTGCCGAAGTAGACGGCCTGCATCTCGGGACTGCGCATACACTCGTCCGGATCGCCGGCGAAGGCGACCCTGCCCTCGGCGAGGAGCACCACGGCGTCCGCGAGCTCCGCGATGAGATCGACGTTGTGGTCGACGAGCACCACGGATCGTCCGGAGTCACGGACCTGCCCGATCGCATGCGATATCGCCGCGATCCCGTCCGGATCCGAGCCCGCGAACGGTTCGTCGAGCAGCAGCACCCTCGGCCGTGCGGCCATGGCGCGGGCGATCTCGACGAGCCGCTGCGCCCCGAGACCGAGGTCACCGGTCGATTCGACCTCGGGCACACCGTATTCCGCGGCGAGCCGCGCGGCCTGCGCCAGGACGTCGTGCGGGGTGCCGGCGAGCCCACGGACCATGGCGCGGACGGAGGCCGCGTAGGAGCCGATCCGACTTCCCACCAGGCCTGGGACGATGTTCTCCACCGGGCTGAGGTCCAGGGCAAGCTGGGGGTGCTGGAACGTGCGAGCCAGCCCGGCGCGGGCACGGACCGTGGGTCCGGACCGGAGGATCCGCCCCTCCACCGCGATAGTGCCGGCGGTCGCCGTCTGCGTGCCCACGATGCAGTCCACGAGGGTCGTCTTGCCCGCACCGTTGGGTCCCACCAGGCCGAGGACCGAGCCCGCCGGGAGAGAGAAACCGACGTCGTCGACCGCCGTGACGCCGCCGTAGGTCTTGGTCATCCCGGAGACCGTGAGGAGGGCCTCCCCGTCCGGGACATCGCGGTTCGCGGGTGTGGTCGGCATGGAGCTCACTTCCTTCCGCGGATACGGGAGAGTGCCTGACGCGCCCATCCGATGACCCCTCCGGGGGCCAGGAGCAGGATGACCAGCACCACCACGGCGAGGAGCAGTTCGCCCGAGCCCTGGTACCCCGGCATGTTGAGGGTGACCGCCACGACGATGAGCGCCCCCAGGGGCGCGCCCCACGCCGAACCGCGGCCGCCGATGATGGGCATGAAGATCGCCAGGAAGACCAGGTCCAGGCCGAACGTCTCGGGTGTCACGGCCTGCACCGAGGCGGTGAACACCGCGCCGCCCAGGGAGGCGATGGCCGCCCCGACCGCCAGTGCCACGACACTGAGGTGCGTGGGTGAGATTCCCGCGGACTGGACCGCCGGGATGCTCTCCCGGGCGGTCGACAGCGCCAGCCCCCAGGACGAGCGGCGCAGCCGGTCCATGAGGACCGCGATCACGCAGACCAGCACAATCGCTGCGACGACCTGCGAGTATCGCGGGGGTTCCCAGCCGAAGAGCGTCGGAACCGGTATCGCCGAGATCCCGGACGCGCCGCCAGTGATGGTGGTGGCGTCGCCGAGCCAGTGCTCGAAGGCGAGGGCGAACAGCAGGGTGACCGCGGCGAGGTAGAAGCCCGACAGTTTCCTGGTGGCGAGCGCGATGACGACGGCGACGACCGCGGCGATCACCGCCCCGACGAGCCAGCCCCACCACGGGGACAGGTTCTGCTTGACCGAGAGATACGCCACGGCGTAGGCGCCGATCGCCGCATAGGCGCTGTAGGCCATCGACAGCGAGCCGGCGAGGACGAACGGGAGGTACATGCCCAAGGCGATCAGTGCGTAGGTGGCGGTGAGGAACACAAGGTCCTGGCGGTAGAGGCTCGGTCCCATCCACACCAGTACGCCCGCCACCACGAGCAGGCATGTGAGCACCTCGCCGGCCACCGTCCGCAGGGTGTGCCGACTCGCGGTGGACGTCGCTGGAGGATGCGATGCGCGGGTCAGGTCGGTGGTGCTCATCAGACACGCACCTTTCGCTGGAACAGTCCCTCCGGGCGGAAGGCGAAGAAGACGAGGGCGATGAGGAAGATGGCGATCGAGCTTCCCGTCGCGCCAAAATAGAATCCGCCGAACACCTGGACGCACCCGAGGAGCAGACCCCCGACGAGCGGGGCCCACGGCTTGCCGGTACCGCCGATGACGAGGGCGAGGAATCCGGTGAGGGTCCAGGACAGTCCGCTGGTGAACTGCACCCCGGATTTCGCTGCGAAGACGATCCCGGCGATGCCGGCGACCGCCCCCGAAACGCCGAACGCCCAGAGCCGTACCCGGTTCACCCCGACACCGATGGTCTGCGCAGCCCCGGGGTTGTCCCCGACCGCCCGGAGCAGCTGGCCCGTCGTCGAAAGCCGCAGCCACAGGATCGTCGCCGCCAGCACCACGACCGCGACCAGGAGGATCGTGACGGTCGATCCCTGCACCGAGAGGCCGCCGATCCGGAAATCCGTGACGGGCAGGAGGTTGTCCACCGGGACCGGGGTGCGGCCGAACGCCGTCCCGGCCAACTGTTGGATGGCGAACAGTGTGGCCGTGACCGCCACCAGGGCGGGGAGTTCTGCTCCCCCGGATCGACGTTGGACGGGTCGGACGATGACGATTTCGGTGGCGATCGCGATCACGACACCGACGAGGACGCCCAATGCCGCGCCCGCGAGGACCGGGAGCCCCCAGGACGCTGCTGCATACCCGGTGAGCATCGCGGCGGCCATGGCGTACGGGCCCGCGGCGAAGTTGAAGAAGTCCGCGCCCACCACGACGAGGTAGATGGACAGCGCGACCAGGGCGAAGAAACAGCCGATCTCGGCCGCCGCCAGCCAGAGTTGGGGATCGCTCACGGCTGTGCCTCCTCGGGTGTGCATTCAGGCTGGTACTCGGACCACGGGCCCGACGGTGTGTTGTCCGGTCCGAACTCGATGAGCACCAGGCCGCAGGCGGAGTCCGGGGCGATGTGCTTGTCCGGGGTGAGGGACAGGGTCAGCGGCTCCTGGCCGAAACTGGCGGGGACATCCCGGACCTGTTGCATCGCCTCGTTCAGCTTCTGTGGGTCCGTGTGGGTCCCGGCGATCTCGATGGCCCGCTTGATGAGCATCACCGAGTCGTAGGCCTGGGCGTCATAGGCGGTCAGGGAGTAGGAAGGGCCCTTGATCGTCCGCAGCCACCGCTCGAGCTCGTCGGTCCGGGGATTGTCGGTGCTGAGGCTGCCCATGTAGACGAGCCCGTCGAGTGACCCGGGGTCGGCGAGTTCCCAGGCCTGTGGCTGATTGCCGATCGAGGCCAGCGAGTAGCGCTGGACGTCCGGTGCCAGGCGGTGCAGCGTGTTCTGCGCGAGCAACTCGAAGCTTCCGCCGACGCTGGCGACCAGAACCACGTCGGGCTCGGCGGCGAGCAGGCGACTCACTCCAGCCGTGAGATCCGCAGAATCGACCGCGGCCTTCTGGGTGTCGACCACCTCGATGCACTCCCGGAGCTTCGGATCGAGTGTCGCGAGGATGCCGGAGATCGCCGGACTCGCGTCGGCGAGGATCCCCAGCCGCGTCTTTCCCGTCTGCTCGAAGGCGCCGCAGTACACGTCCGCGTACTGCGCCAACGGGTTGGGGACCATGTAGGCGTACTGGTTCCCCGGGGGTCCGGCGACGGCATCGGTGAGAGCCGTGGGCGCGATGGTGACGATCTCGGAGCTCTCCGAGACCTGCTTGGCCTGCAGGGCCGCGCCACTGCCCGTGGACAGGATCACCGCTGCCGCGCCCCGGTCCATGAGCTTTCGGATGATCGAGGGGGTGTTGGTGGGACTGCTCTCGTCGTTCTCCACCACGAGTCGCACCTCGCGGCCGTTGATCCCGCCCTCGGCGTTGATCCGGTCGATGGTCGCTCGGACCGTCGAGCCGGCGATCGTCGAGTACGACGCTCCCGGGCCGGTCGAATCCTCGTCCATTCCGATCACGATGTAGTCCTCGACGGGACTGACCACGGACGCGCAGCCCGCGGCCGCGAGCAGCGGGACGAGTACGGCAGTGAGTGCGCGACTCAGGCGTGATCTCTGCATGAAGCCTCCACTAGGCAAGCATTTGCTCGGGCAGAAACAAGCGGATGCTAGGCAGTGTGATCTACGGCACGCAGGTTGTCAACGACGGCCGGCCGACGAGGGGTGATCGACGCGGACTGGCTCACGCGGACTGGCTCACGCGGACTGGCTCACGCGGAGCGGTAGGCGCGGGCTGGTTAACGCGGACTACCGGTTCACTCGTCAGGCCCGTTCTCCAATGCGGCCACGCGGGCCTCGAGGACGGCCAGGCGTGACCGGATGTCGTGCGACGCCTCCGGTCCGGACTGTTGCGTCGGTGCAGGGACGGCCCCACCGTCGACGAACACCGCGAGGAGGGTGTCCGCGATGCTCGCCCCCTGTTCGGCCAGCGACTCTCGGTGGTGACGGACTGACCACCACACGCCGTCGCGGACCATGCGTGCGAACTCGGGTGGATCGAGCTCGGCACGGAGTTCGCCGGAATCGCGTGCTCTGAAGGCCGTATCCAGCCAGAACTCGTGGGCGCGTTGGACCGCCGCGGCAATCGGGGCGGGGGCGTTGGGGCCGTGGTAGAAGCGTTCGTTCTGGTAGATCTCGGTCGCGTACGGGTGTCTGGTCGCGATCTCGATCGATGAGTGGACGAGTGCCCGGAGCTCCGCCCGCATGCCGTGGACGTGGGGATGGACCGACTCATACCGCGATATCAGATCCCTGAGGAAGTCATCGATGATCGCGAAGGCGATCGCGTCCTTGGAGGGGAAGTGGTGATAGAGGCTGCCCGAGAGGAGCCCTACGCCGT
Organism: Dietzia sp. NCCP-2495; assembly: GCF_026011735.1. Lineage (GTDB taxonomy): Bacteria > Actinomycetota > Actinomycetes > Mycobacteriales > Mycobacteriaceae > Dietzia. The sequence goes on along the minus strand of NZ_BRVN01000004.1, from coordinate 213,810 downwards.
CGGCGATATCACGCACGCTGGTGCCCGCGACCCCGCTCTCGACGAACAGTTTCGCTGCAACACGTTTGATCTGGCTCCGACGGGTGGTCATTTGCACATCCTTACCCGACGCCCCTGCGGTGTCGACTGGTGATGGGTAGCCTCCGCCATCGGTTGAAAGTGACGCACGACACAGGTATACAAGAGAAACCAACTGAACGCTTGCTTGGCATCTCCCGAAAGGTGGCGCTCGTGAATCGTCCTGTATCCAAGGTCCTGGCCGGTGCCCTGGCGCTGCCGCTCGTGCTCGCGGGGTGTGGCGGACAGCAGCTGGGCGAGGAGTCCTCTTCGGACGGCCCGTTCCGCGTGTTCTTCACCGCTGACATGACCGGTGCGACGTCGACACTCAACCGCGCACTGTTGTCCGGGATCAAAGTCGCTGTCGACGACGCGAACGCTGCCGGCGGAATCGGTGGACGTGAAGTCGTCCTTGTCGAGAACAACGACCAGAACGATCCCACCAGTGCGGTGAGCGCACTCCAGGAGCAGATCAACTCGGGGAACAAGCCCGACCTCGTCTACCCCGGCGGATCGTCCGCTGTGTCGCTCTCGTTGCTCCCGATCACCACGCGCGAGGAGATCCTGACGATCGGCGCCACCGTCGCCTCGCAGCTCAACGACCCGGAGAAATTCCCCTACCACTTCGGAACCGCCGAGCTGACCGACGCCTACGTCCCGCCGTTCGTGCAGATCGCCGAGGAACGCGACTTCACCAAGGTTGCGATGATCTTCAGTAACAATCCCACCGGTCAGGCGGCCGAAGCGGCCTACAGGGAGGAGGTCGAGGGCGCGGGCCTGGAGTTCGTCTCCGTTGGCTACCAGCCCGACGCGCTGGACATGACCCCGCAACTCGAGCAACTGCGGTCGCAGAACCCTGACGCCCTGATCTTCGAGGGCTACGGCACGCCCGTCCAGTACCTGATGCGCTCACGCTCGGGGATGCGGTGGGATATCCCCAGCTTCTCGACGCAGACCTCGTCGACGTACCCGTTCGTCAACGACTTCTCCGAGGAGGAGCTTGAGGCGGTCCGGGTCATCCAGTCCAACTGGACGGTCAACGAGGGTGAGACTCCGGCCGAGATGGCGAGCTTCATCGACAAGGTCAAGGAGATGCCCGAGGGCGACACGCTGCATCAGACCGGCGTGCGTCTCCCCGCCGTGTCCGCGGCGGCCGTGCAGCTCACCGCCTGGGCCGTGGAACAGAACGGTGGTGCGACCGACACCGAGTCCATCGTCGACACCTTCTACAACGACCTCCCCGAGGAGGGAGGCGACGCCACCCCGTGGGTGACCGACTCCAAGGGCCCCAACCCTTACCACTACTCGGAGGAGACCCACTTCCCCTTCAGCCCGCCGGAGATCTTCCTCTACATCGAACCCGGCATGTACGACGACGGCGGCATGTACGTGCCGGGTAAGCGGTCGTGACCACGATCTGGCAGGGACTGGTCCTGGGCAGTCTGTACGCACTCATCGCGACCGGGTACAACATCGTCCTGCTCTCGGCCGGGATGGTGAACTTCGCCTACGCGACGTTCCTCATGGCGGGCACCTACTCCGCCTACGTGGTGACCGTGGAGTGGGGACTGCCCTGGCCGCTGGGTGTGCTGATCGGCGCAGTGCTGGTAGCTGTGTTGTCCCTGCTCATGGAACGGGCTGCGCTGCGCACACTGATCGCGGACCACCGGCACCTGACGGCGTTGATCGTCACCATCGGGGTGAGCCAGATCCTGGAAGGCGTGGTCAAGGTCCTCTTCGGCGATCGGCCGCTCTCGGTGCCCACCGTGATCTCCAGCGACACCATCCGGGTGTTCGGAGGAATCGTCAGGCCCAGTGATCTACTGCTGATCGCGCTGGTCATCCTCGTCGTCGTCGTCCTCCACCTCACGATGACCCGCACCATGGTCGGACTCGGGGCCCTGGCCTCGGCCGAGGACCCGGACGCCGCGGGCGCCCGGGGGATCAACGCCCGCGGTCTCGGCATGGGGGCGTTCGCCCTGTCCGGCGCGGTCGCCGGCGGCATGGGACTGTTCGTCGCCGGGAACACCTACGCCGACTCCAACCTCGGCCACTCGTTGGCGGTCCTCGGCATCGTCGCGGTGGTCATCGGTGGCGCCGGAAACCAGCTCGGGGGCCTGATCGGCGGATTCATCGCCGGACTGCTCAGTGCACTTGCCGGCCGCTACCTGGGTGCCGAGTACGCGCAAGTGGCTGTGTTCGTTCTGCTCCTGGTGATCCTGCTGGTCAAGCCCAGCGGGTTCTTCGGGGCCCCCGCGCAAAGGACGGTCTGACGTGACCACGATGAGACGATTCGGACCGGCCGTTCCGGTCCTGCTCCTGGCGCTGCTCCTCATCGGGCCCTCGTTCGGCCTGATCGGAGCGGTGGCCGCCCGAGACATCATGCTCGTGGCAGTCCTGGCCCTCATGGTCTCCGGGCTCAATCTCGTGCTCGGCTACGCCGGCGAGCTAGCGGTGGGCCAGGTCGCGTTCTACGCGATCGGCGCCTACATCGCCGGATTCGTGGGGATGTCGCTCGGACAGACGGACCTGCTGATCGGACTCGTGGCGGTGATCATCGGCGCGGTGATCGTCGGCTTGATCACCGGTGTCCCGAGTCTGCGACTGTCCGGCTGGCCATTGGCGATGGTGACCTTCTTCCTCGTCCTCATCGTCCCGAACCTCATCGAGATCTTCGGCCGTTGGACCGGCGGCGGCCAGGGAATGGCAGTCGATCGCGCGACATTCTTCGGCGGTGAGCTCGGCGCGTACGGGTACTACATCGTCGTGGTGGTGGTCACCGCGGTGTGGTTCCTCGTCGTTCGCAACATCATCCTGTCCCCGCACGGCACAGGCTTCCTGGTACTGCGCCAGAGCCCGGAACTGGCCGGTGCCCTGGGCATGTCCGTCTACCGGACCAAGCTCAAGGTCTACGTCCTCGGCACGATCGCCCCGGCACTCGGCGGAGCGCTCTTCGCCTGGATGGACGGCTTCCTCGCCCCGGACTCGTTCACCTTCGGACTGGCCATCACCTTGCTCGCCGCATCCGTCCTCGGTGGAGGAACCTCGATCTACGGCGCGCTGCTGGGCGCGGCGGTGCTGCACTTCACCGAGAGTTCCCTGACCGGGTTCAACCAGTACCAGTTGATCATCTTCGGGCTCCTTCTCGTCGTGCTGGCCATCGCCCTGCCCGACGGCGTGGTCGGCCTCCTCCGCCGCTGGTTGTCCCGGTTCTTGCCCGCGCCGGGCCGCCTCGTGACCGAGGGGTCTCACACCGATGACGCGCTGCAGCTCGACACGCTCTCCGGTGCCGCGCTCGTGGTGGACGGCCTGGAGAAGTCCTTCGGGGGCAACCATGCGGTCCGGGGCGTCAGCTTCACCGCACGACCAGGTGAGATCACCGCCTTGATCGGCACCAACGGATCCGGCAAGACGACCGTGCTCAACATGATCAACGGCTTCCTGCGCCCCGACTCGGGCTCGGTACGTTTGGGCGACGGTCCCGACGCCAGAACGATCAGCTCCATGAGCGTCGACGCCGTCGCCAGGGCCGGGGTGATGCGCACGTTCCAGACGCCGATCATGCCCGCTGGAGTGACGACGGTCGACTTCGTCGCGCTCGGGGGGTACCTCACCGATCCCGTCTCGCTGGGCCAGACCGTCCTGCGGCTGCCCGCGCACCGCCGGCGCGTTCGTGAGGCCACGGTCCGCGCCGAACAGCTGTTGACCGCTCTCGGACTCGGTGACGTGCTGCACGCGAACGTCGACGCACTCCCGCTGGGTAACCGGCGACTCGTCGAGGTGGCCCGCTCCCTCGCAGCCTCCCCCTCCGTGCTCCTGCTCGACGAGGTCGGTTCCGGTCTCGACGAGGGCGACCTGTCGCGGCTCGAGGAGCTGCTCCTGCGCATCCGCGACGCAGGCGTCACGGTGATCCTGGTCGAGCACAACTTCCCACTGGTCATGCGCCTGGCTGACCACGTGCACGTGCTCTCACGGGGCACGACGCTGGTGGAGGGCACTCCCGCCGAGATCCGTGACGATGACGACGTGGCCACCGAATACCTGGGCACCACACCCGAGAGCAACGGAGGAACCCGGTGACGATGCTGACAGTGCACGGACTCGGTGGCGGATACGGGGACTTGGCGGTCCTCCAGGACATTGATCTCGAGGTCGGGGCCGGCAGCCTGCAGGTGGTGCTGGGGCGCAACGGTGCCGGCAAGACCTCACTGCTGTCAGCTGTCGCCGGTCTGCTGCCCACAGTCCGATCGGGCACGATCTCCATCGACGGCCGCGACATCACCGGGCTGCCCGCCCACAGGAGAGCTGCCGCAGGGGTCGGGCTGGTCCAGGAGGGCAAGCGGGTCTTCCGCAGTCGGACCGTCGAGGAGAACCTTCTGCTGGGGACCTATTCCTCCGCGGGCTGGTCCATGCGGTCCCCGGCGCGGAAAAAGGCGCTCGCCGCGGCCTACGACCGGTTCCCGGTATTGGAGGAGAAGCGCTCGGATCGCGCCGGTGGGCTGTCCGGTGGGCAGCAGCAGATGCTCGCGATCGCCCAGGCCCTGGCCGCGGAACCGTCGGTCCTGCTGCTCGACGAACCGTCCGCAGGCCTGGCGCCGGCAGTCCGCACGGAGGTCTTCCGGACCGTGCGGCAGCTGCGAGACGAAGGTCTGGCCGTGGTCGTCGTCGAACAGCTCGTCGACGTGGCACTGGACGTCGCCGACCGGGTCGCCGTGCTGGACTCGGGCCGGATCGTGTCCTCCGGCCCGCCCGAGGACTACCGGGACGGCGAGCTGCTCCAGGAGATCTACCTGGGCTCCGGCTGACCAGGGGCGGGCAGTCCCCCGCCCCTGGTCAGCCGAGCGGCCCACCTCCGGTCAGCCAATCGTTCCCGACTCAGCTCAGTACGGGGCAGCGTCCCAGGTCGACCTTCCACTCGGTGAGGCCGTTGAGCCAGCCGGAGCGCAGGCGCGTGGGTTCGCCGAGGGCGGTGAGGTCCGGGAAGTAGTCCGCGATCGCGTTGAAGATCAGCTCGAGCTGCATCTTCGCGAGGTTGGCGCCGATGCAGTAGTGCGGGCCCTGGCCGCCGAAGGTCACGTGCGGGTTCGGGTCTCGCAGGATGTTGAAGGTGAACGGGTCCTCGAACACGTCCTCGTCGAAGTTCGCGGAAGCGTAACAGAGCAGCGCCCGCTCCCCCTTGCGGATGGTCACTCCCCCGATCTCCACGTCTTCCATGGCGGTGCGCTGGAACTGGGTGATGGGTGAGGCCCACCGCAGGATCTCGTCGTATGCGGTTTCGGGGCGCTCGGACTTGAACAGTTTCCACTGCTCGGGATGATCGAGCATCGCGACCATGCCGTGGGTGGTCGCGTTGCGGGTCGTCTCGTTGCCGGCCACGGCCAGCAGGGTGACGAACCAGCCGAACTCCTCGGGTGAGAGGTGCTCACCGTCGATGTCGGCCTGGACGAGTTTGGAGACGATGTCGTCCTGCGGGTTCGCGGCCCGCTCGTTGGCCATGTTCTGGAAATAGTCGATGAGCTGCATCGATGCTACTGCGGCGAGGTCCATTCCGCCGGGCACGTCGTAGCTGGTCATGGTGTTGGACCACTCGAAGATCTGGTGGCGGTCCTCCTGCGGCACGCCGAGCAGTTCGGCTATCGCCTGGAGCGGCAGCTCGGAGGCCACGGCGGTCACGAAGTCGTCCGCGTTGTTCTTGGCGGCCTCGGTGACGATCTGGCGCGCGCGTTCGGCCAGCTCGTCGCGCATGCCGGCCACGCCGCGCGGGGTGAAGCCGCGCGAGATGATCCGGCGGTGCTTCTTGTGGATCTCGCCGTCCTCGTTGACGAGCATCTCGCGCTGGGCCTCGATGATCGAGCGGTCGGTGCCCTCGGCGAACCGCGGGATCATGGTGTTCTCCCCCGCCGAGAACTTCTCGCCGGTGATGCGCGAGACCTCCTTGACGTCGGCGTGCTTGGTGAGCAACCAGTAGTGGTCGTCGTCGAAACCGTCACTGCCGCGGCGCTTCTCGACGCGTCGGATCGGCTCTGACTTCCGGAGCTGCCGCCACTCCTCATGCGGGAGCCGCTTCTCGAACAGTTCGGGATCGGTGAAGTCGAACCCTGCTGGAATGGTCACGTCCATGGTTCCTCCTACCTACTGGTCCGCCTCCCCCGACGGACCAAAACCGTGAATGGTGGTAACTATATACAGGTGGCACTATCTTCGAGTGAGATTCTCGACCGGGCTCTGATGCTTTCTGAACAGATGTCCGGATCGATCGCACGTGCGGCCGCGAACTACGGACTCACCGTTCCGCGCCTGGAGTTACTGTTCGTGCTGGGCCTGCAGGGTCGGTGCAAGCAAGTGGAATTGGCCTCTTACCTGGACTGTTCCCCTCGTCAGGTGACCGCCCTCGTCGACGGTCTGGAGTCGAGTGGGCACGTGGAACGGCACCTGTCACCGGAGGATCGGCGGGTCCGGTTGATTGATCTCACCGAGGAGTCGCGGCGCATCGTGGACGAGGTGGTGTCGGCGCGCGTCGCCCTGGCGGAATGGCTGTTCGAGGGCCTCGACGACGACGAGCTGCAGACGTTCGGCGCGTTGTCGGAGAAGTTGATCTCCCGGATGAGCGGGCGCTCCCTGGTCCGGCTGGTCTCGCAATAAGTCAATCGCTACATGCGGCGCATCCGGAGTCTGACCGGGCGTATACCTCGAAGCCGCGGGCGAGGTAGTTGGGGATCGCCGCGGGGGAGTCGTCGTCACAGGTGTGCAGCCACACACGGCGACATCCGGGCACCATCCACGCGATGCGACAAACCTCGGACAGGAACCATCCGCCCAGGCCACGGCCGGTGAACTCGGGCAGGATGCCGAAGTAGACCAGCTCCATATCTACATCCACGTTCGCTGCCGCATCGGCATCCAGTGCCGCACCGACTTTCAGCGCAGCACCGACATTCGTGCGGAGCTCGGCGAAGCCGACGACGTCGCCGTCAACCGTGGCCCGGAGTGTGCTGATGCAGGGGTCCGCGCAGTACGTGGCCCACCGGTCGTCGGACCAGGAGAGGCGGTCGCCCCAGTTCCAGTCTGTGCCGATCTCCCGGTACATCCGTGCGTTGAACTCGGGCTCGGCAGGGGAGACGCGAGCGATCGTCACGTTCGCAGGCGCAGACGGCCGGAGCTGGCTCGCGGCGGTCTGCTGCAGGAAGGTCACGCTGGTCATGGCGTAAGTGAAACACCGAGGCCCTCGCACTCCCAATCTGGTGGGAGTCCGAGGGCCTCAGTCTACTGAATCAGTTGCAGCAGATCACCGGGGTGATCGCGCAGGAGATCAGTTGAAGGTGATCTGCGGAGCGCCGGGGATGTTCAAGCCGTTGACGGAGCCGGCGAAGTTCTCCTTCGCGGTGTTCAGCGTGTCGTTGATGCCGTTCTGGATGCCGACCTGGGCGTGGGGGTTGGCGCCCACGGCGGCAGCACCGCCGCCGAGCGCAGCAGAACCGCCGGCGGCGGAGCCGGTGCCGGCGAGGCCGGCGAGAGCGGTGCCGGCGGTGGCAACGGGGCCAGCGATGGTGGCGGCGCCGATGATGGGGGCGGCGATGGGGCCGAGTCCGGCGAGGAGGGAGAGGACGAAGCCGGAGATGGCGGTAGCTGCAGCGAGCATGTGATTTCTTCCTTCTGTTGTGGTTCGACCGAGTGTGGTCAGGGAATGTGCAGTTCGATTGGTTTGATGGGTGCCTGCGGGATGATTTCCCCGCGGCCACCGAGGTCGATGACGAGTGGTGCCGGCGCTGGAGCCGGTGCCGGCGCTGGTGCCGGTGCCGTTGCTGGTGCGGGTGCTGGTGCCGGCGCAGGCCGATACGGCTGGGGGTTGACTGGCCGTGGTGATGCAACCGGGACACGGACCGGCGGCGGCGCAGTGTCCGGCTCTGCGGCCGGGCGGGGCTGCGCGTTCGTCGACGACGGCAGGGACTCGGACTTCGCCGGAGCTGTCGACGTCGATGGGTTGGTGGTCGTGGACTTCTCTGCCACCGGGCGAGACGGCTCGTCCGTCGCGGCGATACCCGCCTGGCCGGAGGTCTGTGCGATGGTCACGTCCTGAGAGTCAGATGAGCTTCCCGACCCCATCGCCAGTGCCGTGCTAGCGCCACCGGTGAAGCCGATCAGGGCGAGTCCGGCGAGCACCAACACAGTGGTGGGGACCGGACCGAGAGCACGCCGCGAGAAGCTGTCTGACACGTTCCGACCCCCCGGGTGACTGGTCTACACGACGAGAGTCGACCCGCCGCCATACGGCCGGAGCGGCGCGTACGGCGGGAACATTAAAGTCACCTGAGTCCGTCGGCAACAGTTTCGCTGCCTTACCAAAATCGCGAATCGCAGAGCGAATCACCCGGAATGAGCAGGAGTTGATAAGCGCTACTTGATACGCACAGGTGACACTGGACGGCCGTTAACTTGTTGGTGCATCACCATTAACATGAGGATATACTTGGATAGCTCAGAAACGAGTCGGAGATCACATTGGCTCGCGCCGGTGCGGCGCCGGATTGGTGGATTCTGGGGCGGCTCCTGGGCGCAGCACCTACGCGATCAGTGCTCGAGATCGGCGAGCATCGTGCCCTCGGGGGTCAGGAAGAACACCACGAACGCGAAGGCGACCAGGATGAGTCCGCCGATCAGGCCGGCCATGCCCAGGCCGGAGGTGAAGGCCTCGCCTGCGCGCGCAGCCAGGTCCGGCAGCCCCGCACTCTCGGCCACGGCGACGGCGCCACCGAGCGAATCGCGCACGGCTTCCGTGGCGTCAGCGCCGAGTGCGGCCGCCTCGGCGGGGACGCCGAGGTTCTGCCGATAGAGGAATGAGGCGAGCGAGCCCAGGATCGCGATTCCCAGCACGGCGCCGAACTCATAGGACGTGTCCTCCATGGCCGCCGCGTTGCCGGCCTTCGAGCGCGGGACGCCGCCCATGATCATCGACGAGGCCAGGGCGAGCGCGCCGATTCCGGCGCCGATCAGTGCGAGAGCGATGAACACCGAGGTCAGGTCGAGGTTCTCGCCTCGGATGCCGAGGTAGAGCATCCCGGCGCCGGCCACGAAGAGGGCCAGAAAGATGGTGGAGCGCATACCGATGCGCTCCGAGAGAACCGGCGCGAGCAGCGAGGTGACGGCGGCGGCGAGTGCCAGCGGCATGAGCTGCAGTCCGGACTCCAGCGCGCTCGCGCCGTTGACGAGCTGCAGCCACTGCGCCAGCAGCAGGAGCCCGGCAGACATGGAGAAACTCGCGATGAGGGCGGCCAGCACCCCGGCCGAGAAGATGCGGTGACGGAACATCGTCACATCGAGCAGGGGAGAGTCCGACCGCAGGCACCGCCGCACGAACAGCCAGAGTGCGCCCACTCCGAGGGCGAACGCGATCCACGCGGGAAGGTAACCGAGCGAGGCCTCCTCGCTGAACTTCTTGATGGCCCAGATCGTGGTGGACATGCCGACCAGCGTGAGGGCGGCGGCGACGGGGTCCCACGGGCCCGGCTCGGGGACGCGGGACTCGGGAATCGTGAAAATGGCGCTGGCGAAGGCGATGGCCATCATCGGGACGCTGACCAGGAACGCCGACTGCCAGTGGAACGTCTCGAGCAGGAAACCGCCGAGAAGCGGACCCACCGCGGCGCCGATGCCGGCGACCGCCGCCCACACGGCCAAGGCGGTGGCGCGCTCGCGGGTGTCGGTGAACGTCACGCGCAACAACGACAGGGTGGACGGCATGACCATTGCCGCGCCGATGCCGAGCAGGACGCGCAACGCGATGACGACACCGGGGGAGTGCGCCACCAGGACGAGCACGGACGCGAGCGCGATGAGTGCGTAGCCCAACAGCAGCATGCGTTTGCGGCCCCAGCGGTCGGCGATGGACGACATGGAGATGAGCAGGCCGGCCATGACAAGCGAGTACGCGTCGATGATCCACAACTGCTGCGACGCGCTGGGCTGCAGGTCCGCGGACATCTGCGGGATCGCCACGTTGAGGATCGTCATGTCCGTGGTGATGGCCAGCAGGGAGAACGTCAGTGTGGCCAGGCCGAGCCACCGACGCGACGGATCGTACGGGCCCACGATGTGCGGGTCCGCCCGTAGCTCGCTCCGGGCAGCGGGGGTGGCGGTGTCGCTCATGCGGTGGGGTCCTCACGGGAAGGGTCGGAAGGCTCGGGCATGGTCGAGATCGCCCGGATGAGGGCCTCGAGTCGGGCGGCGGTGGGTGCGGTTCCGGTGAGCGCGGTGTTGATGCTGGCACCGTCCAGGCACATGGCGAGCATCTCGGAGCGAGCTCTGCCGAAGGAGGGGGTCAGGACCTCGGTCACCCCGGCGTACCACCGCAGGCTCAGTTCCCGGAGGTCGTCCTCGAACAGTCCCGCGAACACCAGGGAACATTCGGCGAGAACGGCCTGACGGTCGGTCAGGCTCTCGGCGACGGCGACGGCGAGGTAGGCGACCGGATCGGCGGCCTCGGCCAGATCGCGGGCGAGCTCACCCAGGTCGTTCTCGATTTCCTCGGCCAGAAACTCGAGCGCGTGCTTGCGTAGGTCATCAATCGTGGCGAAGTACCGCGTGGTGGTCCCCACGGCGACTCCGGCGCGCGCGGCGACCGCCCGATGGGTCAGCGCAGCGGGCCCGCTCTCGGTGATCAACTCGGCAGCGGCACGACCGATCTCACGGATCCGCTCCTCGGGGTCGCGGGTGCGTCCGGCACTCGTCACGGGGCTCCTCTCGTTGTTGTACAAATGTACGCGTACAAAAGTACAGCAATGTGGCGAGGAGTCCGAAATGCCGTGCTCGGGGCCGTGGCAGCCCCTCTGCACTTCCGGCTGCGACACTGGATCGGTGACGCAACCGACGAACTCGCGCCTCCGGACCGGGGCGGCGGTGGCGCTCGTCGCCTACAGCGCCGTGGTGGTGGCGCTGACCATGCTCAAGGCCTTCTTCGTGATCGGCATGCTGTGGCGACCGGAAGCCCAGCGAAACCGCTCGTTGGAATGGGTGCCGTTCGCCCTCTACCGGGACTCCACCACCTGGTTCGGGCCCCTGTTCGACTACCTCGGCAATATGGCCTTCTTCGTCCCGGTGGGAGTACTCCTGTACATCCTGCTGGAGCATCGCAGGCGGGCGATGGCCCTTGTCGTCGTCGTCGGACTATTGGCCAGCGCCACCGTCGAGACGCTCCAGTACCTCTTCGCCCTGGGACACTCCGACGTCTCCGACCTGCTCTTCAACGCGGTGGGCGCCGGAGTGGGCGCGGTGATCGCCCGCCTCGCCGGGCGCCGTCTCTACCCGGTCTGGATCGGACTCGCACTGGTCGCCGCGGGCGTCTTCGCGGTACTGGTCATCCTCGGGCCGCGACTCGGCGACCCCGACAAGGTCGTGGAGATGGCGACCGCTCAGGCGGCCACCGGCGTCTCCTCCGCCCGGCCGTAGCGACCCGCCAGCCACGCGCACACGATGAGCTGGATCTGGTGGAAGAGCATCAACGGCAGCACCAGCAGGCCCAGCGGCTGGCCCACGAACAGGACCGCCGCCATCGGCAGGCCCGTGGCCAGCGACTTCTTGGACCCGCAGAACTGCACCACTCGCTTGTCACGCTGATCGAAACCGAACGCGCGGGCCGCGACCTCCGTCAGACCCAGCACCACCGCGAGCAACACCAGGCACGCGCCGATGAGAATCGCCACCTGCGGCACGCCGACCATCGTCCAGATCCCCTCGGCCACACCCTCCGAGAACGCCGCGTAGACCACCAGCACGATCACCGTCTTGTCGAACAGGGCCAGGCGCTTGATCTTCGAGGTGATCGGCAGGATCCGGTCGCGGAAGACCTGGCCCAGCACGAACGGAAGGAGGAGCTGCAGCGCGATCGTGCCGACCGACTCCCAGGTGATGGTCACGGACCCGTCGGTCGTCATGAGCGCGAACACCAGCAGCGGCGTGACGAACACGCCCAACAGGTTGGACACCGACGCCGAGACGACCGCCGCGCTGACGTGCCCGCGAGCGATGGACACGAACGTGATCGACGACTGCACCGTCGACGGCACCAGCGTGAGGAAGAGGAAACCCGCCGCCAGCGGGGCGCCGAGCAGGGGAGTGAGCGCCCACTGGCCCAGGAGCCCGAGCAGCGGGAACACCAGGAACGTCGCGGCAAGCACCACCGAGTGCAGCCGCCAGTGCCGCAGGCCGACGCGGAGCTCGCGCGGCTCGAGACGGGCACCGTAGAGGAAGAACAGCACTGCGATCCCGATGGCGGTCACCCAGTCCAGCGCCTCCGCCGCGCCACCCGTGGCGGGCAGGATGGCGGCCACGATCACAGCGGCGAGGATCGCCAGGATGAACGGCTCGATCCGCAGGCGACGCAGGAATTCCATGGAAGACATTGGACCACCTCGGGGTGCGGGGGCCGGCATCGAGTCGGGCGGTGCTCGCCGGTTCCTCCCACGACGACGCCTGCCGGATAGGCTCGGGGACATGACGGACAGCGGCGGGTCGGGCTGGCGGCCCAGAGCACTGAGGGACGGCCGCGAGCCGGACCCGCGGTTCACCCTCGCCAACGAGCGCACTTTCCTGGCATGGATCCGCACGAGTCTCGGATTGACGGCCGGCGCGGTGGCGCTCGAGGCGTTCGCCGGAGACGAGATCCCCGAGATCATCCGCACGCCACTGGCCTGCATCCTGCTGGTGCTGGCGGCGCTGCTGGCGATCGTGGCCTTCCGTCGCTGGATCCGGATCGAGTTCGCCATGCGGCACAAGCAGCCGTTGCCCATGCCCCAGGCGTCGATCCTGTTGACGCTGGGGATCTCGATCGGCGCCGTGGTTCTCATCGTCGCGATCCTCAGCGGCACGTTCACATGACCGACCCCCGGCCACAGCCGCGCCGGCGCCCGCGGGTGATCGGTATCTCGCCCACGGCGGTCCCGCCGGATGCTGGCCTGCAGGCCGAGCGCACGAGTCTGTCCTGGGCCCGCACCTGGGCCGTGGTGGGGGTCAACATCACGCTCGTGGCCAAGCTGGTGGGCGAGTTCTCGTGGCTGTGGGCGTCAGCGTTCTCCCTGCTCACGGTGGTCCCGCTACTCGCGTTGCTCCGGGTGCAGCGAGGGCACGAGAGGCGCGTGGGCCGGTTCGTCCGTGCCGGTGAGGTCCAGCAGACGCAGGCGCTCTACAACGTGGGCCTGGTGGCGATGATCATCGTGATCTCCGCGTGTGGGCTCGCCGCGGTGCTGGTGCAGGCGCTGGGCTGATAGTCCGCGCCGGGCCGGCTCAGGTGTTCTCGATGCGACCGCTCAGCGCGTCGCGCAGCCGGTCGACCATCCCGACCCCCAGCCCCACCGTCATGTGGAACAGCTCGGAGTGGGGTGAGCCGGGGTGGGGCCGGGTCGGGGCGACCTTCTTGGCGGCTTCCACCTTGCGGCCCAGGTCGACCAGCTCCTCGGCGGAGACGGCCCGCCGCAGCTTGGGAAACTGGTCGGATTCCTCGTCGTCGGCGTGGTGGTCGAGTTGGCCCTTCAGTTCGCGGACCAGTCGCAGGAACTCGGCGTCCTCCGCGTCGACGCCCTCGAGCTTGACGAGCGTCTCCTCGAGCTCCTGGTGCTCTTCCTTGTCGTGCTCGACCTCGTCCGCGCCGTCGGTGACCTCCCGCGTGTACACGGGGTAGACGAACAGCTCCTCGGCGACGGAGTGCCGCACGATCTCGGCGGTCGCGGCATCGGCGAGTGCGCGCCGTTCGGCGGGGTCGGTGGTCTCCTCGATCAGTTCGAGGAGTCCGATCATCTCGCGGTGGTCGGCGGTGAGGACCTCAATGACGTCCTTCTGGGCCATGGCGAATCCCTTCACGGTTGGGGGTGGTGAGGATTCACACCGTAGGAGCGCGCGCTGCCGCCGGCCACCGGAGGGTCCCCTCAGCGGCCGGCGGTCCCCGTCTCGCACATGCTCTGGAGTGCGCAGGAGCCGCAGCCGCCGGTCACGCCGCAATCTCTCGCGGGGTCCGCGGCGCCGCCTTCGCACCCGGCGTCCGCATGGCCGGCGCCCGCGTCACCGGCGGGGGAGCAGCCGCCCGCCTCGGACTCGCCGGGGTGGCCGCCGCAGCCGTCGGGGCCGCAGCCGCAGCCGCCCTCGTCGGGCTGCGCGTCGTCCCAGATCGCCGCCGCGCGTGCCCCGGCGATGCCGGCCACGTTGAGCAGTGCGAAGGAGATGACGACGGCGACGACGACGACGATCCCGCCCACCCAGCCGCCGACCAGTGGCAGGGCGACCGTTCCGAGCAGGAGCGTCAGGCCCGATCCGAGGAAGGCGGGGCCGGCGGCCCGGTTGGCCACGTCCCACGCCTCCGGGGACTTACGGGTCTCGGGCGTGCGCACTCCCAGGATGTCGTTGCCGGGGAGCTTGCCCGCCATCGCGAGGGCACCGGTCGCGCCCACGACGAGGGCGAGCCCGGCGAGGAGCACCACGACCACCACGAGCACTGCATTCACGACTTCGAGGGTACGCCGGAGGGCGCGGAAGTCCGAGTCACGTCGAATCCGCTCTCCACCTTGGCCAGGAGTCGGGCGAGTTCACGCTTGTCGTCGTCGTCCAATCGGTCCAGGAACACGCGCCGCACGGTCCGCACGTGGTCCGGCGCCGCCTTCTCGATCTCCCTCATCCCCTCGGCGGTGGTGGACACGAACGCGCCACGTCCGTCCTCGGGGCAACTCGTGCGTTGCACGAGCCCGCGCTTTGTCATGCGGGTGACCTGGTGCGACACGCGACTCCGCTCCCACTGGAGCGCGTCGGCGAGCGCGGTCATGCGCACCGGGCCGTCCGCCTCGCTGAGATGCACGAGGACCTCGAACTCCGGCTCGGTCAGATTGGAGGAGGTCTTGAGGTCTCGCTGGATCGCGAGGTGGAGGTGTCCCTCGATCGCGAGGAACGACCCCCACAGGGCTTTTTCCTGCTCATTGAGCCACTTCACCTGTTCAGTCATGACTCCATCATAGCCCTTAGTTGACATGGCACATAGCCGTTGGATAGAACTTTGTGACGTATCACGTACAAGATTGACACGACACAAAGGATGTTCCGATGACCACCACCGCCCCCGCCGCCACCACCACCGCCCGCACCGCCGACTCCGTGGCCGCGTCGCAGGTCCTGCCCCTGCCCGCCGTCGTCCGCGACGCCGGGCTCCTCATCGCCCGCGTCCTCCTCGGCGCCGTGCTGATCGTCCACGGCGGCCAGAAGCTGTTCTCGAACGGCGTCGCCGGCACCGGCGCGTTCTTCGAGTCCGTGGGCGTGCCCGCCGCGACCTTCTTCGCCGGGTTCGCCGGCACCGTCGAGCTCGTCGGCGGCATCCTGCTCGTCCTGGGCCTCCTCACGCCGGCCGTCTCCGTGTTCGTGGCGATCGTCATGGCCGGTGCCTACTTCTACGTGCATCAGGCCAACGGCATCTACGCCGCCGAGAACGGCTGGGAGCTCGTCGCCGTGATCGGACTCGCCACCGTCGTGTTCGGCCTCGTCGGCCCGGGCCGCTTCTCCCTCGACGCCCTCATCGCCGGCCGTCGCGCCGCCAAGGCCTGACGCCAGCGCCGCCGTCGGGCTGTACGTACTTCGGTCGGTCCGTACTCAAGTCGGCCCCCACATCGCGAGAGCGCTTCGCACCCCCTCACGGGAACCGGGTGTGGGGCGCTCTTCGCATTTCCGGCTCAGCGCCTGCTCGCGCCCTACCTCGCCCCCCACCTCGCCCCCTACCTCGATCTACCTCGCCCCCCACGCTGACGTGGCCGTCGCGGCTCCAGGGTTTAGGCTGAATGCGGCCTACGTGTGGGCACCGGCGAGACCAGGGAGAGCAGACGACGTGAGCAGCAGCGATCAGACCGGCACGGGTGTGCAGGCCGACGGACCGTCCTACCGCTACGGAGCGGCACTGGCCGGCGAGATCGAATCGCGCTGGCAGTCGGAATGGGCGCAGCGCGGCACCTTCGAGGCGCCCAACCCCGTCGGCCCCCTCGCCGCCGAGGACGGCTCAGAGCCGCCCGTCGACAAGCTGTTCGTCCAGGACATGTTCCCGTACCCCTCCGGTGCGGGTCTGCACGTCGGCCACCCGCTGGGCTACATCGCCACCGACGTGTTCGCGCGGTACCACCGCATGCTCGGGGCCAACGTGCTCCACACCCTCGGCTACGACGCGTTCGGCCTGCCCGCCGAGCAGTACGCCGTGCAGACCGGCCAGCACCCGCGTGTGACCACCGAGGCCAACATCGCCAACATGGAGCGGCAGCTCGGCCGGCTGGGCCTGGGCCACGACCGCCGCCGGGTGTTCGCCACCACCGACACCGACTTCTACCGCTGGACCCAGTGGATCTTCCTCCAGATCCACGACTCCTGGTACGACACCGAGGCGCCCGCTCTCACCACCGCCGGCACCGAGCACGCCACCCGCACCGGCCGCGCCCGGCCCATCTCCGAGCTGCGCGAGCAGTTCGTCGCCGGCACCCGCGCGCTGCCCGAGCAGTTCGCCGGACGCGACTGGGCCGACCTGGACCGCGCCGAGCAGGAGAAGGTCCTCGACTCCCACCGGCTCGTCTACCTGTCCGACTCCACGGTCAACTGGTGCCCGGGCCTGGGCACCGTGCTGGCCAACGAGGAGGTCACCGCCGAGGGCCGCTCCGAGCGCGGCAACTTCCCCGTCTTCCGCAAGAACCTCTCGCAGTGGATGATGCGGATCACCGCGTACTCCGACCGCCTCATCGACGACCTGGACCGGCTCGACTGGACCGACAAGGTCAAGTCCATGCAGCGCAACTGGATCGGGCGGTCCCAGGGCGCCCGCGTCCGCTTCACCGTGGCGGACAAGTCCATCGAGGTGTTCACCACCCGTCCCGACACCCTGTTCGGCGCCACCTACATGGTCCTCTCGCCCGAGCACCCGCTGGTCGACGAGCTGGCCGGACCGTTCTGGCCCGAGGTGTCAGCCGGCGAGCCCGGTGCCACGGGAGCGGCGCCGTCCGGCGAGCTCGACCCGCGCTGGACCGGCGGCCACTCCTCGCCCGCCGAGGCCGTGGCCGACTACCGGCGCAAGGCCGCCCAGAAGTCCGACCTGGAGCGTCAAGAGAACAAGGACAAGACCGGCGTCTTCACCGGCGCCTACGCGGTAAACCCGGTCAACGGCGAGCAGGTCCCGGTGTTCGTGGCCGACTACGTCCTCATGGGCTACGGCACCGGCGCGATCATGGCCGTGCCCGCCCACGACGCTCGCGACCACGAGTTCGCCACCGCCTTCGGTCTGCCCATCACGCAGGTCGTGGCCCCAGCCGACGGCTCCGGGGTCGACGTGCAGGCCGAGGCCTACTCCGGCGACGGCACCGCGGTGAACTCCGCCAACGACCAGGGGCTGTCCCTGGACGGTCTCGGCGTGGACGAGGCCAAGGCCGCCACGATCGCTTGGCTCGAGGGCCACGGCAGCGGCGAGGGAACCGTCCAGTACAAGCTCCGAGATTGGCTCTTCGCCCGGCAGCGCTACTGGGGTGAGCCGTTCCCCGTTGTCTACGACTCCGACGGCGTCCCCCATGCCCTGCCCGACGAGATGCTCCCCGTCGAGCTGCCCGAGGTGGAGGACTACAAGCCGGTCTCCTTCGACCCCGACGACGCCGACTCGGTGCCGTCCCCGCCGCTGGCCAAGGCCACTGACTGGATGTCCGTCGAGCTCGACCTGGGTGACGGACTCCAGACCTACACGCGCGACGCCAACGTCATGCCCAACTGGGCCGGCTCCAGCTGGTACCAGCTGCGCTACATCGACCCCACCAACTCCGAGCAGCTGTGCTCGCTGGAGAACGAGCGGTACTGGACCGGGCCCCGCCCCGAGCTCCACGGCCCCGAGGACCCGGGCGGTGTCGACCTGTACGTCGGCGGCGTCGAGCACGCCGTGCTGCACCTGCTCTACTCGCGCTTCTGGCACAAGGTCCTGTTCGACCTGGGCCACGTCACCAGCGAGGAGCCCTACCGCCGCCTGTTCAACCAGGGCTACATCCAGGCGTTCGCCTACACCGACTCGCGCGGCGTCTACGTCGAGGCGGAGGACGTCGTGGAGCGCGACGGCAAGTTCTACTGGGCCGACCACCGCGACGGGGCCGACGGCTCCGAGATCGAGGTGTTCCAGGAGTACGGCAAGATGGGCAAGTCCCTCAAGAACGCCGTATCCCCGGACGAGATCTGCGACTCCTACGGCGCCGACACCCTGCGCGTGTACGAGATGTCCATGGGGCCGCTCGACACCTCCCGCCCCTGGGCGACCAAGGACGTCGTGGGTGCGCACCGATTCCTCCAGCGCCTGTGGCGTGTGGCGGTGGACGAGGAGACCGGCGAGGTCCGCGTGACCGACGAGGCTCCGGGCGAGGACGTGCTCAAGGCGCTGCACAAGACCATCGCCGGAGTGCGCGACGACTACGCCGGCCTGCGGGACAACACCGCGATCGCCAAGCTCATCGAGTTCGTCAACACGCTGACCAAGGCGTACCCTACTTCGGGCCCCGGCGCCCCGCGATCGGTCGTCGAGCCGCTGGTGCTCATGGTGGCGCCCGTCGCGCCGCACATCGCCGACGAACTGTGGTCGCGGCTCGGTCACGACGAGTCCCTGTCCCACGGTCCGTTCCCGCAGGCCGACGAGTCCTACCTGGTCGAGGACTCCGTCGAGTACCCGGTGCAGATCAAGGGCAAGGTCCGCTCGCGGATCACCGTGCCCGCCGACGCCTCCCCGGCCGACGTCGAGGCCGCCGCCCTCGCGGACGCGAAGGTCCAGGACAATCTCGGTGGCGCGACGCCCAAGAAGGTCATCGTGGTGCCGGGCAAGATGGTCAACATCGTCCCCTGACCCCGCCCGGCCCGCCCTTTTTCCGCCCTTGCCCCGAATCCGCTACTCTCCCTCCGCATCCGCTACCCCTAGAGCGGTAGCGGATCCCTAGGGGGAGTAGCGGATTCTTGGGTTTTGGCGCGGGCGTGGGCGCGGGCGGGACGAGACCTCAGCCGATCTCGACGAACGCGATCGTCGAGGTGCCCAGAAGGCACGCGGTGGTGAGCATCCACATCCCGTAGGTCGCGAACAGCCACGGCCGCCACCGGATGTGCCTCGACCACTTCTGATAGGTCTTCCACCCACAGAACACCGCCAGCACCAGCGACAGCAGGGTCGGGATCACCACCAGCTCGACGCGACCGGCGGTCATGCACAGTCCGCCCGAGCCCTCAGCGCACTCGTCACCGGCGCCGCCCGCCACGCCCGTCAGCACCATGACCAGCACGAGCACGGCCACCACCGCGACCGCCGACAGCGCGAAGAACCGGAGGGCCAGCGTGCCCTGGCGCTCGTTGCGCTCGAGCCGTTCGAGCGGGTCCTCCAGCTCGTCGTAATCAGCCGCGGCCATCACTCACTCCTCTGCGAAACCGTTGTGTCCGCCCGCCTCGGCCACCTCGTCGACCGTGTCGATCCCGAGTTGCTCATCGGTCACCGGCGGGAACAGCGGGCCGCCGCCGAACGCCCCGCGGTGGGAGAGCGGCTCGGCGTCGTCGTCGTTCTTCAATCCCTTCGCCCGCCCGTACTCGGCGGTGATGACAGTGGACCCGCTCATCGCACCCAGGTCGGGGTCCTCGCTGAGCGCGTTGATGACGCGGCCGACGAACGTGGGGTCCTCGGCGCGGTCGAGGGGGAAGCCGTTGAAGTCGTCCATGCCCAGCGACAGGATGAGCTCGGTGCGGATCAGGCCGAGCCACAGCGAGAGCGTCGAGACGCCTGTGCCGACGAGTTCGTGCGCCATGTCGGAGGCCATCTTGTCCAGCGCCGTCTTGCTCATGCCGTAGAGGACGGTGTGGAACGGCGCGCGCGAGCCGAACGACGAGATGTTGACGATCAGGCCCGAACCCTGCGGCACCATGATCTTGGCGGCCTCGACGGACGCGACGTAGTGCGCGCGCAGGCCGATGCCCATCAGCGCGTCCCAGTCGTCGGCGGGCCGCTCCCAGAACTTGCCGTTGAACCCCATGAAGCCCTTGGGGTTGGTCCAGACATTGTTGACCAGCAGGTCCAGGCGTCCGGTGTCGGCGTGGATTTTTTCGACGACGACGACGATCTCCTCGTCCCGTCCGTGGTCGCATTCCAGGGCCCGGATCTCGCCCGGGACCCCGTCGGCCGCGGCCGTGTCCACGGTGGCCTGCAGTCGCTCGGCGGAGCGGCCCGTGACGTAGACGGTCCAGCCTGCGGCGGCGAGCGCGGTGGCCACGCCCTTGCCGACGCCGCGGCTGCCGCCGGTGACCAGGGCGACGCGGGGGGTTGCGTGTGCGTCGGTCGTCGCGTGTGCGTCCGTCGTCGTGTGTTCGTCGGTCACTTGTCGGCTCCTTCGGCGACGGGCTCCGGGTAGGTCACGGTGGTACTTGTGAGGTCGCGCGTGATGGACCAGCCCGGCGTGAACAGGCACTCGGACATGACCCACCGGCCGTTCTCGACCACGTAGACGTCGGCGTACTCGCCGGTGGAGACGGTCTCGGTGCCCTTGTCGCGGTCGACCTGGCGGAACTGCAGTGTCCAGGTGCCCGTCGCCCGGGTGGGCTCGTCTGCTCCGGACGGCTCCTCTACATCGATAGTGGGCATGAAGCCGTGGTGCATGTCGAGGATGCGGGGCCCGCCATCCGACGCGGTGGCCAGCGCGATGTGCTTGAAGATGCCGACCATCGTGTCGGGATCGGTCCGACCGAGGGGGCCGAAGTCGAGCTGACCGCCGGAGGCCACGAAGCACTCACGGAAGCCGGCGGGATCCTTGGCGTCGCAGGCCCGCCAGTAGCGGTACTTGAGCTGCTCGATCGCGTCTCGGGCGCGGGCTTCGACCTCGTAGTCCATACCGGTCACGTTAGCGTAGGGAGCATGAGCCGAACACTGGTCGAACTATCCGACCGCTGGGACCTGCAGGACCTCATGACGCGGTACGCGACCTGCATCGATTCCCGCGACTTCGACGGGCTGGACCGCGTGTTCACCCCGGACGCGCGGGTGAGCTTCGTTGCGTCCGGCGGGCCCGACGACGCCTACCCAGCGATCCGCGCCTGGCTGGCCGAGATGCTGCCGATCTTCGCCGCGACGCAGCACCTCATGGGAAACCTCGCGGTGCGGTTGGACGGCGACGCCGCCACCGGCCGCTGCATGTGCTTCAACCCGATGGCGCTCGATCCGGTGACCGAGAAGGAGCAGCGGATGTTGTTCTACGGACTGTGGTACCGGCTCGGGTTCGTGCGGACCGCGGACGGGTGGCGCATCCGGGAGTTATCCCAGGAACAGGCCTTCCACCGAGAGGCCCTGTGAGCCTGTGAGTCCGATGTGAACACCACACCGGTGTCGGGGGGGCGCTGCTACGGTGGAGCCGTGCGAAACGACGTGCTGATGTGCTGGCGGACGTGGTGCCCCGACGGGCCCCCGTGCGCCGACACCGTAATGCCCTGACACTCCCAGGACAGACGCCACAGGCCCACCGGGAACCGGTGAGCTCTTCCGCACGGCGCGAGGACGGTCCACACCGGAACCCGGGTCCGACCCACCGACACCCGGGGCTCGACACCGCGAGCCCGTCCCGACTCCAGGAGCAGATCCGGTGACCGCGAGTCCCTTCCCCACCTATCCACCACAGCTCGAGGCCGACGTCCTCGTGAGCGCGCGGTCGCTCGCCGAGTACACGGACATGTTCGGCCTCGACGAGCGCGACCGCGCGTCGCGGATCGTCGACTGCCCCGGCGGGGCGGCCAGCGCGGTCGCCGAACTCGGCGCCGCGGGCGGCGACGCGATCGCCGTCGACCCCCAGTACTCGCTCGGCGCCGACGAACTGCGGGCCCGGGTGCTCGCCGACGTCGAGCGGTCGGTCACCGAGTCCCGCCGCCGACACCCCGACTACGACTGGGACGTCCGCGGGGGAGTGGTGGGCCACGAGGAGATGCGCCGCGCCGCCGCCGAGACCATGCTCGACGACCTCTGCGCGCGGCCCGAGAAGTACGTCGCCGGCGCGCTGCCGTCGCTGCCCCTCGCGTCGGACTCCGCGGACCTCGTCCTGTGCTCCCACCTGCTGTTCACGTACGCCGACATCCTCGACTTCGACATGCACGTGGCCTCGCTCGTCGACATGGCGCGGGTGGCGCCCGAGGTGCGCGTCTACCCGCTGGTCGACCACTCCGGGAACCCGATGCCGGAGTTCATCCGCAGCATGATCTCACGGCTCAAGAAGGCGCGGCTGACCTGCCGGATTGAGCCCGTCGAGCGGCCGTTCCAACTCGCCGCGACCACGCGGCTCGTCGTGGAGCGCACGGCCCACCGGAGGCCGTGAGGGCCGGGCGCCGCCCCGGGCCGGGGGCTGACCGCCCGGGTGGGCGCCCGGTGTCCCGGCCGCCGGTCACGGCCCCTCGCCCTCAGGCCGCCGCCCCTAGGTCCACGACCTCGTCCGCGAGCGCGGCGGCGAGGCGCAGGTCGTGGGTGACCAGCAGGATGCCCAGCCCGCCCGAGGCCCGGTCGCGCAGGAGGCGGCCCACCGCCGCGGTGGCGTCCGGGTCGAGGTGCGCGGTGACCTCGTCCGCGAGCAGGTAGTCCGGCCGCTGGGCCAACGCTCGCGCGAGGCACGCCCGGTGCAGCTGGCCACCCGAGACCTGGTGGGGGCGCCGGGTCAGCAACGCCGGGTCGAGTCCGACCTCTCGGGCGAGGGCGGGCACGTCGACCGGCGCGCGCCGGAGCCTGGCCGGCAGGCTGATCGTGCGACGCAGGGTCAGGCGGGGGTCGGTCGCGGCGTACGGGTCCTGCGCGAGGAGCGCGGTGTGCCCGGGCAGCCGGCCGCGGTGGGGGCCGACCGGCTCGCCGTCGCGCGTCACCCGGCCGGCGTCCGGAGCCTGGACCCCTGCGAGAACCCGTGTGAGCGTGGACTTTCCGATCCCCGACGGGCCCACGAGCGCCGTGATCGCCCCGCGCCGGACCACCACGTCGGTCGGCGGCAGGGCCCAGCCCGACTCCCCGGGGTGGCGGACCGAGACCCCGCGCGCCGCGAGCGTCACGACGCAGGCCTGAGGTCGGCGAGGCGGCCGGCCCGGAGTTCGAGCACCCGGTCGGCGGCGTCGCTCGCGTGGAGCACCGAGACGTCGTGGGTCGCGAGCAGCACCGCCACCCCGCTCCGGTCGGCGAGGTCGCGGACCAGATCGACGACGGCTCGCGCGGCGTCGGCGTCGAGCCCGGACGTGGGCTCGTCGGCCACGAGTACGCCCGGGTCGGTGCTCAGCGCGAGGGCGATCGCCAGGCGCCGGACCTGCCCGCCGGAGATCTGGTGGGGGTAGCGGTCGGCGAGCGCGGGGTCGAGGCCGACCCGCCGGCAGAGCCCGTCCACGCTCTCCGGCCGGGCGCCGCGGGCGCGGGCGGTGCGCAGTGACTCCTCGACCTGCTCGCGGACGCGTCGCGTGGGGGTGAAGGCTCCGGCGGCGTCCTGGGGGACGTGGGCGGCGCGGCCGCGGGGGCCGTGGCGGAGGTCGCCCGAGACCGCGGCACCCGCCGGCAGCAGACCGCAGCACGCGGCGAGGAGCGTGGACTTGCCGGCGCCCGACGGTCCGACCACCGCCACGACCGACCCCGCGGGCACCCGCACCGACGCCCCGTCCACTGCGCGGACCCGATCGGCGCCCGAGCCCACGTCGACGGTGAGCGCGTCGACGACCAGGGCGTCGGTCACCGGAGCGTCAGCCACGGCTCCGTCGGCCGCGGGTCGATCGGCTGCCCCGCCCACCACGGCCGCCCGCGCCCACGGCAGCGCCCGGGCCCGCGGCAGCGCCCGCGGGAGCGCAGGCCGCCGCGGCCCGAGGAGCGTGACGGCGACGGTCACCGCGACGAGCACCGCGGTCGGGACGACGAGCGGCCACCAGTAGCCGAGCAGCAGCCCGGGCCGGGACAGCGCGACGAGCGTGCCGAGGCTCGGGTCCTCCGGGGGCCGTCCGATCCCGAGGAACGACAGCGTCGACTCGTGCCACACCGCGTGCGGGATCATGAGTACCAGCGCGAGCGCGGCCTGGCCGGCGACCGCGGGCAGCACGTGGTGCCGGGCGAGCGCGAGGGGCCCGGCGCCGGCGGCGCGCGACGCCGCGACGTAGGGCGCCGCGACGACCCGCCGCCCCTCGGCGCGGACGATCCGGGCGACCGTGGGCCAGTGTGTGAGCGCCAGTGCGGCCACCACGGCGGTGAGGGACCCACGGAACAGCGCGACGACGACGAGGGTCGCGAGCAGGTGCGGGACCGCCGCCACCGTGTCGGTGGCCCTCATCAGCGTGGCGTCCGTCCGCGGTCCCGACACGGCGGCGGTCGCGCCGACGAGCACACCGAGGACGGTCGCGAGTAGGGCCGACCCGAGGGCGATCGTGAGCGACGCGCGGAGCGCCCCGGCCACGACGAGGGACAGGTCGCGACCGACGGAGTCGGTCCCCAACGGGTGCGTGACCGAGGGCGCGAGGTGGGCGGCGGTGTAGTCCGAGCCGTGCAGCGCCGCCGGGGCGAGCAGTGGCCAGAGCAGGGCGAACGCCACGAGCGCGGCGAGGACCGCGGCGGCACCCACCCGGCGGGCGGTGAGGTGCTCACGCATCGATCCGCACCCTCGGGTCGGCGACGAGCTGGAGGGAGTCGGCGGCCCACGTCGCGGCGAGGACGGACACGGCGGCGAGTACGGTCGCCGTGGCGAGCAGCGCGAAATCGGCCTCGAGGGCGCCGTCGACCGTCGCGGCGGACAGGCCCGGCCACGCGAACACGGTCTCCACCACGAGCGAACCCACCATGATCTCGGGGATCCGTGCCGCGGCGAGCGCGATGAGCGGGGCCCACGCCACCGGTGCGACGTGTCCGGTCAGGACGGTGCGGTCGCCCAGGCCCCGGGCGCGCGCCTCGGCGACGGCGGTGGTGGCCCCCGCCTCGAGCACCGCGCGCCGGAACGCGAGCACGAGCCACGGGACCTGGCCCGCGGCGAGCGCGAGGACCGGCAGGACCGAGTGTCGGAGCACGTCGAGCGCGGTCGGGGCGGTCCCGGGAGGGGCCGCGCCGGAGACGGGGAGCCAGCCGAGGGCGACCGAGAACACCGCAACCGAGCCCAGGGCGAGGGCGAAGGTGGGGACCGCGCTCGTCGCGACGGCGAGTGCAGCGGACCCGCGGTCCACGAGTCCACCCGGGCGCCGGGCGGCGGCGAGTCCGGCGAGCACGGTCACCGCCAGCGCGATCGCCAGGCCTGCGGCGGAGAGCCCGACGGTCCAGGGCAGCCGCTCGGCCACCACGTCGGCGACCGGCTGCCGGAACACGAACGAGTAGCCGGCGTCCCCCGCGGCGAGGTCGGTGAGCCAGTCCCACCACGCCCGCCACCACGGGACGTCCAGCCCGAGGGCGGCGGCCGCGGCGGCGCGCTCGGCCCCGGTCGTCCGCTCGTAGCCGGCGCCGAGTCCCGCGGCGAGCGGGTCGACCGGCGACGCCGCGGCGAGCGCGAAGGTCCCGAGCGTCACCGCGAGCACGACGAGGGGGGCGACGGAGGCCCGTCGCACGGCGAGACGGACCAGGTCGTCGCGGCGCTCGCGGAGGCGGCGCCTCACGGGGTGGATTCCCACCGGTGTAGTGACCACCACGGCCCCCACGTGACCCCGTGCGTGTGGGGCTCGAGGATCGGTGCGGGGCCGGACGCGCCGGTGTCGCGGACGAGGTAGGTGTGCTCGAGGGTGGCGAGGAACAGGTATCCGGGGTCGAGCGCGAACGCCCGTTGGGCCTCGCGGTACCGCTCGGTACGGTCGGCCGGGTCGGTCGCGGCGCGGGCGGCGTCGAGCGCGCGGTCGACGTCGGGGTTCGCGTAGCCGCCCGGGTTGTCGAGCGGGGCGGTCCGCTCCGAGCGGGAGTGCAGTGCGCGGTACGCCTGCGTGTCGACGGTGTAGGGGTTGTCCCCGCCGCCGAGGAGGATCGCCACGTCCGCCGCGCGCGGCTCGATCTCGTCCCAGGTTCCGCCACGGATCTCCACGGCCACCCCGAGCCCGGACAGCTGGTCGGCGACCGCGGAGGCGAGCTCGCGCCGGAGCGAGTCCGCGGCCGGGTAGGCCAGCTCGAGCTCCGCGCGGTCCGCTCCGCGCCGCAGCACCCCGTCCGGGTCCGGGCGCCATCCCGCCGCCTCGAGCCGCGCGGCGGCCGCCTCCAGGTTCTCTACGGGTGTGCCGCCGCCGGCGGGTCGGGTGGACTCGAACTCCGGGTACGCCGGGGTGACGGGGCTCGTCGCGGGCTCGCCGTGGCCGCCCAGGACGTGCTCGACCAGGGCGTCGCGGTCGAGCGCGGTGTCGAGCGCGAGTCGGACCTCGGGGTCCCCGGTGAACGGGTGCGCGGCGGGGAGCGAGACGCCGCGCCAGTCCGCGGTCGCAACCGAGACCAGCTCGACGCCCTCCCGGTCCGCGAGGCCGGCGGCGAGCCGGGGCGGCAGGACCGTCCCGTCGACCTCCCCGGTGAGGACCATCTGGGCGCGCGCATTCTCGTCCGGCACCGAACGCAGGACGAGCGTCTCCACGTCGGCGGGCCCGTCGCGGTACGCGGGGTCGGCCACGAGGACGGCCTCGCCCGCCGACAGGCTCTCGAGCCGGTACGGGCCCGTCCCGACCGGCGCGGTGTTGAGGGGCGACGCCGCCGCGGGCCCGGGCGCGAGGAGCTCGGACGGGGCGATCCCGAGCAGGAGCCGTGCCGGGAAGCCGGGGTCGGGCGCGGCGAGCGTGAACGTCACGGTGAACGGGTCGGGGGTGCCGACGCGCTCGATCGTCTCGTAGTCCGACGCGATCGGGGACCCGGACCGGGGGTCCGTCACCGCGGCGTACGTCGCTGCGACGTCGGCGGAGTCGAAGGCGCTGCCGTCGTGGAAGCGCACGCCCTCGCGGAGTCGGACGGTCCACGCGAGGCCATCGTCGCTCACCTCCGGTTCGGCCGCCGCGAGCGCGGGGACCAGCTCGGGGAGCGACGAGTCGTCGGGTGCGTCCGGTCGGAGCAGTCCCTCGTACAGCGGCGAGACGCCCGTCGAGCCGTAGCCGGAGACGGGGTTGAACTCGCCGAGTTCCGCGCCGTCGGCGAGGACGAGACGGGTGCCCTCCGGGGCGGCCGACCCGGGCGCGACGCAGCCGGTCAATGCGAGGGCCAGACCGGCCGCGACCGCGGCGGAGACGGGACCACGGGCGCGGGGGGAGGGGTAGAACAGGGGCACGGCGACTCTTCCTGCCGGGGCGGTACGTGTCCGGCCGGACACATGACCCAGAGCGTAGGGACCCGATGTGTCGTCGATGTAAAGGAGCACGTCGCGATGGATCTGGACGACTGGGCGCTGCGGTTCGACCTGCTCGCCGACCCGACCCGGCTCGGCCTGCTCGCGCACATGCACGAGCGGGGCCCGGGGGCCGCGACCGTGACGGACCTCGCGGCCGCCGTGGGTATCACTGGCAACGCCGCGTCGCAGGCCCTCCGCGTGCTGCGGGAGCAGGGGTGGGTGACGGCCGAGCGCGACCCCGCGGACGGGCGCGTCGTACGGTACTCGCTCGTCGACCAGACGGTGCACCGCATCCTGCACCTCATGGGCGCGCGGCACGACTGACCGCGGCCCGAGCCGACGAAACACGCCCGACACACGCCGGCGCTAGCGTGTGTCATATCGCGCCGGGAACGACGCGCCCCACGGGCACGCGACGGCGTGGCACGCCCCGCGGGCACGACGCGGCACCCCACCCCACGAGAGGACGCCGGATGAAACTCACCCCCCGTGAGACGGACAAGCTCACTCTGTTCACGGCGGCCGAGATCGCGCGCCGCAGGCTGGACCGCGGAGTGCTGCTCAACGTCCCCGAGGCCACGGCCCTCATCTCGTGGGAGATCGTCGAGCACGCCCGCGACGGACGGACCGTCGCCGAGTGCATGGACCTCGGCCGGCAGGTCCTCGACGTGGGTCAGGTCATGCCCGGGGTCCCCGAACGCCTCGCCATGATCCAGGTCGAGGCCACGTTCCCCGACGGCTCCAAGCTCGTCACCGTCCACGACCCGGTCGGCCCGGTAGAGACGCGGGCATGAGCGACACCCGCCCCGGCGCGCACACGCACTCCCCCGCGCACCGCCCCCCGTCCGCGGTGCACGTCGTCGCGGCCGTCGGTCCGGAGGCCGAGGGGATGCCCGATCCCGGTGTGCCCACCGCCCGGCCGGGCCGCGCGCTCGGCGACGTGGTGGAGGCCCTGGCGACCGGTGCTCCTGACGACCTCGTCGTCGTCGTCCCCCTCTCTTTCGGTCGGTCCCCCGCGGTGATCGCGGACTGCTCCCGCACTCTCCGCGACCTCCGGCCCCGGCTGGGGCCGGGCCGCCTCGCCCTGGCCGACCCCTTCGGCGACCCGTCGATGCTGGTCACTCGCCTGCGGGCGGCTCTGCGCCGCCACCCCGACGCTGAGGGCGCGCTCGTCGTGAGCCCCGGGATCGACCCGTTCGCCGACGCCGAACTGTTCCGCGTCGCGCGCCTGGCCCGGCAGTACGGCCGTCCCGCGCTGGTCGAGGTGGCGTTCGACGGCGGCGTCGAGCCCGACCCCGACCTCGCCGGGGGGCTCGCGCGCCTGACGGCCCTCGGCGTCGCGCGGCCGGTGATCGTGCCGGCGACCCTCGCCCCCGCCCCGGTGACCGGACACGGGCTCCCCGGCGAGGGCACCGCGCTGTTCGGGCCCGCCGTCGTGCGCAGCGTGCTCGACACCCGCGCCGCCGAAGCCGTGCACCGACTCGAGCACGGCCGGGACGGGATCGACGCGGCGCTCGAGGCCGAGGACGGTCACGGTTACGCCCACTCGCACGTCGCCGCCGACGGCACCCTCTACAGCCACTCGCACTAGTCACGCACGAGGAGTCCCGATGTCCGCATCAGTCCACTACACCTATGGAGACGGTGACGTCACGCTCGATGCCGGACGCCCGACCGTCGAGGTCGCCGTGACCAACACCGGCGACCGCGCCGTCCAGGTCGGCTCGCATTACCACTTCTTCGAGGCCAACCGGGAGCTCCGGTTCGACCGGCGGGCCGCCTACGGCCGTCACCTCGCGATCGGGGCCGGGCTCGCGGTGCGGTTCGAGCCGGGGCAGACGCGGACGGTACGGCTCGTCGACTACGCGGGAGCCCGTGTCTGCCACGGGTTCTCGGGGCTCGTGAACGGCCCACTGGACGACGACGAGGTGCGCGCGCGGGCCCTCGAGAGGCTGGCCGCCGGCGGGTTCGGCGACGAACCCCGGCCGGACGGGGACGGGACGGCGGGGGAGCCGGACGGGCCGCCGACCGTCCTGCCGCGCGCGACCTACACCGACATCTACGGACCGACCGTCGGCGACCGGCTCACGCTCGCCGACACCGCGCTGACGATCGAGGTGACGCGCGACCACAACGCCGAGACCCACGACGGCTCGCGCGGGTACGGCGAGGAGGCCGTGTACGGGGGTGGCAAGGCGATACGCGACGGGATGGCGCAGGACCCCGCCGGGACGCGGGCGTCGGGGGCGCTCGACCTCGTGATCACCGGCGCGACGATCCTCGACGCGGTGATCGGCGTGGTCAAGGGCGACATCGGCGTACGGGACGGGCGGATCGTGGCCGTGGGCAAGGCCGGCAATCCGCACCTGCAGGACGGCGTGCACCCCGACCTCGTGATCGGCCCGGGCACCGAGGTCGTGGCCGGCGAGCACAAGATCGTCACCGCCGGCGGCGTGGACACCCATATCCACTTCCTCGCGCCCCAGCAGGCCGAGGAGGCGCTGTCCAACGGCGTGACCACCCTGTTCGGCGGTGGCACCGGTCCGGCGGAGGGGACCAAGGGCACCACGTGCACGCCCGGCGCCTGGAACATCGGCCGCATGCTGCAGGCCGTCGACGGGCTACCGGTCAACGTCGGGCTGCTGGGCAAGGGCAACACGTCGCAGCCGGAGTCGGCGGTCGAGCAGATCGTCGCCGGCGCGGCCGGGCTCAAGATCCACGAGGACTGGGGCACGACCCCCGCGGCGATCCGCTGCGTGCAGGAGGTCGCCGACGCCCACGACGTGCAGGTGGCGATACACACCGACACGCTCAACGAGTCCGGTTTCTACGAGGACACGCGCGCCGCGATCGGCGACTCGACCATCCACACGTTCCACTCCGAGGGCGCCGGCGGCGGGCACGCGCCCGACATCCTCCGCGTGTGCGGCGAACCCAACGTGCTGCCCGCGTCGACCAACCCGACGCTGCCGTACACGGTCAACTCGGTCGACGAGCTGCTCGACATGGTCATGGTGTGCCACCACCTGTCGCACGACATCCCCGAGGACGTGAGCTTCGCCGACTCCCGGGTGCGCGCCGAGACGATCGCCGCCGAGACCGTGCTGCACGACGAGGGGATCATCTCGATCTTCTCCTCCGACTCCCAGGCCATGGGGCGGATCGGCGAGTCGTGGATACGCGCGTTCCAGACCGCCCACCACTGCCGCCTCGAGCGCGGGCCGCTGCCCGAGGACGTCGCCGCGTCCCCCGACGGCGCCGGCGGCGCGCGCAACGACAACGAGCGCGTCCTGCGCTATCTGGCCAAGATGACGATCAACCCGGCGATCGCCGCAGGGGTCGCCGAGCACCTCGGGTCGGTCGAGCCGGGCAAGCTCGCCGACCTCGTGGTGTGGCCCGTCGACTCGTTCGCCGCCAAGCCGTCCGCCGTGATCAAGGGCGGGATGATCGTTTGGGCGCCGATGGGCGACCCAAACGCGTCGCTGCCCACGCCCGAACCCGTGCTCTACCGGCCGATGTTCGGGGCGTACGGCCGGGCGCTGCAGGCCACGCGCGTGACGTTCCTGTCCGCCGCCGCGATCGAGGCCGGGGTACCCGACCAGCTCGGGTTGGGCTCGCCGTGCCTGCCGGTCCGCGGCTGCCGCGGGATCGGCAAGGCCGACATGGTGCGCAACGACCGCTGCCCCGAGATCGGGGTCGATCCCGAGACGTACGTCGTCACCGTCGACGGCGAGCCCGCGACCATTGCCCCGGCCACCACGCTGCCGCTCGCGCAGCTCCACTACCTGGCATGACGGGGGCAGTTCCGGAGGCCGGGCTCGGGCGGCTGTTGCTCGCGCTGCAGTTCACCGACTCGTCGTTCCCCTCGGGCATGTACACGCTCTCGCACGGGCTCGAGGGGCTCGCGCAGGAGGGGCGGGTCGACGCGGACTCGCTGGCCGACATGGTGCACGGGATCCTGCGGCACTCCACAGGGCCGGCGGACGCGACGGCGCTCGCGCTCGCGTGGTCGGCGGTCGCGGAGCACGGCGGCGGGGCGGCACCGGGAAAGCACGGCGACATGGCGGTGCCAGGCGGAGCGGTGCCGGGCGAGGCCGGGCCGGACGCCAGCGGGTGCGGCGCCACCGAGCTCCTGGCGGCCCTCACGCGCATCGACCGGCGCCTCCACGCCACGCGACTGACCAGGGAGTTCCGCGACGGAGCGACCCGCACCGGCCGTCAGGTCCTCGACCTGGCCGCCGAGATCCTGGACGACCCCGTGGTGGACGCGTGGAACGCGCACGTGCGGGCGAAGCGGGCCCCGGGCTCGCAGTCCGTCGTCATGGGAGTGGTCTACGCGCGGGGCGGGCTCACCCGGCGCGAGGCGGTGGCTGCGGATCTCACCGCGGTGGTGATCAGCATGGCCGGGGCCGCGCTCCGGCTGCGTCTGGCCGACCACCGCAGTGCGCAGGCGTTGGTCCGCGGCGCGGCGCCCGTGATCGAGGAGGTCACCGACGCGGCGCTGCGGCGGCCCCTCGAGTGGATCGGCGGCTCCGCGCCCGGGCTCGACCTGGCCTCGTGTCGCCACGAGCACGCGGAGGCCCGGCTCTTCGCGAGCTGACCCGCCCCGGGCGCGGCCCTCCCAGATCGATCGCATTTATGCCGCATCGGCTGAGTAGGTCTCGCCAGGAATGTGATCGATTTTCACGAGATGCGATCGATCGCCGGAACGGTGCGCAACGGCCCCGAAACACGCGCGGGGTAGCGTCGGCACCATGGCACTCGGGCGACAGGTACTGCGGATCGGAATCGGGGGACCCGTGGGTTCCGGGAAGACGGCACTCATCGAGGCGCTCGTCCCCGCCCTCATCGAGCGCGGCCGGACCCCGGCCGTGATCACCAACGACATCTACACGCAGGAGGACGCCGAGCACGTGCGCCGCACGCTGGCCGGCGTGCTCGACCCCGCGCGCGTCGTGGGCGTGGAGACGGGCTCGTGCCCGCACACCGCCGTCCGCGACGACCCCACGATGAACCTCGCGGTGGGAGCCGAGATGCTCGACGAGCACCCCGACGTCGACACCCTCATCTTCGAGTCCGGAGGCGACAACCTCACGCTCACGTTCTCCCCGGCGCTCGTCGACCTCTTTCTTTTCGTCCTCGACACCGCCGAGGGAGAGAAGATGCCCCGCAAGCGCGGCCCGGGCATCACCGAGTGCGACCTGCTCGTGATCAACAAGATCGACATCGCGCAATACGTGCGGTGCGACCTCGACGTGATGGCCTCCGACGCCGATCGCGTCCGCTCCGGCCGGCCCGTCGCGCTCACCGACTGCCTCAGCGGCACCGGGATCGACGACGTGCTCGACCATCTCGAGTCCCGGCGCGCGGACCTGTTGCCCGCCGGATGACCCGGCCCGGAACCCGGCTCACCCGCGCGGCCGACCCCGGGCCTGTCTGGCCGGAGGTGGCCGCGGGCCCGGAGACCGGGCCCGGCGCGCTGCCCGTGGGCTCGCCGGGCAAGGTGGGCGTGCTCGACCTCGACTTTCGTAAAGACCCCGGCGGCCGGACGGTCCTCGCCCGGCGCCACCAGAAGTCCCCGCTCCAGGTCATGCGGCCGCTGTACGTAGACCCCGCACTCCCGCACGTCCCGGTCACCTACGTCATGTCCACCGGGGGCGGCGTGGTCGGGGGCGACCGCCTCGACACGGGCATCAGGGTCGCAGACGGTGCCCACGTCGTCGTCACCACCCAGGCGGCGACACGAGTCCACCGCACCGACGTCGGGTACGGCACCCAGACCGTGTCCCTGACCCTGGAACGCGGCGCGGTGTGCGAGTGGGTGCCCGATCCCCTCATCCCGTACGCGGGGAGCCGCTTCCAGCAGCGACTGGTCGCCGAGGTGCCGGACGACGCGGTGCTCGTCGCCGCCGACGTGCTCACCGCCGGCCGCGTGGCACGCGGGGAGCGGTGGGACCTCGACGCGCTCGTGTCCACCGTCGAGATCGTCCGCCCCGGCGGGGACCCGGTCGCGGTCGACACGACCCGCATCGTCGGCGCCGAGGCCGCGCACCCCCTCGTGGTGGGCGCCGCGGGGGCCATGGGCACGCTGTTCGTCGTGGCCCCCGGACCCGCCGCCGAGCTCGCCGGGGTCCTCCGCGACGCCACGGCGGACGCCCCCGGGTGCCGGGCCGGCGTGAGCACGCTCCCGGACGGCGCCGGTGCGTGGGTCCGCCTGGTCGGGGACGGGCAGGAGGAGGTCGAGGGCGCGGTCCGTGCCGCGTGGTCGGCGAGCCGCACCCACGTCCTCGGCGCCCCCGCGCCGGACCTGCGCAAGAGCTGACCCGGCACCCGGCACGCGGCACAGGCCGACGGCGCGCGACACACAACCTTCACGAGCGGCCGGGCCGGGCAACACGGCCGAAACACGGTTGACCCCTGCGGCGCACACGGCGTCCATACCTTTACTTCTCATCGAGCTTCGGACCCCGGGCCCCGGGAAGTCACGACAGCCGCGAAGAGACATCGAGGACGATCCATCGTGACCAGCACCCCCTTCCGTACCGGAACCACCCGCCCGCGCCGGGCCGTGGCCGCCGCGGCGCTCCTGGCGCTCGGCGTCGGCGCCCTCACCGCGTGCGGCAGCCGCACCACCGACGAGTCCGCAGCCGCCGCCGAGTCCTGTGTCGACACCTCCGGCGACACGATCAAGGTCGGCTCGCTGCACTCCCTGTCGGGCACCATGGCGATCTCAGAGGAGACCGTGCGCGACTCCGTGGCGCTGGCGATCGAGGAGATCAACGCCGACGGCGGCGTGCTCGGCAAGCAGATCGAGCCGATCGTCGAGGACGGCGCGTCCGACCCCGCCGTGTTCGCCGAGCGGGCCGAGAAGCTCATCACCGCCGACTGCGTGGCCGCGGTCTTCGGCGGCTGGACCTCGTCGAGCCGCAAGGCCATGCTCCCCGTGGTCGAGGACAACAACGCGCTGCTCTACTACCCCGTCCAGTACGAGGGCCTCGAGTCGTCGCCGAACATCTTCTACTCCGGCGCCACGACCAACCAGCAGATCGTCCCCGCGCTCGACTACCTCAAGGAGGAGCGCGACATCGAGTCGCTGTACCTCGTCGGCTCCGACTACGTGTTCCCGCAGACCGCCAACCGGGTGATCCGGGCGTGGGCCGACGCGAACGACGTGGAGATCCTCGGCGAGGACTACACGCCGCTCGGCTCCACCGACTTCTCCACGATCGTCAACAAGGTCCGCACCGCCCAGCCCGACGCGGTGTTCAACACCCTCAACGGCGACTCCAACGTCGCGTTCTTCCGCGAGTACTCCAACGCGGGCCTGGCCGCCGAGGACACCCCGGTCGTGAGCGTGTCGATCGCCGAGGAGGAGGTCCAGGGCATCGGGGCCGAGAACATCGTCGGTCAGCTCACGTCGTGGAACTACTACCAGACCATCGACTCACCGGCCAACACCGCGTTCGTCGACGCGTTCAAGGCGAAGTACGGCGAGAACCGGGTCACCTCCGACCCGATGGAGGCCGCGTACACCTCGGTCTACCTGTGGAAGAACACGGTCGAGAAGGCCGGCAGCTTCGATGTCCCCGCAGTCCAGGAGGCCGCCGACGGGGTGAGCTACGAGGCCCCCGAGGGCACGGTCACGATCGACGGCGAGAACAACCACATCTCCAAGACGGCCCTCATCGGCGAGATCCGCCCGGACGGCCTGATCTACGAGGTGTGGAGCTCCGGCGAGCCGATCGAGCCCGACCCGTACCTCGAGACCTACGACTGGGCCGGCGAGCTCTCCGGCAACTGACGGCCCGTTCCCCTCACCCGGCGTCCGCGGCGCCCCGGCCCACCACCGGGCGCCGCGGCCCGGGGTGCGCATCCAGAAGAAAGGAAACGATG
Source organism: Dietzia sp. NCCP-2495 (assembly GCF_026011735.1). GTDB lineage: Bacteria > Actinomycetota > Actinomycetes > Mycobacteriales > Mycobacteriaceae > Dietzia. Next base: position 178,555 of record NZ_BRVN01000004.1, on the reverse strand, counting down.
TGGAAGTCCTCATCGGACAACTCGCCACGGGCCTGAGCATCGGCTCGATCCTGTTGCTCGCCGCCCTCGGCCTGTCCCTGACCTTCGGTCAGATGGGCGTGATCAACATGGCCCACGGCGAGTTCATCATGGCGGGCTGCTACACCGCCTACGTCACCCAGCAAATCCTCTCCGCCTCGGGCGTGAGCCTCCTGGTCTCGCTGGTCCTCGGGTTCGTCGTCGGCGGCCTCCTCGGCGTGCTCATCGAGGTGGTGCTCATCCGGCGCCTGTACGCCCGCCCCCTCGACACGCTCCTGGTGACCTTCGGTGTGGGCCTCGTGCTCCAGCAGATCGCCCGCGACATCTGGGGCGCCCCCGCGGTGAACGTCGAGGTCCCGGCGTTCCTCCGCGGCAACGTCGAGATCCTCGGCGCGTCCGTCCCCTACACGCGCCTGTTCATCCTCGTGCTCGCCGTCGCCTGTGTGGCCGCTCTCATGGCCGCGATGCGTTTCACGCCGATGGGCCGCCGAATCCGCGCGGTCACCCTCAACCGCGACCTCGCCGAGGCCTCGGGCATCAACTCGCGGCGCAGCGACCTCACGACCTTCTTCATCGGCTCGGGCCTGGCCGGCGTCGCCGGCGTCGCACTGACCCTCATCGGCTCGACCAGCCCCACGATCGGGCAGTCCTACCTCATCGACGCGTTCCTCGTCGTGGTGATCGGCGGACTCGGCAACCTCCGCGGCGCCGTGATCGCCGCGTTCGCGCTCGGGGTCATGCAGTCGTTCTTCGAGTACTCGACCACCGCCTCGGTGGCCAAGGTCCTGGTGTTCGTTGCGATCATCATCTTCCTCCAGGTCCGGCCCCAGGGCTTGTTCGCCGTCAAGACCAGGAGCCTGGCATGACCGACACCCTCACCACCTCCGGCGCCGCAGCCGCCTCCGACACCGCCGCCACCTCCGCACCCGCCGGACTGCGCGCCCGCCTCACCGCCCCCGGGGCGTCGGGCCGGCCGCGGTGGGTCTTCTGGGCCGGCCTCGCCGTGGCCGTGCTTCTCGTGTTCGCGGTCGCCCCCGCCGTACTCAGCGACTTCCGCCTGAGCCAGCTCGCCCGGTACTTCTGCTTCGCCCTCGTCGCCACGGGCATCGGCCTCGCGTGGGGCCGGGGCGGCATGCTCACGCTCGGCCAGGGCGTGTACTTCGGGATCGGCGCCTACGCCATGGCGATGCACCTCAAGATGGCCGACGCGCAGGGCCGGGGCGGCCCGGACGCCCTCCCGGACTTCATGCAGATAGCCGGCATGCGCGAACTGCCCGGCTACTGGGCCCCATTCGCCTCGCCCGGCTTCGCGCTCGCGGTGATCCTGCTCGTCCCCGCCCTGTTCGCGTTCGGGTTCGGCTACCTCGTGTTCAACCGCAAGGTCAAGGGCGCCTACTTCGCGATCCTGTCCCAGGCACTGGCGGCGGCCGCGGCGATCTTCCTCGTGAGTCGCGCGGACCTCGGCGGCTCGAACGGGCTCAACCGCTTCACCGGCTTCTTCGGTTTCGCACTCAACGACCCCGCCAACCGGCTCATGCTCTACTTCATCACCGGCGGCGTGCTCGTCGCCGTGGTGCTGCTCGTGCGCCAGCTCATGTTCTCGCGCTTCGGCGAGCTGCTCGTCGCGGTGCGCGACCAGGAGGAGCGGGTCCGCTTCCTCGGCTACGACCCGGCACTGGTCAAGTCCTTCGCGTACGCGGTGGCGGCGTTCGCGGCGGGCCTCGGCGGGGCGCTGTTCGTCCCCGTCGTGGGGATCATCTCGCCCTCGGCAATCGGCATCGCGCCGTCGATCGCGTTCCTCATCGGCGTCGCGATCGGCGGCCGCGCCACGTTGCTCGGTCCGGTGCTCGGCGCCATCGGCGTGGCGTGGGCGCAGGTCACGTTCGCCGAGGCGTACCCCTCCCAGTGGACCTACCTGCAGGGAGTGCTCTTCATCGTCGTCGTCGGATTCCTCCCCGGAGGGCTCGCCTCCCTGTTCGCCCTCCGCCGACGCCGCGCCACCACCGACACCGAGGAGACCCGATGACCACCGGGAAGACACTGACCGCCGCGGGCCCCGGGCCGTCGGTCGGCGGGACCGTACAGTCCGACGGCGCGTACCTCCAGGTCCGCGACCTCACCGTCACGTTCGACGAGTTCCGGGCCGTCGACGGCGTGGACCTCACGCTCTACCAGGGCGACCTGCGGTTCCTCATCGGCCCGAACGGCGCCGGCAAGACGACGGTCGTCGACGCGATCACGGGCCTCGTGCCCGCGACCGGCTCGATCGACAAGTCGGGGCAGCCGGTCCTCGGGGTCAAGACCCACAAGCGCGCGCGGATGGGCATCGGCCGCACGTTCCAGACGGCGTCGGTGTTCGAGGACCTCACCGTCGAGCAGAACCTCGACATCGCCGCCGGCGCCGGCCGCGGGCTGCTCACCCTCCTGCGTCGCCGGAAGGGGCGGGAGGCCGCCGTCGCCGAGGCGCTGGAGACCATCGGCCTCGAGCACCTGGCGCAGACCAGGGCGGGCGTGCTCGCGCACGGTCAGAAGCAGTGGCTCGAGATCGGCATGCTGCTCGTGCAGGACGCCGAGGTCATGCTGCTCGACGAGCCCGTGGCCGGCATGGGCGCCGAGGAGCGGCAGGCCACCGGCGAGCTGCTGCAGCGGATCGCTAAGGACCGCACGGTCGTGGTGGTCGAGCACGACATGGAGTTCATGCGCGCGTTCGCCACGACCGTCACGGTGCTCGCGGCGGGGAAGGTCCTCGCCGAGGGCACCGTCGCCGAGATCCAGGCAGACCCGCGCGTCCAGGAGGTCTACCTGGGGACGGCCGCCGCGGCAGGGACGGAGCTGGAGTCCGACGAGGCCGCGCCCGGTGCGGACGCCGTGTCAGGACCCGAATTTTCTGACGACGACGAGGAGGACCCCCGGTGAGCGCACTACTACAGATGTCGGGAGTGGTCGCGGGCTACGGCGGGACAGAGGTCGTCCACGGGGTCGACCTCGAGGTGCCGACCGGAGGCGTGGCCGCGGTGATGGGACACAACGGCGCCGGCAAGTCGACGCTGCTGCGCACGGCGGTCGGACTGCTGCCGTGCATGTCCGGGACGATCACCTTCGACGGCGAGGACGTCACGTCGATGCGGCCGCACGCGCGCGTGCAGCGGGGGATCGGGTACGTCCCTCAGGGGCAGCTCTCGTTCACCCAGCTCACCACGGCGGAGAACCTGCAGGTGGTGGCGGACGGCCGCAAGCGGGGCAGGGCGCTCATCGACGAGTCGCTCGACCTGTTCCCCGCGCTGCGGGGGCTCCTCGACCGGCGTGCCGGGCTGCTCTCGGGCGGTCAGCGGCAGCAGTTGGCGATCGCGCGGACGCTCATCACCGAGCCGCGGCTGCTCGTGCTGGACGAGCCGACGGAGGGCATCCAGCCCAACGTCGTGGCCGAGATCGAGCGGATCATCGTGGACCTCGCGTCGCGCTCGGATCTCTCGGTGCTGCTCGTGGAGCAGCACGTGGGATTCTCGCTCCGCGCCTCGGACACGTACTACGTGCTGGAGTCCGGGCGGATCAGCCGTTCCGGCGTCTCCGACGAAACCGCGGCCCCCGAGGTCGCCGCCGCCATGGCAATCTGACCCCACCACCCTCCACCCCCGGCAATCCGCTACTCCCCGCCTACCCCACCCCCGCGATCCGCTACTCTCCTGCAGGATCCGCTAGCCGTGTCGGCCCAGCGAACCCTGTGGGGGAGTGGCGGATTGGCGGCGCGGCGGTCGGACGGGTGCACTCCGCTATCCGATACCCGTCCGACCGCTACCCGATCATCAGAACCGCGCTTTCCGAAAGGCGTCCCAACCAGGCCCCTGCGCTCAGTTCGCGGAGAAGTCGGTCGCCCAGTCGTAGCCCTCGAGGTAGGGATCGGGTTCGATCGGTTCGCCGGAGTCCCACACGGTGTTGATCTGGCCGTCGGCGCCGATCTCGCCGATCCGGGCGGTCTTGGTGACGTGGTTGTTCTCGCCGTCGACCGTGACGGTGCCCTCGGGGGACGTGATGGTGGTGCCGCCGGCGACCTCCTGGATCGCGGGGACGTCGAAGCTGCCCGCCTCCTCGACCATGGCCTTCCACAGGTAGACGGCGGTGTACGCCGACTCCATCGGGTCCGAGGTCACGCGGTCCTCGCCGAATTCCTCCTTGAAGGCGGCCACGAACTCGGCGTTCTCGGGGCTGTCGACCGTCTGGTAGTAGTTCCACGAGGTGAGGTGGCCCTCGAGGCCAGAGGCGCCGATGGAGCGGACCTCCTCCTCACCGACCGCCATGGAGATGGTCGGCATGTCCTCGGCGGTGAGTCCCGCGCTGGAGTACTCGCGGAAGAACGCGATGAGCGAGTCGCCGACGACGACGTTGAAGACCGCGTCCGCGTCGGCGGTGCGGATCTTGTTGACGATGGTTGAGAAGTCCGTGGAGCCGAGCGGCGTGTAGTCCTCGCCCAGGATCTCGATCCCGTTCGCCGCGGCGTACTCCTTGACTATCCGGTTCGCGGTCTGCGGGAACACATAGTCCGAGCCCACGAGGTAGAGCGACTCGACGCCCTGTTCCTTGAGGTAGTCCAGGGCGGGGATGATCTGCTGGTTGGTGGTCGCGCCGGTATAGTAGATGTTCGGCGACGACTCCAGGCCCTCGTACTGTTGGCCGTAGTAAAGGAGGGCGTTCCGGTCCTCGAACACCGGCAGCATCGCCTTGCGGCTCGCCGAGGTGTAGCCGCCGAACACGGCGGCCACGCAGTCGGAGCCGACCAGCTTTTCCGCCTTCTCGGCGAAGACGGTGGGTTCGGAGGCGCCGTCCTCGGCGATCAGGTCGAGCTGCTTACCCAGGACGCCGCCGTCGGCGTTGATCTCGTCCACCGCGAGGGTGATCGCGTCGGCGATCACCGTCTCGTTGATGGCCGTGGCCCCGGACAGGGAGTTGACCGCGCCGACCTTGACGGTGTCGCCGGAGGTGTCGACGCAGGACTCGGCGGCGGAGGCCGACGCGTCGTCGTCGACCCTGCTCCCGCATGCGGTGAGCAGGACCGCCATGGTGACGGCGGTGGTGGTGGCCCACAACGGGCGTCGAGATGTTAACATTGCTAACCTTTCGGGGCGGGGTGTGACAGGGGTGGGGACAGGCACCGTGGGCGGTGCCGGCTCGTGGGAGCCGCGGGGTGCGGCGTCGCGGTCAGGTACTGAACAACCGCGCGGAGGAGGTCTCGTGACGCATCGCGGCGATGTCGAGTCCGGGGGAGAAGGCGGTGACGTCCTCGAGCGGCGTGCACTCCGCGGCCCGAACGAGGTCGGTGATCCACTGGACGTCGTCGAAGAGGGCACGCTGCACCTGCATCGGGCCGAGGCGGCCGAGTCGGACGGCGGCGGAGAGCACCCCGGCGTACCCCGACCGGACGGTGCCGGCGACGGCGCGCGACCGGTCGATGCCGAGCGCGCGCTGCAGCGCGCCCTCGACGACCGGGAGCGAGCCCGGTGTCCGCCCGGCCGCCACGTGCCCGAGGTACCCGAGGCCGGCGACCGACGGCATCGTACGGCGTGCGGTGGTGACGAGCTGCCGCCCGCATGCCTCGGAGGACGTCCGGGCCGACTCGGTGATCTTGTACGCCCGCACGAGGAGGTCGAGCTCGACCAGCGCCTCGGAATCGGGGGTGGACCAGGCGTGGCCCACGGCGACCGCGTCGAGGGTGGCCACGCTCCCGGCGACGTAGGCCCGGGCCACCGCCCGGATCTGGTCGTCCGTGGCGTCGGGGCGGTCGCGCAGCCACGCCTCGAGACCGTTCGAGTGGACGAACCGGCCCGAGGGGAACGCGCTGTCGTGGAGATGGAGCCAGGTCAGCTCGGCGACGAGCGGGTCAGTGCGCATGCCCGTGTCCGTGCGAATGGTCATGGGCGTGGTCGTGGGAGTGCGCGTGCGAGTGGTGGTGGTCGGCGGAGGTGTTGGTCCAGCCCCGCGCGGCCAGGGGCACCCGGTCGACCCTCCCGACCAGGTGCAGGTCCCGCAGCATCTGTTCGGCGGTCTCGGGTCCGGTCATGAGGGGTGTCCGCATCCGGTCCACGGAGACGTCAAGCGGCGCGTGCTGGTTGCCCAGGACGTAGCCGAGGATGAGGGCCCGCCGCACGGCGTCGGTCCCGGTGTTGTCGGCGAAGTCCACCACCACGGCGTCCTCGGGGGGCCGGGTGACCACGACGATCTTCGTCCCGTCGTCGGCCACGACGTCGCCCTCGGACAGGAACGTCCCGCGCGGGAGCGCGAGCGCGACGTCTCGCCCGGTGGCGGTGGTGAGGAGCTGCCGGTGCTTTCGCGCGTCGCCCCACGGGATCGGCACGGTGTCGACCTCGCGGGTCGCGTACCCGGGATCGGAGGCGGTGCCGAGGATCGTCGTCGAGTTCATGTCACATCCTTGAGGTGAGGGGGCCGAGGTCGAGCACCGACCGGCGGGCGGTGCTCCAGAGCAGGTCGTGGACCCGGTGTAGGTCCGGGGCGCGATCGGCGAGGAGCCTGACGGAGACGCCGATCCCGTCCGGGAGTGTGCTCGCCGCGCCGGTGACGCCCGGGGTCGCGTCGATCCCGGCGTGGAATTCAGCGATCAACCCGGTGAGCTCGCGACCGGGCGCCACGACGAGCATCGACGCGACGTAGTCGTGGCCCCCGAGCAGCCCCGGGTCGTCCGGATCCGCCTCCCCGGGAGCGAGGCGGAACGACTCCCTCGCCCGCAGCCGGCCGCTGTACCGCACGTCGGTCCGCGACGAGATCCCCTGGTAGGCGTAGCGTTCGCCGTGACCGATCCGGCCCGCCGCGAACGCCTCCCAGCCGAGGAAGACCGACGAGTCCGAGACCGAGACCTCGGTCCGCTGGCGGTACTCGGAGTCGGCGTGGGGGATCACGGTCTTTGGTACGTACTCCACGACCGCCCCGGGTGCGATGTCGAGCACGGTCGTCTGCGTCGCCGCCGCCCCGCCGGCGAAGACCTGCGTCGCAGCCTGCTGGGTGAGGAACAGGCGCGCGTCCCCGCCTACGGTGAACCGGGTGGTGAGGTCGTCTCCCGGGAACGCTCCCGCGGTGGGGTTCTGCACGCAGACGAACGCCGTCGACGCGCACCCCGGGTCCGCGTACATGGGCACGGTGACGCGCTGGGGGAACTCCTGCAGGAGAGAGGCGATCCGGGTCCGCCCCCCGCGACCCGCCACGAGCGTGCACTCGAGCCTGCTCCCGGTGACGGTGTCGGCACCGGTCCCGTGGTTCACCGGATGGGTGCGGGGTCGGCGAGCATCGCGCCCGTGACGACGTGCCGGAAGGTCTCGTCCAGGCCTGCGCCGGACCGGAGGTCGGTGAACACCGACGGCCTGTCCGGCCGGGCGTCCGCGACGTCGGAGCGCATGCGTCCGAGGTCCGCACCGACGAGCGGGGCCAGGTCGATCTTGTTGACCACCAGGAGGTCGGACTGCAGCATCCCGATCCCCTTCTTGCGCGGGATGTCGTCGCCGGCGGCGGTGTCGATCACGAAGATCCAGTAGTCGACCAGGTCGGAGGTGAAGGTCGCCGCGAGGTTGTCTCCGCCCGACTCGATGAGGATCACCTGCACGCCGGGGTGGGCGAGTTCGAGTTCGTCGGCCGCGGTGAGGTTCGCGGACGGATCCTCCCGGATCGCCGTGTGCGGGCACGCGCCGGTCTCGATCGCGCGCACGCGGTCCGGGTCGATGAGTCCACTGCGACGGACGCGCTGCGCGTCCTCGTCGGTCATGAGGTCGTTCGTGATCACGGCGATCTCGATGCCCGCGTCGCGGAACATCGGGAGCAGGCGCTCGAGGAGACGCGTCTTGCCCGAGCCGACGGGTCCGCCGATGCCGATACGGAGTGCTCCGGTCATGTCGTTCTCCATCTCTTACTTGATCGTGTATCCGCGCCCGAGCGGGACCGAGGTCATCGGTGTGCTCGTGCAGAGTTCGCCGTCCACTTCCACCCGGTAGGTGTCCGGGTCGATGCGGATGTCGGGGCAGTAGTCGTTGTGCAGCAGGTCGGCTTTGGTATTCGTCCTCGCGCCCACGCAGGGGACGAGTGGGGTGGCCAGTCCGAGGCGGTCGCCGAGCCCGTCGTCGACCGCGGCGCCGGCGACGAAGTTCACCGACACGTCGGACGGGGTCTTCCCGAACGCCGCCCACTGCGGCCGGTACCGCAGGGGCTCGCAGGTCATGAGCGAGGCGTTGGCCTCACCCATGACGGACCAGGTCGGGAACCCGCCCTTGAACACCACCTCGGGCTTGATCCCGAAGAACTTGGGCTCCCACAGCACGAAGTCGGCGAGCTTGCCGGGCTCGAGGGAGCCCACCTCGTGGTCGATCCCGAACATGCGCGCCGGGTTGATCGTGATCTTGGCGAGGTACCGCAGGATCCGGTGGTTGTCCGCCCCGGTCCCGGCGTCCTCGGGCAGCGCACCGCGCGTGGCCCGCATGTGCGACGCGAGCTGCCAGGTCCGCGCGATGGTCTCGCCGATCCGTCCCATGCCCTGCGAGTCCGAGCCCATCGCGGAGATCGCACCGAGGTCGTGGAGCACGTCCTCGGCGGCGATCGTCTCGCGGCGGATCCGGGACTCGGCGAACGCGACGTCCTCGGGGACCCGGGGGTTGAGGTGGTGGCATACCATGACCATGTCGAGGTGCTCGTCGAAAGTGTTGACCGTGTAGGGGTTGGTCGGGTTGGTCGACGACGGCAGGCAGTACGATTCGCCGACCACCTGCATGATGTCGGGAGCGTGCCCGCCGCCGGCGCCCTCGGCGTGGTACGTGTGGATGACGCGCCCGTCGATGGCGCGCATGGTGTCCTCGTAGAACCCCGCCTCGTTGAGGGTGTCGGAGTGGATCTGGACCTGTAGCCCGAGCTCGTCCCCCGCGTCGAGCGACGCGCGGATGGCGGCCGGCGTCGCGCCCCAGTCCTCGTGGATCTTGTAGCCGATCGCGCCCGCCCGGCCCTGCTCGATCAGCGGGGCGACGTGGGCTGCGCTGCCGTTGGCGAGGAACCCGAAGTTCATCGGGAAGTGTTCGACGGACCGGAGCATGCGGGCGAGGTTCGTCGGGCCCGAACTCGTGATCCCGACGGTGACCGGCCCGAGGCCGCCGCCGATCATGGTGGTGATCCCGCTCGAGATCGCCTCGTCGACGAGGCCTGCGCTGTCGAAGTGGACGTGGACGTCGATCGCGCCGGGAGTGACGATCATCCCCTCGCCGGCGCGGACGTCGGTGCCGGCGCCGATCACGAGGTCCGGGTGCACACCGTCCATGAGCCGGGGGTTGCCGGCCTTGCCGATCCCGGCGATCCGGCCGTTCTTGACACCGATGTCGGTCTTGCGGATGCCGAGGACCGGGTCGAGTAGCAGGGCGTTGGTGATGACGAAGTCGAGGGCGCCCTCGGCGTTGGTCACCGAGTTGTGCACGGCCATCCCCTCGCGCATGGTCTTGCCGCCGCCGAAGACGGCCTCGTCGCCGTAGACGGTGTCGTCGGCCTCGACCCGGGCGAGCAGTTCGGTGTCGGCGAGGCGGACCCGGTCGCCGGTGGTGGGGCCGAACAGTTCGGCGTAGTGACGTCGCGATACGCGGACGGACACGGTGAACCTCTCTTCCGGGTGTGTGTCAGGAGTGGGAGGACCGGAAGCCGGCCTCGTCGAGGGCGGCCATGAGCGAGTCGGAGGGGTGGTCGCCGAGGGCCTCGTTGGTCATGTCGTTGAGCCCGTAGAGCTCTCGGGTGCCGCCGAAGGAGGTGAGCTGCACCGCCTTCTCCTCGCCGGGTTCGAAGCGGACGGCCGTGCCGGAGGCGATGTCGAGGTGCATGCCGTACGCCGCCCGGCGGTCGAACTCGAGGGCGCGGTTGGCCTCGAAAAAGTGGAAGTGTGACCCCACCTGGACGGGACGGTCGCCGGTGTTCGTCACGGTCAGGGTCGCGGTAGGGCGCCCAGCGTTGAGCTCGATCTCGCCGTCGTCGACGATCACCTCGCCCGGGACCACGGCGGGCTCGGCCGTCGCCGACGGCGCGCCGGGCCGGATGGGGTCGTGGACGGTGACGAGTTTCTGGCCGTCGTCGAAGAACCCCTCGACCTGGACGGTGCCGATCAGGTCGGCGACGCCGGGCAGGACGTCGTCCTCGGTGAGCAGGTGCGCGCCGACGCTCACGGCTTCGGAGACGGATTTGCCGGCGCGGGCGGCTTCGACGACCTCGTCGGCGATGAGCGCCCGGGCCTCGGGGTAGCTGAGCCTGAGGCCCGCGTCCCGGTGGCGGCGCGCGAGTTCGGCCGCGAGGAACAGCAGGAGCCGGTCTTCTTCCTTGGGGGTCAGATGCATCGCGCGGCCCTCCGGGGGAGAGGGCGGCAGGGGGCGACGCCGGAACGTTGTTGCATGTCAGGAACTATTGTTTCCCAGCGTGAGGCGCGTCAAGCTGATATGGCAGCTTCGACAAGAAGTAAAGAAGCCGAAACATTGACGAAATTAACTGCGCCGGAAACGGTTCGGGGACCGGCCGCGCGCTTACCTTGTCGAAACGTCACCCGTTCGCCCGCCGGGCGCCCGCGAACGGCCGGAGAGGCGCCCCGGGCCCGCCTGGCGCCCGGCCCGGCGTTGACACGCGTCTCAGTTTCCGTGTGGCGCGCCTTCGGTGAGCCTCAGGACCTCCTGGCCGGTGAACGGCGAGACCGCGGTCTCGGTGACCAGCGGCGCGGGCCCGCCCACCTCGAGCGTCTGGCCCGGTGTGAAGCGCGTGCCCGACCCCAGCGCGAAGGCGACGAGGTCGCACATCTGCCCGTACAGCTGCCCCGGGGGCGCCGCGACGTCGAGGCGCTCGAGGTCCATGCGGCCGAACCGGCCCATCCCGGTGGTGTAGACGCACGCGGTGGACTCGGACTGCATCCCGGCGCGCACGCCCACGAGCGCGGGCACGGGGATCGGGTTCCCGGCGACGAGGTCGCGGTACGGCTGCGCCGGGAGGGTCGCGGCGGACCCGCCCACGCTCACGGCCACGACCCCGGGCAGTGCGGTGAGGGCCGCGGACACGGTCGCGGTGGCGAGCTCGCAGCGCAGGGTCTCGAGTCGCGGGTCGAGGTACTCGGGCGCGGTCGGCTCGCCGTCGTCCCCCTCGGGGCCGAACCGCATCGTCGCGACGATCACCTGGGATCGGTGGGTGTCCACCACGGCCTCACCACCGTTCCACATCGCGAGGTCGCGGGCGTACCGGGAGGCCTCGCCGTCCGCCACGGGCGAGTCGATCGCGGTGACGATCACGGTGGCGTCCTCGATCGCCACGGTGACCGCGGGATCGTCGTCGTCCCCCTGCTCGACCTCGTAACCGCCCTCGAACACCTCGGCCAGGAGCTCGCCGATTTCCCGGTGGTCCGGCGCGGCCCGGTCGAGCAGGACGAACGTGACGGGCGTGTGTTTCCACGACAGGTCCTCGCCGGTCACGGGGTCGACGGGGGCCGCAGGCTCCGGGGTGCTCATGCCCTGACTGTATCGGGCCTGTTCAGTTGAGGAAGAAGTCGATCACCAGGCGCTCGAACTTGTCCTTCTGCTCGATCATGGCCCAGTGGCCGCAGCGGGAGAAGGCGTGCAGCTCGGCCTTGGGCAGCTGGCGAAACGCGAAGTGGGCCTGCTCGTAGGGGAGCATGCGGTCGTCGCGGCCCCAGATGAGAAGTGTTTCCTGACGAATCTGCGAGGCGCGCGCGTAGAGCGGTGTGTAGGCGTTCTCGCGCTTGAGGATCGAGCCGAAGATCGTGTACATGCGCTCCACGGCGCCGGGCGCGGTGGCGGCTTCGGTGCGGGCGCGGATCAGCTCGGGGGAGACGACCTTCTTGTTGCCGACCATGGTGTCGACCCAGGCGCTCATCTTCTCGTCAGTGGGGTCGGCGAGGAAGTCGAACAGGCGACGCGAGCCCTCACTGGGCTCGGGGGTGAACAGGGGCGCGGCCAGGCCGCCGGGGCCCATGAGGGCCATCTTGCGGACCCGGTCGGGGTAGGCCAGGGCGGTTTCGCAGGCTACGTTGCCGCCCATCGAGTTGCCCACGATGTCGACCTTCTCGATGCCCTTGGCCTCGCAGAACGCGTCGATCGCCTCGGCCGCGATCAGGGGGTAGGCCTTTTCCCACTCCAGGTCGGAGCTCTTCCCGAAGCCGGGCATGTCCAGCAGGATCGTATGGAACTGCTCGGCGAACACGGGAAAGTTGCCTGCGAAGTTGGACCACGCGGTGACGCCGGGGCCGGAGCCGTGGAGGAACAGGACGGGCACGGAGTTCTCGGGTTCGGCGACGCTGCCCTCGCCTGCCTCGTGGTAGTGCAGCTCGAAGCGGCCGGCGGTGATGGTCGTGCTGGTGGACTCGAAGTCGAGGGCGCTCATGCCCTCAGGGTACTAGAACACGTTCTAGGTGCCCAGCTGATGCCGGACGTGGCCCCTAGTCCCGAAATGAAGTCAGCCGCGCGGGGAGTCCCTGAAACATCCCCGCGCGGCGATGTCGTGGACGATACTAGAAAATCCTCAGGTGACAAGTACGTAACAATTATGATTCGTATCACATCCGTGACATGTCAGACGTGCGCCTACCCGCAGCGGCGCGGCCGGGCCCAATTGGACGTCTGTTTCGGACCGCGCGGCTGCTGTTGATCTCCCGGATGCCGGGGAGGATCAGCCCATCACGCGCGCGAGGAACGCAGTGGCGTCCGGCGTCGCGGCGTACACGGTCCCGCTGTGATCCTGGTCGGGGTAGACCCGCAGCTCGAGCGGCTGGCGGTTCAGCGTCATCTCGGCCGCGAGCGACAGCGCGGCCGGCGCCGGCACGTCGAGATCGAGCAGCCCCTGGCCGAGGAACACCGGCCGGTCGTAACCGACGGTCGGGGTGCCCATGTAGCGCTGCAGTTTTCCGAACACGTCGGGGATGTCCTTGAGCGGGCGCTGGAGCGCCTGCGAGACCTGGAAGCCGCCGACCTTGTCCCTCATCGCGGCGTAGCAGAGGGTTTCGGCGGAGTCGACCATGTCTCGGCCCGCCGGTGTGAGCAGCGAGTTGACGTCGAGCTCGGGGTGCTGGTCGCGGAACCCGGCGAGGATGTAGAACGCGTACAGGTTGAGCCCGGTGGGCAGGTTGACCGGCGGGAAACCGGGCCCGCCCCACTGGAAGATGTGCTCGATGTTGGCCGGCGCGCCGGTGGCCACCACGCCGCGGTAGTCCAGTCCGGCGGGCGCACCGAGCTCTGTCGCGCGGACCGCGGTGTTGAGCGCGGCGCCGGCACCCTGCGACTGACCCACCAGTGCCCACGTCGGCGAGAGGGGGAGGTCGGAGCTTCGTGCGGAGATCACGGAGTCGACGATCGCCTGCCCGGTGGCCGGCCCGTTGAGGTAGCTGAGCAGGCCGGGGGTGCCCAGCCCCACGTAGTCGGAGGCCACCACGGCGTAGCCCTGGTCGAGCCAGTGGCCGAGGTACTCGGCGTCGCGGTCGGAGCGCGGCTGGGTCGAGGGCGCGCAGTCGTCGCCGAGGCCGGTGGTGCCGTGGGCCCACGCCACGACGGGCCAGCCGCCGTCCGGTGCCTCGCCGTGCGGGAGGAACACCGCGGAGGTGGAAATGGCGGGCTGTCCGTGCTGGTCGATGGTGCCGTAGACCTGTCGCACCGCCCGTCCGGCCTGCGGCAGCGAGAGCGCCGGGTCGAGCGGCATGGTGGCGGCCACGCCGCCGGGTGCGGGGATCGGCGCCGTCCACTGCCGGGTGTCCAGGCCGGACCACGTGGGCGCGGGGTTGGGCGAGGCCGCCGGTTCGGCCGCCGCGGGGACGGTGAGAGAGGCGACGACGACGACGGCAGCCGCAGCTGACGTGAGCATCTGCGCGGTGCGCGTCTTGCCTCGTGATGTGAGGGAGTTCATAGGCGGAGTGTATTCCGTCGTTAATCCCGCTCACAGGCGCCTGGCTTCCGGTGGGGAATCGACCGGTGTCCGGCGCTGTGGACGGAACCTAGGATCGCCGTCATGCACGTACTCGAGATCGGCGCAGATGTCCCCGACCCGCTGGCCCCGTACCTGGAGGTGGATCGGTCCTCGCCCCGGCACGAATGCTGGGTCGCCGGGCACATGGTCGCGGGGTTGGATGGCACGGCCGCGGTCGGCGGCCGGGTGGGCGCGCTGTCCACCCGCCCGGACCAGGCGTTGTTCCGCAGCATGCGGCAGATGGCCGACGTCGTTCTGGTCGGGGCCGAGACGGTCCGGCGCGAAGGATATGGGCCGGTGCGGCTGTCCGAGGACGCGCAGGCACGGAGGCAAGAGCTGGGAAAGCCGGCCACTCCGCCGGTCGCCGTGGTCAGCAGGAGCCTGAATCTGGACGGGGCGGCCAGCGTGTTCGCCGATGCTCCCGAGCACGCCCCGACGGTGGTCATCACCTGTGCGGGGGCCGATCCGGGGCGCCGCGAGGAGGTCGAGGAGTTCGCCGAGGTCATCCTGGCCGGCGACGAGCGTGTGGAGCCGGAGCAGGCCATGCGCGCGCTCTCCGCCCGCGGGCACGGCGTCGTGCTTTGCGAGGGCGGCCCCACCTGGCTGGGCGAACTCGTGGCGGCCGACCGGCTCGACGAGTTGCTGCTGTCCATCTCCCCGATGATGGGCGGCGACCCGTTGCCCGTGTCCGTGACACCTCCCGGAACCGGCATCGCCAGGTTCGACCTGAAGGGCGTCATGGCCGAGGGCGGCACGATCTTCCTCCGGTACGAGGCCCCGGCCGGCCGGGCGGAGACTGACGACAGGTCCGACCGATGAGTGCGGACGCCTTCGGCGGGCTGATGGCGTCGGCGGATCCGGCGATGATCGTGGTCACCACGGTCGCGGAGAACGAGCCGGCGGGATGTCTCGTCGGTTTCCATGCGCAGTCGAGTATCTCCGCCGAGCACTATTGCCTGTGGCTGTCCAAGGCCAATCACACCTACCGGACCGGGCTGCGTGCGACGCATTTTGCGATCCACTTCCTCACCGAAACCGATCACGCGGTCGCCGAGTGGTTCGGCACCCGGACGGGGGAGACGACCGACAAGTTCGCGGGTCGCGGTGCCAACGGACGCGTGACGGACACCGACGAGCACGGCCTGCCGCTGCTCAGGTACTGCCCCAACCGGATGGTGGTCGAGAGAATCGCGATGCTCGACGACGGGGGCGACCACGCCTGCTTCACCACTCGGGTGCTCTCGGCGCACACCGAGGGGACATTCACGCCCCTGCGACTGAGCGACGTGGCGCACCTCGACGCCGGCCGGTCGAGCGAGTCCCGGTCAGTACATCCCTGATCGCCTCGAACATGGGCCGACCGCCGGGGGAAGATCCACCGACGGCCGGTACATGTGCGCACTCGGGGGGGGCATTCACTCGGCCAGCTTGAGCGCCTCCCGGTAGGTGAGCTTGCGCCCGGTTTGCATGATCGAGCGGCGGTAGATCCGCTCGGCCACACCGATCACCACGGCGGCGGCGACCAGCGAGAGGATCATCGCGACGAGCGGCTCCCACCACGCGGCGGTGCCCTCGACGAGGCGGATCGGCATGGTGACCGTCGACATGATCGGGATGTAGGAGGCCACGACCTGCCAGGTTCCGGAGACGAACAGCCCGCCGAAGGTGGCGATCATGATGAGCGTCAGCACGGGGGAAGAGGTGGACTGCACGTCCTCGGCGCGGGTGGCCAGCGCCCCGGCCACGGCGAACAGGCACGCCAGTGCGACGAACCCGATCACGAACAGTGCCAGGTACCAGGCCGCTGCACCGGCCATTGCCGGGAGAAGTGCCGTGTACGCGGTGAAGCTCAAGCCGATCAGGCCGATTCCGACGAACAGCACCATCTGACCCATCGCGAGCACGGTGGCGCCCACGACCTTGCCCACCAGCAGTTGCCGCAGCGGGATGGCGGCGGCGAGGATCTCTACGATCCGCGACTGCTTCTCCTCCACGACACTGTTGGCGATTGCGTAGCCGAACAGGATCGCGGCCAGGTAGAACAGGAACACGAAGACGAATCCGGCGATGAACTGCACGCCTTCGTCGGCTGCGCCGTCTGGGTCGAGGAGTCGTTCACCCACCTCAGAGCCGGCGGTGAGGTCGCCGACCGTGGTGCCGGCGGCGGCCGCGTTGGTCGCCAGGGCGTCGGCAGACACGGTGGTACCGATCAGCCCGGCGAGTGTGTTGTCGATCGAGTCGGTGCCGACGAGAGTCCACTCGCCGGGCCCGCCGACCAGGGCTGCGTCGGCGTCCCCGTCGCTCACGGCCTGCTCTGCAGCGGCTTCGTCCGGGAATTCGCTGATCGTGACCTCGACGTCTCCCGGGGCGAACGGCCCGGACATCGCCGCGCCGCCCTCGGAGGTCGCCTGCTGGGCGATCGCCGCTCCGTCAGCGGAGGCCACGGCAAGGGTCTTGGACTCGGTCTGTCCGCTCATGACGAACGACACGGCGAACGCGATCACCATGATCCCGAGGGTGGTGAGCGTGGAAATGATGAAGTTGCGGTCCCGCAGCTTGACCATGATCTCGCGGCCGGCGACGATCCGCCACGCCGCCTGCGTCTCGGGGGCCGGTGCGTCGGTGCCGGTGCCGGGACCGGATCCGGCATCGCCGTTGGCCGCGGGGCCGGACCCGGCGACGCTGCCGTTGGCGGTGGCGGTCGGGAAGGGGAACTGGTCGGTGGTGCTCATACCGTCACCTCGCGGTAGATGTCGGACAGGGTGGGAACGACCTCGGCGAGCTCGCGCACGGTCCCGCGGGCCATGGCCTCGCGCAGGACGGCGTCCGTGGCGGCCGGGTCGTTGATGTCGAGCAGGGCGGTGGGGCCGTCGACGTCCACCACGTGTACGCCGGGCAGGTCTCGCACCCAGCCGGCGTCGCCGCCCACGACCAGGCGGTGCAGGACGCGGCCACGTCGCCGCAGGTCATCGACGGTTCCGCGGGCCACGACCCGGCCGCTGGAGAGCACAACGAGCTTGTCGCAGAGCCGCTCGACGAGGTCGAGTTGGTGGGAGGAGAACAGCACCGGCACGCCGCGAGTCGTGTACTCGCGGAGCAGGTCGACCATGGAGTCCACAGCGACCGGGTCGAGGCCGGAGAACGGCTCGTCCAGGACTAGCAGCTCGGGCTTGCCGATCACCGCGGCGGCGATCTGAACCCGCTGCTGATTGCCCAGCGAGAGCGACTCGAGCTTGTCACCCAGCCTCTCGCCGAGGCCGAAGCGGTCGAGGAGGTCGGTCGCGTCGCGCTTGGCGTCCGCGGCCGAGCGGCCCTGGAGCCGGCCCAGGTAGACGAGCTGATCGAGCACGGGCTGCTTGGGGTAGAGCCCGCGCTCTTCGGGCATGTACCCGAAGCGGCGGCGGTCGGTGACGGTCGCCTCGTGGCCGTTCCACAGCACGCGCCCGTCGGTGGGCTGGAGAACGCCCATAATCATGCGCATGGTGGTGGTCTTGCCCGCGCCGTTGCCGCCCACGAAACCGGTCATGGTTCCACGTGGAACGTCGAACTCGACGCCGTTCACGGCGAGGTTCTCGCCGAAGCGCCTGGTCAGTCCGTCTATGCGGAGCATGGTGGTCCTTCCCTGACCGGCCACCCCGTGGGGGCGGTGGTCCCTCGTCCTGATGACACCCCTGACGGTATGGGGCGACGACGACGAGCGGATCAGCCGCGAGACGGAATTCCGCTGCTGGAGTTGCGGACCCGTCTCCTCCTCAAGGCGGAGAGCCGTCTCAAGGGGGCGAGCCGTCACTCCGGTACGGATTCTCGGAAGCCGACCAGGGGTTTTGCTGACCGCACTGACGGCTGACCGCACTGACGGCTGACCGCACTGACGGCTGACCGCACTGACGGCTGACCGCATTGACGGCTGACCGCACTGCCGGCTGACCGAACTGTCAGCCGGGCGGGCGTGCGGAGTCGTCAGGGCACGGCGGTCAGTCGCCGGGGTGGACGAGCCCGGCCTCATACGCGAGGACCACGGCCTGCACGCGATCGCGCAGATGCAGTTTCGACAGGCAGGCCGAGACGTGCGACTTCACCGTCGCCTCGCCCACCACGAGTTCCGCGGCGATCTCCGCGTTGGACAGACCTCGCGCGACGTGGCGCAGGACCTCGAGCTCACGGGCGGTGAGCACGTCGAGCGCGCGGGAGGAAGCGGACGGCGTTGCGGCGGACGGAGTTGAGGCGGACGGCGAGGCAGGTGATGTCGTGGCGGACGGCGTTGTGCCGGAGGTGGTCTCTGCAGGTGTAGGGGCGCTCGGAGAGGTGGTCATCTTCTCGATCACCCGGCGGGTCACCTCGGGAGCGAGCAGTGCGTGCCCGTGGGCGACCGCACGGATGCCGTCCACCAGGTCGTCGGGATCGGAGTTCTTGAGCAGGAAGCCGCCGGCGCCGGCGCGCAGGGCGTCGAAGAGGTAGTCGTCGCGGTCGAAGGTCGTGAGGATGAGCACGCGGGACAGTCCCTCGGCCACTATCCGGGTGGTGGCCTCGATCCCGTCCATTCCGGGCATCTGCACGTCCATGAGCACCACGTCGGGTCGCAGCTCGCGGCACGCCTCGATCGCGGCGGCACCGTCGGCGGCATCGCCGATCACCGTGATGTCGTCCTCGGCGCTGAGCATCATCGAGAACCCTGATCGCATCAGCGGTTGATCGTCCACGACAAGGACGCGCAGTACCTCGGGTGGGGGAGGCGGCGGTGTCGTCGTCATTTTCTCTCCCAGTCGTCGGCGCCGTACGGCAGGCGGACCCGCACGCGGTACCCCCCGGTCACGCGGGGACCGATCTGGCACTCGCCGTGGTGGGACCGGACGCGCTCGCGCATACCGAGCTGACCCAGGCCGCTGCCGGAGGTTCCGGGGCGCGGACGGCCCTCGTCGAGGATCTCCACCTCGACGTACGGCGTGTGGTCGGTGCGCTCGCCGGTGCGCAGGACCACGCTCGCGCGCGAGGCGGTCGAGTGTCGGCGCACGTTGGCCAGCGCCTCCTGCACCGTGCGATACATCGACGAGCCGATGAGCGGTGGGACGTCCGTGACCGGGTGTTCGGGATCGGCGGCCACGTCGTAGCTGGTCGTGAAGCCCGCGGTGGCGTGCGAGGCGACGAGTTCGGGTAGCTCGGACAAGCCGTGGCCAGCGGTGCGTGAGGTGGTCGGGGAGGCGGAGGCGGAGGTGGAGGCGGTGTCAGTGAGGTCGGCGGTGCGTGAGGCCGAGACGGTGCCGGTGCCGGAGTCGGCGTCGCGGGTGGCTGCCGAGGTGTCCGACCCGGGTCCGAGGCCGTCGGAGCGGAGGGCTCCGAGCAGCGACCGCATCTCGCCGACCGCGGACCGCGACGACCCCTCGATCGTGCGCAGAGCCTCGGCGGTGGCCTCCGGCGAACGGTCCATGACGCGCCGGGCTGCGCCCGCCTGGACCCCGATCGCCGCGATGTGGTGAGCCACCACGTCATGCAACTCGCGGGCGATGCGTAGGCGCTCCTCGACCACCGCGGCATCCCTCAGCGACTCGGCCTGGACCTCGATCGTCCGCGCCTGCTCGGCCAGTACGGCCTGCCGGTGCGCCGACCGCCACGCGGCGATACCCAGCGCCGCCGCGCCGCCGAAGTACACGATATTGATCAGCGCGGTGTAGACGAGATACGAGGGCACCGCGGGGAACAGGCCGCTGCCCGGCTCGGTCTCGGAGACCGCGTCGAGGATCTGCTGCATCCCCGACCCGAGCGCGAGATACCAGGCCAGCCACACGCCCAGCGCTGCGGCGATGCCCGTGGCGACCCCCACCAGCACGCGGCGGTCCCGGGCCCAGGCCACCGACGAGTAGACCGCCACGAAGTACAACACCTGTTGGGACACCTGCCCCATGACGAGCGGCATCACGCTGCCCAAGATCAGCAGATGTAAAGTCGCGGCGATGCCGGTGGTCAGCGGGAAGCGGCGGCGGATGGCGAGGATCGCCGCGGCCGTGGCCATCGACAGGTACTGGGCCCACAGCGGGGCGGATTCGCCCGCCAGGACGCCCATGCTCCGCAGGATCTCGATGCCCAACGCCGAGCACGCGAACATCACCACGGCGAGCGTGATGTCCGCGCGGAGATAGCCGGGCGGCAGTGGACGGATCCACGGATCCTCGGCGTCGAAGAGGCGGTTCAGGCGTGACCACACGGGGTCGAGCCTAATCATTCACGCGCCGGGCACCGGTGAACGGTGGTGCCGGACGTTACTCTGGGCGCGTGTCCACCCGAAGCATCGACATCCCTGACCTGAGCGGTCAGACCTGGCTGATCACCGGCGCGACCAACGGCGTCGGACTCGAGACCGCGCGGGCCGCCTCCCGGAACGGGGCCAGGGTGATCCTCGCCGTCCGCGACACCGACCGCGGCAGGCAGGTGGCGGACGAACTGCCCGGCGAGGCCAGGGTGGTGGAGCTGGACCTCGCCTCGCTGGCGAGTGTGCGCCGCGCCGCGGACGACCTGCTCACCGGGCCCGACGAGTCGATCGACGTGCTGGTCAACAACGCCGGGGGCATCACGCCGCGCCGCCGCGAGACCGAGGACGGCTTCGAGATGGTGCTCGGTGTCAACGCCCTGGGGCCATTCCTCTTCACCAACCTGGTGCTCCCGCTCGTGCGGCGGCGGGTGGTCGTCGTCGGCTCCAACGCGCACAAGAGCGGCGCGATCGATTGTGACGACCCCCACTTCCGCCGGCGTCGGTGGAGCCCGGCGGCCGCGTACGCCCAGTCCAAGCTGGCCGACCTGTTGTGGGGGCTCGCGCTGGACCGCCGGCTCCGCGACGGACGTGCGACGGCCGGCGCACCCGGCGTGGACGTCCAGGTCACGCACCCCGGTTGGGCGGCCACCAATATCTCCAACGCCACCGGCAACGCTGTGCTCGATCGGGTGATCACCGGCGTGTGTTCGGTCTTCGCGCAGCCCGCGTCGCAGGCGGCCTTGACGACGATGTTCGCCGCGACCCGCCCGCTGCCGCCGTGCAGCTACGTCGGTCCCGATGCGATGGGACATCTGCGAGGCATGCCCACGCTCATCGGTCGCAGTGAGCAGGCATCGGATCCGGCGCTCGCCGAGCGGTACTGGGACCTCGCCGAGGCGGAGATCGCGCGGGTCGGTCAGTAGCCGAAACGTGTACACGAAACGCGATTTCGTGTACACGTTTTTCGGAGGTGCCGAAGGCGTGTACACGTTTCGCCGGAGCGGCGACGGAGCTGCTACTGCAACTAAATGGTTGCCTTAGCAGTCATTGTGTGCGACCGTTGGCGGCAGGAGGTGCGAGGACATGACCGATGCAGACGCACAGGTGACCACCGAGGACGTGCCGGACGAGATCACACGCAGCATCCACATCGCGGCTGATGCGGCCACTGTGTGGGACATCGTCTCCGAGCCCGGATGGTTCATCAACGACGGAGAATGGACAGACCACGAGGTCACCACCGATGGTGACGTTTCCCGGGTCGTCGACCCCGTCCACGGGGAGTTCCACATCGGCACGGTTGAACTGGATCCTCCGCACCGCGCGGTCTTCCGATGGCTGGGAGGCAAGGTGGGAGCCCTCGAGGACACGCCCGCCAACACGGTCGAGTTCACCATCCGCCCGGACGGAGACGGCGTGGTGCTGACGGTCAAGGAAACCGGCTTCGCCGCCCTTGACGCGGACGCGATCGAGCGGCGGAGGCGATTCGAAGAGAATTCTGAAGGCTGGGGAATCGAACTCGACGTGGCCCGTCGACGCGCCGAGGGAGCGACGTGAACCCTGTGAGCCACGATGTCGCCGCGGGACTTCTCACCGACGAAGCCGACGACGTTTTTGCCGCGCTGGCGGACCGGACCCGCCGCCGGATTTTGGTCCGGTTGGTGCAGCAGCCCGACGATGCCGGCGCCGTTGCCCGCGAACTCGGGGTGAGCCGCCAGGCTGTCGCCAAACACCTGGGTCAACTGGTCGACGCAGAGCTCGTGACCGTGCGTACCGAACAGCGGCGACGCGTGCACAGTGTCGACCCGGCTCGCATTCG
The DNA here is from genome assembly GCF_026011735.1 of Dietzia sp. NCCP-2495. GTDB lineage: Bacteria > Actinomycetota > Actinomycetes > Mycobacteriales > Mycobacteriaceae > Dietzia. The sequence goes on along the minus strand of NZ_BRVN01000004.1, from coordinate 156,512 downwards.
AGAAGTCTCGGACCTACTCGGAGCGGTTTCACGCGGCTGGGACGATCGGCTGTCGCAGGTGAGGAAGTTGGCAGAGGCGAAGGCCCGCGATCAGGGCTGAATCCGCACGGGTCCCGGCCGGTGGCCACGGCCCGGCTCTTGCCTTGGCCCTCGTCCTGGATTCGGAGCCGAGACCGTCAGGTGAGGTGATCGTACCGGCCGCCGACCCAGTCCGCGTAGCGCTCGGCCGAACGCCGGACCGCGTCCTGCGCACCATCGGGAATGCCGGAACCGAAGTTGCCGTACAGCCGATCGAACTCGTACCGCTCGACGTGATCGGCGATCCGCTGCACCACCGACCCGGACAGCGGGATCCACACGGGGAACGAGCGCATGAAGGTCACCCAGCGGGGATCGGCGGTCGCCCCGATCGTGTCCCCGCTGAACAGCACCCCGCGACCATCCGGCGCCGTCCAGTGGACCACCGCGCTGCCGGGGAAATGTCCGCCCGGCTGGCTGGCCCGCACGCCGGGCAGAATCTCGATCTCCGCCCGGCGGCCCTCCCAGACCACCGTGTTGGTGGGGCGCACCCCGAGCCAGTGCTCATCGGCGGCGGAGACGTAGACCGGGCAGTCGCCGAACGCCCGTGACCACACCGACTGCAGTCCATACATGTGCGGATGCGAGGCGATGATCGCCGAGATGCCGCCCAACTCGCGCACGGCGGACACGGCCGCGTCGTCGATGAAGTTCGGCGCCTCCACCATCACGTTTCCGTGCTCGGTCCGGATGAGTGCGGGCTTTTGGCCGATACCCGGGCAGTCGCGCTGCGTCACGCCGACGACACCCGGCTCGAGATCGACGAACTCCAGCCGGGCACCACGCTCAGCGGCCTCGGCGGGACCCGTCCACCGCTGCCCGGAGCGCGGCACGAACTGGCGCTCATCAGCACAGATCGGGCACACCTCGGGCAGCGGCCGGGCCCGTTCGACGCCGCAGGTCGCGCACTGAACGTGGTCGCTCACGCCATGTCCCCCTCGAGGTCCACCGGATGCCATTCGCCTCCCACCTGCACCTCGAGGGTGCCGTCGGTGGGGGCGGAGTCCCGGTCGCGGCGGGCGGTGTCGTGGTGGCCGCCGTCGTGGCCGTCGGCGTCGTTGCCGGCGCGGTGGAGGTCGACCGCGGCCTCGAGTGCCTCCTGGGCGGTGCCGAACTCGCCCAGTTCGATGGTCCGGTCCGGAGTGCGGAATCGATACGTGGACATGCCCCGAGTGTCCGCCTCACCGACCGATCATGCATCCGCACCGGTCGGTCCCGCCGTGGCCGGGCAGGCCGGGCCTCGCGAGAGGCAAAGGTCGGGGGTGAGGTGGGAAATGGGCGCACACTGGGAATCAGGTATCCGTCACTGGAAGAAGGCACACCATGTCGTCGTCGTCACATCCGTCACCGGACGGTTCACCCGCGGACCCGGACGGTACCGCTCCGGACGGCACCTCCGTGGGGCGCGGCCCCGCGGCCGCCGAGAACGCGCCGGGCGGCTACCCGGCGCTCGGCGCCGAGCCCGTCGACGGGGTGCGGATCCTGCGCGCGCCGGCCGTGCCGACAGTGGTGCAGGCCGCTGACGTGCCGATGGCTACTATCGCGGGGCTGTTCGACGCGGTGTTCGGAAAACTCTTTCCCGCCGCCTTTGAGCAGGGACTCACGCCCGCCGGGCCCGCGTTTGCCCTGTACACGCGCCTGACCGACGGCCCCGACGCCGCTGCGGACGTGGAAATCGGGTTTCCCCTGGACGGGCCGCTGATCGAGCAGCTCGACGACGATGCGGTGGAGATCGACGGCATGCGACTGGTGGCGTCCGTGATCCCCGCCGGCGAGGTTGCCGTGACCAGCCACCTCGGCGGATTCGACGGGCTGGGTCGGGCGTGGGGCGAGTTCTTCGGAGAGATCGGCGCGATGGGCCGGGCGCCCGGGATCCCGTTCTGGGAGAGCTACGTGACCGAGCCGTCGCCCGACATGGACCCCGCCGACCTGCGGACCGACCTGTACTGCCTGGTGCGGACTCCCGACGACGCGGCGTGATACCGCCCGGGCCGTGCAAGCGGCAGAAGGGTGGTCCCGGCGGGCAGCGGACGTGGCGGGCAGCGGTCGAGACGGGCAGTGGACGTGGCGGGCAGCGGTCGAAGCAGGCAGTAAAACGGACGGGATGAACCCACAGAACGAGAACACGTTCTACGCTGGGGGCACCTTGTTGAAGTTGTCGTCGTCGTCACCGGAAGGTCCCCACCCATGAGCGTGTCACCCGAACAGATCCGCGCCACCGCCGATTCCTACATCGCAGCCCTCGAGGCAGGTGACCTGGACGCCGTCATGGCCCTCTACGCCGAGGACGCCACCGTCGAGGACCCGGTCGGCGGCGGCACCATCCACACCGGCGCGGCCGCGGTGCGCGAGTTCTACGCCAGCGTCGTGGCGCTGAAAATCGACGGCAAGGTGCTCGAGGCTCGCGCCTGCGGCAACGAGCTACTGTTCAACTTCGAGATCACCACGCACTTCGACGCCGAGAACTCGGCCACGATCAACGTGTGGGACCACATGATCCACAACGACGAGGGCAAGGTCACCTCGATGCGCGCCTTCTGGGGGCCAGAGAACATGAGCTGACGGCGTCGGCCCGCCCACGTGGGCCCGCTCACGCACGAAATCCGCTACTCCCGCTGCGGATCCGCTACCCGCCGAAGGGCAGCAGATCTACAGGGGGAGTAGCGGATTTCGTCGGCGTGGGCGTGGGCGTGGGCGTGGGTGTGGGTGTGGGTTCGGCGGAGGTGTGCGGAGACCGAGCGAGGTCAGGAGGCGGAGGACGCCACGTCGAATACCGCCGCGACGCCGGCAAGCAGGAAGCTGAGAACCGGCACGTCGCCGGCCGAACCGACGCTCTGCAGGAACAGGTCCATGGGGGAATCCCTTCGTGTGTCGTGCCTCCCAGGCCGTCCGGGTTCCGCAGAAGCTACTCGTGCGCAGGCCGCCACGTGGCTCATTTAACAACATACGTAGTCAGATAAAATCCCGGGTGGTCCCGGCCTCGGTACCGCGCGGCAGGGACGGATCCCACGGTGGGTGCGCCGCGTGCTCGACTAGCCTGGGTCGCATGATCACCGCAATCGTGTTCGTCCACGCCGAGACAGCGCGGATCCCCGAGGTGGCCTCCGCGATCGCCGAGATCGACGGTGTCTCCGAGGTCTATTCCGTCACCGGCACCATCGATCTGATCGTGCTGGTGCGCGCCCGCCACAACGAGCAGATCGCCGACATCGTCTCCGACCGGCTCAACAAGGTGCCCGGCGTGACGGAGACGGAGACGCACATCGCGTTCCGTGCCCAGTCCAAGCACGATCTCGAGGCCGCGTTCTCGATCGGATACGAGGACTGACGAGCTCTTGCCCGAGCCCTTACCTGCTCGCGGCCCGTGCCGCCCGGTTCGCGCGGAGCTGCGCCCTCCGGAGCTCGGCCAACAGCTGGGCTCCGGTCCAGCGACGACGCTGCTCGCCGGCCTTCTCGGCCTCGTGCACCAACTCGACGACGCGCTCACAGACCGGGGCGTGCTGCCCGACCCGCCGCGCGATCCGCGCCACCTCGCCCTGGAGGATGTCCACCTCGGTGGGTCGTCCCCGGGAGAGGTCGTCGTGCATGGAGGACGTGCCGTCGGCATCGACCTGCAGGATGGCTCGGGCCAGCACGGTGAACACCGGGGTCGGCAGCCGCAGGACGGCGGGCAACACTCGGGCCGGAACCGCGATCGGCACCTGGGGCACGACACCGGCCGCCATGAAGGCCCGGTTGGCCTCGGCCTGACATATCGCCACGCAGCGTCGCAGGTCACGGTTGAGGAGCTCGGAACGTAGCGGCAGGCCGGACAGTGCCTGCACGGCGTTGTTGAGGTTGAGCAGCACTTTTCCGTGGAGGACGGCCTGGATGTCTTCACTCGATCGTGCGGCCAGTCCGGATTCTCCGAGCACGCGCAGCAGGCGACCAGCCTTGGGGTGCCGACCGATGCGGACCTCACCGGCCGACGTGCGCCGGAAGGTGGTGGGCCCGGTCCGGGCGACGTTGAACGGGATGACCCCGGCGATCACGGGGGAGCCGTCCACACCGTCGCGGATCGAGTCCGCGGAGTGCAGCCCGTTCTGCAGGCCCACGACCAGCGTACCGGGTCGCAGGTAGGGCGCGAACTCGCTGGTGGCGGCCGCGGTGTCGCCGGCCTTGGTGCACACCAGCACCACGTCGGCCAACCGGACCGACTCGCACGATTCGGTCAGCGTGAGCTCGTGCGGGGCGATGTGGAGCCGGTCGACGCCTCCGTCACGCGACTCGACGGTCAGGCCGACGGCCCGGATCGGGTCGAGCACGTGCGCGCGCCCGACGAGGGTCACGTCCGCGTATCGGGCCAGCCGGCCGCCGAGGTAGCAGCCCACGTTGCCGGCGCCGATCACGGTGATGCGCGAGGGAGTGTTCGGGCTGGTCATGATGGTGTTCACATTACGACACGCGCGGGCCCGGGGTGCGCCGATCGGCGCGAGTGGGTGTCGGGTCGTCGGAGGTCGCCTGCGTCGGCGGTCAGAGTTGGTGAAAGGTGCCGGGGTGGAGGTCAGTGAGGCCGCGGCCGCAGGACGACCTCGGTGGGGTGCGCGTCGTCGGTCGCCTCGAGCGCCTGCCGGATGGCGGTGGCCACCGATTCCGGGCGCAGGAACGCGCGGGGGTCGTACTCCCGACCCTCACCGGCGACGATCGCGCGCTGCATTCCTGTGTCCACGCGGCCAGGGTGGACGGAGGTGACCCGCAGGGTCGGTTCCTCCTCGCGCAGTGCGTCGGTCACCGCGCGCGCCGCGAACTTGGAGGCGGCGTAGGCGGCCCAGCCAGCCTTGGCGGTGTGTCCGGCGCCGGAGTTGACGACGACGACGTGGCCGCTCGCCGCGCGCAGCGCCGGGAGCAGGACGCGGGTGAGTTCGACCACCGCCACCACGTTGACCTCGTACGAGCGACGCCACTGGTCAGCACTGGAGTCGGCGATCCTCCCGAGCTCGGCGATCCCGGCACAGTGGACGAGCCCGTCGAGGGAGGCGATCCCGGCGGCGGCCAGAGCGGGACCGTCGGCGGTGGTGAGGTCGGCGGTCACGACCCGGGCGGAGCGACAGTCCCCGGCGACGGCCCGCAGGGCGTCGGCATCGCGGCCTACCAGGACGAGGTCGTGGTCGGCGGACAGGGCGCGGGCGGTGGCGGCGCCGATCCCGCGAGAGGCGCCGGTGATGACGACAGTGCTCATGTCCGCCGAGGCTAGTCGCACCGGGTGCGGGGAGAAGTCCACCTCCGTGCCCCGGGGAAGCGGGTCGATCGCGGCGGCCCGGTCGGTCGCAGCGATCGACCGCCTATTCGCGCCGGGGAAACGGCGTGGTCCGCCAGTTCGCGATCGAGCGAGACCTACTCGCCGGTCCGTCGCGTCCTACTCGCTGTCGAATGCGTCGAGCAGCGAGGTGAGGGCTGGCACCGCGTCCGCGAGCCGGTCTCGGTGCTCGGGGCTCAGCGCGGCCAGGTGACCGGCGAAGTCCCGGTCGCGGTCCTGCAGCACCTTCTCGATGCAGTCCCGGCCCAGGTCGGTGAGCCGCACCAACACACCGCGGCGGTCCGCCTCGTCGGGCACACGCTCCACATAGCCCATCGACTCGATGACGCTCACCGAGTTACTGGTCGTGGGGACACGCACGTTCTCGAGCCGGGCGAGATCGGACATCCTGAGCGGGCCGTGGCAGGCCAGCGTATGGAGGATCGATGTCTGGGCGCGACTCAGGGCGTACTGGGAGTTCTGCCGGCGGACCAACAGGTCCAGCCGCAACATGATCGGACGGAACTGGGTCGCCAGCCCCAGGTCGGGACCGGGGTCCAGGACGTGGAGATCCACCTCTGCCCGGGTATGGGCGACTGCGGGTCCGCCCGTCGTCGTCGTCTCCATCTACTCCAGCCCCCTCGACACCGGCTTCCCCCGAAACCACGTCGACCCGAATGTAAGCACGAACTTTTCCCGTCGTGGGGCGTCACCCCGGCACATGAGTGATACTTAAGCGATGGATCTGTATCACCGCGTGACAGGGACCGGCCCGACGATCGTCCTCATCCACGGGGTCTGCCACCGCGGACACGCCTGGGATCCCGTCGTGCCGCTGCTCGCCGACCGGTACCGGCTGGTGATCGTCGACTTGCCGGGGCACGGGAACTCGCCGGACCTCCCAATCGACGGTGACCCGCTGGAATACATGGTCGACCAGCTCACGACCCTGCTCGACGGCATCCTGGAGCCCGGGGAGCGCGCGCATATCGCCGGCAACTCCCTCGGCGGGTTCCTCGCGCTGGAGATGGCGGCTCGCGGCCACGCGCACAGCGCCACCGCACTCTCGCCCGCCGGGTTCTTCCGCTCGAATGCCGACTGGAAGTACACCCTCATGGTCTTCCACAGCCTGCAGAAGACCGCCGGCAGGGTCAGCCGCTACATCCCCGCGTTATCGCAGCGGGCGGCCGGACGCGCCGTCCTGATGGGCGCGTTCTGCACCCGGCCCTGGAAATACCCGGCAGAAGCCGCGGCGATCGACGGCGAGGCGATCATCACCAACACCGTCCTCGACCGCGCCGACCGCCGCGCATTCGTGTTCTCCGCGCCCGTCGACGAGGACATGCCTTTGACCATTCGCTGGGGCAGGTTCGACCTCGTTCTCCCGGTTGCCCAGCGCAGGCTGGCGTCACTGCTGTTCCCGCAGGCCAGGATCGAGGTGTCCCGCGACGGGCACGTGCCGATGTCGGACGACCCGGAAGGCGTGGCCGCGTCGATCGCCGCCACTGTCGAGCGAGGTCTGGCCCGCGAGCGAGAACTGGCTGACGAGCGCAGTCTCGACCACGAACGCGAGCAGGCCGCGCTCTCAGGCTGAGTTGCGCTCGCTTGCGTGCTGAGCTGAACCTGCTCGAGGGTTGAGCCGGACCCCCTCGCTGGTTGAATCGGGCCCCTCGCGGGTCGTGCCGGATCCCTTCGCGGGTTGAGCCGGACCCCCTCGCTTTGAACGGGTCGGCGCCTACATGTCGCCCTCCCCGGGCGCGGCCCCCTCGCCAGCCCTCAAGCTTGCCGCCATGGTGGCGATTCTTGACGCCGTCACGGCGGGATCCGGGCCAGATTCCCGCCGTGACGGCGTCAAAAAGAGCGCCGAGGGCGACCGGGCCGGCCGTGCGCCGAGGGCGACCGGGCCGGCCGTGCGCCGAGCGCGGTCGCCCTACCGGGTCAGCGTCCGGCAAGACGGGGGTCAGCTCCCGAGCGAACCGCCCGCCAGCGAGCCCATCGCACCGAGGTAGCCCTCGCGCCACGCGACGACGGTCGACGGACGCGGCTGCGAGGTCCCGCCGTCGGGCCAGTGCGAAGCGGGGGCCTCGATCGTGGCGCCGTCCTTGTCGCCCGGGTGCTGGACGTTGACGATCACGCGGTGATCCGTGACGAGCGGGCCGCAGGTCTCGGCGCCGATCGGCACGGTGAGGAACAGCTTCGTCTCGCCGCGGTTCGCGCCCGAGGTGGCCACCGAGTAGAGGCCGTCGTTGAAGCCGAGCGCATTGCCGTCGGTGGAGACCCACAGGCCGCCGGCCGGTTCGAACGCCAGGTTGTCCGGGCAGGAGATGGGGCTGACCTTGGTCTTGTCGAACCCGCCGAAGTAGGTGTCGGCCGCAGCGGGGTCGCCACAGACGAGCAGCAGGTTCCAGCCGAAGCCGGTGCCCGCGTGATCGTCGGTGAGCTCGAGGACCTGACCGTGCTTGTTGTTGTGGCGCGGGTTGGCCTCGTCGGCCGCTGCCTTGCCGGCGGTGCCGCGCTGGCTGTTGTTGGTCAGTGCCATGTAGACCTTGCCTGTCGTGGGGCTGGGCTCCACGTCCTCCGGGCGGTCCATCTTGGTGGCGCCGACCTTGTCGCCCGCCACGCGGGTGAACACCGCGACCTGCTCCGGGGTCATGCCGGGCACGTGGGAGACGGCCTTGCCGTCGGCCGCGACCGTCATCAGCGGGAGCCACGTCCCGGTGCCGTCGAACGCGCCGTCGGTGGGCAGCGTGCCGCTGCCGTCGATCTCGGCTTCCGGGGAGTTTCCGGTGAAGGTGGCCACGTAGAGCGTTCCCTCGTCGAGGATCCGCATGTTCTCGCGGCGGGCCTCGGCAGTCTTTCCGGGGTTGATCTTGCGGCTGGAGACGAACTTGTAGAGGTAGTCGAAGCGCTCGTCGTCGCCGGAGTAGGCCACCACCGTGCCGTCCGCGGTGACGTGGATGTTGGCTCCCTCGTGCTTGAAGCGGCCCATCGCGGAGTGCTTCACCGGGGTCGAGGTGGAATCCCACGGGTCGACCTCCACGACGTAGCCGAAGCGGTGGACCTCGTTCGGCTCGGCGGCCAGGTCGAAGCGGGAGTCGAAGTTCTCCCACAGGCGTCCGGACGGCTCGGCCGCGATTCCGTAGCGGCGCAGCTCCTCGAGGCGGGCGGCGTCCGTGACGGAACCGGCGGTGCCGAAGTACTGGTTGAAGTTCTCCTCGCCTGACAGCACGGTGCCCCACGGGGTGTGGCCGCCGGCGCAGTTGTTCAGGGTGCCGAGCACGCGGGAGCCGGTGGAGTCGGCCGCGGTGCGGGTGAGGGCGCCGACGGCGGGGCCGCGCAGCTCGAACGGGGTCGTGGCCGTGATGCGGCGGTTGTAGCTGCCCATCACCGGGCTCAGGCCGCCGTCGGTCGGGCGAGCGGCCAGCTCCACCACGGTCAGGCCGTGGGCGGCCCAGGCGATCTCGACCTGCTCGCGGGTCGGGGCGGCCTCGTCGTAGCCACGGAACATCGACGGCTCGGTCGTGTACTCGTGGTTGACGATGAACAGGAACCGGTCGTCACGGTCGTCCATCGGGAACATGACCGCGAGGTCGCAGTTGTATCCGTACTGCATGGCCTGGGCGGCGGCGGTCTGGTTCTCGAAGTCGAACTCCGGGGCGCCGGGCAGGACGGGGTCGCCCCAGCGGATCACCACGTCGCTGCGGTAGCCCGCGGGCACCCTCACGGCGTCGTCGGTGTTGGGTGCGACCGGCGTGAACGTGGTGTCGACCGTCGCACCGAGCGAGCCCGCGGCGCCGCCGAGGGACCCGAGAGGGCCGGAGATCTGCGCGGCGGCGGTGGAGGGGAGCATCTGCGTGGCACCCGCGGCGAGCGTCATGACGCCGGCCGCCTTGAGCACGCCGCGACGGCTGATGCCGGCGGCGATGTCACCGAAGTACGGGTTGTCGGTGGTGTTGGGCACCGGCTGGGAACACTGGTCACCGCACTTGTAGAGGCAGGTGATGTGCTGGCGGTTGGAGATGCCGGGAGCGGCACCGCCGGAGGTCGTGAGCGGAAGCAGGTTGCGGATCGACATATTTCTCCCTGAGAGCAAGTGCGGTACTGGCCATGAGACGGCTGAGCTATCGCTGCGACCGTAGGAACTCAGGGAGTCGGGGCGGCAGAGATGCGGCCACCAACTGATGAACCACGGGCACAGTGCAGGTGAACTCTCCGGCCGGTCGCTACAGTCGACGTGGTCACCCTTATATTTCGGATCGTCCGGCACGTTCCTGCCGGTGGAGGGAAGAGTCAGCGATGTCCGGTGTCAGTTTCGAGAACGTGTCCATCGTCTATCCGGGGGCGTCCCGCCCCAGCGTGGACGGCCTGGATCTCCGTATAGAGGACGGCGAGTTCCTCGTTCTGGTGGGCCCGTCGGGCTGCGGCAAGTCCACGATCCTTCGGTCACTCGCCGGCCTCGAGCCAGTGGCCGCTGGCCGGATCACGATCGGCGGCAAGGACGTCACGGGCCTCGAGCCCAAGGACCGCGACATCGCGATGGTGTTCCAGAACTACGCGCTGTACCCGCACTACTCGGTCCGCGAGAACATGGGTTTCGCGCTCAAGTTGGCGAAGAAGCCCAAGTCGGAGATCGCCGAGCGGGTCCAGAAGGCCGCGGAGATGCTCGACCTGGTGCCGTACCTCGACCGCAAGCCCAAGGAACTGTCGGGCGGCCAGCGTCAGCGCGTGGCCATGGGCCGGGCGATCGTCCGGAATCCGCAGGTTTTCCTCATGGACGAGCCGCTGTCCAACCTCGACGCCAAACTGCGCGTGGCCACCCGTGCCCAGATCGCCAAGCTGCAGCGTGAGCTGCACACGACGATGCTGTACGTGACCCACGACCAGGTCGAGGCCATGACGATGGGCGACCGGGTGGCGGTGCTCAAGGACGGGGTCCTGCAGCAGGTGGATTCGCCGCGTGAGCTGTACGAGAACCCGGGCAACGCGTTCGTCGCCGGCTTCATCGGCTCCCCGGCGATGAACCTCTTCGACGCGCGTGTCGTGGACGGCGTCGTGGATCTCGACGGCATGCGCAATCCCGTGCCCGCCGGGGCGCACGGCACGGTCACCATCGGGGTCCGGCCCGAGCACCTGCGCCTGACGACGGCGGGCGAAGAGGGCATGTCCGCGGTGGTGGATCTGGTCGAGGAGCTCGGCGCGGACAGCTACCTGCACTGCTCCACGCCCGACGGTAATCCGCTCGTCTACCGCGCCGAGTCGACCGATCATCCCCGCAAGGGCGACCAGGTCAGTCTGGTCGCGCAGGAGGGGCAGGTGCGCTTCTTCGACGCCGAGACGGGCGACCGCCTGCGCTGATTCACCCGCCTGCGCTGACGCGACCGCCCGCGCTGCCTACGGGCGTTCGCTCAGCGCCAGTACCCGGTGAAGGACACGAGGTCCTTGGCGACGCCGCAGTCGCGGACGAGGAACCGCCGCAGTCCGGTGACCATGGACGACGGGCCGGCGAGGTAGGCGTAGCTCAGGTCGGCCGGGGCTCCGCGTCGCCGGACCTCGGCGAGCGCGCCGGCGCCGGGCTCGGTGTCTCCTCGTTCTGTCCACACCACCTCGACGCCGGAGGGCCGGGGAAGGTCGCGGATGTCGTTGGTGTTCCCGAGTTCGACGACGACGAGCCCGGTCATCGTCTCCGGGGCGCCGGACAGGATCCCGGCGATGGCGGGAAGGGCGGATTCGTCGCCGACCAGGAGCTCGCAGGTGGAGTCCTCGGGCGGGGCATAGAGTCGGCCCTCGTCGAGGAGCGCGGCGGCGGATCCGAGGGGTGCATCGCGTGCCCAGGTCAGGCCCGGTCCTTCGTGTGAGTCGTCCACGTACACGTCGAAGTCGAGTTCTGCGGTGGCACGCCCGGCGGCGGGGTCGCCGGGTCGGAAGTCGACCGTCGTGTAGTTGCGGATGAGTGGCCTGCGGGACGGCCGGGTGAGCGTGTAGCTGGCGATACTGCGCAGGCTCATGTCGGGCAGGGTCCTGGGTTCACCTGCCCCGACCCCGGTTCCGGTTGCGTTACCGGTGTCTCCGGCGACGTCCGCGGCTAGTCCGCCACCGGAGGGCAGGAACAGGCGGAACCACTGGTCTGCTCCCATCGGCTGGTAGCTGTCCAGGTCGGCACCGGTGACCGTCAGTCGGAGGAAGGACGGGCTCACCTCTGCGCGGGCGGACAGGGTGACGGGAATGGTCGTGGCGTGGTCCGGCTTCATGCGCTTCACACTCATGAGGGCAGCCTAACCTAACTATCCACCTCGACAGCTAGTGCGGAACATGCCTGGGGTGAGAGGTGTCACACTGATGTTGATGTTGTTAGAGTGTCTTGTGTGACTGATGTTTCATGATTGGATCTCGACCATGTTCGCCCGTGTGGCGGGGCTTCCAAATGGCGGCTGGCAAGTGGGATACGCTCAGCTGGTCCTCAGTGAGATGTGAGTCACAACCATGACGGATCGCTGATCCCGCCCATACGCATCGGCGGGGGCGTCGAGACATGACAGTAGGAGAATGCACATGGCCGGATTCGGCAGGATTTTCAAGGGAGCGGCGGTCGCCTCGATCGTGGCGCTCTCGGTGACGGCGTGTTCGAGTGACGGTGGCGACTCCGCCGCCTCGGACGAGCAGGCTCAGTCCGGCACCGATTCGCGCGGTCCCATCACCTTCGCGATGGGCAAGAACGACATCGCGACGCTCGAGCCCGCCGTCGAGCAGTGGAACGCCGAGCACCCCGACGAGCAGGTCACCCTCCACGAGCTGCCCGGCGACGCCGACGCCCAGCGTGACACGCTGGTCCAGTCGCTCCAGGCCGAGAGCGGCGACTACGACGTGTTCGCCCTCGACATCACCGACACCGCGCACTTCGCCGCGAACGGCTGGGTCCAGGCGATCGAGGGTGACACCTCCGTCGACACCTCCGGGCTGATCCCGGCCGCGGTCGAGTCGGCCACCTACAACGGCACCCTCTACGCCGTGCCGCAGAACACCAACGCGCAGCTGCTGTACTACCGCACCGACATGGTTCCCGAGGCCCCCGCCAACTGGCAGGCCCTCGTCGACTCGTGCAACGTCGCGGTCGAGCGAAACGTCGACTGCCTCCAGATGCCGCTCAAGCTCGGCGAGCAGGCCACCGTGGCGGCGAGCCAGTTCATCAATAGCTGGGGCGGCTCCGTGGTGGGCGAGGACGGTGCCACCCCGGAGGTCGAGTCCGAGCAGTCGCGCGCCGGCCTGCAGGCCCTCGTCGACGGCTACCAGGACGACGTCATCGCCAAGAAGACCGACGCCTTCTCGGAGGAGGAGACCGCGCTCGGCTTCCTCGGCGGCGAGACCATGTACTCGTACAACTGGCCGTACATGTACGACAAGGCCAAGACCGAGGCCGGCCCCGAGGTCGCGGATAACTTCGACGTCGCGCCGATTGTCGGCCCGGAGGGCGCCGGTGCGTCGACCCTCGGTGGCTACAACAACGCCATCAACGTCTACTCGGAGAACAAAGCGACCGCCGTCGACTTCGTCTCCTTCATCATCAGCGAGGACGTCCAGATGGGCTTCGCGCAGGCGTCGTTCCCGCCGGTGCTGGCCTCGATCTACGACGACCCGGCCCTGCAGGCCGAGTTCCCGTACATGACGGCGCTCAAGGCGGCGCTCGAGGCGGCCAAGCCGCGTCCGGTGACCCCGTTCTACCCGGCCGTCTCCAAGGCCGTGCAGGACAACACGCACGCCGCGCTCAAGGGTGAGAAGGACGTCGAGCAGGCCACGACAGACATGGCCGCGGCCATCCAGCAGGCCGGCAACTGACAGATCGACGGTTCTGACGTGGCGACCGGGGCCCGTGAGCCCCGGCCCACTTCGCCGGACCGTCGTCGACCGGCCGGTGCACGGGTATACGATCCCGTGTGCCGGCCGGTTCGTCGTCCGCGCACCGCATCACTTCGAGAGCAGGAGGGACGATGACAGCCCAGATCCCGGAATTCTCGACGGGTCATGCTTCCCCGCCGGGTGACGGGCGGACGTCGGATTCCCCGCCGGTGCTCGTCAAGAAGAAGTTCGACTGGCGCCCGGTGTGGATGGTCGGCCCGCCGCTGGTCATCCTCGCCATCGTCATCGGCTATCCGATCGTGCGCGCGGTCTACCTGTCGTTCGTCGGTGACGCCGGGCTCAATCCGGAGACCGGACGGTTCGAGGACGGCGCGTTCGGCACGCTCTCGCACTACATCTACTGGCTCAACCAGACCTGTACGAGCAACAGCGGCGTCTCCGTGCCGTGTGCCCCCGGCAACATCGCCACCGACTTCTGGCCGGCGATGCGCAACACTGCGATGTTCACCGTCGTCACCGTGTCCATCGAGACCGTCCTCGGTTTCTGGATGGCCGTGGTCATGGGCCGCAACATCTGGGGCCGCGCCCTCCTCCGTGCAGCGGTCCTCGTGCCGTGGGCCATCCCCACCGCGGTCACCGCCAAGCTGTGGGCGTTCATCTTCTCCCCCGAGGGCATCGTCAACTCGATCCTGGGGCGCGACATCGCCTGGACCACCGACCCCTTCTACTCGAAGGTCGCCGTGATCATCGCGGACGTGTGGAAGACGACGCCGTTCATGGCACTGCTCATCCTCGCCGGCCTGCAGATGATCCCCGGGGACGTCTACGAGGCGGCCCGTGTCGACGGCGCCACCAAGTGGCAGCAGTTCGTCAAGATCACCCTCCCGTTGGTCCGCCCCGCGCTCATGGTCGCGATCCTCTTCCGCACGCTCGACGCGTTGCGCATGTACGACCTGCCGGTGATCCTCATCAGCGCCAACTCCAGCTCACCCACGGCCACCATCTCGCAGCTCGTGGTCAACCAGATGCGGACCGGCGCGTTCAACAGCGCGTCCGCTCTGTCCACGTTGGTGTTCCTGCTGATATTCGCCGTGGCGTTCGTCATGGTGAAGTGGCTCGGCGCCAATGTCGTCGAGGACCGTACCGGTAAGAAGGAGGAGATCCGGTGAGCGCTCCCACCGCATCCACGACCCGGTCCGGCGCCGAGCGCCCCCCGATCGCCGCTCCCCGGCAGCCGATCTGGCCGCAGATCCGCACCTACCTCGGCGCCCTGTTCATCCTCGTGTGGGGCCTGGCGCCGTTCTACTGGATGGTCGTCACCGCGTTCCGCGACAACGTCCACACGTTCTCGAAGAACCCGTTCCCGTCGCACCTGACGATGGCCAACTTCAAGCAGGCCCTCGACACCTCTGGCGGCAACGACTTCCTGGCGGCGATCGGCAACTCCGTCCTCATCAGCGTGGTCACCACGCTCGCGGCCATCATCTTCGGCGTGTTCGCCGCCTACGCGCTGGCCCGCGTCGATTTCCGGGGCAAGTTCCTGGTCTCGGGCGTGGTGTTGGCGGCGTCGATGTTCCCCGGCGTCGCCCTGGTCACGCCGCTGTTCCAGCTGTTCACGGACATCGGCTGGATCGGCAGCTACCAGGCGATGATCATCCCCAACGTCTCGTTCGCCCTGCCGCTGACGATCTACACGCTCACGTCGTTCTTCAACGACCTGCCGTGGGAGCTCGAGGAGGCGGCTCGTGTCGACGGCGCCACCCGCGGTCAGGCGTTCATGAAGATCATCCTGCCGCTGGCCGCGCCGGCCCTGTTCACCACGGCGATCCTGGCGTTCATCATGACCTGGAACGAGTTCATGCTCTCCAGTCAGCTGTCGAACCAGTCCACCGAGCCGGTCACCGTCGCCATCGCCCGTTTCGCCGGGAACGACCCGTTCACCCAGCCGTATGCAGCGATCATGGCGGCCGGCGCGCTCGTGACCATCCCGCTCGTGATCATGGTGCTGATCTTCCAGCGGCGCATCGTCTCCGGCCTCACCGCCGGCGGCCTGAAGAGCTGATCGGGGCGTGGCACGGGGCACGGGGCGCGGTGGGGCCGACGCGCTGGCGACCCGTCAGCGTCTGGAGATGCTCGCCGGGTTCGTCGGCTTCTTCACGCTGCTCGCGGTGGTCAACGCGGTCGGCTTGATCGCCACCGGCCGGCCGTCGATGCTGGCGTCGGTGGTCCTGCTGGGGATGCTCGTCCTGTCCTGGCTGACGTACCGGGCGTGGCGCCGGGCCGATCGCGCGGTCAAGGGCCTCTGAGCCTCCGCCCCCGAAGGGGCCCAGCGCCCGGCCCCAGCGGGCTCGGTGCCCGTCGCGCCAGGCGAATTCAGCGCCCGTCGCGCCAGGCGACCAGCGGTTCGACCAGGTCGAGTGGGTAGTCGGGACCGTTCAGTCCGACGGTGAACAGCGTGATCCCCTCGGCGTGGAGCGCCTCCGCGGTCCGCCGCGCGTCGTCCGGCGAGGCCGCGCCGCCGATCTCGGTGGACCGTTCGATCTCCGCAGGATCGCGCCCCACGTCAGCGCAGTGCCGCGCGAGCACCTGCGCCTTGTGCCGGTAGGTCTCCACGTCGACGAACGAGTGCCAGATGTCGGCGTGCCGGGCGACGTGCCGCAGTGTCTTGCGTTCACCGCCGCCGCCGAGCAGGACGGGAATGTCGCGCGTGGGGGGCGGGTTGAGCGCGGAGAATCGCTTCTCGATCCGCTCCAGCGACCCACCGAGGTCGTCGAGTCGCGAGCCCTTGGTGCCGAACTCGTAGCCGTATTCGGCGTAGTCCCGCTGGAACCACCCGCTGCCCAGGCCCAGGATGAGGCGTCCGCCGGAGATGTGGTCGACGGTGCGGGCCATGTCGGCGAGCAGGTCGGGGTTGCGGTAGCTGTTGCAGGTCACGAGCGCGCCGAGTTCCACGCGCTCGGTCTGCTGCGCCCACGCGGCGAGCAGGGTCCAGCATTCGAAGTGGGCGCCGTCGGGTTCGCCGTAGAGGGGATAGAAGTGGTCCCAGTTGAACACCACGTCCACGCCCGCGTCCTCGGACCTGGCCACGGCGTCGCGCAGCTGTCCGTAGTCGGGGCAGTGTTGCGGTTGGAGTTGGACGGCGATGCGGATAGGTCGATCGGCGGGAGACATGTGCCCATTGTGCGGCCGTGCGTCGTGCGGCGCAGCCGATCCCGCGCCGAATCGCTCCGTGGGCGGGCCGGGTTCGAGAACCCCCCGATTCTCGACGCCGGGCCCGCCCGGGCGGCGGTCAGTCCTCCCGGTCGAGGAGGAACCAGAAGTGCTCGCCGTCGGAGACGGTGCCGCGTCCGTTCATCACCGCGAGGAGGGTGGACGGCCGTGACGCGCCGGTGGTGGGATCGGTGGTGGTGTCGACGACGACGAAGTGGTCGATCACCGGCAGCCGGTCGTACACCATGGACGCGGTCGGGCGTCCCCGGAACGAGACCTCCCACAGTGATGCCCCGCCACCGCCCGTCGCTGAGGTATCCGGGACCACGTCGCCGGAGTCGTCGGTGACGAGGATGGGGTCGACCTTGCGGGCGTCGGTGAAGTCCTTGCCCCACCACCGCATCTGTCCGAGCATGGCGAACATCGGGTGCCCGGTGTCCAGGCCGGTGCCTTTCCAGCGACTGCCGGCGATGTCGTCGACGCGGGCGGGACTGAGGCGGTCCCATAGGGCCGAGACCCGCTCGGACGGGACGGTGTCGAGCGCGCGGATCTCCGCGAGCTCGGCTGCGAGGTCAGCGGCGAGTTCGGAAGGGGCCTCGGTGGCGCGCTCGGCGGCGAGCTTCGAGGCGACTCCGTCGGCGCTCACAGGCCGAGCGTCTTTCCGATGATGTCGCGCTGGACCTCGTTGGTGCCGCCGTAGATGGTGGAGACCACGGCCTGGCGGACGAGTCGCTCCATGCCGTACTCGGTGGCGTAGCCGTAGCCGCCCATGGACTGCATGCACTCGAGCGTGACGCGCTTGCTCAGCTCGGTGGCCTTGAGCTTGGCCATGGAGGCTTCCCGGGGGAAGAGGTCCTCCGGGTTGGAGTCGTCGACCTTCTTGGCCACGGCGTAGATGAGGAGGCGGGTGGCCTCGATCTCGGTGGCCAGGTCGGCCATGCGGTGGCGGATCACCTGGAAGGAGCCGACGGGGCGTCCGAACTGCTCGCGCTCGCGGATGAATTTGAGGCAGTCGTCGAACGCGCGCTGGGCCACGCCGAGCTGCATCGCGGCGAGGATGAGCCGCTCGGTGTTGAGCCCGGTCATGAGCTGGCTCCAGCCGCCGCCGACCTCGCCCACGACGGCGTCGGCAGGCAGGCGGACGTCGGTGAAGTAGAGGTCGTTGACCTCCTTGCCGCCCATGGTCTCGATGCCGGTGATCTGCAGGCCGTCGATGTCGGCCGGGACGTCGAACATCGTGATGCCCTCGTGCTTCTTGCCCGAGGAGTCGGTGCGGGCGACCAGCAGGATGCGGTCGGCGAAGTGGGCGTTGGAGCACCACGTCTTCTGGCCGTTGATCACCCACTCGTCGCCGTCCCGCTCGGCCTTGCAGCGCAGGGCGGCGACGTCGGAGCCGGCGCCGGGCTCGGACATCGAGATGGACAGCGTGCCGCCGCCCACGGTGAGCTCGAGAGCGCGCTTGCGCTGCTCCTCGGAGCCGAACTTCTGGTACGCGGCGGCGGTGATCAGGGTGGGGCCGATGCCGCCGATGGGCGCCAGGCCCCGCAGGGAGTGCTCGAGCAGGAGGCACAGTTCCACCGCGCCGGCGGCGGAGCCGCCGTACTCCTCGGGAACGGTGAGTCCGAGCCAGCCGAGCTTGGCCATCTTGGCGTAGATCTCGGGGGAGTGGGTCCCGCCCTCGGTGGTGAGCTCGGCGCGCTTCTCGACGCTGCCCACCTCCCGGGCGCAGAAGTCGTCGATCGACGCGGCGAAATCTCGCTGCTCTTCGGTGAGGATGTCGAACACGTGTGACCTTCCGTCGTGGTGTTTGGGGGTGTCAGGATCGGCCGCGGTGGACTAGTGTGGCCGGTATCACCGTACGCTACATCAAATATATGTGATCTGAAACGGGAGGCCCCACCGATGACCACGACCGAGCCGAGCAAGACCGGCCCCACCTTCGCCAGCCTGGACCCGCGTGACGGAAGTGTGATCGCCGAGTACCCCATCGCGGGTCCGGAAGAGGTGGCGCTGGCCGTCGAGCGCGCGCGGGCGGCGTCGCGGTGGTGGGCGACCCAGGGACCGCGCGGTCGTCGAGAGTGGTTGCTCGAGTACAAGCGGGCCATCGCCTCCCGTGCCCAGGAGCTGGCCTCGTTGATCTCGCTGGAGACGGGCAAGCCCGACGAGGACGCCACGCTCGAGGTCATGCTCGCGGTCGGCCATCTGGAGTGGGCGGCCAAGAACGCGAACAAGGTCCTTCGTCGTCGTTCCGTCTCGGCCGGCCTGCTCATGTCCAACCAGTCCGCGTACGTCGAGTACCAGCCCTTCGGCGTGGTCGGCGCGATCGGTCCGTGGAACTACCCGGTCTTCACGCCGATGGGCACGTTGTCGTATGCGATGGCGGCCGGGAACGCGGTCGTGTTCAAGCCGAGCGAGCTCACCCCGGGGGTCGGCGTGTGGCTCGCCGAGGTCTGGGATTCCCTCGGAGCCTCGCACTCGATCATCCAGACCATCACCGGCGACGGCTCGACCGGCGCCGCGCTGTGCACGTCCGGCGTCGACAAGCTGGCCTTCACCGGGTCCGCCGCGACCGGCCGCAAGGTCATGGCCGCGTGTGCCGAGAACCTCACTCCCGTCGTCATCGAGGGCGGCGGTAAGGACGCCGTGCTCATCGACAAGGATGCGGATCTGGACGCCGCCGCCGATCAGACCGTGTTCGGTGCCATGGGAAACGCCGGCCAGACCTGTGCGGGTGTCGAGCGGATCTACGTGCACGAGGACGTCCACGAGGCGTTCGTCCACAAGTTCGCCGCCAAGGTCCGCGCGCTGACTCCGGGTGTCGCCGACGATGCGAGCTACGGCCCCATGACCCTGCCGACGCAGGTCGACATCGTCCGGCGCCACGTGAAGGACGCACTCGCGCGAGGCGGCAGGGCCGTGGTCGGTGGCGAGGAGTCCGTGGGTGAGCGGGTCGTCGAGCCCGTCGTGCTGGTGGACGTCCCCGAGGACTCGACCGCGATCACCGAGGAGACCTTCGGTCCGACCGTCGTGATCAACAAGGTGGGCGACCTGGAGGAGGCCGTCGAGAAGGCCAACGCGGTCAACTACGGGCTCGGCAGCGCGATCTTCACGGGCGACAAAAAGCGCGGCCTGGCCCTGGCGGAGAAGCTCGACGCCGGCATGGTGTCGGTCAACTCGTTCCTCGCGTTCGCGGGCATCGCGGCGCTGCCGTTCGGCGGTTCGGGTGACTCGGGCTTCGGCCGCATCCACGGCGCCGACGGCCTGCGGGAGTTCGCGCGCCCGCGCTCGATCACGGTCGAGAAGTTCTCGGCCCCGCTCAATCTCATGACCATGACCCGCAAGCCGCGCGACATCAAGATCGTCAAGTGGATGCTCACCAACGTTCAGGGAAAGTTGTGATCTGACATGACCGCCACCACCCCTCACCGTTCCGCGGAGGAGACGCCCACGTCGCCGTCGCCGTCGACCACGACGACCACGGCGGATTCGTCGAAGCCCACGGTTCCCGGGGTCTTCGGACCGATCCCCACCGACATGGTGATCGACGCTGACCGGGCGCACCCGCTCACCGCACATGCCCCGCGCAGGGGCGGGCGCTTTTACTGGCGGGACCTGGTCGCCACCCTCGACCCTGTGGCGGACGCAGCCGAGATCCACCGCATCACCGCCGCGTACGAGTTCCCGTGGGACTACCAACGGGCGCTCGAGCTGGCGCTGTACCGCACGTACTGCGTGCCGTCGGTCTCGGCTGTGCTGTCGGAGGCGGGGAATTTCAGGGACAAGCCGCAGCAGCGATACGACGACACGGCACTGCTGATGGCTGAGCTCGTGGAGTACGGGTACGACTCGACCCGCGGCAAGGAGTCGCTGCGGGTGATCAACCGGCAGCACTCCATGTACGACATCACCAACGACGACATGCTGTACGTGCTCTCGACGTTCATCTACGAGCCACTCGAGTGGATCGACGCCCACGGGTGGCGCCGCCTGCACCCGAACGAGCGACTCGCCGCCTTCAATTTCTACCGAGCGGTGGGCAACCGGATGAACATCGCGGATATCCCCGAGGACATGGCGGAGTTCCGGCGGTGGCGGGACGACTACGAGGCACGGGTGTTCCGCTACGCGGACACCAACCACGAGATCGGTACGTACACGCTCGAGCTCATGTGTTCGTGGTTCCCGAAGCCGATCCGGCCGGCGGTGCGCAAGGGGGTGATGTCGATCCTCGACGACGACATGGCCCGCGCGTTCGGCTTCCCGGCGCCGTCGCCTCGACTGCGGAATGCCGCCTACGCCGCCATCCGGGCACGGTCGCGCGTCATCCGATGGTTCCCGATTCGCCGACGGGCGTTGAGTACGGAGGGGACAGAGAACCGGACCTACCCCGGCTACCCGAACGGATACCGGCCCGCGGACCTGGGGGCGCATCCCATCATCCCGAGGGACCGGGCGGGGGCCGGCGGGTGCCCCGTGCCGCACGGTGGCGCGGTCGGGGGCTGTCCCGTTCCGCACGGGGGCGCCTAGGTCGCTGATACCGGGTGCGAGGCCGCGGACGGTTCACACGACCTCCGCAGTCCCGGCCCGTCCAGGTCTCCGCCGATGGCGGCCGGTCAGTGTGGGATGAGGATGATCCCGGCCAACTGTTCGAAACGCGGAGCCACGGCCTCATCGAATGCCGTGCCCTGACCGCCGTCGAGCACCGCCGCGAGTGCGGCGTGGACGCGGATGCGGGCGAGGGACTCGGCCTCGGGGCGGCCGTCGGAACGGGGTGCGCCCGGTGCGGCCGGGGTGTCCGGGGTGGCTGGCGTCGCCTGGACGACCAGACTCGCCCACCGGTGCAATTGCCGGCGCTGGGACTGCCGCAGTCGCGCGAGGTCCTCAGGGGCGAGTGAGCCCAGCTCCGAGTGGTAGAGCATGAGGTCCGGCCCGTGGGAGAACGCGATAGAGACGTACTGGCCCAGCAGGGCGGCGAGCAGATCTCCCGGCTCGGAGTCGGTTCCGGTGTCTGCGCCAAGGCCGGCGGCGTCGAGTACGGCGTGATCGTCCAGCAGTTCCTCCACCAGCTGCGCGGTGCGGTCGACCGCGGCCAGGAGTAGTGCGGATTTCCCGGGGAAGTGCCGGTACAGCGCGGAGGCCGCCACGCCGACGTCGGCGCCGATCGCCTCCATCGTCACTGACTCGTAGCCCTGCGAGCGGAACCGGGCGACCGCGGCGACGATCGCTGCCTCGCGGGTGGCAGCACCGCCGCGGAGGCGGGATGGGGCCGGTGTCGACGGTGTCGCGTCAGGCGGCGGAAGTGTCCGGGCCGGCGCCACATTCTGTTCCGGCACGGGATCGCTGGCCGGGTCCGGGCGCGGGGGCGGCACCGCCAACGCGAGCTCGTCTGCGATCGAGGTCATGAGAGCGACGACGTCGGCATCCGGGACCGCGATCCGGTGATGGCCCAGCGAGGCGATGCACGACAGGATCGCCGCCGCGGCCGATCCCGCGCCCGGTGCGCGGGTCCCGTCGGTGTGTGGTCGTTGTCGTCGTCGTTCTTCCTTGATCGCGTCGGCGAGCCGGCGCCGCACCCTCGCGTCCACCTCGTTCACCGCGGCGCGGTCCTCCGCCGTGAGATAGCGACTCTGCCACCGGTAGAGGGCCGCGCGCGTGCGGTGACGCAGCGTCATGCGGGTGATCGAGGCGACGAGGTCCCCGAGCGGCGTGGGGGAGCGGTTCGGTGTGGGAGCGCCGCCTGCGCCGGGTGTGCCGTCCGCCCCGGGGCCGGCGGGGGACGACGACGCCACGTCGAGTTCAGCGGCCAGCGTGGCGACGGCATCGCGGAACATCTCGTACTTGCTCGGGACGTGGCGGTACAGCGCGCCGGCCGTGACCGACCGTCGCTCGGCGATGTGCTCGACGCGGGTCGCGTGATAGCCGCGACGCGAGAATTCCTCTGCCGCCACCAGGGCGATCTCTGCACGTCGGGAGCCCGGCTCCGGCACCCTCAGCGGTGCGGCGGGGTCGTGGCGGTGCGTCGGGGTGGCGGTCACGACGAGGGGCTCCCGGGATCGGCGGAACGGCATTGTGATGTTGACAACACCGGTTACAGTGGCCATAGTAAACCCCAATTCACAGATATATGTGATCGAATCCAAGATGCCAGCGTGGTGACGACGGAGACGACCACACGTCCACCCGAAAGGAAATCCCTCCACATGTCAGTGCCTGAGGCCTACATCTACGACGCGGTGCGTACGCCCCGAGGACGGGGCAAGTCCAGCGGTTCGCTTCACAGCGTCGCGCCGATCGATCTCGCGGTCGGTGTGCTCCAGTCGGTGGTGGAACGCAACTCCGGCCTCGATCCCGCGCAGATCGAGGACGTGGTGATGGGGATCGTGGCTCCGGTGGGTGAGCAGGGCGCGGTGCTGCCGCGGATCGCCGCGATCGCGGCGGGTCTGCCGGAGACGGTCGCCGGGGTTCAGGAGAACCGCTTCTGTGCGTCGGGTCTGGAGGCGGTCAACCTGGCTGCGCAGAAGGTGCGCGCTGGTTGGGAGGATCTGGTCATCGCCGGCGGTGTGGAGTCCATGTCGCGCGTGCCGATGGGGTCCGATGGCGGCGCGTGGGCGCAGAACCCGCGAGTCAACTACTCCACGTCGTTCGTGCCGCAGGGCATCGGCGCGGATCTCATCGCCACGATCGAGGGCTTCAGCCGGCGGGATGTGGACGAGTTCGCGGCCCGTTCGCAGGAGCTCGCGTCTGCGGCGTGGGATGCGGGCCTTTTCGCCGGTTCGGTTGTCCCGGTGGTGGATTCGGCCGGTCAGGTGATGCTCGACCACGACGAGCACATCCGTCGGGGCACGACCGCGGATGACCTGGCGGGGCTTCGGCCCTCGTTCGCGGCTCTGGGGCAGCAGGCCGGGTTCGACGCGGTGGCGCTGCAGAAGTACCACGCCGTGGAGAAGATCGACCACGTCCATCACGCCGGTAACTCCTCGGGCATCGTCGACGGTGCCACCGCGATGCTGATCGGTAATGCCGCGGCCGGCGAGCGCAACGGCCTGTCGCCGAGGGCTCGGATCGTCTCGGCAGCGGTGGTGGGTTCCGAGCCGACGATCATGCTCACCGGGCCCACCCCGGCCGCGCAGAAGGCGCTGGCCAAGGCCGGACTGTCGATCGAGGACATCGACCTGTTCGAGGTCAACGAGGCGTTTGCTTCCGTGCCGATGAAGTTCGCCAAGGACCTGGGCGTGCCGATGGAGAAGATCAACGTCAACGGCGGCGCCATCGCCATGGGCCACCCGTTGGGTGCCACGGGCGCGATGATCCTCGGCACCGCGCTGGACGAGCTCGAACGCCGCGACGCCCGATACGCCCTGGCCACCTTGTGCGTGGGTGCCGGCATGGGTATCGCCACCATCATCGAACGCCTCTGATCCGCCCAGGCCGCAGATTTTTCACGAAGGACGACACGACTTCCATGAGCAGTGAATTCACCAACACCATCTCCTACGAGCGCGATGCCGACGGCATCGTCGTTTTGACCCTGGACGACCCGAACCAGAGCGCCAACACCATGAACGCCGACTACCTGGCCTCGATGGAGGCGACTGTTGACCGCCTGGAGGCGGAGGTCGACGACATCACCGGCGTGGTGCTGACCTCGGCGAAGAAGACCTTCTTCGCCGGTGGCGATCTGGGCGACATCCTGTCCATTCCCGCAGACGGGGCCGATCTGGCGATAGCGACAGTGGATCGGGCCAAGGCCCCGCTGCGGCGGCTGGAGACCCTGGGCAAGCCCGTCGTGGCCGCGATCGGTGGTGCGGCCCTGGGTGGTGGCCTCGAGATCGCCCTGGCCACCCACCGGCGCATCGTGGTGGATTCGCCGGCCATCCAGCTCGGCCTGCCCGAGGTGGGCCTGGGCCTGCTGCCCGGAGGCGGCGGGATCATCCGCACCGTGCGGATGCTGGGTGTGGCCAACGCACTGATGGGCGTCCTCCTGGAGGGCAAGCGACTGAGTCCGGGCAAGGCACTGGAGATCGGCCTGGTCGACGAACTGGTCGCATCAGCCGAGGACCTGCTGCCGGCGGCCAAGGCGTGGATCACCGCCAACGCCGGCACCCCGGAGGCGGCCACCCAGCCGTGGGACCGCAAGGGCTACCGCATGCCCGGCGGCACGCCGTCGAGCCCGTCGCTCGGCGCCAACCTGCCGGCGTTCCCGGCGATGCTGCGCAAGCAACTTGGTGGCGCGCCCTACCCGGCGCCGGTGGCGATCTTGTCGGCGGCCGTCGAGGGCGCCGGTGTGGATTTTGACACCGCCTCGACGATCGAGGCCCGCTACTTCGCCGGGCTGGCCACCGGTCAGACCGCCAAGAACATGATCCGCGCGTTCTTCTTCGACCTGCAGAAGGCCAACGGTCTGGCCAAGAAGCATGGTTCCGCCGAGCGTGAGCCGGTCGGCAAGGTGGTCGTCCTGGGCGCCGGCATGATGGGCGCCGCGATCGCCTATGTGTGCGCCAAGGCAGGCATGGAGGTGGTGCTCAAGGACATCGACTCCGCGGCCGCCGAGCGGGGCAAGGGCTACTCGGAGAAGCTGGTCGCCAAGACCGTGTCCCGGGCCGCCGAGGGCGAGGCGCGCCAGAAGGCGCAGGCCAAGGGCGAGGCCCTGCTGGCCCGCATCACGCCCACCACCGACCCGGCGGACGCTGCAGGCGCGAACGCCGTGATCGAGGCCGTGTTCGAGGACCCGAAGGTCAAGGCCCAGGTGTTCGCGGAGATCGCGCCCCACATCGCCCCGGATGCGCTGCTGTGCTCCAACACCTCCACCCTGCCCATCACGATGCTCGCCGACGGCGTCGACCGGCCGGCGGACTTCATCGGCCTGCACTTCTTCTCGCCCGTGGACAAGATGCCGCTGGTCGAGATCATCAAGGGCGAGAAGACCTCCGAGGATGCTCTCGGTCGGGCGCTGGCGCTGGTCGCGCAGATCGGCAAGACCCCGATCGTGGTCAACGACTCGCGTGGCTTCTTCACCTCCCGCGTGATCGGCACCTTCACCAACGAGGGCATGGCCATGCTGGCCGAGGGCGTCCCGGCGCCGACGATCGAGCAGGCCTCCTCGCAGGCCGGATACCCGGCCCCGGTGCTGGCGCTGATGGACGAGCTCACCCTGACCCTGCCGCGCAAGATCCGGGACGAGACCCGACAGGCCGCCGAGGCCGAGGGGACGCCACTGCCGGCCCATCCCGCTGACACGGTCCTGGACCGGATGATCGACGACCACGACCGCAAGGGCCGCTCCACCGGCGCCGGGTTCTACGAGTACGACGAGGCCGGCAAGCGCGCCGGCCTGTGGCCGGGCCTGGCCGAGGCGTTCGGCCCCGCCACCGAGATCCCGTTGCAGGACGCGATCGACCGGATGCTGTTCGCCGAGGCGATCGAGACCGTCAAGTGCCTGGACGAGGGCGTGCTGGAGACCACCACCGACGCCAACGTCGGCTCCATCCTCGGGATCGGCTTCCCCGGCTGGACCGGCGGCGTGGCCCGCTACATGGACCAGTACCCCGGCGGACTGCCCGGATTCGTCGCGCGCGCCGACGAACTCGCCGCCGCCTACGGCCAGCGGTTCACCCCGCCGGCCTCCCTGCGCGACAAGGCCGCCAACGGTGGCACCTACGAGGAGGTCCAGCCGTGATGCGCACCCGATTCACCGAGGAGTTCGGGGTCCGGCACCCCATCGTGCAGGGCGGGATGATGTGGGTCGGCCGGGCCGAGCTCGCCGCCGCCGTCTCCAACGCCGGGGCGCTGGGCATCCTCACCGGACTCACCCAGCCCACCCCGGAGGACCTGGCCCGCGAGATCGCCCGCTGTCGGGAGCTGACCGACCAGCCGTTCGGGGTGAACCTGACGATCCTGCCCGCGATCGACCCGCCCCCGTACGACGAGTACCGGCAGGCGATCGTCGAGTCCGGCGTGAAGATCGTCGAGACCGCCGGATCCAACCCCAAGGAGCACCTGCCGGTGTTCCACGAGGCCGGGATCAAGGTCATCCACAAGTGCACCTCGGTGCGGCACGCACTCAAGGCCGAGCAACTGGGCGTGGACGCCGTCTCGATCGACGGTTTCGAGTGCGCCGGCCACCCGGGTGAGGACGACGTGCCCGGCCTGGTCCTCATCCCCGCCGCCGCGGCGAAACTGTCCATCCCGATGCTGGCCTCCGGAGGCATCGCCGATGCCCGCGGCCTGGTCGCCGCCCTGGCACTGGGCGCCGACGGGGCGAACATGGGCACCCGCTTCATGGCGACGGTCGAATCCCCCGTGGACCAGGCCGTCAAGGAGCAGATCGTCGCCAACACCGAGCTGGACACCAAGCTCATCTTCCGCACCCTGCACAACACCGCCCGCGTGGCCGCCAACGCCATCTCCACCGAGGTCGTGGCCCGCGAGGCCGAGGGTGTCGAGTTCTCCGACATCGCGCACCTCGTGGCCGGAGCCCGCGGCCGCAAGGTCTTCGAGGACGGCGACCTGGACGCCGGGATCTGGACCGCCGGGCAGTGCCAGGGCCTCATCGACGACATCCCGACCGCCGCCCAGCTCGTCGACCGCATGATCGACGAGGCCGAAGAGATCATCACCTCCCGCCTGGCCGGGATGGTCGCCACGAAGGAGGCAGCACGATGACCCCCACAGGAGCCGACGCGCTCAGAGTCGACACCGACGACGCCGGGGTGGTGACCATCAGCATCAACCGCCCCGACCGGATGAACGCACTGGACGCCCCCACCGTCACCGCACTGATCGAGCTGATCACCGGGCACGGCACCGACCCCGACACCCGGGTCATCGTCCTCGCCGGGGAAGGCCCCGCGTTCACCACCGGCGCAGACCTGCAGGCGATCGCCGAGGCCGGCGACGACGCCCCGACCCCGGACCAGACGATGGACAACGCCGCCGCACTCGTGCGGGCAGTGCTCACCACGCCGGTGCCGGTGATCGCCGCGGTCAACGGCCCCGCCGCCGGCGTCGGCGTGTCCCTGGCCCTGGCCTCAGACCTGGTGCTCATGTCCGAGGACGCCTACCTGCTGTTCGCGTTCACCAACATCGGCCTCATGCCCGACGGCGCCGCCAGCGTCCTGCTACCCGCTCAGGTCGGACGGTCGGTGGCCTCCCGAATGTTGCTGCGCGGCGACGCCGTCTCCGCCGCCGAGGCGAAGCAGGTCGGACTCGCGATCGACGTGCTGCCCTCAGGCGAGCTGCGCGCCGCGGCCGCCAAGACCGCCCGCCGCCTGGCACGCGGCCCACGCCGCGCACTGGAACTGACCAAAAAGGCCGTCACCGGCGCGACACTCGCCGAACTCGACGCCGCACTGGCCCGCGAACACGAAGGCCAGGTCGAACTCCTCCAATCCGCCGACTTCGCCGAAGGCGTCGCCTCCATGCTCGAAAAACGCCGCCCCACCTTCTCCTGACCCGTCGACCCCCGCTCACACCGCATTTTCCGAAAGGCCGAGATCATGAGCACTGCCACTGATCCCATCGTCGAGCTGCACGCGGCGCGACGCAACAACTGGAACACGTGGGTGGCCACTCACGCCGAGATGAACCCCGAGGGCGAGGCGCTGCGCTACCTCGGCCAGACCACCACCTGGTCGCAGCTCGACGAGCGCTCCGGCCGGTTCGCTGCGGCCCTGGCCTCCCGCGGCGTGGGTGAGGGCGACCGGGTCATGCTCATCACGCTGAACAACCCGGAGTTCGTCGAGGCGGTGCTGGGCATCAACAAGCTCGGCGCGATCGCCGTCCCGGTGAACTTCCGCCTCACCCCGGGTGAGCTGGCCTACCTGGTGAGCGACTGCTCGCCGACGGTCGTCATCACCGATGCCATGCTCGCGCCGCTCGTCGGGGCGATCCGCGCCCAGGGTGAGGAACCCGGCGAGCACATCGTGATCGGCGGAGAGCCGGGGACGGCAGACCAGACCACCTACGCCGAGGCCCTCGAGGCCCACCCCGAGGCGCACCCGCCGGTCGACGTCCGCGAGGACGCCACCGCGCTCATCATGTACACCTCGGGCACGACGGGCCGCCCCAAGGGCGCGATGCTCTCCTATGAGAACCTGACGGCCCAGTCGCTCACCTGCATCCGCGTGTTCCGGCTCTTCGACGAGGACGGCCGTGCCCTGTGCGCGGCCCCGATGTTCCACATCGCGGCCCTGGGATCCATCGCCCCGAGCCTCCAGCTGGGCGGGACCACCGTCATCCACCCGCTGCAGGCCTTCGACCCGGCCGCCCTGCTGGACACCCTGGAGGCCGAGAAGATCACCTCGATCTTCCTGGTCCCGGTGCAGTGGCAGGCCGTCTGCGCCGAGCAGCAGGCCCGCCCGCGCAGCCTGGAGCTCCGCAACATCTCCTGGGGTGCCGCCCCGTCGACCGACACCATCCTGCGGGCCATGGCGGAGACCTTCCCCGACGCGCTCAACTGTGCGGTGTTCGGCCAGACCGAGATGAGTCCCATCACCTGCGCCCTCGACGGCGACGACGCGATCCGCAAGCTCGGCTCCGTCGGCAAGGTCATCCCCACGGTCCAGGCGCGCGTGATCGACGGGCTCGGCGACGAGGTCGCCCCCGGTGAGGTGGGCGAGATCGTCTACCGCGGGCCCACCATGATGTCCGGCTACTGGAACAAGCCCGCCGAGACCGCCGAGGCGTTCGAGGGCGGCTGGTTCCACTCCGGCGACCTGGTCCGTATGGACGACGAGGGCTTCGTCTACGTGGTGGACCGCAAGAAGGACATGCTCATCTCCGGCGGCGAGAACATCTACTGCGCCGAGGTGGAGAACATCATCGCCGGCCACCCCGCCATCCGCGAGGTCGCGGTGATCGGCCGCAAGGACGACAAGTGGGGCGAGGTGCCGGTCGCGGTGGTCGCGCTGAACGAGACCGAGGGCCCGGACCTCACGCTCGACGAGCTCAACGGCTGGCTGCGGGACAAGCTCGCGGGCTTCAAGCTCCCCAAGCACCTGGTGATCCTGGACGAGCTTCCGCGCAACGCCAGCGGCAAGGTCGTCAAGGGCACGCTGCGCGCCGAGCACGGCTCGGTCGGCGTCTGACCGGGTAGGGCAGGCCCAGTCTCATGACTTTCCACCTGCCCACCGGCCGCGGCCCGGTCACCGATCTGGCGGGCCAGGTCGGCGCGCTCGTCGGGTTCTCGGTGTTCACGCTGACCTCGTGCGTGACGACCGTGGTCCGCGGCCGGCTCTCGCTCACCGAGACCCGCGACCAGGCCCTGTTCATCGCCCGTGTCTGCTCGATTCCGGCCCTGCTGCTCATGCTGCCGGTGGGCGTGCTGGTCGCGGTGTCGGTGGGCGAGATGGCCGGCCGACTGGGGGCGGCCGGCTACGCGGGGGCCGTGGTGGCCTTCGTCGTGGTGGGCCAGGCCTCGGCGCTGGTCTGCGCGTTGATGCTCGCCGGGGTCGGGGGCTCGGCGATCTGTGCGGACCTGGGGTCCCGGACCATCCGCGAGGAGGTCGAGGCCATGGAGGTCATGGGACTGGACGTGGTCGAGCGGCTCGTGGTGCCGCGGGTGATCGCGACTGTCCTGGTGTCGGTGGTGATGTGCGCGTTGGTCACGGCGATGGGCGTGGTCGCGTGCCTGATCTACCAGGTGTACGGGCAGGGGGAGTCGGCCGGCGCGTTCCTCCAGACGTTGAGCGCGTACGGCCGGCCGTCTGACCTGTGGATGGCGATGGTCAAGTCGGTCGCGTTCGCGATCGTCTCGGCGCTCATCGCCACGTTCAAGGGACTGCACGCGAGTGGGGGCTCGAGTGGTGTCGCGGACGCGGTCAACGAGACAGTTGTCCTGGCCTTCGTCACGGTGTTCGTGATCAACACGGTGTTCTCCGCCGTGTACGGCCTGGTCGTGCCCTCGGTCGGAAAGTATTAGGGGGAGCGGGGCCATGGGGGGATTCGGGGTCGCGCAGACCACCGCGTGGCAGCGCGTGCGCGCGATGCGCGCAGCCGGTCAGGCGGGCCGGGTCGGCACGGCGATGGCCGAGGTCGGCCGGCACGTCACGTTCGCGGGCAAGGTCCTGGTGTCCCTGCCGACGGCACTCGTCCGTTACCGCGGGCAGGTGCTCCGCGAGGTCGTGGACGTGGGCTTCGGCTCCAAGTCGCTGGTCGCCGGTGGCGGCACGGTGGGGATCGTGCTGGCGATGTCGGCCGTCGCGGCGATCATGGTGGGGGTCGAGACGTACCGCGGCCTGGATCTGATCGGCATGACCACCCTGTCGGGGATGCTCTCGGCGATGGCCAACACGCGCGAGCTCGCGCCGGTGGTGGCGTCGATCGCGCTCGCCGCGAAGGTCGGCACGGGCTTCACCGCCAGGCTCGGTTCGATGCGGATCTCGGACGAGATCGACGCCCTGGACTCCATGTCCGTGCCGACGATCCCGTACCTGGCGGGCACGCGCCTGATCGCCACGATGATCTGCATCGTGCCGCTGTACGCGATCGGCCTGGTGGCCACGTACATCGCGACCCGGGTCGTGGTGGTGTACGTCAACGGGGGCTCGGCGGGTACCTACGACCACTTCTTCCAGATCGCGCTCGGCCCCGAGGATGTCGTCTATTCGCTGATCAAGGCCATCGTGTTCGCGGCGGTGATCGTGCTGGTGCACTGCAGCTACGGCTACTACGCGACGGGCGGTCCGGAGGGGGTCGGCCGGGCGGCGGGCCGCGCGCTGCGGACGTCGATCCTCGCGATCGGCTTCCTCGACATCGTCTTGACCTTCGCCCTGTGGGGCCTGGTGCCCGAGGTCCCGGCGTTGGGGATCACGTGAGGCGGCGCGTGGCGGGGCCGACCCCGCGGCGGACCTTGATCGTCCGCGGGGTGGTGTTCTCCGTGGTCGCGGTGGTGGCGGCGGTCCTGCTGGTCGGGCGCGGCGCGGGCGTGTTCGACACCGGCGCCACGGCGACCGTGATGTTGCCGGCGGAGGCGGGCCGGGTGCCGGTGGACGCGCCCGTGTACCACCTGGGTGTGAAGGTGGGCGACGTCCGTGAGTCGGAGGGCACGAGGGTTCCCGCCGGGTCGGGGGTCGCCGGTGGTGGTGATGACGACGACGACACCGTCACCGTGCCGGGCACCCGCGTCGAGATGCTCATCGGCGGGGAGTTCGCCGAGCGCATCCCCTCGGATGTGCTGGTGCGCGTGGTGCCGCGGACTTTGTTCGGTGACATCCGGCTGGACCTGGTCTCCCCCGACGCAGCGACGGGCAACGCGCCCCTCACCAGCGGCGCGGAACTGCACGCGGACACCTCGGAGGAGGCCGTGCTGCTGTACGACGTGTTCACCCGGGCGAGCGACCTTCTCGCCGCGAGTAAGCCGCAGGACCTGCAGGTCACACTCACCGCTCTGGCCCGCGCGCTGGACGGCCGCGGGGAGCTTCTGGGACGGACGATCTCCGACGCCGACCGGGCGGGTGCCGACCTGTCCCCGGCCCTGGAGAACGCGGCGGACGCCTCGCCGGACCTGGCGAGGCTCACCGAGGACCTGGCCGACGCGACGCCGGAGATCCTCGCGACCGTGGAGGAGGCCACGCGGCTGTCGCAGATCGTCCTCGACCGGCCCGGCTCGATCAGCCGCCTGCTCGACGCCGGACTGGCGTCCACCCGCTCCGGTGTCCTCATGGCGGATCAGACCGTCCCCGGGGCGATCCGACTCGTCAACGACACCGGGGTCGTGTTCGACCGCACCGCGCGTAATCCCCACGGGGTGATCCGCACGCTGTACGCCATGCGGCCGATGGGTGAGGCCGGGACGACGGTGTTCCAGACGGGCCGGTTCAACATCACCGCCGTGCCGTCGTTCGCGGACCCGATGCCCTACGGGCCACAGGACTGCCCGCGGTACCCGGGCCTGGACGGCTCGACCTGCACAGGCGCGCCCGCGCCTGCCGCCGGGGCCGGGGCCGATCCCGGGCACGACACCCCGGCCCAGCTCGCGGCGGGTCCTGCACCTGTGCCCGGGGCGGCGTCCGAGGTCAGCCGCACGATCAACGCCGCCGCCGAGAGGGAGTACCTTCGGGAGCCGCAGTCGGCCGCGGCCTCCGAGCCCGGCTCGCCGGTGCCGCCGTCCGTCGAGGCGGATCCCGCCGCGGCGGCGTGGACCATGCTCGCCCCGCTCGTGCGGGGGACCGAGGTGACGATCCGATGACCTCCCGTTCCGGCATGATGCCCGCCCTGAAGCTGTTCGCCTATTGCCTCGTGGGTGTGCTGTGCACCGTCCTCGTGGTCAACACGCTGCGCCCGCCCGTGGGGTGGGGTTCGCGTACCTACAGCGCCGAGTTCACCGACGTCGGCGGCATGGGCGCCGGCTCGGAGGTCACGGTGGCCGGTGTCCGCGTGGGTGTGGTGCAGGGCGTCCGTCGGGAACTCGGTCCGGACGGCGACGTGATCGCGGTGGTGGACTTCGAGGTGGAGCGCACCCACCCGGTCACCGACGGCGCACGCGCGTCCGTCCGCTACGGCGACATGCTCGGCATCCGCTACCTGTCGCTGGACCCCACCGCCGACGGGGAGCCCGCGGTGGGCGGCCACGCGGAGCTGGCCGAGGGGTCGACCATCCCGCTGGACGGGACCACCGACCCCGTCGACCTGACCGCGTTGGTCAACGGATTCAAGCCCCTGTTCGAGGCGGTGGAACCGGAGGAGGTCAACAGCCTGTCGACCACCGTCGTGGCCGCCTTCCAAGGCGAGCCCGGCGCGATGGACGTCCTGTTGTCCAGGCTGGCGCTGCTGAGCCGGGACATCGTGGGCCGCGAGGACGTCTACGTCCGGCTGGCCGACAACATCGAGGCCCTCAACACCACGCTCACAGACCGCGGCGCGGACCTGCAGGAACTCATCCGCGGTCTCGACACGGTCTCCGGTGCACTGGCCGACGGTGACGGGCAGGAGTTGGCGCTGCTCATCGAGCGCGGGGGAAGCTCCGCAGCGACGCTGGCCGCGATGCTGGACGAGACCGATGCCGACCTGCGGGCGAGCGTCAGCGCGACCCGCCACACGACCGACGGCTGGATCCCCAACACGCCCGCGTTCGACGCCGCGCTGCGGCAGGCGCCGGTGTTCGCGCGGGAGGTCAACGCCATGTCCCAGAAGGGTGGGTTCCTCGCCCTCTACATGTGCAACTTCACCGTGAAGTGGGACGACTGGGAGACCAGCCTGTTCGGCTACCGGAACTCGGAGGCCTGCCGATGAGAACCGTCACCCTGATCCGCGAGAGCCTGGTCGACCTGTTCCGCGACCCCCGACACGAGCGGCGGGGCAACACCGTCCTCGTGGGGGCGGTGTCCATCCTGCTGGTGATCGCCCTGTTCGGGGCCAGCCTGGCCCTGCCCCGACTCTGGTACACGCTGCGGACCCAGCACTATTCGGCCGAGTTCCACAATGCCGGCGGCCTGCGCGCCGGCGACCCGGTCCTGGTGGCCGGCGTCCCCACCGGCCGCGTGGACTCCCTGTCGATGGGCGGCGGCCTGGCCGTGGTGGAGTTCCGCCTGGACCGGGGCCAGGAGCTGGGCGAGGCGAGCACCGCGACGATCGGCCTCAAGTCGGTCCTGGGCAACCGCTTCCTCGCGGTGGTCCCGGCCGGCGGCGGCGATCTGGGGCCGGAGCGGCGTATCGGGGTCGCGCGCACCACTTCGCCGTACATGATCGACGACATCGGCGGAGAGCTCACCGATTTCGCCGAGGGGCTCGACGTGGAGGCCGTCAGTGTCCTCATCGACAACCTCGACAGCATCCTGCCCCAGGACGCCGAGGGCACCGGCGAGGCGATCGACGACATCTCCGCCGCGCTCGGGTTGATGGCCCGCGACGGGGACCGGATGTCCGAGGTCGTCACCACCACGCGCGAGCTGACCCGTGTGCTGGTCTCGCAGGAGGCCAGCATCAACGCTCTGACCGACCAGTCACGGGTGCTGGTCACCGTGCTCACCCAGCGACGCGAGGCCCTCAGCGCGATGGTCACCTCCCTGCAGGACCTCGCGGTCCGGGTCCGCTCGCTGCTCGAGGAGGAGTCCGCCGACGTGGACCAGTTACTGGTGAACATGCGCTCGATCAGCGAGACCTATCAGCGCAACATCGACGTGATGGACGAGGTCCTCACCCGGATGCCGCCCGGCCTGCGTGCCGTCACCGATGCGACCGGTAACGGCGCGTGGACGGACGTCGGCGCACCGTCGGGCCCCATCCCGGACTCGGCGCTCTGCGCATTGGGGGTGCTGGACGGATGCAACTGACACGCACACGGGCTCTGTCGGTGCTGTCCCTCGTCGTCGTCGTCGCCGTCGTGGTCCTGGCCTGGCTCCTGTCCGGTGCGCGCACCGACGACCGCGTCCGACTGACGGCGGAGTTCACCAACGCCGACGGCGTGTACGTCGGCTCCCAGGTGCGGATCGTGGGCGTCGAGGTGGGGCTGGTCGAGCAGGTCGAGCCGGCGGGCGACGTGGTCCGGGTGCAGCTGTCGCTCGACCCCGGCACCACGCTCCCCGAGGACGTGGGCGCGGTGGTCATGAACCCCGCGGTCATCGCCGACCGGTTCGTGGAACTGACCCCCGCCTACCAGGGCGGTCCCGAGTTCCCCGCGGACGGGACCATCCCCGCCGAGCGGACCCGCGCGCCGCTCGCCTTTGACGAGTTCGTCTCCAGCATCGACACCCTGAGCTCGGCGTTCGCGCCCGGGGCCGACGAGATCGCCCGCGGACTGGACCGGGGAGCCGAGGCGCTCGACGGCCGCGGCGCCACGCTCAACCGGGCGATCCGCAACCTGTCGACGGTCTCGGCCGTGGGCGGCGACCGGGCCGAGGACCTGGAGGCGATCATCACCGAGATCGCCGTGCTCATGGACGCCGCCGGCGCGCGGGACGAGACCATGCGCGACCTCGTGCTGGGCCTGGACGACCTCGGTCGCCAGATCCGGCAGGACCAGATCGACGTGGCCGCCCCGGCGGAGGACCTGCGGGTGATCCTCGACCAACTGGACGCGATCGTCGCCGAACGCGGGGAGGACATCACCGCCGCCACCGACGCGACCCGCGACGTCACCGCCCTGTACGCCGAGCATCGCACGGATTTCGCCGAGTTCCTCGACCTGTACCCGCTGATGATGGGCAATCTCGCCGACAGCATCGGGCCGGACGGGCGGGCGCGGATCCGGCTCGACGTCTCTTCCAACATCACCCACTTCGCGCGCGGCCGCGAGCTGTGCGCCCGCCAGCCCCTGCCGCTGTGCACGGGGGCCGGACTGACCAACCCGCTCATGTTCCCCGTCGAACAGGACGATCCGATCGGGGTCGTCGGTGCACTCGAGCAGATCACCGGGGGTGGCTGACGATGCGTGAGACCAGGGTGGCGCCCCACGTGCGGCGGGGCGCGCTCGTGCTCGTCGGGGTGGTGCTACTCGTGCTCGCGACCCTTGTCGCGCTCAACTCGCCGCGGTTGTCGCTGCAGGCCGTGCCGCTGGGCATGGACACCGGCGAGGGATCGGCAGATGTGGAGATGCGCTTCTCCCGTGCCGACCGGCTGGCGCCCGGCGCCGAGGTCCGATACGGGGAGAGCCTGGTCGGGCGCGTCCGCTCGGTGGACACCGACGGCTCAGACGCCGTGATCGGCGTGCGGCTCGCCGGCGACACCGGCGTGCCCGACGGCGTGTTCGCCGAGATCCGCCTGCCCACCGCGCTGGGCAGCCCGTTCATCGCACTGACCCCGCCGAGTGAGCAGCGGTCGCAGGAGTCCTCCGGGCTGCTCGAGGACACCCGGTTCGTGCCGCTGTCCCACACCGGGGTGGGTCCCGACCTCGAGTCGAGCCTGGCCTCGCTCGGCCTGCTGCTCAACGGCAGCGGGATCGACCAGCTGGGCACCGTGATGGAGGAGCTGACGGTCGCGCTGGACGGGCGCGGCGAGGAGATCGGCCGCATCCGCGACCGCGGGGACCGTGCGCTCGAGCTGTACGAACTGCACAGGGACGACATCGACCGGACGGTCGTGGCGCTCGACCGAGTCAACTCCGCGCTCGCGGCGCGGCGCGATCTGATCGACCGCGGTATGGAGGTCTCGGCCGACCTGGTCTCCGAGGCGGCGGCCAGCCGCGAGACCATCCTCGCGCTCATGGACACCACCGCCGCACTGACGGTGCAGGTCGAGCAGTTCACGACCGGCACGGACGGCCGGATCGCCCCGTCGCTTGCGACGCTGAGGGTCCTGCTCGAGGACATGGAGGGCTTCGGCGACGAAGTTGCCCCGACGCTGGCGGCGCTGGAGTCGTTCGTCGGCTACTTCGACGAGGCCGTCCGCGGCGACCAGATGATGTTCGATGGCGCCCTGGACCTGCCCGGCTCCCTGGACGCGCTCGGCACCGGTGGTGAGGCGCGGGCCGGTCGGCCGCTGCCGCTCGGCGCGACCGGCCCGCCGGACGCCCAACCGCCGGTGGGGCAGCCGCCCGCCGGTCCGGGACAGGGAGGTGCGCCGTGAACCGACACGTCGCCATGCAAGTGGTGCTCTTCGCGATCATCTCGGTGGTCGCGATCGGGTTCGGCATCCGCTACATCGCTGAGGACGCCGACGTCGCCCGCGGATTCAAGGTGATGGCCCACATGGAGGACGCCCGCGGCCTGGGTCCCGGCGTGCGTGTGACGTACCGCGGCGTCGACGTGGGCGTGATCCAGGACGCGGTTCTGGACGGCTCCGGTGGGGTCGACCTCCACCTGCGCATCGTCGACGGGACGCGGATCCCCGCGGAGGCGCCGGCCCAGGTGGTGACCAGCACCGCCCTCGGCGATAACCGACTCGACGTGCGACCGGTCAGCGATGCCGGGCAATACCTACAGGACGGGGACGTGCTGACGATCCGGCCGGAGGACCAGCCGGCCAAGCTCGAGCACCTCATCGCGGACATCGAGACCTCCCTGAAGGCGATCGATCCGGCGGCCCTGGCCACGATCGGTGAGGCAAACGCCGAGGCGCTCGCGGGCAACGGGGAACGCCTCGGGCAGATCATCGAGGACACCGCACGGTTGTCCACGGTCCTGGCCGACACCGCGCCGACCCTGCGGGGGATCGTCGACGACGGACTGGTCACCGTGCGAGCGCTGGCCGAACGCGACGCTCCGGCCACGGGTGCGGCGACGGTCGCCCGCGACGTGACCGGGCAGCTCGCCCGCCGCGAGGACACCCTCGTCTACTTGCTCGACACCTCGCCCGAGGCGATGCTGCGGGCCCAACGACTGCTGGACGCCAACCGCGAGAACGCGGCCGGGCTCCTGGCCAACACACTGGTCGTGACGCCGGTGTTCGCCGAGCGTGGACCCGCGTGGGAGGCCGGCCTCACCCAGGGTGAGCGCGGACTGCGGTCCCTGGCCGGCACGGTGCGGAACGGGCGGGCCGATTTCCAGCTGGTCGCCACGCAGGGACCCGTCTGCGTCTACCCGTATGAGCCCCGCGACATCGCCGACGACTCCTGGCGGGAGCCGAACCTGCGGATGTACTGCCCGCCCGGCGAGGACCTCGAGCAACGCGGCTCGCGGGCGGCGCCGAGACCGAACGACGAGGGCCTGGCGAACGCCACCGAACCCGGAACCCGGATCGGCCCGGAGATGGCCGAGGACCCGGCGCTCATCCCCACCGGCAAAGAGATCGCCGCGTACTGGACCACGATGATGGAAGGACTGAACGCCCATGGACGCTGATACCCGAACCGGAGGCTCCGACGCCCCGGCCACAGCCCCGGACGGCGACCCGGCTGCTGTCTCAGACGGCGGCACCGCGCGGCCGCGAACCGGCCGGGCCACGGTCGGCGTCGCCGTCGTCGTCCTCCTCGCCGTCGCGGCGGCAGTGCTGGGCTTTCTGCTCCAGCAGGAGCACCGGCAGGACGACCTGCGTCGGAGCGCCGCCGAGGAGGCCTCGCGGCTGGTCGTGCAGCTGGCGACCTACGACCACGCCGACGTGGACGCCAACCTCGACGCCGTGGTGGCTGAGGCGACCCCGGGGTTCGCCGACCGGTACCGCGAGGTCTCGGACGGACTACGTGACCTGCTGGCCAGCGGGGAGGGCACCTCGACGGGGACCGTCAGTCACTCCGCTGTCGAGAGCATCGACGGCGACACCGCGGTGGTGCTGGTCTTCCTCGACCAGGAGGTCACCAACGTCACCGTCCCGGACGGACGCGTCGACTCCAGCCGGATGGTCGTGACCGTCGTCCGCGACGGCGACCGCTGGCTGCTCGACGACGCCCAACTCGCCTGAGCCGGACACCGGACCCGGGCGCGATCACCACCCAAGGAGACACACCCATGCTCGACGAACTGCACCGCGCACCCGCACCGGCGGTGGCCCGCCCGGCCCCGCCGCAGCTCACCGACGCGATCGACTCACTCGGCGCCGCCAGCGGCATCGCGAACGTGATCATGCAACTGTCCTGGCCGCAGGTGGGCTGGGGTGTCCGCGAGAGCCGCGTGGACACCGGCAACGTCTACAAGCGACCGCTGAAGCGGGCCCGCACCACGTTCCAGTACCTGGCGGTGGCCACGATCGGCACCGACGAGGACAAGCGCCTCTATCGCGAGGCCGTGGACCGCGTCCACAAGCTCGTGCACTCCACGCCCGAGAGTCGCGTCAAGTACTCCGCGATGGACCCCAAGCTGCAGATGTGGGTCGCCGCCTGCCTGTATGTGGGGTTCGAGGACGTCTTCGAGTGGCTGCACGGCCCGATGACCGACTCCGACCGGGAGGCCTTCTACGCCTCGGCTCCGACACTGGGCACGACCCTGCAGGTGCGACGGGACCAGTGGCCGGCCACGCGCGCGGAGTTCGACGACTACTGGCGCGACGGCATCTCCCACGTGCGATTCGACCCTCCCGTCCGCGAGCACCTGCTGGGGCTGACCGAGCTGCGAATGCTGCCGCAGCCCGCGACCCTGCTGTTCGGTCGGACCGCCAGGTGGATCACCTCGGGGTTCCTGCACCGCGAGTTCCGCGACGAGATCGGCCTGCCGTGGACGCCACGGGACCAGCGCCGGTTCGAGAGGTTCCTCGCCGTGACCGCCCGGCTTAACGGGACTCTCCCCGAGCCGGTCCGCACGATCACCTACCGGCTCCTGCTGCTGGACATGCGGTGGCGGGTGCGCACCGGGCGGCCGCTGGTCTGAGGCCGGGCCTGAGGCCGGGCCTCAGGCCCCGGCGGGAGGCAAGGCCTCAGGCCTCGGCGGCGGCCACCGTCACCGGCCGTGAGCCGTCTTCGGACACCTCATCCCAGACGCCGGCCTTCTCGAGGTGCTTGATCAGCAGCCGGGCACCTGCCGTGAACTCCTCGTCCACCACGGCGTGGGCGGTCTGCTGATCGCCCGCGCGGAGTGCCTCGAGCATCCGCCGGTTGTTCACCAGGGCGTGCTCGCGCCACGCGGGGTCCTGGGCGTAGAGCCGGTACGGCATGTACCGGGCCGCATTGGACAGGAACCGTGACAGCTTGTCCGAGCGGGAGGCGCGGTTGATGGACCGGTGGATCGCGTACTGCGACTGCACCACGCTGTCGGTGTCGTTGTTGGCGGAGGCCGCCTCGAACTCGTCGATGAGGCGCTCGTGGGCGTCGAACCCCGCGGCGTCGAACAGGTCGACCGCCCGGTCGGCGATCCGCTTGGTCAGCTCGGCCTGGAGCCAGAAGATGTCCTCGATGTCCTGCCGACTCATCGGCGAGACCAGGTACCCGCGACGCGGGACGAGATCCACCAGGCCCTCGCCGCGGAGGGTCAGCAGCGCCTCGCGGACCGGGGTCACGCTCACTCCGAGCGCGGCCGCGGTCTCGTCGAGTCGGATGAAGTCGCCCGGCCGGACCTCCCCGCTCATGATGCGGGTCCGGACGTGGTCGGCGACCTCCTCAGAGAGCTGCGGACGCGGGGAGAGTCGAGTGGGGGTCAAGTCCGCCACCTCATTTCACGAGAAGGAGCACCACTGGAGGGCGCCGTGAGCCATGATTCAAATCAAATATATCCGAAATGGGCGCACGAATCCCCCTCGGGGGTGACCGCCCCACCGGAGCGGTCCGGCGCCACCACGGCCTGATCGCCCCACAACCAGGAGGAGATCAGGTGCGAACCATCCTGTCCGCCCTCGCGCTGGCCGCGGCGGCCCTCGTCGTCGTCCCCGTCGGCGCCGTCGCGCAGCCCCCGGAACCGGACGTCCGGGCCGTCGCGACCGCCGGCGGCCCGCGCCCGGTCGGCGGAGGTCAGGGCGGGCGACGGGGGCCCGGCGCGGGGCGCAAGGCGGGAAGAGCCTGCGGGCAGACGCCGCGGCGGGTGAGACTGGGCCCATGACAGATTCTGAGAAGTCCCCCGCCGTCCGGAGCGAGCGCCGCGGCAACGTCCTGCTCGTGACGATCGACCGCCCCGAGGCCCGCAACGCCGTCAACGGCGAGGTCAGCACGCTGCTGGGAGACGCGCTGCACGAGGCCGACACCGATCCCGAGATCCGTGTCGTGGTGCTCACCGGCGCCGGGGACCAGTCGTTCTGCGCGGGCGCCGACCTCAAGGCGATCTCCCGCGGCGAGGACATCTTCCCGGCCGAGAACCGGCAGTGGGGCTTCGCCGGCATGGCGCAGCACTATGTCTCCGTCCCGGTGATCGCCGCGGTCAACGGCACGGCGCTGGGTGGCGGGACGGAGCTCGCGCTGGCCAGCGACCTGGTGGTGGCCGCCGACCACGCGAAGTTCGGCCTGCCCGAGGTCAAGCGCGGGCTCGTGGCCGCCGCCGGCGGGGCGTTCCGACTGGCCGAGCAGCTGCCGCACCGGGTGGCGATGGAGATGATGCTCACCGGTGAGCCGATCTCAGCGGAGCGCGCACTCGAGTTGCACCTGGTCAACCGGGTCGTCCCCGCGGACGCTCTGCTGGACACCGCACTGGAGCTGGCGGAGGTGATCGCCGCCAACGCGCCGCTGGCCGTGCAGGCGAGCAAGCGGGTCGCGCTGGGGATCGCCGACGGGACGCGGCCGGGTGAGGTCGAGAAGTGGAAGATCAGCGACACCGAGATGATCACCGTCATGACGTCGGAGGACGCGATGGAGGGACCGCGCGCGTTCGCCGAGAAGCGCGCGCCGGTCTGGAAGGCCCGCTGACCAGCAGGCGCCGCCGATGAGCTGAACCCGGCCGCCGGGTTCGCCGAACTCCCGCCCGCCGGCCGTGCGGGTGCGGACCCGCGGATGCTGTCCTACCGTCGGCGCCATGACAGACGGATCACGACGGATTTCGGTCGAGGAAGAGCTACATCTGGTCGACCTGCGGACGAAGCTGCCGGCACGGCGTGCGGTGGAGGTGATCGCCGAGGCCGGTGACGACCGGGTACGCGCTGCCCGCCACGGGGCGGTGGTGGCCACTGACTGCGGCGAGCACGTCACGCTCGAGGATCTCGGGGCGGCGATCCGCGAGCGGCGGACGCAGCTGGCGGGGGTGGCGAACGCCCTGCGTACAGGCATCGTCGCCGCGGGTGCGCTCGGCTCACCGGGTGTGGAGCTGGCTCCAGACCCCGATGAGCCGGGGACCGCTCCCGGCCATGAGTTCCGCACCCGCGCCTCGGCGCGCTTCGTGGTGACGGTCGAGGTCGCGGACGCCGACGAGGCGCAGTTCGTGGCCCGCCGGGTGGTCCCGCACGCGCCGGCGCTGTTGGCGCTTGCCGCGGGCTCACCGTTCCGGGCGGACGGCAGTGACTCGGGGTACGCCTCGGTGCGGTCGTTCGAGGCCCGGTGGTCGCCCGCGCACGTGTCGGCGTTCCGCACGGACACCGCGGACGGCGTGCTGGAGTCGGAGGACGCGCTGGTAGCCACGGGCGTGGTGGCCGACCGCGGCCTGATCGACGCGGATATCCGTCCGTCCGCCGATGGAACCGGGGTGGAGCTGCGGCTGTGCGACTCGTGCAGCACAGTGGACACGATCGTGTTGGTGGCAGCCCTGTTCCGGGCGTTGGTGGACCGGGTGCTCGCCGATCCCGAGAACGCCTGGGGCGACCCCACCCCGGCCGTGCTGGCGGCCGCGTTCTGGCGTGCGGCCCGCTCCGGACTGGAGGGCGATCTCGTGGATCCGGGCACGGGCCGGCCCCTGCCCGCGCGGGACGTGTGCGTGGCGCTGGTCGAGTCACTCGCCGACCAGCTCGACGCGACCGGCGAGCGCGACCTCATCGACGACCTGGTCGACGGCGCGCTGGGGGCGGGCTCGTCGGCCGCCCGGCAGCGCGCGGCGCATCGCCGCAGGGGTCGCCGCGCCGACGTGGTGTCCGTGCTGCTGGCAGAGACGGTGGGCAGGATCAGGCCGCGCGCCACGGCCGACGACGGCGGGATGCGCTCGATGCTCGACGCGTATTCCCCGCTGGGTGAGGCGGTGACGGAGGAGGTCCACGACGAGGCGATCACCGAGGACGGCGCCCCGCGGCCGCAGTACGTGGACGTGCTCAAGGCCGTTTCGGATCTGGGCGCGGCGACGGTCCGCGAGCGCAAGAAGCTGGTCGACGAGGAGCTCCGGGACCGCGGCGTGACGCTCAAGGTGTACGGCGAGCCGGAGCCGCAGGTGTTCCCTCTGGACCCGGTGCCGCGGATCGTGCCGGCCGATCAGTGGGGGCGGATCTCGGCGGGGATCGAGCAGCGGGGCCGGGCGCTGGAGA
This sequence comes from Dietzia sp. NCCP-2495, assembly GCF_026011735.1. Lineage (GTDB taxonomy): Bacteria > Actinomycetota > Actinomycetes > Mycobacteriales > Mycobacteriaceae > Dietzia. The sequence goes on along the minus strand of NZ_BRVN01000004.1, from coordinate 113,434 downwards.
TGTTCCTGCGGGACATCTACGGCGACGGTGAGATCGTCAGCGCCGGGATCGTGCCGCAGGACGCGCTGGATCGCGCCCCGGGTTACCGGAAGGCGGGCCGGGCCGTGCCGGCGGGGACGATGCGTGCGGCGGTGAGCGGTGTGGACCTGGTGTCGACGGGGTCGGGCGAGTGGGTGGTCCTGGAGGACAACCTGCGGATGCCGGGCGGGTTGGCCATGGCGGTGACGCTGCGAGAGCGCATCCTCGAGGCGTACCCGGAGTTCGGGGCGCGCGGGGAGATCCACGACCCGGCCGAGGGGCTGGACATGTTGCGGGAGACTCTCCGGGCCGCGGCGCCCGAGGGTGTGGGGGACCCGTCGATCGCCGTGGTGGTGGCGCCCGACGAGCTCACGGCGCACGACCTGATCCACGCGGCCGAGGCCGTGGGCGGTGCGGTGGTGACCCCGAGGGATCTGGTCGGTGACGACGGGCGACTGTGGAGGGTCGACGACGACAACGACGACGAGCGCATCGGCGTCGACGTCCTCTATGTCCGGATGGACGACGAGGCTCTTCTCTCCTCCTCGGGTGCGGACGGGACGGTCCTGCGGCGTGGGCTGCTCGGCGCGATGTCGGACGGCACCGTCGCGATGGTCAACGCCCCCGGCAACGGGGCGGCGGACGACAAGGCGATCTACGCGCTGGTGCCGTCGATCATCGACTTCTATCTGGGCGAGAAGCCGCTCATCGGCCAGGTCGACACATTCCTGTGCGCGGACCCGCCGCAGTTGGAGCAGGTGCTGGACCGGCTGGACGAGCTGGTGGTCAAGCCGATCGACGGCTACGGCGGCTCCGACATCACGGTGGGCCCGGAGTGCTCGCCGCGGGAGCTGGACGAGCGACGGGCCGAGTTGCGGCGCCACGGCGAGCGGTTCGTGGCGCAGGAGGTGCAGGCGCTGTCGACTCTGCCGACGTTCGACGGGCGCGACCTGCAGCGGCGGCACGTGGACATGCGCGCGTTCGTCATGCTGCGCAACGGGCCGACCGGCGAGATCCACGCGTCGGCCCCTCCGGTGGCCATGACACGAGTGGCTCCGGCGGGCACGATGGTGGTCAACGCCTCGAGTGGAGGCGGTGGAAAGGACACCTGGATTCACCGTGCCTGACCCCGACACCATCGACATGACCGACACCTTCCATACGACCGACACCGTCGACACGACCGAGAACCCGGACGTCACCGAGGTCACCGAGGAGACGGGCTCCCGCGAGCAGGCGGGCCCGCCGGATGACGCGGCCGGGGGGCCGGGCGAACTCCGGCACACCAGCTCCCCGTGTCTGTCCCCGGACGGGTCGCTGCTGGCCTGTGTGGTCACCGAACGCACCGGTTATCCGCGGGCGGTGCAGCGACCGCTGGGCCCAGACGGTCTCAAGGGCGCGGGGCCCGAACGGGACGTGGTGCTGCCCGTGGAGGGCCCGGTCCGCAGGGTCGCCTACTCACCGGACGGCCGGTGGCTGGCGTGCGAGGTGGCCCCTGACGGTGGTGAGCGTGAGCGCATCTGGCTCGTCACCACCGATCCGGACGACCAGAGTGCGTACGCCTTGAACGCCCCGGGTGACGCCACCGAGCAGATCGTCTGCTGGGATGGGGGTCAGCTGGCGGTGACGGCCTTCGACGCCGAGGGCCAGGCCGAGGGCCGGCTCGTGGACCCGGAGACCGGGGAGATCACCGTCATCGACCGCCGGATGGGCGGGGCGCTCAAGCACTCACGGGACGGCGCGGCGCTGTTCCGGGTGGGTGCCCGCGGGCATCGTGAGTTGCTGCGGATCATGCCGGACGGCCGGTGGTGGCCCCTGCTGCCCACGGACACCGGGTCCACCACCGACGCCGGGGAGGTGCTCGACGCCGGCGGCGACGACCGGCCCATGCGCATGGTGGTGCGCAGCGACCACTCGTCCGATCGCGTGGGGTTGCTCGAGGTGCGGGCCGACGAGTCCGGGACCACCTCGTGGCCGATTGCCTACCGCGCGGACGCCGACCTCGACCGCGTGGAGGTGAGCTATGACCGGCGCACGGCGGCGCTGCTCTGGAATGTTCACGGGGGACTGTCCGAGATCGAGATCCTTGACCTGTCGCGTCGCCGGCCCCGGGTGATCGCCCGGCCGCAGCTGCCGGAGGTCGTGGCCTCGGCGCCCACGCTCACGGCGGACGGCCGACTGCTCGCCGTCACCGTGGAGAGTCTCGACCAGCCACCGCACGTGGTGATCTACGACGTGCGTCGTCGTCGCTGGATCGGGGAGTCGCCCGCGCAGCCCGACCCCGGCCCGGAGCTGCTGCGGTTCACCGCACGCGACGGGCTCGAGCTGAGCGGGTGGCTGTACCGGGCAGATCCGGAGAGCGGGCCCGCGCCGACGGTGGTGCACCTGCACGGCGGCCCGGAAGGCCAGTCCCGTCCGGGATATGACGACATCGCCCGGCGGATGCTCGACGAGGGCGTCAACTACTTCACACCGAACGTTCGGGGCTCGACCGGGGGCGGCCGGGCGTTCGGCCATGCCGACGACCGGTACGGCCGCTTCGCGGGGATCGACGACGTCGAGGACGCATTGCTGCACCTCGTCGACGAGGAGATCGCCGATCCGGACCATGTGGTGGTCTCGGGCCGGTCCTACGGCGGCTACCTGGTCAACGCGACCTTGGTCCGGCACGCCGGTCGTTGGTGCGGAGGAATCGCCGCCTGCGGGATGAGCGACCTGCAGACCTTCTACCGCGACACCGAACCGTGGATCGCAGCGGCCGCCCACCCCAAATACGGGCACCCGCTCCAGGAGCGGGAATTGCTCCGCGAGGCCTCGCCGCTGCGCAGGTACTACCGGATCACCGTTCCGATGTTGTTCGTCCACGGTGCGCACGACACGAACGTGCCGGTCAGCGAGACCGAGCAGGCGGTCGAGGAGCTGCGCTCGCGTGGCGTACCGGTGGACGTGTTGTTGTTCGAGGACGAAGGTCATGAGTTCGTGAAATTGGCCAACCGTCAGTTGCTCGGCGACCGGGTGGTCCAGTTCTGCCAGGAGGTGTTCGATGTTCGGGCGCAAGTCGACGGAGAAGAACGACCCGCACGCTGAGGGCGGTTTCGAGGACCGGCTCATCGAGTGGCGGCGTCACATCCACACCCATCCCGAGCTGTCCTACGAGGAGGAGCGCACGACCGACTTCATCGCGGGCGAGCTCGAGAGGATGGGACTGAAGCCCCGCCGGTTCGACCTCGGCACCGGGTTGTGGTGCGACGTGCCCGCCGCGAAGGGTGCCACCGCGAAGGACGTGGTGGCGCTGCGCGCGGACATCGACGCGCTGCCCATGGACGAGGAGAGCGGCCTGGATTTCGCCTCGACCACCGAGGGGGTCGCGCACACCTGCGGTCACGACGCCCACACCGCGATGCTGCTCGGCGCGGCCGAACTGTTGGTCGCCGACCCGCCGCCCCGGCCCGTGCGGCTGATCTTCCAGCCGGCAGAGGAGACCATGCCCGGCGGCGCGAAGGACTGCGTGGAGGAAGGTGTGGTCAAGGGCGTGGACCGTATCCTCGCCCTGCACTGCGATCCGCACCGGCGGGTGGGCGAGGTGGGCGTGACGGCCGGGCCGATCACCTCCTCCAACGCCAAGGTGCGGATCCGACTCGAGTCCGACGGTGGTCACACGGCACGTCCGCACGAGACCCAGGACACCGTCTTCTCGACCGCCGAGCTCGCCACCGGGCTCACGGCGGTCCTCGACCGTCGTCTCGACCCGCGGTCGGGGACCGTGCTCACCTGGGGCGCCCTGCACGCCGGCGGTGATGCCCCGAACGTGATCCCCGATCACGCGGAGCTGCTGGGCACGCTGCGCAGCGCGGACCGGGACGTGTGGGCCACGGTCGAGGACCTCGTGCGGGAAGCCGTCGAGGACCTCACCGCGCCCTACGGCATCCGCGTCGAACTCGAGTACACGCAGGGTGTTCCGCCGGTGGTGAACGACGCCGACTGCGCGGATCTGGCCACCGAGGCGGTGCGCCGGGTGCTCGGGAAGGACGGTGTGGGCACCGCCGACCAGTCCAGTGGTGGCGAGGACTTCGCCTGGTACACCGAGGAGATCCCAGGCGTGTATCTGCGGTATGGCGTGTGGGACGGGAAGTCGGAGGAGACCGACCTGCACCACCCGGGCTTCATGCTCGACGAGTCGGCGCTCGAGCCGGGCGCCCGGCTGTTCGACGCCTTCGCCCGCCTCGACCGGGACGCGGGCGAGCGGAGCTGAGCCGTCCGCCGCGACGCGGAAGTTCCCCCGCCGTGACCATCGTCGTGTTCGGTGTGAGCGGCTGCGGCAAGACGACATTCGGCCGTCAGATCGCGGACGTGGTCCCAGGCCCCTTCTTCGATGGCGACGACTTTCACAGCGCCGCGTCGATCGCCAAGATGCGTGGCGGGACCGGACTCGGCGAGAAGGACAGGGCGCTGTGGCTGCGCCGGCTCAACGCGGTTGCTCGGGAGCAGCGTCGTTGGTCCGATCGCAGTTCGGGGTACTCGAGCCGCTCGGGCCCGACGAGCCCGGGATCACGCTCGACGGTGCCGCGCCCGTACCCGAGCTCATCTCCCAGGCCCGGCGCCACCTCGGGATCCGGACCGGACCTCGCCACGGACCTCGTTCACCGGACGATCTCACATGAGTTTCGTTGACTCGAGTGCTTCCTTGAGGTTGCGGTTGTAGCCGATCAGTGGCCGGCGGAGCACCAGTCCCAGCGCCAGGGCGGGTACGAGGAAGAGTGCGAGCCAGCCCAGGGATATCCAGTAGTCACCGTGATAGGTCCCGGCCAGCGCCGAGCGCATCGCGTTCATGGCGTGCGTCGCCGGCAGCCACGGGCTGATGGCCTGGAACCACCCGGGAAGGACCTCCAGCGGATACGCGCCCCCGGACGCGGAGATCTGGACAACGAGCAGGAGCACCCCGAGCGCCTTCCCGGCGTTCCCGAACGCCGCGACGAACGTGTAGATGAGCAGAGTAAAGACGAGGGACGTCATCCACCCCGCCAGGAGCAGCAGGAACGGATGGACCGGGTGTACCTGGACGAACAGGATGTTGCCGAGCGTGACCAGCGAACTCTGCAGGAATCCGATCAGGGCGACGATGCCGTAGCGACCGAGGTAGGACTGGGTGGGCGTGAGGGGAGCGCTGTCTGGCAGCGTGTCCTCGGGGACGTCGTCGCGGATCGAGACGGCGATCAGCAGCGCTCCCACCCACAATCCCAACACCGTGTAGAAGGGCGCCATCGCGGTGCCGAAGCTCTCGACGGGGAACACCGGCACGCGGTCGAGATCCACGGGAGCGGACAGCGAGGTGGCGAGTGTCTGCGCGTCGGTGCCGATCAGGTCGGTGAGGTCGCCGAGATCGCCGGAATCCATGGCCGTGGCCAGCGCCGATGCGAGTTCGTCGAACCGTCGGGCGGCATCGGTGAGCGAACCCGCCACCAAGGTGGTCGTCGACTCCGCTCGTGTGAGCGCACCGAGCAGTGAGTCGGTGTCGCCGGAGAGCGTCGTCCCCGTCCCGGACAGGTCCGCGCCGATCGATGCGATCCCGTCGTCAATCGAGGCGAGTGTGGTGGCGAGCTGATCCAGCTTCGGCTTGAGGCTGTCCGAGTACGCGGTCTCCGCGCCGCGGACGGCATCGCTCGCCTCGTCGATGAGGGCGCGGATCTCGCGCCGCGTGTTCTTGATGTCGGCGTTGTCCTCCGTCACCTGCGTGGCCGCGGCCTCGAGACGGTCGTGCAGCGCCTGCTGCTGTGCGATCGCGCCGTCGATCCTCGAGACGACCAGGTCGAGAGTGCCTCTGGCCACCTCGGGGGTCACCGGTCCGACCGTCGTGACCAGGGCGTCGCGCAGATCCCGGTACTGGTCGGTCTGCGTCTGCACCCTCTCCGCGAGCGCCCGGACCGCCGCCGCGGAGCTCTCCGACTGCGTATCGAGCGACGCGAACACTTCGTCTGCACGAGCCGACAACGCCGGGTAGCTCTCCGCGTTCGCGGTGAGAGCGGCCCCGAGGGACCCTGTCGCGGAATCCAGGGTCGACTTCAGCGACTTCGCCGCCTCCACTCCGCCGCCGATCGCCTCCGTGGTGTCGTCGAGCGCCCGGCCCGAGGCGATGACGGAATCCGAGGCACCGCTCACGAGCGGTTTGCTCGAGGCGATCAGGGACGTGAACATCGTCGCGGTGTCCGCCCCGGAGCGGAGCTGTGCCGCGACCGCACCGGCGTGTGCCTGGAGCCGGGAGAGGACGATCTGTGTGTCGGCATCGTTGAGATACTCGGAGAGCGTCGAGACGATGTTCAGTCCGGCTTCGCCGAGTGTCGCGGCGAAGGTCTCGTTGACCTGGGTGGCGACCTGACTCGCGCCCTGATCGGTGATCTTCGGCGAGAGGGCATTCGTTTTCTCGTTGTCGTAGTAGTCGATCCCGATCCGTTCCGCGTCACCGGAGTAGAACGTCAGCATCTCTCTACTGAACGTCGGGGGGAGCACGATCGCGGCGTAGTACTCCTCCGACCTCGTGCCTCCGATGGCGTCTTCTGCGGAGGTGATCTCCCAGTCCAGGTCGTCGTTCGCGCGTAGCGCGGAGAGCACCTGTTCGCCGACGTTGATGCGGAGCGGGATGAGGTCGCTCTGATAGCCCTCGTCGGTGTTGGCCACGGCCACCTTGAGGTTCTGTGTGTTGTCGAACGGGTCCCAGCTCGAGATGACGTTGAACCAGGTGAACAGCGACGGGATCGCGATCAGTCCGAACAGGACGATCATCGCCATGACATTGCTCGTGGCCCGGCGCAGATCATGTCGGGCGAGCCGCCAGGTGTTTCTCATTCGGAGTCACCGCGTTGGTCTGGCTCGCCGGGCTGGTCGGCCTCCACGTCGGGCGTCGCCTGCGGCGACTCGCCCCCGGCGCGTGCGTCCGCGAGTGCCCGGCGGAGCTCCGCCTCCGGCATCCGCCCCACCTCCGTGGCGAGCTGGAAACTCCGCTTGGTGTATTCCAGTGTCACCAGGACCACGACGATGAGCAGGCCCCAGAGGACCCAGAAGCCGAGGACCGTGGCCTTCCCGATCGGAGCCAGCCCTCCAACGAGCCCGATCAGCGCCACGCCCGCGATGCCGACCAGAGCGGTGAGACGCAACAGAGTCGGATAACGACGGGTGAACCGCTCCTCCTGACGTCTGATCGTGTTGCGGTACTCCTCGCGGTCCACCAATGCGTCGATGAGCCGGGACAGTCGGTGGCGGCCGGACGCGATCTGCACGTCCTCGCTGACGAGCAGCCCCGTGTCGGCGATCCTGCGATTGAACAGCAGCGTGAGATTGCCCAGCCGCGGGCGAAGGAAGAGCCCGAGGGCGAACGCCAGCGCCACGTACACCGCGAGGACCGCCATCGAACGCCAGTAATGGCCGTCATAGAACCCGGCGAGCGTTTCCCGCAGCGCATTGATCCCGTACGAGAACGGGAAGAAGTTGTAGAGCGCACGGAAGAATCCAGGCATCACCTCGATCGGGTACAGGCCGGACGCACCGGGGATCTGCATGATCACGAGCAGCACGGCCAGTCCCTTGCCGACGAACCCGAAGGAGACCGAGAGCGCATAGATGATGCTGAGATACGCGAGGCCGATGAGCACACCGGTCCCGACAAACGCGAGGGCACTGGCCGCCTGCACGCCGATGAGCAGGGTGCCGACGGTGACGATCAACGCCTGGACGATGCTCATAACGGCCAGTAGCAGCCAGCGTCCGAGATAGGCCTGGCGCGCGGTGATGCCCTCGACCCCCTTAGTATCGACCTCGAGTTTGAGGAGGACCACCAGGACGAAGCCACCGATCCAGAGTGCGAGGTTCACGAACAGGGGCGCCATCGCGGAACCGTAGTTGGCGACGGGGAAGACGGCGTGTTCCCGCACCTCGACCGGGGACGCGAGGAACTGCCCGATCTGTTCGGTGTCCAAGCCCGTCACCGTCTGTAGCTGGTCCCGTGCGTCGGCGGTGCCCAGCGCGAGCACATCGGTACGTACCTCCTCGAGTCCGGCCTGTGCGCCGGAGAAGTTGCCGTCGAGTGCGCCGAGTGCGGTGGACGCGGCGCCGAGTTGGTCTCCCAGCCCGGTGAGCAGGTTTTGCGCCTGCGAGAGCTGGGTACGTTGCGCGCCGAGTGCGGACGAGAGCCCGCCCGCGCTCGCGGACAGCGTGGACATGGAGTGGCCCAGCTCGGGGAAGGTCTGCAGGAGCACACCGCGGAGGGAACCGGCCGACGTGGCCGCACCGTGCACGGCGGAGTCGAGACCGTCCGCGGACTCCTCGATCGCCGAGGTCGCGGCGGCGGTATCTGTGGCCAGTCGCCGTAGCTCGTCGAGCAACTCCTCGTCGGCTGTGAGGCGGTCCTGAAGCGCCGTGACCGGGCCGCTCAGTTGCTGCGCGACGTCGGACCCCGGACCGGACCGGTCGCGGAGCGAACGCAACTCCGCGAGGGCATCGGTCCGCGCCGCGATGACCGCAATGACGTCGTCGATCGCGGAGCCGACTCCGGCCTCGGCCTGCCGGATCTCCGAGGACAACGTCGTGATCGATGCGTTCAGTCGCGCCGACGTCTCGGCGAGCAGCGTCACCCCCGACGTGTAGGCACCGGCCACCGAGTCGGTGACCGTGATCAACTCCTGCTGGGTCTCGGTGACGATCTCCTGTGCCTGGTTGACGGCGCTCTGGACGTCGCCGAGAGTGTCGTCGACCTTGCCGAGCGTGCCCTTCGCCGCGTCCAGCCGATCCTGGGCCTCGGCGAGGGTGCTGCGCAGCTCGGTGATCCGCTCATGCGCGGATTCCACCGTGCCGACAGCGTCGTCGAGGGCGTCCAGGGTGTTGCCCTGCGCGTCGCGCAACCGCCCCTGAGCATCCCTGCCCGCGTTCTTCAGCTCCCCCGTCACGGCCTCCGCCACCACGGAGACGAACATGCTGTTGATCTGATTATCGAGCGTCGAGGCGCCGGCATCGGTGATCTTCGGGGCGACCGCGTTCGCCTTCTCGTTCACGTAATACTGCAGATTCGGACGGGTGAAACGGCCCGAGGTGACGCTGGTGAAGTCGCGGCTGAAGTCCGCGGGGATGACGATCGCCGCATAACTGTCACCGGTCTTGACGGACTCCATCGCGTCGTCCTCGTCGAGGAAGTGCCAGCCGAGTTGATCGTTGGCCTCGAGTTGGTTGACGACCTGGTCACCGACGTTGACGTCGCCGGTCGCCTCGGTGGAGGCACCCTCGTCGAGATTCACCACGGCGACGTCGATGCTGCGGGTGCTTCCGTACGGATCCCAGAAGCCGGCGATGTTCAACCACGCGTAGAGCGACGGGGTGATCATCATCCCGATCAGGATGATCCACGCCTTGCGCACGCGCCCGAGTCGCCTGACGTCACGGCTGAACACCCGCCACGCGTTGCCCATCACACCTCCGTGCGGATCGCTCCGGACCTGAATCATCGATCGGCTGCAACCTTAACGGGGCCTCCCGGATTCAGCGTTTCCGGCTCACCGGACCGTGATGGCCGCGTCCCCGGCGGGAACGAGCTCGCCGATCACCGGCGCTCCGGGGACCTCCCCGGCCACGAGCAGACCGCCGGAGGTCTGGGCGTCCGCGAGTAGGAGCAGCTCGTCCTCGTCCACATCCGTCGCGAGGTGAGGCCGCACCCAGTCGAGGTTGCGCCTCGTCCCGCCGCTGACGAACCCGTCGGCCAACGCCTGGCGCGCTCCGTCCAGATACGGCACCGCGGCCGAGTCGATCACGGCGGAGACCCCGCTGGCGCGGGTCAACTTGTACAGGTGGCCGAGCAGTCCGAATCCGGTCACGTCGGTGGCGCAGACGATCCCGGCGGCCAGGGCGTCGCGGGCGGCGACGTCGTTGAGGCGGGTCATGGTCGCGATCGCCTCCTCGCTCACCGCGCCGGTGTTCTTGTGCCGGCTGTTGAGGACTCCGATCCCCAGCGGTTTGGTCAGCGACAGCGGCACACCGGCGCGGCCGGCGTCGTTGCGCAGTAGCCGGTCGGGGTCGGCGATCCCCGTGACGGCCATGCCGTACTTGGGCTCGGGGTCGTCCACGCTGTGCCCGCCGGCCACGTGGCAGCCCGCGCTCCCGGCGACGTCCTGGGCCCCGCGCAGCACCTCGCCGGCCATCTCGTACGGCAGCACGTCCATAGGCCAACACAGCAGGTTGATCGCCACGATCGGCGTGCCGCCCATCGCGTACACATCGGACAGGGCGTTGGCCGCGGCGATCCGCCCCCAGTCGTAGGGGTCGTCGACGACGGGCGTGAAGAAGTCGGCGGTGCTGATCACGGCCTGACGGCCGGCGATCCGCACGGCGGCTGCGTCGTCGCCGTCGTCCAGACCCACGATGAGCTCGGCAGCCGGGTCGCGGACGGGAGCGCCGACGAGTCCGGCGACGACCGACTCGAGCGCGCCGGGCGGGATCTTGCACGCGCAACCGCCGCCGTGGGCGTACGAGGTAAGACGGGCGAGGGTCTGGTCGGAGGCCATGGGCCAGACCCTAGCGACAGCGGCGAGGGCGCGCGGCCGGACGCATCCTTCGGCGTGGCCGGGTTGACTCAGGCGCCGGCCGTGGTGCTTACTCGTTCCTGAGGGAGGCGTCCGGGCACCTGGTGGTCCCCGCGGTCTTCAAAACCGACGTGGCCGAGTATCTCGGTCAGGCGGGTTCGATTCCCGTCCGCCTCCGCCAACAGTCCTCGCCCGTCCCCGACCCGGCCACCTCGAGTGGGCGGCCCCGGTCGGCGGGGCCGCGGAAAAAGGAGCGGGCCATCACCGAGCAGTCCACGACCGGCGATCCCCGTCGGCGCGTGCCCTCCACCGATGCCGTGCTCCGCGACCCGCGCCTTGCCGACGCGCTCGCCGAGCTGGGCCGCGAGCTTGTCAAGGCACGGGTCCGGGACGCCCAGGGTCGGGCACGTGCCGGCCATCTGCCCGCGGACGAGATCGTCGACGCCGTGCTGGCCTGCCTGCCGCCGGCGCCGGTCTCGCTCACCCGCGTCCTCAACGCGACCGGGGTGCTGCTGCACACCAACCTCGGCCGGGCACCCCTGTCGGCGGCCGCGGTACGCGCGCTCGGCGAGGCCGCCGGCACCAACGACGTCGAGCTGGACCTGGCCACCGGACGGCGGGGTCGCCGGGGCCGGGGTGCGCTGGACGCGCTACGTCACGCGGTACCGACCGCGGGGGACCTCCATGTCGTCAACAACGGCGCGGCGGCGCTCGCCCTCGCGGTCACCGCGCTGGGCGGCCCTGGACGCACGGTGGTGATCTCGCGCGGCGAGATGGTCGAGATCGGCGACGGTTTCCGCCTGCCCGAGCTGCTCGAGTCCACCGGCACCCGGCTGCGGGAGGTGGGCACCACCAACCGCGTCCGCGTCGAGGACTACCTCGCCGCGATCGACGAGACCACGGCCTTCGTGCTCAAGGTGCACCCCTCGAACTTCCTGGTCAGCGGCTTCACCTCGGTCGTACCGGCCGCGCAGCTCGCGGGCCACGGCGTGCCCCTGGTGGTGGACATCGGCTCCGGCCTGCTCGCCCCGCACCCGGTGCTCCCCGACGAGCCCGACATGACGACGATGCTCGCGGCGGGTGCCGACCTGGTGACCTCCAGCGGCGACAAGCTGCTCGGCGGCCCGCAGGCCGGGATACTGGCCGGCGACGCCGAGCTCGTCCACCGCCTGCGCCGCCACCCGCTCGCCCGCGCGCTGCGGGTCGACAAGCTCACGCTCGCCGCGCTCGAGGCGACGCTGCGGGGACCGCGCCCGCCCGTCGTGCTGGGGCTCGAGGCCGACCACGTCGAGCTGATGGCGCGCGCCGAGCGCATCGCCGGCCTTCTGCAGGAGGCCGGGGTCGACGCGCGGGCGGTGCGGTCGGTGGCGGCCGTCGGCGGCGGCGGGGCGCCGGGCATCGAGCTCCCCAGCGCCGCGGTGTCCCTGCCGGAGTCCTTCGCCGACGCACTTCGCGCAGGCCGCCCCGCCGTCCTGGGGCGGGTCACCGAGCGCCGGTGCCTCCTGGATCTGCGGGCGTTGCCTCCGGGGGACGATGACGAGCTCGCTGGGCTCGTGCTCCGCGCGGGGGCGCTCGCCTGATGTTCGTCGTGGCCACCGCCGGGCACGTCGATCACGGCAAGTCGACGCTCGTACGCGCGCTGACCGGCGAGGAGCCCGACCGGTGGGACGAGGAACGGCGCCGCGGACTGACGATCGACCTGGGCTACGCCTCCACGACCCTCGACGACGGCAGGACCGTCGCGTTCGTCGACGTGCCCGGGCACCGGCGGTTCGTGCCGAACATGCTCGCCGGGGTGGGGCCGGTGCCGGCGGTGATGTTCGTCGTGGCCGCCGACGACGGCTGGATGCCCCAGTCCGCCGAGCACCTCGCCGCGCTCGCGGCCCTGCGGGTGCGCCACGGGGTACTTGTCATCACCCGCAGTGACCTGCTGGAGCCGGAGCTCGCGTTGGCGGAGGCCCGCGAGGCGCTCGACGGCACCCCGCTCGCCGACATCCCGGCCGTGTGCGTTTCCGCGGTCACCGGCGAGGGCATGGACCGACTGCGCGCCGAACTGGCCGAGCTTGGCTCGCTCCTGCCCCGGCCCGCTCCCGACGCCGACGTGCGTCTGTGGGTGGACCGCTCGTTCACGATCGGCGGCGCGGGAACGGTCGTCACCGGGACGTTGCCCGCCGGCACGATCCGCGTGGGCGACGCACTCGAGCTCGGGCCGTCGGGCCCGCGCGTCACTGTGCGTGGCCTGCAGTCGCTCGGGGACACGCGGGACGAGGTCACCGCGGTGGCGCGCGTCGCCGTCAATCTCCGCGGGATCGCCGCGGACGACGTCCCGCGGGGTAGCACCCTGGTGGCGCCGGGCCGCTGGCGGGCGGTCGACACCGTCGACGTGCGGGTCGACGGGCGGGCCGATGAGCTCCCTGAGCAGGTCATGGTGCATCTCGGCTCCGCCGCGGTGGCCGCACGCGTCCGGCGCCTCGACGAACGCCACGCCAGGCTGACGATCTCCGCGCCGCTGCCCATGCGGATCGGAGACCGCCTCATTCTGCGCGAACCGGGAGCGGACCGGATCCCCTCGGGCGCCGTTGTCCTCGACCCCGCGCCGCCGGAGCTGCGGCGCCGCGGCGCCGCCCGCCGGCGGGCGGCCGAGCTCACGCAGGTGCCCGAGTCGCCGGAGCTGGGGTCGGAGCTGCGTCGACGGGGTGTCGCGCACGTCGAAGACCTGCGGGCGTGGGGCGTGTCCACCCCGCCCGTCGGTGAGGCGTACCGCGGGTGGCTCATCGACCCGGAGTGGGCGGCCGCGCTGGCCGGACGCCTGGTCGAGGCCGTCCGCGTGCACGACCGCGACGACCCCCTCGATCCCGGATTGCCCACGGAGTCCGCGCGTCGCACCCTCGACCTGCCGGATGCCGCACTGCTGGAGGCGGTGCTCGCGCAGCCCGCCGCCGCGACGCTGCGTACGGAGGGCGGGCGGGTGACGGCCGGTGCGGCTGCGCTACCGGAGGAGGTTAGGTTCGCCGCGGAGCAGGTGGCCGAGCGGTTGCGGGTCGCCCCGTTCGACGCGCCCACCGCCGACGAGCTCGACGAGCTGGGCCTAGGGCCGCGCGAACTGGCGGCGTGCGGGCGCGCCGGACTGCTGACCGGACTGGGCGCCGGGGTGTGGCTGGGCCCGGACGTCTTCGACGAGGCCGTGCGCCGGCTACGCCAGTTGCCGCAGCCGTTCACCCCGAGCGCGGCTCGGACGCACCTGGACTCCTCGCGGCGCGTGGTGATGCCGCTGCTCGAGGCGCTCGCCGCGCGTGGGCTCACCCGCCGCGAGGGCGACGACGGCCACCTCGTGCTCTGAACGGCGGATCCCGCCGCGCGGCCGGGCGGTCTGGCTGCATGCGCGGTGCCGTCAACGGGCCGGCCGCACGCGCGGCTCCGTTAGCGGGCGCGGCCGCACGCCCACCTACTCCGCGTATGCCTCGCCGCCACCGCGCGCGTCCCGGCGCTCACGCTGGGGGACCACCACGTACTTCGGGTCCTGCGCCGAGGCCATGCCCGCGTGGAACACCGCCCACCGCGTGCACGCTGACCCGGCCGCCATCGCCAGTCCGGACACCGCGGACAGCAGTCGACTGCGCCGCCCGAGGACCGCGCTCACCGCACCGGTGCCGGTGAGGATCTGCGCCGCCCGGTGGTACTTCCCGGCCCGGCCCTCGTGCAGCGGCTCCGCGGTGATGCCCATGGACCGCTGCATGATCTGGTCGGCGGTGAGTTCGAGAACGGCTCCGCCCACCGCCAGCCGACGGGCGGGGCCGATCTCCTCCAGCGGAGTGAGCAGCAGGCCCACCCCGCCGGACGCGGCCGCGGCACTGCCGACGAACACGAACGGCAACTCCCGACGCGCGGCGCTCCAGCTCGGCAGGGACGTGTCGTTGAGCAGCACCGCCGTGTACGACGCGACCGCCGGGGCGACGAGCGCCGCGACGATGCCGGCCGGCCGCGACGCCCGGGCGATGAGCCCGGTCGGCAGCCGCCGGGCGAGCTTCTCGGGCAGCAGCGGCACGATCTCCTCACCGAGCGCCAGGCCCGCGAACGGCCCGTACGCCGAGAGGATCCAGGTGCCCACGCTCATCGGCGACGTGAGCTTGAGGACCCGCAGCATGTGGTGGAACCGCTCGGGGCGCCCCAGGTCGTTGACCAGGAAGTACAGGCTGCCGGTGATCCCGCCCAGCGCGACGATCCGCGCCGAGCGACGCTGGTTGGGCAGCCCGGCCAGGTCCGCGCCGGCCGCGAGAAGCGACGAGCCACCGGCCAGCCCGCCGAGGAAGAGATACGCCGCGATGTCATGCTTCCACGGCGGAGCCTTGACGATCGGTTTGCCGTAGTACGAGCGGAACTCCGCGGGGGGCACCACGAGCTGCTCGCGGCCCCCGCGGCCCTTCCGGCGGGGCCGGGCGCGCTGCCCGGGGTTTTCTGGGACGCCCGCCTTGTCGTCGTCGTGCTCGGCGCGGTTCCCACCGTCGACGGCCATCAGGACCGTCCCCCCGCGGCGAACGCCGCCACGGCGCCGCCCAACAGCGTCACGGCCGCCAGCGCCGCCTGGCGCCACATCGACCCCACGTGCCGCGTCGTCACCACGGGATCCGGCGGCAACCCGTACACCTCGGGGGCGTCGAGCAGGAGGAAGAACGCGCCCGTACCGCCCACGCCGTTGCGGGAGTCGTGACCGTACAGCTGGGCGTTGGGCTCGCCGGCCTCGACCAGCTGGTCCAGCCGGCCAGCCGCGCGCTCGCGGAGCTCGTCGAGATCACCGAACTGGATCGACTCGGTGGGGCACGCCTTGGCGCACGCCGGGGTCTGGCCCTCGGTGAGCCGGTCGTAACAGAGCGTGCACTTCTGCGCGATGCCCACCGCGGGGTCGCCCGCCGGCCCCGAGCGCCGCTCGATCACGCCGTACGGGCACGCGCTCACGCAGTACCCGCACCCGTTGCAGATGTCGCTCTGCACCACGACCGTGCCGAACTCGGTGTGCATGAGCGCACCGGTCGGGCACACGTCGACGCACGCCGCGTGGGTGCAGTGCTTGCACACGTCCGACTCCATGAGCCAGCGGAAGTCGGTGGACTCGCCGGCGTCGGGGGAGTCACCGGGCAGGGTCGGCGCCGGTATACCCAGGTCGACGGGCGCACTCGGCGCCGGCGCGACGGACGCGCCCGCCACCCGCGCGGGCACCTCCTGCTCGATAAAGGCGACGTGCCGCCACGTGGACGCCCCCAGCGCCCGGGTGTTGTCGTAACTCATCCCCGACAGCTCGATGCCGTCCTCGGGGATGAGGTTCCACTCCTTGCACGCCACCTCGCAGGCCTTGCAGCCGATACACACGCTGGTGTCGGTGAAGAAGCCCTTGCGCGGCGGCGGATCCGAGTAGCCGTTGTCCCCGGCCGGGTCGATGTCGCCGAAGAAGGACCGTCCGAGGTCGGACAGGAAGGCGGACATGGCTTTAGCTCTCCGTTCCCGGTTCGGTGGGCGCGCCGGCGCGGCGACGGTACCCCTCGACGAACTCGAGCAGCGCGGGGCCACGCGGGCGTCTTCCCGCGACGATGTCACAGCTCGTCGCCTTGGTCGCGGGGATGGACACGTTGGGGTCGAGTTGCTGCGGCAACAGGTCGTTGGCCGGGTCGCCGATGCTCACGCCGTTGCCACCCCAGTGGTAGGGCAGCCCGATCTGGTGAAGTGTCCGACCGTCGATCTGCAGCGGCGTCATCCGACGGGTCACCAGCACGCGGGCCTCGATCGCGGAACGGGCGGTCACGATCGTGGCCCACCCGCCGTTGACCAGGCCCCGCTCACGCGCGAGCTCCGGGGAGATCTCACAGAAGAACTCCGGCTGCAGCTCGGACAGGTACGGCAGCGTCCGGCTCATGGCCCCCGCCGTGTGGTGCTCGGTCAGCCGGTAGGTGGTGAAGACGAACGGGAACACCTCCGTCCCCGGATCCCCGTGACCCGGCTGCGTCTCGTTGTACCGACCCGGCCGGATCGACCGGGCGGGGTTGGCGTCCCGGCCCGGATAGACCGGGTTGGACACGGGCGACTCCGGCGGCTCGTAGTGCGCGGGCAACGGACCGTCGGCGAGCCCGCGGGGAGCGTAGAGCCAGCCCACGCCGTCGTCCTGCATGATGAACGGCTGAGCGCCACCGATCGCCTCCGGACCCACCGCCCCCGCGGGTGGGGTGTAGTCGGGAGACTTGTCGGCCTCGAAGTCGGGCACGTCGTCACCCACCCACCGGCCGGCGCCGTCGTTCGCATCCGGATCCCAGTGGATCAGCGCCTTGCGCTCGCTCCACGGCCGGCCCTCCGGGTCCGCCGAGGCACGGTTGTAGATGATGCGCCGGTTGGCGGGCCAGGCCCATCCCCACTCCGGGGCGACCGGGCCCTGCTCGTGCCGGGACTTGCGCCGCGCGGCCTGGTTCACGCCGTCGGCGTAGACGCCGCAGTAGATCCAACAGCCGCATGCGGTCGAGCCGTCCGGTTTGAGCTGCGTGTACGTGGACAGCGGCTCGCCGTCGGGGCCGCGGCCGTTGATCTCGGCGAGCACGGCCTCGGCGTCCGGCTCGTCCACCGTGCCGGGTTCCATGGGGTAATCCCACGTCAGGTCCAGTAGCGGCCGGTCACGCGGATCGGTGGAGCCGGCCAGCTTCTCCTTGAGACGACGCCCGAGGTGGTAGTAGAACCACAGCTCGCTGCGCGCGTTTCCCGGCGGCTCGACGGCCTGGTGCCGCCACTGCAGGAGTCGCTGGGTGTTGGTGAACGTGCCCTTCTTCTCCACGTGGTTGGCGGCGGGGAAGAAGAACACCTCGGTGCCGATGTCCTCGGTGCGCATCTCGCCGGTCTCGATCTCCGGCCCGTTCTTCCAGAAGTCGGCCGACTCGATCATGACGAGGTCGCGGACGACCAGCCAGTCCAGGTTGGCCAGCCCGGCGCGCTGCATCCGCCCGTTCGCGGTGCCCACGGCGGGGTTCTCGCCTACGAGGAAGTACCCGCCGCCGCCTTCGTTGATCTGCCGTTGCACCGTGACGGTCGAGTCATGCTTGCCCGTCAGCTTGGGCAGGTAGTCGTAGGCGAAGTCGTTGTCCGCGGTGGCCGCGTCGCCCCACCAGGCCTTGAGCAGGCTGACGGTGTACGACCGCATGTGCCCCCAGAAGCCCTGAGCCTCGTCATCGGTCCCGATGTAACTGTCGAGGTCCGGCTGCTCGCCGGCGTTCGGTGTGGGCAGATACCCCGGCATGAGGTCGTACAGCGTCGGGATGTCGGTGGAGCCCTGGATGCTGGCGTGCCCGCGCAGCGCCATGATGCCGCCGCCGGGGCGGCCGATGTTGCCGAGCAGCAACTGGAGGATCGCGGCCGTGCGAATGTACTGCACTCCCACGGTGTGCTGGGTCCAGCCGACGGCGTAACAGAACGCGGTGGTGCGCTCGCGCCCCGAGTTCTCGGTCAGCGCCCGGGCGACTCGGTGGAAGTCGTCGGTCGCGATGCCGCAGGTGCGCTCGACCATCTCCGGCGTGTAGCGGCTGAAGTGCCGCTTGAGGATCTGGAAGACGCAGCGCGGGTCCTGCAGGGTCTCGTCCCGCTCGGGCGCCTCGGTCGTGTCCGATGCCCGGGCGCCACCGGCGCCGGGGGTCTGGGAGGCCTCGTCCTCGGCGTCGTCGTCGGTGCGCCCCTCGTCGGGCATGTCGTTCTGGGCGCCCGCGTACTGCCAGGACTCCAGGTCGTAGGTCCGGTCGTCGGCGTCGAAACCGGAGAACAGTCCCGCGAGGTCCTCGGTGTCCTCGAAGTCCTCGCCGATGATCGTGGACGCGTTGGTGTAGGCGAGCACGTACTCGGAGAACCATGCGTCGTTGGTCAGGACGTGGTTGATCAGCCCGCCGAGGAAGGCGATGTCCGACCCGGCGCGGATCGGCACGTGCACGTCCGCGAGGGCGCTGGTGCGCGTGAACCGCGGGTCCACGTGGATGATGGTCGCGCCGCGCCGCTTGGCCTCCATGACCCACTGGAAGCCCACGGGGTGGGCCTCGGCCATGTTGGAGCCCTGGATGACGATGCAGTCGGCGTTCGCGAGGTCCTGCTGGTAGTTCGTGGCACCACCACGCCCGAATGAGGTTCCCAGACCGGGAACGGTGGAGGAGTGTCAAATGCGCGCCTGGTTCTCCACCTCGATGGCGCCGAGCGCCGTGTAGAGCTTCTTCATGAGGTAGTTCTCCTCATTGTCCAGCGTCGCCCCGCCGAGGCTGGCGAGGCCGCGGGTGCGCCGGACCGTGTCGCCCTTGTCGTCCGTGTCCTCCCAGAACTCTTCCCGTGAGGCCAGGACGCGCTCGGCGACCATGTCCATCGCCGTCTCGAGGTCCAGTTCCTCCCACTCTGTGGCGTACGGCTTGCGGTGGAGCACCGTGGTGATGCGGTCCGGGTTGGTCACGAGTTGCTTGCTCGCCGAACCCTTGGGGCACAGCCGGCCGCGCGAGATGGGGCTGTCGTCATCCCCCTCGATCTGGACGACCTTGCCGTCGGAGACATAGACGTCCTGGCCGCACCCGACCGCGCAGAACGGGCAGACGCTCTTGACCACGCCGTCGGCCGTCTTCGTACGAGGGGTGATCTCCAGCGAGCGGCGCGAACGGGTGGCACTGCCGCGGCCGAGCAGGTCGTCACCGGTGAACTGTCGCCACACGGGCCAGTTCAGCGGTGAACCGCGGCGGCCCAACGCGGGCTTCGGCGATCGCGGACGGTCGGGCCGACGCTGCTGCTCCGACATCGCCACCTCCGGTCCTCGCGTCCGCCCCATGTCTCGAGTCCGCCCCTATATAACGCGAGCCCCCCCGGGCCCCGCAACCGAATCACCGTCGGACCCGCCCGGTCGCGGGCGGGCGGTGACCGACCCTTCCCCGGAACGCCGCCGACGCGCATCATGGCGGCATGGACGAGCAGACTCAGGCCGATTCCGGAGCGTTCGCGACCGTCGGGCTCATGGCCGACCCCGGAGTGCCCCGCCGGGTCGCGGTGGCGATCGCGGACGACCTCGCCGACGACCTGACGCGCGAACTCGGTGGACGCTGGCGGGTGGAGGTCGACCAGGAAACCCTCCCGCTGGGGCCGGAGGGAGAGATCCGGCTCACCGATCACGCCCCTCGCTTGCTGCAGCAGCACGGGTGGGACTTCGTGATCTATCTGACGGACCTGGCGACCCACCCCGACGGTGTGCCGGTGTTGTACGACGTCAGCCGCTCGACCGCGGCCGCTTTGGTGTGCGTGCCGGTGCTGGGGGTCTTCCGCGTGCGGTCGAAGGTCCGCGAGCTGGCGCTCCAGCTGGTGCGTTCGGGAACCCGCCGCGAAGGAATGGGTGTGCGCGGCACCGACGACCTGCCCCCGGCGCACCGGCGTGGGCTCGTCAACAAGGCCCGCCTGCTCGCGGGCATGGTGCACAACAACCGGCCCGTCCGGATGGTAACGGCCCTGTCCGGCGTCGTGGCCGCCGGCGCGGGCACGGGCGCCTTCGGCATCTTCTACGGCAGCATCGCCGCGCTGTCGGTGGAGCTGCACGCGCTCAGATTGCTGCTCATCAGCGTGATGGGGGTTCTCACGCTGGTCACGTGGCTCATCCTGCACAACGGGCTCTGGACCCGGCGGGACGACGAGTTCACCCCGGGCAACCGCCGGATGGACAACGCGGCCACGGTGCTGACCGTGGGGGTCGGGGTGGGCATCATGTTCGTCGCCCTCCTGGCGACGATGTTCGTCCTGGCGCTCACCGTGATGGACGCTGACTACCTGGCGACGCAGCTCGGTCGCCCCACGGTCCTGCTCGACTACGTCCACCTGGCGTGGCTTTCCAGCTGCCTGGGTGCCTTCGCCGGCGCCCTGGGGTCGAACTTCGACGACGAGAACGTGGTGCGCGAGTCCACCTACAGCCTTCGGTGGCACGAGCGCCGCAAGATGTTCGACAGCTATCAGAGCCGTGAGGGCGACCCCGACGAGCAGCAGGAACAGCAGCGGATCGAGCGCGAGTACGACGACAGCGACGACGCCCGCGGCCGCGGTGAGCAGAGCCGCAGCGACCACCCCGGCGTCGACACGGCCGCCGACGATGACAGTAGCGGAGAGGTCGACGACGACAGGACCTCGCACCGCGGGGGCGTCATCGCAGACGGCGACTCCGGGTCCTCTCGACAGGTGGAGGATGACCGGTCGAGAGGGTAGACAAGGGGCATGACCGCCGCACCCGCCGACCTCGCCCCGGTGAACGACGCCACGTCGACCGCGTCTCCGCTGCCCCGCGCGTGCGGGCCGCTGTCGGATGCAGCGATCGAGGCCCTGTCGACCGAGCGCACGGACGGGCTTCCGGCGGTCCCGGCCGAGGTCGAGCCATTGGGTCGCGACCTGCAGCTGACGCTCTACATGTTGTACGAGCTGCACTACCGGGGCTTCGATGGCGTCGATGCCGAACTCGAGTGGGACCCGGTGATCCTGCGGATGCGTCGGGACCTCGAGCGGGTGTTCCTCGAGCACCTGCGTGGCGCGGTCGAGGCGGGCGACGACCCGGTGGCCGAGATGGACGCGATGTCGGTCGAGGCCACTTCCGGCACCGGCCCGTCGTGGTACTTCAAGGACGAGGGCACGTGGGATCAGATCCGCGAGTACTTCGCCCACCGCTCGCTGTACCACCTCAAGGAAGGTGACCCGCACGCGTTCGCGATCCCGCGGCTGCAGGGTCAGGCCAAGGCGTCGTTCGTGGCCGTCGAGTTCGACGAGTTCGGCGGTGGCCGCGGTGATCGCATCCACCAACAGCTGTGGGCGGATCTCATGAGCGCGGCCGGACTGGACCCGTCGTATCTCGGCTACATCGACCGGGTGAGCGCCGAGACGCTGTCGACGGTCAACCTGATGTCGATGTTCGGCCTGCACCGCTCGCTGCGCGGCGCCGCGATCGGGCACTTCGCGGCGATCGAGATCACCTCGTCGCCGGGATCCGCGCGGCTGGTGGCGGGTCTGCGCCGGATGGACGCCCCCGAGGAGTGTGTGCACTTCTACGCCGAGCACGTCGAGGCCGACGCGGTCCACGAGCAGGTCATGCGCCACGACGTGGTGGGCGACCTGATCGGACGGGAGCCAGAGTTGGCCGTCGACATCGTGTTCGGGATGCGGGCGCTGGACTACCTCGACGACCTCGCGGCCGAGAAGATGCTCGCGGCGTGGAAGCGGGGCGAGTCCTCGCTCCTGCCCTGACGCTCTTCCGGCCAGCTCCCCGGCGAGCCGCCCCCCGGGCGGCGCTCAGTCGTCGTCCGTCGACCGGACCTTCTTGCGATGACTGGTGTCGCACAGCGGATAGTTCCGGCTGCGGCGGCATGCGCAGACCGCCACCATGAAGCGGTCCGAGCTCACGCAGTCGCCGTCTGGGGTGACGATCTCCACGGGGCCTTCCACGAGGACGGGGCCGCCCGGCACCACGCGGACGACCCGGGGCTCGCGGTCAGACGCGGTGGGCACGGATCACCACCAGCTCCTCCGTCCGTCGTCCGGGCTCGAGCAGACCGGACGCCTCGAGCTCGTCTGCCCGCGCGGTCATCACCGGGCCGAAGTCGATCATCTGGCGGGCCGCGGTGTGGGCGATGAATCCCGAGTCGGTGAGCATCTGCACGGTCTGCCGGGGCGCGGAGAACTCCGACTGGACGAGCAGCAGGGCGCCCCCGGGGGCGATCAGTCGCGGCGCGAGGGCGCAGAGTTCGTCGAGCACCACCCGGCCGTCGGCCCCGGCATCCCACGCGCGGTCGGGTCCGGTCCCGGCCGGCGGCAGCGTCGACGGCACGTAGGGCGGGTTGGTCACCACGAGGTCGAAGGGTCCGTGCTGCACCGCGTCCTGCAGGGTGCCGAGCCGGACCTCGATGGGGAGCCCGCTGGCCGCCGCGTTGCCCGAGGCACACTCCACCGCGGCGGGACACAGGTCAAACGCGAGGACCTCCCGGGCCCCCAGCCTGGCGGCCTCGAGTGCGAGCACCCCGCTGCCGGTGCAGATGTCGAGGACGCGCCGTCCCTCGGCCAGCCCGCTGGCCTCGAGCACGCCGCTCAGCAGCCAGGAGTCCTCCTGCGGCGCATAGACACCGTCGTTCACCTGCAGGGGAATGGTGCTGCGTAATGGTGCTGCCATCTCGCCTCCGGTCGGATCGCGGGTGAGGCCACGAGTCAATCCCAACCCCCGCGCCGCCGCAACCGGACGGCACGGGCCCGCGCGCCGACGGTTATCCGCGCCCTACTGCCAGGTCAGGCCGCCGGGGGTGTCGCCGCCGCCGACGAGCGTGCACGTGAGGACCGCGCCCTCCGGACCGGCCACGGCCAGCCCCTCCTGCGCGCACGGGCCGCCCGGCGTGGCCTGCCCGGCGCCCGCGTCCTCGCCGCCCGCCAGCTGCCAGATCGGGCCCACGACGGGGTCGTTGGTGCAGAACAGCGCTGACCCGTCCTCGGACTGTGCCACCTCTCCGACGGTGTGGCACGGCCCGCCGGTGCCCACCACGTTGGCGGGCAGCTGGGGAGCGGACGCGCTGGCCGCCGCCGGGCTCGGCACCGCGGCCACGGCCGGGGCGAGCGCCGCGGTGGGCTCGGAGGCCGGCGTGGTGGGTGGGCTGGTCAGGGTCGATGACGACGACGAGGTCACCGCCTGCTCGGCCGGCGCCCCCGCCGAGTCGTCGGCCGGGTCGGCGGAACAGGCGGACAGCGCGAGCCCGGCGGCCGCCGCGACGGCGAGGGCGACGGACGCACGGCGACGTCCCGTGCGGGTCTGCGGGCGGGTCGTCGCGGTGGGGTTCATGCTGCTGGATTCCTGTTCGTCTTCTCGCCGGGCTGGCCCCTCCCGGGCGGGCTCGCCGCCACGGACCGGGGCACCGGTGTGTCCTGCTGACGATGATGCACGAGGGCCGGCACCCGTGTCAGGTCCCGGCCCTCGTCCGTGCGCTCGGGGGTCAGGCCCCGATGATGAAGGCCTCGAGCTCGGCGCGGGCCTTGTCGTCGGCCATCTGGACCGGCGGCGACTTCATCAGGTAGGCCGAGGCGGGCAGGACGGGCCCTCCGATGCCGCGGTCCTTGGCGATCTTGGCCGCACGGACGGCGTCGATGATGATGCCCGCCGAGTTGGGGGAGTCCCACACCTCGAGCTTGTACTCGAGGTTCAGCGGGGCGTCACCGAAGGCGCGGCCCTCGAGGCGGACGTAGGCCCACTTGCGGTCATCGAGCCACTCGACGTGGTCGGACGGGCCGATGTGGACGTTGCGGTCGTGGATTTTGCCCTTGAGCGAGCCCTCGAGGTTGGAGGTCACGGCCTGGGTCTTGGAGACCTTCTTGGACTCCAGGCGCTCGCGCTCGAGCATGTTCTTGAAGTCCATGTTGCCGCCCACGTTGAGCTGGTACGTGCGGTCCAGCGCGACGCCGCGGTCCTCGAACAGCTTGGCCATGACGCGGTGGGTGATGGTGGCGCCGACCTGGCTCTTGATGTCGTCACCGACGATCGGCACGCCGGCGGCGCGGAACTTCTCGGCCCACTCCGGGTCGGAGGCGATGAACACGGGCAGGGCGTTGACAAAGGCCACGCCGGCGTCGATGCAGCACTGCGCGTAGAACTTGTCGGCCTCCTCCGAACCCACCGGGAGGTAGGAGACGACGACGTCGACGTTCGCGTCCTTGAGCGTCTGCACCACGTCCACGGCCTCGGCGTCGGACTCCTCGATGGTCTCGCGGTAGTACTTGCCCAGACCGTCGAGGGTGGGGCCGCGCTGGACGGTCACGCCGGTCGGCGGAACGTCGCACAGCTTCATGGTGTTGTTCTCGGACGCCAGGATGGCCTCGGCCAGGTCCATGCCGACCTTCTTGCCGTCCACGTCGAACGCGGCCACGAACTCCACGTCATTGACGTGGTAGTCGCCGAACTTGACGTGCATGAGGCCGGGGACGGTCGAGTCGACCGCCGTGTCCTTGTAGTACTCCACGCCCTGGACGAGCGAGGACGCGCAGTTGCCGACGCCGACGATCGCGACGCGCACCTTCTTGTCGGTCATTGGGGTTCTCCTTGTGATGGGTTCTCTGTCTGTATGAGCTCGTTGATCCACCGCAGCTCGCGCTCGCTGGTCTCCAGCCCGAGCAGGGTGAGTTGCCGGGCGTATCGCAGTTCGGTGGGGCCGGTTCGTGTCGCCGCGTCACGCTGGCCCTCTCGCCGCTCCTCCAGGACGCGGCGGCGTCCCTCGAGCAGCCGGACCCGCGCGGGGCCGGGCGTGCGATCGAAGAACGCGAGGTGCACGCCGAAGCCGTCGTCGGTGAACGAGGCGGCGCCGGGTTCGTCGAGGAGTCCGGCCAGAGTGGCCTCGCCCCCCGTGGTGATGCGGTAGGTCTTGCGTCCGCGTCGGGTCGTGGCCGGTGGACGTGTGGCCGTGGCGGCGGAGGCGTCCTCCACGATGTCGCCCTGCTGCTGGAGCCGACGCAACGTGGGATACAGCGACCCGAAGGAGACGGTGCGGACCGTGCCGAGCATCTCGGACAGCCGCTTACGCAGTTCGTAACCGTGCATCGGTCGCTCATCGAGCAGGCCGAGGATGGCCAGTTCCAGCATTCATCTCCTCCTTTCCGCGGGTGGATCGGGTACAGCGTGCGACGGAGATCGACGATACACCCTCAGATGTATCGGTTCGATATATAGGGCCGTGCCATCGTGTCGACACCTCGTCCGCTCGCCCGGGCGAGGAGTGCGGTGGCCAGTGCGGTGGGGTTGTCGGTGGACAGGTCACCGACAGGGCCACGGGAAGGGCCCGCTCGCGCACGGGCCCGGCGTCGGGGTCGTAGTCTGGCCATGTGGACCAGGCCGACATGCGCGACCCGCGCCCCGGTCCTCCGCCCCGGGCGGAGGACGCCACCGGCCGTGCGGCGCTGACGCGACGACGGGTGGTGGACTTCGCGCTGCGTCGGCGCGGCGTCCTGTCCGAGCTCCGCGAGGGCGGTCTGTCGCTCCGCGAGGTCTGCGATGCCGACGTCTATCTCATGCGGGCCGCCGGTTTCCACGGTGTCGCGACGGAGACAGTGTGCCCCGTGTGCCGCAAGGAGAACCTCACCGAGGTGTCCTGGGTGTTCGGGGACGATCTCGGATCGGCCTCGGGGTCCGCCCGCGGTGCCGACGAGATCGAGCACCTGGCACTGACCCATGACGCGTTCACCGTCCACGTGGTGGAGGTGTGCCGGAGCTGTTCGTGGAACCACCTCGTGCTGTCCTATGAACTCGGCCTTCCCGAGGGTGAGGGCAGGCGGGTCCGCAGAGTGGTCCGACAGATGCGCCGTTAGCGCGCGTCGCCGGCGTCTGCACGGTAATTCACATCGCGCGGCCCGCTGGCCGCGCTGGATGCCCCGCGAACTGCGCTGATGACCGTCGGCGGTGGGCGTCGGGCCCGCCCGAACACCGGGAGACGACGCGCGCCGGTTCTGGATGAGGCCCGTTTTCGTACACAATAGTTGCCAGAGCATCGTCACCGGGGGTCGCCCGGACCGGTCGGATCCGCTCGCAGGAGGTTGGATGATGTCGCGAAGTGACCAGGCACGCCGTCGCGCCGACGGGGATCATGACGATTCCTCGGAGCGCGGCTGGTTCCGTCGTCACCCGATCTGGTCGACGCTGATCATTCTCGCGGTGGTCGTCCTGGTGATCCCCGCGGTGATCGTCGCGGTGGCCTACAACCGAGTCGAGGTCCCGACGCCCGGGAGCGTCTTCTCCAACCAGATCTCCGAGATCTACCAGAGCGACGGCTCCACCCTCATCGGGCGGATCGTCCCGCCCGAGGGCAACCGCACCCTGGTGGATATCGACGCGATCCCGGTACACGTCCGCGACGCGGTGATCGCTGCCGAGGACCGCAGCTTCTACACCAACGAGGGCTATGACCCCACGGGCATCGGGCGAGCGGCGATCGGGCAGATCACCGGCGAGGCCACCGCAGGTGGCGGTTCCACGATCACGCAGCAGTACGTCAAGAACACCCTGGTCGGCGACGAGGTCAGCTACGAGCGCAAGGCCAAAGAGATCATCATCGCGGCCAAGATGACCAACGAGTGGTCCAAGGACCAGATCCTCGCGGCCTACCTCAACACCATCTACTTCGGCCGTGGCGCGTACGGCATCGCGGCCGCCTCGACGGCGTACTTCAACAAGCCGGTCGAGTCCCTCACTGTCGAGGAGGGGGCACTGCTGGCCGGCGTCATCCAGTCGCCGTCCGCTCTGGACCCGCTCGCCAACCGCGAGGCCGCCGAGAACCGCTGGAACTACGTCATGGACGGCATGGTCCAGATGGGTGCGGTCGACCCGGGCCTGCGCGGCGGCGCGGTGTTCCCGGAAGTGGTCCAGGACCCGCAGGTCGTCGAGCAGAACGTCGGCGACCCCACCAACGGCGCCATCCGCCGTCAGGTGCTGGCCGAGCTGTCGAACTCCGGCATCGACGAGCAGATGCTCAACACCCGCGGGCTGAAGATCACCACCACCATCGATCCGGACACCCAGGCTTCGGTGCTCAACGGTGTCCGTAACAACATGCAGGGCGAGAACGAGTCCACCCGTACCGCGGTGGTCTCGGTGGACCCGAACACCGGTGGCGTCGTGGGGTACTACGGCGGCGAGGAGGCCGAGGGCTGGGATTACGCCAACGCCCCGCTCCAGACCGGCTCGACCTTCAAGATCTTCGGCGTGGCCGCCGCTCTCGAGCAGGGAATCGGCCTGGGCACGACGGTGTCGTCGGCGCCCGTGCAGACCGGCAACGTCTCGGTCACCAACGTCGGAGGCCAGTCCTGTGGCTCCTGTTCGGTGTCGCTGGCGCTCAAGATGTCGCTCAACACGTCGTTCATTCGGCTCCAGCGGATGCTCGACAACGGGGCGAACGACACGAAGGAGATCGCGCATCGTGCCGGCATCGCCAAGAAGATCCCCGGCCTGCCGTGGGAGACGTTGACCGAGCAGGGCGAGGACCCGTACGACGGCATCATCCTCGGTCAGTACCCGGTCCGGGTCCGCGACATGGCCAGCGCTCTCGCGACCTTCGCCGACGAGGGCGTCCTGCACCAGGCCCACTTCATCCAGAAGGTCGAGACCGCGGACGGAGAGGTGCTGCTGGACAACTCCGCGCCGGAGGGCGAGCAGGTCATCGACGAGGACGTGGCCAACAACCTCGCCTCCGCGATGCAACCGATCGCCGCGTACTCCAACGGTCACAGTCTGGCCGGGGGACGTCCGTCCGCGGCCAAGTCCGGGACCACGCAGCTCGGCGACACGGGCAACAACAAGGACGCGTGGTTCGTCGGCTTCACCCCGTCCATCGCGACGGCGGTGTGGGTCGGTACGGACGACAATCAGCCGCTGTACAACGCCTACGGCGGGACGATGTACGGCGCGGGGCTGCCCGCGGACATCTGGAAGTCCGTCATGGACGGAGCGCTCTCGGGCACCGATTGGGAGCAGTTCCCCACGCCCGGCGCGATCGGTGGCCAGGCGGGGGCACCGTCGTGGGAGTCCTCCGGTTCGAGCAGTGATTCCACCTATGACTCGTACTCACCGAACACCTCATCTGAGCCCGAAGCTCCCGTCGAGTCGGCCCCGGAGCCGGCGCCGGCTCCGGCTCCCGCACCTCAGGCACCGCCGCTGACGATCCAGGTGCCGGGCCTGCCCGAGATCGTGATCCCCGGCGCCGGTGGACCGGCGCCCGCGCCCGAGCCCGCACCTGCCCCGGCCGCCCCGCCCGGCGGCGGCGACCCGGGGGCCGGTGGCGGTACGCCGGGGGCGTGACCGCCCTGACGTCTCGACGTGGTCCGTTCGACCTCGCCGGCTCGTCCCTGACGACTCGACCCGGACGGGGCCGGCGGGGCGTCGACTAGAGTGTGGCCGTGCTGAGCAACGGACGCGTCTCCCCGCTTCCGCTCGACGAGGACCTCCGCTCCCTGACGCCGGAGGAGCGCGAGCGTCCCGGCGACGGCCCGGCGCGTTCCGTCCTCGACGCGTGGGGCGGCCCGGTCGGTGAGCACGCGGTGGTCGGCCGCCAGCGGTTCTGGACGCCGCTGCGCGTGATCATGCTGCTGACCGTGGTCTTCCTGGCGTTCGGTTTCTTCTCCAAGGCCGCCTGCCTGGAGACCTCGCACCCGACCGACGGTTCGCAGCCGGGCCTGATGTGGGACGGTCGCCAGTACTACAAGGCGTGTTACGCCGATCCGCTGCCGCTGTACTCGATCGAGGGCCTGGGGCAGGGCGCGTTCCCGTACAAGTACTCGTGGACCACCGACTCAGGCGACGTCCGGTTCATGGAGTACCCGGTGCTCTCGGGGCTGTTCCAGTACGTGATGGCGCAGGGCGCGCAGGCGTGGCACGCGATCTTCCCGGGCGGCCCGATCGAGGTGGTCAAATACTTCGTCCTGGGTGTGGTGGTGCTCGCGTTCTTCTGGATGATCGCGGTCTGGGCCACCTACCGGTCCGCGGGGCGTCGGCCCTGGGACACCGTTCTCATGGCGGCGAGCCCGTTGGTGGTGTTCCAGGCGTTCACGAACTACGACCTTCTGGCGGTGGCGTTCGCCTCGGTCGCGTTGCTGTTGTGGGCGCGTCGCCGGCCAGTGTGGGCCGGGGTGGTGCTGGGCCTGGGTGTGGCCGTGAAGTTGTATCCGCTGTTCCTGTTCGGAGCGTGGTTGGTCGTGGCGATACGACGACGACGATTCCGTGAGCTCACTCTGTCCGCGGGCGCCGCCGTGGTGGCGTGGTCGGCGGTCAATCTGCCGATCCTGATCCCGTTCCCGCAGGGCTGGCGCGAGTTCTTCCGTCTCAACTCGGATCGGCCGGCCAATCCCGAGAGCATCTACGTCGCGATCCAGACGCTCACCGGGTGGGCCGGGTTCGACGCGGGCCGGGCCGCGGGGGAGGCTCCCGCCACGCTCAACATGGTGTCGCTGGTGCTGTTCGCGGTGGGGTGCGTGGCGGTGCTGGTGATCGGGCTGACCGCGTCCACGACTCCGCGGATCGCGCAGCTGGCGTTCCTCATCGTGGCGGTGTTCCTGCTGACCAACAAGGTGTGGAGTCCGCAGTACTCGTTGTGGCTGGTGCCGCTGGCGGTGTTGGCCGTGCCCCGGGTGAAGGTCCTGCTGCCGTGGATGGCGTTCGATGCGCTGCTGTGGGTCGCGCACATGTCGTACTTCCACGGGGTCGCGAACAAGGGGATCGATCCCGAGCTGTTCCACTCCCTCGTGCTGGTCCGGGACGCGTTGGTCGTGGCGGTGTGTGTGGTGGTGATCGTGGAGATCTACCAGCCGGGCCGCGACCTGGTACGCCGGAGTCATCGCGGTGATCCCGGCGGCACCGATCCCCTGGCGGGGGTGTTGGCCGAGCCTGCTACAGATCGCGCTCTAGGCCTCGCTGCTGCCCCTGGGGCGGTCATCGGCGGGCGACCCGCACGGTCCGCGACGGTCGACGATCAGCCGGCCGCGCACCCCTCAACCGTCGAGTCCATCCCGTACGAGCCGGTGGCCTCCGAGGTCACGACCGGCGGAGACCATCCCACCGAGAAGGAGAACCCCTCCCGATGAGCACCAGCGCCATGATCTGGATGTTCCTGTGCATTCTCACCGGATTCGTCTGCATGGTGACCGGTGCCGCCGGCTTCCGGGCGGGCTGGCGACAGCAGGTGTGGATCGGCTGGGTCGTGGCGGCGTTCTTCTTCCTCACCGTGCTCCCGGTGGTGCTGGCACTGACGATCGGCCTCAAGCACGGCTGATCCGCCCTGCGTCAGTCGCAGAGCGCGAACGGCTCGGTGTCGGGGAAGTGCTGACCCCATTCCTCGTCGGTGAGCTGGACGCCGCCCGTGCAGGCCTCGTCCATCACGATTTCCGGGTCGAGCTGCCACATCACTATCGCGCCCTCCACGCCGACCGCCAGCAGACCACCGTCCGGCGAGGCGCTGCGCCCCTGGTAGAGCAGTGGGTCGGTGGTCGCGCCGAGCACGGCCCAGGGGACGGGCTCTCCCGGGTCGGACACGTCGACGACCGTCACCTGCCCGGTGCTCGAGGTGATGAGCAGCAGCTGGTCGTCGGCGGAGAAGGCCGTCCAGTAGATCTCCCCTCCCGGCGCGGGGAACGACGCCAGCTCGGTCGGCGCAACGGGATCGTTCACATCCCAGAGCCGGATCGTCTGGTCTCCACCCGAGGTGGCCAACAGCGATGCGTCGTGTGCGTAGCCGGCGGACGGCGACGCGCCGATCCCGGTGGTGAGCCGGTGCGCCACTGTCGGCCGGTCGGGATCGCTGGTGTCGACGATGAGGGTCTCGGGTCCGAGCGTCGGCACGACGAGCTGCCGTGAGTCGGCGGAGAACTCGGCGGTCACGCACGCGTCGGGCAGCGCCACGCTGGCCCGGATCTCGGGCCGGGCGGGGTCGGTCACGTCGACCAACGCGAGGGTGGGGTCGGTGTCGCTGCAGACCGCGAGGGTCCCGCCGTCGGGGGAGAGCGGACTGGCCACCACCACTCCCGAGACGACGGGCAGTGTCCCGACAGACCGGTCGGCCTGCCCGAACGGCGCGGTGAACACCTGGATGCCCCCGTCCGTGAGCCCGGCGTAGACCGTCCGGCCGTCGGGGGACATCGCCACCGAGCCGGAGAACCTGGTGTCGTCGTCGGGGATCACACGTCCGGTCTCGCGCGGCACGGGTCCGGTGGTGTCGACGACGGTGTGGTGCAGTTCCGCCGCGGTCACGCCGAGGACCCCGGTCGTCCGGTCCGCGGACGAGGCGGTCTGGAAGATCGAGTTGGACTCCGATGCGGCGCCCAGGCGGTCGAGCCTCCAGTTCCGGATCAGGCCGTCGACGGAAAAGGACACGAGGTGGTCGTCGCTGGTCAGGTGGATGCCGGTGGCGACCTGCGAGGCGGACAGTTCGACCAGGAGCGTGCCGGCCGGGTCGTAGACGCGCAGCCGTTCGTCGGAGCCCGCGGCGGCGAGGCGGCCGGTGGCGTCGTAGTGGACGTCGCCCACGTAGGCGTTCCACCCGGCGAGCTCGGGCAGGGGGCGTGCGGCCGCGATGTCGCGCCCGTCGAGCGCCCAGCGGTGGACCGCCCGGCCGGTCGTGCCGGCGGCGATCCGGCGGCCGTCCTCGGACACGGTCAGGGAGAGCGGGATGGCGGCAGGGCCCGTGTCGAGTTCCGGTCCCCGTCGGGCGGTACCGTCCGCCCCGGCGTCGAGCAGAGTCTTGACGTGCGAGGTGCGGTTGGCGACCAGCAGCGTCGAGGAGTCGGGGAGCCAGGCGAGCGCCTCGACCTGTTTGGCCTGCTCGTCCCCTGGATCGGGCACCGCGACGACCGGGTGCCGGACGGTGACGGTCGGCAGTCCCCGCCGCAGTGTCAACGGCCAGCGCAGCACCGTGCCGTCCCCGGCCCCGGCGGCGAGGGTGGAGCCGTCGGGAGAGAAGGCGACGGAGTGGAACGAGCCGTTCTCCGGCTCGAGGGTCGACAGGTGCTCGGGCGCGGCCGGATCCCGCACGTCGACCAGGTGCACCCCGCTCTGGGCGGCGATGGCGAGGGCGCTCCCGTCCGGCGAGAGGTCGACGGAGTACATCTCGGTCCTGTCGCCGGTGCCGAGCGTCAGGGCTGCGCCCGCGTCGTCGGCGCCGCCCTCGAACAGTCGCAGGACGCCGTCCGTGCTGACGCTGGCGAACCAGCCGGTGCCGGTGATCTCTTCGATGCGGCCGGTGCCGGGCGCCGCCTCATAGCGCAGGGGCACGTCGGCGCGGCTGGTGTTGAGCAGGGCCGACCGCGCCTCGGTGGTGGGCGCGATGCGGTAGGCGGCCAACGCGAGCGCGCGGCCGAGTGCGGGGTCGCGGTTCATGGCGCTGGTGGAGGACACGGCTCCGGAGCGGGACAGCGCGACGTCGCGGGTCTGGCGTGCCTCCGACGTGGCGGAGAGGGCGAGACCGCTCGCGACCAGGGCGAGGACGGTCACCACGGCCAGGGAGGCGGCGAGTGCGGTCAGCGCGTGGATGCGCCTCCGGTCGGTGCGGGCGACGGACTCGTGGTGTGCTTCGGCCGCCGAGAGGAACTGGCGCTCGGATTCCGCGAGGTGGGTGCCCGGGCCGTTGTCGTCGTCGTCCCTCCACTTCAGGTAGTCGGCGGTGGCCGACGCGGTGGGCAGGGCGGCCTCGCCGCGCCCGGAGGCCTCCCAGTCGGCGGCGTCGGAGCGCACGCGCGCCCACACGCGCAGGGCTTCGCGGTCCGCGGTGATCCAGTCGACGAGGCGCGGCCAGGAGGAGAAGAGGATCTCGTGGGTGGGTGTCACCGCGTCGTCGTCGAGGGTGAGGAGGCCGACGCGGGCGAACGAGGTGGCGACGACGACGAGCTCGTCGGTCAGTTCCCCCGCCGGGGCGCGGCGGCGGACGGCCCGGCCCGCGCTCACGTCGACCAGTCGGAGGAACAGGGCGCGGCAGGATGCGCGTCCCGCCGGATCGAGGCCCTGGTACACGGCTTCGGCGGCGTCCCGGACCGCGCCCTCGACTCCGCCCGAGTCGTAGTAGTCGGCCACCGTGATCCGCCGTCGGCGGCTGCGCTCCCAGCACATCAGCAGTACGTACGACAGCAGGGGGAGCAGGGAGCGGTCGTCGGAGCCGTTCTCGGAACCGACGTCGGCGGGGGCGACCGTGTCAAGCAGGAGGGTGACCAGGGACGGTTCGACGGTGAAACCCAGTGACCGTGCGGGCTCGACGATGATCTCCGCCAGCCTGGACCGGCTGGGCGGACCCACCACCACGGGGTCGTCGAGGGCGTCACGCAGCACCGGCTCGGTGAGCGCCGACTGAAAGAAGTCCGCCCGCAGGACCAGCACGGTGGGAAGCCCGGCCCCGGCGCGACGGCCGAGCATTGCCAGGAGCCGGCGTCGTTGGTCGACGGCGACCTCGCCTGACCAGATCTCCTCGAGCTGGTCCACGACCAGAGGGCCGGGGGACGTCGCGTGCGACCCGACGAGTCCGTCCGGACGCACGATCGTCACGACGGCTCCCTGTTCCGTCCAGCGGGGTGCCACACCGGCGGCGAGCAGCGAGGACTTGCCGGAGCCGGACGCTCCCACCACGATGAGCGGCCGGGTGCGCCGCGCGGCGACACGGTCGAGGACCTGCGTGATCTCGGCCGACCGGCCGTGGAACAGGGCGGCGTCGGAGAGGTGGTACGGACGGAGCCCGACGTAGGGGCACGCCGAATCGTCGGGTGGCGGTGCCGCGGGCGCGGTGCTGCCCGAGCCGGGGTCGGTGCCGGTGTCAGGGGCGGTGCCCGCGTTCGCGCCTTGGCCGGCGGCGGTGCCTGCGTTCACCCCTGGGTCGGAGGCGGCGCGCGCGTTCACGCCTGGGGCGGCGGTGCCGGAGGGCGTCGCGGACGTGGTTTCTCCGTTGTCGGTCGTCGCGGACCCGATGCCTGTGGTGTGCGTCGATCCCGGCCCGGGGACGTCTGCCGGATCGGCGGCGGAGCCGGCGGTGCCGACTCTCCGGGACCTGCGCCTGGGCCCGGGCCGGGACCGGACGCGCTCGACTGCTGCGCGCCACTCGGGGAGATCGGAGTCCGCGCCCAACAGTCCGAGCATCTCGATCAGCGTGGACTCGCTCGCCCGGGTGGGGACGTGTTGCCCGGAGAACCACCCGGAGGCGGTGCCGAGAGAGAGCGACGGCACGGACCGCACGACGTCCCTGACGGACAGTCCGGCCCTGATCCGGAGGAGAGTCAACGCCGCTCCGAGCTCTTCCCGTGTCTGAACCTGAGAGGGTCCTGACGGCGGAAGAGGGTTCTCGTACGGCCCGCGGTGGGTGTTCACGATGTTGATCGTACGGTGCTCTATAGGGGGTACGGGGGACATATGCGCTGGTTGGTAAGCCACTTTCAGGTGAACGTATGACAGATCCGTACGGACTTGTACGGAGAACTCGACTCCGCTCGACCGGTGTGCGTGCCGGACACATCATGAGAGCATTCTCATTTGTAAGGAGTTTTCCATGACCGCGATGCTTCCCCGCCGCCCAGACCTCAGTGAGCGCGAGATCGAAGTCCTCATCGCCTGGCTCGTCTGCGACAGCAAGCGCGAGGTCACCGAGCGGCTCTTCCTGGCGGATTCGACGGTGAGCACCTACATCCAGCGGGTCCGGTCCAAGTATGACGCCGTGGGTCGCCCGGCCCGGACCAAGGTCCGACTCCTCCTGAGGGCGCTCGAGGACGGCCATATCCGACTGGACGATCTCTAGTGGGGAGTCCTCGCAGGTGATCGCGGGGATCGATTTCATCAGCGGCGTGCCGACGGGGTAGCCTTGAGCGGTTGCTGACGCAACGACCCTCCTGCCACGGAAACACCGTGGCCGATATCTGTAGTCCACAGGAGGTGATGAGGTCCCGTGCGTCAATACGAAGTAATGGTCATCCTCGATCCGAGTCTCGACGAGCGCACCGTGGCGCCGTCGCTGGATACGTTCCTCAACGTGATCCGGCAAGAGGGCGGTTCGGTCGACAAGGTCGATGTCTGGGGCAAGCGCCGCTTCGCCTACGAGATCAACAAGCAGACCGAGGGCATCTACGCCGTCATCCAGATGAAGTCCGGCTCGGACGCCGTCAAGGAGCTGGATCGTCAGCTCGGCCTGAACGAGAACGTGCTCCGCACCAAGGTGATGCGCACCGGCAAGTGAGCCTGACTGTCCGACCAGCCCGCTAATCTGGGCACGGTCGGTCGGCCTCGATCACCAACAACCTCAGGCTGCGCACGCAGTCGTTCTTCACGGAGGAGAAGCGCATGGCACAGGGCGACACCCCTATCACCGTGGTCGGAAACATCGTCGCGGATCCCGAGCTGCGGTTCACGCCGTCGGGTGCCGCGGTGGCGAATTTCCGTATCGCGTCCACGCCGCGTCGTTTCAACTCGCAGACCAACCAGTGGGAGGACGGCGAAGGTCTGTTCCTCACCTGCAACGTCTGGCGCCAGGCGGCGGAGAACGTCGCCGAGTCCCTGCAGAAGGGCATGCGCGTCATCGTCAACGGCCGGCTTCGCCAGCGGTCGTACGAGACGCGTGAGGGCGAGAAGCGCACCGTGTACGAGGTCGAGGTCGACGAGGTCGGTCCGTCGCTGAAGTACGCCACCGCCAAGGTGACCCGCACCAACCGCGAAGGCGGCGGGGGCGGTTTCCAGGGCGGCGGCGGCCAGGGTGGCGGTTTTCAGGGCGGCGGCCAGCCGCAGGGTGGCTACGGCGGAGGCCAGCCACAGCAGGGCGGTTATGGCGGCGGCCAGGGTCGGCCCCAGAACGACGATCCGTGGGGCAGTGCCCCGCAGGCCGGCGGTTCCGGTGGGTTCGGCGGCATGGACGACGAGCCCCCGTTCTAGGACGGGTCGAGTTCCCAGGGGCGCAGCTCGCCCCACCCCCATAAGCATGAGACATGACCTCGCGACAACCCGGCCCAGGTCGGATCGTCGGAGGAAAGAAAGGTAGACGGATCATGAAGCTGATCCTCACCGCCGACGTCGACAAGCTCGGTGCTCCGGGCGACATCGTCGAGGTCAAGGGCGGATACGGTCGTAACTTCCTGCTCCCGCGCGGGCTCGCCATTGTGGCCACCCCGGGCGCGGAGCGTCAGATCGAGTCCATCAAGCGGGCCCAGGAGGCTCGTTCGGTGCGCGACTCGGAGCACGCCAACGAGCTCAAGCAGAAGCTCGAGTCGCTCGAGAACGTCAAGGTCGCGGTCAAGACCTCCGACACCGGCAAGCTGTTCGGTTCGGTCACCGCGGGCGACGTCGCCTCGGCCGTGAAGGTCGCCGGCGGCCCCGTGCTCGACAAGCGCTCGGTGCAGATGCCCAAGGAGCACATCAAGTCGACCGGCGCGCACAGCGTCGTCGTCGACCTAGGTCACGACACCACCGCGCACGTCGCGGTCGAGGTAGTCCCGGCCTGATCGTCAAGTACCAGGGCTGATGGCCCCGGCCGTCACCACGACGGCCGGGGCCCTCAGTCGTGTTGCGGGTCGACTCGTGCTCGGGGGTCGGTGAGTGCAGTGGGTCGACTCGTGCTCGAGGGACGACTCGTGCTGAGGGTCGGTGGGCGCGGCGTAGACGGGGAGTCAGCGATGGCCGCGAGCCGGAGTCGGCAGCGCGCCGGAGTTGGCAGCGCGCCGACCGGCAACGATCCGTGGAATCCCCGTGCAGGCGCGGGTGTTCACGACCCCGGGGCGGGGTGTGGACTCCCTGTGGATAACTCCGTAGGAAAGCTAGGTTAAAGTTGCTTGGACGGATGCCCTGGTTCACTTTCGGGTAACCGTTGTGTCTCGGAATCCAACGTGGTATCGGCGGTTCTCCACCGGGCGCTCTACCTGCAACTATTGCAGTGACCTGCGGTTATTGGCCGAATGACCTGGCCATTCCACGAGTTATCCACATTTCACCGTTCATCTCGCCCGGGTAACTCACAGTCATCCACAGTTGTCCACAGGTGGCCACTCGCGAATGTGGATAAACCTGTGGATAACTCGGACCTGGTGCGTCCGGGCGTGTCGGGGGAGTGACCTACAGTGGAGAGGTCGCACGGGCCGGTGACACGGCAGTACTACAGCGGAGAGGAGCAGTCATGGCGCAGGGGGGATTCGACGATCCCGGCAATATGGCACCACCTCCCGAGGACAATGGCGGCGGAGAGTTCGGCCGGACGCCTCCGCAGGATCTGACCGCGGAGCAATCGGTCCTCGGCGGCATGCTGCTGAGCAAGGACGCGATCGCGGACGTGGTCGAGGAGATCCAGCCCGGTGATTTCTACAAGCCGTCGCACCAGTCCATCTACGACGTGATCCTGGACCTCTACGCGCGCGGTGAGCCCGCCGATGCGGTCACGGTCTCAGCCGAGCTCGACCGCCGTGGGGAACTGCGCCGCGTCGGAGGTGCGCCGTACCTCCACACCCTCATCTCGACAGTCCCCACCGCCGCCAACGCCGGCTACTACGCGGAGATCGTCGCGGAGAAGGCCGTCCTGCGTCGTCTCGTCGATGCGGGGACTCGGATCGTGCAGTACGGCTACTCGGGGTCCGAGGGCGCCGACGTGACCGAGGTGGTCGACCGGGCCCAGGCGGAGATATTCGAGGTCACCGAGCGGCGTACGACTGAGGACTTCGTCGTGATCGAGGAGCTCCTCCAGCCCACGATGGACGAGATCGACAACATCCACACCGCCGGTGGCCTGAGCAAGGGTGTGCCGACCGGGTTCGCGGATCTCGACGCCGTTACCAACGGCCTCCACGGCGGCCAGATGATCATCATCGCCGCGCGTCCCGGCGTCGGTAAGGCGCTTGCCCTGGACACCGTCCTGCCCACGCCCGAGGGGCAGACCACGATGGGCGAGGTCGCCGTGGGCGACCGTGTCCTCGGCGTCGACGGCAACCCCACCGAGGTCACCGGTGTCACCGAGGTGTGGGAAGATCGTCCCTGCTTCGTCGTACGGTTCAACGACGGTGCCGAGATCGTCGCGGATGCCGAACACGAGTGGCGCATCGAGATGGGCGGCACCAACCAGGTGGTCACCACCAAGTCGCTCGACACCCTGATGCTGGTGTCCGACTTCGGGATCGTCGTCCCCGAACATCCCGACTCCGGGCGCCCGGCCCGGATCATCACCGACGTACGCAGCGCGGACAGCGTCCCGGTCCGGTGCATCGAGGTCGCAGCCGACGATCACCTGTACCTCGCCGGACCCACCTCGATTCCCACGCACAACTCCACCATCGGCCTGGACATCATGCGGTCCTGCTCCATCAAGAACGGGCTGACCTCGGTCATGTTCTCGCTGGAGATGAGCAAGACCGAGATCGTCATGCGCCTCATGAGCGCAGAGGCGCGGGTGAAGCTGTCCGATATGAAGTCCGGCACGATGAGCGACGAGGACTGGACACGTATGGCACGGCGGATGGGAGAGATCTCTGAGGCGCCGCTGTTCATCGACGATTCGCCGAACCTCACCATGATGGAGATCCGCGCCAAGGCGCGACGGCTCAAGCAGAAGCACGACCTGCGGCTGATCGTGGTGGACTACCTGCAGCTGATGTCCTCGGGCAAGAAGGTCGAGTCCCGCCAGCAGGAGGTGTCGGACTTCTCGCGTCAGCTCAAGCTACTGGCCAAGGAGGTCGACGTGCCCCTCATCGCGATCTCACAGCTGAACCGTGGACCCGAGCAGCGCACCGACAAGCGTCCGCAGGTCTCCGACCTCCGTGAGTCGGGGTCACTGGAGCAGGACGCCGACATCGTCATGCTGCTGCACCGCCCGGACTCGACGGAACGCGACGACCCGCGCGCCGGCGAGGCGGATCTGATCCTGGGCAAGCACCGAGGTGGTCCCACGGCAACCATCACGGTGGCGCACCAGCTGCACTACTCGCGGTTCGTGGACATGGCGCGGGGGCTGTAGGTGCCGCGCAAGGCGAAAGTTGGGACTCTGGGTCGAAATCTTGGGATTCTGGGATTTTGAGCCAGTTTTAATGGGATTGGTTGGGACTGCTGAGAATTGTCTGAAAGTGCAAGATTCTGCCTTCTAGTGCGGTAGGTGGCTGGGCCCGGTTCCTTGCGGGGCAGGACATCGTGGAGCCAAACGATGCTAGGCGCATTCGTGGCGCAGGATCTGGGATGCCGACCAACGGGGTCGTAGGCCCTCTAGACCCCAGCGGCGCCTGTTTCGCAAGAGGTGAAACACACCCTGCGACACAGCGGGAATGCTGCGCCTCCAAACTGTGACTAGCAGCTTCGTTTGGCGGGTTTCTGCAGTTCTGAATGGCGGTCCTCAGGCTCAGTCGACAAGTCTGGGGCACCACTACAAGACGTACCGGTACGAGTACCAGGGCCCTTCGAGGTGGTTTACCTCTAACCCTCTGACTCCGGGATCGAAGGTGGGCGGGCCCTCGGGTGAATGCGCCCAACCACTCATCTGGAAGAAGAGGCCAGAGTCGGCATTGCTCACCACGACCACCCCATCTTTGCGGTGGAGCACTGAGCCGACATCCATATTCCCCACATGGCGCGGGTCGTCGTAACCGTAGTTCTCCGACCACCCCGGCGGGTGTGACCGGGCCTGAGCGGCCACTGCTTCGAGTTCAGGGCGGGATGCATCGAATCCCTCAGGGATAGCGAGACCTATCGGTACGGCGGAGAGCACGCCAACCGCCAGAAGGGCGGGAGGAGCAGCAAGCCAACGTGTGCGAAGGTGTCGCTTTCGCCACGCCGCGATCAGTGCGATCAGCCACGCTAAGCCGGCAATCGCCAGTGCGTATCCAGAGACCACGAAAACGAGCAGCCAGTCGGTGGTCGTCACGTTGTAGTTGCTGAATGGAACCCTGTCGGCTGCAAGGACGATGAATGCAGCGGAAGACGCCACGGCGACCACCGCAGCGACCACGCTTGCGGCGCGGACAGCGCCAGACGCTAAGCGAGTCCCGCGAGTATTGGGAGCGTCCACCACTTCGACCGGCATGCCTTCAGCGTAGAGGCCCCGAGCGGGCCCCGGCAGTGAACTGCAAGCCTCGCCGATTGTCGCAGAATCGATCGTTTAAGGGACGAGCTGACAGAAGGTCAGCGGCGCAACATCCGGCAGGCTCCGGGAGCTGGGCGCGCTCAGTCTGCTGTCGGTATGCAGTCCAGAGTGATAAGTAGGCTGGCGAAGATCGGAGGCGAGACGAGCTGCCAGACGACGTCGAGACTTATGCCGCTTGGGCTGGCTCCGAACTGCTGCCAAGGGTCAGCGATGGCGCTGGGAAAGCAGGTCCGGGTCGAAGACTCGTGCGGCCTGTGCCAAGGCAACGATGAGCAGTCCGTAGATCCACACCGAGTAAGACCAAGGGCTGTGAGTGACCACCGTGACGCTGGGGGCGTCTCTGGTCCAGTAAGTACAGCGGACGCCCGCGGGAAGCAACTCGTACCCGTGGGACCAGTCGAGATTGGTATGGAAAGTGCTCACCTGTTCCTGCGGGGGAAGCCGGTCGGGAGGGAAGCCGTCCGGCACGTGCCCGTCGCGACGGGCACAGGTGTAACCGGGGAAGTCGTTGTAATCGTCGCTGCCGCTGAACCCGAGAAAAGCGATAGCTCCGCAGATCGACAGCAGCACAGACACGGCGGCCGTCGTTCTCTGCGTGCCTCGACC
Organism: Dietzia sp. NCCP-2495; assembly: GCF_026011735.1. Lineage (GTDB taxonomy): Bacteria > Actinomycetota > Actinomycetes > Mycobacteriales > Mycobacteriaceae > Dietzia. The sequence goes on along the minus strand of NZ_BRVN01000004.1, from coordinate 72,675 downwards.
CGCGGCCCGAAAGGAAATCCAGATGATCCACGCCCAAAGCGCGAGCGACATCGCCACAGGCGGCAGGAGCGGAACGAGGAAGGCCTCCACTCTTGCCTCCCGCCCGCATTGACGTCTCTGCCACGAAAGGCTTTGCCGGTGACAGTCGCGGTGACGGGCGAGTGAAGCCCGCCCCGACGTGAGTTGGCTCCTGCCCGGCGCATAGGTAAGGAACGCGGTTTACGCGTCTCATCCTTCTGGGGCCCCTGGGTGTGGGGGGGCCGATACCCGACGACCTGATCAGTCTCCAGTTGATGTTACTGCACCCCGCGGGGATCCGACAGGGCACTGGAGCCGCACCTCACGGAATCTGGCTTGGCTACAGACCAGGAATCATGCCGGGGTAGAGGAAGACGTTCGGCGCAGAAACCGAACCGAGGTTGAAGCCGAAGATCAGTTCGAGTTTGTGCGGGTGCCCATCGCGATCGGCTTGCCAGCAGTCGTTGAACGCACGGAAGCCGCTACACACGATCCGGGTGGAGTGCCCGAACGGGGTGATAATCCGAACTCGCTGATCGGCCGGGTTGTAGAACTCCGGTTGATCGGAGGTGAGGACATAGGGGCCAGCATCCACAGGGCGCACCGCGCTACCTGGGCCCGGATCGACTGGCCATGCATCCTGCGCACTGGCCGATCCCGCGCCGGCCAGTAAACATACGGAGGCAGCTGAAACGGCCAGCAGAGATCTGAGTGCGCGGCGCATACGGTGTCCTCGGTAGAAGTGGTGGGGTTCGATTCAGTAATCGTTCCGAGAGCGAACTGCGTTAACAATAGTGCTCATAACTACGGCCCGAAATCGATATGGGTCGCGAACCCCGCTCCATCCTCGTCATCGGCATCGCCTCACACCGCCAAACGAACCTGCGAAATCCCGCCAAACGAAGGTAAGAGTCACAACGTCGATCATCGCCCCTCCAGCAAGGGTTTAACTGAAGGCACTGTCGGATGCTGCTGATATAAACGCTCTTATCTGACGATGGAGGACGGATGAAGGTTCAGTACGTGGTCCCAGCACTGGCTGCCGCACTGCTCTTGGCGGGCTGCTCTTCGGCTGATGGCGGCTCGAAGAGCGCGACGGCCCGCAGCGGAGTCCTCGTGGGTACATCTTGAAGGAGGTCGGGGAGCAGGGAAGCCTAGGGCTGCCTGAGGACCCCGACTCGAGGTGGATCACGTTTACCGTGGACGAGATCGTAGAGAATGAGCAGTGCGACAGCTATGAGCCCCCGACAGGGGTCCCCACGCGTGTTGATGTCTCGATAGCTACGGCGGATGTGCCGGAGGAGTACCGACTCTCGGCTGGAGCCCTCTTCAACCCGGGCAGTTGGCAATGGGTACAAGAAGATGGGACGACTTCGGGAGTCACCGCCCAGCAGGGCAACTACTCATTCTCGTGCGGCACGTGGCAACAGTTGGCTTCCGGCTTGGCCTCCAACTCGCAATATCGCGCGACGTTCAATTTAGACGTGCCAGCAGGAGCGACCGACTTGATCCTTCACTACGACGGCGGCGGCTGGGAGTGGGAACTCCCGTAAATCGAAAGTTGGATCCGCCGGACGGCGATGAGTCCCTACTTGTAAGACTGGCGTCATGGCTTCTGTGCATGAGGTGATCGAGGCGTTCCGTCAGGCTCCGACGAATTCGGAGCGAGGGACGAAGTTCGAGCAGCTCATGGTGCGCTACTTCGAGCTCGATCCGATGCTGTCGCAGCAGTACGACAAGGTGTGGCGGTGGATCGACTGGCCCGGCCGGGACGGCAAGCCCGATACCGGGATCGACCTGGTCGCCCGGGAACGCGACACCGGTGAGTACACCGCCGTCCAGTGCAAGTTCTACGAGCCCGACCACTCCCTACAGAAGGGCGATCTGGACTCGTTCTTCACTGCATCGGGCAAGGCCCCGTTCACCAACCGGGTCATCATCTCCACGACCAACAAGTGGGGCAAGCACGCCGAAGGCGCCCTCGATGGGCAGACCATCCCGGTCCAGCGGATCTCGCTCGAGGACCTCGCCGAGTCAGCGATCGATTGGGACATCGCGTGGCCCCAAGGCGAGCTACAAGTCGACCTGGCCCCGTCCACGCCCTACACCCTGCGCCCGCACCAGCAGGAAGCACTGGAGGCGGTGTTCCGCGGGTTTGCCGAGGGTAACGACCGGGGCAAGCTCATCATGGCCTGCGGCACTGGCAAGACTTTCACGTCGCTGAAGATCGCTGAGCAGACAGCCCTCGACAACGGCGGGCGCGCCCGCATCCTGTTCGCCGTCCCCTCAATCGCCCTGTTGTCACAGACGTTGCGCGAATGGACTGCCCGCTCCGAGTTGGATATTCGAGCGTTCGCAGTCTGCTCGGACACCAAGGTCTCTCGTGCAGCAGAGGACTACGACACCTCTGACGTCGCCATTCCAGTCACCACCAGCCCAGAGCAGCTCGCAGAGAAGATGAGTCACCGCAAGCGGGCAGCGGGGATGACGGTGGTGTTCACCACCTACCAATCACTGCCCTCAGTCTCCAAGGCCCAAAGCCTTGGTGTGGACCCGTTCGATCTGGTGATCTGCGACGAAGCGCACCGCACGACCGGCATCACCCTCGCAGGCGAGGATGCGTCGAACTTCGTCGCAGTGCACGACCCGGACTTCCTTAAGGCCAGCCGGCGGCTGTACATGACCGCCACCCCGCGCCTGTTCAACGACGATACCAAGGACAAGGCAGAGGATCACTCCGCGGAGATCGCCTCCATGGATGACCTAGACACGTACGGTCCCGAGTTCCATCGGCTCTCGTTCGGCGAGGCCGTCGACCGCGGACTGCTCACCGACTACAAGGTCCTGGTCCTGACGGTGGACGAATCGGTCATGGCCAGCCGGCTTCAATCAGATCTGGCCGATGCCGGTGAGCTCAAGCTCGATGATGCATCCAAGCTGGTGGGCTGCTGGAACGGACTGGCCAAACGGGCCGGCACCTCCCCGACAGGTGAGGGCTTCGCCCCCGGTGAGCCGCCGATGCGCCGAGCCGTCGCCTTTGCCCGCGACATCAAGTCCTCCAAGCAGGTCGCCGAGATGCTGCCTCGGGTCGTGGAGTCCTACCAAGACCTGCTGCGTCACGCCGAAGACGATGGCCAGGAGATCGCCGACACCAACCGGTCCCTGAACTGCTCGGTGCACCACGTCGACGGCACCTTCAACGCCCTCAAGCGCAACGAGGAGTTGACCTGGCTCAAGGCCGAACCAGATGCCAATGAGTGCCGCATCCTGACCAACGCCCGCTGCCTGTCCGAAGGCGTGGACGTACCCGCCCTGGACGCGGTGCTGTTCCTGCATCCCCGCAACTCCGTAGTCGACGTGGTGCAGTCTGTCGGGCGAGTGATGCGCAAAGCACCAGGCAAGGACTACGGCTACATCATCCTGCCCGTCGCTGTACCCGACGGCGTCAAGCCGTCGGAGGCGTTGAACGACAACCGGCGATTTAAAACCGTGTGGCAGGTCCTCAACGCCCTGCGAGCACATGACGATCGGTTCAACGCGATGGTCAACTCCATCGCCCTGAACTCCAAGACCCGGGACAAGACCGGTCAAGGCGTCGACCAACTCCTCGGCGGGCACATTGGCCCCGCCGACGAGTCCACCAGCAGCGGCGACTCTCCTACTGACTCCGGTGCCGGCAGCTCGGGCGATGCCGAACAGACCAAGCAGATGGCGCTGTTCTCCCTATCTGAGTGGACGGAGGCGATCTACACCAAGATCGTCGACAAGGTCGGCACCCGCACCTACTGGGAAGACTGGGCCGCCGATGTCGCCGACATTGCCGCCGCGCAGATCACCCGCATCAACGCCACCCTCGCCGCTGCCGGTCCCGAACTGGCCCAAGGATTCGACGACTTCGTCGACGGACTGCGGGCAAACCTCAACGAGTCGATCAGCCGAGATGACGCGATCAGCATGCTCTCCCAGCACTTGATCACCAAGCCCGTCTTCGACGCCCTGTTTGAGGGCCACGACTTCGCCGCCCAGAACCCGGTCTCCAAGGTCATGCAGACCATGGTCGACCAACTCGCGAGCGCCAACCTCGACGCCGAGACCGCGAAACTCGACTCGTTCTACGACTCCGTCCGCGTCCGCGCCTCCGAGGTCACCTCCGCGGAGGGCAAGCAGCAGGTTATCGCGGAGCTGTACGAGAGATTTTTCAAGCTCGGATTCGCCAAACAATCCGATGCCCTCGGCATCGTCTACACCCCCGTTGAGATCGTCGACTTCATCCTCCGCGCCACCGACCAGGCTTTGCGCGAGTCCTTCGGTCGAGGCCTAACCGACCACGACGTGCACATCCTCGACGGATTTACCGGCACCGGCACCTTCATCACCCGCCTGCTCCAGTCCGGTCTCATCCAACCGGCGGACCTGGCCCGGAAGTACGCATCAGAGATCCACGCGAACGAGATCATGCTGCTCGCGTACTACATCGCCGCGGTCAATATTGAGACCACCTATCACGCCATCGCCGGCCACACCGACACCGCCGGCTACGAGCCGTTCCCCGGCATCGTGCTCGCTGACACTTTCCAGATCCACGAACAAGGCGATGAGCTCGACCTCAAGGTCTTTCCCGCCAACAACGACCGCATCACCCGGCAGCTCGAGACTCCGATCAACGTCATCGTTGGCAACCCTCCGTACTCGGTGGGCCAGGGATCGGCGAATGACCTCAACGCCAACGTCAAGTACCCGCACCTCGATGCTCGCATCAGTTCGTCGTATGCGGCCCGCTCCACCGCGACCAACAAAAACAGTCTCTATGACTCCTACCTGCGAGGCTTCCGCTGGGCCACCGACCGCATCGGCGACCAAGGTGTCGTCGCGTTCGTTTCCAACGGTGGCTGGATCGACGGCAACACCGCCGACGGCATCCGTCTGAGCCTCGCCGACGAATACAGCCACATCTACGTGTTCAACCTTCGCGGGAACATGCGCAAATCTAACTGGAAGGAAGAAGGCGGACAGATATTCGGGGCAGGCTCCCAAGCCACCATCGCGATCTGGATCGGGGTTAAGAACCCAGCACATTCCGGTCCCTGCGCGATCTCCTACCGGGACATCGGTGACTACCTCACCCGAGAAGAGAAGCTCCGCATCATCGCCGATGCCAATCTGAGCAGCATCGCCTGGTCAAATATCATCCCAAACTCCCATGGAGACTGGATCGGCCAACGCGACGACACCTTCGCCACCTGGCCCGCCATTGGCGCCAAGAAGCGCGAGCCCGGCCAAGTCACCGTGTTCACCGCACACTCGCGCGGCCTCTCCACCGGCCGGGACGCCTGGTGCTACAACTACTCCAGCGAAGAGCTCGGCCGCAACATCGGAAACTTGCTTGATCAGTACCGAACCGTCAAGACCGAGTTCGAGCAGCACAGCCGCGGCGCCTCCAAGCTCACCGACGAGAATCTCACCCGATACCTAGGAGACAACCCCCACCACACAGCGGGGGGCAAGATCAGCTGGAACCACTCCCTCAGGCGGCAAGTCCTCCGAAGGACCCAACTCGAGTGGAGCGACGAGTTCGTCTATCCGTCGACCTACAGGCCTTTCAGCCCACAGTGGGCCTACGTCGATTCGCGATTAAACGACAGGCTCTACCAGCTCCGATCAATTTTCCCGACGCCCCACCACACCAATGTCGGCTTTTACCAGGTCGGCAATGGTTCGGCTGTGCCGTTCAGTGTGCTGATGTTGAATTCTCTGCCAGACCTCCATGTCACCGGGGCTGGAAGCGGCGGTCAGTTCTTCCCCCGGTGGACCTATAAGAAGGTCGATGCGGCAGATGGCGGGTTCAATTTCGCCGACGACGCCGAAGTCGATGAGTACGGGTATCGCCGGGTCGACAACATCACTGACGAGATTCTCGCGATCTACCGGCAGTCTGTCGGGCCCCAGGTGAGCAAGGACGACATCTTCTACTACGTATACGGCCAGCTGCATGACCCGCACTACCGGATTGACTATGCCGCTGACCTGAAGAAGATGCTGCCGCACATCCCGACCCCGGAAACCCGGGACCGGTTCGAGACGGTCACGCGTGTGGGCCAAGTGCTCGCAGACCTGCACATGAACTACGAGAAGGTCGAGCCGTACCCCGTAAAGGTCGAGCTCAAGAAGGGCGCTTCCGCCGAGGACCGCGAGACCTGGCGGGTGTGGAAGATGAAGTGGGCCCGCATCCGCGATGAGGAGACGGGCAAGCTCGTCAACGATCCCACCACGATCATCTACAACTCGAAGGTGACGATCACCGGCATCCCACCCGAGGCCGACGACTACATGCTCGGCTCCCGCTCCGCGCTTGGCTGGGTCATCGATCGGTGGCAGGTCAAGACCGACAAACCCTCTGGCATCGTCAACGACCCCAACGACTGGTGCGACGAGGTCGGCGATCCGAAGTACATCTACGACCTGATCGCCCGGGTCACCACCGTGGCCACCGAAACCACCAAACTCGTCACAAGCCTCACCACCGAGGACCCCCAGTGACGATCCCGGACTATCAGACCCTGATGCGCCCGGTCCTTGAGTACCTCGCCGACGGAGGCGAGCATCGGTTGCGCGACCTCAAAGAAGCGATGGCCGACCAGTTCAACCTGACCGCCGAAGAGCGGGCCCAGATGACCCCGTCGGGGCGCTCACGTCTGATCTACAACCGGGTTGGCTGGGCCACCTCCTACCTGGCCCAGGCAGGGCTCATCCACCGCCCACGACGCGGCTACTCGGTCATCACCGCCGAGGGACGCCGCGTCCTCGCCGAGCACCCCGATCGTGTCGACCTGACCGTGCTTGAGCAGTTCGAGTCCTTCCGTGCTTTCCGTGACCGAGCCCGGAACCGAGACGGCACGAAGACACCGCAACCCCCGGTGGACCTGGACGATTCGATCGCCACCCCGCAAGATCTCATCGACGCCGCAGTCCTAGAAAACCAGGCAACTCTGGAAACCGAACTCCTCGACAGAGCGCTCACCCTGTCCCCCACCGGGTTCGAAGACCTCGTGATCCGCCTGCTGGAGAAAATGGGCTACGGCAGAGCGGGCAACGTGGAGCGCACCAGCGCCAGCGGAGACGCCGGCGTCGACGGCATCATCAGCCAAGACCCCCTCGGACTGGACCGCATCTACGTCCAAGCCAAGCGCTACGCCCTCGACCGCACCGTCGACCGCCCACGCATCCACGAATTCGCCGGCGCCCTCCTAGGCAAACAAGGCGACCGAGGCGTCTTCATCACCACCTCGTCGTTCACCCGAGGCGCCCTACTGGAAGCCGAGCGAATCAACGCCCGCATCGAACTCATCGACGGCGCTCGCCTGGCCCGCCTCCTGGTCCAGTACGGCGTCGGCGTGCAGGAATCACACACCGTGGTGCTGCATCGCATTGACGAAGACTTCTTCGAAGAGATCTAGCACTCAACCTTCCAGTCCGAAGGGTGCATACCGTTCGTCCCTCGACGGTAGCTTCGCATGTGAACACTAATTGCAGGGGAATGCGTGAAACACCTGCCTCGATCGTGCGCCAGCGACGGCGTGGAGGAGACCCAACAGCAGCCATGAGAGTCCGTCACCTCAGCGTCGAGAACTTTCGTGGGATTAGGAAGCTCGACTGGTCGTTGCCGACCGACCAGCGCCTAATCGTCCTGATCGGCCCGGGCGACAGCGGCAAGTCGACGATTCTTGAAGCGGTCCACCTGTTGCTTGGTGACCGCTGGAACGTCTCGTTCTCGGACGTCGACTTCTATGGCGTTAACCCCTCGGTGCCGATTCGAATCAAGGCCGTTTTGACAGACGTACCCGTGTCGCTCCGAAAGGACAGCACGTTCGGCTTCTGGCAGAGCGGGTTCGCTGCGAACGGTCAGATCCACCAGGAGCCAGAGGATGGCCTTGAGCCGTGCCTCGTGGTTCGCCTCACTGTTGGCGAGTCACTCGAACCGCAGTGGGAGGTCCTCCGAGCTGACGGCGAAGCACGCAACATCACTTCCAGCCAGCGGCGCGAGTTCTCGACCTTCCGGGTCGATGACCGAACCGATGCACAGTTGCGCTGGACTCGCACCTCGGCTCTCGGGCGAATGTCGGCCAAAGACGGCGCGGAGCGGGAAGCCCTAGCGGCGGCAGAGCGAGCCGCTCGGGAGGCGCTCGCAGGGCACGGCAGCGCTGCTCTAGAAGAACTGGTCAAGAAGGTGCAGGACCACGCCAACAAGGTGGGGTCCAGTGACTTCAAGGCCGTCCGGGCCGGCCTTGATGCCTCACGCTCTGGCATGGGGGCCAACTTGGCGCTTTACGAAGACGTCGTTCCGCTGATGGCCTTTGGCCTCGGTAGCCGCCGATTGGTCAGCCTGGCCATACAGCAGATGGCAGCCGGCGAGCGGGCGATCGCTGTAGTCGATGAGCTGGAAAGCGGCCTCGAACCGCACCGGGCCGTTCGGTTGCTCAGCTACCTCGACAGCGATCCTTACTCGCAAGTCTTCGTGACGACGCACTCCCCCGTCGTAGTTGAACAGGCTCCGATCAGCAGTCTCTCTGTAGTCCAGACATCTAACGGTGAAGTGAAGATCACTTCGCTCGGCGGTGCGGGCGAAGTCATGCAGGCACTCCGGCGGGCGGCTCCGTCATCGCTGCTGGCTCGGAAGATCGTCATCGGGGAAGGCAAGACCGAACACGGCGTCTTGGCGGCCTGTTTCGATACTTGGGACCAAGAGCGCAGCGCAGCAGGGTTCACGACTGCAGCCGGCGAGGGACTGGCCATCCAGAACGGAAACGGTGGCGAGAAGGCTGTCAATCGAGCTGAAGCAATGGCACCGCTCGGATGCTCCGCGCTGGCCCTGATCGACAATGATGTGCGCACAGCAGACCCGCACGTAGTCAAAGCCGAGCAGGCTGGCGCCACAGTTGTCCGCTGGGAATTCCCCCACTGCATCGAGTCTCAAATCTGCTCTCAGCTCGATACTGACGAACTTCAGGACTTCATATCGCTCGGAGTGGAACATCGTGGCGCCACGAGCACGGTGCTCGACGACATCAACAGCCGGGGCCGAGCGCAGGTCAGGAACCTGGTGGTGGCGGACTGGCTCGGCGCCCAAAGCATCGAGGAGGCTCGCGAGCTTGTTGCGCTCGCAGCAAGCAAGCGGGGCTGGTTCAAGAATGTTGACGCCGGGCGTGCGCTCGGAGAGTGGCTGCTGGAGCGGCGTACCTCGCCGAACCTCGTAGCCGTGTTCGCTCGGCTCGATCTGATCAAGGCGTTCGCGTACGAAGTGTCGCCAACTCGTGAAGCCGCGGAGTCGACCGATGCAGGCGGGTAGCGATGAGCTGAGCAGGTTGGCAGCCGAGGTAATTGCCGAAGCGCCATGTTCGCTGGAGATGCCCGCCGGAACCGGCAAGACGGAGCTCCTAGCGGCGTGTGTCGCCACGGCGGCTAAGCAAGGCGTGAGGTCGCTCGTCCTTACGCACACCAATGCCGGTGTGGATGCCATCCGGAGTCGACTAAGACGCTTCGGTGTCCCGTCAAGCATGGTGCGAGTCGAAACAATTACCACTTGGGCGTTCATACTCTCACGGTCTTTCCCGGGTATCGCTGGAATCAGCGTCCCTGCAGTTCCCAACTGGGATACCTCCCGGGAGTATGTCGAGGGTGCCACTGTGGTGGCGAATACTGCAGCAGTGCGCCAGGTCCACGCCGTGAGCTTCGGCTACCTGTTCGTCGATGAGTACCAGGACTGCACCGTCGACCAACACGAGCTGATTGTCGAGATCTCCGAGGCTGTGCCTCGAGCGGTCCTTCTAGGTGACCGCCTACAGGCCATTTTCGGTTTCGACAAGAAGCGCCCTCTGATGGACTGGGACACCCATGTCACGCCTCGCTACCCACCCAAGGCCGTCCCGTACGTGCCGCAGCGCTGGCGCAAACACAATGTGAGCTTCGGGCAGTGGCTACTCGACATCCGGCCGTCCCTGGTCAATGGAGGCTCGTTCGACTTCTCCGCACACTCCGTGGTGGGACTTGATTGGAGGCAGTCCGACTTCAAGACCGCGGTACAGACAGTTAACAAGGCAGCGTACGACCTTTCGAGCGCCGGGGAATCGGTTGTCTTACTCGACAAGCTGCCAGATCAGGTCGCCAATCACGCAAGCCGTCTCGGCGGCTCCTACGCTGTAATGGAGGACGTGGCGGGCCGATTCATGGCCAAGCATCTCGCTAACCTCCCGGCAGAGGAGGACGTTCTACTGGCAGCGTGGCTTGTCGAGATGGCCAAGAGCTGCTTCGTTGGCCTGGCGGGTCTTGACGCCACGGTCAAGCGACGGCTTGAGAAGGGCCAGACGGTCTCCGACCTCAAGCGCGAGGGGCTGATGCCGGTGCAGACTGCTCTTGATGGCCTCATCGCGAATCCGGTCTACGACCAGCTGTGCATGGCAGCCGCTGCGATCCGGACAGCCCCTGGACTGAAGCTCTACCGGCAAGAAGCCTGGGACGACACGTTCAGAGCAGTCGCGATTGTCGTCGAGGAAGGGACGTCGCCGGGAGATGCGTTGGCGGTCGTTCGCGACCGGCTACGCCACGGTGGCCGCAGCGAGCGTAAACGGATCGCCTCTAGGACTCTGCTAGTGAAAGGGCTGGAGTTCGACCACGTGCTCATCGCGAATGTCCAGAATTTCTCCGACCCAAGGCAGCTCTACGTAGCTCTAAGCCGAGCCAGAAAGTCAGTTTCTGTGATCGGGAGAAGTCCTCGACTTGAGCTTGCCCTTGAGTAGCAGCGGGGGGCGGGGTGTAGCCGCAGTCACCGCCTTGTCCTTGTGCAACAGGCCATTGCCGATAATGTGTGTTCCGTCATGTTCGCAGGTCAGCAGGGTTCGGTGATCTCAACGGCCGACGCAGAGACCGACGCGCTAGGCGCTGAGACGTTTACCATCGGCAGGTATGGCCCATGCCACGACTGCCCGTAACCAGCTGCACGTCTCTGTGATCACGCCGGCGCACAAGGCAGTGGCGTTTTTCACCGGCGACGACAGGGCCGATCTGAATGATGTCGACTGGGTTCTTCCCGAGGGGTGTGCCCCCGGTGATGAGATCTTCCACGTCACCGGATCGGCGAGGCCGGCCATCGTCGAGTGGGACTACGTCATCGATGGGCCGCACAGTCCGGACGGGCTCGATTTCGAGAGCCTCTGGTTCTACCCGGACGGTGTCTCGGTTGCCGCGGTCGAGCGTCGGCTCGGATGCCCGTTCCCGTCTCTTCCGGGCACGATTGATCCCGCCCTAGCGGACAAGGTCCGGGCAGCGGTGCTGGCCGAGGCCGAATCTCCGACTCCGTGGCGTGAGCTTGGCGATGCCAAGTGCGCCCGTGTTCCCTGGGACTCCGGCCAGCACGCGGCGTACGGCTGCCCGGTGTGCGAGCGCGAAGAGCGAGATCTCGAGTGGCATGTCGCTAATCATCCTGACGACGTGTGCAGGGAAATCGCAGTCTGTCGTGACTGCCACGACCGTCTCCACTCCCCTGTCGAACCGCAGATAGCCGACTTATTGGGGGAGGGCCGGCCACCGTGTCCCTCCTGTTCCGCCGAGCACACGGTACGAGTGCTGTGGGGGTTTCCACCCGGTCCCCCTCCCCCTGGGTACGAGACGGCCGGCTGCGTCATCATCGGCGTGACGCACGAGTTCCGGTGCGGCGACTGCGGACAGTATTGGACAGAGGACGACTCCCACTACCCGCAGGTGCGGCACCCAACGGGCGAGGAGCGTCTGCGTGCACGGATTGCGGGCACCATCATGCGCCCAGAACTCGAGCACCCACGGCTGCGGCAGAACGGACGTCTAGTCATGGGCCGGTACGCCGGACTTCCGGATCACGGTGGCGACCCGGCCTGGGAGTCGGACGAAAAGACCTGCGTGCTGCTCGGTGAGGACGGCCGGATCTACAACGTGGCCCCCAAGTCGATACGAAGCACCGAACCCCGCGACCGACTAGTTGAGCCCCAGGAGACCACCGTGATCGTTGACCACGCCGAACCCGAACTGTTCGAGGCCCTGAACTCCGACAGTGGGCAGGTCACCTTGGCCAGCCCCTACCTCTCCGAACCGATAGCGCTGCGCCTAGCCGAACTCGCCGAACGCTCACGGCACGAGTGGTACCTGCTCACCTGCTTCGATCCCCGCGCCGCAGCCAACAGCTACCTGTCCATCGCGGGCTTGACCAGGCTGCTGGAGGCGGGGGTGATGATCCAAGACTGCCCCCAGCTCCACGCCAAGGCATACGTGGTCGGCGAATCGTTCGCCATGATCGGATCGGCCAACCTCACCGGCGCCGGCCTCGGCTCCGCTAAGACTGCCAACCTGGAGCTATCGGTGGTCGTCCCCCGCTCCGACGTGCCACGAGTGCAGAAGATCCTGGATCAGTGGTGGGACGAGGGTTTTGAGGTCGGGCAGGCCGACATCGATCACCTCGAGCGCCGGGCGGCCGCATTGCCGCCTGACCCGCGTCCCGGCCCATCTGGACCCCGTCCCCCTGGTGACCTCGACGCTGTCGTAGCCCAACTGGTTGAGGAGGCCCGCCACGACGGCGTTGGGCTGTGGATTAAGACGTTGAACAACACTCCGGACCCGGATGGCTGGGTTCCTGGTGGATGGTTCTCCTCCAGCAATAAGCCATCGTGCGCACCCGGCGACCTGGTCCTTCTCTACTCCAAGGAGGAGCACGGATGCGTGGCCGTGGTGGAAATCGCCCACAGCGCGGAAGAAGACCCAGATCTGGTGGCCGACCACCTGGGAGAAGACGCCGGCCGACGGTGGCCCTGGGTCAACATTGCCCGACCAAGGTTCATGCCCTATGACCCCATCGCAGTCACCGCCCGCGACCTGGACATCAAGCCCCAACGACTTCAGGGAGGGCCGAAAAGACTCCAGTTCAACGAGTTTGAATCTGGAGTACGAGCACTCGCAGCAGGATGTCGGATCGCTCACGGTAACGCCGGGTTCGTCGGATAAGCGGACCGCCACTTCGCCGACAAGTCGCGTTCTGTGCTCCTGTTGGACTGGCGGCGCGGTTCCGGGATCGGCCTTGCCCGGTTGCAGCGTGCGACCCAGGTCTTGGCAGGCGCGGCTTGGGAAACCTCGATTGGCGAGTGGGGCACCGACCGGGGCAGATCCGCCGGGCCGTGCGCAGTGAGTGGGCTATCGGCGCTTGACCGGGCGCGGGTCGAGAAGCGTCAAGTCGGGTGGCAGGGCATCGGGGCCGGCGACGCGTTGCAAGTCCGCCCCATCATCGACGCCTTCTCACGAACGATCGTGGGATGGCGGGTCGCCTCACACATGCGCACCACGATGGTCCTGGATGGGATCGAGATGGCCCGCTGGTCACGTGGCACCCAGCTGACCGGGCTGCGGTGTCACAGCGATGCCGGCAGCCAGTTCACGTCGATTCGCTACGGCGAGCGCCTCGCCGAAATCGGAGCAACTCCCTCGATCGGCACCGTCGCTGACTCCTACGACAATGCCCTGGCCGAGACGGTCAATGGCTACTACAAAGCCGAACTCATCCGCGGCCCCGCACGTGAGGGACGGCCGTGGAAGACCGTCGAGGACGTCGAGCTGGCCACCTTGAGCTGGGTCCACTGGCACAATAACGACCGCCTGCACGGCTACCTCCATGACGTGCCGCCAGCAGAATTCGAGGCGACGTTCTACGCTACGAAACGGGCCGACCAGACCCTGGTCGGAATCCAATAGCCCGAGCCTCCATCAGACCCAGTGCGATTCACGGGATCTGCGGCTGGTGGTCTCGGCAAGGGGCTTGCTCATGACGGCGCGCCGCTCCCGTGCCGGGTGGCGAGGACGAAGTACCGGATCGACATGAGAATGGACAGGCTCAACCCCCAGCCGACGATCGAGAGGAACAACCCGATCCCCTCCTGGCTGGTCACTGTTCGTGCCGCGTCGATGCAGAACGCCGCAGTGAATCCACCTGCGGTCCCGGCGGCGGCAGCAAGCCCACCGGCGAAGAGGGTGCGCGACCAGTGCGCGGCCAGGAAGCACGCCAGCACCATGGTTGCGCCGCACGCGACGACTTGCCAGGTCGGGAAAGATGTCGGTGCGGGGAGGCCGGGCCCGCGGATGTTGCCGTCATGGTCCGCCGCGGTCCAGCTCAACCATCCCGCACAGGCCAGAATTCCGAGAATTAGAGCGACCGCCCCGGTTGCCCACATGCCGAGGCCGCTGCGGGGCGCACTCTGCTCGGACCGGTGGATGACAGCAACCACACCGGCCGCGATCGCGAGGGGGAGCACCACGAAGATCGCCAGATTGCTGATCAGCTGCTCGAGCGAGAAATCGAAGCCGAGGTCCACGGACGTCAGTGTTACCGCGCGCCCACCAGCGCAGCAACCGCTGGCGGGCTCGTGGATACGCTGCGCCTCAGAATCCCCGGCCCGAACAATGTCATTCAAGGTGCCCTAGACTGACATTATGCGCTGCGGAATAGTCGTCAACGGCGCGATGAGGGTACTTGTGGATTCCTGAGCCCGGCGTTGTGGCGAACCACCCAGACGAAGACCAGGGAGCCGACCAATGACCGACTGGCTCGACGTACTTGCGGCGATGCGACGCGGGCGTCGGCGCCCGGTGCGGGGGCGGGTCACCGCGCACCAGAATTCGAACCTCCACTTCGAGTACCCGGGCGGCGTGCCGTTCATGCCGCTGTTCCTGCATCCGGACGGGTTGGACCTGACCCGGGCCGACGGCTCGCTTCGTATGGACCGCCCGGACGGGACGCCGCTTTTCCTCATCGCGGACGGTTGGGCGTGGGACTTCTCCGAGAACCCTGAGCGTCCGGTCACCACGGAGTCGCGGTACGCCCCCGTGATCGGCCCCGGGTACGAGCTGATCTCGGCGTCGGAGAACGCGGACGAGGCGCTGTCGCGGTCGTTCCCCTCGGGGCCGGTCCGCAGCGACACGCATCTGGGCAGGCCCACGTGGGTTGTGCCCGGGTCCATCGCAGACGTGGACGCGGAGATCGTCGTGGATCAGCAGTCCGGCGTGGTGCTGGCGGTGACCGCGCTCGACGGCGACTGCTCGGCGCAGTTCGCCTCCATCGAGTTTCCCGAGTCGATCGACCCCGAGACGTTCCGATGGGACGGAGAGTCCACCGAGGCGACACCCCTGGAGATAGCCGAACGCGAGGACGGGACCTGGAACGTCGAGGACGTCGCGCTCCCAGAGCCTGTATCAGGACCCGAGCCAGAGCCCGAGCCAGAGCCTAAGTCGGAGTCCGAGGCGGACCCCAAGCCGGCGACGGACCCCACACCGGCGCCGGGACGGGAGATGCCGAGCGGCCGGGGGCGCGTGTTGCCCGTGCGGATGGAGACGTGGCTGATCGAGGACGGGTCCGTGTCACCGCCGCGCGTGGGCGAGACCGTTGAGTGGGCGCTGATGTTCGTCCCCGAAGATGACGACGACACCGCCACCGCAGGCTCCGAGCCGACTGCCCTCGTGGCCGAGGCGACTCCGGCGGATGGCAGGCCACCCAGACACGACTGGCAGGGGACGATGCGATGGTCGACCCACCTGCAGGGGGACGGCTGGAGCGCCATCTGGGATGCCGACAGACCGGTGATCGGTGCGGTCCACGTGCGGGGGCACCTGTGGATCGACTCGCTCGGGCAGGCGGTATTCCCGGCTCGGCAGACCGAGACCCGCGGACGCATCAGCCGGGTCCGGGTGCAGGTCATGAGGCAACGCAAGGTCACGTCCGTGTTCAGGAACAAGTGGGAGGCGGTACCGGATTCGCGGCGCTGGGTCGACGTGGAGGTCTCACCTCACGCGTTCGACATGCCGAGATTCGGAGAGGTCCAACCGGACGGCACACGCGAGTACCCGATCGATGTGATCGTTGAACTCGACCTGGACGCCGCGGCCCCACCCGAGCCGCGGCCACTCGTGGCCCCCGGGCGAGCCGCTGCGCAGGGACGGACACTCTGGGTGACCGACCGACAATTACCGGTGGTCGTGCGCATCGATCTGGAAACCGGAACCGCCACCGAGACTGTGCTGCCGTTGCCGGTGGCGGCCCAGGGGATGTTCTCCTCCGGGCCATTGTCGGTGTGGCCCGACGAGACCGGATGCTGGGTGCTGGCCGGAAACAGCCGCTACCGCATCGAACGCGATTCGACCGAGGCGGTCGTGGATCCCGAACCGCTCGGGAAGTGGTCTGCGTGCGGGTACGACAACCGGACGATGCTCGTACTCGGAGAATCCTCGGTGATCATCGACGCAGCGGGCAGTCGGCGCCCGGTCGAACTGCCCGACTGGGGTCCCGGCCCGGTTGTCGCGCCGCGAAGGGCCGGAGATCCGCACTTTGTCGTCGCGCTCGGAGTTCCCGACGTACCGATGCGTCCGAGCTCCTATGGTGGGTTCACCGCGCGATATGTGTATAGGCTCGCCACTATTGATGACGACGGCGTCGTCGTCATCGGACCCGAGGTCGAGTTCACCGACCAGATCAGCGCGATCGGGATCGTCGACGGACGGATCGTGGTGGCCGCGAGCGCCGTGTACACGGTGAGCGACGATCTGACGCTCGACACCGTCCACCGGCTGCCGACAGGGATGGTCCTGGAAGCTGGTTTCGTCGGGAATCGCCTGTGGATCCTCACCCACCATCCCGACGGCACCGGACCGTCAGGGCTCTGGCCGCACGGAGACGAATCCGAACGGCTCAGTCGCGAGGACGGCCGCTGGCTCTTCACCCTGCTCGAGCTGCCGAACATGCTGCCGGTAGGTGTGATGGGGGTCGACTCGAACTACCTGCACGTCACCGCGGATGCCGACGGCACCGTCTGGGTCCCGGGCCCGCAGATCCGCGGACTCCGCACCGACGGGACCGTGGCGCGCATCGACGTCGCGCACGTTCTCAACGGCGGTGGCGGGGGGAGCTGAAGAAGGGCGCGCTGAGTAGATCGAATCCTCAGGGCGACTCTGTTCTGAATCGCGTGGCTTCTGGAGCGGACCGTGTTCCCGAGCCTGTCGTCGGATCGGACGGGTAACGCGGTGGCGGCGGCCACTCGATATACCCGGTGCCAGGGCCACGAGTAGTCACCAATCGGAAGAAGGCTGTCATGGCAGGTTCGCTCACCACCTTCATCGAGAACGTCGCATTTCCCGCGCTCGGTGACATCTTCCCGTGCGAAGGCATGGAATGCGCCACCGGAATGGGGTCGGCCGCGGCGGGGTCGCTCGTGTTGCCGCAGTCGCTGGTGGCCCTCGCTCTGCAGGCATTGGGGGTACCACCGGCCGATGCCATCGGGAGCGTCAGGCAATTCTGACCACGGTCCGTCGCCCACGTCAGTAGGGGATCGGGGAGCCCCCGGGTCAGCTCGCGCTGCAGGCTACGGAGTTCGACGATCGCGCCCAGTGCAGGGTGCGGTACCGATACGGTGACGGCCGTGGACTCGAATGGCGGACGTCGCATCGCGGCAATGGTGGCGCTGTCGACGGTCATTCCGCTCGTGACCGGAGCCTGCGCCTCCGCTGAGGACACGGCACAATCCTTGTCGTCGCCGAGCCACCCCACTACGTCGACGGCGGTGGCAAGCGAGGCGTTGATCGATCGGCCTGAGCCGGCGGTCACGCGCGTGCCCTACCCCACCAGGGGGCCGGTCGACCCCGAGCAGAACTGGGGCGACCTCTATCTACCGGCCGGGCAGCACGCCGAGGGCTCGGTGCCGTTGGTGGTGCTCATCCACGGTGGCTCCTGGGAGTCGCAGCTCGGTGCCGAGGTGATGAACTCCTATGCCCGTGATCTCGTGGACCGGGGCATAGCTGTCTACAACATCGAGTACCGACGAGTGGGCTCCGGCGGTGGGTGGCCGACGACTTTTCACGACGTCGCCGACGCGCTGGACCACGTGGTGGAACTCAATGAACAGCACCCCGAGTTCACCATCGACGACGAGCTCGTCGTGGGACACAGCGCGGGTGCACAGCTGGCCATGTGGGCCGGTACCCGCCATGCCCTGAACGACGACGAGGTCGGCAACAGTCCACGGTTCCGTCCTACCCGCGTAGTCTCGGTGGCCGGGCCGCTGGACATGCGATACGCGGCCACGCACGGCGACAGTCGCATCGTCACCGTCCTGGGTGGCATGCCGGAGCAGGTCCCGGACCGCTATACGTCCGTAGATCCGATCCAGAACATCGACACGAACCTCCCCGTGGTGGCCGTCCACGGCACCGCGGACACGATGGTGGCGCCCGCGAACTCGGAGCGGTACATCGCCGCGGTCACGGAGGCCGGAGGGATCGGTGGGCTGACATTGGCCGACGGCGAGGACCACGTCTCGGTGGTGAGCAGCGATTCGCCCTGGTATCCCCGCATCCTCGACATCATCACCGAGACGTCAGACAAAACGGTCGACGAACTCCGCGAGATCCACTCCGGCTAAGCCGAGACGGCACAGGGCATCCCGGCACGTTCGGCGGTCACCGAGGGTGCATCATTCCGCCCGCTCAGGCGACCCGGCCCAGCCGGGCGAGGACGATCTCGAGACGGCCGGCGCCGGCAGGTGCGGAGACGCCCGGGCGGCAGATCCCGTCCATGTAGAGCGCGTCGCCGAAGCTGTCCGCACCCTGCTCCATCTCGTCGATTTCGGCGTCGGTCAGTCCCGCGTCGAGCCCGGTGGCGCGGGCGATGTCCCAGCGGTGGACGACCATGTCCCAGATGTAGAACTGCTCGAGCGCGGCTCCGACGGTGGTGGGGCCGAAGAATCCCTCGAAGGCGATCGCTGCCACGTCGGTGTCGTCGTTGTCGGTGTCGTCAAACTTCGCCTGGACGCGCCCGGCGTGGTCACGCCAGGCCCGCGCGGGGTCGTCGTCGACATCCGGTTCGTCCCCCAGGTCCACCCCGTGGGTGGCGAGGAAATCGCGCTGGGTGTCGATGATGTGCCGCACGACGTCCCGCGCCGTCCACCCCTCGCAGGGGGACGACGACGACCACGACGCGGCGTCAACGGTCTCGATGAGGTCGGTCAGTGGCCCGCGGGCCGCGCCGTAGCGCTCTGCTGTGGTGTTCATGCCCGCAACGCTAGGGCCTGTGGCAATGTCGGGGATTGATGAAATCCGACAGTGGGCAGGCCCCTGATCCGTCCCCCTCCGGCCGGCGGATGGACGCGATCGAGCGTGCTCACCTGAAGGAATCCGGTGACGCCTCGCACGCGATGTACCGGTACGCCCCGCCGCCTGAGTTCGCCGGCTTCCTCGAGCGGTTCTGGATCCCGGTGTGGTCGGTGCCGCCCGGCGAGGAGGCGCCCCAGAAGGTGCTGCAGTACCCGGTGTGTCTGATCGTCATCACGCCCGGGTACGCGCGCTTCTACGGCGTGGTGTCGGGACTGTCCACCACCACGCTGACCGGTGACGGGTGGGCGGTGGGCGTGATGCTCGCCCCGGCCGCCGGGTACCTGCTGGCGCGCGGTTCGGCTCCGGCTGGGCCCGACGAACCGGGGCTGGGGCCCGCGGACTCGGTCTCCGACTTCACGGACCGGTTCGTCGACCTCACAGAGGTGCTGGGGGAGGCGGGCTCGGCCCTGTCCGAACAGGTCCGGGCCGCGATGGACCCCGATCCACACACCGAGCGCAGTCACCTCGCGGCGATGGACGCCTACGCGTCGGTGCTGCGCGGATACCTCCCGGTCGACGGAGAGGGAGAGATGGTCAATCGGCTCGTCCGGTACGTCGAGACGGATCGCGAGGTGTTGCGCGTGGCCCAGCTGTGCGAGGAGTTCGGGATGAGTGAGCGCACGCTGCAGCGGCTGGTGCACCGGCGGCTCGGGTTGACTCCGAAGTGGCTGATCCAGCGGCGTCGGCTCCAGGAGGCCGCCGAGCTCCTGCGGACGGGCGAGGAGGGCGCGGCGGAGGTGGGGGCGATGCTCGGCTACGCGGACCAGGCGCACTTCATTCGCGACTTCTCCGCGGTGACCGGGATGACGCCGGGGCGGTTCGCCGCGGGGCACGGCGGCGACGGGCACTGACCGGCCCGCCGCCGGAGCCGTTCCTCAGGCGCGGGTGCGGGTGCGGCGCGCGCCGGCGTAGGCCAGCGCGATGCCGACGAGCATCCAGCAGGCGAGCACGATCCAGGCGTGCGTGGCGCCGGCACCGTCGAAGTAGGCGACCGAGCGCAGCGCGGTGCCGCTCGCGCCGAGCGGGAGATACTGGCCGATCGCGCCCCAGGGCTGCGGCAGGAAGAGCGGCCCGGTGGCCATGCCCGACAGCGGGTTGGAGATGAAGAGCATGAGCACGGCGCCCAGGCCGATCCCCGCCGGGCCGAGCAGGAGTCCCAGGCCCAGCACGACCAGTGAGATGGAGGCGATGCCGGCGGCGATCGTCAGTGAGGTGGTCAGGTAGTCCCCGTCGAGGGTGCCGAAGCCGAACTGGAGGATCGCCGTGGCGACGAACCCACCCAGGAGGGCGATCCCCAGCGCGGCGAGGACCCGCGCGGTGACCCGTCCTCGGTAGCCCAGCACGAGCGCCGCGGCCGAGGCCATCCCGCCGAAGATGAGGGGCAGGGCGAGGATCGTCAGGCTGGCGCCGGCGGCGTCCTTCTCCGACAACGGCGCCAGGTCCTCGTAGGTGACCTGCTGACCGCCGGAGGCCATCTGGGTGCCGATGCCGCGGAGCATCTGCGCGTACGGGGCGCCCGCGCCCGAGGCGATCTGGATTGTGACGCCCTCCGGGCCGAGGGCGATCCCGCCGACGGCCTCGCGGTTCCGGATGGCGTCGGCGGCCGCCTCGGCGGAGTCGTAGGTGTGCGCCTCGATGGAACCGGGCTGAGCCGTGCTCATCATGGTGGTGATCTGCTCGACCGCCGGGCCGGGACCGCTCACCGCTACCGGGAGGTCCTTGGGCCCGGAGTTCAGCGCGGGTGCGGCGAAGGCGAGCAGCATGAGGCAGATGACGACCGGGATGCCCAGCACGATCCCGATGAGCATTTTCGGGTTCCGCCGCTGGGCAGCGGCCTGGTCCGCGTCAGGACCGGGCGACGTGGCGACGTCGGAGGCCGGTGTGCCCGGGTCGGGCGAGTCGACGGGTGTGTTGTGTGTCGGGGAACCATTCATCTCGACCTCCGAGAGGTGCTAAACGGAGCCTTTTGCTCCGGATCAAACGGAGTGTAATACTCCGTTACAGCGCGACGCAATATCGAGTCGCCTTGATCCGAGGAGGACAGAGTCATCCGTGCCGATGCCCGCGCCAACAGGGACGCGATCCTCGCGGCTGCACGCACCCTCTACGCGAGCGACTCCGTGGTGCCCTACAGTGCTGTCGCCGCCGAGGCGGGAGTCGGGATCGCCACGCTCTACCGTCACTTCCCCACGCCCGACGACCTGATCGAGGGACTCGCCCGGGACATCGCCGCGCAGATCCGCGACATCTGCGCGCGCAGGCTCGAGGAGATGGGGACCGACCCGGCCGCGGGCTGGACCGGGTTCGCCGGGGACATCGCCGCGCTGCGACTGGGCATCCTGTTCCCGCACCTGTTCCGTGGTCTCAGCACTGACACGCTGCCCCGCTCGATCCACGACCTGCGGGAGGAGACCTTCGGCGCGATCGACACGGTCGTCGACGCGGCGCGGTCAGCCGGGCTGGTCCGCCACGACGCGAGCACCCTGCAGATCCACCTGGGGCTCAGTCTGCTCACCCGCCCGACCCCGGAGATCGTGGATCAACTGGTCCCGGGGCTCACCGACTGGCTCATCGACGTTTTTCTGCGGGGCCTGCGCCCCTGATCGCCGCGGGGCCGGAATGCCCGCCGTGCCCGCTGGACGCGCTGGACCCGCCGTGCCCCTTGCTGATCGTGAACCCGAAGGCCGGCGCCAGGATGTACATGAGGATCGAGTAGACCGCGGCCGGGATCGCCACCTCTACGCTGCCCAGCACGCTCAGGGCGATGGTCAACGCCATGGTGGTGTTGTGCACGCCGATTTCCATGGACGCGGCGATCGACTGCGGTCGGTCCAGGCGCAGCAGCCTCGAGACCCAGTACCCCAGGGCGAGGCTGGCGAGGCAGAACAGGCCGGTCACCGCGCCGACGGAGTACAGGTAGTCCAGGACGTTCTCCCGCTCGCCGATGATCGCTCCCACCGCGACGATCACCAGCACGGCGATCGAGAAGATCCGTACCGGGCGGTCCGCGCGCTCGGCCATCGCGGGTCGGCGGCTGCGCACGATCATGCCCAGTATCACCGGGATGATCACGATCGCGATGACCTGCACGACCTTGCCGAACTGCAGGCCCAGGGTTCCGTCGGCGTCGAAGTAGCCGATCGCGAGGTTGGTGATCACCGGAATCGTCACGGCGGCGAGTACTGAGTTGATCGCGGTGAGGGTGATGTTGAGCGCCACGTCGCCGCGGAAGAGGTGGCTGAGCAGGTTGGCGGTGGTCCCGCCGGGGGAGGCCGCCAGCAGCATCACGCCCACCGCCAGCAGTGGGTCGAGGTCGAAGGCCAGCACGAGGCCGAACGCGACCGCGGGCAGCACGAGGATCTGCAGGACCAGCGCCACCACCACGGCGCGGGGTGAGGTGGCCACGCGGCGGAAGTCGTCGACCGTGAGCGACAGCCCCAGACCGAACATGATGATCGCCAGCGCGATCGGCAACCCGACGGTGATCAGTGCGGAATCGTTCATCGGTCCGGGCGGTCCTTCCCCTCGGTGACTCGGTCGGCGCGTCGCCGCCCCGCCGGTGACGTGCGGCGGGGGAGTTCACACCATCAAGCCCTATGTATGGGGTGTGTCACCGCAAATCGCCGAAAGTCGGTGTGGTGGGGGACGATGACAACGACGACGACACCGAGTTCGCTCACCCGCAGCGCTGGCCTGACCGGGGACACGGATCGCTCGTCTTCTCGCGCATCGGTCAGATCACGTCCCAGCGACTCGCCGCTCATCCTGGGACGTCTTACCACTCATCAGGGGACGTGAGGAGCGCCGGCATGGTTCGATGACCGTGACGGGTCAACGACGGCTCCCGCACCTCCGAGGGGCACATCAGACCCCTGCTCGAGAGGAGCCCCCCTCGGGAGCACGGGGTGTGATGAAGGGCATATCTCCGCACGGTAGGTGTGGGGGATCAACGCCGCTCCACGGGAATCTCAACGCACCATCAGCGAGGCCACACTGCACAACGAGGGGTCACGCCCGCAGTCGGCGTACACAGCCTTGGCGGTCAGTGGTGGCGCCCCAGAACTGCACAGCGGGACCTCGCTCGGCTCAGCTACTGCGCTTGCGCTTATCCCGGATGAGGTCCAGCGCCAGCACCGCACCGATGATCGCGTGACGCTGGGGAACCGTGAGGTACTCGGCGAGTCGCAGTGAGTAGGTCGATTTGCCGAAGAACGCATTGCCGACGCCGGACCACGTGCGGGACACCGTCCCCATCTCGCCGCCCGGGCCGGCGATCTGGAACTCGAAGCCCCAGACGTTCCCGGTGAACTCGAGCTCCTCGCCGCGGACGTCGAGCGTGATGCGGGTGCCGAACAGTAGGAGCCTGCTGACCAGCGTCGCGAGGAGGTCGCCATGGGCGTCGCGGATCAGCATCCTCTCGCGGCCTAACGTATAGACGTCCTCCACCCGGAGCACCGGATTGTCGGGACCCTCGAACACGGTCAGTTCTCGGGACCCGGCAACCATCCGCATCAGGGTGCTGCCGCCGGTCTCGACGTGACCGACCTGGCGGCCGGCCTCGTCGAGGATCGCGAAGTCGTTCTTGACGAAACTGGTGGTCTGCTGGAACAGCAGAACGTTGCTCATCAGGCCGCTCATGTGAACCATCGTTCTCCGCGTTCGAGAATCCGCCACCGGCGGCTCGCACGTGATACCCAGTAGTGATCGCTGCGGAGGAGGAGGCCACATGAACGACACCAGTGAGTTGAGGCGGGAGTTCGAGGCGGCCATCGACCGGTTCGAGCAGTACCGTGCGTCCGTGTCGGGGGTGCTCGACGAGCGTCCGGCGGGTGAGCTGTCTCGGGCCCTCGACGCGATCCTGCCAGACCTGCTGTTCTACGAGGGGCAGGCCTGCGCTGCCGGACTGGCGCTGACCCAGCTCGATGCCGACGGACAGTCCGACGGGAGTGCTGCGGTCGAGGCAGTAGCCCGGGTGCTGGGTCGCGGACTCGTGGAGCAGCAGGCCGCGCGGCGGGGAAGTGACTTCCTGGCCGGATTCGCCGCGATGCTCGCACGGACGCACGGGTGCATTGACGATCTCCCCGACTAGCGCATCGGGGTGCGGGCGCTCCGGAAGCCGGACGAACCCTGTGGGGCGGGGGTAACGTTCTGGGCGCCGACCACCGAGATCAGGAGTGCCAAAGTGGATGCAATCAACAGTCAGGGCGAGGACGTCCCGGCTGCCGCTCGCCGGCATCGCGTCGTCATCATCGGCTCGGGCTTCGGCGGTCTGACCGCCGCGCAGCAGCTCGAGGACGCCGACGTCGACGTGACGCTGGTTGCCATGACAGGCCATCACCTGTTCCAGCCGCTGCTCTACCAGGTGGCGACCGGGATCCTCTCCGTCGGCGAGATCGCCCCGTCGACCCGCCTGGTCCTGCGGGACCAGAAGAACGTCACGGTCACCCTCGGCGAGGTCGACCAGATCGACGTCTCAGCCCGGACCGTCCACGCCCAGGCCGGACACGTCGACTTCACACTCGAGTACGACAGCCTGATCGTCGCCGCCGGAGCCAACCAGTCGTACTTCGGCAATGACCATTTCGAGCGGTGGGCGCCCGGGATGAAGACCATCGACGACGCCCTCGAACTCCGTGGTCGGATCCTCGGCAGCTTCGAACTGGCGGAACTCACCGAGGACCCGGAGGAACGCCGCAAGCTCCTCACCTTTGTCGTGGTAGGCGGAGGACCGACCGGGGTCGAGATGGCCGGACAGATCGGTGAGCTGGCCAACCGTACCCTCAAGAACAGCTTCCGTCGCATCGATCCGGCCGAAGCCAGGATCATCCTCCTCGACGCCGCCCCCGGCCTGTTGCCGCCGTTCGGGGAGAAGCTCGGCAAGGCCGCACAGATGAGGCTGGAGGAGCTCGGCGTGGAGGTCATGCTCAACGCCATGGTCACCGATGTCGACGCGACGGGTGTCGAGGTCAAGGAAGAGGACGGCACGACGCACCGGATCACCACGGCCTGCAAGATCTGGTCCGCCGGGGTGCAGGCCAGCCCGCTGGGGAAAATGATCGCCGACCAGACCGAGGCCGAGGTCGACCGCGCCGGTCGCGTTCAGGTCACCAAGGACCTCTCGGTTCCCGGGCATCCCGAGATCTTCGTGATCGGCGACATGATGAGCCTCGACAAGCTTCCCGGCGTGTCTCCGGTGGCGATCCAGGGCGCCAAGCACGTGGCCAAGCACATCACCCGAGAGGTCGCCGGCAAGCAGACCCCTGCCGGCCGTCCGCCGTTCAAATACTTCGACAAGGGCTCCATGGCCACGGTGTCCAGGTACAGCGCCGTGGTGAAGATGGGTGGGATCGAATTCCACGGCTTCATCGCCTGGGTGATGTGGCTACTGGTCCACCTGGCCTTCCTCATCGGGTTCCGCAACCGTATTGCCACCCTCTTCTCGTGGGGAATGCACATCGTGGGCGATCATCGCTCGCACCTCAGTTCCACCGCGAGGTTCGTCTACGGACGTCGGGCGATCGACCGCGTATACGGGGGCGAGATCCCCCGCAGCCGGATCGAACCGACGCCGTAGACGAACCGAGGCGTGAGTAAGCGGCCTTGGCGCCTGGGCGCGCCATAACCCGCGGAGCTGGGCTCTCAGCGGGCCAGGGCTGGCGATAGGTCAGGGCCGCCGATGGGTCAGGCCTGCACAGCGGTCAGGACTGTCGATAGGTCAGTCCTGTCGGTGGGTCAGGACAATCCGCCGAGGAGGTCCGTCGGGATCAGATCGCCGAGGATGTCGGTAGGGAGCATCCCGATCAGCGAGTCGCCGCTGCCGCCGCCACTGCCGCCGCTGCTGGCGTTCTGTAGGAGCGAGCCCGTGCCGAGTGAGCCGCCGAGCGAGCCGATGATGGGAAGGGCGAGAGAGCCCATTGCGATGGAGCCGAGATCCATGAGGGGTCCTTTCGAAAAAGGTCGCGACCGGTCAGGGGCGCCGGCCCGACGTTGCCGATCGTAACAGTGATTTGACTCACGATCATGTGATGTGCGAATCGACTTTCTGATGGTTTCCTCGTGTTTTAGGCCGCGGGGCCTGAGGCACTACGCTTGGGCCTAGTAGGGGAATCGGCGAACTACGCCGCGCTGACGTGCAGGTATCACGCTCCCGCACCGTCGAGCGTCCAGAATTCTCACGGGGGAGAAGCACATGCCATCGATCTTCATCACGGGCGGCGCGGCCGGTATCGGCCTGGCCACTGCCGAGCGCTTCGCGCGCGAAGGCTGGAAGGTCGGTGTGTACGACGTCGACCAGGCCGCACTCGCCGCGGTGAAGTCCGAGCATCCGGACTGGATCGTCGGTGAGCTCGACGTCCGTGAGCCCCAGCAGTGGGCGGACGCCCTGGCTGAGTTCGCCTCGCACACCGGCGGCACACTCGACGTGCTGGACAACAACGCGGGCGTGCTCGTCGCCGGGGACCTCGACGAGATCTCGACCGGCGCGATCAAGGCGCAGATCGACATCGACGTCCTGGGCGTGACGTACGGAGCACAGGCCGCCCTGCCCTACCTCAAGGCGACCCCGGGCGCGCACCTGGTCAACATCGCCTCCGCGTCGGCGATCTACGGCCAGCCCGGCATCGCCACCTATAGCGCCGCCAAGTTCTACGTCGCCGGCCTGACCGAGGCACTCGAGCTCGAGTGGGAGAAGCACGACGTCAGGGTCGTGGGCATCTGGCCGCTCTGGGCCAAGACCTCGCTCGCCGATAACGAGGCCAAGTCCACCAAGACCCTCGGCGTGAACATCACTCCCGAGCAGGTTGCCGACAAGGTGTGGCAGTCGGTGCACCCGACGGCCCTCGACCGCCGGATCCACCGCACGTCCTACTCGGTCGGTCTGCAGACGCTCCTCCTGGGCAACTTGTCCAAGTTCTCGCCGAACTTCGCGACGCGCCTGGTGAACAAGTACCTCGCCCAGTAGCGCTGGGTCTGGACGGAGGTAGCTGACCGGCGCCCGGAAGTGGACACATTGTCCAGTCGGAGGCGCCGTAACCGGTGCGATCGGGTACCACCTGTAGATTCCACGCATCAAGATGTGACGGAAGACACATCTTCTCCTACTGTGTATTCCGCCCGCCGGACCGGGCACGCCGATCGAGCAGTTCGGCGTGGTCGGCCACGACGGGCGGCACGGCATCACCCGCCACGACCGGAAGGCCGGCCCCGCGATCCGGGATCCGGCCGCCGCCGCACACGAGGAGAAACATGAGATCGTCGGATTCGAGAACCGAATCGAGGCCGGACGACGACGTCGTCGTCGACCCCACCGACGCACCCCACGTCGGCGCGGCACAGGATCGCGTCGGGGACGCTGAACGCGCCGCGGACGCCGGGGACGCCGAGGGCGACACGTCGACCGTCCCCCGGCGGCGGATCATCCTCGCCTCGCTCATCGGCACCACGATCGAGTTCTACGATTTCTACATCTTCGCCACCGCGGCGGTCTCGGTCTTTCCCCTCCTGTTCTTCGCCGGCGGCGACGCGGACACCGCACTGCTGGCCTCCATGGCGACCTTCGGCACCGCGTTCATCGCCCGCCCGCTCGGCTCGGTCTTGTTCGGGCACTACGGCGACCGGCTCGGCCGCAAGGTCACCCTCGTCGGCGCGCTCCTGACGATGGGCATCGCGACCTTCCTCATCGGGCTGCTGCCGACGTTCCACCAGATCGGCGTGTTCGCCCCGGCGATGCTCACGATCCTGCGCTTCTTCCAGGGCATCGGCCTGGGCGGTGAGTGGTCGGGCGCTGCCCTGCTCGCCTCCGAGACCGCCCAGCCGGGAAAGCGCGCCTTCGCCGCGATGTGGCCGCAGCTCGGCGCCCCGTTTGGGTTTATCCTCGCCAACGGGATTTTCCTGCTGCTGACCATCTGGTTCGCCTACGACTCGACCGCCGCCGACCTGAGCGACCCGTTCCTCGTGTGGGGATGGCGCCTGCCGTTCCTGCTGTCCGTCGTGATGGTGGCCGTGGGCCTGTACGTCCGGCTGCGCATCGAGGAGACGCCGGTCTTCGCCAAGGCGATCGAGCAGAACGAGCGCGTCAAGGCGCCCGTGACCGAGGTGTTCCGCAAGAACTGGTGGGAGATCATCCTCGGCACGTTCATCATGCTGGCCACCTATGGCCTGTTCTACCTCATGACCACGTGGATCCTGTCGTTCGCGATCGGCGGCGAGGACACCGGCGGGCTCGGCTACGGCTATCAGTCGTTCCTCGTCCTGCAGGTGACCGCGATCCTGCTGTTCGCGGCGTTCATCCCGATCGCCGGTTACCTCGCCGACCGCTTCGGGCGCCGCACGATGCTCATCGCCACGACCGTCGGGATCATCCTGTTCGGCCTGTCGTTCGGGTGGTGGCTCAGCCCGGAGGCGATGGGCACCGGCGAGAATCTCGACGTGGGCCGGATGCTGGTGTTCCTCTGTGTCGGCATGGCGCTCATGGGACTGACCTTCGGCCCCATGTCGGCGGTGCTGCCGGAGCTGTTCCCCACCAACACCCGCTACACCGGCTCGGGCGTGGCCTACAACATCTCCGCCATCCTCGGTGCCGCGCTCACGCCGTTCGCCGCGGTGTGGCTCGTGCAGCACTTCTCGGTGGCGCACGTCGGCTACTACCTGGCCGCGATGTCCGTGCTGACGATCATCTCCCTGGTGCTCGCGCCCGAGACCAGCAAGAAGTCGCTCTACACCTGAGCTGACCGGCGCCGGACCCTTTCGCCGTGGGTGCGAGAGGCCTACGCTCGGTGGATCGCGTCCAGCCCCCGGCGACCGATGTCGCCCGGGGGCGGCGCCAGACGACTGGAGGGGCCCATGGGAACCCTGTGCTACACCGCGTCGGTCTCCCTCGACGGGTATGTCGCCGACGCCGACGGTGATTTCCAGTGGTCAGCGCCCGACGACGAGGTGTTCAGTTTTCATGTCGAGCGCATGGGCCCGGTGTCGCACGAGGTGCTCGGCAGGCGGACCTACGAGCTGATGCGGTACTGGCACGCAGAGCCCGACGACGAGGAGTGGGGCCCCGACGAGAAGGAGTTCTCCCGGCGCTGGCTGGGGATCCGACACGTCGTGGCCTCGTCCACGCTGACCTTGGGCGAGCTCGTCAGGTCAGAGGACGAGCTGGTCGCGGACTTGGGACTGGACGAGCTCCGCCGGATCGTCGACGAGGCACCCGGCGAGGTCGAGATCTTCGGCCCCACCGTCGCCACCCCGGCGATCCGCGCGGGGATGGTGTCCGACTTCCGCTTCTTCGTGATTCCCAAGATCGTGGGCGGAGGCTTGCCCGCGCTGCCTGACGACGTCCGTCTCGAACTGGACCTCGTCGAGCACCGCGTGTTCGGTTCGACGACGTACCTGCACTACCGCCCCTCGGACTGAGGCGTCGGGCAGGGTCGTCGTCGTTCCTTCCTTATCGGTGACTTACACGGACCTGAACGCAGCTCACATCTCCACCCGCGCGGCGCTTCTCGCCCATTGCGACGTTAACCGCGATGGGATCGGTCGGGATCGGCGACCGCAATCACACCGGCGCCGTGCCGGGTGAGAACCCCGGCGAGACCGTGTTCCTCGTGGACCAGAACCTCAACTCCGAGGGCAGCACCACCACGGAGAACATCGAGATCCACTGGACCAACACCGACACCGGCGCCGAGGGCACCTTGTCCGGTTTCGACCAGATCAACTGGATCGACTTCCAAGGTGACGAGACGTGGGGCGCGATCGTCGACACCGGGCCCGGCACCATCGAGTGGTCCATGAACGCCACGGAGGACGGCCTCTTCCTGCCGGCCTTCTCACTCACCATGATGGGGATCGACGCGGGATCGAACAGCAATCCCTACGGAGGGTGCGCCGGCACGGTCACCGTGCCCTGATCCGCCTGACCTCCTGGACCCGCCGGTACTCCTACGCCCGCCGGAACTCCTACGTTCGCCGGTTCCACAACTGGTGCGTGCGACCGGTGGGCGTGGAGAGGAACTCCCGATCGAACCGCTCGGAGAGATCCAGCCCGTCGGGATAGGCGCGCTGTCCCTCCCCGAGCGTCACCGGGACCACCACGACGTGCAGATAGTCCAGCGAGACGAAGTAGTTGTGGATGCGAACGCGGGACATGGGGGTGCTGCCCTCCGGAGAGACCATCGTCGGCCACGGTGTTGCCGACCGAATCGGCGCTAGGCCTGCCCGGCCCTCACCCGCAAGGGGCGCGGGAACCCGACGCGGCTGAGCATCAACTGAGAGTCGACCCGCTGCTCGTGGTGGCGGTCTCCGGGCCCTTGCATCAGGTGACCTCGTGGGTAGTTTTGGGAGTCCCAGCAGCGCCCGCACCGAGGAGGAATACAGGTTTGATCTCATCCGCCACAGCACACGAGACGGCAGCCACAGACCACACGTCGGCCGAGCACACACGGCCGAGCACCTTCGATCCGAAAATCGACCAGCGAGATCCGGACAAGGGTTTCGTCGCACTCCTCGGGTGGGCGCCCGGCGCCGTGGACGCGGTGGACCGGTTCGACCGTCGATACGTCGTGGTGGCCCCGGACTGGGCGGAGGACTATTGCCGAGAGCACGGGATCCCGTACGTCCCCTGGAACTTCGAGCGTCTCAACGACCGGTCCATGGAGATCGCCGAGACACTCAAGGACATGGGAGTCGACGTGGCGATTCCCCTGTTCGAGGAGACCGTCGAATGGGCCGGCGCCATCAACTCGATGCTCATGGACAATCCGACTCTCTACGGACAATCCCTACTGCTGCGCGACAAGGCACTGATGAAGCGTCGCGCCCAACTCGGCGGTATCCGTGTGGGCATCTTCGAGGAGGCGCACGAACGTGACGACGTGATCCGCTTCCTCAAGCGGGTCAACCAGACCCTGCTCAAGCTCGACGGCGACCCCAACGACCCGATCCACCTCAAGGCCTTCGACAAGGCCGGGTGCCTGGGGCACCGGGTGATCCGCACTCCGGACGAGATCGACTCCATTCCGGAGGAAGAATTTCCCGTATTGATGGAATCTCACCTCGACGGCTGGGAGTTCGCCGTTGAGGCCTGGGTCCACGACGGCAAGATCGTCTTCCTCAACATCTCCGAGTACGTGCGACTCGGTTACTCCGTGTTCGTGCCCGCCTCGCCGGAACTGGAGAAGTACCGGCCCGAGATCACCCGGCAGATCGAGAAGCTCATCAAGACCTTCGACATCAAGTTCGGGTTCGTACACCCGGAGTATTTCGTCACCAGCGATGGCGAGATGTACTTCGGCGAGGTGGCCTACCGGCCGCCGGGCTTCAAGGTGTTCGAGTTGCTGGAGCGCGCCTACGGGTTCAACGCCTACCAGGGTCTCGTCCTGTCGTTCGATCCCAAGACCACCGCCGAGGAGATCGCCGACTTCTTCCCACGCGAGGTCGTGGACGCCACCGGGCACGCCGGATGCTTCGGCGTCTACCCGCGGCGGCGCGTTGTCTCGGAGCTCGAGATCCCGGAGGAGACCGAGGACCACCCGTACTTCGAGTCCCACGAGCTCAGCGCCCCGCTGGAGGAGACCGTCACCAAGCGCACCGCGTTCGGCACCCACTGGGGACTGGTGTACTTCTTCGGCGACGACGCATACGAGATGCGCTCCGTTCTCTCCCGGCAGGAGGAGCTCGACTTCTACGTGTGAGGTCGTCGCGCAGCGGCGCCGAGCCGGGCGATCGCGCTCGGCGTACCGCGCGATCGCGCTCGCCAAGCTGTGGGATCGCGCTCGGCCGCCAGCGCGGTCAGCGTGACCCGACCGGGCACCACGCCCGACCGTGCGCAGGGTGGGCGCGGGTACGGTACCGGGAACGGGAAATGATGTCGTGTGCACCTCAGTCGGCACGCGCAGACGGGAGTGGTGGCCGGTGACCGGAAACGTGCAGGTGCTCGAGAAGCGTCTGGACTCGCTCGACGACGCCACCACTGCGCTCGCCGACGCCGGCGGACTGGGCAAGGCCACCGCCATGCGTCGAGTGTTGGATGGGCTGCGCCTCGTCCTGCTGCAGGACGGTGGCGCCCGCGCAGTACAGGACCGCGCGGCGCGACTCGAGTCCGCCGGCCTGTTCGACGGCACCGACTGGGCCAGCCCCGGATCGCTGGTGCCCGCGCTCAGTACCGGATCGCTCGGAAGCGCGGAAGCGGACACGGTCGTCATGGAGATCGTCAGTGACCTCCGGCTGGCGGCCGTGGCATTGGGCGAACACACCCACGCCGACGTGAGCGCGGAGCAGGCTCGAGGGCACCTCAGTGAGGTCCTTGCGCACAACGCCTCGCTGCTGTTCACCACGGCCAGCGAGGCCGAACGGACCAGGCAGGGTCGCATGGCCACGGTGACCCGTTCGGCGATCAGGCACCTCGCCCACGAGATCGGCCTCGACAGTGTCCTGGACCAACTGGTCGAGGAGATCTGGCGGATCCTGCGCCAGCGGCCGATCCAGGTGGAACAGATCAAGCAGACCATCTCCGAGATCGACGTGGCCCGCCAGGACCCCGACATGGACATGAGCCGCGGCGGCGTGGGGGTGGACCGCCTCATCACGAGCATCTACGGCACCACCGAGGCGAGCCGCGAAGATCCCGGGGTGGACGTCTACCGCGCACGACTCGAGTCGATGGACGAGGGCGATCTCCAGTACGAGGCGGCCGGTTTCGCCCGATCGATGCACGACACCGGACTCGTCTCCCCGTATCACCCGGTGCTGCTGCGGTTCCTCCGGGAATCGGGCAGCCTCCTCATGGTGGAGGCGCTGGGACTGTCCAGCACGGGGCGCGAGAGTCTGCTGTCCTTCCACTCCCTGGTGGATGCGCTCATCGACGCCGCCGTACATCCGGAGACGCCGCAGGCCGTGTACGGGCTAGCACTGCTCCTGGAACGTGGGATCCTCTTCCAGCCCCCCGTCGCGCCCGGCCTGTGGCGTCAGCTCGCGTTGCCGCTGTCCGAGCACGCGCGGGAGCGACTGGCACTCGCATACGGGAACGCACACGAGGGACGCGTCTGGCTGCTGGCCGGCACCCTGTCCATGCTCGGGCAGCCGCTCGGGGTGGGTCAGGGCGACAATCCGACCTGCCAGTCCGCCCGCGCGCTGTCGATGTGGGCGTACAACGACCCCGACTACCTGCTGCAGACCATCGCCCGCGCCGCCCGCGACGACGAGCTGGTGATGCATTTTGAGGGGCGGCCGATCTCCTCGCAGGAGGTCGACGCGGGACTCGCGGCCACACTGCCCGTGGACCTGGACCCGGTGTCCCTACTCGTGGTGCCGCATCTCGACCGCATCTACGCCGAGATGGGGCGCCTGTGCGCAGACCGCGAGGGCGACCCGCACCGCTGGGTCAACCCGGAATTCCACGGCTGGTGGGCCGCCCGCGGATTCCGGATCATCGTGGACGTGGCCACCGGACGACTCACCGGAGTCAACGACTTCCTCCGCCACTTCTACGGCAGCTACCACCCGCTGCACAACGGCAACCAGCCGCTCATCCACCCGCAGCCCGCCGGCGTCGCCGTGACAGACAGCTCCGCGAGGTTCGTCGGCTGGCACGCCATCACGATCCTGCGGGCCGCGCTGGACCCCGAGGGCACCATGCGGGTCTACTTTTTCAACCCCAACAACGACAGCGGTCAGGACTGGGGGGACTCCGTCGTGGTGAGCACCGCAGGCCACGGCGAGCGGTTCGGTGAATCGTCACTACCGTTCGAGCAGTTCGCCTCGAGGCTGTACATCTTCCACTTCGATCCACTCGAACCCGGCGAGACCGGATCGGTGACGACCGAGGAGATCGACGCGGCCGTGGGGTACCTGCACCGCAGCTGGGGCGCCGATCGGTTGCCGGAGCTCGATCCCACAGCGACCGACTGAGCTCAGGGAACGGACTGACCTCACGGGACGCGAGGGCATCGCGGACCGGACTGGCCTCACGGAACGGGCTAGCCTCGTGGACCGACTGGCCTCACGGACAGTCAGTCGGTCTCCTGCCCACCGGCGAGCTGAGTGGCCAGCGCGGTGATCATCGTGGTGGCGAGCTCGGCCACCGCGGGACCGTCGAGTGGTGCGGGACCGGCGTTGTCGTCGTCGTCGGATTTCTTGTCACCCTCGTTGAGCCACACCGACAGCAACTGGGTCACCCCACCCACCACGAAGTGAGCGGCCTGGACCGCGTCGATCCCCGCCGGCGTCGCGTCGCCGGCCGTGATCGCGGTGATCTGCGCGAAGAAGGCGGTCGACTCCTGGCGCTTGCGCAGGATCAGCGGATTGGTGATCCGGTGTGAGAACAGGATGTGCGCGGCCCGCTGATTGGCGTCCAGGCTCGTCACCATCACGGTCATCGCGTTGGCGATCTGCGCTTCCAGGCCCGACGGGGCGTCGAAGGCCTCGGTCACGGCCATGGCGAGCTCGGCGACGCACGTGTTGTACGCGGTGTCGGCGAGCTCGTCCGTGGAGCGGAAGTTCTCGTAGAAATAGCGGGACGTCAGGCGGGTCGGGGCGCACACGCCGCGGACGGTGAGCTTCTCTCCGGCGATGAGCAGGTCGATCGCCGCGTCCAACAGGCTCTGGCGGCGCTGTGCCTCGCGATCGGCCGAGGACAGGCCGCCGTAGACGCGTCCCTGCTTGCCCTGCGCTGCCATGGCCGTGGTGGTTCCGTCCTGCTCGTCCGGTGGTTGCCGATCAGACACTAGCAACGGGGCGAACGGGGGGCGCGGCCAGAACCAATCTGACTACATGCTTGCTCAGATGGCGTGTGGGGGTCTACCGTGAGGGCATCGGACCCGGGCACCCGCCCGAGGACTCACGCACCGTCCAGGAGGGACGCCGATGACCGCGGTACACACTCACGCCAGCTTGCCCGGCCCGACCGGGTCGAACAGCGGATCAACGCAGTCCCCGGGCGCCCTCGCGCGCGGGGGCACGACCGCCCGTTCCGCCGCACGGGCGCGCCTCGACCGCTTCCTCGTCCGGCGTCGCCCCGCCGAGCGGGATCTCACGCAGATCGACTCCCTCCTCGACCTGTCCAGCGGGCTGTGGCCGTGGCTTGCCGGGGCGAATGTCGTGATGCAGCTGGCCAACCCGGGCGTCGGCCACGGGGTTGTGGAGAGTCGCGTGGAGTCCGGGCGCGTCGACCGGCACCCCATCAAGCGGGCCCGCACCACCGCGCTCTACCTGGCCGTGGCCACTCTCGGTAGCGCCGAGGACCGCCGGTTCATCCACGAGGAGGTCAAGCGGATCCACGACGAGGTGGTCTCCACGTCCGACTCGCCGGTCCGCTACTCGGGCAACTCCCAGAAGCTCCAGCTGTGGGTCGCGCTGTGCCTCATCCGGTTCTTCGTGGACCAGTTCGAGCTCCTCTACCGGCCGCTGTCCGCCGCCGAGCGCGAGCACGTGCTCGGGCTGGGGGAGCCGCTCGCGACCGTGCTCAACGTCCGCCCCGAGGCGTGGCCCGCCACGTGGGACGAGTACGAGCGGGTGTTCGCTGAGGGCATGGAGGAGGCGACCATCGACGAGCCGGTCCGCGCGATGCTCGACGACCTCTGCGAGTTCGGCCCGCTCGACGGCAAGCTCGCAGGCTCGGGCAGCCTCCTGCACCGCACCGTCGGTCCCGTGCACCACTCGTACACGCGCTTCGGCGTTCCGGGTCGGGCCCGCGAGAAGATGGGCTGGGAGATCACCCCGTCCGACCTGCGTCGCAAGCGCAGGATCCACACCGTGGCGCGCGGATGCGACCGCGTCATCCCCACGCCCCTGCGCAGGCTCTACACCGCGGCCCTGTGGGACATGAGGGCGCGCCGGGCGCTGGGGATCGACGTCTTCTAGCAGTCCCGGCCGCCGCCGACTACCTACGCGGCGGTCTGCCTGCACTGGCGCTTCCCCGCACCGTCGCCGCTCCGGATCTTCCGCGCCGCCCAGAAATCCGTCAGCCGTCACTCCGGTACGTTTTCCGAGTTACTGTCCTGGGGAAACGCTGACCGGAGTGACGGCTGACGGGGTTCGGGGCGCCGGGACCGCCGCCGATACGCGGGTCCGTCGCTAGGCGGCGCGCGGGACCAGGTAGGTCCGGATCGAGCGGAGCCCGGCTTGTTTACCGGCGGACGCGAAGGAGAAGTGGTGGGCGAAATCCACCTCGCTCCCGTCGGCCAGGGTCAGGGTGCCGTCGCAAGCGGACTCCTTGCCGTGGCTCAGCAGTCCGTGGACGGTCAGCCGTTCGACCTCGCCCGGGGCCCGGAATGACCGGGCGACCGCCTCCGCGCCGTGGGAGCTGTCGGCGGCTCCGGGGCCCAGGACGGTATGGGAGACATCGTCGGCGAGCCGGGTGCCGACGACGTCGTCGTCGTTTCCTCCCCTGGCCCAGGCGACGACCAAGTCGGCGGTGAGGGCCATGCGCGGCGAGTTGCCGCAGTGGTCGATTCCGGTGACGGTGGGCGTGCGGTCGGGCTGACTATGTGTGGCCATGGGGCCTTCCTACCCTGTGCGGTGGGGCGCGCGAGGTCGGTTCAGGCGAGGTCGGCCTCGTCGTTCGCCACGGGCCCGCCCATCTCGCCGGTCCCGTACGGGTCGAGGGTGGCACGGACTTGCTGGCCCCACCGGGCGTGCGCGGCCTGGCGGCTGATGCCGGCGGCGCTGCCGATGGTCTCCCAGGTCACGCCCCAGCGACGGAGGCCCAGGACCGAGCCGAACGCGTCGTAGCCCGCGGCGTGCTCGATGCGGAACGCGAGGATCTGCACGGCAACGTTCCAGCTCTCGGCGTCTGCGGCGTCGGTTGGCTGCGGGCCGAGGAGTTGCTGGGCCTGGGTGTAGGTGGCATTGACCGCGGCGGCGTGGGTGGCCTGGACGGCGGGGTCGAGGTCGGTGGTGAGGGCGGTGTCGAAGTACGTGGCCATCGCGTCAAGGGTAGATTGACAACGACGACAACGTCAAGGGTTCATTGACAGGTCGGGAGGCGGATGTGCCGGAGGCGGTGCGGGCGTGCCCCCGGCGATGTCGGCGGTGATGCGGGGGTGTCGCCGGTGATGCCAGCGGTGATACCACCGGCGATGCCGTCGGGTGAGGCGGCCTGATCGTGGATGCGGACTCGTACGGGTGTCCATCTGGGCGTGATGTCGGTTCAACGGCCACGGTCGGAGGTGTCAATGCGGCCACAATTGAAGGTCGCCGGTGAAATCTCGTGCCCCCGTTCAGCCCTGGCGAGATAGTGAAACCATGTCGTACCGCCCTCGCCGAAGGACACTCGCCGTCTCCGCCGCCGTCGGGCTCGCCTTGTCGATGGGCGCCCCCGCCGCCGTCGCGCAGTCTTCCGACCAGGGACACCGGGGCGGAGGGGACTGTGGATCAGTCCATGCTCGGGCGGATAGACATCGGAGGCGGTCGGGGTCGCGGCGTCATCGTCGACACCGGTCCCGGAACCATCGAGTGGGGCATGACCGCTGACGAGGTCGGTGCGTTCCTCCCGACCTTCTCCCTGGGCCTGTTCCAGATCCCGACCGGCTCGGAGAGCAACCCGTACGGCGGCTGCGGTGGCACGGTGCTCGTGCCCTGACCGCGGATGGGCGGGAGCGGTCGTGCCCTGATCTCGAAGTCGCCGGAGCGGTCGTACCCTGATCTGTATGCCGCTGGTGTGTCACGCCCGAACTCCCTCACGGCGTGACGATCCGAGGGACTAGAGTCGACGAACGTGGCCTCTTCCCTGCTCATCGCCGGTACGACCTCTGACGCGGGCAAGACCGTGGTGGTCACCGCGCTGTGCCGTGCGTTCGCCCGCCGCGGACTGAAGGTGGCGCCGTTCAAGGCGCAGAACATGTCCAACAACTCGATGGTGGTCCGCAGCCCGGCCGCGCCCGGCGGGTACGGCGAGATCGGCCGGGCGCAGTGGATCCAGGCCGTCGCGGCAGGTGTAGAGCCCGAACCCGCCATGAATCCGGTCCTGCTCAAGCCCGGCGGCGACCGCCGCAGCCACGTCGTGGTCCTGGGACAGCCGGCCGGTTCGGTGTCCTCCCGCGATTTCATTGATGGCCGCGCGCACCTGGCCGAGACCGCCTTCGCCGCTTACGACGACCTCGCTGCCCGCCACGACCTCGTGATCTGCGAGGGCGCCGGTAGCCCCACCGAGATCAACCTCCGCCGCAGCGACTACGTCAACATGGGCCTGGCCCGCCATGCCGACATGCCGGTCGTGGTGGTGGGCGACATCGACCGCGGCGGCGTCTTTGCCGCCCTGTTCGGCACCGTCGCCCTGCTCGAAGCCGCGGACCAACGGCTGGTTGCGGGGTTCGTGCTCAACAAGTTCCGCGGCGATCCCACCCTGCTCACGCCCGGATTGCGGGAGCTCGAGGCGCTCTCCGGTCGTCCCACGCTCGGGGTGATGCCGTGGCATCCCGACCTCTGGCTCGATTCCGAGGACGCTCTCGCCGTTCCCGCCCCCCGCGCCACCGGGCCCGCCACGTCGTCCGACGCCGCAGCGGACGGGCAGCACCCTGCGTCCGCCGGCACCGCGACCGCCCCCCTGCGCGTCGCGGTGATCCGGCTGCCGCGCATCAGCAACTTCACCGACGTCGACGCGCTGGGGCTCGAACCGGACGTCGAGCTGCAGTTCGTCACGGAGCCCCGCGACCTCGCCGGGGCCCACCTCGTCGTCGTCCCCGGAACCAGGGCGACCCTCGACGACCTCGACTGGCTCCGCGCGCGGGGCCTCGACCACGCGCTCTCTACACACGTTAAGCGCGGCGGCGCGGTGCTCGGGATCTGCGGCGGCTGCCAGATGATCGGCCGTACGATCGCCGACCCCGACGGCACCGAGGGACGCTCCGGCGCCCTCGTCGACGGTCTCGGCCTGCTGGGTCTGACCACGCGATTCGCCGCGGAGAAGGTGCTGCGACTGCCCACCGGGCGGGAGTTCGGGCAGGACGTGGCCGGGTACGAGATCCACCACGGACGGATCACCCCAGGTGACGACGACGACGATTTCATAGGCGGGGCCCGGCGGGGTCGGGTGTTCGGCACCATGTGGCACGGCACGCTGGAGGCGGACGGTTTCCGCAGCGCGTTCCTGGCCGAGGTGGCTCGCTCCGCTGCGGCCGGTGGTGCGCCTCACGGGCGGGCCGGCGGGGCGCGCGAGGCGTCGGGGGCGGGCTTCGGCCGGGCGCGGGAGGCGCGGCTGGACCTGCTCGCCGACCTCGCCGAGGAGTACCTCGACCTGGACGCGATCCTCGAACTGGCCCGCGCCGGGGCGCCCGACCTGCGCCTGCTCGAGCCGGGGGCGAGTCGATGAGCATAGGAACCGAATCACCGGCGATGGCGGGACGTCCGGTGCTGATCCTCGGCGGGACCGGAGAGGCGCGGGCGCTCGCGGAACTGCTGGTCGAAGCCGGGGTGCCGGTGGTGTCCTCTCTCGCGGGACGGGTGTCCGCGCCGCGGCTGCCGGTGGGTGAGGTCCGGATCGGAGGCTTCGGGGGAATCGACGGCCTTGCCGGCTATCTGCGGGAGTCGGGCGTGCGTGCGGTCGTGGATGCCACGCACCCATTTGCGCGGGTCATCTCGGGCAACGCCGCCTCCGCGTGTGGGGCCGCCGGGGTCCCGCTGCTGCGGCTCGAGCGTCCGGGCTGGTCGCAGGCCCCCGGCGCGGAGCACTGGCACTGGGTCGACGGGCACGACGCCGCCGCCGAGGCCACCGCCAGACTCGGCCGCCGACCGCTGCTGACCGTCGGCCGGCAGTCGCTCGACCGCTTCACCGGACCGCTCGCCAATGTCCCGGCCGTGGTCCGGGTGGTCGATCCCCCGGAGCATCCGCTGCCCGAGCCGTGGCAGGTGCTGCGCGCGCGGGGCCCCTACACCGAGGCCGGGGAGCGCGAGCTCATGGAGAGCCACGGGATCGATGTGCTGGTCACCAAGGATTCCGGCGGCGCGTTGACGTGGCCCAAGATGGCGGTCGCGACGGCCGCGGACATTCCGGTGGTCGTGGTGCGCCGCCCCGGCCCGCCGTCCAGCGTGACGGTGGTCGACACGGCCGCCGAGGCCGTAGAGTGGGCCGCCACCGCCTGAGCGGTCCTCGCACTCCCGGCTCCCGATCGTAGCCGGCGCCGGCTGCAACCTGCGCCGGCTGCAACCTGCGCCGGCTGCAACCTGCGCCGGCTGCAACCTGCAGCCGGTTGCAAGACATGCCAACCCGGTTGCCCGACACCCTGTTCGTTAATCGCGCCCGATTTCGCAACCTGGGTCTTGCTACCGCGTGGGCGTGTCTTGCAGCCGGGGGGTTGCGCCGGCGAAGTGGTGGACGTGCGTCGCGAAGCGCGCGGCCAGCGCCGGGTGCCCAGCCCAGTGGGTGTGCAGGTACGAGGCGTGGAGTGTCGGGCCGGCGAAGCCCTCGGGGCCGGCGGCGCTGGTCCACGCGGGAGCGGCAACAGCAGCGGGAGCCGCGGCTCCCAGATCACCGGACGCGCCTGACGCACCCGATCCGCCCGCTGCCGGGGTGACCGCGGTCCGGTGGAACTCGTGGCCGGTGACCTCGGTGCCGGCGGCGGCCAGCACGCTGTCTGCGGGCGCGGTCGAGCGGCGGTAGGCCAGCGTCAACCGGGGCGCCATCGCGGCGTCGGCGGGGATGGCCCCGACCATGGGCGCCCCGTCGACGGTCCGGCAGAGGTACAGCAGCCCGGCGCACTCGGCGACGGTCGGCACGCCCTCGGCGATCGCCGACCTCAGCGACTCCCGGAGCGGTGCGTTGGCGCTGAGCTCCGCGGCGTGCACCTCCGGGAACCCGCCCCCCAGGTAGATGCCCGAGGTCCCCGCCGGCAGCGCCTCGTCGGCAGTCGGGTCGAAAACCTGAACCTCGCAGCCCGCGGCCTCGAGGAGTTCGACGGTCTCGGTGTAGCGGAAGGTGAATGCCCGGCCGCCGGCGACGGCGACGACTGGGCGAGCGCGGTCGAAGCCGTTGAGCGACAGTGCACCTCCCAGGGGCTGCCTACCGTTGTCGTCGTCACCACCATCGACCCCCGGCAGCGCCGCACGTGCGTCCCACGGTGCTCCCACCAGGGGCGATGCGCTGCGCGCGATGCGCATGACGGCGTCGAGGTCGATCGACGAGGCGATCTTGTCCGCCAGGTGCTCGAGTGAGCGCGCGGCCTCGGGGCGCTCCGCCACCGGGACCAGTCCGAGGTGGCGGGAGGGGGCGGAGACGTCGTCGTCGCGGTGGAGGACGCCCAGGACAGGGATGCCCAACGGCTGTAGAGCGCGGCGGACCTCGTCGGAGTGCCGCTGCGAGCCGGCCTTGTTGAGGATGACGCCGGCGATGCGGACGTCCGGGTGGAACGTGGCCATGCCCAGCACCACGGCGGCGATGCTGCGGGAGGCGTGAGAGATGTCCACGACGAGGATCACGGGGCTCGAGGTGAGCGTGGAGACGTGGGCGGTGGAGGCGAAACCGTCCCCGCCGATGTGGCCGTCGTACAGGCCCATGACGCCCTCGATCACGGCGACGTCGGCGGGGCCGGGCGCGGAAGCCGAGCCGGGCCCGTCCGCGGAGGCGCCGTGCAGCAGCAGCGGCACGATCCGGTCCTCGCCCACCAGGTGCGGGTCGAGATTGCGGCCGGGCCGCCCGGTGGCGAGGGTGTGGTAGCCGGGGTCGATGTAGTCGGGGCCCACCTTGTGGCCCGAGACCCGCAGGCCGGCACGCCGCAGCGCGAGCATCAGTCCCGTGGCGACGGTGGTCTTGCCGTGCCCGGAGGCGGGCGCGGCCACGACGAACCGGGGCAGGTCGACGCTCATCGGGTCACGCCGCCGCCCTGCGCCGCGCCGCCCGCGAAGCGACCCGGCGTCGCGCCGGCAGCACGGCCCGCCTCACCACTCAATGCCCCGCTGGCCCTTCTGTCCGGCGTCCATGGGGTGCTTGACCTTGCCCATCTCGGTCACGAGGTCGGCCACCTCGAGCAACTCCGGCGCGGCGTCGCGGCCGGTGATCACCACGTGCTGCCGACCGGGCCGGGAGGCGAGCGTGTCGGCCACCTCCTGCGCGTCGACCCAGCCCCACTTGATGGGGTAGGTGAACTCGTCGAGCAGGTAGAGGTCGTGCCGCTCCTCGGCGAGCCGCCGCTTGATCTCGTTCCAGCCCTCCACGGCGTCGGCGGCGTGGTCCTCGTAGGTACCTTCCTTGCGCCGCCACGACCAGCCCGACCCCATCTTGTGCCACTCGACGGGCCCGCCCTCACCGGTCTCGGTGTGCAGCTGCCCGAGCCGCTCCAAGACGTTCTGCTCGCCGATCTTCCACTTGGCGGACTTCACGAACTGGAACACGCCGATGTCCCAGCCCTGGTTCCACGCGCGCATCGCCAGGCCGAACGCGGCGGTCGATTTACCCTTGCCGGGCCCGGTGTGGACCATGACCAGCGGCCGGTTGCGGCGCTGGCGGGTGCTGAGCCCGTCGTCGGGCACGGAAAGCGGCTGTCCCTTGGGCATCAGGCCACCTCGTTCTGGGGAGTGGAGCGGTGAGTGAAGGGGATGTCGGCGGGGTGCGGCGCGCCGGCGCCGGGGGCGGAGTGGCCGCCGGGGTCCGCGCCGCGGTCGGCACCAGGCTGCGCCGCGGGCCCGGTGTGGGTGCGCGCGCGGACGGCGTCGGCCAACCCCTCGGCGGTGACCTCGCCCAGCGGCACGTGCTCGGCGCCCAGGTGCGCGGCGAGCTCGACGGCCAGGCCCATCCGGAACCGCCCGGTCTCGCAGTCCACCACGACAGATGTAGTGCCGAGCGAGGCCAGCCCGGCCGCCGCGTGGCGGGACCGGGCGAGGGCGTCCGGGCCGTGGGTGGCGCGGCCGTCGGTGACGACGACGACGAGAGGCCGCCGCCGCGGATCCCGGACCCTCTCGACCCGCAGCACCTCCGCGGTGGCCAGGAGACCCTCCGCCAGCGGTGTGCGTCCCCCGGCGGGAAGCTCCGCCAGGCGGGTCGCGGCGATGTCGACCGAGGAGGTGGGCGGCAGCGTCACCTCGGCGCCCGAC
Organism: Dietzia sp. NCCP-2495; assembly: GCF_026011735.1. GTDB lineage: Bacteria > Actinomycetota > Actinomycetes > Mycobacteriales > Mycobacteriaceae > Dietzia. The sequence continues at coordinate 29,448 of NZ_BRVN01000004.1, read as the reverse complement.
CCGCGGAAGGTCACCAGGCCCACAGTGTCGCGGCGGCGGTAAGCGTCGAGCAGTAACGAAAGGATGGCGGTCTTGACCTGCTCCATCCGCCGCCGGGCGGCCATCGAGCCGGAGGCGTCCACGCAGAACAGGACGAGGTTGGACTCGCGACCCTCCCGTATGGCCGAGCGTAGGTCGGTCGGCTCCAGCAGGAGCCGGCCGCCGCTTGTTCTGCCAGCGCTGCCGCCCTCTACGCCGCCGGCGCGGCCGCGGACGGCCTGCCACCGCGCGGCGGCCCGGATGGTGGCGGGCAGATGCAGGTCAGCTCCGGTGAACTCGCCGGAGCCGATGCGGCGACCCGAGCTGGTCACCGCCCGCGAGCGGCGGCCGGCCGCGCCGTGGCCGGTTCCGGACACCGACAACAGCCGGGTCCTGTACGGGTCCGCGGCAGCGGTCACTGTGCCCGGCGGGGCGGAACCCGGGACCCCGGAGCCGGGCGTCCCGGAGCCAGCGGTGTCGGCGGGGGAGCGGTCCTCGCCGTGGGCATCCGGTCGGGAGGAATCGGGCGATGCGTCGGCCGCTGGTTCTGTATCGTCCTCGTCGGCGTCGGCGTTGGCGGTCGACGAGGCGGGGACCTCCGCGGGATCCGACGCAGCTCCGGCCTCAGCGCTGTCCGCCTCCTGGCCGCCCTCAGTCCGGGCGCCGCCCTCGTCGTCGTGCTGGTCCTGAGAAGTGTCTGCGGAATCAGTGGTGTCGGGATCCGGTCGGGTGTCGGGATCGGGGTCGGGCTCGTCGTCGTCGCCCAACAACCTCTCCAACAGGTCCTCGTCGAGGCCCGGCGCATCGAACGGTGCGCGCCGGCGGCGGTGGGGCAGCGCCATGCGCGCGGCGACCCGGATGTCCTCCCGCGTGATCTGCTCCCGCCCCTGCCACGCGGCGTGTGCGGCGGCGGTGCGGGCGGTGACGATGTCCGCGCGCATGCCGTCCACGTCGAACCCGGCGCAGACCCGCGCGATGGTGGCCAGCGCCCACTCCGACATCGGCACCCGCCCGACCAGCTCGCGCGCGGCGACAATCCGCTCGGCCAGCGCGGCCTCGTCAGCGGCGAAGGACGTGGCGAACCCGGCAGGATCGGTCTCGAACGCGATGCGGCGGCGCACCACCTCCGCCCGCAGTCCGGGGTCGCGCGGCGCGGCCACCTCCACGGTGAGCCCGAAACGGTCCAGCAGCTGCGGCCGCAGTTCGCCCTCCTCGGGGTTCATGGTGCCGATGAGCACGAACCGCGCGGCGTGCTCGACCGAGACCCCGTCGCGCTCCACGGTGACCCGGCCCATCGCCGCGGCGTCCAGAAGCAGGTCCACTACGTGGTCGTGCAGGAGGTTGACCTCGTCCACGTACAGCAGTCCGCGGTGGGCGCGTGCGAGCAGGCCGGGCTCGAACACCATCACCCCGTCGCTCAGCGCGCTCTCCAGGTGTAGAGACCCGGTGATGCGGTCCTCGGCCACGCCGATCGGCAGCTCCACCAGTCGGACCGGGCGCTCCTCGGTGGGCGCGTCGGCGGGGATCCGGCCGTCAGGGGTCTCGGCGCCGCGGTCGTCGGGGGCCGAGGAGAAGCGGTCCCCGGAGACCACCTCGATGGGCGGCAGCACGCCGGTGAGCGCGCGCACCATGGTGGATTTGGCGGTGCCCTTCTCGCCGCGGATGAGGACGCCGCCGACCGCCGGGGACACCGCGGTGAGGATGAGGGCCAGCGCCATGTCGTCCGATCCGACGACCGCGCTGAACGGGTAGTGCTGTGGCATGGGGGCTCCCGCTCTCGTCTGCCAGGTGGGTCAGCGCGAGGCCGGTCTCCGGACTTCCCGGCTCATCTCGGCATGCGGCGCCGCCGTGGCGGACGTGCACGTCGAGGGGCGCGGGTCACCGTAGCGGGCCCTGTGCCGGATTCTCACCGGCTTCCCTGATTCTCCCCTCCGCTCCGCCTGTGGCGGGTCGTGGGGCACCTCGTGCTGTGGGTGTTCTGTTATGTGGTCGGATGCTACCCGCCATCTCGGACATCGCGGCCTCCGGCGTCGGCTGTAGTCTTCCGGCTCATGAACGCACAGGTGGTCGTGGTGGGCATTGGCGCTGACGGCTGGGCAGGTCTCGATGAGGTGCGCCGGCGAGCCGTGTGGGAGGCCGAGGTGCTGCTCGGTGGCGAGCGTCATCTGGCGATGGTTCCCGACGATCTCGCGGCCGTCCGCGAGCCCTGGCCGCGGCCATTGCGGACCGGTGTGTCGGAGCTCCTCGCCCGGCACGAGGGACGGCGGATTGTGGCCCTGGCCTCGGGTGATCCATTGGTCGCGGGGGTCGGGACGACGCTGATCGAGGTGCTCGGCGCCGAGGCCGTGACGGTCCTGCCGGCGGTGTCCTCGGTGGCGCTGGCGCGGGCGCGGATGGGCTGGCCCGCCGAGACCGTGGCGGTGGTGCGGGACCACCGCACGCTCCCGCGCGAGCTCTCCCCGGGCCGCCGGGTCCTGGTCCTCTCGGCCGACAGTGACACCCCGGGCGAGGTAGCCCGGATGCTGCGTGACGCGGGCTTCGGGGCCAGCGCGATGACCATCCTGTCCGACCTCGGCGCCACGGAAGAGGCACGCAGCGGGTGCCGCGCCCGGGACTGGGCCGTGGGTGGAGACGAGGGTGCGGGCGAACGGGTGCCGCCACTGCACGTGCTCGCGGTGGAGTGCGCGCCCGACGACCCACCTGGAGGGGGAGGGGACGACGACGATGACGTCGACACCGCCGCCGGCCCTCGGGCGCTGGGGCTGGCCCCCGGACTTCCCGACGACGCCTTCGAGAACGACGGTCAGCTCACCCGGCGTGACCTGCGGGCTTCCGCGCTCTCCCGGCTCGCCCCGGCGGCGGGGCACCTGCTGTGGGACGTGGGGGCGGGGGCAGGCTCGGTGGGCATCGAGTGGATGCGAACCCATCCGAGTTGCCGGGCCGTCGCCGTCGAAGCCGATCCCACCCGCGCAGCCAGGATCGCGCGCAACGCCTCCCGCCTGGGGGTTCCCGCTCTGGAGGTCGTGGAGGGCCGGGCGCCGGCGGCGTTGGACGGCCTGCCCCGGCCCGACGCGGTGTTCGTCGGCGGCGGGGGCACCGCACCCGGACTGCTCCGCCGGTGCTGGCACGCGCTCGCGCCCGGCGGCCGGCTCGTCGCGCACGCGGTGACCGTCGAGACCGAGCAGGCGTTGTGGGACACCCACGCCGAGTTCGGCGGCGAGATGACCAGGTTCCATGTGGAACACGCCGATGCGATCGGCAGCTTCACCGGCTGGGCGCCTGCGCGCGCGGTGACCCAGTGGGCGGCCGTCAAGCCACCGGAGACGACGGCCGGAACAGATCCATTCGGAGCTGTCGGTGCCGGAACAGATGTAAAGGAGCGCTCGTGACCGTTCACTTCGTGGGGGCCGGTCCCGGCGCCGCCGACCTGCTCACCCTCCGCGCCGCCGAGGCGCTCCGCCGGGCCGACGTGTGCCTGTACGCGGGCACCTACCTCGACGACGGCGTGCTCGAGCACTGCCGACCGGAGGCGCGGCTCGTGGACACCCAGCACCTGGACCTGGACGCCATCATCGCCGAGGTCGTCGCCGCCCACGCCGAGAGCTTGGACGTCGTGCGCCTGTGTTCGGGGGACCCATCGCTGTACTCGGCGCTGGCCGAGCAGACCCGCCGCCTGGACGCCGCCGGCGTGCCGTGGGACGTGGTGCCGGGCGTGCCCGCCTACGCGGCGGCCGCGGCCGAGCTGGGGGTGGAGCTGACCGTGCCCGAGGTGGTGCAGTCCGTGGTGCTCACGCGCGTGCAGGCCCGGTCCACTGCCATGCCGGATTCCGAGGCGCTGGAGAACTTCGCCGCCACCGGCGCCACCCTGGTGCTACACCTGGCCATCACCCGAATCAGGGAGCTGGCCGAGCGGCTCCTCCCCACACACGGTGCGGACTGCCCGGTCGCGGTGGTGGCCCAGGCGAGCCGCCCGCACCGGGTCGAGCTGCGCGGCACGCTGGCCGACATCGCCGACTCCGTCGAGTCCGCCGGCCTGCGCCAGGCGGCGGTCATCCTGGTCGGCCACGCGCTGGAGCGGCCAGGCTCGGCCGAGTCGTGGCTCTATGCGTCGGACCCGGAGCGCGAGTTGAAGCGGCGGCGGACCGCGGAATAGCCGGGGAGCGGGACAGTCAGGGGCGGGCGATCGCTCGACGGCGAACCGAGCGGGCTCGGCGAGGTGGTGGCGTCCGGGCAGACGCCGGGTGTGCCGAATGCGATGGCTGAGGCGCTGGGCTGACCCGCGAGGCTCCACGCAGGGCTGTGGCCGGCCTGCTGCCGTCACCTCGAGGCTTGTCTGCACCACTGCGAGAATCCGGGTGCTCCTTCGCAGTGGTGTCGACAAGAATCAGCACGGCGTCGACCACCTGGGCTTACGCCTGCGTACGTACGCTCTCGCGCGGCCGCAACTCCTGCTCGTCTGCTGGCTTCCGCTCCAACCCCTGGTCGGCTGCGGTCTTGCCGAGCCGGTTGGCGATCACCGCGCAGACCAGCAGCTGGATGAGGTGGAAGATCATCAGCGGCAGCACCATGACGCCCACCTCGGCCGCGGGGAACAGTAGGAACGCCATCGGCAGCCCGCTGACCTGACTCTTCTTCGAGCCGCAGAAGAACAGCACGATCCGGTCAGCCCGTGGGAGCTTGGAGGCCGCCGCCACGCTTGCGAACAGAGCCATCACCACGGCAAGAAGCACCACGTAGACACCGACCACGGTGAGCAGCTGCACCGGCGGGACGACGGTCCACAGTCCCTGGGTGACGCCGGTGCTGAACGCTACGTACACCACCAGCAGTACAGATCCCTGGTCGACGATCGACACCAGCACCCGGTTGCGTGCCAGCCAGTCGCCGATGCGGCGATGCAGTAGCTGCCCCGCGACGAACGGCACGATGAGCTGACCGACGATCCCGCCGGGCGGATTTCACCGCCGAGAGCCGATAACGGGCGCCGGGGCGGCCTGGCACGGTGCGGAGATCCAGTCCGTCCTGCAACTAAGGGCGCTATCTGCGCGACGGCGGAATGCGTGGTCGCTATACCCAGTCCACCGGGAGCGGTCTACGTTGCCCCCAGCCGACGGTCTGCAGCAACGGCTCGTCCAGGTCGAGCGACGGGTAGCCGAGGCACAGGTAGGCCAGGGGCCGGGCGCCGGTCGGGAGCGGCACAGCGCCCGAGAGGTGGGCCGGGTCGAGCAGGCTCACCCAGCCCATGCCCAGCCCCTCGGCGGTGGCGGCCAACCAGAGCAGTGTGATGGCCGAGATGACGCTGTACTCCGACGCGGCGGGCATCGCCGTGGTGCCCAACACGGGCCCGTCCGGCGGCAGGTGGCTCACCACCAGGCCGACCGGGGCCTGGAGGATGCCCTCGAGTCGCAGAGTGTTGTACAGCTCGCGCCGCTCGCCGGAGAAACGCTCGGCCTCGGTGGCGCGCACGTCCCGGAAACCGGCATGGACGGCCTCTCGAACGGCAAGCTCCTGCACCACGGTCACGTGCCACGGCTGGCTGAGCCCCACGCTCGGGGCGACCGAGAACACCGAGAGGAGCCGCTCGATCAGCTCCCGTGGCACCGGTGTGGGGTGGAAATGTCGGTGGTCTCGCCGGGTGGCGAGTACCCGCCACAGCGCGTCGGCGTCGGACGCAGGGAAGGTGCTCGCGGCGGCTACATGGGGTGCGTCCGCGTCGGCTGCATAGTGCTCCTCGTGATTCGCGGGCGTCATGCTCGAACAAACCTCGGGCTCCACACGCGCCTGTCGCCGGTCACCCGGGTCCCGGACGCACCCACGATGAGCAGGCATTTCATGTCGATCGAGGCGCAGTCGAGCTCGCCCAGTGTGGTGACGGTCAGTGATTCGCCGTCGCGGCCGACGTCCCGGCCCACCACGACGGGCGTAGAGGGCTCGCGGTGGCGCAGCAGCACGTCGCGTGCGTCGCGAACCTGGTGGGTGCGCGAGCGTGAGGCCGGGTTGTAGACGGCCAGGACCAGGTCGGCGGCGGCGATCGCGTCGAGCCGACGGGCGATCACCTCCCACGGCTTGAGACGATCGGACAGGCTCACCACGGCGAAGTCGGCGCCGATCGGTGCGCCGGCCCGCGCGGCAACGGCCTGCACTGCCGAGACGCCCGGCGCGACACGGATCTCGATCCCGGCGAACGTCGGGTCCTCGGCGGCCTCAAACACCGCGGACGCCATGCCGAACACGCCTGCGTCCCCGCCGGAGACCACGGCGACGCGCTCTCCGCCGGCGGCCAGCTCCAGGGCGAACCCTGCCCGGTCAACCTCGACGGTGTTGCCGGAGGCGTGTCGCCGCAGGCCGGGCCGCTGCGGCACGCGGTTCACGTACGGTGCGTAGCCCACGACATGGCCCACTTCGCTGAGTACGCGCACGGCCTCGGGCGTGAGCCAGTCGTCCGGCCCGGGGCCCAGGCCCACCACGTGCACGACGCCGCGCGGGGCGGGGCCGCTGGACGGGCCGGTGTGGCCGGAGGGGCGGGCGTCATCATCGGCGGTGCCGCCGGGGGAGGGGGCCGACGCGGCCAGGGGGACGGGTCGGCGGCCGGTGGGGTCCTGGTGGTGGGAGTCCCCGGGGACGACGACGAGGGAGAAGTACGGCACGGTCTCCGGGTCGACTTCGCGCACCGGGTGATGCGCTTCTGCATCTGTCGAGGCGCGCTCGACGTACACCGCGCCGTCCAGCCGGCCGGCCGCCTCGAGCGCCCTGCGGACGGCCGGGAAGTTGCGGCCCAGTTTCATGATGATCGCGCCGTCGGTGTCGGCCAGGCGCCGCGCGAGCTCGGGCTCGGGCAGCGTGCCGGGCAGGACGGTGAGCACATCGGTCTGCCTGACCAGCGGCGTCGCGGACGCGGCGGTGGCAGCGGCGAAGGCGGGCACCCCGGGGACGATCTCGGTGGCGAACTCCCCGGACAGCCGGTCGTGCATGTACATGAAGGAGCCGTAGAACAGCGGGTCGCCCTCGGCCAGCAGCACCACGTCCCGGCCCGCGGCGAGGTGCTCGGCCAGACGCCGCGCGCTCCGTTCGTAGAATTCGGCGATCGCGCCCGCGTACCCGCCGGGGTGCTCGGTCAGACCCGTGGTGACCGGGTACTCGAGCACCTCCTCGATCGCGCCGGCGGGGATGAGGTCGGCGGCGATGCGGCGGGCGTTGGACTGCTTGCCGCGACCGGCGTGGAAGGCCACCACGTCGGCGGCACCGATCAGTCGGGCGGCCTTGAGGGTCATGAGCTCGGGGTCGCCCGGGCCCACACCGACGCCGTAGAGACGGCCAGTGCCAGTGCCAGTGCCAGTGCCAGCGTCTTCGACCGCGTCGTCGTCATCGGTGTCGACGACCACGGCCACACCGACGGCCTCCGCGCCGGGCTTCCCGCCGCTCACTCGGCGTCCTGCGCCAGGGCGTTGATCGCCGAGGCGGTCATGGCCGACCCACCCCGGCGGCCGTGCACGGTGACGAACGGAATGTCGATGCCGTGGTCGTCGGCGAACGACGCCAGCGCGGCCTTGGATTCGGCCGCTCCGATGAACCCAACCGGGCAGCCGATGATCGCCGCCGGTCGGGGAGCGCCGTCGAGGAGCATCTCCAGCAGGTGGAACAGCGCGGTGGGCGCGTTGCCGATCGCCACCACCGCGCCGTCCAGTCGGTCGCCCCACAGCGCCAGCGCGGCCGCGGAGCGGGTGGTGCCCATCTGCCGCGCCAGCTCGGCGACTTGCGGGTCGTTCAGCGTGCAGACCACGTCGTTGGCCCGCGGCAGCCGGGATCGGGTCACTCCCGAGGCGACCATATGGGCGTCGCAGAGGATCGGCGCGCCGGCCTCGAGGGCGGCTCGGGCGGCGCCGACCAGGCCGGGATGGACCTGCAGGTCGTCGGTCAGGTCGGTCTGACCTGTGCCGTGCACCATGCGGACCGCGAGCTTCTCGGCGTCACCGGGGATGCGCGAGAGGTCGGTCTCCCGCCGGATGGTGGCGAAGGAATCAACGTAGATGGCGGGTCCGTCGTCGATGTAGTCATAGCGACGCGGCGGCCGAACGGCACGAGGCATGGGTCCTCCTCGGGGTTCTCGCCCCGGTCAGAAGTCGAAGTCGGCGCGGAGTGACCGCACGTCCATCCCTCGGCCAGTATCTGGCTGACAGCCCTGGTCAGGGCTTCACAGTGGCGGAACCGCCCCGGAATCGCACCGGGTTCCTCGCCTTGGGATGCCTAAAGATCCTACGCGGAGCCCACAAAACGCAGGGCTGCGGGCCGGGCGCTGCAGGCGGCGGATAGTCTCGGCGGTGCCGTGGTGTTCGGGAAGCCGGAGGAAAAGCCGGCGCGGCCCTCGCCACTGTAGTCGCGGAGTTCCGCGGCCCTCGTCTGTCCCTGAAGGGGCGGAGGCCACTGGGTACACCAACCCGGGAAGGTCGGCCCGCGTGGCGTCGATGCGAAAGCCAGGAGACCGGCCACGGCGAGGAGTTCCACGAGGGTTTGGAGAAGAACATGCGCCACGACCGGCGTTCGGCGTCCCCTGACGACGCCTCAGCAACACTTGTAGAGGCCACAACGGTCACATCCGCGGAGTCGCGTGCTCCTCGCATCGCACTGCTGTCTACGTCCGACACGGACCTGCTCTCCGCGCGGGAGTCGGGGGCCGACTTCGTGCTTGGCAATCCGTCCCGCATCGATGTGGACACCGAGCTGGGTCCACTACTCGAGGGGGCCGACGTCGTCGTCGTCAGGATCCTCGGACCCAGGCGCTCGTGGGACCATGGCTTCGAGGCGGTGCTGGGCGCCGGCGTGCCCGTCGTCGTCCTGGGCGGCGAACAGTCCCCTGACGCGGACCTCATGGAGGTCTCCACCGTCCCGATCGGCATCGCCGCCGAGGCGCACCGCTACCTCGCCGAGGGCGGGCCCGCCAACCTCGCGCAGCTCCACGCCTTCCTCTCGGACACCGTCCTGCTCACCGGAACCGGGTTCGAACCCCCTGTGGCCGTGCCGGTGTGGGGGATCCCCGAGCGGCCTGGGGTCTCCGCTGGCTCCCTGCCGCGCGTCGGCGTGCTCTACTACCGCGCGCACGAGGTGAGCGGTAACGCCGGCTTCGCGCACGCCTTGGCCGACGCGATCGACGCGACCGGCGAGGCCGTGGGTGTGCCGGTGTTCGCCGGGTCGCTGCGCTCGGCACCGGACGAGCTGTTCGACGCGCTCGGGACGCTGGACGCGCTGGTCGTGACGGTCCTGGCCGCGGGCGGAACCACGCCGGGCTCCGCGAGCGCGGGCGGCGACGATGAGAGCTGGGACGTCGAGCGCATCGCCGCGCTGGACATCCCCGTGATCCAGGGGCTGAGCCTGACGTGGAGCCGCGAGGACTGGGAGGGCTCCGACGACGGCGTCAACCCGCTGGACTCGGCCAACCAGATCGCGATCCCCGAGTTCGACGGCCGGATCATCACCGTGCCGTTCTCCTTCAAGGAGATCGACGCGGACGGTCTGCCGCGCTACGTCGCCGACCCAGAGCGGTGCGCCCGCGTCGCCGGGATCGCCGTGGCCCACGCCAGGCTGCGTCACGTCCCGCCGGCCGAGCGCCGCGTCGCGCTGGTGCTCTCGGCCTACCCCACCAAGCACTCCCGCATCGGCAACGCCGTGGGCCTGGACACGCCGGTGTCCACGATCCGGCTGCTGCGCCGACTGCGAGAGGAGGGCTACGACCTGGGCCCGGACGACGGCCCCCTCGCGCGGTTCCTGGAGCGCAGCCACTCGGCGGCCCCCGCCGATGCCGACAGTCCCGCCGGCTCCAGCGCGGGCGGTTACGCTGACGACACCGCCGCCGGCGACGCCCTCATCCACGCCCTCATCGACGCCGGCGGCCAGGACGAAGAGTGGCTCACCACCGCGCAGCTCACCGACTCGCACGTGCGGATCAGCACCTCCGACTACCTGCGCTGGACCGCTGACCTGCCGGAATCGCTGCGCGGCGAGATGGTCGAGGCATGGGGCGAGGCGCCGGGCGAGCTGTTCGTCAACGACGCCGGTGAGATCGTGCTGGCCACACTCCAGGCCGGGAACGTGGTGCTGCTCATCCAGCCGCCGCGCGGCTTCGGCGAGAACCCGGTGGCGATCTACCACGATCCGGAGCTCGCGCCGTCGCACCACTACCTGGCCGCGTACCGGTGGCTCCGGCACGGTTTCGGCGCCCACGCGCTGGTGCACATTGGCAAGCACGGTTCGCTCGAGTGGCTGCCGGGCAAGAACGCGGCCCTGTCGGCGGAGTGCGCCACGGACGCTGCGATCGCCGACCTTCCGTTGATCTACCCGTTCCTGGTCAACGATCCGGGCGAGGGGGCGCAGGCCAAGCGGCGGGCGCACGCGACGATCGTCGACCACCTGGTGCCGCCGATGGCCCGCGCGGAGTCGTACGGCGACATCGCCCGGCTCGAGCAGCTGCTGGACGAGTACGGCAACATCGCCGCGATGGACCCGGCCAAGATCGGCCCGATCCGCGACCAGATCTGGACGCTCATGCAGTCCGCGCACATGCACGAGGACCTGGGGATGGAGCAGCAGCCGGGTGACGAGGAGTTCGACGACTTCATCCTCCACGTCGACGGCTGGCTGTGCGAGATCAAGGATGTCCAGATCCGCGACGGCCTCCACATTCTCGGCCAGGCACCAGGTGGCGAGGCGCGCGTCAACCTGGTGCTGGCGATCCTGCGGGCCTCGCAGGTGTGGGGCGGCGAGTCGGGGGCAGTGCCGGGTCTGCGCCGGGCGCTGGGGCTGGCCGAGGGCGCGCCGACCGAGCAGGTGGACCGCGTCGAGGCGCTCGCCCGCGAGCTGGTGGTGGCGATGGACGCCCGCGACTGGGACGTGGCCGCCGTGCCCGAGGTCCTCGCCGCCGCGGGGCTCGACGCCGGTGGCTCTGCCGGAGGGAAAGACGACGACGACAACAACTCCGGCTCCGACGTCGCCCACGTCCTGGAGTTCGCCGCCCGCGAGGTCGTCCCGCGCCTGGCCGCGACGACAGGCGAAATGGATGCGGTCCTGCACGCGCTGGACGGCGGCTTCATCCCGGCGGGGCCCTCGGGCTCGCCACTGCGCGGCCTGGTCAACGTGCTGCCGACCGGCCGAAACTTCTACACCGTCGACCCGCGGGCCATCCCCTCGCGGCTGGCGTGGGACACAGGGCAGTCGATGGCCGACTCCCTGCTCGAGCGGCATGTGTCCGAGACCGGCGGTTATCCGGCCTCGGTGGGCCTGTCGATCTGGGGTACCTCCGCGATGCGGACCTCAGGCGACGACATCGCCGAGGTGCTGGCCCTGCTGGGCGTGCGCCCGGAGTGGGACGAGGCCTCGCGGCGCGTCACCGGGCTCGAGGTGATCCCGCTCGAGGAGTTGGGACGTCCCCGCATCGACGTGACGGTCCGCATCTCGGGCTTCTTCCGCGATGCGTTCCCGCACGTCATCGCCATGATCGACGACGCAGTCCAGCTGGTCGCGGGCCTGGACGAGCCGGACGAGCAGAACTTCGTGGCCGCCCACGCGCGGGCCGACCTGGCCGAGCACACTGATCAGCGGCGGGCCACCACGCGGATCTTCGGCTCCGCCCCCGGCTCGTACGGGGCGGGTCTGCTGCAGACGATCGAGGCCGGGAACTGGCGCGACGACCGCGACCTGGCGGAGGTGTACACCCGCTGGGGCGGCTACGCCTACGGCCGGGACCTCGATGGCGTGCCCGCGGCCGACGACATGCGCACCAACTACCGGCGCATCGCCGTGGCAGCGAAGAACATCGACACCCGCGAGCACGACATCGCCGATTCTGATGACTATTTCCAGTACCACGGCGGCATGATCGCGACCGTGCGCGCGCTCACCGGAGCCGAGCCGCGGGCCTACGTCGGGGATTCCACCGTGCCGGATGCCATCCGCACCCGCACGCTGGCAGAGGAGACGAACCGGGTGTTCCGCGCCCGGGTGGTGAACCCGCGCTGGATCGCCGCGATGCAGCGGCACGGGTACAAGGGCGCCTTCGAGCTCGCGGCCACCGTGGACTACCTCTTCGGGTTCGACGCCACCGCCGGAGTCGTCCATGACTGGATGTACGAGTCGCTCACCCGCGAGTACGTGCTGGACGAGGTCAACCAGGAGTTCCTGCGGCAGTCCAACCCGTGGGCACTGCGCGGCATGATCGAGCGCCTCACCGAGGCCGCCGATCGTGGACTGTGGGCCGAGCCCGACTCCGGGCTCCTAGACCAGATGCGGCAGGTCTACCTCGACGTCGAGGGTGATCTCGAGGACGCCCACGGTGACTGACCCGCGGAAGTCGGACACGCGCTCGCCATCGGCCTCCTCCGCGGCCACCTCATCGCGGGTTTGGTCGACAAAATCGTCGCGACACGCCGGCACCGGCAACGCTGATGTCGACCAAACAGGTGCCGGGGCCGGGATCCGCCGGGTCAACGTCGTGGGCATCGGCTCGGGCGGGCTCGACCAGATCACCGTCGAGGCCGTGCACGCCCTCAGAGCCGCCGACTACGCCCTGGCGGCGGTGAAGGGGCCGCCCACAGGCGCGTCGGAATGGCCGACCGATCCACTGTTCGCCCGACGCGCCGAGCTACTCGAGCGGCACGCCCCGGGCGTCGAATTGGTGGGGGTGCCGGATCCGGAGAGGGACCGCTCGTCGTCGTCGACCTCGACGCACGGCGACTACCGCGGCGTGGTCCTGGACTGGCACGAGGCACGCGCGGAGGCGTGGGAGCAGGCGATGGCGCAGCGGCCGGGCGACGTGGCGATCCCGGTGTGGGGCGATCCCGCGTTCTACGACTCGACGCTGCGAATCCTCGATCGCATCCGCGAGCGCGGGCGGCTGGAGCTGGACGTACAGGTGCTCCCGGGCATCTCCGCGCTGCAGGTGCTGGCCGCTCGGCACCGGCTGGTCCTGCACGAGATCGGCGGCACGGTTACCGTCACCACCGGCCGGCGGCTGCAGGAGGTCGTGGCCGCCGGCGCGGACAACGTGGTGGTGATGCTCAACTCGGACCTGCCGATCGACGAGCTGACCGACTGGCACATCTGGTGGGGCGGCAACCTCGGAGACGCCGGCGAGACGCTGGTGGCAGGCCGCGTCGGGGACGTGCTGGCCGAGCTGCGCGCGCACCGGGAGCGGCTGCGCGCGGAGCACGGCTGGGTGATGGATGTGTATCTCCTGCGGCGTGGTGCCGGGGCAGGGCGCGGAGAAGGGACGACGACGTGACGACGACCGGGGATGCGGACACGGGTCAGGTGATCCTGGTGGGCGGCGGGCCCGGTGACCCGGGGCTGATGACCGTCGCCGGCCGGGAGGCGCTCTTCGCCGCCGACGTGGTGGTGACCGATCGCCTGGGCCCAGTGGCGGTCCTCGACGAGCTCGGGCCGGGCGTCGAGATAATCGACGTGGGCAAGGTCCCGTTCGGTCGGGCCACGCCACAGGAGGAGATCAACCGGATCCTTGTCGAGCAGGCACGGCGGAAGCGGACGGTGGTGCGGCTCAAGGGCGGTGACAGTTTCCTCTTCGGCCGCGGCGGCGAGGAGTACCTGGCGTGCACGGTCGCCGGCGTGGCGGTGACGGTGATCCCGGGCGTGACGTCAGCTTTCTCGGTGCCCGCGCTCGTCGGGGTCCCGGCCACGCACCGCGGGCTGGCGCAGGGGGTGTCGGTGATCTCGGGTCACGTCCCACCGGATAGCCCGCACTCGACGCTCGACTACGGCGCGCTCGCCCGGTCCGGCACCACACTGGTGCTGCTCATGGCGGTGACGAACCTGCCGGCGATCACCGACGAACTGCTGGCGCAGGGACTGCCCGGCGATACCCCGGCGGTGACGGTCGCCGACGGCTCGTTGCCGACGCAATTAGTCCTGCATGGCACGGCGGCCACGATCGCCGGGGCCTGCGCCGAGGCGGGTGTCGAGCCACCGGCGATCACGGTGATCGGGGCGGTCGCCGGGTTGGCGGAGCATTTCTCCGGTCACCTGGCGCGTCAGCTCCCACGGCGATAAAAGGTCGGGGTTGGCGGGTCGGATTCCGCGCGGCGGTGACAGTGATTGTGGGCGGCCTGACGCGGGGGCGACACGGTGCACTGATCACCCTGAGCGGAGGGGACCCGAGGTGCCCGCCGGGGCGGGGATCTTGTCGACACCACTGCGAGATTTCCTGTTCGGGGACGCATGACAAAGGAGATCCGTCGATGAACCGCGTGCGCGCGCACGGGCTGAGCCTCGGCTACGACGACAGGCTGCCCCAGTCCGCACTGAGCCCGGAGGGCATCCGGGTGAAGGCCCTCGTACGCCGTGGCCGCTATGCCCACCAGACGATGCTCAACAGCTGGTCCCGGGCTGACGAGGAGGCCACGGACCGCGCGATGGACGCGGCCGGGGTCACCGAACTCGCGGACCGCCCGGTCTCCGAGCTCTCCGGCGGCCAGCGGCAACGCGTCTGGGTCGCGAGTGGTCCGCCGGCACAGGTAGTCACCCCGGAGCTGGTCGACCAGATCTTCGGGATGGACTGCGTGGTGGTTCCGGACCCGGTGGCCGGCAGCCCGATGATCGTGCCGCTCGACTGACACGCCGGTACCGCGAGCTCCGACTGTCGGGCGCAGCCCCTCCGCACCGCATCTACACTGGCTCTTCCGACAACACAGAGGTGCACCATGGGATTTCTGAGCAAGGCCATCAAGAGCGGGATCGCCGTCAAGGCCGTCGAGGTGGCCAAGCGCGAGGCCGCGAAGCCGGAGAACCAGCGCAAGGCCAAGGAGCTCTTCCAGAAGGTGAGCAACAGCGCCCGCAAGCGCTGACCGACAGCAGCGCGGCGTCCGCAAGCGCCGACCGGACGGAATCGGGCGCACACGCGGAGTGCCAGCGCCCGGTCAACCGTGCCCGAGCGGTACGCCGCGACGACCCGAGACTGCTACGTCCCGGGTCTGCTCGGTCCTGGGGCTGCTACGTCCTGAGGCGGAGCTGGGCGTGCCGGTCCTCGGGTGTGCGGCGCGGGCAACTGACGCACTTGTCACCGTTCGTGGCCACATAGATGAGGCAGCACGAGCTGCGGCGAACGAACGTCCGGGAACGCTCGGAGCCCTCGACATCGATGTAGCGAGGTTCCAGCAGCGGCGCCGCGCAGACGGCACCGGCCAACTCGATCCCCAGAACCGGGTCTCCGACGGACCGGCCGGCCTCCAGCGCGCGGTTGCCGATGGAATCACTCGCGATGGCCCACAACGCCCGCGGCGCAGCCCCGGACACCTCTGCCAACGCGGCGATCACCGCGGAGTGGGCCTCGACGAGTGCGTCCGCGAAAGCCTCAACAGTGGGCAGGAGTCGGTCCGAACGAACTGCCCGCAGATAGCCGTTCGGCTGCAACGAGAGGGTCACGCTGCCGGGCCGCGGATCCGGCGCGACACCAGCGGTGAGCAGCATCATCAACGGTGCCGCCACCAGTGATGAACTGGCCGAATACCACCACAGGGTGCCGTTCACGCGCCGGTCGCGGTATTCCCAGCGGCGTCCGGTGTCGAGGACGCGCTGGGCCAGCCACTCCGGATCCGTGAGCACCGGCCCCGGCAGCACCTCGGGTCCGAGACTGATCGTGCGGGCGAAGTCCCCGAGGTACCCCGCGACGCCGGCATAGGCCGACGCCACGCCCTCGGGTGAGGAGATCGAGGTGGCGGCGTTGTCGTCGTCGTCCCTCCACAGGTACCGCGCCGACGCGTCACCCATCCGCCAGTCCGATCACGTCCAACGTGCGGCGCCCGCCCGCACCCTCGCGGACCTCGCCGCGCACCCCGAACACCTCGCGCAGGACCGCGGCGCCGAGCACCTCCTCCGGCGGACCCGTGGCCACCAGGGCGCCGTTGCTGAGCACCGCCACGGCATCGCAGTACTCGACCGCCATCCGCAGGTCGTGCACCGTCAACAGCACGGCGAGACCCCCGGCGGCGAGGTCGCGCAGGAGGGTGAGGACAGAGAGCTGCTGGTGCAGGTCGAGGTGGTTGGTGGGTTCGTCCAGGAGGAGCACGTCGGGCTGCTGGGCGAGCGTGCGCGCGATCGACACCCGCTGCCGCTCCCCGCCCGACAGGGCCAGGACGTCGCGATCGGCGAGCTCCGACAGTCCCACCCGCGCGAGCACGGTGTCGACGACCTCGGAATCGTCGCTGCCGAACGGCTCGAACAGGCCGCGCGTGACGGTCCGGCCCAGGCGCACGGACTCGCGAACGGTGATGCCGCCGAGCGAGACCGGCTCCTGCGTGCTCGCGCCGACCGTGCGGGCCAGCGTGCGGCGGCGCAGCGAATGGATGTCCGCGTCGTCGATCGTCACCAGCCCCGACGACACCGGAAGGGCGCGATAGCAGGCACGCAGCAGGGTGGTCTTGCCACTGCCGTTCGGGCCGACCAGTGCAGTCACCCGGCCCGGCGCGACGGTCAGGTCCACGCCGTGAAGGATCTGGCGGCCGCCCAGGTGGGCCGAGACCTCGGAGGCGGTCAGGGTGGTCATACCGTCGCCTTCCCGTAGCGGTGCCACAGCATGAGCAGGAAGACCGGACCGCCCACGATTCCGGTCACCACGCCCACCGGCAGCTCGGTGCCCTCACTCACCGCGCGGGCCGCGATGTCGGCCGCGACCAGGGCGATCGCCCCCATCAGGGCCGCAGTCGGCAACAATCGGACGGACGTGCGGCCGGTGACGAAGCCCGCCAGATGGGGGATGAGCAGGCCAATGAACCCGATCGTCCCCGACACGGCCACCGCGCCCGCCGTGAGCAGCGAGACGAGCAGCAGCATGAGCACCCGGAACCGGGGCACGTTGACGCCCATCGCGGTGGCGCCGTCGTCGCCGGTGAGCAGCAGGTCCAGGTGGCGGCCGACGATCAACACCACCGCCCCCACCACGAGCAGGATCGACAGCGGAGCCCACAGCATCGTCCAGCCGGCGTCGCCGAAACCACCGGCGAGCCAGCGCATGACCGTGCCCAGCTGGTGATCGTCGCCGAGCACCAGCAGGGTGAAGGTGTTCAGGGCGCCGAACACCATCGTCATGGCGGCGCCGACCAGCACGATCGCGGTGGTGTCGTTCGCCCGCCGGGCCACGAGGACCACGCCCAACAGCGGCAACAGGGACCCGACGAAGGCCGCCACCGGAAGGGTGAAGACCCCCGCAACCCCGGCGCCCCACCCGAGGACGGTCAGCACCACCACGCCGAAGCCCGCGCCCGAAGACACCCCCAGCAGGTACGGGTCGGCCAGCGGGTTGCGGGTCACCGCCTGGGCGACACCGCCCGCCACCGCCAGTGACGCGCCCACCGCTGCGGCCATGAGGGCCCGCGGCAGGCGGGATTCGATGACGATCGCCTCTCGGGCGTCCGTCCACCACGGCGCGAACGTGCCGGGCGCCAGGCGATGCGCGACGATCGCCCACACGTCCCCGATCGGGATTGACACCGAGCCCAGGGACACGGCGGCGGCTATCGCGAGCGCGAGCAGCGCCACGAGGGGAGGGCAGATGAACCACAGTGAGCGGCGGCCCGAGGGCGAGGGGCCCGACCGCTCAGTGGTGGAGCCGACCAGCTGATGAGGCGTCTCAGCAACCGTCGTCACGTCACTGCCCGAATACTTCCGGGTGCAGTGCACCGGCGATGGTCCGGGCGGCGGTGACGATGCGCGAGCTCTCGAACAGGTCGTCCAGGGGGATCACCGCATAGCGGCCCTCCCGCACGGCCGGCGTGGTGGACATGACGGGGTGCTGCTCGAGATAGGCGATCTTCTCCTCGGCGCTCGTGGACCCGTAGTCCAGAACCACGATGGCCTCCGGCTGACGCTCACCGAGGATCTCCCACGTGGTCTTGACGTACGGCTTCTCGCCCTCGGTGAAGATGTTGTCCGCGCCGGCAACGTCTCCGACCAACTGGCCGATGCCCACGCCGCCGATGGTCATGGGCACGTCCTCACCACTGTCATAGAAGAACGTGGGGGTGCCGCTGATGGCGTGGGCGTCCAGGGCAGCCCGGACCTCGTCCAATCCGCCGACGATCCGGTCGGTGAGTGCGGCAGCGCCCTCTTCGACGCCGAGCACGTGACCGAGCTGGGAGTAGTCGGTCTCGAGCATGTCCAGGTCCGGGAAGCCCTCGCCGCAGTACTCGGAGAACAGGAACGTGTCGATCCCCTCGGCCTCCAGAGCGTCGCGGCTACGGCCCTCCTTCTCGTCGAACGCGCTCCTCATCCCGCCCACCACCAGGTCCGGGTCGAGGTCGACGATCTGCTCCCAGGTGGGGTACTCATCGGCGAGGGCGGGGATCGCCGCCATCTCGTCGGCGACCTCGGGGAGGGGCTCGGAGTCGCGGTCCGCGTAGGCGCGGCCGATGATCCGGTCGCCGGCGCCCATCTGGATCAGCGTTTCGGTGACATGGTGGTTCATCGTGATGATGCGCTGCGGTGGGGCGTCGAAGGTGGCCTCGCGGTCGCAGTTGGTGATGGTCACCGGTTCGGCGAACGGCTCGGCTGCGGCGGTGGACTCGAGCGCCTCCCCTCGGGAACAGCCGGTGAGGGCGAGTCCTGCGACGAGCAGCGCGGCGCCGACGGAGACGGTACTGGCGGGTGTGCGACGAAACATGATCAGTCCTCGGATCGTGTCGTGAGACCGACGAAACGAGAGACCTGACGGCGGTAGGCGCAGTGCCGCGAACCCGCACGGTGCAGGACCCCTGGATCGCAGACCTCGGCGATGTACCTGGAGTCGCGAACATCCGGGCAGGTAATCGGGCTCGCGGTCACCTGGGTGGCCGCACACCGTTGCGGGTCAGCGCCGGATTCTCACCGGTCTTCCCCTGCTGGTTCCGGATGTCAGCAGTATAGGGACAGAGTAAGCACAGGGCGTTCCCGGGTTGGAGGGAACCCCCTGCTGGACACGTGCAGTGCGGTGATCACCGGCCATTCACGCTCACGCGGAACACGCTCACGCGGAACTCGCTCACGACTTGAGCAACAACCCGCGGATCAGGTTGAGCGCCCCCAGGACGAGGAGCGAGACGCCCACGAGCCACCACAGGAATCCGGCGCCCCACAGCGGGGTGCTGACGAGCGAGATCCCGGCGAGGACCGAGATCACCGCGAAGACGATCGTCAGGCCCTTCGAGCCGGGCTCGCCGAGCGCGAAGAGGGCGGTGAAACCCTCGATGATCCACATGATGCCGATCATCAGGGTGATGAAAAAGGCGAGGACGATCGTCGTGGATTGGATCGCGATGATGGCGTAGACCCCGGCCGCGACGTACAGCAGGCCGAGTAGGGCATGGCCTACTCGGCTCGCCGTCGACTGGCCGGCGTCGACGAGCGCCATCGCAATGTAGATGAGCCCGGCGACGATCGCCCAGAAGGCGATGATTCCGGTGATCGCCGCGGCGGTCTTGGCGGGCCACACGAGCACGGCGATGCCGAACGCGATGGCGACCAGACCGCCCGTGATCAGTGCGAGCCGCATGCCTTTGGCACCCCTGGCGGCGGCGGACGTACTCATGCCGGAGACCTCATTCGACGGAGTCGGGAGCAAGAAGGCGTTCTGGACTCCACCTGACCACTACCGACCGCGCGAGAACGCCTGTTCTCACACGGTCGGTAGTGCGCGTCGAAGTTCCGGCAGGTCCGGGTCGGTCCGGCCCTGCCCAGACCGGGCCGAGCTCAGGCGGCGACGAGGGTGGGTACCGCGACCGGGGCCTGGGTGTCCTCGACCGGGTTCATGCACAGCCGGCGGGACCGGTCCGACACGGAATTGCCATGGCGCAGCGCGCTGGCGGTGTCGAAGGCGGTCAAGATCTGGGTGACATAGGTGACGACGGAACGGAACAACGTCATGGGAATCCCTCCTCGAGGGGTGAGTGAACGTGTGAGGGGCCGGATCCGAGAGGTCCGGCGGTTGCGAGGTTTACAGACCTGTAAACCTCGGCTACAGATTAGGTATACAGACCTGTAAAGTCAATGGGGATATGACCTCCGATTTTCCAGACCTCAGTGACCTCACCCCGGGCGCCCGGCGGATTCTCGACGTGGCGTCCCGGCTCTTCTATGAGCAGGGCATTCATCCCGTCAGCGTGGACACGATCGCTGCCGAATCCGGCGTCTCGAAGCCGGTGTTGTACACCAACTTCGGATCCAAGGACGGACTGGTCGTGGCGTACCTGCTCGACCGGCATCGTTGGTGGTGGACGCTGCTGGAGGACGAGGTGGCGCGTGCCGAGAGCCCCCGTGCACTGGCGTTCTTCACCGTCTACGCCGCCGACCACATGAATTCACGCCGCGGCTGCGCGTTTCTCAACGCCGCTGCCGAACTCCCCGACGACCACCCGGCCCACGAGGTCATCCGCTATCACAAGCACTCGATCTGCGATCTGCTCGAGGAGTTGGTCAAGGAGGACTCCGCGCCGGACATCGACCACCGAATGCTCGGCAACCACCTGTTCCTCCTGCTGGAGGGGGCGTTCGCGCACCGACCGATCTACGGGACCGAGATGGTGTGGCAGGGCCGCGAGATGGCCGCACGCCTCCTCGCCCGTCCGGAGATCGTGGGCACACCCGCCGCCGGAGCGGATTGACTCAGGCCTGCGGGTCGCGCAGCGGGGCCTCGTGCTGCTCACGGATGAACTCCGGCAGCGGTCCCGCGGAACGCAGGACACCGGCGATGCCCGGATCCGCCAGATGGAGACGTCCGACGGAGATCAGGTCGAACTCGCCGCGGTCCATCAGCTCCGTGACCAGGTCTACGTTGTCCGAGGCACTGATCTCGGCGCCCGACTTCTGCTCGCGCAGTGACGTGCCGATGCCGACGCCGCCGACCGCTCCCGACGCCTTGCCGGTGAGGCGGCGGGCCCAACCGGCCAGAGTCACCTCGCCGTCGTCGCCCTCGAGCTCGGGGAACGCCGCATCGCTGAACCGGCGCGTCGACGCGTCGAACAGGTCCACACCGGCGTCGGCGAGCGCACCCAGGTACACGCCCAGCTCGTCCGGGGTCTCCGCCTTGCGGGCTTTGTAGTCCTGCTGCGTGTGCTGCGAGAAGCGGTAGAACAGCGGCGCGTCGGGGCCGATCGCCTCGCGCACGGCGGCCACCACGGCCGCGGGGTAGCGCACGCGCGCCGCGAGGTCGCCGCCCCAGGCGTCGGTGCGACGATTCGTGTCGGCCCAGACGAACGCGTCGAGAAGATAACCGTGGCCGCCGTGCAGGGTCACGCCGTCGAAACCCGCCTCCATGGCCAGTGCCGCCGAACGCGCGTACGCCTCGATGGTCTCGGTGATCTCGGCCTCGGTCATGGGCTCGATCTCCGGGATCCACCGGGCCACGCTGCGCTCGGAGTAGGTCGTCACGCCCGGGGTGCCCCACAGGCCCGACGGGCGCATCGGCCGCAACTCCATGAGGCGGTCGCGGTTCGGCTTGTCGAAGCGGGCGTTGGCGCCCCACAGCGGGCCCACATGCCACAGTTGCGCGACGATCTTCCCGCCCGCGGAGTGCACGGCACCGGTGACCTCGCGCCACGCCGCGACGGACGCGGGCGAGTCCAGCCGGGGAATCCAGGCGTGGTCGACCGAGGTGGGGTGGTCGATGCCGATGCCCTCGGTCACCACGAGTCCGGTGCCGCCCGCCGCGCGCGAGGCGTAGTACTCACGGTTGACCTCGTCCGGCAGACCGTCAGGGCAGCCCATGCGCGTCATGGGCGACATGGCGAGCCGGTTGGCCAGGTGCAGGGACCGGATCTCGAGCGGGCGGAACAGTGCTTCGCGACCGGGGGCGACCTGCTGGCTCATCGACGGTGACCTCTCATCTGGGCGTTCGGCGACATGGAGCGGTGGTGGCCGGTGGTGTCGCCTGAGGGGGAGCTTCTGTCGAGCATATGGATTCACGAGCAACCAAGCAAATGCTTGATTGGCTTCTGGGGCTGTCCCCGAACGCCGTGACTTCCGAGGTAATCGCCCCGGCGCGCCGCCCCGGAAGCACACTTGGAACCGGGCTGCCGGAGGCACCGGTGGTCCGGAACCGGAACCGGAACCGGAGGCGGTCATGACCGACACCCTGTACGCGGACGATCTCACGCCGGGCCAGGAGATCCCCCTCGGCCACTACACGCTCACCGAGGAAGCGATCGTCGACTTCGCCCGGCAATGGGACCCGATCACCATCCACACCGGCCCCGCGGACGACTCACCGCTGGGTTCGGTGATCGCCAGCGGTATCCAGACCCTCGCCGTCTACCAGCGGCTGGCGGCGCAGGCGTTCTGGACCCGGTTCCCCAGTGGCATCGGTCGCGGATTCGAGATGACCTTCCGTCGCCCCGTCCTGCCGGGCACGACGCTCACCGGGCAGATCACGATCCGCTCGATCGAGCCACGCCCCGACCGGGGCGACGCGAAGCTGGTCATTGACGCCGCGCTGGTGGGCGACGACGGGCAGACGGTGCTGGACGTGACCAACTCGTCCGTCATGCCGCTGCGGCCCCACTGACGCGGGGCCCGGCACACCGCGGGTGAACTACTCCGCGTCGAGGTCCTGCTCGACCAGTGCCGCGATCTCGTCCACTGCCGCGGCGCTGTCGCTGGCGACGATCACGCTGGCGCCCTTCTCCGCGCCGAGTGCCATGATGAGCATCGCGGACGCGGCGTCGGCGTCCTCCTCGTCGAAGGTGATGATGATGTCGTCGTCGTACTTCTCGGCGGCTTCGGCGATGATCCCCGCCGGGCGGGCGTGGAGTCCTTCGGAGGAACCGACGATCACGGTCTTGCTGGGCATGGTGTCTCCTTTATCGTGACGGACGTGCAGCTACTTCGAGTGGGCGGGCCGGAGGCGGTCAGGCCCCGGCCCGGAGGGGCTCAGGCGTCGACGGCCACGCGCTCCTCCGTCGCCGCGACCTCCGGCGCTCGCCGCGTGGATTTGGCGACGATGACCGCGGTCGTGGAGACCACCATGCCCGCGAGGATAGCCACGATGTAGCCCCACACCGGGTTGATCGCGAAGAACACGAAGATCCCTCCGTGCGGCGCGTAGGATCCGACGTCGAACGTCATGATCAGCGCGCCGGTCACGGCACCACCGGCCATCATCGACGGGATCACCCGCAGCGGGTCCGCCGCGGCGAAGGGGATGGCGCCCTCGGTGATGAAGCTCGCGCCGAGCAGGAACGCGGCGCGACCGTTCTCCTGCTCCGCCGGGCTGAACAGCCGCTTGCGCACGACGGTCGCCAGCCCCAGTGCCAGCGGCGGGACCATGCCCGCGGCCATGACGGCGGCCATGATTTTCAGCGACGCGGGGTTGTCGGCGGCGAGGCCCGCGGTGGCGAAGGTGTAGGCGGCCTTGTTGACCGGGCCGCCGAGGTCGAAGCACATCATGAGGCCCAGCACGATCCCCAGCACGATCATGGACGAGCCGGTCATGCCGTTGAGCCACGACTCCAGCCCCTCGGACACGGCGGCGAGTGGGCGACCGAGCAGCAGGAACATGAGCAGGCCGATCACCAGTGAGCCGAGCAGCGGGATCAGGACGACCGGCATGAGTCCGGCGAGCCAGCGCGGTGTGTTCCACGAGGTCATCCAGCGGACGAGGTAGCCGGCGACGATGCCGGTGATGAGCGCGCCGATGAAGCCGGCGCCGAGGGTCACGGAGATGGCGCCGCCCACGAAACCGGGCGCCAGTCCCGGGCGGTCGGCGAGGCCGTAGGCGATGTAGCCGGACAGGACCGCGATCATGAAGCCCATCGCGGCCTGGCCGATCGCGAACAGGACCGCGCCGACGTAGAGGCTGAGGCCGGTCCGGGAGAGTTGTTCTGCGCCGGCGGTACCGGCGTTGACGATCTCGCCGTCGAGGACGAAGATCTGGCCGGGCAGGTTGGTGAGCGAGTAGTCGGTGGCCAGCGCCTGCCAGGCGTAGGCCACGTCGTAGCCGCCGAGCAGGAAGCCGAGCGCCAGCAGGAGGCCGCCGGCCGCGACGAACGGGATCATGTAGGACACGCCGGTCATCACAGCTCGTTGCAGGCCGCGCGCCCAGTGCTCGTCGCCGCCAGAGTCGGCTCCGGTGGCGGCGTCGGCGCCGGTCTCGCCGGAGACCCGGTGGGCATGGGGATTGCTCGCCGCGGCGAGCGCCTCGTCGATGAGCTGGCCGGGGGCGTCGATGCCCTTCTTGACGCCGTACTCGACCACCGGCTTCCCGGCGAACCGGCCGCGGTCGCGGACGCCCACGTCGGTGGCGAAGATCACCGCGTCGGCGTCACGGATGACTTGTGGGTCCAGGGGCGTGGCGCCGGCCGAGCCCTGTGTCTCCACGTGGAGGTCGATGCCGCGTCTCGTCGCCTCCTGGGCGAGGGAATCGGCCGCCATGTAGGTGTGGGCGATGCCGGTGGGGCACGCGGTCACGGCCACGAGCCGGGCGCCCGAGCCGCCGGTGCTCCCCGCCGCGCCTGCGGCACCTGCCTCGCCCGCCGCACCTGCGGCACCCGCCGCACCCGCCGCGCCGGCTGCACTCGGAGCGGGGGAGGACGACGAGGTCGACGACGACGACGAGTCCTCGTCCTTCGGGGCGAGCACACCCTGGATCACGTCCACGGCCTCCTCGGGCGTGGCGGCCGTCCGCAGCGATTCCACGAACTCCGCCCGCACGAGATTGCGCGCCAGCGTCGCGAGGATCTTGAGGTGCTCCTTGCCGCCGCCGGCGGGCGCACCGATGAGGAACACCAGGTCAGCAGGTCCGTCCTTGGCGCCGAAGTCCACGGCTGGGTCGAGCCGGGCGAATCCCAGACTCGGCTTCTCCACCGACTCGGACTTGCAGTGCGGGATGGCGATCCCGCCCTTCATGCCGGTCGCTGATTTGGCCTCGCGGGCCAGGAGATCGGTGACCATCTGCTCGAGATCGTGGGCGCGGCCGGCATCGACCAGGGAACCGGCCAGTGACCGGATCACCTCGTCCTTGCTGCCGCCGAGGTCGGCGTCGAGCCGCACGGTGGCGGTCTCGATGATCGGGTGGTTCATGGCCGTACTCCGTGTTCGTGAAAGGGGTGGGTGTGTTCGTGAAAGGGGTGGGTGGGGAGACTTCGGGGGCTGAGGCGGCGACCGAGTCGAGGCGCGTGACCTAGTCGAGTCGTCTTGGGAGCGTGGTGAACGTCGCGGGGTCGAGCCCGAGCGGCAGACCCGTCCCGGGCAGGGATGCGGCCACACTTCCGTGGTTGACCGCCCACACGAGCCGGTCGGCGGGTGGGAGCCCCCGGCTCTCGGCCAGGAGATACCCGGCCAGCGAGGAGTCGCCCGCCCCGACCGTGGATCGGACGCGGACCTGCGGGGAACCTGCGAACCACGCCTCGTCGTCGTCGACCAGTACGGCGCCCGCACCACCCAACGTCACCAGGGCCGCGCCGAGTCCCCCGGCGCACAGGGCCCGCGCGGCCTCGACGACGGGGGCGAGGTCACCGGCGGCGGCGCGCCGCTCCAACTCGGCGCCGTCGGTGCCGGCGAGCTGGCCGAGCTCCTCGCCGTTGGGTTTGATGAGGTCGGGGGCGGCGTCGGGGAACCGCGCGGCGAGGGCCGCCAGGGGCGCGTCGGAGGTGTCGACGGCGACGCGCGCCCCCGCCCCCCGCAGGCCGGCGACCAGGTCGGCGTAGAAATGGTCCGGCACGCCACGCGGAAGCGAGCCGCACAGCACCACCCAGTCAGCCTCCCGGGCGAGGTGGACGACGGTGTCGCGGGCGCGGTCGCTTGCCGCTGCGCCGAGCTCGGGGCCGGGGGCGTTGATCTTGGTGGTGGTGCCGTCCGAGTCCACGACGGTGAGGTTGACCCGGACCGCACCCCCGGTTGATACCACAGCCGTAGAGACGCCGGTGGCGACGCACATCGCGACGAACTGGTCCTCGGGCTCGGCGGGGAACACCGCGCGCGTCGGCGTGCCTCCCGCGGCGACGACCCGGGCGACGTTGATCCCCTTGCCGCCCGGGGAGTCGTCCATCTCCGCGATACGGTTGACGCCCCCGACCTGCAGTGGGGCCGGCAGGGTGGCCGTGCGGTCGATGGACGGGTTCATGGTGAGCGTGACGATCACGGCAGCAGCACCTCGATTCCTTGCTCGTCGAGCGCGGTGGCCAGCGCCCCGGTCGGTCGGGTGTCGGTGACCAGGACGTCGACCGTGTCCAGGCCGGCGAACGACACCAGGAAGTCGCGGCCGAACTTGCTCGAGTCGGCGAGCAGCACCACCCGTCGGGCGGCCCGGCACATCTCCGCCTTGACCGCGGCCTCCTCGGGGTCCTGTGTGGTCAGCCCCCGCTCGGCGTCGAGACCGTTGGCGCCGATGAAGGCCACGTCCACGCGGATCGCCCGGAGCGCACGCAGGGTCTCGGCGCCGACGCAGGCCCCGGTCAGCCCGCGCGCGCTGCCGCCGAGCATGTGCAGGCGATCGCGGCCGGCGCGGTGGAGGGTGTCGGCCAGCGGCACCGAGTTGGTGATGAGGCTCAGGCCGTGCCCCTCCGCCGGGCCCGTACACATCGCGTCGACGAGGCTGGCGGTGGTGGAGCCGGAGTCGAGCAGGACCGTGCCGCCGGGGGCGGGCAGGAACTGCAGGGCGGCGCGGCCGATCGCGGCCTTGGCGTCCACGTTCTCGGCGCGGCGGGCAGCGAGCGTGCGCTCGGTTCTGCCGCCGGGGATCGCGGGGACGGCGCCGCCGTGGGTGCGCTCGAGGATCCCCTCGGACTCGAGCGCCGACAGGTCGCGACGGATGGTTTCCGCGCTCACGTCGAGCCCCGACGCCAGGGCGGCCACCGTGACCCGACCGGACGCGGCCAGGGTCTCGGTGATGTGGCGACGCCGTTCGCTGCCGTACATGTAGAGCCCGCCCTCCGCCGGTGACCGATTGCGTTGGATTCTGCCCAATCCGGTTGGAAAGTCAAGCCGAATTAGTTAGGCTCGTCACAATTCGAGTGTCGGACCCGGGCCCGCGTGCCCGTTCCTCTTTCAGGAGAGCCTCATGCCCCTTGACGCGCAGACTGGGACGGCCGGGCAGGCCCGGACGACGATCCGCGGGACCGCGGTGGTGGCCGGGCTCGCCTACGGCCCCGCCCGATGGGTGCGGCGGGCTGACCCGACGGAGACCGGGGCGGCCGCTTCCGACGGATCCGGCCCGGGATCGCCCGCTTCGGGCGACGCCGCCGCTCCGGCCCCGAACACCGGCCAGGCTCCGGAGCAGCCCCCGACGTCGGACCCGGGCCAGGCCCCGGATTCGACCCCGGAGCAGGTCGATCAGTCGCGGCAGCGGTTCGTCGACGCCGCCGCGACCGTCGGCGAACGGCTGGACCGTCGGGCCGCGCTCGCCACCGGCGTCAGCGCTGAAGTCCTCACGGCCAACGCCGTCCTCGCGCGGGACCGGGGATGGGCGAAAGCTGTGGTCAAGGAGCTGAAGAAGGGGCTCGGGGTAGAGGCCGCCACCGTCGCCGCCACGGAGACCTTCGTCGCGATGTTCACGAAGATCGGCGGACGGCAGGCAGAGCGGATCACCGACTTGCGCGACATCTGCGCCCGCGTGGTCGCCGAGCTGCAGGGCCTGCCCGAGCCGGGGATCCCCGAGTTCGACGAGCCGGGCGTGCTCCTGGCCGACGACCTGGCGCCGGCGGACACCGCCGGACTCGACCCCGACATGGTGCTGGCGATCGTCTGCGAACACGGCGGCCCCACCTCCCACACGGCGATCATCGCGCGGCAGCTCGGGATCCCGTGCATCGTCGCGGCCGCCGGCCTCGGCGACGTGGCAGACGGGGAACGCGTGCTGGTCGACGGCGCGGCCGGGACGGTCGAGGTGGGCCCCGACGAGCGCGTTGCCACCGAGGCCGCGGCGGCGGACAGGGAGATGCGCCTCAAGGCGGCGGGGTGGACGGGCCCCTCCGTGTTGGCCGACGGTCACCCGGTGGACCTGCTTGCCAATGTCCAGGACGGCGACGGCGCGGCCGCCGCCGCAGCGGGACCGGCGGGGGGAATCGGGCTCTTCCGCACAGAGCTGGCCTTCCTCGACCGCCCGACGGAGCCGACCGTCGACGAGCAGGCGGAGCTCTACGCCCAGGTGCTCAGCGCGTTCCCGGATGCCAAGGTCGTCACCCGCACCCTCGATGCGGGATCGGACAAGCCGCTGGCGTTCGCGGGGATGACGCAGGAGGAGAACCCGGCTCTGGGCGTGCGGGGCATCCGCGTCGACAGGATCGACCGGGGGCTGGTCGACCGGCAGCTCGACGCCCTCGCCGAGGCCGGCGGGCGGGTAGGCGGCGCCCAGTCCTCGCCATGGGTGATGGCCCCGATGGTCGCTATCGTCGACGAGGCCCGAGACTTCTCCCGGCGGTGCCGCGAGCGCGGCCTGACCCCCGGGATCATGGTCGAGGTGCCCTCGGTGGCCGTGGCCGTGGACCGCTTTCTGCCGCACGTGGACTTCCTGTCCATCGGAACCAACGACCTCACGCAGTACGTCATGGCCGCCGACCGCATGTCCTCGGAGCTGGCGGCGCTGACCGATCCGTGGCAGCCCGCAGTGCTCCGGCTGATCCGCGCCGTCGCGCAGGCCGGATCGGCGACGCCCGACGGGCGCGTGGTGCCGGTGGGCGTGTGCGGTGAGGCCGCCGCCGACCCTCACCTGGCGATGGTGCTGCTGGGGTTGGGCGTCAGCTCGCTCTCGGCGGCCAGTGCCGCGATCCCGTTCGTCGGGGCGGCGCTCTCGGAGGTCACGCTGGAGCGGTGCCGGGAGCTCGCGGCGCTCGCGCTGGACGCCGACACCGCCGCGGAGGCCCGGGCCGCGGTCATCGCCGCCGTCCGCGGCTGAGCGCGGCGCGCCCGTCGCTTGCCGCTTACCGCTTGCAGCCCGTCGCTCGTCGCGGCCAGGCCAGCGCCACCTCATCGATAAGTGGGTTCGGCTCGGATCTACTCGGCCGTTGTGGGCCGGAGGCTCTGATCGATGGAAGCCCGCACCGCGCGACGGGAGCTGGCAAATGCGCAGACAGAAGTAGCGGATTCCGAAGGGGCCGCCGGGAGGCGCACGGGTGATGGACGGGCTGCGACGGGCCGTCTGGACACGGTCGTGGGGTCAGGGTGGTCGCTGGTCGGCGTGGGCGTGGATCCCCGAACGGTGCCGGTGCCGCCGGAGTTGGCTCACCGCGGACCGGCGCTCGCGCGGGTGTCGCCGGACTCCGAGGAACTGCGCGGATTCCCGGTGCGGGAGGGGGACGTGGTGGTCCTGCGGCCTGATGGCTTCGTCTACAGCGTCCTCCGCGCCGGTGCGTGACACGTCCGCGCCTGGCCCGGTCCCGCTTCCGTCCGCGCCGGACCCTGTCCCGCTCTATCGATAAGTGGGTTCGGTGCGGGGCTACTCGGACGTTGTGGGCCGGAGGCTCTGATCGATTAGGG